>JAYZEQ010000003.1:0-490970 GCA_036337175.1 Pseudomonadota bacterium
GGAATTGACGAGATAGCCGCCCTCGCCGCGCACGCCCTCGGTGATGAGAACGCCGGCGCCGTAAATGCCCGTCGGGTGGAACTGCACGAATTCCATGTCCTGGAGCGGGAGCCCCGCACGCAGCACCATGGCGTTGCCGTCGCCGGTGCAGGTGTGGGCCGAGGTGCAGGAGAAATAGGCGCGGCCATAGCCGCCGGTCGCGAGGATGACGGTCTTGGCGCGGAAGCGGTGGATCTCGCCGGTGTCGAGGCACCAGGCCATCACGCCGCGGCAGGCACCCTCCTCGTCCATGATGAGATCGAGGGCGAAATACTCGATGAAAAACTCCGCCGAATGCCGCAGCGACTGCCCATACAGTGTATGAAGGATCGCGTGGCCCGTGCGGTCGGCGGCGGCGCAGGTGCGCTGGATCGGCGCCTCGCCGTAATTGCGCGTCATGCCGCCGAAGGCGCGCTGATAGATCTTGCCTTCCTCGGTGCGGCTGAACGGAACGCCCCAGTGCTCGAGTTCGTAGACGGCGGCAGGCGCGTGGCGGCAGAGATATTCGATGGCGTCCTGGTCGCCGAGCCAGTCGGAGCCCTTGACCGTGTCGTACATGTGCCAGCGCCAGTCGTCCTCGCCCATGTTGCCGAGCGAGGCGGAGATGCCGCCCTGCGCCGCGACGGTGTGCGAGCGGGTCGGGAAGACTTTCGTCACGCAAGCCGTCTTCAGCCCCGCCTGCGCCGCGCCGAGCGTCGCGCGCAAACCCGCGCCGCCCGCCCCGACGACGACGACGTCGTAGTCATGGTCGATAATATCGTAAGCCTGGGACATGGATCAGCCTTGAAATGCGAGAAGATAGGCGCCGTAAAAACCGAGCGCCGCGACGCAGAGGGCGACAAGCGTGTTGAGCGTCCTGAGGGCGCTCTTGATTCCCGAATAAATATAATCGTCGATCACTTCATTGAGGCCGATGCGCATGTGAAAGGCGCAGGTCGCGATGAGAAGCGCGAAGAGAATTGCGGTGACCGGTTCGGCGAGCCATGCGCGCGCTTCCTCCGCGCTGGCGCCGGCGTGCGCCAGGACGCCCCAGACGAACCAGATCACAAGCGGCAGCAGAATGACGGAGCTTGCGCGCATGGCGATGAATGTGGATGTGCCTTTATGGCTCATGACGCCGCTCCGTTCGCCGCAACGACGATGATCAGGGTAAGGACGAGCGAGGCGATGTATGTCGCCCACGCCGTCATCGCGGCTGTCTTCGGCGAGAGCCCCCGCCCCGAGTCCCAGTAAAGATGCCGAAGGCCGTTCAGCGTGTGGAAGATCAGCGACCAGGCGAAAAGGAAAAGAACGATGCGCCCGAAAAGCGATCCGACGACGGCGGCCACGGGCGCGTAGGTCTCGGGACCGAGCGCGGCGGCGAGGAACCAGGCGGCGAGAAGGATCGCGCCGCCATAGAGCGCGAGACCTGTGCCGCGGTGGGTGATCGAGGCGGCCATGGCGGCCGTCCAGCGCCAGATCTGCAGATGCGGCGAAAGCGGCCGCGCGGCCGGGGCGTCTGCCATGAAAGTCCCTTCAGTCAAGGCGTTAGCGGAGTCGCGCCGACAATAGTGAGGGTCGCCTTGCTGTCAACGCGCCGCCGCCGCCCGGGGCGAGGGGTCACAGCCGGTTGACGACGATCCGCGCGTCTCAAAAGCGTTGCGCCGGCGGGGCGTCCTGGCGCACACTCTTGGCGGGGCAATGCGGGGCTGGACATGAACAGGCTCATCACGACGACAGCGGCGCTGTGGGCGCTCGCCGCCGGGGCGGCGACGGCGCAGATCACCAGCGCGGTGACCGCCGACGAACTGGAGGCGGCGCTGTCGGAGGCGGGGCTGAGCCCGTCGATGATCACCGACTCCTCGAACGGCGCGCCGGTCGCCAGCGGCAAGGCCGGTGAAATCAATTTCTGGGTGCGCGCCCTCGACTGCTCTGGCGCGCCGCTCGCTTGCGAGAACCTGATGTTCTTCGCCAATTTCAATCTCGGCCGGCAGGTCACGGCGCGCGACTACATGATCATCAACGACTTCAACGAGAGCCAGGTGTTCGGCCGCGCCTATATCATCGAGGGCGCGAACCAGGTCGGCGTCGACTATGTGATCGAGCTCGGCGGCGGCGTCGCCAAGGAGCATCTCGCCAAGAATATCGGCCGGTGGACCGACGTCATCGGCGCCTTCATCGAGAAATTCCGCGCCGGGCAGGCGGGATCATAACGCTCAGCACCAGCTCCGGCGGCGGCCGTCCCATTTGCGGGCGAGCCCTTCGTCGGCCAGAGCCGCGCCGAGCGACTGGCCGCCTCGATAGAGGACGCGCAGCTTGCGGCCGTAAAGGTCTTCGTCGCGGTCGGCGAGGGCGCGCATCTCGAACGGTCCGGCGTTGAGCAGTTCGATCAGCCGCGCCGTCGCCCGCCTGCCTTTGGTTTCTTCGCCGGCGCAGCGGGGCGCCGTGACCTCCGGCGTGTCGATGTCGGCGATCCTGATCTTGACGCGGTCGAGCCACAGCGTGTCGCCGTCGACGACGCAGGTGACCCGCGGACCGTCCGAGCACGCGGAGAAATACATGCCTTCGACGGCGACGATGGCCTGCGTCTCGCTGTTGAATTCCCCGGCCTTTGGGGTGAGGCCGCCTGTTACGACGAGCAGCATCGCGCCGACGCAGGTTCCGAACGCCCAGGCGCGGGCGCTGCGTTTTTTGCGCGGATGCAGGAACGGCTTCAGCCGGCGCTTTTTGCCGTCGATGCGGGCGATGGCGATGATGTCCTTCATGGCGTCCTCCGCGCTTCGAGGACGATGACGCAAGCGTGATTAAACTTGCGGTAAGGAGTTTGGTTAACGCGGGCGCGATGGCGTAAAATCGCTCGCGAGGAACCCGGCAGAGAGGACCGTTCCGATGATTGATCTGTACACGGCGGCGACGCCTAACGGCTGGAAGGCCTCGATCGCGCTGGAAGAGCTGGCGCTTCCCTACGAGCTTCACGCTTTCAAGCTTTCCGCCGGCGACCAGAAACAGGACTGGTTCCTGAAGATCAATCCGAACGGCCGCATCCCGGCCATCGTCGATCGCGACGAGGGGAATTTCGCGGTGTTCGAATCGGGCGCCATTCTCGTCTATCTCGCCGAGAAGACCGGCAAGCTGATGCCGACGGACGTCAAGGGCCGCTCGCTGGTCATGCAGTGGCTGATGTTCCAGATGGGCGGGATCGGCCCGATGATGGGCCAGGCGAACGTTTTTTTCCGTTACTTCCCGGAAAAGCTCCCCGCCGCCATAGAGCGTTATCAGCGGGAGTCCCGCCGTCTGTTCGAGGTGCTGGAACGCCGTCTCGGCGAGGCCGAATATCTCGCCGGCGACTATTCCATCGCCGACATCGCGACCTGGAGCTGGGTTCACACTTATGAATGGTCCGGCGTCGGCGTTGACGGCCTGCCTAATCTTCAGCGCTGGCTTAAGGAGGTCGGCGAACGCCCCGCCGTGGCGCGCGGGCGGGCGATTCCAGAGCCGTGGGAGAAGAACAATCCTGACAAGGACGAAAAGCGCGTCGAATCGGCGCGCAGCATTCTGGTCTAGGCGGCGTTCGAAACGATCGCTTTGAGTTTCGGCGGCAGCTCCGCATCGAGCGACTTCAGATGTCTGATAAGCGCGCGTTCGCTGTCATGCACCGCCCCGTCGCGGGAGATGCGGTCGGCGAGCCAGTCGGCTTCGTTCGAAGTGACGGCTTCCGCTTCGGCGATCCCGGCCTCGCGCGAGTCGTTGCGCTCCTGCTGCGCGGTCTTGTCTTTGGCGGCGGCGAGCCCGAAGCCCTTCTTCACGCCGCCGATCCCGCCTGAAAACATCCTGCCGAGAACGCCTGCGACGCCGGCGTTGTCGCTCTGCATGAAAGCCTGCCGCCTCAGCGCCGTTTCGCGGCCCACAGGCTTGTAGCCGATATGCGCCATGAGATGGTTGGAGACGGCCTTGCAGAACAGGTCCGTCCATGACGGATCGTTCTTCGCGCCGGAAACGACGTCGTTGAGGTCGAACAGGAATTCCGCCTCTTCGCGGGTTACCGCGACATTGCCGTCGCCGCCGGCTGCAAACAGAAAGCGCCGGATGAGCGACGCATCCTCGGCGGTCACTCGCGGGCCGCCCTGACGTTCGGCGATGCGGCGCTTGATCTGCTTCGCCGTAAAGCCGCTCATCTCCGCGGGGGTCGAGACGGCGTTCTCCATCAGCTTGACGAGAAGGCCGATCTCAAGATCGCTGGCGCGTTCGCCGTTGCGGGTGAGACGGGTTTTCAGGGTGCGGAATTCGTCATCGGTGAGATAGCCGCGCGGCTCCTCCTCGCGGAGATAGAAATCGCTGGCCGCCTCAGCGAAGAAATCGGCCCACTCCCTGTCGCCGTTCGGGGCGCGGTCGCCAAGGTCGAACAGGGCGTCGAGCTCGTCGGTCGAGACGACGCCGTCGGCGAAAACCGTGCGGCGCAGTTCCAGAACGTCGCGCGCGCTGATGAAGCCGTCGGCGCCGAGCGCCGCGAGGGAGTGCAGTTTGGAAGAGCCGCTCATTGCTGGCGTCCTTTCGGGAGTTCCGGCCAGAGTCCGCCGAAAGGTGCGACGGCGCGGTTAAGATCGCGCAAAGATCGGCGGTCAAGACGCGCATTTTAACCGCCCGGTAAGGATCGCCCCGCTTGATCTCGCCGCGAAAATCGTCACTTTGGCGCGGCCGATTCCCGACGAGATGGCCATGACCGACACCCTCCCCGACCGCCTCAGCGTCAATCCCAACAGCCCGCACTACGACGAGGAGATTCTCGGCCGCAACGTCGGAGTGCGCTTCAACGGTCAGGACAAGACCAATGTCGAGGAGTATTGCGTCTCGGAGGGCTGGATCCGCGTCGCCGCCGGCAAGACTCTCGACCGCAAGGGCAATCCCCTGACCTTGAAACTCAAGGGCAAAGTCGAGCCCTATTTCCGCGACGCGGGATAGGCTTTCCCGCAAGAATCGGGCGGCGCGGGGCGTCGCCTCGGGGTTAGGCTCCACCTCGACCCTGCGAGGAGCCCCGCCATGTCCGCCGCGCTGAAACTGCTGGAGCCCGCCTACTCTGATGACGACGCCCGCTGGGCGGCGTGCCTGGCGCGCGACGCAAGCGCCGACGGCGCATTCTGGTCCTGCGTGTCGACGACGGGGGTTTATTGCCGGCCGACATGCGCCGGCAGGCCCTTAAGGAAGAACGTTACATTCGTCCGCACCCGTCAGGAAGCAGAGCGGGCAGGCTACCGGCCATGCAAGCGCTGCCGGCCCGAGCGTTTCGTCGCGGGGCCTGTGGCGCGCCGAATCGCCGAGATCGACTGGCGGCGCGTCGAAGCGGCGCTCGACGCGCAGGGCTGGGCGCGGCTCGGGACGCTGCTGACGGACGATGAATGCGCCGGTCTCATCGCCGGGTATGACGACGACGGGTTGTATCGTTCTACGGTGACAATGTCGCGCCACGGGTTCGGCGAAGGCGAATACCGCTATTTCGCCGATCCAGCGCCGCCTCTCGTTAAAAACCTGCGCGAGGGGCTTTATCCGCATTTAGTTCCGATCGCCAGCGAATGGGCGCGGACGCTCGGGCGCGAGCGCGCCTACCCGGCCGATCACGCCGCCTATCGCCGCCGATGCGCCGACGCGGGTCAGCTGCGCCCGACGCCGCTGATCCTCAAATACGGGCCCGGCGGCTACAATCGTCTGCATCAGGACCTTTATGGCGGCGAGGCGTTTCCGCTGCAGGCGGTCGTCGCTCTGTCGGAACCCGGCAAGGATTATGAAGGCGGCGCCTTCATTCTCTCCGAGCAGACGCCGCGCCGACAATCGCGCGCCGAGGCGCTGACCCTGCGCCGGGGCCAGGCGCTGGTGTTCGCCGTCAATGAACGGCCCGCTGAGGGCGCGCGCGGCGCATACCGGGTGAAGATGCGCCATGGCATTGCCACGATCGAGAAGGGAGCCCGTTATGCGCTCGGCGTCATCTTCCACGACGCGCCCTGAGCGGCTTCAACGGGGCGCAGGACCGACAAGCATGCGCCGTCCGGAAAAGTCGATGAGAAAACTGCGCCCGGCCAGCATGTCGGAACCGAACAGGCCGAACGGCTGATTGACGACGCCGAGGTCATCGAAAATGTAGGCCGGGTGCGCATATACGACGGCGTTGCGCCAGACGGCGTCTCCAGCCTTGATGCGTCTCACCTTGTAGGCTTGGACAGTATCCGTCTTGCCGAGCGCGTCGATGATCCGCTGCCGCGCGCGTGTGGGATAAAGCCCGTATTCGATCGTGCGATACTGATTGCTGTATTTGCGAACGGCCGGGTAATTGATGATCGTACCCGAGGCGCCGAGATCAAGCAGGAAAGGAATCGCCGCGCGGCCAAGATACGCGTTCAGCGTATAAAGCTCGCCGGAAGCGACTCCGAAATCTCGGGGCTCCAGCTTGATCTCGCGCCAGTTTTTCGGAATGCCGACATCGGCGCCGGCGGCGTAGAAGGAAAGCTCCTTCGTCCCGGCGT
The DNA here is from genome assembly GCA_036337175.1 of Pseudomonadota bacterium. Lineage (GTDB taxonomy): Bacteria > Pseudomonadota > Alphaproteobacteria > Caulobacterales > Parvularculaceae > Amphiplicatus. Next base: position 6,531 of record JAYZEQ010000003.1, read on the forward strand.
CGAAGACGAGAGTGAAGCGGCGCAGCAGGTCGAGGCCGATCACGCCCTGCGGGGAGGCGCGCTCCACCGTCCAGTCGTCGAGGACGACGCACTCATGGTCCCTAAGGCGCACGCCTTCTGCGATTGAAATTTCTCCGACGCGATAGGGCGGAAAAGATCCGGCGGCGGCGAGGCCGAGCACGGTGCGAGGCGAGCCGCCGGACAGCGGAAAATCATGGGTCCTGGCGAGATTTTCAAACACCAGGCTTTGCGTCGCGCCGGTATCGATAATGAAATCGTACGGTCCGCGGCCATTCACGGCGACCGAAACGGTGAACCATCCGCCATAGCCGATGCTGAACGGAACCTGCGCGACAGGCTGGTCGGCGGCGCCTGCGGAAAACGACAGCAAGGACGCCGCCACGGCGGCCAGGAGCAGTTTCAGGACGGCGGTCAACGGCGTCGCCACACGGCGCCTCCTTCGGCGCTCCTGCCGCCGGGAGCGCTACGAGTTTTTGCGAGCTTTCGGCCCGACCAGAATCCGTTCCGCCGCGAAGTCCAGCACGAAGCTCCGATCCCGGAACATGTCCGCTCCGAAAAGGCCGAACGGTTCTTCGACGACGCCTAGGTCGGAAAAAATCGATGCGTCATGAACGATAACGACCGCCGCGCCCCAGTTTATTTTTCCCGTGCGGATCTTGTTGATGCGCGCCGACTGAGCCCGCACCCGGTTGTCGAGCGCGTCCGTCACCCGTCCGATCGGCGTCGTCGTCGTTCGCGGCGCAATTTTAATCGAGACTTCGCTCTGCATGGCGCGGCTGTACCCGAGGCGATTGACGACCGTGCCGGCGGCGCCGAGATCGAGAAGGAACCTTACCGACGCGCGGTTGAGGCGCGCTTCCAGCGTATAGAGATATCCTGCTTCTCTGCTGAAATCGCTCGCCGTCAACGACACCTCGTCCCACGCTTCATAGGCGGGGTCGATGGCGTCGCCGGCTCGGTAGAGAAGAAGCTCCCGCCGTTCGCCGTCGAACACTGCGCGATAGTGTTTCAGGAAGTCGAGACCGATGACGCCCTGCGGCGACCTTTCGTCGACCTTCCAGTCGGTGAGGATCACCGTGACCGCATTTTCGAGCACGGCTGCGCCGAGCGCGATGTCGCCGACCTTATAGGTCGGATACTTTCCGGAGGAGACGAGGCCGAGCACGGTCTGCTGCGGGCCGCCTGAAGGCGGAAAATGCTGCTGCTCGGCGAGATTTTCAAACACCAGCGAATGGCTGGATCCTGTGTCGATGATGAAATCGTACGGACCCTGGCCGTTGACGGTGGCCGAAACGGTGAACCATCCGCCGTAATCGAAGCGATAGGGGAGCCGGGCTATTGGCTCGGCGGCCTGCGCGGCGAAAGAAACAAGGAATAACAGTCCCGCGAGTGCGATACGAAACATTCTAAGCCCCTCCAGGCGTTTCCCGCCCTAAACTTATCGCGATTGCCCCTTGCGGCGCCACTCCAGCCGTATTGTCCGGCCCGGCCCAGATGGCTTCGCCGCGCATTCGGCGCCGGGCCGTCTTTATAAGACCGCCCCGCGAGAGGACCCCTCAAAGACCCCCGCATGCCGCCATATCCCTTGCATTAAGCGGTTCTTCAGCTATAACGCGCCGCTCTGGAAATGGTCGCCGGGCCCAAGGCATGCCTGGGCGGCCGAAAGATCGAGCGCTTAGGCGCTTTCCGAAAGGATGTTGAAATGCCCAAACTGAAGACCAAGAAATCCGCTGCGAAGCGGTTCAAAATGACGGCTTCCGGCAAGGTCAAGCACGGTGTCGCCGGCAAGCGTCACAGGCTCATCAGCCACAACGGCAAGTATATTCGCCAGAACCGCGGCACGGAGGTCATGTCCGACGCGGATGCGAAGATCGTCAAAAAATACATGCCCTATAGCCGCTAGGAGCCGGAACCCATGTCGCGCGTCAAACGGGGCGTCACTGCTCACGCCCGTCACAAGAAAATCCTCAAAAAGGCCAAGGGCTATTACGGCCGCCGCAAGAACACGTTCCGCGTCGCCAACCAGGCGGTGGAAAAGGCCGGCCAGTACGCCTATCGCGATCGCAGGGTGCGCAAGCGCAACTTCCGCGCCCTGTGGATCCAGCGCATCAACGCTGGCGCTCGCGAGCTCGGCCTCACCTATTCGCGCCTGATCGACGGTCTGGCCAAGGCCGGCATCGAGGTCGACCGCAAGGTGCTCGCCGACATCGCCGTCAAAGAGCCGGAGGCCTTCAAGGCCATCGCGGAAAAAGCTAAAGCCGCCCTGGCTTAAGGCGCTTTCTGAGGCGAAACGAATTCGACGGCGCGCTGAAAGGCGCGCCGTTTTGCTTTTGCTTTAGAAAAATGTAGCGGACAGAAATTTTTCCCGTTGACGGCGAATCGAACTGTGTTAGCTTTTGTGCGTCGCAGCATTTTGCGGCCCATGACAATAAAGGAGACGCCCGGAATTTCGTTAACCTATTGAAAGGGAAACAGAAATGTTCCGGACATCGCTTTTCGCAGTCGCAGCATCCATCTTCGTTTTACAGCCAGCCTTCGCGGGGTCGAAAATCGTCTTCGACCGCGCTGACCTCGCCGATCCCGAGGCCGTCGCCGCTCTCTACGCAGAAATCGAGGCCGCCGCCCGCAAGGAGTGCAAGCGGGACCTCCTGTCCTCTCCTGTCGGCGTCTACCAGATGAAAAGTTGCGTGAAGGACGCGGTCGCCCGCGCTGTCGCCGACGTCGGTTCGCCGGAACTCGCAGCCTACGCAGCCGGCGAGACGGCTGAAGCAAAAGATTACGCCTCGGCCGAATAAATCTTCCCCCGCCGGGTGTTGCGTAATCCGGCGGCGCCCCCGCGGGCCCTCGAAAGAGGGCCCGCTTCTTTCCGCACAGGGCCCTCGAAAGAGGGCCCGCTTCGCGTCGCCGGTTCTTTTCTCCTGAAAGCGGGATTTTTGGCCCTCGACAGCAGTGTTTGCGGCCAATATTGACAGACCTTCAGCCGGGGGACGGCGGAGGCCGCTGAAATCAATCAATTACCGCCGGCGGGCAAAGTTATCCCCGCTATTTTTTCTGCGTTTATAGTAACGCACAAGCGAAGGCGCGGCCGCCGTGGCGGCGCGCAACCTGAATATGGAGTCTGAACGGATGGGTGAGCTTCAAACCCTCGAACGCGAACTGACAGCGCAAATCGACGCGGCTTCTTCGGAAGCCGCGCTCGAAGAGGTGCGCGTTGGCGCGCTCGGCAAGAAGGGCGTCATCTCCGAAAAACTCAAGACTCTCGGCAGGATGACCCCCGAAGAACGCAAGGAGATGGGGCCGGCGCTGAACGGACTGAAAGACCGTATCGCCGCCGCCATCGAGGCCAGGAAACAGGCGCTGGAGGCGGCTGCGCTCGAAGCCCGTCTTGCGACCGAGAAGGTCGACGTGACCTTGCCTGTCCGGCCGGAACCGAAAGGCAAGATCCATCCTGTAAGCCAAGTGTTCGAGGAAATTGCGGCGATTTTCGCGGCGATGGGATTCGACGTCGCGGAAGGACCCGACATCGAAGACGACTTCCACAATTTCACGGCGCTGAACTTCCCCGCCGACCATCCGGCGCGCGAGATGCACGACACGTTCTTCTTCGACGAGAAGGAGGACGGGTCGCGCATGGTGCTGAGGACGCACACGTCGCCGGTGCAGATCCGCACCATGATGACCAGGAAGCCGCCGATCCGCATCATCATACCCGGGCGGACGTTCCGCAACGATTCCGACCAGACGCACACCCCGATGTTCCATCAGGTCGAGGGGCTCGTCATCGACCGCGAAACTCACATGGGCCACCTGAAGGGCACGCTCGAAGCCTTCGCCAAGGCGTTCTTCGAGGTCGACAGCGTCAGGACCCGCTTCCGTCCGCACTTCTTTCCGTTCACCGAGCCGTCGGCGGAAATGGATGTCGGCTATGAGCGGGTCGGAAACGAAATTCGCATCGGCCAGGGCGAGAAATGGATGGAGATTCTCGGCTGCGGCATGGTGCACCCGAATGTCCTGAAGAATTGCGGACTAGACCCGGATGAATATCAGGGCTTCGCCTTCGGCATGGGCGTCGACCGGCTCGCCATGCTGAAATACGGCATTCCGGACTTGCGCGATTTCTTCGCGGCTGACGCGCGCTGGCTCGAACATTACGGGTTCGATCCGCACGACCAGCCTAACCTCGCGACGGGGCTGTCGCGATGAAGGCCGAACAGGTCACGGCGGCGGCGGCGGTGGCGATTTCCGTCGTCGCTGTTTTCATCGCCTGGGACCAGGCGCAGATCATGCGCAAGCAGCAGTTCGCCGCCGTGTATCCGCATATCGCCATCGTCAACATGCTGAGCCGCAGCAACGACCGCGCGGAGTTCAGCGTCGTCATGAAGAATGTCGGCGTCGGACCGGCTTTCATCGAGGCGGCGGCGCTGACTTACGGAGGCGAGCCAGTCGACTCGATGAACGATCTCGTCAGTCGATTTTTTACGCGCCTGCCCAACGCCGCCGTCGAATGGGACGGGACGCCGAGGCCCGGTTTCGCGCTTGCGCCTGATTCCGACATGACGGTGGCGCGCATCGTCTGGCGGGCCGAAGAAAATTTCTCGAAAACCTTCTGGCCCACGGTGGCGCAGACCGAAGTCGCAGTCTGTTACTGCTCTGTCTACGAAAAGTGCTGGTGGACGACGCTCAACCAGGCGGAGCGGCCCATCGAGACGAAGTCCTGCAGCCGGCCGCTCGGCCGCGAGCCGGTGAAAATCGACGCCTGGATGAAGCTTCGGCGCGGGGAGGGCCTATGAAGCGAGCGAACTGCCGTCATTTCCCGTATACGGAGTGTTTCACGTGAAACAGTCCGTATCGGTCCTTGCTCTGATAGCGCTCGCCGCGTGCAGCGAGAAGGAGGCGGAGGAGACGTCCGCCGCCGTCGCGCAGCGTCCGACCGCGCCGGTCGCGTCGGGATCCAAACCGGCCGCAGCGCCCGGCGAGGAGGCGGGACGCAAGGCGAAGGCCGAGGCGTATTTCGCCTCGCTCGCCGGCGTGTGGGCGGTGGAAGGCGGCTGCGGCGATCCCGAGCGGGAATGGCGCCTCGCACCGCGCGCCTTCCACGCCGGCGACGTCCACTGCGACGTGCTGTTCCTGGAGGCGGCGGCGCAGGGCGGCGCGAGAGCCGTCGCGGAATGTCTGGTCGACGGTTACAGCGACGGCGCGGAGGACAGTTTCGTCTTCGCGCCGCAGTCGGAGGGGCGTCTCGTCATCCTCGACGAGACGATCGGCGTCGAAAATTCAGGTCTCGTCAAATGCCGGGAGGCGCAACTGTGATCGCCGTCCGCATTTTCCCGCTGTTATCTTATTCTGTAGACGGACTTCTCGTGAATGGCGTGTTTCATGTGCAACAGCCGGACGGCCCGCGATGAGCGCGGCCCGCAACATCCTTCTGATGACCTCGACGATCGCGCCGAAGGCGGGAACTTTCGCGCTGAAACGCGCCGATCCGGCTGACCGGCTCGGGGATTACGTCGCGGCGCTGGATTTTTACGCGGGCGAACTGAAGCGCGGCGTTTTCGACGCGCTCGTCTATGTCGACAATTCCGGCCATCCGCTTGACGCGCTGCGCGATGTCGTCGACCGGCTCGGCGTCGCCGATCGCGTCGAATTCGTTTCCTATGCGTCAGACCTTCCGTCCGAATTCAGCCGCTACTATCTCGAGGCGCATCTTCTCGTCGAGGCGATGAATCGCTCGACGCTTCTGCGCGAAGCCGGCGACGCGACGATCTGGAAAGTCACGGGACGCTATATCGTCGAGAATGTCGCCGACATCGTCCGCTCCCAGCCGGCCTCGTTCGACCTCTATCTCAATCTGCGCAACAGCCCGGAGCGGGTGGTGGATTTCTTTCTGGCTGCATTCCGCCGCGACGCCTTCTGGAAAACGATCGGGCGCGATCTTGAGGAATACCGCACGACCGAAGCCGGCGAGAAGATTCTCAGGAGGAAGATAGACGAAGGCTCGTTCGACGGCGTGACAATCGTTCCGCGCCTTGCGCGCACGCCGAAAGTGCTCGGCGTCAGAGGATTCGACGGCGCGAGTTATGGCGGCTTCAGGCACCAGATGAAATTCTATGTGAGAGCAGCCGCCAATCGCGCGCTTCCGTGGCTGTGGATCTAGCGGGGCGTATGGCGAGGAGAGTTCTTTTCATCGCGCCGATCTCGGTGTGCGGCGAGCCGGCGAGCGGCGGCGAGCAGCGCACGTTGCTGATCTTCAATGCGCTGGCGGACCGCTATGCGGTCGACGTGATGATCGTCGGCGCCGGCGTCGCCGCCATGCACAGAAAACCCTTCGGGCGCGCCGCCGCCATTTACGAAGCGCTGCATGCGCCGCCGAGCGACGCGCTGCCGCTGCGCGTCCTGCACAGATATTTTCCAACGGGCGCCGCCGACAAGATCGCCTCGACCTTCACGCCGCGCGCGCGCGCCTACGAGCCGGATTCGAAAATGCTGGCTTCGCTCGCCAGCGTCGATTTCTCCGCTTACGATCTTATCGTCGCGCGTTTCTTACGGCCTGCGGCGCGCGCCGGCGCGTTCGCGCCGGGTCAGCGCACGCCGGTCATCGTCGACCTTGACGACCGCGACGATCTGGTTTTCGCCTCGCGTCTGCGCCGCAACCGCTTCAATCCGGCGCTCGGCGCGCTCAATCGCTGGCATGCGGCGCAGGCGGTGACGATTCTGCGCCAGACATTGCCTGCCGCGCGACATATATGGGTGGTCGGCGAGGAGGACAGGGAAGGGTTCGACGGTCTCTCCATCTCGCAGTTGCCCAACATTCCTTTCGCGCCTCTGCCGAAAGAGGCCGCGCCGGCGCCGGCGGAAGGGAAAACGCTCTTGTTTGTCGGCAACGCCGGCCACGAGCCGAACCGTCTCGGCGCCATGCGGTTTCTGAAGAAGTGCTGGCCGGCGATCGTCCGCGCCGAGCCAGGCGCGGCGTTGCGCATCGTCGGAAGGGGCTGGGAGCGCCTCCCGCCGGGACTCGCGGCGCTCAGCGGCGTCGAGGTCGCCGGCTTCGTCGACGATCTCGGCCTGGAGTATCGCCGCGCCGTTTTCGCCGTCTCGCCCGTCTATGACGGGGCGGGCGTCAAGACCAAGGTGATCGAAGCGTTGTCCCACGGCCGGGCGGTTGTCGCCGATATTCATTCGACGCGCGGCGTTCCGCCAGCGGTCCGCGCCGATTGCATCCTAAGCGCCGACGGGGATAAGGAGATGATCGAGGCGTGCCTCGGCCTGCTCCGCCGGCCGGAAGAAGCGGCGCGGCGCGGTCTTGCGGGACGCGCGCATGCGCTCGCGTCCTTCACTCGCGAGCGATTCGAGGAGATCGTCCTTTCCGATTGCGAGCGGGTTCTGGCGGAAACGGCGCCGGCCGCGCCGCTCCCGTTCGCCGCCAAGGCCCAGATCGCCCTGTAAGAGACAAAGTACGGACCGATGAAATTCACCCTGTCCTGGCTCAAAGAGCATCTTGAAACCGACGCCTCGCTGACGCGCATCGTCGATACCATGGTCGCCGTCGGCCTCGAGGTCGAGGCGGTCGACGATCCCGCCGTGCGGCTGAAGGATTTCACCATCGGCGAAGTGCTGAAGGCGGAGCCGCATCCCGACGCCGACAAACTCAAGGTCTGTCAGGTGGCGACGAAGGACGGGGTCCTCCAGATCGTCTGCGGCGCGCCCAACGCGCGCGCCGGCATCAAGGTCGCCTATGCGGCGGTCGGAACCTATGTGCCCGGCATCGACGTGACGCTGTCGAAGGCGAAAATCCGCGGCGTCGAATCGAACGGCATGATGTGTTCGGCTCGCGAGCTGGAGCTTGGCGACGACCATGACGGGATCATCGAGGCGCCCGCCTCGGCGAAAGTCGGCCAGCCGCTGGCCGAGGTGCTCGGCGGCGATCCCGTCATCGATTTCGAGGTGACGCCCAACCGTCCGGACACGAACGGCGTAAACGGCGTCGCCCGCGACCTCGCGGCGGCGGGGCTCGGCAGGCTCATTACGAAGGAGCCGGCGCCGGTGAAGGGCGCTTTCCCTTGTCCGCAGAAGGTCAGACTCGATTTTCCGAAAGGCGCGGAGAACGCCTGCCCGGTTTTCGCGGGCCGCTACATCAGGGGCGTAAAAAACGGACCGTCGCCGAAATGGCTCGCCGACCGGCTGCGGGCCATCGGCCTCCGGCCGATCAGCGCCCTTGTCGACATCACCAATCTCGTGACCTACGACCGCGCCCGGCCGCTTCACGTCTTCGACGCCGACAAGCTGAAGGGCGAAATCCGCGCCCGGCTCGGCGAGAAGGGCGAAAGCTTCCTGGCGCTCGACGGCAAAACCTACGAAGTCGACGAGACGATGACGGTGATCGCCGACGACAACGGCGTGCTCGGTCTCGGCGGCATCATCGGCGGCGAGGATACGGGGTGCTCGGATGACACGACGAACGTGTTTGTCGAGTGCGCTTATTTCGATCCGCTGCGCACCGCGAAGACAGGACGCAAGCTCTCCCTGCACACCGACGCGCGGTACCGTTTCGAACGCGGCGTCGATCCGGCCTTCGTCGTTCCGGGCATAGAGCTCGCTACGCGGCTCATTCTCGACCTCTGCGGCGGGGAGCCGAGCGAGATCGAAGTCGCGGGCGCGCCGCCGGTGAACGCCAACACGGTCGCTTTCCCGCCGTCGGAAGTGAAGCGGCTCACCGGCGTCGACGTGCATGAGGAAGATATCGAGCGCGTCCTCAAGGCGCTCGGTTTCGCCGTCAATCTGTCGGACCCGTGGCTGGTCGATGCGCCGACCTGGCGCCCCGACATCGAGGGCAAGGCCGATCTGGTCGAGGAAGTGGCGCGCATCGTCGGCTTCGACAAGCTGCCGAACGTGACGCTGCCGATGCGCGGCGCGGTCGAGGCCCCGAAACTGACGCAGGCGCAGGACCGGCGCCGCAACGCGCGCCGCGCCCTCGCTTCGCGCGGCCTTCTCGAAGCCGTCACCTGGTCGTTCGCGGACGAACGCCATGCTGCCCTGTTCTGCGACGGCGCCAACTGGCTGAAGGCGAAGGGGCTCATCCTCGCCAACCCCATTTCGTCGGATCTCGGCGCGATGCGCCCGTCGATCCTGCCGAACCTCGTCGCCGCGCTCCAGCGCAACGCCGACCGCGGCCGCGACGATCTTGCGCTGTACGAAGTCGCGCCCGTCTACGCCGGCGACCGTCCCGAGGATCAGGAGACGGCGGCGGCCGGCGCTCGGCTCTCAAACCCGCAGCGCCACTGGCGAGGCAGCGATCTGCCTACGGACGTTTTCACGGTGAAGGCGGACGCGATCGCCGCGCTCGAAGCGGCGGGCGCCGTCGCGGCGCAGCTTCAGACCGCGGCGGAGGCGCCCGGATGGTACCATCCGGGCCGTTCGGGCGTGTTGCGCCTCGGGCCCAAGAACGTGCTCGCGCATTTCGGCGAGATCCATCCGCGCGTCCTCAAGTCGATGGACGTCGACGGGCCGGTGCATGCGTTCGAGGTTTTCCTCGACCGCATTCCGGCGGCGCGCGCCCGGCCGACAAAGACCAAACCCGCGCTCGACGCCTCGGAGCTCCTGCCCCTGAAACGCGACTTCGCCTTCGTGGTCGACGAAGCCGTCGCCGCCGAGACCCTGATCCGCGCCGTCGCCGGCGCCGACAAGAAACTGGTGGCGAAGGTCGCCCTGTTCGACGTCTATCAGGGCAAGGGCGTGCCGGAAGGCAGGAAGTCGCTCGCCGTCGAGGTGACCATCCAGCCGCGCGACAAGACGCTGACCGACGAGGAGATCGAGGCGCTCTCGGCCCGCATCGTCGCGCAGGTCAACAAGGCGACGGGAGGCGTCCTGCGAGCGTAGAGCGCCGTATCCCTTCGGCCGCGCGCCGCCGGAAAGACCCGCCCACGCCGATGTTGCGAAATCCGCTACGGCGGGCTATGGAACCGCCTCCGGAAGGGCTCGCAGGCCCCGCGGACGCCGCTTTAGCTCAGCTGGTAGAGCACATCATTCGTAATGATGGGGTCGCGTGTTCAAGTCACGCAAGCGGCACCACTTCTTTTCTTGCTCGTGCGCGAAGCAGCGACTCTCCGCAAGCGGATGAGGCGGGACGCGCCACGAATCCGGTTGGCGGGTCCGCTCGCTGGGGATAAAAGCGGCCCATGACAAAAAGCGCCGCCAGCTCCCCGATCCGCCTCTATCTCGTCGACGGCTCCGGCTATCTCTTTCGCGCCTATCACGCGCTGCCGCCGCTGACCCGCAAATCAGACGGCCTGCCCGTCGGCGCGGTCTCGGGCTATTCCAACATGCTCTACAAACTGCTGTGCGACATGACGGACGAGCATGATCCGACACATCTCGCCGTCATTTTCGACCACTCGGCGAAAACCTTCCGCAACGATCTCTACCCGGAATACAAGGCGCACCGCCCGGAGCCGCCGGAAGACCTGGTCCCGCAATTTCCGCTGGTGAGGGACGCGACTCGCGCCTTCAACGTGGCCTGCATCGAGATGGAGGGATTCGAGGCCGACGACATCATCGCGAGCTATGCAAGGCATGTGGAGAAGCTGGGCGGCGAGGTCGTCATCATCTCCTCCGACAAGGACCTGATGCAGCTCGTCTCCGACCGCGTTTCGCTGTTCGACACGATGAAGAACCGGCGCATCGGCCGCGCCGAGGTGATCGAGAAATTCGGCGTCCCGCCGGAAAAAGTGATCGACGTGCAGTCGCTCGCCGGCGACAGCGTCGACAACGTGCCGGGCGTGCCGGGCATCGGCGTCAAGACGGCGGCGCAACTGATCGAGGAGTATGGCGATCTCGACGAGCTTCTGGCCCGCGCTCCCGAGATCAAGCAGCAAAAGCGGCGGGAGAACCTGATCGAATTCGCCGACAAGGCGCGCATCTCGCGCGATCTGGTGACGCTTAAAACCGACGTGGCGTTGCCGGAGCCGCTCGAAGCGCTGGCGATGCCGAAGATCGACGCGGAGAAGCTGTCGAAGTTTCTCGCCGAGATGGAGTTCAACACGCTGTCGCGGCGCGTCGCTTCCGACTTCGCCAACGGCGCCGCCGCGAAAAGCGAAAAGCCGGCCGTCGCGCCCCCGGCTCCGCCGCCGAAGGTCGACGGCTACGAGACCGTGTACGATGAGCCCGCGCTCAGGCGGTGGATCGCGCGCGCGCAGGAGAGAGGCGTCGTCGCCGTCGACACCGAAACCGACAGCCTCGACGCCATGAGGGCCAACCTCGTCGGCGTGTCGCTTTCGACGGCGGCGGGCGCCGCCTGCTACATTCCGGTCGGTCATGGCGCCAAGGGGCTCGACTTCGACGATACGGAGACGAAGAAGCAGATCCCGGTCGACAAGGCGCTGAAGATCCTGAAACCCATGCTCGAGGACCCGGCGATCCTCAAGGTGGGGCAGAACCTGAAATACGATGCGCTGCTTTTGTCCCGTTACGGCGTCAATGTGGCGCCGATCGACGACACCATGCTGCAGTCCTATGTGCTCGACAACGGTCGCAACGGACACGGCATGGACGAGCTGTCGAAGCTCCACCTCGGCCACGACACGATCAAGTTTTCCGACGTCGTCGGGACCGGCAAGAACCAGAAGACGTTCGGCGAAGTGGCGATCGACAAGGCGACGGCCTACGCGGCGGAAGACGCCGACGTGACCCTGCGCCTTCATGAAATCCTGAAACCGCGCCTCGCCTCCGAAAGCAGGCTCGCCGTCTACGAAACGCTGGAGCGGCCGCTGGTGCCGGTGATCGTCGCGATGGAGCGCGAAGGCGTGAAGGTCGATCCCGGCGTTTTGCGGCGCCTGTCGGGCGAATTCGCGCAGCGCATGGCGGCGCACGAAGACGAGGCTTACGCGCTCGCCGGGGAGAAATTCAATCTCGGGTCGCCGAAGCAGATATCGGAAATCCTGTTCGGCAAGCTCGGCCTGCCCGGCGGCAAGAAGACCGCCGGCGGCGCGTGGTCGACCAAGGCGGACGTGCTCGAAGTGCTCGCCGCCGAAGGGCATGAACTGCCGCGGGCGGTTCTCAACTGGCGCGGCCTCGCCAAGCTCAAAAGCACTTACACGGATCTTCTTCCAGAAACCATTCATCCGGAGACGGGGCGCATCCACACGTCTTACTCGCTCGCCGCGACGACCACCGGGCGCCTCGCCTCGACCGATCCCAATCTGCAGAACATTCCGATACGGACGGAAGACGGGCGAAAAATCCGTCAGGCGTTCATCGCCGAGAAAGGCAACGTCCTCATTTCGGCGGACTACAGCCAGATCGAGCTGCGGCTCGTCGCCCATATCGCCGACCTCAAGTCTATGAAGAAAGCCTTCGAGGACGGCGTCGATATCCACGCCCTGACCGCCTCGGAAATGTTCGGCGTGCCGGTGAAAGGCATGGATCCGATGATCAGGCGGCGCGCCAAGGCCATCAATTTCGGCATCATTTACGGCATCTCGGCGTTCGGCCTCGCCAATCAGCTCGGCATCAGTCGCGGCGAGGCTAAGGACTATATTTCGAGTTATTTCGAGAAATTTCCCGGCATCAAGAACTATATGGACGAAACCATCCGCCGGGCGCGGCTCGACGGCTATGTGGAGACGATCTTCGGCAGGCGCATCCATGTGGGCGGGATCAACGACAAGAATCCGGCGATGCGAGGCTACGCCGAACGTCAGGCGATCAACGCGCCGATCCAGGGTTCGGCCGCCGACGTCATTCGCCGGGCGATGATCCGCATGCCGAAGGCCCTCAAGGAAGCCAGACTGTCCGCGAAGATGCTTCTGCAGGTGCACGACGAATTGATCTTCGAGGCGCCGAAGGCGGAGGCGGACAAGGTCGGTGAAACGGTTTCGGCCGTCATGGCGAAGGCGCATCTTCCGGCGCTCGACATTTCCGTGCCGCTCGTCGTGGAAGCGCGCGCCGGACGGAACTGGGACGAGGCGCACTGACGCGCGGCGGAAAAAGATGACCCCGCTTCGCGCCGTCCGTTAGAGCTCGGACGGCAAACGAAACGGGGTCGTTGCGGCCCCCTCTTGGGGGGAGACCGGGGGGCCGCAAATCGTAAAACTGTTATTCCGGGGAGGCGTCCGGCGTCCGTCTCGCGCGTATATAGGCGAGCAAAGCTTCGACGGCGGCGACGTCCTGTTCGCGCATAGGGGAGTCGTTGGCGGCGTGCGGCTGCGCTTTCAGCCACACTTCCAGTTCAAGGCGCACTTCTCTGGGCGTAAGATTGGCCATGTCCGCCGATAATTCGATGAGCCGTGTCTGCGCCCGCGCAAGCGAGGCGATTTTCTCGCGCGCTTCGGCGCTGTCCTGCGTGCAGATTTCGCGATCTATCTGCTGCTTCAGCGCAAGCCAAAGCCGAAATGAGGTCGAAAGATCGAAATTCTGCATATCTGAAGGTGAATCGTCGAAATTGCTAACGCGCGACGACAGCGCGACGGTCGCGTACGGCACGGTTTGTCTCCCGGTGAATGAGTTTTACTTAGTCACGCGGAGGCCGCGTGTCTGTCACGCAGTTGGGGGACGCGGAAAGATGAACGGTCGTTAACTCGCCTTGGGAAGCGAAACGCCGACGCCGCGGCTGACGGCGACAAGAGACGCCTCGAGACGGTTCGTCGCGCCGAGCTTTCGGAAGCAGCGGCGCACAAGCGTGTCCACCGTGTGATTTGAGATGCCCAGTATTCCTGCAATGGCGCTGTTGCTCTTGCCCTGCATGATCCAGGCGATGACTTCGATCTCGCGCGGCGCAAGCTCCAGCGTCTCCACCGGTTCGAGCAACTGCTCGTATCGTTGATGCGTAACCTGACAAACGATCTGAATCTCCAAGAGATCGGTTGTCGAAAGGGGCAGCACCTTCTCTTTCGCCCCAAGTCCGAAATAGGCCACTTCTCCGGGCCGCAGATAGACAGGCACGACAAGCCCGTCCCTGAAGCCATGCCGGCCGAGATCGACGAAATATTCTTTCTGCGCGTCAGTAAGATCGAGGCGTTCTTCGACCTCGTGCCAATAAAAGGGCTCATGAGTCTTGCGGGCGATTTCGACGAGCGGATCGAGGTCGAAGTAATTGCTTTCCCTGTATCGCTCCAGCCATTCCCTCGGATAGTCCACCGAACGGTGGCCGTCCCGCCAGTCGACGGGCCGGAACTCTTTCGCCAGCACCTGATAGCGCGAGGCGGTGAAGCCGTGCGCCTTGACCAGCTTTCGAAAACTGCGAATGAGCGCATGACGGTCAGTCTCGCGACTCGTCTCGCTTACAAAAGCTTTCAGATCGACCGACATGCAGGCGCACCCAATAGCGGCCAGCCGATTTCCAACAGCAGAAACGGTTCTCGCGCGCCCATGTTAGCGCAAGCGTCCGATAGCGAGGAAGCGATTCTATCGGTTGAGGCTTCGTCTTTCCTTTATGGCGGCGAAGCCTCAACCGACAGATGCTGCGTCTTATTACGCAAGTTGTGGTTGGTTATAACATTTGGTCCCGGTAGAAGCCGGTCTCAATATCCTCCGGACGCATCAGCAGTTCGAGACCGGTCAATTTGACAAGATCGCGAAACGCCGAATAGGCGACGAGGTCGCCGCGGCTCATGCATGTCCCCGTCGCATCGATATCCGGGGCGTCCCATCGCCACAGGGCGAGCTTGTAAGCGAGGTCCTCCATCGACTTGGATTCGACCGAAGCCACCAACTCCATAAGATTGGTCTGGGCTGGAATCGCGCCCTCGGATTCCTCGGCGGCTTCCTCCGTCAGCTCTCCCTGCCGCTCCAGCATAAGCCAAATTTTGAAGAAAGACTCGAACTGGCTTGTCTGAACCGGCTCTGTATTTTGGGGCGATGTAAATAATCGTCCGTTAGGCTTGGTTTGCATGTGTATTACTCCCTGTGCTTTTTCAAAGTGGGGAGTTTTTTTGATCCGCGCCATCACGCGGCCGCGGTAACGCAACTCCTGTCACGGGGTTGCGCCACGAGGGTTCAAGCGAGCGCGATACCCAGGCTGACGCTTTTCAGCGCGGCTTCCAGCCGTGTCTTGGCGTTCAGCTTTCCAAAGCAACGCCGAACGAGCGTATCCACCGTGTGAGGGGAAATCTCCAGATTATTGGCGATAAAGGCGTTGGATTTGCCCTGCACTATCCATTTCATGATTTCCAACTCGCGCGAGGTCAGTTTGGTTTGGTCGTCCACGCCGCTAAGAGTACGGTATCGGGCATGCATTTCGTGAGCGATGAGGTAGAAGGCGCGCAGGTCAAGCGTCGAAAGAGAAAGACGCGGGCTGTCCGTGCCGCATCCGGCGTAGGCGATTTGCCCGGGATGCGTGCAAACCGTCAGCGCTACGGCGTCTCGAATGCCCCACTTCGGCAACGATTCAAGGAATTCCCGCTCGGCGCCGGAGAGACAGGCGCTCGCGCTCGCGTCTTTCACCGAAACGGGGAGGCCGCTTACCTGCGCGAGTCGTAATATCGGGTCGATTTTGCTGAGCTCGTTATACTCGTAGTCCTCTTGAAATCCCTCCGGAAGAGTTGCGGCGCGAACTATGTTCGGGCCATGCATCTGTTTGAATTTGTCGGCGACGACGAGATAGGAAACGTAGGGCTGCCCGAAGCGCGAAGTTACATATTCACAGTAGAATTGACTGAGGTCGTTCAGGTTATCGATTTCTATCAGAGCGCCGGCGAACTTTTCGACGCGATCGGTCATCATTCCTCCATTGATCGCGAGCATCTCCCCTATTCGCGAACACCAGTCAGTGTACCGTATGACGTTCGCCGGCCCGTTCAAGTCTTCGCAACATTAAATCGAACAGGTTGCGCAGTGGATTTGGTGGAGTCGAGTACAGTGAAAGCAACGCAGTCAATATAACGTCGCAAGTATCGATGGAGCCCGGGCTCTTAAGATCGCCCGCCTACAAAGAGCGTTTCTCAGGAAGCAGCGACGCCGCGGGTTCGAGCACGATCTCAATGCGGCGGTTGGCGGCGGCGTAGGGATTTTCGGGATAAAGAGGAATCGCCGCGCCTCTGCCCGCCACGCCGGCGATGCGAGCGGCGGGAAAGCCCGCGTCTTCGAGACTCTTCCTCGCCGCGTTCGCCCGCGCGGCGGTGAGTTCGAACGGCGAATACGCGCCCGACCCGGTCGCATCGGCGTGGCCTTCGACGACGATGCGGTTGGGCAGCGGAAGAAGCGCGCGCGCGGTTTCTTTCAGCAGCGCCTCCGCTCTGGGCGTGAGGGCCGCCGAGCCCGAAGCGAACATCGGCTGGCCTTCGATGTCGACCAGCACGATCTGCATGCCGTCGTCGACGAGATTGATGGTGATGGCCTTGGCGAAATCCTTCAGCAGCGGGCTCGAGGTGATCGCCTTTTCAAGCGCCGCTTTGGCGTCCTCATAACGGCGCCGGTCGGCGCTGGCCGTCGCGAAAGCGCCGTGGGCGCCTTCCGCACCCGCAGACGGATGCGCGGAAAGCGTTTCGGCGAGGCCGCTGGCGGTGGGCGACGGCGACGGCCGGATGTTGCCGGGCTGGCGCTGCTCCGGCGTTCCCTGAAGCTTGATGTCGCCGGCGTAGCGACGCTCCTCGGCGACGCCGAACGCATCGCGCATCGAGCCGGCGACGACCTCCATCTTCACCTGGTCCTGGATCGAGTAGGACACGATCAGCACGAAGAAGCAGACGAGTATGGTCATCAGGTCGGCGTAGGTGATGAGCCAGCCGCCGGCGGGCCGCGGCGTTCTTCGGCGCCGTTCAAGCCGCGGAATCATGCCGCCGCCGTCGCCGCGAAGTGCGTGCGCGCCTTCTCCGGAAGATAGACGATCAGCATGTCGGTGATGGCGTCGGGCGAGCGGCGTTCGGAGACCTGGCAGAGCCCGTCGATCATCAGCGACAGGTTCGTCTCCTGCGCGCCGAGCTTCATGGCGAGCTTGTCGGCGATCGGCAACGCCACCGCATAGGCGACAAGCGCGCCGTAGAGCGTGGTCAGCAGCGCGATCGCCATGGAGGGGCCGATAGTCGAGGGATCTTCCATCGTGTAGAGCATTTTGACGAGACCGACGACGGTGCCGATCATGCCGAAAGCCGGCGCCGCTTCGCCCATAGCGCGGAAGATTTTCTCGCCATTGTCGAGCCGCTGGATCTCGAGCTGGCGCTCGCGCATGAGCTGCTCGCGCAGGTGCTCCGTTGGCAGACCATCGGCGATCATCTGCTTGCCGCGCGCGAGGAACGGGTCGGAGACGGCGGCGCGTTCGAGCCCCATCGGGCCATGGCGGCGCGCCACATTGGCGAGACTCCTGACTTCCTCGAGCAGCTCGCTGGGGCTGTGGCGATGATCGAAAAAGGCGGTTCTGGCGCCGGTGATCAGCGCCACCAGCACCTCGTCGATCGGAAAGCGCAGCACCGTCGCTGAAATCGCCCCGCCGAAAACGATGAGGAAGCTCGGCAGGTTGAAGAATACGCCGACCGCCCCGCCCATGGCGATGGCGAGGCCGACGACGAAGAGACCGGCGATGATGCCGCCGATCGTGGCGAAGTCCATGCGCATGGAAAGTCCCGGGTCGCCCTGATCCGAGCGCTCAGCCTAGGGACCTACGGTAAAGCCGGGCCTTCGCAGGTCCTTAAAATGCGCCGCAACTCATCCCCACGGGCCGCGCTGACGGGCTTCGAAGGAGGCTGCTGCGCCGCCGGCCATCGCCATCAGGCGCTCGATGCGGTTCTGCGTCGCCGGATGGGTTGAGAAAAGGTTATCCGGTCCCTGTCCCGACAGCGGATTGACAATCATCATCTGGCCGGTCTCGGGATGACGCTCGGCGACGGCGTTAGGAATGGCCGCCGCGCCGCGCGAAATCTTGGCGAGCGCCGAAGCGAGCCATTCGGGATGGCCGCAGATCTCCGCGCCGATGCGGTCGGCTTCATATTCGCGGCCGCGGCTGATCGCCATCTGCACCAATCCGGCGGCGAGGGGCGCGAGCAACATGATCGCCAGCGCGCCGATAAGGCCGCCATTGTTGCGGTTGCCGCCGAAGAACAATGCGAAATTGGCGAGCGCCGTGATGGCCCCGGCGATGGTCGCGGTGACGGTCATGGTCAGGGTGTCGCGGTTCTTTACATGCGCCAGTTCGTGCGCCATGACGCCGGCGACCTCTTCTTCCGTCAGCATCCGGAGCAGGCCGGTGGTGGCAGCGACGGCCGCGTTTTCAGGGTTACGCCCAGTGGCGAAGGCGTTCGGCTGCTCGGAATCGATGATGTAGATTTTCGGTTCGGGCAGGCTGGCGCGGCTGGCGAGCGCCGAGACGGTTTCGGCGTAACGGCGCACGGCCCCGGAGGCGTGCGAGCCGTCGACCTGTTCGGCGCGGTACATGCGGAGCACGATCTTGTCGGCGTTCCAGTAGGCGAAGAAATTCGTCGCCGCCGCGAACAGGATTGCGAACATCATCCCGCCCGCGCCGCCGATCAGATAGCCGACGACTCCGAACAGCGCGGCGAGAGCCGCAAGCAGGATGCCGGTGCGAAAAACGTTCATGCGCGCAAAGTCTCCGTCTGGCGCCCGGCTTTGCGCCGCGGCGCTTCGCGGCTTATATGTGAGCGCATAAAAGGCGCTTCAATATGATCGACGACAAGCCGAAACCCGCGGAAGACGAAGGGAGCCTTGCGCGCCGCGATCTGCCCCCGGCGGCGCGCCGCGCCCTCGCAGAAGCCGAGACTCGCCGCCGCGCGGCGAAGCCTGCCGACTTGCCGCCCGAGAAAGGCGGCCCGGCGGGCGCCGAGCCGACGCGCTACGGCGACTGGGAGCGCAAGGGACGCGCCGTCGATTTCTGAGAGTCCGCAGGAAGCCTAGCGATAGAAGGTCGTCTCGTTTCCTGAGAACGACCAAGGTTCTTCGAGGTCGATGCAGGACATGACGTCGCTCCGCGCCTCGAGCTTCATCAGCGCCGCGCCGTTCGCCGCTTCGCTGAGCTGCATCAACAGCACGCCATTGATTTTCGGCCCGACGAAGTTGGCGCGCAGATTCTGGTAGCAGTAGACCTCGCCCTTGCGGGCTTTTTCGAACGACAGGTTGATGCGTCCGGCGCCGCGCTCGAAGGTGAGAAAATCCTGCGCCGCTTTCTTGCGCTCCGCCTCGAGCATCGGAGCGAGCGCCACCATGTCGGGAGTCAACGATCTGAGCCGGCCATGCAGGGCGAAGATCAGGCGCTCCGGATCGATGGCGTCGGGGGCGAGCGCGATGGCGCTGACCTTGTTGGTCAGCGCATTGTGGGAGGCGTCGGTGAACCATGCGCCCTGCGCGGCGCCCGGCGTGTCGGCGAGCGCGGAGCGGCAGGCGTTGTCGCCCTTGGCGCTGCGCATGCCCCAGACGTCGCCGAGCTTGGCCGACCAGACGGGCGCGAGGTCTTTCGGCAGATAGTCGATGGCGCAGCGGGCGCGGGCGATATCGGGAACGATGGCCTTGAGGAGCGACGGCGGCGCGCCGAGAACTTCCGCGTGCTGATAGGGATTGGCGTCGTAGCGTTCGGGCCGCGCCAGGGTCGCCGGCGCGGCGGCGAGATCGTAGAGCCCGACGTCGAAGCCGTCGGCTTTTCCGAGAACCTCGCCTTCGCGCACGCGGATGCGGGTTTCAATGGCGAGATGGTCGGGCCCGCCGAGTTCGGTGAAGGCGGCGAGGCCGCCCGCTCTGGCGAGGAGACTGTCGTCGATTTCGTCGAGCCGGTCGTAATAGACTGAGACGTTCTCGCAAGGCTTGAAACGCACTGTCCATGATACGCCGGTCGCAGCCCCGTCGGTGTTGCGGTCGACGCGCCGCTCGATGGCGACGATGTCGGCGCGCGCCGGGGCGAGCGCTTGCGTCACGCGCCGCTCGAAAACGCTGCCGGCGCTTTTCGTGTTGATGCGGATGAACGGCGCCGGCAACGGTTCGCCCGGCGCGGTGACGCCGCCGAGCGGCGAGATCGACAGCACGTCGTCAAGCGGCGCGAAGGCCGCGCGCAGCGGCGCGGCGCCGATGGGACAGGATTTTTCAGCTAGAGACTCGCGCGGCTCCGAAGCGGCGGCGACGCCCTCGATCAGACCGCGTCCGGCCTCGGGCTTGTAGATCGCAATTCCAAGAACGGCCGCGACAACAAGCACAGCCGCGAGCCGTACATAATACCCCGAAGCCAAAGTCCACTCCCCGCCTTTTCGCGGCAATATAGGGCGGCCCGTTCGCGAGGGCGAGTCGGCGACCGTGAAGAGCCGGCAATTTTACCCTCGGCGCGAAGCGCCTGACGCATCGCGCGGTCAGGTTGCAGATCGCTCGACAGTTCTCGCCCATGCGGCGATAGTGAAGGGGGGGCGTCAGCGCCCCTAACCGGGTCGATGGGGAGACAGCTATGGTCAAGTGGCGCGGCCGGCAAGGCAGCCAGAACGTCGAGGATCGTCGCGGCGCAGTCGCCACGGGAGGCGGCCTGGGCGTGGTGTTGTTGCTCGCCCGGTTTGTCCTCAGCCGTTTCGGCATCGGCGGCGTCGTGGTGCTGGTCGGCGGGTTTTTCGCCCTGCGCGCCGTCGGAGTCGATCCCCTGGCGCTGCTGCAGGGCGGAGCGCCGGCCTCTCAACAGACGTCCTCGGCCGGCGAAGACGAAGCGTCGCAATTCGTGTCGGTCATCCTCGCCGAGACGGAGCATGTCTGGGGCGACATCTTCGCCGCGTCCGGCGGCCGATATGAGGATCCCAGGCTGGTGTTGTTCAGCGGTCAGGTGAGTTCGGCCTGCGGCTACGCCAGCGCCGCGTCGGGGCCGTTTTACTGTCCCGGCGACCGCAAAGTGTATCTCGACACGGCCTTCTTTAACGAACTGTCGCAACAGTTCGGCGCGCCCGGCGATTTCGCCGCCGCCTACGTCATCGCTCATGAGGTCGGCCATCATGTGCAGACGATCACTGGCGTTTCCGATCAGGTGCGGCAGGCGCAGGCGCGCGCCGACGAGGCGGGCCAGAACGCATTGCAGGTGAAGATGGAGTTGCAGGCCGACTGCTATGCGGGGGTCTGGGCGCATACGGCCGATCGCGTGAGCGGCCTCCTCGACGAGGGCGACATCGACGAGGGCCTGCGGGCGGCGGCGGCGATCGGCGACGATACGCTGCAGCGGAACGCCGGACGGCGGGTGACGCCCGAAAGCTTCACCCACGGCACGTCCGCGCAGCGCAAGCAGTGGTTCAGCCGAGGCTACGAGAGGGGGGACCCGAACGCCTGCGATACGTTTAACGCCGCCAGCCTCTGAGCGGCGCGGGCCTTGCAAGGCGTCCTCAAAGGGGGCGCCGCCATGATTGCAACGGGACGTTTTCTGCTGATCGCCGCGCTGGCCGGCCTCGCCGCCAGCGCCAGCCTGTCGGTCTCGCGTCTGAAGCCGCCGGCCAAGCGGGCCCCGGCGTCGCTCGCCAGCAGCGACGCGTTCGCGGAGAGCTTGCTTGTCTCCTGCGCGAGCGACAAAGCCGTGCTGACGCAGGGCGAGGGAGCGGGCGCATGGTGCGACGTCGATGGCGTCTGCCATGACAGTCTCGACGCGGCGATGAAAAGCGCTTGCAAGTAACTCAGTGTACGTTGCGCTGCTCGTGAGGGCTGTCGAGAGAGAAGGCGGGGATATCGACCTCGAACACTTCACCCGTCGAGGATTCCATGCCGTAGCGGCCGACCATCATGCCCGAAGGCGTGCCGAGCGGCGCGCCTGACGTGTATTCAAAGCCTTCGCCCGGCCGGATCACCGGCTGCTCGCCGACGACGCCGTCGCCGCGCACTTCTTCCGTCAGGCCAAGCGCGTCAGTGATGCGCCAGTAACGCGTCCGCAGGCGGACGGTTTCATCGGAAATGTTGTCGATCCTCACCGTGTACGCCCAGACATAGCGGCCGTCGTCCGGGTCGGATTGCGATTCGAGAAAATTCGGGCGGACGCTGACGCGGATGCCGCGGGTGACGCGCTCATACATGGGCCGATGCTCCTTAGCCCTCGATTGGCGACTCGCCGCCAACGGCCCTTTCATTATATCGGCTCGGGAGACGCGGCCAAGCCGCGCGGGCGGCGCTTGACCTCGCTCGCCCGGCGCGCGACTAGGGACCGGGCCTTCACCCGGAAGGCGCAAGCGAGTTGAGCGGCCGCCGCTATGTCCGACAGAGAAAAATCCGGCGTTCTCCCGGCTGAAGCGATCGCCCGCCTGATAGAGGAAGGCGCAATAACGCTCGCGGGCGGGCTCGGTCCGCGCCAGATGCAGCCTGCGAGTCTCGATCTCACGCTCGGCGGCCGCGCCTGGCGGGTTAGAGCGTCGTTTCTGCCCTCGCGGGCGCGTCGTCTGGAGGATCGCCTCGCCGACGGGCTGACGATGCACCAGATCGACCTTGACGGTGAAGCGGTGTTGGAACGCGGCTGCGTTTATGTGGTCGAGCTCAACGAGCGAGTCGCGCTGCCCAAGGGCGTCTCGGGCGCCGCCAACCCGAAAAGCTCGACGGGGCGCATCGATGTTTTCGTGCGTCTGGTGACTGACTACGGAGCGGCGTTCGACGAGGTACCGGAAGGCTATGAAGGGCCGCTCTATGCAGAAGTGAGTCCGCGCACATTTTCGATCCTCGTGCGACGCGGGTCGAGTCTCAGCCAGTTGCGGCTGAAGCATGGCGAGGCAAGGCTGGGCGACGATGAAATGCGCGCCCTGCACGCAGAGACGCCGCTGATCGACGCCGAAGCCGACATAGACGGCGGCGTCGGCGTCCGCGCGAGGATCGCTGGCGCCGGCGACGAAATTGTCGGCTGGCGGGCGCGGCGCCACGCGGCGTTGATCGACGTCGACGCCCCCGGCGCGCTCGCGGCGGACGATTATTTCGAACCGATCGCGGCGCCGAAATCCGGATTCATCATTCTCGACCCGGACGAATTCTATATTCTCGCTTCCAGGGAAGCGCTCGTGGTGCCGCCCGACTATGCGGCGGAGATGACCCCGATCAACACCGGACTCGGCGAGTTCCGCGTGCATTACGCCGGGTTTTTCGATCCGGGCTTCGGTTGGAGCCGAGTGGCGGCGAACGGAAGCCGCGCCGTGCTCGAAGTCAGGAGCCACGATGCGCCCTTCGTCCTTGAGGACGGCCAGCTCGTCGCCCGCCTCGCCTATGAGCGAATGGCTGCGCGCCCCGGCCGGCTTTACGGGCAGGACCTCGCTTCGAACTACCAGGGGCAGGGGCTCAAACTGTCGAAGCATTTTCGTTGAGAGGAGCATTTCTCGTGCACATTCTCGCCGCCATCATGCTCGCCGCCCAGTCTGTCGCTGCGGATCCGGCCCTGACGGCTCCGCCCGAGCGGATTTCCTCATGCAAATGCAAGGCGGTCGAGGGCGCGGAGGCGATCAGCATTCGCGGCTTCGCCATAGACGGCGAGGTGCGTCTCGATGCGACGGGACGCAATCCGCTGCCGCGGCAGGCGACGGTGTTCCGGGTGCTGACGGCGGAGGGCGTCGACGCCAGAACGCCGTTCAAGGTCTGGCATCTGACCGCGCCCGACCAGTGCGGCGTCACCTTCGATTATGGCAAGCTGTACGTCGTCATGCTCCGCAAGAAAGGCGACGACTATGAAACCGACCGGTGCCTGGCGCATCCGGCGGCGGCGAAGGAAGCGGAGAAGGCGGCGGAATAGCGCTGGCCGGGCCGGGCGCGGTTAGGGTTAGAAAGCAAGCCCAAAAAGCAAAAGGGCGCGGCTTGCGCCGCACCCTTGCTTCCGCTCTCGCGGAATGTCGAACCGCATTTCAACCGGTGAGGGTTCAAACGCGCTTCGATGTGCGATGGTCAACCATGACGTTGCCGCCAGTGATCTCCGCCGCTAGACCTTTCGGGCGCGGGTGCGCGAACATAACTGCCGTTACATTCGTCTACCCCGCGTCCTCCAGATCCGCCTCGTCTCGCCCAAGGTCCGGCTTGCGCCTTTCCCGGCCTTCAACGCGGCGCGCCGACCGGCAGCTGGCCCGCTGCCCACGGCGATTCCGGATCTTCGGTTCCCTTCGCTCTTGCGAGCGCCGGCCCAAAGACGGACCGCTCAAATCCGACCCATGCGCTTGAAAGCCGCCTTTCGCTTTCTCCTTCCGCTCCGCCGTTGAGCGCGGCGGTCGGCTGTCGCATCATCCCGTTAACCCGTGAAACCCGCCGCTAGGCAATCGCTGCGAATTTCCGTCAGGGCCGCGAGACATGTTCAGGATACCGACTTTTGGCTTTCAGTCGAATCAAACTTTCCCACAATTTTTCGGCAAATCAGTTGGGGAAAACCCGTCAAGCTTTTTCAGACGCTTGGCGCTTCACGAAAATCACAGAGAGATTGTTGGCGGGCATTTCCACAATCTTCTCGAGCGTCAGTCCGGCGCGAAGCGCGAGCGGCGCAATTTCCTGCTCAAGATCGCGTACGCCCCAGCTAGGGTCGCGCGACTTGAGGCTGGCGTCGAACGCGGCGTTCGACGGCGCCGTGTGAGAGCCGTTTCGCGAGAACGGGCCATACAGGAAAAGCTTGCCGTCCTCGGCGAGGACGCGCCCGGCGCCGGCGATCAGTCCTTGCGCCGCGGCGAACGGTGCGATGTGGATCATGTTGATGGAGACGACGCCGTCGAGAAGCGGCAGGCCAGTCTCCCAGCCTTGCGCGGCGACGTCGATGGCGTGCGGCGGTCCGACGTTGCCGAGCGCCGCGTGCGCAATCCAGGCTGCGATCGAAGCGCGCGAGGCTTCGTCGGGATCGCCCGGCAGCCAGCGGACGGCGGGCAGCGACGCGGCGTGGTGAACGGCGTGTTCGCCGGTTCCGGAGCCGATTTCAAGCACCGTTCCGCGATGCGGCATATGCGCCAGAAAGGCGTCCCGAATGGCGTCGCGATTGCGGGCTGCGGAAGGAGAGAAAAGCCGCGCGCCTTCCGTGTCGCGCCCCTCGAGCGCTATCTCCCTGCCGTCGGCGCCGCGCTGGTTGCCGCCGGTCACGCCGAACAGCTCGCGCCGCCGAGCACGCAGAACTTCGCGCAATGCGGATGGTTGAGGCGAACAGGACCAAGCGCGCCAGTCAGCGTATCCCCCATTTCGAAGGCGGCGGAATAGGGAATGAGCGTGCAGGCGAGCACGACGGGCCGGGCCGCGTCCTTGCGTTTGATCAGCATGCGTGAGGAGGCGCACATCACCGAGCGCGGATCTTTCTTCAAAATATCCCAGCATTCGGTGGTGATTTCCGGCACGTTCGCGCGCTCGTCCATTTCTGGAAACAGCACCAGCGAGGAAGGATCCTGCGCGTCGAGCGGCCAGCCGCGTTCGGCGAACAGGCGGGCGTAACCGGCGCGCGTCTCGTCTTCGCTCTCGCCCCATCTGAGGCGGCCGGCGATGGCGATGCGGAACTCCTTGGCGGCGAGCCAGTCGACGCCTTTCGCCGTCTCTTCGAAGGCGGCGGGCCCGCGTTCGGCGTCATGGAGCGCGGGCGCGTAATGGTCGAGGCTGACGCGAAGCGTCAGCGCTGCGGCGAATTCAGCGCGCAACGCAAGAAGCGCCGCCTGCATCTTCGGGCGCATCATCGGGCGCATGGCGTTGGTGAGGACGAGAGTTGCGAAGCCGCGCGCCAGGCAGTCGAGGAGCATGGCGGGAAGAGCGGCGTTCATGAACGGCTCGCCGCCGGTGAAGCCGATCTCGCGCGCCCCAAGGCTTTCCGCCTCGTCGAGGAAGGGGGCGAGGTCGTCCGCAGTCAGATAATCGAGCCGATCGTTCGCAGGGCTGGATTCGATATAGCAATGCGCGCATTGAACATTGCAAAGCGTGCCGGTGTTGACCCACAGCGTTTCGAGCCGGTCGAACGACACGCTCGCGCGTTCCTTGCCGTCGGCGGTGACCGCAGGGTCCTGAAACTTGGCGTTGTGAATCGTTCCGTCCGCCATATTAGCCCGTCCGCGCCGGAAGCCTGTCCGACAATGCGAAACGGCCCTCGCCGGGGCAAGGGCCGTTCGTTCAACTCAGGCTGACAAGCCCGTGATGGCGCTTAGTGGTTAGGGTCGTTCTTCACCGGAGCGCCCCAGACTTCGTCGTCCTCGTATTGTTTTTGCGCCGGTTGCGCGGCCGGCGCGCCATAAGGCCGGGCTTGCGCGGGCGCTAGGGTCGTCGCCCGTCCGCCGTCGCGCGCCGCCAGCGCCATCACCGCATTCTGCAGGCTGGCGGACGACGGGTTATAGGCGCGTTCGCGATAGATGATGTCGCTCGGCGACACTTTGGCACCGTAATAGGCTTCGTTCCAGGAATGGCGCGCCTTCAGGATCGCGCCTTCAAGGCTGACGCCGCCGTAAAGCCCGCGCGACCGCGAGAAGGCGAGAACATCCGTGGTCTGCGCTTTGGCGCCGGCGCCGATCGGGCCTGCGGCGATCGACACGTCGCCGCCGAGCTTCACGGTCGTCGAGAGCAGGTGCTCCATGCCGCGCTGGGTCATGACGAGAAGCACGATCTCGGAATTTTCAAGTCCGGCCTGGAACCCGAACGAGAAAGATCCGACCGTGAAGAAGGTCGGCTGCGACCACGACCCGTCGTCGTTGCGGGCGATCATCACGGCGTTGCCGCCGGAGCCGCCGAACATGAAGCCGCCGCGCCACGAGTTCGGGATGATGACCATCGCCTTGGCGTCGTCGGCGAGGCTCCACATGGTTTCGAAGGCGCTGTCCTGCGTGAAATAGCTTGTCGTCTCCGCCGCTTTGGCGACGAGTTCCTCGGCTTTTTCGCGCTTGTTTTCGGCCTGCGCGGGGGCGGCGGCGAACACCGCCGCGGCGATCGCGAGCAGCGCGCCGCCTAATGTTCGTCTCAGCATGAAAGCCTCCTTTTCGTTCTCTCTCGGCTGCCGGCCTCGCGCGAGGACGGATGCAGCCGTCGGCGCCGTCCGGCGCGGCGCTGTCGGTAGCCCCTCCTCGCAGCCGAAAGCGGCGGCGCGAGGGCAGGCGGCTAAAATCTTGGAGAGGTTCGGGCTCCGCGTCGAGGCCGTTGCTGCGAATTCATGGGGCCGTTTCGCCGCCAAAACGCGCGTCAGCGCGCTCCGGACCGGTCTGCTTGACTTTTTACGGGCGCCAGCCAAATCCTCTCGCCGCGCGCGGGTGTAGCTCAATGGCAGAGCAGAAGCTTCCCAAGCTTACGACGAGGGTTCGATTCCCTTCACCCGCTCCAGCAGCCGCCTGAAATCGCCAAGCGAAAGGGACCGGCCGGCCTTATTCGGCGTGCGGTTCCGCGCCTGCGTCTTCCGGCGCCGCAGTCTCGTCGCCGCCGGCAGCAGGCTCGTCGCTGGCGGGAATTTCGGCTGCGCCGTTTTCTTCGCCTTCAACCGGCGCGCCGGCTTCGTCCGTGGCGCTTTCCTCGGCCGGTGCTGCGGGCTCGGGGAAGGCGACGGGATTGTCGGACAGGGTGTGCAGGAAGGCGAGCAGATCTGCGCGCTGTTCAGCTTTCGGGAAGCGCTGCACCATCGCCGTGCCGGGAATATAGCTCTGCGAGTTCTCGAGGAAATGGTCGAGACGCTCGTAGGTCCACTCGCCGCCGGCGGCCTTGAGGGCCGGCGTGTAGTTGAACCCTTCGTGCCCGGCGACAGGGCGGTTGACGATATCCCAGAGGTTCGGGCCCGTGCCGTTGGCGCCGCCCTTGTCGAAGGTGTGGCACGACTTGCAGATGCCGGCGCGGCGTTCGCCTGCGGCGGCGCTGGCGTTGGCGAGGAGCGTCCCGAGGTCGACTTCCGGCGCGGCTTCCGACGGTTCGGCGCTGGTCTCGAACTCGATCGGATAGGCGAGATGCAATTCGCCCTCATGACCGCCGCCATGACCCCCGAACAGCGCGTCGGCGATCTGCGGCAGACCGAAGATCAGCAGCAGCGCCACCAAAAGCGCGCTGGCGATTTTGTTTCCGAAGAGAGGATCGTTCATGGCCGCGCCCGCTTTTTCGCACCATTAAGGGAAGGTAGGCGGGCGGTTTCTATCGGGCTTCAGAGGCAGGCGCAATCATCGCGCCGGCCCGCGCGCCGCGGCCTTTGACCGCGCCTCGCCAGGATAAAGGGGCGCGCCCGCTTGCCTTTTGCCGCTACGGGCGGTCAAAGGCGGGTCCGGTTCAACCTGTCTCGAGAGTGTCCGTCATGAGCACGCCTGCATCCGGTCGTCCCCGCATCGCCTATCAGGGCGAACCCGGCGCTTTTTCGGAGCTCGCCTGTGCAGAGTTCGCGCCGGGGTTCGAGCCGCTGCCGTGCCCGACCTTCGAGCATGCGCTGGGCGCGGTGTCGGAAGGACGGGCCGAAAGGGCGATGCTGCCCGTTGAAAATTCGCTGGCCGGCCGGGTGTCCGATATCCATCACCTGCTGCCGGACGCCGACCTGCACATAGTCGCCGAGCACTTCCTGCCGGTGCATCACCAGCTCATCGGCCGGCCGGGCGCGCGGCTCGAAGATCTGAAGACCGTGCGCAGCCACGCCATGGCGCTCGGCCAGTGCCGGGGAATCATTCATTCCCTCGGCCTCAAGCCGGAAATGGCCGGCGACACGGCCGGGGCGGCGCTGCGCCTGTCGCAAACCGACGACAAATCCGTCGCGGTCATCGCCTCGGCGCGCGCGGCGGAAATCTACGGTCTCGAAATTCTGAAGCAGAATGTCGAGGACGCCGGCCACAACACGACGCGCTTTCTCGAAATGGCGCGCGAGCCGCAGGACGCCGACGTCGCCGACGAAGCGGTGATCACCACCTTCGTCTTTCAGGTGAGGAACATCCCCGCCGCGCTTTACAAGGCGCTCGGCGGCTTCGCCACCAACGGCGTCAACATGACCAAGCTCGAAAGCTACATGCAGGACGGCGCCTTCACCGCGACGATGTTCTACGCGGACATCGAAGGCCATCCCCAGCACGAGCCGGTGCGGCTCGCGCTCGAGGAGCTCAGCTTCTTTTCGTCATCGCTGAAGATTCTCGGCGTCTACAAGGCGGCCAAGGCGCGGTAGGGCGTAGTGCGTAGTACGTAGCGCTTAGGAACGCGCAAGCGTCCCCCTATGCGCGACGAACTGATTACTAAGCACTCTCCGCCCATTTCTCCAGCAATTGCCGGGCGATCGTGAATCCCGGCGGCAGGCGCAACTCGCCGCGCGGTTCGCCTTTGAGCATCGCCCTGATGTCAGCGCGGTCGATCCAGTGCGCTTCGGCGATTTCAGTCTCGTCGAGTTTCAGCGCGCGGTCTTCCGCCGTCGCGATAAAGCCCATCATCAGCGAGGACGGAAACGGCCAGGGCTGCGAGAACTGATAGCGGACGTCGACAAGCGTCACGCCCGCTTCTTCTTTCATTTCGCGGATGGCGCAGGCTTCCGGCGTTTCCGCCGCCTCGACGAAGCCGGCGAGCGCCGACACGAAGCCAGGCGGAAAGCGCGGGTTGCGCCCGAGAAGACATGCGCCGTCATGTTCGGCGAGAACGATGGCCACCGGGTCGGAGCGCGGGAAATGCTCCGTCGCACAGTTCGGACACTGACGTTTGGCGCCGCCGTCCATGATTTCCGTCTCCGCGCCGCAATTGGCGCAGAAGCGGTGACGGCGATGCCAGTCGAGCAGCCAGCGCGCCTGTCCGATGATGGCGAGATCGTCTTCGTCGAGAACCGCAGCCGCTTCGCGCAGCGGCAGGTAAAGACCGAGGTCGGCGAAGGGCGCCGCCTCGGGCGAGGGGGCGGCGGAAACGTCGGCCGCGAAATACGCCGCGCCGTTTTTCAGGCCGAGAAACACCACCGGCGCGCCTTGTGGAAATTCTGCGATGGCGGCGGCGGACAGAAACGCCGGCTCATCGCCTCTCACCAGCGGATCGCCCTTGTAGAGCGGCGCTACGACGCTTCGGGGATCGGCGAGGCGGGCCTCGACCCACGCCGGATCGATGCGTTTTTCCGAGGCCCGGTCGAGCGGCTCGGCGGCGAAGAGGCAAGGGCTGTCGGCGGACATGGCGGACTCTCGCAACAATCCGCAAAGCCTTTAGGCGAGGCGGCCTTGCAATTGAAGCGCCCGGCGCAGATATTCCGCCGCGGAAGGCTGGCGGACGGATCCCTCGCCAACCCGGTCAGGTCCGGAAGGAAGCAGCCGTAACGAGTTTCGATTCGGGTCGTTTCAGCCTTCCACCTTCCCTGCATTGGCGATTGCGTGCGAGCCTCGGGCTCGAAATAGCGGAGCATTGCGTAATGACGCCCTGGCTGAGTCTTCTCGTCGCCGGTTTTTTTGAGATCGGCTTCACGACCTCGCTGAAACTCTCGGAAGGCCAGACGAAGCTGTTCTGGACGGTCTCGTTCTATTTCTGCGTCGTCGCCAGCTTCTATTTTCTCGATCAGGCGGTGCGGTCGATCCCCATGGGCACGGCCTATGCGGTGTGGACCGGCATCGGCGCGGCGGGCACGGCGCTGATCGGCATTTTCTTTTTCAAGGAGCCGGCGACTTTCCTGCGCCTTGCGTTTCTCATCATGCTCATCGGCTCTATAGTGGGTCTGAAAGCCGTCAGCGGAAAATGACCGAAGAAAGCACAGCCAAGCCCGCCTATCAGGTTCTCGCGCGCAAATACCGCCCGCAGAGCTTCGACGATCTGATCGGCCACGACGCGATGGTGAAGACCTTGCGCAACGCCTTCGCCTCGGGGCGCATCGCGCACGCCTACCTCCTCACCGGCGTGCGCGGCGTCGGCAAGACGACGACGGCGCGCATCCTCGCCCGCGCCCTCAACTATGTCGGCCCCGACGGCGCCGATCGCGGGCCTGTCATCGACATGAAAGAGGACGGGCTGCACTGCCGGGCCATCGCCGAGAGCCGCCATCCCGATGTGCTGGAGATGGACGCCGCCTCGCGCACCGGCGTCGGCGACATCCGCGAGCTGATCGAGGGCGTTCGCTACGCCCCCATCGAGGCGCGCTACAAGGTGTACATCATCGACGAAGTGCACATGCTGTCGACGCAGGCGTTCAACGCGCTCCTCAAGACTCTCGAGGAGCCGCCGCCGCATGTGAAGTTCATCTTCGCCACGACCGAGATCAGGAAGCTCCCCGTCACCGTCCTGTCGCGCTGCCAGCGCTTCGACCTTCGCCGCATCGATCCGGAGACGCTGACCGATCACCTTGCGAAAATCGCCGCGAAGGAAAATGTCGCCATCGACCGCGACAGTCTCGCCATGATCGCCCGCGCCGCCGAAGGGTCGGTCCGCGACGCGCTGTCGATTCTCGATCAGGCGCTGGTGCAGCAATCGGCGACCGGCGAGGCGGCGGGCCCGGAAACGATCCGCGCCATGCTCGGCCTCGCCGACCGCACGCAGGTATGGACGCTGGTCGAGGCGGCGCTCGCAGGCGACGCCAAAACCGCGCTCGAGGAATTCGCGCGCCAGTACGACGCCGGCGCCGAGCCCGCCGTCATCGTGCGCGACATGCTCGAAGTCATCCACCTGCTGACGCGGGTGAAGGCGTCCGGTCCTGACGCCGCCCATCACGGCGCGTCGGGAGAAGCGGATGCGGCGCGCGCCCGCGACATGGCGGAAAAACTTTCGATGAACGCGCTGACCCGCGCCTGGTCGCTGCTGATGAAGGGCCTCGCCGAGACGCGCGAGGCGCCGGACCCGGCGGCGGCGGGCGAAATGGCGCTCATCCGCCTCGCCTACGCCGCCGACCTTCCGACTCCGGACGAAGCGCTGCGGATGCTGAAGGGCGGCGGCTCCGCCGCCGCGCCGTCGCGGACGGGCGCGCCCTCGGCTTCCGGCGCGCCGTCCGCCCCGCGCGGCTCGGCGCGCGCGCAAACGGCGCCGCGCGAACAGTCCGAGCCGACGGCGAGCTACGTCGCCGCGCCGCAGGCGCGCGCGGGCGCCGAACCGATGCTTTCGAGTTTCGCCGACGTGGTGAAGCTCGCCGCCGCGAAGCGCGACGCCAAATTACGCACCGAGCTTGAAAGCTACGTGCACCTCGTCGCGTTCGCCGAAGGGCGCATCGAGATGCGGCTTGAGGAGCGCGCGCCGGGCGATCTCGCCGGACGCCTCGCGCAGCGCCTCAAGGAATGGACCGGCGCGCAGTGGCTCGTCACCGTCAATGCGTCCGCCGAGGGCGCGCCGACCCTGCGCGACGCGCGCACCGCGGAAGTGATGGAGCATCCGCTGGTGAAAAAGGCGTTCGCGCTCTTTCCCGGCGCGGAGATCACGAGCATCCGCGATGCGCCGGCGCCGCCCGCCGCGAGCGAGCCCGGCGAGGACGAAGACGACGATGACACGGAGTGAGCGATGAAAGATCTCGGCGACATCATGAAGCAGGCGCAGGGCCTGCAGGCGAAGATGCAGGAGATCCAGGAAAAGATCGCCGCGATGGAGGTCGAAGGCGTCTCGGGCGGCGGCATGGTGAAGATCGTCCTCAACGGCAAGGGCTACGCGAAAGCCGTCGCCATCGAACCGTCGCTGATGAAGGAAGACGAGCGCGAAGTCCTCGAAGACCTGATCGCCGCCGCCATCAACGACGCCAAGGCGAAACTCGAAACGCGGTCCACGGAGGAAATGAAAGCGTTGACGGCGGGCCTGCCGCTGCCGCCGGGCATGAAGCTGCCGTTTTAGGGTTTATTGATGAGCTTCCCGGCGATACCAAGCTTGCCACTCAATTTTGGTACTCCACATCATGTAGTCGAAAATTTTGCAGTCTTGCCTAATTGTTTATCGCGAGCGTTATGCGCAGTTGCATTTGCTGAGGCAGCGCAAGGTGATGATGAGTTTTATAGCCTATTATCAGACGCTAAGTACGAGGTGCATCTTCGCAATGCTTACATGCGGGCTGCGTTAGGAGAGTTCGTTTCAATCGAGAAAATGTTATCTAAAGACCTGTACAATGCAGGAATCGAGTTCCATCCAAAAGGAATATATGCAAGCCAAATATGGCTCCCTATCATTTTTAAAGAGCTTCGGAATCTGAATTTTCATATTGTCTCCGCCGGAACAGAAGAAAAAGAATCTGCAGTAAGTGTCCGGTTTAGGCCGTCGGACGCAGAAGTTTTGTCGCTTACTTTGCCCATCAGGACAATCGTATTCGATGAGGGTGATTTTTTGCGCTTAAAAAATGTAGACGCGTCACGTAAAGGGCGATCAAACACGTTTTGGCGTAACAACGATGCGCTTCTCATACTTTCTTGGTTCAACGAGAAGCAAAACTATGCGGGGGCGCACAGGCTGCTGGTTAGGGCTGTTGTCGATTATCTGGGGTTTTTAATCGATGAGTATCAATTAACAGTACAGAGAGCATAAATGCCCGCTAACCAGATCGGCCCAGAACTTCAGCGCCTCATCGACCTGCTCGCCAAGATGCCCGGCTTGGGCCCGCGCTCGGCGAAGCGGGCGGCGCTGTTCCTGTTGAAGAAGCGCGAGCCCGTGATGCGCCCGCTCGCCTTCGCGCTCGCCGATGCGGCGGACAAGGTCAAGGCTTGCTCCGTATGCGGCAACTGGGATTCGATCGACCCCTGCGCCGTCTGCGCCGACCCTGCGCGCAACAAGTCGCTGCTCTGCGTCGTGCAGGATGTCGGCGATCTCTGGGCGCTCGAACGCGCCGGCGCCCATCGCGGGGTCTATCACGTGCTCGGCGGGCTTCTCTCGCCGCTCGACGGCGTCGGCCCCGACGATCTCAACATCGGCCGCCTCGTGGAGCGCGCGAAGGAGGACGCGGTGACCGAAGTGATCCTCGCCCTCGCCGCCACCGTCGACGGTCAGACCACGGCGCATTACCTCTCCGAGCAGCTCGACGGCGCCGGCGTTTCGGTGACGCGCCTGTCGCAGGGCGTGCCGGTCGGCGGCGAACTCGACCATCTCGACGAAGGCACGCTCGCCGCCGCCATGAAAACCCGCCGGCCCGCCTGATGCGCGCGGGGGGCGAGGACGGGCCGCTCGACGGGCTCTGGTATTTCGCCGCGCCGTCGCGGCGTCTCGCGCCGGGGCGCATGGTCCGCAAGATCCTATTCGGCGAGCCAGTGGTCCTTGGACGGATGAAGACGGGCGAATCCTTCGCGCTGCGCGACGTCTGCCCGCATCGCGGCGCGCCGCTTTCCGCAGGGCGCATAGAGGGCGGCGAGGTCGAGTGCCCCTATCATGGCTGGCGGTTCCGCGCCTCGGACGGCGGCTGCGCTCTGGTGCCGGCGCTGACGGACGGCGCCCAAAACGACATTTCGAAAATCAGCGTGCGTCGTCATCCGCTGCACGAGGCGAACGGCCTCGTCTGGATCTGGCGCGGCGACGAGGCGCCGTCGGCGCCGCCGGAGATCGGCCTTCCTGCGGGCTATCGTCCGAAGATCGTCACGGAAGTCGCCGCCGAAGGTCCCTATGACGAGGCGGTGATCGGCCTCGTCGATCCGGCGCACACGCCGTTCGTGCACCGGCAATGGTGGTGGCGCGAGGGCGCGGGCCTCAGGGAAAAGACCAAGCGCTTCGAGCCGACGCCGCTCGGCTTCAGGATGCCGGCGCATGCGCCCTCGTCGAACAGCCGCATCTACAAGTTCATCGGCGGCGCGCCGACCACCGAGATCGAGTTCCGCCTGCCGGGCGTCCGGCTCGAAACCGTCCGCACGGGGAAGAAGACGATCCTCGGCCTCACCGCCATCACGCCCGCTGAAGCGGGGCGCTCGGAGATAACCCACATGATCTTCTGGGACCTGCCGCTGCTCGATCTGGCGCGGCCGGTTCTCTCCGGCATGGCGAAGGATTTTCTGGCGCAGGACGGGGCGATTCTCAGCGCCCAGAACGTCAACCTCGCGCGGCTCGATCACCGCCCGCTCTATGTGGGCGATCCCGACGAACCGGCGAAATGGTATTTGCGTCTGAAGCGCGCCTGGGCGGCGCGCGGCGACTCGGGCGGTTTCGTCAATCCGCTGGCGGGCGGGACGCTGCGCTGGCGAACCTGAGAAACGGCAGGTCGAAGGCGCCCTTCTGCTCGTGCGCGATGCGGCGGACGACGCTCGCCGCCACCACAAGCACGACGACGAGCCCCCAGGCGACGCCAACGCGGCGCGGCTCGCCCGGCGTCAGCAGCGGCAGCAGGAAGGCGAGCGTGATGAGCGTCTGCTCGTGCGGCAGCCAGCCCTTTTCCATCGCCCGCCTGACGAGCAGCGCGACGGGCAGGGCGAGAACGATCAGCTCGTAATAGTAGCCGTAGGGCGCGACGAGAAAGACGCCGGCGACCAGCGCCGCAGCGCGCAGTTCCGCATCCCTGACGCGCCGCCAGACGAGCCCGACGCTGATCATGGCGGCGAGGGCGCAAACAAGATGAATCGCCGCCGCCGCCTCGACCGGCAGACCGGCGAGGCGCGCCCCGGCGAACGGCGTCGCCATCTTGTAGAGCGGCATCAGCCCGGCCCCGAGACTGTCCGAGGCTGCGCGCAAGCCCTCGAAAAACGCAGGCCATGTTTCCGGCCCGAAAGCGATTGCGCTGAGCGCCGCCAATGCGAGCGCGCCGGCGGCGGCGACTCCGAAGGCGCGCCAGCATCCAGCGGCGAGGTAGGCGACAGGGATAAGCGCGCCGAGCTGCGGCTTGACGGTCAGCAGCGCCGCTGCGAGCCCTGCGGCGACCGGCCGTTTGTCCGGGTACAGAGCGGCGACCGCGAGGAGCGCCCCGGTGAGGAACCCGTTCTGGCCGGTGATCGCCGCGTGAAACGCAGACGGCGCGGCGACGATGACGAACAGAAACAACCCTTTCATGCCGGCGCCGCGCATCGCGGCCAGGAATCCTGCCGCGCTTGCGCCGGTCCACAGCGCATAACCCGGCGCGTAGGCGAGAAAGGCGAGCGGCGCCAGCAGCAGGAAATAGGTCGGCGGATACTGCCAGGTCAGGCCGTAGCGCTCGCGCAGCGGCGCGATATCGCGCAGCATCGCCTCGAACGCGGCTGGGTCGTATACTTGCGCCGCATCTCCGGCGAGCGCCGCCTGACCGGCGGCGTAAAAGGCGATGTAATCCCCGCCGATCACCGCGCCATTCGGCAGGAGAAGGCCGCTGGCGGCGGAGAACTGGATGGCGGTGACGGCGGCGGCGACCGCCAGCAGCAGGGCGGAAACGACGAGGACGCGCTGGCGCGTCAAGCGATAGCGCGAAAAATCAATCCTCGCCGCAGCCCAGCGTCCATACATGGTTAGGGATTTACTACTATAGGCTGAACAAAGGATTAGCGCCGCCGTGCGCGGCCGGAGCCTTTCGTATGTCAGATCAGCCGGTGATGGTGACGCCGCGCGACAAGGAGCGCCCTTCGCTGCTTTCGATCGTCTGCCCCGCCTACAACGAGGCGGACGGGCTTGCGGATTTTCATCGCGCCGTCCGCAAGGCGATGGCGGCGCTGGGTCAGCCTTATGAAGTAGTGTTCGTCAACGACGGCAGCCGCGACGGCACGCTGGCACTGATGCAGGAATTGCGCGTCCGCCATTCCAACACCGCCATCGTCGATCTGTCGCGCAACTTCGGCAAGGAAATCGCGCTGACCGCCGGGCTCGATGCGGCCAGAGGGGATGCGGTCGTCGTCATCGACGCCGACCTGCAGGACCCGCCCGAATTGATCGGCGCGCTGATCGAAGGCTGGCGCGAGGGATACGACGTCGTCTACGCTCAGCGCCGCGAGCGGCATGGCGAGACATGGCTCAAGAAAGCCACCGCGCGCGTCTTTTACAGATTGATGAAACATCTGGGGCCGGTGAGCCTGCCCGAGAATGTCGGCGATTTCCGCCTGATGAGCCGCAAGGCCGTCGACGCCGTCTGCGCCCTTCGGGAACGCCACCGTTTCATGAAAGGCGTGTTCGCCTGGGTGGGCTTCCCGTCCAAGGCGGTGCTTTACGACCGCGCGCCGCGCGCCGCGGGCTCGACCAAATGGAACTACTGGAAACTCTGGCGGCTTTCTCTTGAGGCGATCACATCCTCGACGCTGGCGCCTCTGAAAATCTCCACCTATCTCGGTCTTGCGACGGCCGGCTTCGCGTTTCTGACGGGCGCCTTCTTCATCGTCAAGAAACTGCTGTTCGGCGATCCCGTGCAGGGCTATTCGTCGCTGGTGGTGATCGTCCTATTTCTCGGCGGCGTGCAACTGTCCGTACTCGGCGTGATCGGCGAGTATCTCGGACGCGTATTCAACGAGACCAAGAACCGGCCGCTCTATTTCGTCAATTCGGTGCAGCCTTCCGATGCGGCGACGACGGCGGAAGCAGACGTTTCGAGGCGGATTGCATAAATGACGGACGAGCGGCGGACGGGAGTCTTCGCAAAACGTCACGGGGGGCGAATGGCGCGCTTCGCCGTCGCGGGCGCTTTTTCGGCGGTCACGGATTTCGGGTTGTTCGCCTTGTTCGTATCGCTCGGTGCGCATCCGGCGGCGGCGAATATCGGCTCTTTCCTCGCCGCCAATGCGCAAAGCTATATCGTCAACGCCCGCCTCACCTTCCGCGAGGGCGGGGCGCCCGCGCCGCTGTCGCTCGGCGGCTACAGGAAGTTCCTACTGGCGCATCTCGTTTCGGCGGCGTTCTCGACAGCCGTCGTGGTCGCCCTGGCGGCGCCGATAGGTCCGATCTGGGCGAAGGTCGCCGCGACGGGGCTCGCGGCGGTTTGGAATAACGGCGCGAGCGCGCTTTTTGTGTTCCGGCCCGGCAGGCAGGACGGCGCGGGACCGGGCCCCGAATCGGCCTAGCGTTCACGAATGGTTCTCGAAAAACTCGATGCCGCCGGCCTTTCTCCGGACGGGCCGGCCTTCTGGCTTCTGCTCGCGGCGCTGCTTGCAGCGGGCCTGGCGTTCGCGCTGGCGGAAGGACGCCGGCGCAAGGCGGACCGGTTTCGCGCCGAGCTGGAGAAGGCGCGCATCGCGCTCGCCGCCGCCGAGGCGCGCAACAGCGAAGTCGACAGCCTCAAGGACGCGCTTGAATTCGAACGCGGCGAGCGCGCCGCGCTCGAAGCGAGCATCGCGGCGACGCGGGCGACGCTCGCCGAACGCGAACGCGCCTTGGTCGACATCAAGACGCGCATGG
Organism: Pseudomonadota bacterium; assembly: GCA_036337175.1. Lineage (GTDB taxonomy): Bacteria > Pseudomonadota > Alphaproteobacteria > Caulobacterales > Parvularculaceae > Amphiplicatus. The sequence continues at coordinate 44,511 of JAYZEQ010000003.1, forward strand.
ACGCGGAGTTCAAGGCGGCGACCGCGCAACTGCTTGAAGGCGCCAACGAAACGTTCCTGAAGCGCGCCGCCGAAACCTTTCAGCGCTACCGGGAGAACGCCGAGAACGAAGGCGAGAAGCGCCGGCGGGCGCTCGACGATCTCCTGAAGCCCGTCAGCGAAACGCTTCAGCGCTACCAGAAAGGCCTCGACGAACTGCGCAAGGAGCAATCGGAGTCGCGCGGCGCCCTTGCGAGCCAGATCGGCGAACTGGCGAAGTCGACGCATGATGTCCGCGCCGAGGCGCAGAAGCTGGCGACGGCGCTGCGAGCCGGACCGAAAACGCGCGGGCGCTGGGGCGAGGAGCAGCTCAGAAACGTCGTCGAGATCGCCGGCATGAGCGCTTATGTCGATTTTGTCGAGCAGGCGAGTCATGACGACGGCGAGCGCCGCAAGCAGCCGGACATGGTGGTGCGGCTGCCGGGCGGGCGCGTCGTCGCCGTCGATTCCAAGGTTTCGCTCGGCGCCTATCTCGACGCCATAGAGGCTGATGCCGAGGATCAGCGTGCGGCGCATCTGGCGCGTCATGCGGACGATCTGTGGAAGCATGTGAAGAGTCTGTCGGCGAAGGAGTACGCCGCCTCCTTGCGCGAGTCGCTCGACTATGTGGTGATGTTCGTGCCGGGCGAAAATTACTTCTCAGCCGCCCTCGAGTCGCGTCCGCAGCTTTATCAGGATGCGTTCGACCGCAAGATTCTTATCGCCTCTCCGACGATCCTGATCGCCATGCTGAAATCGGCGGCGCTCAACTGGCGCCAGGAAAAGATGACCGAGAACGCTCAAGCGATCGCTGCAATGGCGAAGGACCTCTATGACAGTCTCCAGGTCATGAGCCGCAACCTTTCAGGACTCGGCGGCGCGCTCGGTTCGGCGATCAAGAAGTATAATGCGGCGGTGGGCGGCTTCGAATCGCGGGTTCTCTCGCGCGCCCGCAAATTCGCCGAATACGAATTGCCCGGCGTCGATTCGGAAATAGAACCGCTTGCGCCGGTTGAAGACGCGCCCCGCCTGTTGCGCGACGAGCGCGACCTGTTCCTGCCGAATGACGAGAGCGACGAAACGGCGGCGTAACTCTTTATCTCAGCGGGAACGGCTGGCCGCCTGAATGGGGCGGCGTTTCATCCTCGTCTGCGTCCGCGTCGTTTTCGGACGCAGGCTCTTCTTCTACGCTGATGATGCGCTTCGAGCCGCGGGCGAGCATTTCGTCGGCGAGGGTGCGATGCGTCTTTGAGATCGACTCGGCGCGTCGGAACACCTGATCGGCGCCCGAAAGCACGTCGCGCACGTCGTGATGGGCGCGGCCGAAATCTTCTTCGAGCTTGATGACCCGCCGCCGCAGCGCGTCGACTTCGGCGAGCACATGCTGGGCTTCAGTATGAATGAGTTCGGCGCTTTCGCGGGTCTGCGCGTCGCGCATCACGGCGCGCACCGTATGCAGGGTCGCCATCAGCGTGGTCGGCGACACGATCCATACGCGAGCGCGGTAGCTGTCCTGCACGATGTCGGGGAAGCGTTCGTGCAGCGTTGCGTACATGCTCTCCGACGAAATGAACATCAACGCCGACTCCGCCGTCTCTTCCGGCACGATCAGGCGCTCCGCGATATCGACCACATGGCGCAGGGCGACGCGCCGGAATTCGTTCTCGGCGCGGCTCTTGTCGCTTTCGCCGGCGGCGAACAGCGCCTGAAACGCCTCGACTGGAAAACGCGCGTCGATGGCGATGGGGCCGGGCGGGTAGGGCAGACGGATGAGGCAGTCGGCCTTGCGGTTGTTGGCCAGCGATGCGCGCAGTTCGAACGCATCTGGCGGCAGCGAATTGCGCACGAGGTCGGCGAGCTGCACCATTGGCGCGTTCGGCCCGTGGGCGCGTTCGCCGATGGCGCGCTTGAGCGAAGAGATATCCTTTCGGAGCGCGGCGACTTCCTCGGCGGCGCCGGCGAAACTGTCGATGCGGTTAGAAAGGGCGGCGATGGTGGCGTTTATCGACTCGCGGTGATCGGCAATGCGGCGCGAGACCATCTCGGCAATGGCGGCGACATTTTCGGTCGACGCGTCGCCGATTTCGGCGGCGCCGACGAGGCGAGTCTCGAGACGCTCGTTGATCTCGAACAGGCGTTGGTCGAGATCGCGGCGCAATGCGGCGATCGCCGCGGCGATTTCGGGAGCGTGACGGGCCGTCTCGGAAAGATCGCGAATCTTCTCCTCAAGCCGCTCGGACAGGGCGGTGAAGCGGCGGTCAACCTCGTCGCCCATGCCGCGTTTGAAGGCGTCATTCTCGCCGGCTAGTTCCTCTGCCCACTGAGCAAGCTCGCGCTCGCGTTGTTCGAGCGCCGCCGCCTTCTTGCGCCGTTCGAAATCGGCCTCGCGCTCGGCGGCGAGACGGGCCGCTTCCGCCGCAGCGCGGTCGGCGGCGGCGCGGCGCATGCGCTCGCGTTCTGTTTCCTCCGCTTCGAGACGGCGACGCTCCGTTTCCATGCGCTCCGCTGCAATGCGTCTATCTTCGGCGGCGCGTTGTTCGGCGAGAAGCCGCGCTCCGTCGTCGGGGCCCGGCTGTTGTTCAAGCTTGATGTCATCTGCGAAAACCCGGCGCGGCGCCGGCGCTTCGCCGGTTTCTTCCTGCTCGCGCTGACGTTCGCTTGCGAGCGGATGGCTTTTCATTTTGACCAGCGATGCGGTCTGGGCCGTCTCAGCATCCGGCTGCGGCTGTTGCTTTTTGGCGAAGAGGCCGGCGAAAGCGCCCGGCTTCGGCGGCGTCGCATCGGCGGGACGCTCGATCACCACTTCCGCTTCTTCATCGGCGGTCTGCGCGAGATCGCCCTGATGCGCCTTCGGATGAGCGGCGGGCGGCGACGGCTGATGAGACGCTCTCGCCGGTCTCGTCGGTTCGTCATCGAAGGTGATTTCCGCGTCTTCGCCGGCGGGTTCGAAAAAGTCCGTCTTCAGCGCTTTTCTCTGCCGCTTTTCATTCTTCTGGCGCGGCTCGGCGCGGACGGAGGAGGCGCGCACCATGCGGCTTCTGAGCAGAATGAAAAAAGCGAGGAAGAAGATCAGAAGCACCGCGCCGACGCCGGTCCACAGCAACGAGGCGGGTCCGGAGATCAGGGGGCCGGAATCGGTCCGCGCGACGGTCAGCGCTTGCTGGGAAGGCGCCTCCGGCGCGGTCTGACGCGCGTTCGAAAGCAGCCCGGCCGCCTCCGCCGGGAACGCGGTCAAATCGGCCTCGCCAAGGCTCATCTCAGCCCCCAACCCATACGCCACCCCACACAGGCCGGACATTAAGCGAAAAACCCCGGTTTTGCGAGGGTTAGGCCGGGAGGCGGGCGGCGCTTGACGGAGGCGGGGCCGCGCCATACCTGACGGGGCATGGCTATACGCGAAATTCTGGTCGCGCCGGACCCCCGGTTGCGCGAAGTCTCGAGGCCCGTCGATAAGGTCGACGACGCCTTGCGCGCGCTCATGGACGACATGCTGGAGACGATGTACGACGCGCCGGGCATCGGTCTGGCCGCGATCCAGGTGGGAGTCCCGGTCCGCGTCATCGTCATGGATCTTGCAGGCGAGGACGAAGAGAAGCAGCCGCGCTACTTCGTCAACCCGGAAATTCTCGATCCGTCCGAAGAGGCAAGCGTTTACCAGGAAGGGTGCCTGTCGGTGCCCGACTTCTATGAAGACGTGGAGCGCCCGGCGCGCTGCCGCATAAAGTATCTCGACTACAACGGCGAGGAGAAGATCGAGGACGCGGAAGGCTTGCTTGCAACCTGCATCCAGCACGAGATGGATCATCTCGAAGGCGTCCTGTTCATCGATCATCTGTCGCGCCTCAAACGCGACCGCATCCTCAAGAAGCTGAAAAAAGAGCAGCGTCTCGCCGCCGCCGAATAAGCGCGCGATCGGAAGGCCCCGCCCATGCGCCTCGCCTTTATGGGGACTCCGGAGTTTTCCGTTCCCTCGCTGAGCGAACTCATCGCCGCGGGTCACGAGATCGCCGCCGTCTACACGCGCGCGCCGCAGCCCGCGGGCCGCGGCCAGAAACTGCGTCCTTCGCCGGTGCAGGCTTTTGCGGAGGCGCAGGGGCTTGACGTGCGCGCGCCGAAAAATTTCAGAAGCGAAGAAGAACGTCGCATCTTTGCGGCGCTCGATCTCGATGCGGCGGTCGTCGTCGCCTACGGCGTCATCCTGCCGCAGGCGGTGCTCGACGCGCCCCGTCTCGGCTGCTTCAACCTGCACGCCTCCCTGCTGCCGCGCTGGCGCGGCGCGGCGCCCGTCCAGCGGGCGATCATGGCGGGCGACCAGCGCACCGGCGTTCAGGTGATGCGCATGGAGGCGGGGCTCGACACCGGCCCCATCCTGCTATCCGAAAGCGTCGAGATTTCCGAAGGCGATACGGCCGCGTCGCTGCACGACCGCCTCGCCCGCATCGGCGCTTCCCTGCTGCCGCGCGCTCTTGCGGCGCTCGAGCGCGGCGGTCTCGTCGAGACGCCGCAGGGCGAGGAGGGCGTCGTCTACGCCGACAAGATTTCCTCAGCCGAAGCGCGTATCGACTGGCGGGAAAGCGCCGCGGCGGTCGACTGCAAGATTCGCGGCCTGTCGCCGTTTCCGGGGGCGTGGTTCGAAGTCGCCGCGCCGCAGGGGTTGCAGCGCATCAAGGCGCTGTTGTCGAGGCGAGCGGAAGGGTCCGGCGCGCCCGGCGAAATTCTGCAAGCGGACGATCGGCTGACGGTCGCGTGCGGCGATGAGGCGGTGGAGATTCTGCGGCTTCAGCGCGCCGGCAAGGCGGCGCAGGCCGCCGGAGAGTTCCTGCGTGGTTTCCCGCTCGTCTCCGGCGACAGGCTTTCCTGATGCCGCGCTACATGCTCATCGTCGAATATGACGGCGGGCCGTTCGTCGGCTGGCAGCGTCAGGACAACGGGCCGTCAGTGCAGGGCGCCATAGAGAACGCCGTGAAAGCCTTTTGCGGCGCGGACGTCGTCGCCTTCGCCGCAGGACGCACCGACGCCGGCGTGCATGCGCTGGCGATGCCGGCGCAGTTCGACCTGCCGTTCGAGCGGCCCGAGGATACGGTGCGCGACGCCCTCAATGCGCATTTGAGACCGGCGCCGATTGTCATCCTGTCGGCGCGCCGCGTCGCCGACGATTTCCATGTACGCTTTTCAGCGCTCTCGCGGCGTTACCTCTATCGCATCGTCAACCGCCGCGCGCCGCTGGCGCTCGACGCCGGTCGCGCGTGGCAGCTGCCTCAAAAACTCGACGCGCAGGCGATGGGCGAAGCGGCGCGCCGACTGGTCGGCAGGCACGATTTTTCGACTTTCCGCGCCGCCCAGTGTCAGGCCGCGTCGCCGGTGAAAACGCTCTCCGCGCTTACCGTTTCGCGCGACGGCGAAGAGGTGCGCGTGCAGGCGAGCGCCCCGTCCTTCCTGCACAGCCAGGTGCGTTCGATGGTCGGCACGCTGGTCGAGGTCGGACTCGGACGCTGGACTCCGGACGACGTCTCGGCGGCGCTTGAGGCGCGCGACCGGGCGCGCTGCGGTCAGGTGGCGCCGGCCTGCGGCCTGTACTTTCTGGGTACGGACTATCCAACCGGCTGATACAGCGCCTCAGCAAGGCTTCCGACGATCGCTTCGAGAATGAGTCCCGCGACGATCAGCAACGCGATGACGCCGGCGGCGGGCGCGGGCTTTGCGCCCATGCCGCGCCGGATCACCCCCCACAGAATGGCGACGATGAATGCGACTGCGGGAAGATAGGCGGCTGCGCCCCAGACCTTGCCGCCTTTCAGCCCGAACAGCGCCAAGGGCACGGTCTGGGCTATAGCTATCGGGATATGCGCCCAGTTGTAGCCGATGATCAGATCGCCCACCCGGCGCGAGGCGTTGAGGGCGCGGGCGGCGAAAACAAGAATGACGATGGAAACAATCCAGTCGAGATAGAAGCCGAACATCTGCACGCCGATGGAATAGGCATAGGGCGCGTCGGCGAGCGGCGAATTGCGCCATTCCTCGATGCTTTCGGCCGCTCGGCGGAACGAGAAGCGGCCGGCGAGGACGATCGGCGCGACGATCAGCATCGCCTGGAACGAGCGGAAAACGCCGTCCACCGACCGGTCGAGTTCGTCCTCCCAGCCGTCGCGTTTCCAGATCATCTTCCAGACGCCGCCGGCCTGACGCGCGACGTAATCGAAGTCGATCAAGCGCCGCCCTCCCGGTTGAAATAGGCGGCGAGAATATCGCTGTAGATGTCGGCGAGCGTCTCGATGTCGGCGACCGGCGCATGTTCGTCGATCTGGTGAATGGTGGCTCCGACAAGTCCGAATTCGGCGACCGGCGCGACATCTTTGATGAAGCGCGCATCAGAGGTGCCGCCGGAAGTGGAAAGGGTCGGCCGCCGGCCGGTCCGTCTTTCGATCGCGCCGGCCAGCAGCGCGATGAATTCCCGGTCCTCGGTGAGGAAGGCGTCGCCGGAGCAGACAGCTCTCAATTCGTAGCGCGCGCCGCAGGCCTTAGCCGCGGCGTCGAGCCGCTCGCGCAGATGCGCCTCGAGGCTCGCGCCAGTCCATGCAGGATTGAAGCGCACGTTGAAACGCGCCGACGCCGACGCCGGAATGACGTTGTGCGCCGGATTGCCGACCGTGATGTCAGTGATCTCTAGGTTCGACGGCTGGAAACGTTCATAGCCCGAATCGAGCGGCGTTTGCGTCAGCGCCGCCAGCAACTGCAGCAGGCGGGGGATCGGATTCTCGGCCCGGTCGGGGTAAGCGACGTGGCCCTGCCGGCCGACGACGGTCAGCCAGCAATTCATGCTGCCGCGGCGTCCGATCTTGATCATGTCGCCGAGAGCCGCGACCCCAGAAGGCTCGCCAACAAGGCAATGATCGATTTTCTCGCCGCGCGCCTGAAGCCAGCCAAGAACTTTTCTGGTGCCGTTGACCGCCGGGCCCTCTTCGTCGCCGGTGATCAGCAGGCTGATCGAGCCGCTGGCCGCTCCTGAGGCGATCGTCCGTTCGGCGGCGGCGACAAAGGCGGCGATGGCGCCTTTCATGTCGGCGGCGCCGCGGCCCCACAGCGCGCCGTCGCGAATATCGGCCGCGAAAGGGGGAGAGGTCCAGGCGGCGTCGGCTCCAGCGGGCACCACATCGGTGTGTCCGGCGAAGCAGAAGTGCGGCGCCCCGCTTCCCCAGCGCGCATAGAGATTGTCGACAGGCGCTTCGCCCTCCTCGTTGAAAATCATCCTTGCGCAGGCGAACCCGAGGCCGTCCAGGGCGTCTTCCAGCACGTCGAGCGCGCCCGCATCGACCGGAGTCACTGACGGACGTTGCACGAGGCTTCTGGCAAGAGCGATGGCGTCAATGCGGCTCATGCAATTTCTGGTAGACCACGGCGCAGGCGCTCACAAGCAGCGGCGTTCAAGGTCGTGGCGGCCAGTAAAAAAGCATTCTCACGGTGCTGAAAAGACGCAGCGATTAACCTTTTGCCGGTTGAAATTAACACTTTATTAAGAATAATTGATCGGCGGCCCGTCTTGTGCGACCGGGCTGCGTTTGAGGGCGGCGTTATGTCCAAGACGTACGAAGAGTTATCCGGCGCGACCGGGCGGCAAAGCTATTACCGGCCCCTTCGTCATGTCGCCGGGGGCTTCTTCGCAGGCTCCCCTCCGAGAGTATTTTTCGAAGATCAGGAATTTGTTCTGGCCGATCTCAGCCGCACCGGCCTCGGCTGCATCCTGCGCGACGAGCCGACTTTGCTCGATCTCGACGCCGTCGACAGGCGCGGCGTTTTGAGATTGATGCAGCGCGGTCGCGAAATACTGCGCGCGCCGGCGCGGCGCGTTCGTCTAGAGCAGCACAAGGGCAAGGTGTCCGCCGGCTTCGCCATAGACGGTCCTGGCGTCGATCTTGACGAGCTGCGCCGTAGGAACGCGCGCGCTCTCGCGCTCCGCGCCGCCGACGATGCGCGCGCGGATGTTCCTGTCGCCTACAAGACTTTCTGCGCCGAGGTGCTGGAATTTCTCGGCGGCTATCTCGGCCGCATAGACCGGCATCTTGTGTCGATCGAAGCGCAGCTATCCGAAGCCGAGAAAGACGACATCGCCCGCGAACTCGAAGCGGCGGCGGCTCCGGCGTGGCGCGCCCTGCTCGAAAGAGGCAATCGGCTCGTGCTTCCCTTGCACGAAGACAAAAAAGCGCGCGGCGAACTGAAAGCGTTCACCGAGCGGACGGTGACGCGCGTATTGCTCGACGGCGCCGGCTGGGCGCGCAGCTATTACAAGCCGCTTGGCTATCCCGGCGATTTCCAGATCATGAACTGGATCTATGACGGCGCTCCGCAGGGCGAGACGATCAAACAGAAATTCCTGCATCAGCTCAGCCTCGTCGGATCGCATGCGGTGCAGACGCGCATGCTGGCGCTCGCCGACATCATCGCCGGTCTCGCCCGCGCCCGGGGAGAGCCGGAACGGCCCTACGAGATGATCTCCATCGGTGCCGGGCCGGCGCGCGAGCTGGATCGCGTGCTGAAAGTCTCTGATCCGGCTCAACGCTATCGCGCCACCCTCGTCGACCAGGAGGAGCTGGCGCTCGAGCACGCCCTCGCCGCGGCGCGGGCGCTGAACGCCGGCGGTCGGCTGCAAGTCGAGGCGCTGAACATTTCATTCAAGGAAATGCTTAATCCGTCGCCCCTCGCAGGCTCTTTCTCTCGCAAGGACCTGATCTACTCGTCAGGCCTCGTCGACTATCTCAATCCGCTGCTCGCTCAGCGCTTCATTCACCGGCTCTACGAGTTCCTCAATCCGGGCGGCGCCATCATTATCGGCAACGTCAACAATCTTCCCAGCGGCATGATCTGGTCGTCGGAATACGCCGTCGATTGGACGCTGTTCTTCCGCAGCCGGGAGGAGATGGCCGCGATGGCCGGCGGCACGCCCGACGCGAAAGTCAGCATCAAGAGCGACTCGCTCGAGGCGATTTATTTTCTGGTCATCGAAAAACCGATCGCCTGACGGCTTGATCCCGATCAGGCGATGTCGGCTCGCCTTTCCGCTTCGGGAGGCGTCGGCGAGAAATGCACCGAGACGGTCGTTCCTTCGCCCTTCACTGAAGAAATGAAGAGCTCCGCGCCCTGGTCCTGGAAAATCTTGCGGGCGAGGGTGAGACCGAGGCCGATGCCGTCGAGGGCTCGGGTCCGCACCTGCTCGACCTGCGAGAACGGCTCGAACGCGCCCTTGATCTGCTCCGCTGTCATGCCGATGCCGGCGTCTTCTATCTGAAGAATATAACCGCCGTCTCCTGCGACGTCGCCGCGCAGCACCACGCGCGCGCCGCGCTTCGACGCCTTGATGGCGTTTTCGAGAATGTGGCCAATAGCGTAAGCGGTATGCGGATGATCAACCCAGATCGACGCGTCGACGACGCCTTCGGCGTCGAATTCGATAGCTTTCGACAGGGCGAGGCTTTTCGACTGGGTCAGCACGGTCTCGATGAGGTCGCGCGTCGGCGTATGTTCGCGATCGTACTTGATCTTGCCGGCGGTGGCGTCTGCGTAGCGCAGCATCTTGGCGATGCGCGACAGGAGATCGTGCGCCGACGTTCGGATATCGCCGAGAAACTCCTCGGTCCGGGCGTTTTCGCCGTCCGCGAACCGCTGCATGACGATTTCGGTGAACCCGATGATCTGGTGCAGCGGCGTTCTGAGTTCATGCGAAAGAATCGAAATGAAGTTGAGCTTCGACTGGTCGGCGGCCGTCGCCTCGATCAGAAGCTCTTCGATATAGGCCGCGTCGAGCGCGCGCTGGCGGTTGCGCCGCCAGATCTGCCGGCTGGCGATCTCCTGGGCGTAATGGGTCAGGATCGCGATGTTGGCGATATTGATCATGAAGAAGTAGCCGGAAATGATTTCGACGCTCGAGAATTTTCCGGTCGTCGCCAGCATGGCGCAGTAGAGGGCCGCCGTGACGCCGAACAGCGCCGCGGCGATGCGGAAGTCGAAGCGGATAAAGCATGACGTGTAGGCGAAGATGACGAGCACGCCGATGATGTACGGCGGCGAGCCTTGCGCCGGCATCGCCGCGATCATGCAGATGATCGCCAGCGAAATCGTGAAGATGCCGGCGGCGATCAGCCAGCCGTAATATTGTTTGAGCCGCTCGCTGCGGATGGCGATGTTGATCAGCAGGGCGATCGGCCCGGCGATCAGCCAGCGCAGCGTCAGCACTTCTTTCAGCCCGTCGCTGATCGTCAGTACGTCGAGAATGCTGAAAGAGAACCACACGACGAGGCCCATCGCGCAGAACATGCGCAGCCGCGGCAGTTCGACGCCGTAGAGATGCTCGCGATAGTTCTGCTCCATCGCGGCGTCCTGGAAGGACGCCGTCCACGGATTGATGCCGTCTCGCGCGAGATCCGCCCGGAACCTCTCGATAAGTCCGGTCTTTTCCCGAGCCGGGCCTGTTGGCGGCTCTCCAGTTGACATGAGCTGGTTTTAGAACCGCTACAGTTAACGCCGCGTTTTCCGGAATCGGCGGGCGGGGACGGCGGAACGCGGCCCGGCCGCAGCGAAATGGTTAACGCCGCATCGACGAGCCGAGCGGGCGCTCCGCGGCGCAGCCGGAAGGGTCAGCTGAGGGAAAATGGTGGGCGCACGTGGTATCGAACCACGGGCCTCCACCATGTCAAGGTGGCGCTCTACCACTGAGCTATGCGCCCGCCGAAGGAGGGCTCTCTAACGTCAAAAAAGCGGCGAGGCAAGCCGGGATGCGGCGGCCCTTAGGCCGCGATCACCCGGTCGATCTCCTGCACCAGATCCTTGAGGTGGAAAGGCTTGGACAGGACCTTGGCGTCGGCCGGAGCGCGGTTCGCCGGGTTGAGGGCGACCGCGGCGAAGCCGGTTATGAACATGATCTTCATTTCGGGGTCGATTTCAGCGGCCTGGCGGGCGAGCTCGATGCCGTCCATCACCGGCATGACGATATCGGTCAGCAGCAGGTCGAACTCCCGAAGCTGCAGCTCGGTGAGGGCTTCGTCCCCTTGCGAGGCGTCGACGACTACATGGCCGGCGCGTTCCAGGGCCTTCTTCAGAAAGCGCCGCATCGATTCGTCGTCTTCCGCCAGGAGTATCGCCGCCATCGCCTCGTCGCCTCGTTCGCCGGCTTTCCGTGCGCCGGATTAAACCGTCTCGTCCGGCCGCCCGCATCATTAAGCGCGTCGGTCCGGTTTGAATAGCGCAGGCGAAGCCGCGCCCGCATCTGCGCCGGAGCAAGAACTGCGCCGGTATAGCCCCCGGCTGAAGGAATTGTTTAACGGCCCGCGCATTTTGACGTTAGCATGTCGCTCATCGATGGCCGTTAGATTCGCGCGTAAATGAACGATTCGCCGAGCAACAGCGACGACGAAGACAGCCGCCCGCCGATCGAGGTGCTGGCGCCGCCGGTGCTCGCCTCGCCGTTCATCTACGCCTCGCCTCATTCAGGCCGCCGTTACCCCGCCGAGCTTTTGCGGATGAGCCGGCTCGACCGTCACGCGCTGCGTCAGTCGGAAGACGGGTATGTGGATCTGATCTTCGACGCGGCGCCGCGTTTCGGCGCGCCGCTGCTCAGGGCGCTGTTCCCGCGCGCCTATGTCGACGTCAACCGCAGCCAGCACGAACTCGATCCGAGAATGTTCGCCGATTCGCTGCCCCGCACCGCCGATTCGCGTTCCAATCGCGTCATCGCCGGGCTCGGAGTCATTCCGCGCATCGTCGCCGACGGACAGGACATTTACGCCAAAAAACTCAACTATTTCGAGGCCCGCCGCCGTCTCGCCGCCTGTTATGCGCCATATCACGAGGCGCTCGGCGATCTCATCGCCGCGGCGCGCCGGCGGTTCGGCGCGGCGGTGGTGATCGACTGCCATTCGATGCCGTCGGCGGGCGGGGCGCCGTTCCGCGAGGGCGACAAGCGGATCGATTTCGTGCTCGGAGACCGTTTCGGCGCTTCCTGCGCGCCGGCGCTGGTCAGCCTTGTCGAGCAGACGCTGTTCAAGCTCGGCTACCAGGTATCGCGTAATGCGCCTTACGCCGGCGGCTTCGTGGCCGCCGCCTATGGGCGTCCGGCCGACGGCGTGCACGTTTTGCAGATCGAGATCAATCGGGCGCTGTATCTGGACGAGGCCCGCATGGCCCGGCGCGAGAATTTCGAGCAGTTGCGCGAAAACATGCAAAAGCTGATGGCGGAACTCGCCAGAGTCGAACCCCAAGCCTTGCGTCCGGCGCAGGCGGCGGAGTAAGCTCCGCGTCAAATAAAAAAAGCCGCGGGACAAGCCCGCGGCTGAAAGTTTTAGGGAGGAAACGCCCAAGAAGGGCATGTAACGTCCAGGACGTTACACTGAGGAGAGTAGACCTCAGGCTTTTGCGGCGCAACAAAAATTTTGCAGCGCAACAGACTTTTTGCAGTTCGTGGGTCTTTTCCCGGCGCACCGTCAGTTTTCGCGCCTGTCAGAGGGGTCCTGAAGATTGCCGGCCTGCAAAAAATTGCTTAACCGAACGGCCTCAGCCTCCCGCGGACCCCATGACCGACGAAAAGATCGCTAAGCCGCTCGCTGCGCCGGGCGCGCCCCCCGTGAAGCAGGGAGCGCTGCGCCGCCTCGGATCGGGGGTCGGCCGCCTGACCCGGCCGAAGCAGAAATTCCAGATGCCGAGCTCGGTCGGCGGCTTGAAGATCGTTATCGCCACTGACGCGTGGAAGCCGCAGCTCAATGGCGTCGTCCGGACTCTCGACACGCTCGGCGAGATCCTCACGCGCTTCGGCAACAAGGTCCTCTACATCACCCCGAACGAATTCAAGTCGGTGCCGCTGCCGTCCTATCCGGAGATCAGGCTGTCGATCCTGCCGAACCGCAAGGTCGCCAAAATGATCAACGACTTTCAGCCCGACGCCATTCATATCGCGACCGAAGGACCGATCGGCCGCGCCGCGCGCCGCTTTTGCAAGCGGCGGCGCTATCCGTTCACGACGAGTTTCCACACCCGCTTTCCCGAATACGCCGCCGAACGCTGGGCGGTGCCGATTTCCTGGGGCTACGCCGTCCTGAAAGATTTCCACAAGGACGGCGAAACCATGATGGTGGCGACGCCCGGTCTCATGGACGAGTTGAAGGAGCGCGGCTTCACGCGCATGAAACTGTGGGCGCGCGGTGTCGATCTAAACGGCTTCAGGCCCGGCGACCGCTCGTTCCTCGACCAGCATCAGCGCCCGGTCTTCCTCTATGTCGGCCGCCTGGCGGTGGAAAAATCCATCGAGGATTTTCTCGCCCTGGATCTCCCCGGGACGAAAGTCGTCGTCGGCGAAGGCCCGCAGCGCGCCGAGCTTGAGGCGAAGTACAAGGATGCGGTGTTCGTCGGCCCAAAATTCGGCGAGGAGCTGACGCGCTATTATCAGGGTGCGGACGTCTTTGTCTTCCCGTCGCGCACCGATACGTTCGGGCTCGTCAATGTAGAGGCGCTGGCCTGCGGCGTGCCTGTCGCCGCGTATCCGGTGAGGGGGCCGCTTGAAATTCTCGCGGGCGCGCCGGAAGGCTGCGGCGCCATGAACGAGGATCTCAGGGCGGCGTGCCTCGCCGCGCTCGAAAAGCGCGATCCGGAAGCCTGCCGCCGGCACGCGGAGAATTTTTCGTGGGAGGCGGCCTCCCGCCAGTTCATCTCCAATCTCGAAACGCCGGGTTTCGACGAGGAGTTCTGGCTGCGCTCGGCGAAGATGATCGATTGACGGATGAACCGTCCCGAAACGGGACTTTCTGCTTTTGACCGGCCTGTTCCCAAGCGGAAACGCCAATTCCGCGAATTCGGCACGGAGCTTGCCTCCTCTTTCCCGAAATGATTGCGCGCCGCAGGCGGCGATCCATCGAGGAGGGCAGAGATGGCCAACCCAATCGACCTTTATGTGGGCAAACGCCTTCGTCAGCGCCGCCGCATTCTCGGCCTGACGCAGCAGAAGCTGGCGGACGAAGTGAACATCCGTTTCCAGCAGATCCAGAAATATGAAAGCGGCGCCAACCGCATTTCCGCCTCGCGCCTGTGGTCGCTGTCGAAAGCCCTCGACGTGCCGGTCGCCTTCTTCTTCGAGGGGCTCAATGGCGATCATGGCGAAAGCGCCGCCATCAACGGCAATGGCAACGGCCACGCTTCGCATGCGCCCGCCGACGTCTTCTCGAACAAGGAGACGATCGATCTCGTCCGCGCCTTCTACAGCCTCGGGGAAGAGCCTCGCCGCCGTCTGCTCGATCTTGCGAAAGCTATGTCGGGCGATTGATTTCGTCTCCCGGCCGCCAACTTGCGCGGCCAGACGGGCGCGGCCATGATGGCCGCGCATGAGCGCCCCTGCCGACCTTCGTGAATTCTCCCTGTTTGCTGAACGCCTCGCCGACGCGGCGAGGCGGGAAACGCTGCCGCGTTTCCGCGCCCGCGCCGTGATCGACAACAAGGCGAGCCTCGATTTCGATCCCGTCACGGACGCCGACAAGGAAGGCGAACGGGTGCAGCGCGAGATGATCCGCGCCGTCTATCCGAAACACGGCATTGTCGGCGAGGAGTTCGGCTCCGAACAGGCGGCCGCAGAATGGCGTTGGGTGCTCGATCCGGTCGACGGCACGCGCGCCTTCGTCTGCGGCGTCGCCAGCTGGGCGACGCTGATCGCGCTCGAAAGAAATCAGACGCCGGTGATTGGCGTGATCGATCAACCGTTTACGGACGAACGCTGGACCGGCGTCGGCGGCGAGACGGTTTACCGACGCGGCGCCGACGCATCGCCCTGCCGGACAAGCGGGCTCGAAGATCTCGCCGCCGCGCGTCTTTCCACCACCGATCCGCGCGCCGACAGTTATTTCGGCGCCGATGCGGCGGCGCGGTTCAACAAGGTCGCGGCGCGTGTGCGCGTCTGCCGCTTCAGTCTCGACGCCTACGCCTATGCGCTGCTGGCGAGCGGGGAAATCGATCTGGTCATCGAGAACGGCCTCAAGCGCCACGACTTCGCCGCCCTCGCGCCGGTGGTCGAGGGGGCGGGCGGCGTCATCACCGCCTGGTCGGGCGCGTCGCTCGGCTCCGACGAGCGCGGCTCCTGCGTCGCCGCAGCGACGCCGGCGCTGCATGCAGCGGCGGTGGAGCTGCTGCGCGGATGATCCGCCTCCTTCGTCGAAGGCGCCCCAGAAAACCGCGTGCAAACTTATCCTCCCCCCTTCGAGCGGTCTTACATTCCTTGCGCGGGCGAAAGTCCCGCGCGAAGCGATCTGCCCGGATCGGAAAGGAGAGCCATGACAGGAACATCGGCCAAGGCCGAAAATGCGACCGGCCGTTCCGGAACCTGCGTCGCTTTCGGCGGCGATCGAACACGGAAATACGGACCGGAGCCCCTCAAAGCGGCCGAGCCGCTTGACCGGCCTTGCGCCCGGATTACCGCATTCGCTCGCCGCGAGAATCCGTTGCGGCCGAGGCCGGCGGTTTCGTGCGGAAACGCTCTGCGCCCGGCGTCCTGTCTCGCGAAGCCCGACTCGCCGCGCGGTCGAACCGCGCGAAACTCGCCGGAAAAGCCGCCGGTCCGTTCATTCTTTCTCGACCGCTGTCGGACAGAAAATACGCGCGCTGCCGCCATAGCTCAGCCGCGCAAAGCCCCTTAAGAGACCCGCCATGCCGCTCATCCAGCTCATCGTTCTCGCCATCGTCCAGGGGATCACGGAGTTCCTGCCCGTGTCGTCCTCCGCCCACCTCATCCTCGTGCCGCTTGTGGCGAAGGGCTGGGCCGACCAGGGGCCGCTGATCGACGTCGCCGCCCATGTTGGGTCGCTCGGCGCCGTGCTTTTGTATTTCCGGCAGGAGACGGCGATGCTGTTTCGCGGCGGCTTTGATACGCTGCGCTTTCGCAAGAGCGCCGACCGACGGTTGTTCCTGCTGATCGCTGCGGCGACGATCCCTATTCTGATCTTCGCCGCCGTCTTCGTTAAGCTCGGCTTGGTCGATGCGATGCGCAGCCCGACGGTGATCGGCGCGGCCAGCATATTTTTCGGGCTTGTCCTGTGGCACGCCGACCGGGCGCCCGTCGCCAAGGAGGGGCTCGAGCGCATCACCTGGCGCGAAGCGATGAGCATCGGGGCGGCGCAGATGCTGTCGATCATTCCCGGCACGAGCCGCTCCGGCATCACCATGACGGCGGCGCGCTATCTCGGCTGGTCGCGCAGCGAGGCGGCGCGCTTTTCCATGCTGCTCGCCATCCCGACCATCGCCGCTTTCGGTCTTTTCGCCGGTGTCGATCTTGTAACCGAAGGCGCGCAAGCCACGGTTGAAGCGGCCGCCGTGGTGGCCGTTCTGTCGTTCGCCACCGCCTATGCGACCATCGCCTTGTTCATGCGCCTGACTCATAAAATCAGCTTCACGCCGTTCGTGATCTACCGCGTGCTGCTCGGGCTGGCGCTGATCCTGCTGGCCGGAAGGTTGGCTGCATAGCGCCGAATCCGCCGCACTTGCGCCCTTTCGGCGTCGACTTTAACGGTTAGGCCGCATCGAGCGTTGATGGCATGGAGTTGATCGATGGCGGGCGAAGGCGCAAGCGGCGTTGAGCCGGGCATGGTTTCCGCGGCGGGCGTCCGGCGGGCCGCCGAACGGCTGAAAGGCCATGCGCTTGTCACGCCGCTTCTCGAGAACGAAAGCCTCAACGAGCGCGCCGGCGGCCGGGTGCTGATGAAGGCGGAAACGCTCCAACATTGCGGCTCGTTCAAGTTTCGCGGCGCCTACAATCTGATCTCGCAGCTGTCGCCGGAGCAGCAAAAGCGCGGCGTGCTCGCCTGGTCGTCGGGCAATCACGCGCAAGGCGTTGCGCGCGCCGCCCGGATGTTCGGCGCGCCGGCGACCATCGTCATGCCGGCCGATGCGCCCGCCATCAAGGCCGAGAAGGTCAAGGGCTACGGCGCCGAGATCATTCGCTACGACCGCTATCGCGACGACCGCGAAGCGATCGGCCGGGCGATCGCCGCAGAGCGCGGCCTCGCGCTGGTTCCGTCCTACGATCATATCGACATTATCGAGGGGCAGGGCACGCTGGCGCTCGAGGCGGCGGCGCAAGCGAAAGAGATGGGCGCGAGTCTCGATGTTTTCGTCGTTTGCTGCGGCGGCGGCGGCATCACCGCCGGTTGCGCGCTGGCGCTGGAGGACGTTTCTCCGCAGACGGACGTATGGATCGCCGAGCCGGAGAATTTCGACGAGGCGTGGGCGTCGGTCCAGGCGGGCCGCCGGCTGGTCGCAGATGTCGCCAAGACGACGATCTGCGACGCGCTGGCATCGCCCTCTCCAGGTCTTCTCACTTTCCCGGTGATGCAGCGCCTCGTCAGAGGCGGGGCGACTCTCACCGAGGACGAGGTGGGCGCCGCCATGGCCTTCGCCTTCAAATACCTGAAGCTGGTGCTGGAGCCGGGTGGGGCCGTCGCTCTCGCCGCGGTGCTGGCGGGCAAGATCGAGACGAAGGGCCGCACCGTCGGGCTCACCCTCTCCGGGGGCAATGTCGACGCCGCCCTTTTCGCTAAAATCCTCGCGCGATGCGGGTAAAGCCGGCCGGATAAACCCGACCGTTGAAATGTTATAAAATCTCCCTAAATATGGGCCGAGGGATCGAATCCGCCCCATTCACTGTTTCCTAGCCAATCTGGGGGAGGGTGGGGGAAAGGGTCGATCAAGGAGGTCGAAGGTCTTATGGCCGAACCCAAGCAAATTTTCGCCGGCGCCGGCGCCAAATCTCATCCCATGTCGCCGCGCGAATTCGCCGAACTCGGCGGTCGCAAGTTGGTCTATGTCCGGACCGTGGTCGCCCGCGACGTCCTCGACGAACTGGTCGATGAGGACGGATCGATGCTGGTCGATGTCCCCGAGGACGCCACCCTATATTCGGTGCATGCCTCCGACGGCGAGCGCATCGCTCTGGTCGGCGACCGTGAGCTCGCCTTCGCCGCCGCCAAGCAGCATGAAATGAATCCGGTCAGCGTTCACTGACAGGCGGACGCGCGGCGTTTTCAAATACAAAAGCCCGGCCTTTGCGCCGGGCTTAGTTTTGCTGAAGCGGGGCTGGCCTTACGCGGCGTGGGGCCGTGCGAGGTCGACAGCGATCGCGAACAGCGCATCAGCGGTATCGGCCCCGCGCAGGGCCGCCCGGGCGTTCTCTTCGCGCAACAGCCGCGAAACCTTGGCCAGCGCCTTGAGGTGCGCCGCGGTGGCGTTTTCCGGGGCGAGCAGCAGGAAGACGAGATCTACCGGTTGGTCGTCAACGGCGTCGAATTCGATCGGCGTTTCGAGGCGGGCCAGCACGCCGACCACCTGGCCGAGACCCTCGATCTTGCCGTGCGGGATGGCGACGCCGTTGCCGACGCCGGTCGAACCGAGCTGCTCGCGCTCAAGCAGCCGCGCCCGGATTTCGTCAGCAGGGACGCCGGTCAATTCGGAAGCCTTGTCGGCGAGGGCCGCCAGAACTTCGCGCTTGCATTTGGCTTTGAGGTTGGGAATGACGCCTTGGGCGCTCAGAAGATCTTCAAGTCCCATCACAAATTACACCACACGATTCAGCCTTAACCGGCCGCCAAACGGGAACCTCTCACTGAGAGGCCACCTAGTCATCGCCACGTTGCGAAACTGTTGCTTGCGAGATTCTTGCCGTTCGAGCCTTGCCTTCCGCTGGCTCCCACCGGGCTACGGGCTAGGGAGCCGGGTCGATCCAACCTATATGGCCGTCGCGACGACGGTAAACAACATTTAACCTTCCATGGGCGGCGTTCTTGAACACGATCGCCGGGCTTTCCGCAAGGTCTAATTGCATCACCGCCGCGCCGACGGTCATCTCCCTCAGGGCGGTCTGGCTTTCTGCAACCACGACGGGTGTCAGATCGTCCTCGCCGTCCCCTGCCTCATCCTCGTCCCGGAGGGGGGCCAAAGTATAGTATGCCGCTGATTCGGCTGGCGCTTCTTTACCATTTACGTGGTGGTTCTTCAGTCGCCGCTTGTATCGCCGGACCCGCTTCTCGAGCTTTTCCAGGGCCGTATCGAAGGCCCCGTAGGCGTCGCCTCCGTCGCCGTGAGCCGCCAGAAAGACGCCAGACGCCAGATGCGCGGTGATCTCGCATTCGACCAAGTGGCGTTCCTTGGTGAAAGTGACGCCGGCCTCTGCGCCTCGGCCGAAATATTTGGTGACCCCGTCGGTCAAGCGGTCAGCCACATGGGCCTGCAGCGCATCGCCGAGATCCATGTTCTTGCCCGAAACCTGAATTTCCATGGGACCTCCGCAAAAAGGCGAAACGCATAACACGCCCGCCGGTTCCCTATAATATCGTCCGTTATAGCGGCGATTAAAGGGCTAAATCGCCGTTCGCAGCGCCAGGCGGCGGCGCTGCACGGAAGAGGGGATGTTCAGCGTTTCGCGGTACTTGGCGACGGTCCGCCGGGCGATGTCGACGCCTTCGTCCCGTAGGATCTCGACGATCTTGTCGTCGGAAAGCACTGAATCCGCCGTTTCCTGGTCGATCAGTTCCTTGATGCGGCAGCGCACTGCTTCGGCCGAATGGGCTTCGCCGCCTTCGCTGGAGGCGATGGCGGCGGTGAAAAAGTATTTGAGTTCAAACAGGCCGCGAGGCGTCGCCATGTATTTGTTGGCGGTGACCCGGGACACGGTCGATTCGTGCATCGAAATAGCGTCCGCCACAGCCCGAAGATTGAGCGGGCGCAGATGCTTGACGCCGTACACGAAGAATCCGTCCTGCTGCCGGACGATCTCGCTGGAAACTTTCAGGATGGTGCGGGCGCGCTGGTCGAGGCTCTTCGCCAGCCAGTTGGCGTTCGCGAACTGCTCGTTGAGGAACACCTTGTCGGATTCGGCGCTGCTCGCCTTCGAGATTTCCGCATAGTAGCGCTGATTGACCAGCACCCGCGGCAGCGTGTCGTTGTTAAGCTCGACCTTCCAGCCGCCGTCCGGCGCCTTTCTGACGAAGACGTCCGGCGCCACCACCTGCACGGTTTGCGCGCCGTAGGCGTAGCCGGGCTTCGGGGTCAATGACCGCACTTCGGCGATCATGTCGCGCACGTCTTCTTCGTCCGCCTGCGTCGCTTTCATCAGGCCTTTGAGGTCGCTTTTGGCCAGCAGTTCGAGATTGTCGACGAAACGGGCCATGGCCGGGTCGAAGCGGTTGCGCTCGACGAGCTGAAGCTTGAGGCATTCCTTGAGATCGCGGGCGCCGACGCCGCATGGTTCGAAACTCTGTATAATTCCCAGCGTTTGCTCGACTTCAGCGCTGTCGGTTCCTAGCCTGTCGGCGATGGCTTCGACGCTTTCGCGCAAATAACCGGCTTCGTCGATTAGGTCGATCAGATAGGCGCCGATGAACAGGGACTGGGGGTCGCGGGTCGCAACATGGAGCTGCTCGGTCAAGTGCTCCCACAGCGAGATGTCCTTTGACAGCGTAGCGCCGAACTCACGGTCGTCGCCCGATGCCTGCCCGCTTCCGACAGACGCCCATTCATTGACCCGGTAGTCGCCGGCTGCGGCGTCGCTGCCGGTGCTGTGCGGATCGATGTCCTCATACTCGGCGTCAAGGGCCTCTGACGCTTTCGCCGAAGAATCGTCCTTGTTCAAATCGATTGCAGAGTCGTCGCCCGAGCTCTCGGGCGCGTTGTCGGCGCGAGCCTGCTCGCCAGACTCGCCGCTTTCGTTCTGTTCGGCGCCGGGCTCGAGGAAAGGGTTCTGCTCAAGCTGCTCCTCGACATACTCGGCGAGCTCGAGGTTGGAAAGCTGCAGCAGCTTGATCGCCTGCTGCAGCTGCGGCGTCATGACGAGCTGTTGCGATTGCCGGAATTCGAGCTTCGGAGCTAACGCCACAACACGCCCTTCGCCCCTACATCTGGAAACGGTCGCCGAGATAAACCCGCCGCACGTCCTTGTCGCCGACAATGTCGCCGGGCTTGCCTTCGATCAGCACCTCGCCTTCATGGATGATGTAGGCGCGGTCGATGATGTCGAGCGTTTCGCGGACATTGTGGTCGGTGATCAGCACGCCGAGCCCGCGCTCCTTCAGATGCGCGACGAGAACCCGAATGTCGGCGATGGCGAGCGGATCGATGCCCGCGAAGGGCTCGTCGAGCAGCATGAAGGCGGGGCCCGTCGCCAGCGCCCTGGCGATTTCGACGCGGCGGCGCTCGCCGCCCGATAGCGCAAGCGCCGGAGCGTTCCGGATATGCGTGATGTTGAACTCGGTGAGAAGGTCGTCGATCAGCGCCTGTTGGCGCTCCTTGTTGCGCTCGACGAGCTCGACGACGGCTCTCAGATTCTGTTCGACTGTCAGGCCGCGGAAAATTGACGCTTCCTGCGGCAAGTAGCCGACGCCGAGCCGGGCGCGCTGATACATGGGCAGGCGGGTGACGTCATGGCCGTCGATCGAGATCGCGCCGGAATCGACAGGGATGAGGCCGGTGATCATGTAAAAGCAGGTCGTCTTGCCGGCCCCGTTCGGCCCCAGGAGGCCGACCACTTCGCCTCGCCTGACGCTCATCGACACGCCGCGCACGACAGGCCGGCGTTTGAAAGATTTCGTCAGGTTCTCGGCGAACAGCCCGCCGCCGCCCTCGACCACCTTCGGTTTCAAGGGCTTATGCGGCGCCGGGCTCGCCTGAGGGGTGTCGATCGACGGGGTCATCTCATCGGTCATATAGCGGCGCCTGCCTTTAAGGTTTGGTGAAGTTAACGCTAGAGCTGGCTCGGAGCCGCCTTGGCGTGGAAAATGCCCCTGATCCTCTGGCCGCCAGGCGCCGTAAAGCTTATCCGCCCGGTGTCGATCCAGTAGACGAGAGCGCCGCCCGTCATCACCGTTTTGCCCTGGGTGACGACGACATTGTCGGAAACCGTGATGGCGCGCGCGCCCGCATCATAAAGCGCGCTGTCGCCGGTAATCGCTTCCTTGCCGTTGAAATAACGGATGTTGCCGACCGCTCTGATCGACGAAAAACCGCCGTCGTCGCCGATGGTGGCGATCAGACGCTCGGCGGTCAGGATCGCGTCGCCCTGAACGGCGCGCACTTTTCCCGTCCACGTCGCGACATCGTCGATAATTTCAAGGCTTTCGCCGGTAATATCGATAGGCTCGTCGCTTTCGGGTACCAGCTGAGCGCGGCCAGTCGCTGGAATCGCCGCCATCGCGGCGAGCGCCGCGGGTAAGATAAGCGCCTTCATTGCGGCTCCGCCCTCTTGATTGCCTCTGTCGCCGGCGCATCCGTCTCTTTAGCTTTCTGGGGATAGATGCGCATGCTGACATTCCCTTCGAATACCACCCGGCCCTCGCCGTTGTAAGCGCGCATGCGATCCGCCCGCAAGGTTCCGGTCTCCGACTCGCCTGTCACGCCGGCGTTGCTTTCGACCGTCTCATCGTTGATCGAAACGGTCGCGGACGGCGTCCTCAAGACGTAGGTCTCGCCGCTGATCGAATGTTCGACGGTAACTCCATCCTTGAGTTCCAGCATTTTTGAAGACGACTGGAATACGCCCTTGTCGGCGTAAGCGATGGTGGCTTCGCCCGCTTTGCGAGACGCCGCCCGCGGGCGCACCAGCTCGACGATGTCTTCAGCGCCGGGATTCTGCAGCGCCGAGTCGGCGACGATCTCGTATGGCTGCCCCTTGTCGTCTATGCCGACGACCCGCGGGTTCGCCATGTGCAATTCCTCCGGCGTCGCTTCGAGGTTGGCGAAATCCTTGAGGAAGGCGTCATCCACGCCTTTTGAACGCGTATTGAGCAGGAAAAAGGCGACAAGGCCCACAGCCACCAGAGGCAACGCGATCCGCAATCGACGCACCATCAGAGAGCGCGCCGCCGCCTGGGCGGTGGTGAGTCGCTGTCGTGTCTCAAGCGTTTCAAGAACGCCGCTGCGTCGGGGCGTTGCGCTCGCTCCGCTGTCCTCAGTTGTTAACGCCGCGTTCATTCTGCCGTCAGTTCAGCCTGGACGGGCGGTCCCCGATCGGCCGCCCTGCCCCGTATATAGTGTCCTCCCCGCCCTCTCGCTGCGCAAGGCCGTCAGGAATGGGCGAAAATGTCTATTTCGGGCCATCCGGCGAGATCGAGAGCGGCGCGGGTTGGAAGAAAGTCGAAGCAGGCTTGAGCGATGTCTGCCCGCCCTTCTCGCGCGAGCATTGCGTCAAGCCTCTCCTTTAGCTTGTGCAGATACAACACATCGGCTGCGGCGTACTCGATCTGGGCCTCTGTGAGGTCCGTCGCGCCCCAGTCTGAAGATTGCTGCTGCTTCGAGATTTCAATCCCAAGAAGCTCGCGCGCGAGGTCCTTCAGCCCGTGCCGGTCGGTGTAGGTGCGCGTCAGGCGCGAGGCGATCTTGGTGCAGTAGACGGGGGCGGTGACGACGCCGAGGCCGTGCATGAAAGCGGCGACGTCGAAGCGGGCGAAATGGAATATTTTCAGGGTCTTGGGATCAGCAAGGAGCGCCGAAAGCCTGGGCGCATTGAAGGGCCCTCCTCCAAGCTGGACCAGATGAGCGTCGCCGTCTCCGGCTGAAAGCTGGACGACGCATAGCCGGTCGCGATGGGGATTGAGGCCCATCGTCTCGCTATCGACAGCGACCACTGGGCCCAAGTCGAGCCCGGCGGGCAGGTCGCCCTTGTGAAGATGGTTCGCCATGGCGGCGGGCCTCTGGTTGAGCGCAGTTGCGCCCGCATAGCACCGCCCGGGCTCTCTGCAAACCAGCGGTGAGGTCGGCTAGACCGCCGTTGCGGCCGGAGCGCCGCTCAAAACGGCGTTGCGGCATTCGGTGAACAGGTGGCGTTGGGCGTGACTGCCGCCGATCAGATGCAGTCTGGGGGCGGCGAGGTCGAAGGCGCGGGCAGCCGCGACATAGTCGCGCCTTGCGAAGGCCAGGGCGCCCCTGGCGCAGGGAATGGCCGCCTCGTTCCAGGCGATCCGCGCCGGACCAGTCAGGCTCTCCGCGTGATGCTCGAGCGAGGCGAGGAAAACCTCTGCTTCGCCAGGCGCGCCTGCCCGTGCAAGGGCGTACAGGTAGTGTATGTCGTGAAAGGGAAAGAGATGCTCCCCTGCGCGTCTGCGCGCGTGTTCGACAACCGGCGCCCAGCGCGCGCCGATATCCACCCCGCGTAGCTCTAGCCGCCATAACATCGATACGGCGCCGATCTGCTCCTGTGGAAATTCCGGCCAGGCGCCCCATAAGCGTCGGTCGAAGATGGCGAGAGCGCCAGCGGTATCGCCCACGCCAAGCCGGAAGAGCGCGGCGTGCCACCAGTTATGGTCGCGGATGAAGACGCCTTTTCGATCCCAGGTGTGAGCGCAGTGATCTAGCCAATTCGCGCCATCTCGCCAGCGGCCCTGCGTGTCCATCACATGCGCCACCGCATGATGGGCCCAGGCGTCGTCGATAGCGATTTCGGCGGCGCGCAGCCCCTCGACCTCCGCTTCTTCGAGGCGGTGGTTCTGCTCCAGCGCGAAAGCGATCATGCCGTGCACATAGGGGGCGTTTTCGTGAACGATGCGGGCGCGTTCGCCGAAACGCAGCAGCGCCCGCTGATCGCCGAGATTGAAGGCGTGATACTGGCCCCATTTGATGGCGCAGAGATCGGCCGGCCAGCGCACGGTGAGTTCGTCGAGGCGCCCCAGCGCGCCGTGAAAGTCTTTCGACGCCCAGGCTTCGACTGCGGCGCAATAAAGCCGTTCGCGAGGGCTGGCGGCCGCATCTCCCGCGCGCATGCGAACAAGATAAGGCTCGGCGCTTCGCCAGCCTTCAGCGCCCTCGAACGCCAGATGCAGAGACGCTGCATGAGCGTTAATGAGCGCGCAGCCGGGCGCCGCGTCGGCGACTGCGAAAAGATCGCGGAGGGAGGAACCGTAACTCAGGAATTCGCGCACATAAGCGCTGTATCCGGCCGCGGCGGCGGAATCGGCTTCGGCTACCGGAAGGTCAAAGCAATCGCGAACTGGCATGCGGCTGGACCTTAGCGGGGAAAGCATCCTCGCGCCATTCACTCTGCGATGACATGTGGTCACGCCGCCGGCGCCGCGCAGGCGCTCCCTCCAAGAAAAAACCCCCGCCGGGGAGGGCAGGGGTTTGAATCGAGAAGCGCGAGGGCTCCTAGTTGCTGCGCATGATCCCGAGAATGTTCAGGATGTGAATGAACAGCGTGATGAAGGACCCGTAGAGTGCGAACGCCCCGAAAATGGAGGCGCGCTCGTTCATTGCGCCGCCCTCTGTGTAGAGCGACTTGATCATTTGCGTCTCGTAGGCGGTGACCGCCGAGAAGACGAGAACGACAAGGCCCGATGTGATCAGGCTCGCCATGCCGCTCTTGAAAAAGATGGCGTTGACGACGATGGCGATCAGCAGACCGACGGTCGCCATAATCAGGAAGCTGGCCCAGCCTGAAAGATCCCGCTTCGTGGTGTAGCCGTAGAGGCTGACTGAACCGAACACTGTCGCGGTGATGAAGAACGCTTTGTAGATTTCAACCGCTGCCCCTTCCATGCGGAAGGAGAACAGCATGGGAGCGATCAACAGGCCCCACGCCGCGGCGTACACCCAGAAGAGAGCATGCGCCGCGCCTTTCGATCCGTTGAAAATGACGCGAGGCGCGAAAAAGCCGATGCCGAGGATGGCCACGAACAGCACCCATTTCAGGGGCGTCGCGGCGATTGCGTAGACGAGAGACGGATTGGAGGCGACGAGAAACGAGACCAGTCCGGTCCCGGCGACAGCGAGCGCCATGTAGTTGTAGACGCCCAGCATGTACTGGCGCAGGCCCTCGTCGATCGCGGCTCCCCGCGAGCCGGCAACAGCGCCGCCGTAATTCCTGCGTAAGTCGTTCATAGATTCCGAAACGCTCCTTTCAGCGCACTACCGGCCGCTAATATTGGATGCCGCGGCCGCGACTTCAAGCAAAACCGGACATTGCGGCCTGAAATTGTGCAAATATTATCAATGGGTTGTCCGATCGCGTCTAGCGCTTGCGCAGACGCGCCGCGAAAAACCCGTCAAGGCCGCCGAGGTCGGAAAGCATGGAGGGCAGCGTGCGAAGCTCGCCTTTCCGCGTAACCGCCTCCCGAAGCCCGCCTATTTCATCGGCTGAAACTGGCTCCCGCCTCAGTTCGGGATGGCGCGTGAGCGCCTCTTCTATCTGCGCCTCGCCTTCCTCCGGCTGCAGCGAGCAGACCGCATAGACAAGGAGACCGCCAGCTTCGAGAAGATCGGTCGCCTTGTCGATCATTCTCGCCTGAAGGATTGCAAGTTCTGCAATGGCTTCTTCGCGCCTGCCCCAAAGAATATCGGGGTGCCGGCGGATCGTCCCCGTCGCGGAGCAGGGCGCGTCGAGAAGGATGGCCTGCGCAGCGCTCTCCGGCTTCCAGTCCAGCACGTCTGCTTTGACGGTTTCGGCGGAAAGTTCCGTGCGATGAAGATTTTCGGAGACCATCTTGAGGCGCTGTCCGGCGATATCGACCGCGGTAACCCGAGCGCCGGCGGCGGCGAGCTGCATGGTCTTGCCGCCAGGGGCGGCGCAAAGGTCGAATACCCGCTTGCCTGTGACATCGCCAAGCAGTTTCGCTGGCAACGCGGCGGCGGCGTCCTGCACCCACCATTCGCCGGACGAAAATCCCGGAAGCATCGTGATATCCGCAGCGCCGTAAAGGCGTAGGGACCCCGTCGGGAGCAGATTTGCGCCAAGCGATTCTGCAAGAGATCCGGCCTTGCCGGGGTCGCGGACTGTCAGATCGAGCGGCGGTTCGTTGCGATGGGCGGCGGCGATGGCCCTGGCCGTCGCCGGGCCATAAGCACGCTCCCACGCCCGCCACATCCAGCCGGGCGTGTCGGTTCGTTCAGGCAGCTTCTCTAGCGCCGCCTTGCCGTTCAGCGAAAGCTTGCGCGCGACGGCGTTGACGAGGCCTGCATAGCCCTGCGTTTCCTGGAACGCCTGAGCGAGCGCCACGGCCGTGGATACGGCTGCGTGATCCGGAGTGCCGAGGAGAGCGGACTGCGCGGCCGCAAGACGCAGAATGTCGGTAGCTTTCGCAGCGCGCTTGGGCAGCGGCTTGTCGATGTAGTCGCCGATAAGCATGTCCAGCGAGCCCTGACGGCGGAGAACTGTCGAAGCGAGGGCGCGCGCGAACGCCCTGTCTGGCCCTTCGAGCTCGTCGAATGAGCGGCATTTGCCCAGCGCCTCATCGAGGCTTGCGCCCGCTCTGATGAGCGTCAGGACGTCGAGGGCGGCGCGGCGCGGCCCCAGGCCCGCCACAGGCGGAGGGGCTGGCGGTCGCCCGGCTGGGCGCGCTTTCGGCGGACGAGGGGCTTTCATCCGCACGGCTCTAACCACGGCTGCGGCGCCCTTGTCACGCGAAACCATCGCGGCGAGCGCAGTCTTTTCGCTGCAACGGTTTGCCCCTATGCTGGCCGCGATGATGGGGTTTGGGCAGCAGCGGGGCGCAGCGCTCCGCTACGTAGTCGGGAGCAAGGTGGGGATGATGAGAAAATTCACGGCCGTCGCCATACTGGCGGCGCTTTCAATCGGCGCGGCGCAAGCCGAGGAAGACTATGTTTCCAATCCTCGCGGCGTGATTCCGAATTTCGACGTCGCCAATGTGGGCCCGATTCTGACTGAACTTGGCGCCGTGTGGCAACAGCGTCAGGGCGCGGGGGGACAGCCTTATATCGCGCTCAGCGCCGGCGGCGATCTTTCCATGATGATGATCCCGACCGCCTGCAAGGGTGCAAATTATTCAAACTGCGTGGGCATGAACACTGTGGTCGCTTTCTCCGGGCGCAGCTTCAATCACCAGACGGTTTCGGCGTTCAATCAGCGTTATTGGTTTTCAACAGCGGGGATGACCGAAGACGGCTCCGGCGCCTATCTCAGCCGCTATGAAATCGCCGACTATGGAATCGCCCGCGGCAATATTGCGGCGAGTCTGCTCAATCTCTATGAGCTGGCCAAAATTTTCCAGAATGAGTTGCTGACGGCAGGTAAGACCGTCAGCCTCGAAGGCTATGCGGAAGATCTGTCGGCCCGTCGGCTTAACGCGTCGGGACTGACGGCGCTCGCCGGACCCGGCGCCGTAAACGCCGCGACCCGTCATCAGGCTGCGATGGAAGAATCCACCGATCTCATCCGCGTGCTGATGGCCGAAAAAGATACGCCGCGCAACAAGATCGAAAATCTCGGCGCGAAGAAATAGTCGCTATCTGATCGGAGTATAAGCGGCCGGATGCATCGTCCGGCCGCTTTTCTATTTTTAGGCGCTGAGAATTGGGCGTGGGAGGGCTAATTCGGAGCCGGCGTCAGGCAACAGCCTTTCAGCCTTGCAATTCGTCGCGTGAGCGCGTTTCTTCTCGCAGTCGCACAAAAAAGTCCGGCTGGTTCGGGACGGGGAGAGGAAGATGGCGTTTGAACGCGAGGGGCTGGAATTTCTGGGGGAGGTTGCCGGTCGGGACGAAGAGATTTTAACCCTGGAGGCCTGCGCGCTTCTGCGCGACCTTGTCGATGAATTCGCTGCGGCGCGGGATGAGCTTCTCGCGGCGCGCAAGGCTTTCCAAGCGAAGATCGACGCCGGCGCGCTCCCCGACTTTCGCCCTGAGACCGCCTCGGTGAGAAAAGGCGACTGGAAGGTAGGCTCCTTGCCTAAGGATCTTCTCGACCGGCGTGTCGAGATCACCGGTCCTGTCGACCGCAAGATGATTATCAACGCGCTCAATGCCGATGTTAAAGTTTTCATGGCTGACTTCGAAGACGCGCTGTCGCCGACCTGGCGCAACGTCATCGAGGGGCAGGCGAATCTGCGCGACGCCGTTCGCCGGACGATTTCCTTCGAAGACGCCGCGAGCGGCAAGTCCTACAAACTCGATCCTGATCCGGCTGTGCTGATCGCCCGGGTGCGCGGATTGCATCTCGACGAAAAGCATGTGCGCCGGAACGGCAAGCCGATTCCGGGCTGCTTGATGGATTTCGCCCTGTATCTCTTCCATAACCATGAGCAACTGCGGAGGAACGGGTCCGGCCCCTATTTCTACGTTCCGAAGCTCGAGCACTATGAAGAGGCGCGGTGGTGGAACGCCGTATTCGTCGCGGCCCAGAAACGTCTCGGCCTCCCTGTCGGTACGGTGAAGGCGACGATGCTTATCGAGACGCTGCCCGCCGTTTTCGAGATGGACGAGATTCTCTTCGAACTCAAGGATCATGCGGCGGCGCTCAACTGCGGCCGATGGGACTATATTTTCAGTTACATCAAGACGCTGAAAGCCCATCCTGACCGCATGCTGCCGGATCGCCACGCGGTCACAATGGACAAGCCGTTTCTCGACGCTTATTCGCGGCTTCTGGTCCGCACGTGCCATCGCCGCGGCGCGCTGGCGATGGGCGGCATGTCGGCTTTTCTGCCTGCAAAAACCCCGGAGCAGGATGGGATCAATAAGGAGAAAGTTCGCCTCGACAAGCAACGCGAGGCGGACAACGGGCATGACGGCTCCTGGGTGGCGCACCCGGCGCTCGCTCCTGTGGTCAATGACGTATACTCGAAAGCGTTCAAGCCGGGCTGCACGAACCAGATTGACGTGACACGCGATAATGACGGCGCCGTCGCGGCTGCGGACTTGTTGCGACCATGCGAAGGGCCGTTCACCGAAGAGGGGCTCAGAAGCAATATCCGCGTCGCCGTTCAGTATATCGAAGCCTGGCTGGGCGGTCTCGGCGCCGTCGCTATCTATGGTCTGATGGAAGACGCTGCGACAGCCGAAATTTCCCGGGCGTCGATATGGCAATGGATCAGAAATGGCGCGTCGCTGTCGAGCGGTGAGACGATGACCGCGGACTATTTCCGGAAGGTTTTGACCGAAGAACTCAAAGTGGTCGAAAGCGAAGTTGGCGTGGAGCGCTGGAAGTCAGGACGTTTCGATGAGGCCGCAACGCTTCTCACTGATCTCTGTTTGCAGAAAGAATTCGCGGAGTTTCTGACTCTCGGCGCCTACGAACGCCTGTGATCGGCTGAAGCCGACGCGTTGCAAATGTAAAAAGGCGGCCCGGGGGCCGCCTTTTCCGTCATTGATGAAAATTGCCGCTAGAAGCGGAAGCCGATGGCGCCGCCCCAGCGACGCGGTTCGAGAAGCGTCTGGTTGACGAAGGTGCCCTGGCCTTGCGAGCCGGTGAACTGGCCCGAGATGTTGTCTTTGTCCAGAACGTTCTGGGCGAACATCCGGAAGTACCAAGTGCCTTCGCGGGGACCGAAAGTCACCTGAAGGTTCAGGTTGCCGTAGCCGTCGACCAAATCGGCGACCCTGTTGAACTGGCTCGCGTAGAACGAGTCCTGATAATAATAGTCGACGCGAGGCGTTGCGATGAGATCGTTGCCGAGATGGAAATCATACTCGGCGCCGACCGCGAAAGAGAACTTCGGCGACTGTGGCAACCGGTTGCCGTCGAGATTGATCGGAACGCCCGAGAGCATGAACTCGTATTGCGGCGCGCCCGGAGGCAGGCTCGCATTGACGCCATCGACGACGTCGCTGAGCACGCTGCACAGCGGCACATAAGGGGTCACTGTGCCGTAGCCGGGGATTGTTTGTCCGACCAGCGAGGGCAGACCGTTATTGTCGACAACGCACGCCAGGCCCTGAATGAGGTCTCTGTAGACGTCGACATTTTCGAATCCGGCGGGATTGGCAGGATCGACGATGTAGATTTCCTGGAATTCCGTATGGAGATAGGAGCCCATCAGGTTCATGCGGAAGTCGTCGGTCGGCTGGATGACGAATTCCCCTTCGACGCCGTAGATCTTCGCGTCGACATTGTCGTTCACGGCGGTGAGGCCGATGATGTTCGTTACCTGCAGGCCGCTATAGTCGTAATAGAACCCGGCGAGATTGGCGCGCACCATGCCGTTGAAGCCGACCAGCTTGGCGCCGACTTCATAAGCGTTGACGATTTCGTTGTCGTAAGTCGGGCTGAACTCGATGTCGCCCGTCGAAGCGGGGTTGACGCCGCCCGGCTTGAAGCCGCGCGACCACGAGGCGTAAAGATTCTGCCCCGGCACTGGCTCCCACTGCAGCACGGCGCGGCCGGTGATGGCGTCGAACGACAGCTCGGTGAGTTCAAAATCGGAAGCCGCTCCCGGCGTATTGGGCGAGCGGGGGTCGGGGTCGAGAAGGTTCAGAAGCTGAGCTTCCGTCGTGCCGATCTGCACGACCGGAATGATCGGCGCGCCGCCGACAAACGCCGAAAAACTTCCCAGGAACGGGTTGCGGTCGAATGTCGAAACGTCGTCGTTATTGTAGCGGACGCCGCCCGTGAGTTTCAGCGTGTCGGTGATATCGACATAGACCTCGCCGAACACCGAGATCGATTTCAGCTCTGAATCGAGCGAGTCGTTCACGAAGGCGGGCGAATAGAACGAGTAGACATTGTTGGGGTTGCCGTATTCCGGCGGCAGCATGCCGCCCGCCGCAAGCGTCTGCGCGACGAGCGTGCCCGCGACGACGGAGAAATAGTCGAGACCGTTGAGGCTGACATTGAAGTCGGCGCCCTCGACGGACTTGTCCTTGATAAAGTTGGCGCCCAGAAGGAAGTTGAATCTTCCGTCGAAATCGCTCGCGACGATGCCTTCGATCGAATAATACTTGCTCGTTCCGATGCTCTGTTCGGCGCCGAATATGTTGTTTGTCGTCGCGAGGTTCGTGCCGGAAATGATGCCGCTGTTCGAGCCGAGGGCGGAAGTCGGAAGGCCGTTGGCGAAGAATGCGGCGAGGCCCGGTTGGTTCGGGATCGGCGTCATGCCCCCCGACAAAGCGTACGGAATGTTGGGCAGCGCGAGGAAATTCGGAAGCGTGACCATCGGACCGACGCCGCTATCCGTATCGCGTATGGAATTCACTAGCGTGTCGCCATAGCCGCCATTCAGTTTGAACGTGAAGTTTTCGAAATCGTGCTTCAGGTTGAAGCTGACGAAGAGTTCGTCCGATTTGTAGAGCGGATCGAAGTCGTAGGCGACCTGACGAAGATTGGTGGGCTGGGTGAGCCCCTGCAACGCAGCGAGGTCAGCGCCGGTCGGGAAGAGGCCGTACTGGCCGAACAAGCTGGCGAGCCCAGGATTGAGCAGCGCGCCGATAGCGCTGAAAGAGCCGGTGCTGGCGATCGACGCAATCGTTCCGTTAAGGTTAGACTGATCGAAGCCAAGCTCGTCAAAGCCCGGCGTGCCGACCAGACCTGTGGCGCAGCCCAGTATCGGGTGGCTGTTGCAGCGCACTTTCTGGAAGCTGGTGCGGTGATCGTCCTCGCGGAAGTAGCTGACGCCCGCATCGATCGTGGTGTTTTCGGTGGGGTACCAGCGCAACGATCCACGAATTGAATAGAGATCGCGATCGTCTATGTCGTTGCCGGTGTAGACATTGTCTGTATAGCCGTCGCGGTTGATGCTGGTGCCGGCCACGCGCACAGCCAGCGTATCCGTGATCGGAAGGTTGACGTGGCCTTTGACCTGAATGTGTTCGAACGAGCCGTATTGCAACTCGGCGCTGGCGCTCACTTCTTCCGGCGTGGCTTTCGCGGTGATGACGTTGAGCACGCCGCCGGTGGCGTTGCGGCCGAACAGTGTTCCCTGCGGGCCGCGCAGGATTTCGATCCGTTCGACATCATAGAATTCCGTTTCAAAAATCCGCGACGCAAGCTGCGGCACGTCGTTCTGGTGAATCGAGACAGAGGCCGTCGACGTCGATGCGGTGGCGAGCTGCGCGACGCCGCGAATAGTGATCGTCGAGGAGGTGAACTGGTTCTTGGTGAAGGTCAGGTTCGGCGTGTTGAACTGGATATCGCTGAACCCTTCGATCTGACGGTCCTGCAAGTCCCCGCCGCCGAGCGCCGTGACCGCGATCGGAACGTCCTGCAGCGACTGCTCCTGGCGCTGCGAGGTGACGACGATTTCGTCGGTCACTTGCGCCATTGCGCCGCCCGTGGCGATGGCTCCAAGCGCCGCGCCTGAAAGCAGACGGCCGGCAAGTTTCACAAGTTTAGAATTCTGTCTCATGAATCCACCCCTTTTGGTCGCCCCGGCTTTGGAGGGCCTGATGAGCCGTGTCACGTCATGTGAAGCGGCCGTTAAGCAAATCATTCGCGCGTCTGCACGGTGCAGTCTAGCTGCGGCGCCAGAAGGCTTGCCGCCCGATCCGCCTCCGTTACAATTTTACCACAGCAATTAAAGTCTCAGCCTTGAGGATTGTGCGACGCACAAAGCGCAACGGCTGCACATTGCTTGCTCGCTATAGTAACCAAACCGATTAAATCTTGATTAACTACAAACCCGGCGCGTACGGACTATCGGCGCCGGCTCACGAAATTTTAGGACAAGGATTCGGTTCTTTAGAGAGAATGGCGCGCCGAAGCGGGTGAAAGGCAGCCCTGGGCAGCGGTGAAAGCAAGGGATCCGCCGGCCGGTACTATCGACCGGCTGCCGAACTTGCATCGAGGCGCGGACGAACCTGCCAGATCCGAGAGGCGGTCCAGAACAGCTGCGAGGATCTGGCCCTTCAACTAGTTTGCGGGGGCGCCGTCGCTGTTGAATATGTCTGCTGCAACTTTCCACTGACTGTCGATATTACGCCAGACCACGACATATTTTCCGATGTCCGTCGTAGGTCCGTTCGGACCATCGAGCGAGAGTCGATAGGCGCCTCGGTCTAGCGCCATGTCGCCGCCCGAAGCGACGACGATCTGATCGGCTTCGAACGTGAGCCCGAACCCGGGCATCTGCATCAACTCGCTCCATGCCTTCTCAAGCGCTGGTTGGCCCTGCGCAATGGGAGCGCCAGGCGCCATCATGGCTCCATCCGCGGCGTATAACTTGGACACTGCAGCGGCGTCGTGATCGCGGATCAGCGCGAGCCATTGCTCGTTAATCTCACGTATGGCCTGCTCGTGTGCGGCGCCGCTGCCAGCCGCCGACTTGTCCGATCCACCGTTCGCGCTGCAAGCAAAGATCAGTCCGCTCAGGCCCGCAATCAATAATGCCTTGGCTTTCAGCATCAGACATCCTCCTTGGAGCGGATGAACGGTCAATGTTATCCACTCGGGCAGACCAAGTCACGCGGGAGGGCTTGATCGTCGCCGCCGACAGTTTCCGACCCCATTGCGGACGCTGGGATTCGATGTGAAAGCTGATGGCGCGCCCGAAGAGATTCGAACTCCTGACCCCCAGATTCGTAGTCTGGTGCTCTATCCAGCTGAGCTACGGGCGCTTGCCGCGATACGGCCCCTTGAACGAAGGGTCTTGTGCGGACCCGCGTTAAAGCTCATCGCCCCCGGAAATGCAAGCTTACGGTTGCGGGGGCTGGCTTCGAGGGCGGGCGGGTGTCCGGGCTATGTCTCGGCCTGGCGTTCCGCCTCGAAGACGCCGCGGGCGACAGCGCGGGCGACGCAGTCGGCGGCGAGCAGTCCGATTCGCGTCAGCGCGAGCGGGTCGCAGGGTTTTTCTTCGCCGCCGGCGAGCACGAAAATCACATCGCCGTCAGTCGGTCCGTGAACCGGTCTGATGGCTCTCGCGAGCCCGTCCTGCGCCATGATGGCCACCCGACGGGCGTCGGATTGCGTCAGGGAGGCTGAGACGGCGACAACGCCGATCGTCGTGTTTGCCCGCGCCTTGGCGGTGGAGAGCTTGGTGTCGGCGGGCATGTCGCCGATAGGACGCCAATTCGGGGTCGGGCGTCGGCCGCCAAATTCGTTTTCCTCTTCAAATGGCCAGGCCCAGAAAACGTCGCTTCCCGGCATTTTCACCGACCCGAAGCTGTTTACAGCCACGAGCGCGCCGACGATCAGATCACCTGCCGCGTAAGAAGCGGAACCAAGACCGCCAAGCGTGTTCCCTGCTTTCGCGCCAAACCCAGCTCCCGCCCGCCCGAGCGGCGCGGGACCGTCGACAGCTGCCTCGCAGGCCTCCAAGCCCAGGCGTCGATAGGGTGGGTCGATGCCCCAATCCTTCGCGCCGCCATTCGCAAGGTCATAAAGAATCGCAGCGGGAACGATAGGTGATGGCGGGACGTCTGGCGATTTGACGAGCGAGAAACCCCGCCCCCTCGCGCCGAGCCAGGCGGCGACCCCATCGGCGGCCGCGAGTCCGTAGGAGGAGCCGCCAGCCAGCACCACAGCGTCAGCGCGCGTTACAAGGGTCGACGGATCGAGCAAATCGGTTTCGCGCGTGCCCGGTCCGCCGCCGCGCACATCGCCGGCGCATATCGCCGGCCTGTCAGAAAGGATGACCGTGACGCCCGTCCTGACATCCGCATCTTCGGCATTGCCGACCCTGAAGCCCGGCACGTCGGTGATGTCGTTGCGCGGTCCTCTCAGAGCTCTCGACATCGTCATATTGTGACCTCGACGGTGAAATCGACGCTCGCCCCCTGGCGACGGTCACCTTACAAAGGTCGCGGCGCACACGAAAAGAGGGGCTGCAATGCGATGCGATTCTGCTGCGTGAAATTCCTGATCCCGGCGACGCTGGCGGCGTTAGCTCTTGTGTCATGCAGCAAGCAGCCCGCGCAAAACGATAGTCAAGCGCTGACCCCGAGCGAAGCGCCCGACGCAGAGAAGCATTATTTTATTTCGGCCGCCAACCCATACGCGGTGGAGGCGGGCGCGGAGATTCTGGCGCGGGGCGGCTCGGCAGTCGACGCCGCCATTGCGGTGCAGGCGGTGCTGGGTCTTGTAGAGCCCCAGTCTTCCGGGCTCGGCGGCGGATCGTTCATGATGTTTTACGATCCCTCGAAGCGCCTGCTGGAGACCTATGACGGGCGGGAAGTGGCGCCAGCCTCCGCAACGGCGGATCGTTTTCTTCTGCCTTCGGGCGAGCCGATGCCGTTTCTCGACGCTGTCGTCGGCGGATTGTCCGTGGGCGTCCCGGGCGTCGTGCGCATGCTGGGTCTCGCCCACAAGGAGCATGGCGTTCTTCCGTGGATTGACTTGTGGGAACCGGCGATCAAACTTTCAGAAGACGGGTTTGAAGTCTCTCCGCGCCTTAACGGCCTTCTCCAGCAGATACCGCGCTTGAAGCAACTGCCCGTCGCCGCAGCCTATTTCTATAATGACGACGGAACGCCGCGACCGGTCGGCTACGTGCTCAAGAATCCTGCGTATGCGCGCACGCTGCAGCTTGTCCGCGACGGCGGCGCGGAAGCCTTCTATACAGGCGAAATTGCGGACGAGATTGTTGCGGCGGTGAACGGCGGCCCCAACCCGGGCGGCATGACGCTTGAGGATCTTGCCGCATATCAGCCGGTGAAACGCGAACCAGTGTGCGGCCCGTATCGCCGCTATGAAGTCTGTTCAATGCCGCCGCCAAGCTCAGGCGGCGTTACATTGCTGCAGATTCTCGCCTTTCTCGAACCGTTCGATATGAAGGGAGCAGGCGCCGGTTCTATCGAATCGTTGCATCTGTTGTTCGAAGCGAGCCGTCTCGCTTATGCGGACCGCAACCAGTATCTCGGCGACCTCGACCAGTCTTCCGAAGAAGGCGGGCTGACGCAGGAGCAGGTCATCGCCGGTCTTCTCAACCCGCCTTATTTGGCGGCGCGTGCGGCGCTAATCGATCGAAACAATGCAGCCGAAAATGTCGAGGCGGGGGATCCTTCCAAATTTCCTATTCCCGACGGCCCGCTGCCCGGAACATGGCGCAATCTTGCGAAGGACGGCTCTCCTGAGCCGCCGTCCACCAGCCACTTCGTTATAGTCGACGGCGAGGGCCGGGTGGTGTCGATGACCACGACAGTTGAGTTCGCCTTCGGCAGCCATCTCATGGCCGGCGGCATGATTCTCAACAATCAGCTCACCGACTTCTCTTTCGTGCCTGAGCGAGATGGAAAGCCCGTGGCTAACGCTGTAGCCCCCGGCAAGAGACCGCGCAGCTCGATGACGCCGGTGATCGTCTTTGACGGAAGCGGCGAAGTGTGGGCCGCTGTCGGGTCCCCAGGCGGCCCGGCGATTATAGGCTACGTCGCCAAAACTCTGATCGCTCTCATCGACTGGGGCATGTCAATGCAAGCGGCCATCGATTTTCCGCATGCGGTCTATCCCCGCGGCGAGCCGATTCTCGAGGCTGGTGGTTACGATCCGCAGATCATCGACGGTTTGAAACGTCTCGGCCACAATGTGGCTGAACGCGAGCTTAACAGCGGCCTGCATGGCTTCAGGCGTCTCGACGCCGGCTCGTACGATGGCGGCGCCGACAAGCGCCGCGAAGGAATCTGGAAGACTGGCGTCGTTGAGCAGCGACCCTAGTGGGCGGGCAGAAAAAGCGTGAAGGTCGCGCCGCTCGAATCTGATTTAGTGAGCGCCAGCCCGCCGCCGTGGGCCCGCAGGATTTCGTGAGCGATGGCGACGCCGAGGCCCGACCCGCCCGGTTTGTTGGAGCCCTGGAACGGTTCGAAAAGCTGCGCCTGCGCTTTTTCGGGAACGCCGGGCCCTGAGTCGGCCACGTCGATTTCGACTGAGTCGCTATTTTTACGCGCTCTGATCTCGACGCTCGGGGCGGACGGAGGCGGCGACACCCCTTCCGCAGGCGTCATGGCTTCGACCGCATTGCGCACCAGATTGAATAAAGCCCGATAAAGCTGATTCCGGTCTGCGACGATTGCAGTTTCGGGCGCTGTGGTGTTGATAAACGCGACATGCATGGCGGCGGCGTCGGCCAGAACCTCCTCCACAAGATCGTGCAGGTCGAATTCTGTTTTCGATAGCGAGGACGGCTCCATCCGGCCATAGCTTAGCGTGTCGCGGCTGAGAGAGATCGCGCGGTCGAGCGCCTGAATGAGACGGGGGCTGAGCTTTCGGACGCGGGGGTCATCGCTCTTGGCGAGTCGGTCCGACATTAGCTGCGCGGATGCTAGAATATTCCTCAGATCGTGGCTGATCTTGGATATGCCGGCCCCGAGCGCTGCGAGACGGCGGCGCTGGGAGAGCAGATCCTGAATGCGCTGTTCCAGCGAGCGCAACGCCTCCTCCGCTTCGCCGATTTCGTCTTTGCGCTCGGTGGGCGGCACGATATTGCGCGAGTCTTCCGGGTTGGCGTTGAAGGTGGCCATATTGGTGGTGAGGCGCCTGACCGGTCGAACGATCATGGCGTTCAGCGACCAGTAAACCAGCCCGCCTGTGAGCGAGGAAATAATCAATGACAGCAGAAGGATATTGCGCGCGTAGATAAGCAAGTCGCGGCGCAGCGCGCGCTGCGAGACGATGATATCGACTTCCTCGCCGCCGCCGAAAGTCGGCCTCCCGACGATGCGCACGAGATCGTCGCCTTTCGAGAACATCGTCGCCCATGCGTCGCCCACCATGGCTGGGGCGCTGCTTGCGGTCAGGTTGATGTAATGCATAGGCGGATGAGCGGCGGCGTCGATTTCTGGCGAATAGACCGGAATGCGCGCGCCGTCGCGCGTCACCGTAACGCCGAGAATGTTCGCTGTGGCGAAGAGCTGCCGCGCCAGCATCGGGTCGATCATTTCCGCATTCGGCGCTTCAAGCGCCAGACCGACAAGATAGGCGGCCTCTATCCGAGCATTCAGCCAGTCGATTCGTTGTTTGGAGACTGACGGAATAAGCACGACGACTTCCGCGATCAGCACGAACAGAAGGGTGAGCCCCAAAAGCTGCGCGGACAGCGATTTGCGGATGCGCTGATAGAGGCTCGGCTTATGGGCGGAGGCGTCCATGGAGCGCTTATGGCTTAATCGAAAAGCCCGAGCAATCGAACAAGCGCCCGCGTACGGTCGGAAAAAAGCGTCGGCGTATACCAGGCGCCGGCCGCCCGTTTGCTTATCTCGCCAAGAGTAGGGTAGGGCGCGATATAATTGGTGAATGCGCGGATGGGCAATCCGTTCGCGTAAGCCAGCGCCCAGGGGTGAATGAGGTCTCCGGCGTTTTCCGCAACGACCATGACGCCCAGAATTCGCCCCTTGCGGTCAGTCGCGACTTTTATGAAGCCATCGGTCGATCGCTCGGCATGCGCGCGATCGTTTTCGGCGAGGTTCCAGCGGGCGAACCGCGCGCCAGCGACTTCCTTGAGCGCCGCATCGGGAAGCATTCCAAGAGAAGCGACTTCAGGAGAAGTATATGTAACGCGGGGCGCCAGATCGTCGCGGCGTTTCGAGGGCATTTTAAAGAGGATGTTGCGAATGACAGTCGAGGCGTGATCGCCTGCGACATGCGTGAACTGCTTGCCGCCCGCGACGTCGCCGATAGCGTAGATGCGTTTGTTGGACGTTCGGAGGCGAGCGTCGACTTCAATGCCCTTGGCGTTGACGGAAACGCCGGCCTTGTCGAGTCCGAGCCCGTCAACGTTGACGCGTCGTCCGATGGCGACAAGCAGGTGCGAGCCTCGGACAGGCGCGGCGGCGCCGTCGAGATGAACTTCGATCCGGCCGGCGTCTCCGCCGATGCGGTTTACTTCGGCGCCCTCAAATAAAGCGACGCCTTCCTCGTCGAACCGCTTCCGCAGAATGTCGACGGCGTCCGGATCTTCGCGGTTGAGAATCGAGGTTTT
This sequence comes from Pseudomonadota bacterium, assembly GCA_036337175.1. Taxonomy (GTDB): domain Bacteria; phylum Pseudomonadota; class Alphaproteobacteria; order Caulobacterales; family Parvularculaceae; genus Amphiplicatus. Next base: position 84,085 of record JAYZEQ010000003.1, read on the forward strand.
CTCTATCACCGACACATTTGAGCCGAGACGCGCGAACGCTTGCGCCAGCTCGCATCCAATCGGTCCGCCGCCGACGATGATCAGATGTTCCGGAAGCGTCCGATTGTCGAAAATCGTTTCATTGGTGAAATAAGGAACCGCGCTCAGACCTGCGATATCAGGAACGACGGGCGAGGAGCCGGTGGCGACGACAAACTGCTTGGCGTCGATTTCAACATCGCCGGCGACAAGCGTGCGCGGTCCGGTAAAGGAGCCGGGGGCCCGGATGACTGTGACGCCGAGGCCTTCAAATCGCCCTTGGCTGTCATTGGGTTCGATCGCTGCGATGACGCCGCGCACATGGTCGATCACCGCACTGAAATCGACTCGTCCCTCTCCATGTACGCCGAACCGCGCGCCATCCTTTATGGCGGCGGCGCGAGCGGCGGCGGCGATCAACGCCTTCGACGGCACGCATCCATAGTTCAGGCAGTCGCCACCCATCTCGCCTTTTTCGACAAGCGCAACCTTGCGGCCGAGCTGCGCCGCGCCGGCCGCCACGGAGAGGCCGGCCGAGCCAGCGCCGATGACGCAGATATCGGCAGAAATTCGCTGCGTCATACCGTGTCCTTATGCGTCGCCTCGTCGCCGCGCAGACGCCTGAGGATCATCGGCAGGAGCGCGAGCAAGGCGAATCCGACGAGCGGCAGCAGAACTTCTGGTTTGAACAGGATGCCTTGAAGCGAGACGTTCTCTCCTGCGTCGAAAGCGACAGCGGCGGCGTTGCCGATGCTTGCATAGACAAAAGAACCGGGGATGATTCCGAAGAATGTGCCGACGAGGAAGTTTCTGAGTCTGACGTCGAGAAGACCTGCGCCGATGTTTACCGCCCAGAACGGAAATACTGGCGTAAGCCTCAGCACGAAAAGATAGCTGAGTTCGTCGCGGCGGAATCCTTCTTCCATCCGCTTGAGAAAGCCTTGTGCTTTTCGGCGAAACAGATCGCCGGCTGCGAATTTGGCCGCAAGAAAGATGACTGTCGCGCCTAGCGTCGCAGCGAAGACAATCACCGGTACGCCAGGAAAAAGACCGAAAAGAAAACCGCCGAATACGGTCATGATGCTGGCGCCCGGAAAGGAGATGGCGGTGGCTCCGGCGTAAGCGGCGGTGAAGATGAGGATCGCGCGTAGCGTGTCCGAAGCGACCCAGTCTCGCAGGGCGTCGCGATTTTCCCTCAAGGCGTCGAGACTGAAATAGCGTTGCAGGTCGAACGCAAAAAACAGAATAAGGCCCGCCGCAACCACGGCGATAGGCGCAAAACGGGTGAGGATTCCCGTTAAAGCCGTCTTCCCTGCAGATTTATCGCCGAGTTCCGTCATACGCCCCTTTCGGCGGCGGGCGGTCCAGACGCCGCGCCAAGTCGCTCCCAGTAGCATCGATGCGTCCCGGAGCCCTTAAACTTCAACGCTCTTTCGGTCACAACCCCGGCATGCACAGCGCGCGCGTCGCCAAGAAAGCGAGCTTGACGGGAGAGAGGCCCTCAGGTACCTACGCGCCTCTTCGGCGGCGCGCGCCGCGTCGAACCCCTATTCCGCGAGAGACTGTGCCATGAAACGGACCTATCAACCGAGCCGGCTGAAGCGCAAGCGTCGCCATGGCTTCCGTGCGCGCAAGGCCAGCGTGGGCGGCCGCAAAGTGCTGGCCAACCGCCGCGCCAAGGGCCGCAAGAAGCTTTCGGCCTGATTTCCCAGGCTGCGCTGAGGGGCGGCGGCGCGTCCCGGCCCCTGCAATTTCTCAAGAAAAGAAGCGATTTTCTGGCTCTTCGCGGCGGCGCGAAGACCGGAACCCCCGGTTTTCTGCTGGTCAAACGGCGGCGCGACGGTGAATCCAGCGAGATTCGCGTCGGGCTGACAGTCACCAAGAAGCTCGGGGGCGCGGTGATCCGCAACCGCATGAAACGACGGTTGAGGGAAGTCTGCAGAGCCGTTTTGCCCCATCATGGGGACGCCGGGTGCGACTATCTGCTCATCGCACGTCCAGCGGCTGAGACCAGAGTTTTCGCTCTGTTGCTTGACGATTTGAAGCGCGCCCTTTTAACCCTCGCCAACGCCGCTACATAAGGGGCTCCGCCCAAGGGCAGGCGGCCTGTTTTACCGAGAGAAGTTGATGGATCGGAATTTCCTCCTCGCGATTGTGCTGTCGCTCGGCGTGCTTTTGGCTTGGGAGCTTCTGGTCTCGGGGCCGCAGACTCGCGCGTTCCGGGAGGCGCAGCGCCAAGCTGCGGCGGAGCAGCAGCAGCCGGAACAACAGACCAGCGGCGCCGATCTCAGTTTCGTTAAAACCGACAAACATCTCTCTATCGAAGAGGCTCTCGCCGCCGCGCCGGGAAGAGTGCCTATCGATACGCCGTCGCTGGACGGCTCCATCAATCTTGCAGGCGGCCGGATCGATGACCTTCGCCTGAGGCAGTATCACGAGACTCTCGCCGATAAGAGCCCGGAGATCAGACTTCTGAACCCCGAAAATACCGAGCATGGCCACTACCTCCAGCTGGGCTGGCTGACGGCGGGCTCGCAGGTCAACTCGCCCCTCTGGACCGCCCCCGAAGGCGCAAGGTTGACGCCGACGACGCCTGTGACGCTGACGCGCCGCGACGGGCCGCTGGTCTTCGAGACGACGATCTCCATCGACGAAAAATACATGTTCACCGTGTCGCAGACCGTGCGCAACGAGGGCGGTGACACGGTGAGCCTCACGCCCTATGGCGCGGTCATCCAGCGCGGCATCCCGACGGGCGCCGGCAAATACATGATCCTGCACGAAGGCCCGATCGCCATCGTCAAGAACTCCCTTTTCGAAAGGAAGTACAAAAAGGCCGTGACGGCGGTGGAGAAGGCGACCGGCGACAAGGGCTGGATCGGCATCACCAACAAGTACTGGCTCGCCGCTGCGATTCCGCCGCAAGGCGAGACCTTCAACATGGTCATGCGCAATGTCGGGAGCAAAGAAGCGCCGGTGTTCCAGACCGCTTATGACGTTGCGCCGCGCGCTTTGGGGCCCGGCGAAACGACCACGCTCGTCTCGCATCTTTACGGCGGTCCGAAGGATGTCGACACGCTGCAGCAATATGAGAAGCCCGTCGATAAAGGCGGCCTCGGCGTGTGGGATTTCGACCGCGCCGTCGACTGGGGCAACTTCTGGTTCCTGACGCGACCGATTTTCGCGACGCTGAATTTCTTCGGCGATCTCACCGGGAATTTCGGCGTCGCCATTCTCATCCTGACGTTGATCATCAAGATGCTGACGTTCCCTCTGGCGAACCGCGCTTATGACATGACGTCGAAGATGAAGAAGATCCAGCCGGAGATGGAAAAGCTCAAAGCCCGATACGGCGACGACAAAGTGAAGCTTCAGCAGGAAATGATGGAGCTTTACAAAAAGGAGAAGCTCAATCCCATCGCCGGATGCTTCCCCGTGCTTTTGCAAATGCCGATTTTCTATGCGCTCTACAAGACTCTGTTTGTCACGATCGAGTTGCGGCATGAGCCGTTCATTCTGTGGATCAAGGATCTGTCGGCGCCGGACCCGACCAGCATCTTCAACCTGTTCGGCCTTATTCCCTACGATCCGACATCGCTGCCGGTGATCGGCGCCTTCCTCGGCGTCGGCGTTCTGCCGCTCTTGATGGGCGTCGCCATGTGGTTTCAGACGAAGCTCAATCCGCCGCCCGCCGATCCGACGCAGGCGCAGATTTTCGCCATGATGCCGTTCATCTTCGTCTTCCTGTTCTCGTCTTTCGCCTCCGGGCTCGTGCTCTACTGGTTCTGGAACACAGCGCTTTCGGTCCTGCAGCAGTGGATCATCATGAAGCGCAACGGCGTGAGCGTCGATTGGGCGAAGAATCTCAACTTGCCCTGGTTCCGAAAGAACTCCGCCGTAAGCGGAAAATAGGGCATGGCCGAAGAAGCCCATCCGCCCGAATCGATTGAGGCGGCGCGCCGCCTGTTCGCCGGGCCGTGCGAATTCATGCTCGGCGTGACCCGGATGGATGCGCTCCCCGAGGAAGCGGGCCCGGAAATCGCCTTCGCCGGGAGGTCGAATGTCGGCAAATCCTCCCTGCTGAATGCGCTGACTGGCCGCAAGGGCCTCGCCCGCGCCTCGAACACGCCGGGGCGAACACAGGAAATCAATTATTTCGACCTCGGCGGCGTGCTTCGGCTCGTCGATCTGCCTGGCTACGGCTACGCCAAGGCGACCAGAAAGGATATCGAAGCCTGGTCGAAATTGACGCGGGACTTTCTACGCGGCAGGGCCGCCCTGCGCCGGATCTGCGTGTTGATCGACGCCCGTCATGGCCTGAAAGAACCCGATCTGGACGTCATGAAGATGCTGGATTCGGCGGCGGTGAATTATCAGATCGTTCTCACCAAGATCGACAAGATCAAGCCGACGGAACTCGCCGCGCTTCGCGAAACCACGGCGGCGGCGATCGCTCGCCGCCCGGCGGCGCATCCTGTGATCCGCAGCACCTCGACCGTGACGAGCGAAGGCTTGTCTGATCTGCGGGCCGATCTTGCCGCTCTTGCAGAGCGCTGAGCCGCGTCAACGCTTTCTTAACCGTCGCGCCGCGTTGATGAAGGCATGACGAAGCCGGCGGCAAAACGCGATCAGTCTCTAATGAGCGAACAGGTCGCGGCGTTTTGCGCGTATCTCAAAGCCGAAAGGCGGGCGAGCGCGTACACCATCAGAAATTACCATGCTGCGCTGGCGCGGTTCGAAGAATTTCTGAGGGGCTACCTCGGCGGACGTCCCACAATCAGTCGGCTTTCAGCGCTGGAGACGCGCGACTTTCGCAGCTTTCTCGCTGCGCGCCGCGCTGAGGGGCTGACAGCGGTCAGCTTGAAACTCGATCTGTCCGCCATCCGATCTTTCTACGCTTTCTTGCGAAAACGCGAGGGCGTCGAGAACGACGCCATTGCGGCGATGCGCGGTCCGAAGATGAAAGAGCGCTTGCCGCGGCCAGTCAGCGAAGCCGATGCGCAGGCTCTTATCGGCGCGGCCAAGGAGAAGGCGCCCTCATGGGCCGGCGCGCGCGATGTCGCAATATTCACGCTCTTGTATGGAGCGGGGCTGCGCATATCCGAGGCTTTGTCGTTGCGCTGGGGGGATGCGCCATTCGGCGAACGGCTGCGAATTCTCGGCAAAGGCGCCAAGACGCGTGAAACGCCAGTCTTGCCGGTTGTGCGTGAAAGCGTCGAGACTTATCGCGCTCTGTGTCCCTTCGGCGGTGAAGCCGAAGACCCGTTATTCTTCTCGGCGCGCGGCAAACCGCTCTCGTCGCGCCTCGTTCAGCAGTCGATGGCTGCGCATCGCCGCGCGCTCGGCCTGCCCGAAAGCGCGACGCCGCACGCCCTGCGTCATGCTTTCGCGACGCATCTGCTTTCGGCGGGCGGCGATTTGCGCGCCATCCAGGAATTGCTCGGCCACTCGTCCATCGCGGCGACGCAGCGCTACACGAGAATTGACGCCGAGCGGCTTTTATCGGTCTATGACAGCGCTCACCCGCGCGCCGGCTGAGCGGCGCCGCTTAGGCCGTTCGCCGCCTCATAGACCTTCACGTCGCGCCTCAGCTCCGGCAGCAGAAAATACAGCGCGACGATGTTCGGGATGCACATGCCGAACAACATGGCGTCGATGAAGTTGATGATCGACGACAGCGAGATGGCCGCACCGGTCGACAGCATCAGGCAAAGAACAAGCTTGAAGGTGACGTCAACGGCGCGGGACGGCCCGAAAATGTAAGCCGCCGCTTGCGAACCGTAATACGCCCAGCTCACCAGCGTGGTGAAGGCGAACAGCATCGAAGCGACGAGAAGCAGGTAGGGGAACCATGAGAAGGCGCTGGCGAAAGCGGCGGAGGTGATTTCAATGCCCCTGACGTCGGGATTGTAGAGATAGGGCTCGTAGGCGCCGGTGACGATGACAACGAGCGCGGTGATCGAGCAGACCACGATCGTATCGATGAACGGCTCCAGCAGCGCCACATAGCCTTCAGTGAGCGGCTCCTTCGTCTTCACCGCAGAGTGCGCGATAGCGGCGGAGCCGACGCCGGCTTCGTTGGAATAGGTGGCGCGCCTGATGCCGTTGATGAGCGCGCCGGCCAAGCCGCCGCCCGCCGCTTCAAGGCCGAAGGCGCTCTTGAAAATGGTTTCTATCGCCGCCGGCACTGCGCCGATGTTCATGAAGATGATGATCAATCCGGCGCTGACATAGATGACGCCCATGAACGGCACGAGCAGGCTCGATACGCGGGCGATACGCGGGATGCCGCCGAGAATGACGATGGCGACGAGCCCGGCCATGGCGACGCCAAAAAAGATCGGCGCGTTGGGATTGTCGATATGAAGCACGTTCGCAAACTGCGCGTATGACTGATTGACTTGAAAGACGCTCACCGACGCGCCCATCGCCATCACGGCGAAGAACAGCGCCGCCGCTTTGCCGACGGTCTTCAGGCCGCGCTTGGCGAAGACGTGTTCGATGTAAAACATCGGTCCGCCTATCGTGCGCCCGTCCGGCTGCACCTTGCGGTATTTCACGGCGAGGGCGCATTCGGCGAACTTCGACGACATGCCCAGAAAGCCGGCGAGGATCATCCAGAAGAGGGCACCCGGCCCGCCCAGAGCGATGGCGACAGGCACCGACGCGATGTTGCCGAGGCCGACGGTGCCAGAGAGAGCCGACGACAGCGCTTCGAAGTGCGAGATCTGCCCGTCGCCCTCGTGGCTTCGGCGGCGCGTAACGATGCTGAGCGCATGACGAAAGCCGCGCAGATTGATGAAGCGAAGCGAGACGGTGATGATCGCCGCCGCCGTGATCAGCCAGATGACGACCAGAGGCAGGTCCACGCCGGCGACGGGCACGGAATAAAAGATGACGGCGCTCACCGCGTCGCTGATCGGCGCGACCGCCTGATCGATACGCTCCGTGAGCCCGCCTGCGCCGTCCTGCGCCATGTCTCGATCCTTTGCTGGCGCCGTCCGGCGGCGCGGGGGATTCCCCTCTTATCCGGATTTTCCAGCTATTCCTACCGATGCAGGAGGCGGGTTCGCCGCGTCGATGTCATAGTCCCCGGAGGGCCTGGTCGAGATCGGCGCGCAGGTCTTCCAAGTCCTCGACGCCAACCGACAGCCTGACGAGCGAATCGTCGACGCCGAGCTCTTTTCGGCGCTCAGGCGGAATCGAGGCGTGGGTCATGATGCCAGGATGCTCGATGAGGCTTTCGACGCCGCCGAGCGACTCGGCCAGCGTAAACAGCTCCGCGCGTTCGAGCATCGTCTTCGCCGCGTCGAGGCCGCTTGCCAGCCAGATAGTGATCATGCCGCCGAAAGCGTCCATCTGGCGCTTCGCCGTCTCATGGCCGGGATGGCTCTTGAGGCCGGGATAGGAGACGCGCGCCACGGCGGGATGGGCTTCCAGCCATTCGGCGAGCGCCATGGCGTTCGCAGAAGAGCGTTCGAGGCGGAGCGCCAGAGTCTTGAGGCCGCGCAGCGCAAGGAAGGAATCGAAAGGTCCCTGAATGCCGCCTACGGAATTTTGCAGGAAGGCGAGCCGTTCTCCGAGCGCCTTATCCTTGACTACGAGCACGCCGCCGACCACGTCGGAGTGGCCGGCGAGATACTTCGTCGCGGAGTGCATGACGATGTCTGCGCCGAGATCGAGCGGTCGCTGGCAATAAGGCGAGGCGAAAGTGTTGTCGCAGCCGACGACTAGGCTCTTCGAGTGCGCAACCTTGGCGACGGCCTCTATGTCGACGATTTTCAGCATCGGGTTAGTGGGCGTTTCAAGCCAGACGAGTTTCGTCTCCGGGCGGATCGCCGCTTCGAGCGCTTCGGGCTTGGTCAGATCGACATAGGAGAAGGAAAGGTTCGCCGACTCCCGGCGCACTCGCTCGAACAGGCGGAACGTGCCGCCGTAAACGTCATCCATGGCGACGATGTGCGAACCGGCCGGAAACAGTTCCATCATGGTGGCGATCGCAGCCATGCCGGAACCGAACGCGAAACCGCGCGTTCCGTTTTCGAGATCGGCGATGCAGCGCTCGTAGGCGAAGCGGGTTGGATTCGCGCCGCGCGCATAGACGAAGCCCTTGTGGACGCCGGGACTTTCCTGTGCGTAGGTCGAGGTCTGATAAATCGGCTGCATCACCGCGCCGGTGAGCGGGTCCGGCTCCTGACCGGCGTGAATGACCCGGGTCGAAAAGGCGGGACGGTTTTTCTGTTCGGTCATAAAACGGCTTTCTGAACGTCGGCCGACCAGCCGACAAAGACCTGCGTTGGTCCGCGCTCGATGACGGGTCGTTTGATCAAGGTCGGATTGTCCGCCATCAGTCTAATCGCTTTCGCCTTGCCGACATCAGCCTTGTCGGCGTCGGGAAGGGATCGCCAGGTGGTCGAGGCCTTGTTGAGAAGCTTCTCCCATCCGACGGCGCCCGCCCAAGCTTCGAGCTGTTTCTTGGTGACGCCTTCGTCGCGCACGTCATGAAACACGACGCTTTTCTTCGCGGCCTTCAGGTCGCCGACCGCCTTGCGGCAGGTGTCACAGGTCTTGAGGCCGTAGAGTATTATATCGGCCACTTAAGCCACCTGCAGCCGCAGATAATTCAAAAGGTCCGTGCGCGTAATGAGGCCCTCGAACTTGCCGGCCTTGAGCACGACGGCGACATGGCCTTTTGCGAAGACGGGAAGAAGTTCCTCCATTTTCTCCGCCGCATCGAGCGTTTCGACGCGGTAGGTCATCGCCGATTTCACCGGGTCCTTGAACTTGTCGCGGTTTCTGACGACTGCGAAGAGCAGGTCTTCCTCGTCGAGCAGTCCTGCGATCGAGCCGTCCTCGTTCAGCACGGGAAGCTGCGAGATGTCGTAGAGCTTCATCCGTCCATAGGCGGTCATCAGCGTGTCCTCGGGCTTGACCGTGACTGTGGCGTGCTCCGAATGCTTGCGGCTGATGAGGTCGGTCAGATCGCCTTTCGGCGGCCGTTTCAGGAATCCCTGATCGTACATCCAGTAGTCGTTGAACATTTTCGAGAGATACTTGTCGCCGCGATCGCAAACGAAAGCGACGACGCGTTTCTTGTCTTTCTGCTCGCGGCAATATTTGAGCGCCGCGGCGAAGATCGTCCCCGACGACGAGCCGCCGAGAATCCCTTCCTTTTTGAGGAGATCCCGCGCCGCTTCGAAGCTTTCCTTGTCGGATATGCCGTAGGCGCGCTTGACGCGGGAAAGATCGCAGATGTCGGGAATGAAATCCTCGCCAATGCCCTCGACCAGCCAGGAACCGACCTCGTTCGGCTTGCGGCCGGTGTTCACGTACTCGGTGAGAATCGATCCTTTGGGATCGGCGAGAATGATCTCGACATGCGGCGCGGCCTTCTCGAAGAAATGCGACAGGCCGGAAATCGTGCCGCCGGAACCGACGCCCGCGACGAGCGCGTGCATGTCGTTGTTCATCTGTCCCCAGATTTCGGGGCCGGTGACTGTTTCGTGGGCTTTGGGATTCGCCTCGTTGCCGAACTGGTTGACGTAGAAGGCGCCGGTTTCCTCGGCGATCTTCTGCGCGACGTCCTGATAATAATCCTTGTGCCCCTTCCCGACGTCGGAGCGGGTCAGCCGCACATCGGCGCCGAGCGCCTTGAGATGGAATATTTTCTCCTGGGCCATTTTGTCGGGGACGACGATAATCAGCCGGTAGCCTTTCTGCGCGGCGACGAGGGCGAGGGCGAGGCCGGTATTGCCCGCCGTCGCTTCTACGATCATGCCGCCCGGCTTCAGCTTTCCGTCCCTCTCCGCCTGCTCGATCATCGCGAGGCCGATCCTGTCCTTGATCGAGCCGCCCGGGTTGTTGGATTCAAGCTTGAGGAAAAGTTCGCACGGGCCGGTGTCGATGCTCGACACTTTCACCATCGGCGTGCGGCCGATGCCTTCGAGGACATTGTCGTACACAGGGCCGAAGGGGGTCTCGTTCATCGCCAAACTCCGCAGCGTCGCAGGGACTTAAACCAAGCCTTGTCGGAACGGCAAGCGAGGTCAGGTCAGGCTTTGCGAATCGTCTGTCCGCGCTTCAGATCGCGTATGAAAAATCGCGCCGGATGCAGCGCTTCCGCGATTTCATGGCTGACGGGCGACGGCGCGCCGGCGATCTCCGATACAAGCATTTCCGCCGCCAGCGGCGCGGTGACGAGTCCGCGCGAGCCGAGACCGGTTAGCGCATAAAGGCCGGGAATCATTTCGCCGCCCGGGTAATCGCCGGCAGCGCCGGTTCTGAGGCCGTCATACGCCGCGCCGTAAAATCCAAGATCGGGAAGCGGCCCGGCGACAGGCGAACGGTCCGGAGTCTGGCATCGTTCGCTGGCGCGGGGGCGCGATCTGGCGGGATCGAGGGCGGCGGCGAGGTCGGGGGCATAGGCGCGGACCGCGTCTATGTTCGATTGCGTGGCGTCAAAACTGAACGTCGCCGATTCGCCAGCCTCAAGGCTGTCATAGGTGGCGCCGATAGCGACGCCGCCTCCCGGCGCAGGCGCCGCATACGGACCATAGGCCAGCGCCCGGTCCGGCGGGTTCGCATCGGGAAACCAGTCGATCTGTCCGGCGATGCGCGACAATGGCAGGCCGCGCGCCTCGACGAAGCGCGATGCGTCGGCGCCGTTGGCGAGAATGACGGCGCTGAAGCCGTCCATCGTTCGTGCGCCCGTCTCAACCGCAAGCGTTTCGCCGTGGCGAATGCGGAGAGCGTTTGCTTTGACGACGGGCGTGTCGGCGACAAGAGCCCGGACATAGGCCGCCGGGTCGACGACGCCCGCTTGCGGCAGATAGAGGCCGTCGCTTTCAGTCTGCAGCCAGTCCGCCGGCAGCAGGCCGGCCGCCGCGATGCGTTGGAGGCGTTCCTTCTGTTCCGGCTTCAGAGCGCCGAGCATCACGCCGCACGGGGAAAAGATTTCTGGCGACCCAATGTCGCTCAGTAGGCGGAGGGCATGAATGTAGGAAAGCAGAAAGAAACGCGCCCCGGGACCATCGCCGAGATCGAGGCGCGGCATGATGAGGCCGGCGGGGTTGCCGGAGGCGCCGGCGGCGAGCGCCTCCCTCTCGACGATCACGGCGTCCAGTCCGGCGCGCCTTGCGGCGGCGGCGAGGCTCGCTCCCGCGATTCCCCCGCCGATGATTGCAATGCGCGCGCCGGGCGCGAGACGCTGCGGCTGGGCGTTCGCGAACCACGGAGCGCGTTCCGAGCGGCGCGGCGGACCGCCGATCCGCCCTGCGAGCATTTCTTTCTTGCGGCCGTAGCCCAGCCGTTTCTCCATGGAAAAGCCGGCCGCAGCGAGAGCGCGCCGAACATCGCCGGCGACAGTGAAAGTGGCGAACGTGGCGCCGGGATTGGAAAGGCGGGCGGCTTGTCCGAACAGGCCGGCGCGCCACATTTCCGGGTTCTTCGCCGGCGAGAAACCGTCGAAAAACCATGCGTCGACGCCGCCTTCCGCGCCGGCGAGCGCCTCTTCCGCCGCGCCATAGACGAGTGTCAGCGTCACGTCTGGGGCGACCGGAAGGGCGTGCGGCCCGGCGACCGGCGGCGGCAGAAGCGCGCGCAACCGCGCCGACAGGCCCGCCAGTTGCGGCCACGCGGCGTGGGCGCGGGCCATATCGTCCGGATGCAGAGGAAAGGCTTCAACCGAGAAGAAATGCAGCCGGGCGTCGGCGGACTTCTGCGAGCGCCGCCACAGGTCCCAGGCCATCAGGAAATTCAGGCCGGAGCCGAAGCCGAACTCGCCGATTGCAAACCGACTAGCGGAAATAAAACGGTTCGCGAGATCGTTGCCGGCGAGGAATACATGCGCGGTTTCGGATGGACCGTCCTCGGAGAAATAGATGTCTCCGAAGGCGGCGGAATGCGGCGCGCCTTCATTCCAGTCGAGCCGCGCATAGTCCGCGAGCCGCTTATGTTTTACCGCATCGCTCATGGCGGCGTGCATAGAACATTCGCGGGCGCGACGCGACGGCGGAATGAAAACGGCGCGCCGGAAACACCGGCGCGCCGCTTCTATGCAACAGCAACTCTACTAGGACTTACGAGGCTTACTTCGCCGCGAAGGGGAAGAATTTCTCGAACGCCGCGGTCGGCGCGAAGGCCGAGCCGAGGGATTTCGAGAACGGCTCGAAGCTTTCGCGCGCTGCTTCCACCGTCGCATTGGTCAGCTCGCGGGTGCGCTCGACGCGGGTCTGGAACAGGTTGGTCCAGTAGCCGCGCTGGATCTCGAGCGCGTCAGCGAAGGTCTTGGCGCGGGCGAGTTCGTTGGCGAAGTCGACGGCTTCGGCCATTTCCTCGCGAGCGGCGCTCATCAGGTCGGCGTTGACCGACTGGAAGCGGGTCTGGGCGGTTTCGAAATTGCCGCGGACCGTTTCCATCAGCTCTTCGGTCTGGCTGCGGAAGGTTTCGGCCTGATCGTTATAGGCGGCGAGCAGCGTGTCGAACTGGTCGCGGGCGGTGTTGGAAAAGGCTTGCGCGGCTTCAGCCGTGGTTTCGGCCGGTTTGGCGGCGCGCTTCGGGGCGGATTTCTTTGTAGCAGTGGCCATCTCAGGTCTCCCTTTTGCTTTTGCATCGCCTGTTTCGAAGGCTCATGCCCGGTGCTGGCCGCGAATAATTTGTGCAGCGCAACATGCGCCGTGGAGATAGGCGCATTTGTGCAGTGCAGCAAGACAGAAAAGTTCACGAATTATTTCAAAATATTTCAATCCGTCTGCGCGCCGCCGGTAGCGCCGCCCTGCAGGCGGGCCAGAACCGAGGCGGACGCGTAGGCGTCGGCGGGAAGCCCCTCGCTGCGCTGCCAGGCCCGGAGGGCGCGCTTGGTGCCGGCGCCGATGACGCCGTCGACCGGACCGGGATCGAATCCCTTGTCCTTGAGCGCCTGCTGCAGAGCCATGCGTTCAGAGAGCGTCAGCGCCCGATCGTCGCGCGGCCAAGCGGCGGCGACGCCGAGATCGCTGCCGGCGATGCGTTCGGAGAGCAGGCCGACCGCCAGTCCGTAGGCGGTCGAATTGTTGTAGCGGAGAATGGATTCGAAATTGCCGAAGACGAGAAACGCCGGTCCGCGCGCGCCAGCCGGAAGGAATATTCGGCCGCGCAGGTTCGGATCGCGTCCGTCGAGCAACTCGCCGCGCGCCGCCTCGACGCCGGCCGACGCCCATTCGACCAGCGCCCGTTTCACCTCGACGTCGGCGAGCGCGTAATCGAAGCCCGTGGGCAGCTTCACTTCAACGGCCCACGGCGCGCCCGCCGTATAGTTCGAGGCGGCGAGATAGTTGGCGGTGGAGGCGAACACGTCGCCGAGATTGCCCCACACGTCGCGCTTGCCGTCGCCGTCATTGTCGACGGCGTAGGCGAGGTAGGTGGTGGGGATGAACTGGGTCTGGCCCATCGCGCCGGCCCACGAACCCTTCAGTTGTTCGCGCGCCGCATAGCCGTTCTGGATGATTTTCAGGGCGCCGATCAATTGCGCGCGTCCGTAGCCGGTGCGCCGGCCTTTCCACGCGAGCGTCGCCAGCGCGCCGATCGTGTCGTGATCGCCCATGATCGCGCCGTAGGAGGATTCAAGTCCCCAGATCGCCGCGATGATTTCCGCGTCGACGCCGTAAGCCTGCTCGATGCGCGCGAAGAGCGCGCGGTTCTCGGCGAATTTCTGCCGTCCCTTGGCGACGCGGGTCTCGGAAACGGCGCCGTCGAGATAGTCCCAGATCGAGCGGGCGAATTCCGGCTGATTGTCGTTGAGCTCGAACACGCGCTGGTTGATTTCGACATTGTCGAAGGCGCGGTCCATCACTTCCTTGCTAATGCCGGCGGCGGCGGCTTCCGCGCGAAAGCTTTTCAGCCAGTCATGAAAATCGGGCTCCTGCGCCTGCGCGGGAGAGCCCGCGGCGAGACACGCTGCGAGCAGCCCCGCAAGAAAGCTGCGCCCGACCTTCACCGTCATGAATGAATTTCCCTGTTACGCAATGCCGTCCAAGTCATAGGGTGATCGCGCGCCGCGCGCCAACCCTCGCCCGAATCCCGCCGGAAAACTGTCGTCCAAGACCGCGGCAGGAGTGTGGCGGCGCGCCGCCGCGGGTTCAACCTTGAGGCGGCATGGACTATGGTCCCGCTCCAAATCGTTAATACGGACCCGGCCGCCTGCCGTCCGCCGTCCGCCGCCGAGGGGTTTTCATGCGCTTTCTGATCGCCGTTTCTTCTCTCGCTTTTCTCGCCGCCTGCTCGCAGGGCCAGCCGCCCGCTTCCGCCGACGCGCCCGCCGAAACGGCGACGTCCGCTGCGCCGGCCGCCAGCCGCGCGAAGCTCGAAGAAATGCGCGCGCAATTCGCCCGCATCGAGATGAAGCCCGACGTGTCGTTTCTCAGCGACGAGGAACGGCGGGTCGTCAATCTGCTCAATGAGGCGGCGTCGCTGATGTCGGAGATTTATCTTCGGCAGATTTCGGAAGACAATCCCGCGACGCGCGACGCCATCGCCGCCGGAGACAGCCCGGACAAGGCGCTGCTGCTCGATCTTTTCGATCTGCATTTCGGCCCGTGGGATACGATCGACCACAACCGCCCGTTCTACGGCGACGCCGGGCTGCCGCCGGGCGCCGGTTTCTATCCCGCCGACATGACGAAGGAGGAGTTCGAAGGCTGGATCGCCGCGCATCCGGAAGACGCCGAAGCCTTCAGGAGCGGCTACACGGTGATCCGGCGTGACGGCGACCGGCTCGTCGCCATTCCCTACTCGGTGCAGTACCGCGCCTTCCTCGAACCGGCGGCGGCGCTGCTGCGCGAGGCGGCGTCGATCACCGCCAACGAGAGCCTGAAAAAATTCCTGTCGCTGCGCGCCGAGGCGTTTCTCACCGACGACTACTACGAATCGGAAATGGCGTGGATGGATCTCGAGGGGCCGATCGAAGTCGCGATCGGGCCCTATGAAGTCTATACGGACGGCCTGATGGGCTACAAGACGGCGTTCGAGGCGTTCGTCACCATCAAGAACCCGGAAGAAAGCGCCGCGCTCGAAAAATACAAGCATATGCTGCGCGACATGGAGGCGAACCTTCCGGTCGACGACCGCTACAAGAACTTCAATCGCGGCTTCGAAAGCCCCATCGCCGTGACGGCGCAGGTGCATGGCGGCGGCGACAACGTGCCGGGCGTGCAGACCGTCGCCTTCAACCTGCCCAACGACGAGCGGGTGCGCGAGGCCAAGGGCGCGAAGAAGGTGCTCCTGAGCAACGTGCTGGCGGCGAAATTCGAGCGCATCCTCGCGCCGATGGCCTCGCACGTGCTGGTCGGCGAGCAGGCGTCGATGCTGATGGAAAAATACATGGGGATGGAGACGCTGTTCCATGAGCTGTCGCACTCGATGGGGCCGGGCTCGATCACCGTGAACGGCCGCGCGACGACGGTGAACGCCGAGCTGAAGGAGCTTTATTCGGCGGTCGAGGAAGGCAAGGCCGACGTCATGGGCGCCTACAACATTCTCTACATGATGCAGCGGGGCGAGCTTCCCCCCGCCGAGAAACAGCAGTTCCTCGCCACCTATTTCACCGGCCTGTTCCGGTCGATGCGCTTCGGCGTCAACGAGGCGCACGGGCAGGGCGCGGCCTTCCAGTACCGCTACTTCCGCAATATCGGCGCGGCGGAATGGGACGAGGGCGCGCAGCGCTTCCGTCTCGACTTCGCGCTGATGGAAAAGGGCATATCCGACCTGACCGGCGACATCGTGGTGATGCAGGGCAACGGCGACTACGCCGTCGCCAAAGAATTTCTGGACACCATCGCCGTGCTCGACGAGCCGGCGAAGACGGTGATCGCGTCGCTGACCGACATTCCGGTCGACATCCAGCCGGTCTACGCCGACAAGCTCTAGGCGGCGTTCCGCGCGATTTTCACCTTCTCGCGAGTCGGCTCGTTCAGCGCCGGCGCGGCGCGGCGGCCGCTTTCGCACGAAACGCGCGCGGGCGAAAAGCGGCGCCGGTTCTCCCGCGCGGATTGTCGAAATGAAGAATGGGCGCGCCATTGGAGCCTCCATCGCGCCGCCGGATTGCGGCGCGCACGGAGAATGTAGGGGCGCGCGAAAGGGCGGGGAAACTTATCCCCCGGATTTTCCTCCGGCGCGTCAGCGCGCCGCCATGCGGGCGAGCGCGACTTTCGAGGCCGGCTTGCGGCCGAGCGTTTCGGAAATCCACAGGCTCGTCCCGATGAGCGCGTCGAGATCGACGCCGGTGGCGAAACCAGAATTATGCAGCATGTAGACGACGTCCTCGGTGGCGACGTTGCCCGAGGCGCCGGGCGCATAGGGGCAGCCGCCGAGGCCGGATACGGAGGAATCGAAGGTCCGCACGCCTTCCCCGATGGAGGCCCAGATGTTGGCGAGCGACTGGCCGTAAGTGTCGTGATAGTGGCCGGCGAGGGCCGAGACGGGAACTTCGCTTGCGACGGCGCGAATCATGGCGCGGGCCTCGCCCGCGGTTCCGACGCCGATCGTGTCGCCGAGCGAAATCTCGTAGCAGCCCATCTCGTAAAGCGCTTTCGAGACGCGCACGACATTGGCGAGCGGGATCTTGCCCTCGTAAGGACAGCCGAGCACGCAGGAGACGTAGCCGCGCACGCGCACGCCGTCCCCCTTCGCCGCCTCGATCACGGGCCTGAAGCGTTCGAGACTTTCTTCGATGGAAGCGTTGATGTTCTTCCTTGAAAAACTCTCCGACGCCGCGCCGAACACGGCGACCGTATCGGCCTTCGCTTCGCGCGCCGCCTCGTAGCCCTGCATGTTCGGCGTCAGCACGGGGTAGGAGACGCCCTTCCTGCGGCTGATCTTCGCCATGACCTCGCCCGAGCCCGCCATCTGCGGCACCCATTTCGGCGACACGAACGCGCCCGCCTCGACATTGACGTGGCCGGCGGCGGCGAGGCGCTCGATCAGCGCGACTTTCGTCTCGATGCTGACGGTCTGCTTTTCGTTCTGCAGCCCGTCGCGCGGGCCGACTTCGACGAGGGCGATGCGGTCAGTCATCGTTTTTCTCCGGCGGCGCCCGCAGTTCGTCGACGCAGGGCTCCATGGCGATCTCGTCGAAATGCTCGACGACCGCATCCTGCATCCGGGCGAAACAGTCGCGCTTCGTCACGCTCTTATCCTCAAAACAGCGCTTGCGCGCCGCTTCATCAGGCCACAGCGCATAGGACCAATATAGGCCGTCTTCGCCCTTATGTAGCCGTGCGCCGTAGGAGCCGCATTTCTCGTGGATCAGGCGGGTTCCCTCCGCCCAGGCGTCCTCGAACTGCTTCGCTTTCGCGGGGGCGACCCGCCAGCGGTAGAGGACGGCCAGAGTCATAGAGGGGTATCAGTGATTCTTAAAATCATTATATCTCGTGCCCAGCGCAACGGCGCAGTATATTTCAAGCAACGCCTGTCGTTCCGAATCTTCTTCCTCTACACAGCGAAACTCCATGCTGCGAATTCTTCCTTTTGCATTTTCAAAAGCGGCTGCAAATTTCGGGTTCTCCATCAGACCTTTGCGGCTTTGGGAACCCACTTTATAACTTGCACTAAGAAAGCCGGTTTGCTCACGAGCTAACTTGAAGGCGAATGCTGCGGATTGTTGCTTGGAACTCGTATTGCAATGCCCTCCATATCGTTGTCGCAACTTGCTAGTTCTTCCTACATAAAGCGGCGTTTCAGCTTCGCTAAATAGATAGACCCCAGGCCCGGCAGGGATCCGGGCTTTTTCGGCACAAAGTATCGGACAGGACTGAGTGAGCTGAATAAATTTGGGGTGCAGCCCTTCCACGTAAGATCGAAATCGTTCGTGCATGCGCTACGCCCCCTCCTCGAACTCCACCAGCAGATCCCCGTCCTTCACCTGGTCGCCGGCCTTGAAGCGGTAGGTTTTGATGACGCCGTCTGAGGGGGCCTTGATGGCGTGCTCCATCTTCATCGCCTCCATCAGGAGCAGCGTGGCGCCGGCCTCGACCCTGTCGCCGGGTTTGGCGGAAAGCGCGGTGACGACGCCGGGCATCGGCGCGATCAGCGAGCCTTCGGCGGAGTGGTGCGCGCCGGCGCCCGAGAGCGGATCGGCGAAGGGCACGTCCCAGCGTTCGGCGCCGATCCAGATCCTGATCCCGCGCCCGTGGAGCGCGGCCTCGGCTTCGAAGACGCGTCCGTCCATGACGAGCCGCGCGCCGGCGCCGTTCGGTTCGCCGTCGAACGTGAAGCGGATCGGCTCGCCGCCGGTCTCGCCCTCGCGCCGCGCGGCGGCGCCGGCGGCGGGCTCGATGACAGCCTCGATGCCGGCGGGCGCTTTCGTCAGCCGCGCCAGCGCCGGCTTGCCGTCGAGTTCGATCCAGTAGGCGGCTTTCGCCGGCTTGTTGAGGCGGAAGCCGGTGAGCGCCTCCCAGGGGTCGGCGCCGGATTCAGCGCGTTGATCGAAATGGCGGATGAGGAGCGCCGCGGCGAGGGCGCGACGGTCGAGTTCGATCGGCGCGAACAGCGTCTCGCGGTGTTCCTCGATGTAGCGGGTCGAGACGTTTCCGGCGGCGAAGTCTTCGTCCCTGCACAGGGAATGAAGGAAGCGGGCGTTGGTTTCGAGCCCGGCGACGCGGGTCTCTTCGAGCGCCTGCGCCATGCGCCGCAGGGCGCTCGCCCGGCTCGACCCGCCGGTGACGATCTTGGCGATCATCGGATCGTAGTAAGGGGTGATGGTCTGGCCCTGTTCGACGCCGGAATCGATGCGCGCCGTTCCCTCTGGCAATTGCAGGACCGTCAGCGTGCCGATCGACGGCGCGAAGTTCTGGTCGGCGTTTTCAGCGTACAGGCGCGCTTCGAAGGCGTGGCCGTTCTCGATGATCTGGTTCTGGGCGAGCGGCAGCTTTTCGCCCGCCGCGACGCGGAACTGCCACTCCACGAGGTCGATGCCGGTGATGGTCTCGGTCACCGGATGCTCGACCTGCAGGCGGGTGTTCATCTCCATGAAGTAGACGCCGTCTTTCCCGTCGTAGAGGAACTCGACCGTGCCGGCGCCCACATAGTCGACGGCGCGCGCCGCCGCGACGCCGGCCTCGTGCAGGCGCGCCCGGACGTCGGCGGGAAGGTTCGGGGCCGGCGCCTCTTCGATGATCTTCTGGTGGCGGCGCTGCACCGAACAGTCGCGCTCGAAAAGGTGCACGACATTGCCGTGCGCGTCCCCGAACACCTGCACTTCCACATGGCGCGGGCGGGCGAGATATTTCTCGACAAGGAAACGGTCGTCGCCGAAGGCGGATTTCGCCTCGCGCTGCGCCGATTTCAGCGCCTCCTCAAGCTCGCCCTCCTTTTCGACGAGCCGCATCCCCTTGCCGCCGCCGCCCGCCGTCGCTTTCAGCAGCACCGGATAGCCGACGGCTTTCGCGGCCTTCTTGAACGCCGCGACGGACTGATCCGCACCCTGATAGCCCTTGAGGGTGGGCACTCCCGCCTTTTCCATCAGGTCCTTCGCGGCGGACTTCGAGCCCATGGCGCGCATGGAGGAAGGCTTCGGGCCGATGAAGATCGCGCCGGCCTTTCCCAGCGCCTCGGCGAAGTCGGCGTTCTCGGAGAGGAAACCGTAGCCGGGATGCACGGCCTCCGAGCCCGTCGCCCTGACCGCCTCGAGGATGCGGTCGGCGCGGAGATACGAGTCCGCCGGCGCCGGCCCGCCGATCCTGACCGCCTCGTCGCAGGCCCGGACATGCGGCGCGCCGGCGTCCGCGTCGGAATAGACCGCGACGGTGGCGATCCCCATCCGCCGCGCCGTGCGCGCCACCCGGACAGCGATCTCGCCGCGATTGGCGATGAGGATTTTGCGGAACATCAGGCCTCGCCGATCCAGTTGGGCTTGCGCTTTTCGAGGAACGCCTCGAGCCCTTCCTTGCCTTCGGCGCTGGCCCGCACGCGGGCGATGCGGCCCGCCGCGTCCTCGAGCACGCTGTCCGTAATCGGACGGTTCTTGACGGCGCGGATCAGCTCCTTGGCCTCCTTCTGGGCGTTGGGGCCGCAGGCGAGCAGACTGTCGATGACGCCGGCGAGCGTCGCTTCAAGCTGCGCCGGGATGGCGACCATGTGCACGAGGCCGATGCGCCGCGCCGTCTCGGCGTCGAAGCGCTCGCCGGTGAGGAAGAAACGCCGGGCCTGCCGCGCGCCGATCGCCTGCACCACGAAGGGCGAGATCACCGCCGGTATGATGCCGAGCCGCACTTCGGACAGCGCGAAGAAAGCCGTGTCGGCGGCGATGGCGATGTCGCAGGCCGCCGTGAGTCCCACCGCGCCGCCCATCGCCGGTCCGTTGACGAGGGCGATGACCGGCTTCGTCGCCGCATAAATCGAATTCAGCATATGCGCGAGGCGCCGCGCGTCGTCCTTGTTCTCGGCGGCGGAATATTCCGCGACCCGCCGCATCATGTTGATGTCGGCGCCGCCGGAAAAAGCGTTTCCGGCGCCGGTCAGCACGATGGCGCGCACGCCGGCGTCCGCGGAAAGACGCCCCATGGCGTCGCAGATCGCGCCGATCAGCTCCTCGTTGAAGGCGTTCTTCACCTCGGGCCGGTTCATGGTGAGCCGCGCGACGCCGCGAGAGTCGATGGTTGTGAGGAGAACTTGCTCTTTCATCGGATCGTTTCCTCTACATTCTGAACACGCCGAACTTCGTCGGCTCTATGGGCGCGTTTAAGCTTGCAGAAATGCACAGGCCCAAAACGTCGCGCGTCTGCGCCGGGTCGATGACGCCGTCGTCCCAGAGGCGGGCCGAGGAGTAATAGGGCGAGCCCTGACGGTCGTAGTCGGCGCGGATCTGCGCCTTGAACGTCTCTTCGTCCGCCGCGCTCCAGTCCTCGCCCTTGCGCAGGCCGTCGCGGCGCACGGTGGCGAGAACGCTCGCCGCCTGCTCGCCGCCCATGACGGAGATGCGCGCGTTCGGCCACATGAACATGAAGCGCGGCCCGTAGGCGCGCCCGCACATGCCGTAATTGCCGGCGCCGTAGGAACCGCCGACGACGACGGTGAATTTCGGCACGCGCGCGGTGGCGACCGCCGTGACGAGCTTGGCGCCGTCCTTGGCGATGCCGCCCGCTTCCGCCGAGCGGCCGACCATGAAGCCGGTGATGTTCTGCAGGAAGATGAGCGGCACGCCGCGCTGCGCGCACAGTTCGATGAAATGCGCGCCCTTCTGGGCGCTTTCGGAGAACAGGATGCCGTTGTTGGCGAGAACGCCGACCGGAAACCCGTGAAGGTGCGCGAAGCCCGTGACGAGGGTCGAGCCGTAGAGCGCCTTGAACTCGTCGAAGCGCGAGCCGTCGACCATGCGGGCGATGATCTCGCGCGCGTCATAGGGCTTGCGCGCATCGGTCTCGACGACGCCGTAGATTTCCTCCGGCGCGTAGAGCGGGGCTTCCGGCGCGCGCGTCGCCAGCGCCCCGAGCTTCTTCCAGTTGAGGTTGGCGACGATGCGCCGGGCGAGGCCGAGCGCGTGATCGTCGTCTTCCGCGAGATGGTCGGCGACGCCGCTTTCGCGGGCGTGCACGTCGCCGCCGCCGAGGTCTTCCGCCGAGACGATCTCGCCGGTCGCGGCTTTGACGAGGGGCGGGCCGGCGAGAAAGATCGTGCCTTGCTTCCTGACGATGATCGATTCGTCCGACATGGCGGGCACATAGGCGCCGCCCGCCGTGCAGGAGCCGTGCACGACGGCGATCTGCGGCACGCCGGCGGCGGAGAGGTTCGCCTGATTGAAGAAGATGCGGCCGAAATCGTCCTTGTCCGGAAAGACTTCGTCCTGCATGGGCAGGAACGCGCCGCCCGACTCGACGAGATAGATGCAGGGCAGGCGGTTTTCGAGGGCGATCTCCTGCGCGCGCAGATGCTTCTTCACCGTCATCGGGTGATAGGTGCCGCCCTTCACCGTCGGATCGTTGGCGACGATCATGCACTCGACGCCCTCGACGCGGGCGATTCCGGTGACGATTCCCGCCGCGTTGACGTCGCCCGAATACATTTCCCAGGCGGCGAAGGCGCCGAGTTCGAGAAACGGCGCGCCGGGATCGACAAGGCGCTCGATGCGCTCGCGGGCGAGCAACTTGCCGCGCGCCTTGTGGCGCTCGGCGTAGCGCGGGCCGCCGCCCTCGGCGACCTTCGCCGTATTGGCTTCAAGCTCGGCGACGAGTTTTTTCATCGCCGACGCGTTGGCGGCGAAGCCTTCCGACTGCGGGTTCAGTTTCGACTCGATGACCGCCATGCAGGCCGCGCCGCCTCCCGTTTTCCCCTTGGTCTATCAAAGGGTTGGGCGGAAGGGAACCGGAATGGCGCGGACGTTCAGGCGATGCGTTCGAGGACGGATTTGAAGCTTTGCGGCAACGGCGCCGGGCGGCGGGTTTTCCGGTCGACATAAACATGCGTGAAATGACCTTCCGCCGCAGGACTCTGCTCGCCCTCCTTGAAGATCGCCAGTTCGTAACGCACCGACGAATTCCCGATCCGGGCGACGCGCAGCGCGCCTTCGAGCTTTTGCGGGAACTCCAGAGGGGCGAAATATCTGCACCCCGTCTCGACCACGAGGCCGATCACCTCGCCATTATGAATGTCGAGCGCGCCAGAGGCGATAAGATACTCGTTCACGATGGTGTCGAAATAGCCATAGTAGGCGACGTTGTTGACGTGGCCGTAAATATCGTTGTCCGCCCAGCGGGTTTGCAGCGGCAGGAAATGTTTGTAGTCGGAGCGGGGCATGAGTGCGTCGTCCGTCGTTCGTCGTGCGTAGGATCAAGCCTTTTTACTACGCACTACGTACTACGGACTACGCACTTACAAAACTTCCTCGTACAGCCTGAGCGCATCCTCATACGTCATTTCGCGCGGGTTGTTCTGCAGGAGCCGCGTGATCTTCATCACGTCCTCGGCCATTTTCGGCAGGTGGTTGTGGCTGACGCCGACCTCTGAAAGCTTCTGCTTGACGCCGGTCGCCGCGCAGATTTCGGTGAGCCGCGCCACGAAGGCCTCGGCGCGCATCTGGAAATCGCCCGTGTCGTTGGCCCCGACGACGTCGCCGAGCTCGGCGTAGAGCGGGGCGGCGGCCGGGCAGTTGAACTTGAGGACCGGGCGCAGCATCAGCGAATTGGAAAGCCCGTGCGGCACGTGGAAAAGCGCGCCCAGGGGATAGGCCATGGCGTGCACGGCGCCGACCGGCGCGTTGGCGAAAGCCTGTCCCGCCAGCATGGCGCCCAAAAGCATGTTCTCCCGCGCCTCGATGTTCGACGGCTCGTCGCAGGCCTTGACGATGTTCGCGGAGAGAAGCCGCAGCGCCTCTTTCGCCAGCGCGTCGGAAAGCGGGTTCTTCTTGATCTTCGAGGTGTAGGCCTCGATCGCGTGCACCATGGCGTCGATGCCTGTGGCGCTCGTCACATGGCGCGGCGCGGTGAGCGTCAACGATGCGTCGAGCACCGCCATGTCGGCGTAGAGCTGGTCGGCGACGACGCCCATCTTCTGGTCGTCCTCGGTGGTGATGACGGAGATGGCGGTGACTTCGGAACCGGTGCCGGCGGTGGTCGGGACGAGGATCAGGGGGCTGCGCGCGCCCTTCACCATGTCCATCCCGTAAATCTCTTCGAGCGTCTGCGCGGAATTCATCAGCACCGCGATGATTTTCGCCGTGTCCATGGACGAGCCGCCGCCGAAGCCGATGACGCCGTCCGTCTTGTGCCCTCGCGCCGCATCGACGGCGCCCTTCACCACTTTCGCCGGCGGGTCGGCCTCGACCGCGTCGAACAGGAGGTAGTCGAGGTTCTTCGCCTTGAGGCTTTGGAGCGCGCCGTCGATCAGCCCCGCGCCGACGACGCCCTTATCCGTGACGATAACGGGCCGCTTCATGCGCGCCGCCGCGATCTCGCCGAGCTTCGACGCCGAGCCGGTCTCGAAATGGATGTGCGGGACGGTTTTGAAGGCGAAGGTCATGATATGTCGTCAAAGGGGTTGAGTCGTCTCATGTTATTCAACGTTCTCGAGTTTTTTAGATCGACCTATTAATGCGCGGCAGTAAAGGAGAATGTAGAGGGGTATAAAGATACTCCCCACTAATTGGCCATTTAAACTTGTGTATTTCGCTACCGTAAAGGGAACGATAATCGCGAAAACGACAAAAAGGATCGCTGCCTCGATTACGACAATTACGAGCGGGAGGCGTTTCCGAAAGATCATCTCAATCAAGGACATTATAACCTCGCTTCGCAATCTGCGCATTGTACTGCCAGTTCAATTAAACCTCACCAGCCGTCCCGGCCGCTCGTCCGTCACGCGATCATCGTCGATCACCTGCCGCCCCGCGACGAACGTGGCGCGGAAGCCGCGCGCCGGTTGCAGGAGGCGCTGTCCGCCGGCCGGGAGGTCGCGCACCATGCGCGGCGCGCCGATGGAGAGGCGGTCGTAGTCGATGACGTTGATGTCGGCGCGGGCGCCGACCTTCAATCGTCCGCGGTCGGAGAGGCCGAGATAGTCGGCGGCGTCGGCGGTGAGCATCCGGATCGCGCGGGGAAGGGCGATCCGGTCTTTCTCGCGGTCGCGGGTCCAGTAAGAGAGCAGATAGGCCGGGAAGCTCGCGTCGCAGATCGTGCCGACATGGGCGCCGCCGTCGGAGAGGCCGAGCAAGGCGTTCGGGTGCGTCAGCATCGCGTGGACATTGTCGTAGGAGAACTCGGTGTAATTGTAGATCGGCAGATAGATGAGCTGCCTGCCGTCGAGTTCGAGGAGCACGTCGTAGAGCTTCTCCATCGCCGTCACGCCGTCGCGCCGCGCCTCGGCGCCGAGCGAGCGGTCCATGCCCTGCTCGTAGTCGGGATTCTCGCCGAGCCGGAACAGCTTGTTCGCCACCATCTCGATGGCGGCGATCATGGCGTCGGCGATGGGCGGCACGGAGGAGCCTTCGCCGGCGAGCTTCAGCGGCTTGTCGGCGAGACATTTTTTCTTGAACTCGGGATCGCGCATGATCGCCACGCGCTCTGCGAGCGGCTTGTCCTTGATCTGCTGGTACAGCGGCTGCGCCATCACCGGATGGAACGTGCACTGAAGGCCGTTGAAGACGCCGATAGCCCGCGGCGCGACCTGCACGCGGAAATCGACCCCGTCGGCGTTGAGGCGTTCGGTCTCGGCGAGGATGCGCTTCCACTGGTCGGGCGCGAAATCGCGCTGCATCAGGGAGATCGAGGTCGGCCGTCCGCCGCCGGCGCGCGCGAAGGCTTCGATCAGCGCGAATTCCTCCGCGAACTGATCGCCGGGCCGTTCGAGATTGAAATCGTTGACCGCCTGAAGCACGCCGCGTTTGCGTCCCTTCAGCGCCGAGGCGAGGCCGACAAGCTCCTCCCGCGTCGCTTCGGAGGAGGGCGTCCATCCGCCGTCGGCAGAGCGGTGAATGTCGCTGCGTCCCGTCGAGAAGCCGGCGGCGCCGGCGTCGAGCGCTTCCGCGAGGCAGGCGCGCATCGCCTTGATGTCGTCTTCCGTGGCTTGTTCGTTCGCCGAGGCGCGCTCGCCCATGACGTAGACGCGCAACGGATCGTGCACCGCCATGACCGCGAAGTCGATGGTGTGGGGAATGGCGTCGATGGCGTTCATATAGTCGCCGAACGTCTCCCAGTCCCATGAAATCCCCTCGTGCAGCGCCGTGCCGGGAATGTCCTCGACGCCTTCCATCAGGCGGATGAGGCGGTCATGGTCGGCGCGGCGCACCGGCGCGAAGCCGACGCCGCAATTGCCCATGACGGCGGTGGCGACGCCGAAATTGACCGAGGGGCGCAGCTCCTCGTCCCATGAAATCTGGCCGTCATAGTGCGTATGCAGATCGATGAAGCCGGGCGTGACGATAGCGCCTTCGGCGTCGATGGCGCGGTCCGCGGACGCGGCGCACCTGCCGATCTCGGCGATGCGTCCGTCCTTCACGCCGATGTCGGCGCGGACGGGATCGCCGCCGTCGCCGTCGTGAACGAGGCCGCCGGTGATTTTCAGGTCGAACGTCATGCGCTTCCTTCCCGCCGGTCGAGACGCCGGAACAGGAGAACGATAATCCCGCCGGCGATGAGATGCCAAACGCCCCACACAGCGGCGATCGCCGCCGCGCCGCCGAGCCCCTGGAGCTGCGAGAGCAGGATGACGAGCGCGAGGCCGGAATTCTGGATGCCGACCTCGAAGGTGAGGGCGCGCCGCGTCGCCCTGTCGGCGCCCATCAGCCGGCCGGCGAGCGCGCCGAGCGCGAAGGCCGAGCCGTTGTGAAGGACGACGATCGGCGTGATCAGGCCCGCCGCGCCGATGAGAATCGGGAAGAACTGGATCGTCCCGTAAACGATGACGCCGCCGAGCATCAGGGCGCCCGCCTGTCCGGCGCGCCGTCTTATCGCTTCGGCGAAACCCGGCCGCCAATGCGCGAGTCCCATGCCGAGGACCAGGGGAGCGGCGAGAAGGATCGTCGTCTGGAGCAGGAAGGCGCCGGCGTCGACATCGATGCTGCGCAGCAGCGACGCGGTCGGCTCGTAGAAGCGCGACCACAACAGGATCGACAGCGGCGTGAAGAACGCCGCGATCATGCTCGACGCGGCGGTCAGCGACACCGAGTAAGCGACGTTGCCGCGCGCCAGATAGGTGAGGAAGTTGGAGCTGGCGCCGCCGGGACAGCAGGCGACGACGATCATGCCGAGCGCGATGGAGGGCGGCGGCCGCAGCAGCATGACGAGAAGGAGGGTGAGCAACGGCAGGCCCACGGTCTGCGCCGCGACGCCGCCGAGAAACTGCAAAGGCCGGTCGCGCAGGATCAGGAAATCCGCAAGGCGCAATCCGAGCGCCACGCTGAACACGAGGAGGAAGAGCGCCAGCGCGACGCCGGCCTGACCGGCGGGGTCGAGCACGATCCTGAGCTGGTCGAGCGCGGCGGCGTCCACCCTCAGCGGCCCGCCGCCGGACGTCGGGCGAAGAAAATATAATGCGGATTACTGTTCAATGCGCCGCGCCGATCTCAGTAATAGCCCCACAGCAGAAGCCGGCTCATGATCGCCACCAAGCACAGGCAGGCCCAGAAAGTAAGCCGCGTGCGCAGCGCGCCGTACCAGGCGGGAAGCTGTCCTTCGGCGACGGCGCGCCGGTCGCGCATCCACAGATAGAGAAGAACGCCGACGATGAGCGCATAGCGCCACGCCGCGCCGAGAACGAGACGGAAGAGGCCGCCGCCCCAGGCGGCGACGGCGATCACCAGCAGAGCGATCATTCCGGCGAGAAGGCGCTCCTGCGTCCGCCCGCCGGCTGCGAGAACGCCGCCTGCGCCGACGCCGGTCAGATAGGCCGCCGCGACGGCGGCGTAGGCGAGCGCCATCTGGTGCAGGTCGAGCGCGAAGCCCATCGGCAGCGCCCATGGCGACAGCCAGACGCCGATGGCGGGAATGGCGAGCGGCAGCAGCCCGAACAGGCCAAGCCGCGTCATTTCCTCCTGGTGAAGACCGCCGCTCATCGAGTCCCTCCCATGACGGGCCCATCCGTCGCCGCCAAGGCTAACCCGGAAAGCCTATTTCCTGAAAGCCGCGGCCCCCGCGAGGCCGGCGGCGACGGCGATGACCACGCAGGCGATGCCGTAGGCGATCGGACGCTGATGCGCGATGTCGTAGATCTGCCGCTCGACGCCGACCTTGCTGACGGTGAGGCTCGCCTCGTCGTGCGACACCACCTCGGCGTCGCGGATCAGGTAGACGTCGACGGCGTAGACGCCGACCGGCGTCGTCGGCGGCAGCTCGACGTCGATGGAGAACAGCGCGCCCTTCCGGAAGGAGACGGCCTGCGCCGCCTCGCCGTACCGTCCGCTGGCGCGGCCGGCGTCGAGAAAGGCGTCGACGAACCGGCGCGCCCCGTCGCCGCCGAACAGCGATATGGCGTCGCCGGAAATCCGCAGCAGCGGGTAGAAGTCGACGCTTTCCGCGCCGAGGCCGAGCCTGCGGCGCAGGGCGGGCGTGGTGAATTCGTCGAGCGGGCGCGTCGCGCTGGTGAGAAGAATGCTCGGCGCGCCGCGCAGCACGGCGCCGGCGCCGCGCGTCCAGATGATCCCCTGCCGCTGCATCGGGCGGATCGAAAAGTCCGTCGACGGACCTTTCACCACGGCGACGATGTCGAGATTGGCCGGACGCAGCAGGTCGGCAGGATCGACGCCCGACAGCGCCCCGAACAGCACCAGCCGCGCGCCCGAAAACCCGGCGTCGACCTCGACCAGGGTCTGCGTCAGGGCGACGGCGATTTCGGCGCCGCGCGCCGGCGCGGCGGCGAGAAACGTCAACGCGGCGGCGAGAAGCGCTCTCATAACTCCTCCACCACGAAGGGTTCGGGCGGCGGCAGCACGAGATCGAAGCCAAGTCTTATGCCGACCGCGAGCACGACGAGCGCCAGCAGCGCGCGCAGCTGCTCGGCTTTCAGGAGCACGCCGACCCGCGCGCCGAGCTGCGCGCCCACGACGCCGCCGACGATAAGGAGGAGCGCCAGAACCACGTCGACCGTCTGGTTGGCCGCCGCATGCAGCACGGTGGTGACGGCGGTGACGATGGTGATCTGGAACAGCGAGGTGCCGACGACGACATTGGTCGGCATCTGCAGGATGTAGATCATCGCCGGCACCATGATGAAGCCGCCGCCGACGCCGAGCATGGCGCCGAGCAGGCCGACGAGGAAGCCGAGAACCAGAGGCGGGATGGGGCTGATGTAAAGCTGGGACTTGCGGAAGCGGACCGGGGCCGGCAGCGCCGCCATCCACGCGGTGCGCCGGCGCCGGCGCCGGCGCGCGCCGGCTTTCGGCTGCCGCAGGATCGAGCTGAGGCTTTCGAGCAGCATCAGCGAGCCGATGACGCTGAGAAAGACGATGTAGGCGGCCGTGACGAAAGTCTCGGCGGCGCCCACGGTCCGCAGATAGCGGAACAGCCCGACGCCGAGCGCCGAACCGGCGACGCCGCCGCCGACCAGCAGCCAACCCATCTGGAAGTCGACGGCGCTGCGTCGAAGATGAGCGCTTAGTCCGGATACGGAGGAAGCGACGATCTGGGCGGTTTCCGTGCCGACGGCGATCGATGGCGGTATGCCGAAGAAAATCAGGAGCGGCGTCATCAGGAAGCCGCCGCTGACGCCGAACATGCCCGACAGAAATCCGACGGCGGCCCCCATGATGACGATGATCAAGGGGTCGACCGGCATCTCCGCGATAGGCAAATAAATTTGCATCGGCGCGCCGTTTCGTGGAGCGCTTTCCGGCGAAGAGCAGACCGGTTCGCCGCCAGAAAGCGCGAAAAACGAGTATCCTTCGTCGTCGCTATGAGGTTTGGGCGCGGCGGCTGAGCCGCGTTTGTCCCCCGGCAGTCAGGCTTGTGAGGCGCTTGTTATAGACTGCGCCGGACGGACGGCAAGAAAACCCGGCGGTCAGGACGCGGAAGCGATTTCGTTCGCGTCGGGATCGGGCGTTTCCGCTTTCCACTTGGCGACTGCTTCGTCGAAAGCCCGGCGCTGCTCGGTCGTCAGCGACTTGGCGAGACCCGCCGCAAGCGAGCCCGCCTGCTGGTCGCCGTTTTTGGCGGCGAGCGAGTACCAGAAATACGCCTGTCCGGCGTCCTGATAGGAGGCGTTGGCGGCGTCGCCGCCGGGGTGGAAGATGGCGCCGAGATTGTACTGCGAATCGACGAGGCCGAGCTTGCTCGCTTTCTCGAACCACGCGACGGCCGCCTGCGGATCGGCGGGACCGCCCTGTCCGCGCGCCGCCATGACGCCGGCGCGGTGCATGGCGAGCACGTTGCCGCCGGTCGCCGCGCGCTCGAACCAGGCGCGCGCCTGAGCCGGATCCTGTTTGACGCCCTGCCCGAGTTTGTAGAGTTCGCCGAGCTGCAATTGCGCGGGCGGATGGCCGAGCGTCGCCGCTTTTGTCAGCTCCTCGATGGCGGCGCCGGTTTCGGCGTCGGTCGTCGCCCTCTTCAGCTTGGCGACGCTTTCAAGATAGAGCGCGCGCGGCTGGATCGTCGGCGCGGCCGGCACCTCCGGGACTGCGGTTTCGGCGGACCGGGAAAGACCGGCGTCGGGCGTCGTCGCCGGCGGCGACGAGGCGCGAGTCGGCGCGGGTGCGCCGCCGCCGAACATCAAATCCTTGACGAGGAAGAACAGCGCCGCGATGGCGAGCAGAATGGCGACCCCGAGCGCCGTCGTCACCGGCTTGGCGCGCAGCACCGCCGCCGCCTTCATGGCGCCGGCCGTGATGTTGGGTTCGCTGGCCGGGCGGTCAGCTTCAAGCGGCGCGAAATCGTCTTCGGCGTCGGCGTGCGCCTCGACCGTTTTCACGGTTTCGTCTTTCGGCTTGCCGAGCGGAAGGCGCCGGGCCGCAGCGCCGAAAAGGCCGCTGATGCGCTCGGTGACGCTCGGGCGGCCTTCTTCTTTTTCCGTCTCTTCTTCGGCGCGATCATAAGAGACCGGGCTCTCGGCGGGGCTCGCGGGCGCGGGCGGTGGGCTGGCCCGGTCCGCCGCGTCATCGAGGGAAAGGCCCTGTTCGGCGAGACGCTTGCGCCGGATTTTGGCGGCGAGAATGGCGCGCTGGCGCGGCGTCAGCTTGCGGCGAAGCTGGTCGCGCGACTCGGCGGTTTCGGCGGCTTCCTTGGCGGCGCGGCGCGCGGCGCGCAGGAAAGCGCTGCTGTCGCCGACCGGAACGGCGCGCAGCGGTTCGGGATCGGACGAGGCGGCGGACGGCTCGTCCGGCTTTTCGCCTTCGAGCTCGGCGAGAATCGCGTCCAGGCCGCTGTCGTCGCCGTCAGTCTGCGGTGCCTCGGAAGGCGAGCGGACGCCTGAGAACGCGTCCTCGACTTCCGAGAGAATCGCCGCCGCATAGTCCGGCTCGGCGTCGTCGCTGTCCTTGACCTCGTCGAGATCGAAACTGAAGGCGTCGTCGTCGTCTTCCGGTTCGGGAAGGCCGATATCGTCCTCGAGGTCGAAGGCGGCGGCCGCCGCTTCCTCCGGCTCGTCGTCATCGCCGGCTTCTTCGGCGTGAAGCTCGTCGTCGCCGTGCGGTTCGTCGAAGGTCGCCTCCGCGTCAGCGGGCTCCGGCGCCTCTTCGTCGACGGCTTCGGCCTGCACGTCGTCGGCCGCTTGCGGCTTGCCGTTGCCGACGCGGGCGACCATTTCCTCGAAGGAGCGCTGCAGTTCGGCGATTCGCTCGTCGGCGCGGCGGGTGGCGGCGGCGACGGCGGCCTCGATTTCGGCGCGGCCCGAATCGGCTTGCTCCGTGTCGCTGAACTTGGTGCGCAGCTCGGCGATGGTTTCGGCGACTTTCTGAACGCCTTCGGAACTGCGCCGCTCGGCGCCGTCGATCTGCTCGGAAAGTTTTTTCACCAGCGCTTCGAGCGAACGGATCTGGTCGCCGCCGCGTTTGATCTCGTCGCCGAGGACGCGCAGGCGCTTGCCGGTGCGCTCGACGAAATCGGCGTCCACCGTCTCGGCCGCTTCGGCCTTGAGCTGGGTGGCTTCGGATGCGATGCGCTCGGCGCGAGCGAGGCGCGCCGACATGCCGTCGATGGCGTCTTTCAGATGGTCGATCGCCGCCATGGCGCCCGCCCCGTCGTCGGCGACGCCGGCCGTATCGAGGCGGCTTGCGAGCTGCTGCAGCTGCCGCTCCGTCGATTCGATGCGGGCGAGCGAGCTTTTCTGCGCGGCGTCGAATTGCAGCGCCACCTGGCCGACCGCCTTTTCGAGCGCCTTCAGCGTGTCGATGCGCTGACGGTCGTTGGTTTTTTCTTCAAGACGGGCGAGGCGCGCTTCGATGTCGGCGCCGGGCGCGCCCGCCGCCGGCCGGCCGCGCTCGACGCGTTGCAGGCGCTCGACGACGCCGCCGAAATTGCGGGCGAGATCGTCCATCGCCGCCGCGGACTTGCTCTCCGCGCTGATGACGCGCTTGTTGAGGTGCTCGATGGCCTTCACGAGATCGGAGATCTTGATGCCTTCGATCTCGCCGTCGGAGCTCGCCGGATCGCCGGCGGTGTAGATGACCTGGCTCAGCCATTCGCCGACGGTCATCCCTTCGCGCCGGGCCGCTTCCTTGGCGGTTTCGCGGGCGTCCCGCTCGATGCCTTTGACGCTCCACGGCGCGTTCGATTTCATAAGTGCCACCGACCTCGATGTTCCGATGGAGCGGCCCGCCCCCCTTGTTTCGCCTGATGGCGAGCCGCGCCGGGCGGAAAGCCGCACGGGCGCAGCTTTCGAGCGGTAAGGTGCTTCGCGGCGCCCGCAAAGCGGTAATTGCCTGATTTTCCCACAGGCGAGGACGGCTGTGTTAAGATTGCGTTAACGCGCCGCCGGCGCGACCAAATGCGCTGCTGACCGCGCTTTACCGGGCGGGGGCGGTTACTAGATTGGCCGCAGCGAATTAAACGCGCGCCCTGGGCGCGCCGCAGCAAACGGGTGACCGATGACCGCATACGCCGCGCCGCTCCGCGACATGCAATTTATTCTTCACGACGTTCTCGACGTTTCGAAATATTCGAATCTGCCGGGTTTCGCCGACGCTTCGCGCGACGTCGTCGACGCCATTCTCGAGGAAGCCGGCAAGCTCGCCGGCGAGGTGCTGCATCCGATCAACCATTCCGGCGACCAGGAAGGCTGCACGCGGCTCGACGACGGCTCGGTGAAGACGCCGAAGGGCTTCAAGGAAGCCTATGACGCCTATCGCGAGGGCGGCTGGCAGGGCCTGTCCGCCGATCCCGCCTATGGCGGGCAGGGGCTGCCCTACATTCTCGCCATCGCGGTGAGCGAAATGGTGTCGGCGGCCAATATGGCGTTCGGCATGTATCCGGGCCTCGCGCGCGGCGCGGCGGACGCCATCTATGCGCACGGCACCGACGAACAGAAACAGACCTATCTGCCGAAAATGATCGAGGGCGCGTGGGGCGGCACCATGAACCTCACCGAGCCGCATTGCGGCACCGATCTCGGGCTGCTGCGCTCCAAGGCGGTTCCGCAGAAGGACGGTAGCTACAAGATCACCGGCCAGAAGATTTTCATCTCCGCCGGCGAGCACGACCTCACCGAAAACATCATCCACCTTGTCCTCGCGCGCATCGAGGGCGCGCCGGAAGGGGTGAAGGGCATCTCGCTGTTCATCGTGCCGAAATTCCTCGTCAACGCAGACGGCTCGCTCGGCGCCCGCAACGGCGTCTCGTGCGGCAAGATCGAGGAGAAGATGGGCATCCACGCCAACTCGACCTGCGTGATGAACTACGACGACGCGGTCGGCTGGCTGCTCGGCGAGGAGCACAAGGGCCTCAAGGCGATGTTCACGATGATGAACGAGGCGCGGCTCGGTGTCGGCCTGCAGGGGCTCGCGATTTCGGAGGTCTCCTACCAGAACGGCGCCGCCTACGCCAAGGACAGGCTGCAGGGGCGCGCCATTTCCGGAACCAAGTTTCCCGACAAGCCGGCGGACCCGATCATCGTCCATCCCGACGTCAGGCGCATGCTGATGGATCAGAAGGCGACGGTCGAGGGCGGGCGCGCCTGGATGTACTGGACGGCGCTTCACGCCGACCTGCTGCACAAGTCCGAAGACGAGGCGGAACGTCAGAAGGCGGACGATTATCTCGGTCTGATGACGCCGGTGCTGAAGGCCTACCTCACGGAGAAGGGCTATCAGCACGCCTCCACCGCCCAGCAGGTGCTCGGCGGCCACGGCTACATCGCCGAATGGGGCATGGAGCAGTTCGTGCGCGACGCGCGCATCGCCATGATCTACGAAGGCGCCAACGGCATCCAGGCGCTCGATCTCGTCGGCCGCAAGCTGCCGAAGGACGGCGGCCGCGCCATCCAGACATTCTTCAAGGAGGTCGACGACTTCATCGCCGACAACGAAGGCGTCGCGGAACTGAAGCCGTATCTCGACGGTCTGGCGTCGGCCAAGAACGATGTCGCCGACGCCACCGGCTGGCTGATGCAGAATGCGTTCTCGAACCCCGACAACGCCGGCGCCGGCTCGATGGATTATCTCAACCTGGTGGCGCTGCTGTGCCTCGCCTTCGGCTGGGCGCAGCTCGCGAAAGCGGCGGTCGAGAAACAGAAGGCCGGCGAGAAGGACGACTTCTTCGCCAACAAGCTGGCGACGGGCCGCTACTTCCTCGACCGGGTGCTGCCCGATACGAAAGCCCATCTCGCCAAGCTGAAATCCGGCGCCGAGGCGATGATGGCGCTGCCGGCGGAGGCGTTCTAGCGCTTGCCGTCTTCCGTCGGCGGGTTGGCGACGCCGGGATTGTGGCTCGGCGGATCGCTCGCCGGGAAGGATTCGTCGAGCTCCTCGTCGAGCTCCTTCTCGGATTTTTTCGGTTTCTTTTCTTTCTTGACCGGATCGGCGCCGTTCTCGGCGCGGACATTGTCGGCCGCGACCTTCAGCGTGTCGGCGTCGGCGGCCGCGGCGGCCGGCGGAAAGAGAATCGACGGCGCGAGAAACAGCTCGCGCCAGGCGTTGAGAGCGTTGATCTGCATCCGCGCGACGGCGGCGGCGGTCATGGTCGCCGCCGCCGTCGGCGCGAGCCAGGCGGCGACGATAGGCGGCGGCAGGGGCGGACGGTCCTGGCGGTCGTTCGGCATGGGGATCCTCGCGTGACGGCGCATCGCGGGAAAAACTCCCGCAGGGAGGCAACACGCCGGCGCGCCGCCGGTTCCGTTCAGCCGGCGCGGCGGATGGCGCGCGCGGCGCGGTCGGCGGCGCGCTCCACATCCTTCATTTCGCACTCCCAGACGGTGATGACCCGCCAGCCGCTTTTCTTGAGGGCGCGCGCCGTCTCGGCGTCGCGCGCCTTGTTGCGGGCGATCTTCGCCGTCCAGTAGGCGCTGTTCGACTTCGGGACGCGGGCCCCGCGCGAACAGTCGTGGCCGTGCCAGAAACATCCGTGCACGAACAGGACGGCGCCGTAGCGGGGAAACACGAGGTCCGGCGTGCCGGGCAGGCCTTTCGCATGCAGGCGGTAGCGCAGGCCGCGCCGGTGCAGGGCCTTTCTGAGCGCAATTTCGGGCCGGGTGTTCGCGCTCTTGACGGCGCGCATCACCTCCGAGCGCTTTTCCTTGCTGAAAACGTCGGAGCGGACGCTCACGCGGCTTCGGCCTGCGGGCGCAGGGCGGGCTCGAATATTTCCTCGGCGATCCAGCGCACGACAGGAACGCAGACCCCGTCCCCGGCGAGCTTCAGCGCGGCGGTGGCCCCTTCGGGGAGAACATAGTCGTCGGGCAGACCCATCAGGCGCGCCGCCTCGCGCGGCGCGAGCAGGCGGGCGAAAACTTTTCCGTCCTCGATCTTCATGAGCAATTGCCGCGACGAACCGCCCGCCGGCGTTCTGAGGCAGCCGGCGAGGCCGTCGAAGCGCGCCTCGAGGCGCTGCACCCGGGCGCCGTTTTCGATTCTGATGCGCCGGAACGCGGCGCCGATATGAACACCGTCCTCTGCGCGCAGCTTTTCGACGGCGGCGCGCTGCCGCGCGCTCATCTGGCGAAGAGCGCGCCCGCCCGCCGCCCGGCTCCAGTCCGGCGCGTTGGCGTCTACAATGTCGGCGAGCGCTGTGTTGCGCAGCGCGCCGGGGCGCGGCGCCAGCCAGCGCCAGGCGCGCGCCGCCTGCGGGGACAGCGCGTCGACGGCGGCGAGGAGGGAGGCTGGCGTGAACGCATCGGGCAGCGGCCGGGCGCGCGTCGGCGCCGCCGCCGACAGAAAGCCGAAGATGAACAGACGGGGCCGCGACTGCGGCGTGAAGGCGCGCGCGTCGAGAACCAGCGCCGACACGGCGTAGCCGGCGCCGGCCACGGTTTCGACCACGGCGCGGAAATCGGCGCCGCCGTTGGAGGTCAACAGCCCCGCCACGTTCTCAAGCGCGATCAGCCGCGGCGCCCGGCCCGCTTCTGCGAGTTCCTCCATCAACCGCCAGAACTGGAAGAACGCGCCGGAGCGGGCGCCGTTGAGCCCGGCGCGCGCGCCCGCCAGCGAAAGGTCCTGACAGGGAAACGACGCCCAGGCGAGATCGGCGCGCGCCGCCGGCAGCGCCGCCGCCGAAAGCGCGGCGATGTCGGCCTCGACCAGGTCGCCGCCGCCGAAATTCGCTCTGTATGCGGCGCATTTTCTCGCGTCCATGTCGTTGGCGAAGAGACAGCGCCAGCGCGGACCGAGCCCGATTCGCGCCATGCCGCCGCCGGCGAAGAATTCAAGAAAGGCGTGCGGCTCGTGCATGGCGTTGTTTTCCGAATCTCCGTGCCGCATTTTCGCCGCAAAGCGCGGCGTCGTTTCGTCGACGGCCACAATCGCGTCACATTCGCCGAAGTCGGCGCCGACATCAATCGCGCATCGACCGTGTAAAGATTGACCGCGGGCGCCGATTGTCCCAGATTGCGCGCGGGCACTACGGGGGCGTCGCAGGGATCGGAGAAGCGACATGCCCTTGATGAAACTCTCAACAATGCGCTGGGCGGCGATAGCGTTCGGAGCGCTCGCGTTCGGCGGCGCGCCGTCCGCGATGGCGGCGCCGTCGCCGGCGGAAGCGGGATTGCGCCTCATCGGCGACATCGCGGCCGCCGGCGTCGCCAACAGCTTCGCCTCCCTGTCGGCGCTCGCCGTCGACGACGAACGGGGGCGGCGCTCGCACGGCGACCGCGACCGGCGCGGCGATCGCCGGGACGGACGGCGCGACGACCGGGGAGATCGGCGCAGAGACCGCTCCGACGATCGCGGAGACCGCCGGCGCGATCGCTACGCCGACCGCAACGATCGTCGCAACGACCGCTACGACGATCGGCGGGACCGTCGCAACGATCGTTATGACGACCGCCGCGACCGGCGGAACGACCGCTACGACAGCCGGCGCGATCACCGGTATGCGCGGCGGGACGACCATCGCGACCGCCGCCACTACAGCGGCCGGCGCCACGATTACGGCTACGGCCACGGTCACGGTCCGCGCCGCGGCCACGGCTATTATTGCAACGACCACTACGTCTTCCACTATTACTCGGGCTACGATCCGTACGGCTGGCGGCGCGCCTATTACAGCGGCTACTACCCGCCGCGCGGCTGCTATCTTGTGGAGCGCGTGGAATACCGGCGCGGACGCCGCGTGCTCGTCGGCGGCTATTCCTGCGTCGATCCATACGGCTACGCCTATATCGACATCGGCAGCCAGTTCGTTTTGAGATACTACTGAGCGCCTGAAACCCGCTCCGGCCGGCGCGCCGGGGCGGGACCTTTCCGCTGTTTACATTGACCCGGCCCCCGACTCTGGAGAGGGTTAATCCCTCCTTTGGGCTTCGGTTTCCGCGTCATGTCGCATCGTCTTCTGGTTCTCGCGCCCCTCGCGCCGGCGGCCGCGGTCATCGCGCTGGCCGCGGCGAGCGCCGCTGCGGAAGCGGCGGCCAACGCGGCGTCCGCGAGCGCCTCGACGGCGAGTTCGGCCGGCGTCGCCCAGGCGGAAGGGCCCTCTGAGAACGCCATCGAGGACGTGCAGGTCGGCGAGGCCGGCAATCTCATGCGGGTGGCGCTGATCTGCCGCACCGACTGCCGCGTCGGGGCCCGCGCCGGCGGCGCGTATTTTCTCCCGGAAATCGACGCGGCGATGAAAATCGACCTCAAGGGCCGCACGAAGATCGCCCAGGCCCTGTCGTTCGCGCCGGTCGACGGCGGCAGCATGCTGCAGATCAAGGCCGCCTCGTTGGTGACCAAGGCCTCGATCAAGCCCTGCCTGATCGACGGCCTCGCGGCGTCCTGCATCGACATCGAATTCGAGAAAGCGCAGGCGCAGGCGGCGGCGGTGGACGCGCCGCGTCTCGCGCCGAAACCCGCGCCCGGCCTCGCCGCGCCCGCCGAAACTTCTGCGCAGGCGGCGCCTGCGCCGGCGCCGAGCCTGCGCGACGCGCCCGGCGAAGAGAAGCTCGTCTTCGCGCGCTTCGCGCCGCCCGAGCGCCTCGCCCCGCCGCCGCCTTCGGAGACGCCGCCGCAACGGGCGTCGATCGTCAGTGCACAGAGCGAACCGCGGCCTATTCTGCGCGAGGACGTGGCGGCGAAGTTCATCGGCGCCGATATCGACATCGGCCGCGAGGCCGAAGCCATTCTCGGCAAGCGCCTCGGCGTCGCCGAATGCGAAGGCGCCCGCGCCCGGCTGCGCGCCGACGCCTGGGCGCTCGACGCCATGGTCGAGGTCGGCTTCTGCGAAGCCTCGAACGGCGCGCTCGAAAAGGCCGACGGGGTTTTCTCGCGGCTCCTCGCCTACACGCCCGACAATTATCAGGCGCTTGTCGGCCGGGCGCTGATCGCCGCCAAGACCGGCGAGCGTGCGGTGGCGCGGCGCTACTATCAGGACGCGCTCAACGCCCTGCCGCCGATCGAGGAGTCGAACCGCATCGTCGAGGCGATGGCGCGGCTGTAAGGCGTTAAACCCACGGCGTTTCGGTCATTGGTAATAACCTAACTATTCCAGATTGGGGAAATCTTTACTAATCGTTCTTGGTATGTTCTTCTGGTTATATCAAGAGAACACATCGAGGTTCAGTACAAACTAGGAGCTAGCATGGACCTTACCTCTATTGAACTTTGTGCGGGCGGGGGCGGGCAAGCGCTTGGCATTGAGGCGGCGGGGTTTGAGCATTTAGCGCTTGTGGACAACGATGCGCCTGCCTGCAACACGCTTCGGCTCAATCGGCGAAAATGGAAGGTCTACGAACAAGATCTTGCTAGCTTTGATGGGAAGCCTTTTGCTGGTGTTGATTTAGTCGCGGGCGGACTGCCGTGCCCGCCGTTTTCGATTGCCGGGAAACAGCTTGGGCCAGATGACGAGCGGAACCTATTTCCTGCTGGGTTGCGAATTGTCGAAGAAGTGCGTCCGAAGGCGGTAATGTTTGAGAATGTTCGCGGGATGCTTGATCCGGCGTTTGAAGGCTATCGCAGAATAATCGAGAGCACGCTTTCTAAGCTCGGCTATGTGGCGCAATGGAAATTATTGAATGCGTCGGACTTCGGTGTGCCCCAGTTGCGGCCCAGAGTCATACTTGTCGCATTGCGCAAAGAGTACTCATCTAATTTTTCTTGGCCCGAAAAGTTTGCCGCTCCGCCTACGGTTGGCGAGGCGCTTTTTGATCTGATGGCTGCGCGCCGTTGGCGTGGTGCCAAAGCGTGGCGTGAGCGTGCAAATAAAATTGCTCCAACGATTGTAGGCGGGTCGAAAAAGCATGGCGGACCCGATCTCGGGCCGACAAGAGCGCGCCGTGCATGGGCTGAACTGGGAGTCGAAGGAAAGACTATTGCAGAGCAAGCGCCTGAGCGCGATTTCGAAGGCATGCCACGGCTTACGGTGCGTATGGTCGCACGGATTCAAGGTTTTCCTGATGAATGGGGCTTTTGGGGAGGCAAGACTGCGCAATACCGGCAGGTAGGTAATGCGTTTCCGCCACCAGTCGCGGCTGCGGTTTCTTCTCGAATAGCCTATGCAATTTCCGAAGTTCGCAAAGGCGCTGTCAAGGCTGCATGAGTCCGAGCATATCCTTAATACAGCAAGCGCGAATAGACTTTCATAAGTCTCTTTTGGCCTCAGTTCTCCGAATTTCGGATCAAGGCGTGCCAAGTAACGCTGACAAGGGCAATAAAACCAGTGTTACGCTCGCGGCTGGGATTGCAGAGCGCTTAAAAGCTGAGACAGGGATGCGGGTTGCGGGACAGACTTCGGGCAACGAGTTTGAAGCGTTAGTGGCGATGTTTGTTCAATCAAGCTTTCTCAAGCTTCAAGGTTTACGCCCTGGCCGCTGGAATGTGCGACAGGTTGGGAATCGCAACAGGGCCCAAATTGCCCAATATGCTCAATACGCGCATTTGACGGCTTTGTCGAAAGCTGCCGAAAAAGACCGCGATCTCGCGGCAGCATTGGGAAATGATTATACGATTACACCTGACGTTATCATTACGCGCGGGTTAGAAAGCGATGAGTGTATCAACGCGCATGACTATCTTGTTGATGGAGAAGTTGCGAAGCATGCAGATCTCCGTGAAGGACCTGACAAGCTTCCACTTCTTCATGCGAGCATAAGCACAAAATGGACAATACGTAGCGACCGCGCTCAGAATGCTCGTTCTGAGGCGCTTAACTTGATTAGGAATAGAAAGGGTAGGCAACCGCATATTGTGGTTGTAACAGGCGAGCCTACACCAAGCAGACTGGCTTCCTTAGCGCTGGGTACAGGGGACATAGATTGCGTGTACCACTTTGCGCTTTACGAGCTGATCGAGACGGTTTTGGAGTTAGGCAATACTGAGTGTGAAGATTTGCTCAAAATTATGATCGACGGAAAGCGTCTCAAGGATATTTCTGACCTGCCGGTTGACTTGGCAGTATAGTCTAATGGTGGACACGCTTTCTGAAGCACGCCGGTCGGCAAATATGTCAGCCATCCGGTCAAAGGGCATGAAGCCTGAAATGATAGTGCGGTCACTCGTTCATCGAATGGGCTATCGATTTCGTCTCCATGTAAAGGATCTTCCCGGAAAACCAGATTTAGTTTTTCGACCACGTAGTAAAGCAATCTTCGTTCACGGTTGTTTTTGGCATCAGCATGACGATCCCAAGTGTTTGGACGGACGGCTTCCCAAGAGCCGCCTCGAGTACTGGCTTCCAAAGTTGGAACGCAATGCTGTCAGAGACAGAAGCAATCAGACTGCGTTACGGGCGGGCGGCTGGAAAGTTTTGACCATTTGGGAATGTGAGACGAAGAATTTGGAAAAGCTTGAGGCTAAGCTCAGGGGTTTCCTCGGTTAGCCAATATTGACCGCCAACGCTGTGCCGCTTAATTCACCCGTTATGGCAAAGCAGAACCGTGACCAATCCTTCCAGGGCCTGATCCTCACCCTCCAGCAACACTGGGCGGAGCAGGGTTGCGTCATCCTGCAGCCCTACGATATGGAGATGGGGGCGGGCACCTTCCATCCGGCGACGACCCTGCGCTCGCTCGGGCCGAAGCCGTGGCGCGCCGCCTATGTGCAGCCCTGCCGGCGTCCGACCGACGGGCGCTACGGCGCCAATCCCAATCGCTTCCAGCATTATTACCAGTTTCAGGTGGCGCTGAAGCCGTCCCCTGACAATATTCAGGAGCTTTATCTGGGCTCCCTCGACGCCATCGGAGTCGATCGCTCCGTGCACGACATAAGGTTCGTCGAGGACGACTGGGAGAGCCCGACCCTCGGCGCCTGGGGCCTCGGATGGGAAGTCTGGTGCGACGGCATGGAGGTGACGCAGTTCACCTATTTCCA
This sequence comes from Pseudomonadota bacterium, assembly GCA_036337175.1. Classification (GTDB taxonomy): domain Bacteria; phylum Pseudomonadota; class Alphaproteobacteria; order Caulobacterales; family Parvularculaceae; genus Amphiplicatus. The sequence continues at coordinate 125,417 of JAYZEQ010000003.1, forward strand.
GCAGGTCGGCGGCTTCGACTGCAAACCTGTGACCGGCGAGATCACCTACGGGCTCGAACGCCTCGCCATGTACGTGCAGGGCGTCGACAACGGCTTCGATCTCGACTTCAACGGCGCCGGCGTCACCTACGGCGACGTTTTTCACCAGCAGGAGGTCGAGTTTTCCGCCTACAATTTCGAACTGGCGAACACCGAAAATCTGTTCGATCAGTTCAGGGAGGCGGAAGCGTCCTGCCTTGCGATTCTTGATGCGGGAAAGAAGGCCGGCAAGTCCTACGCCCTTCCCGCCTACGACCAGTGCATCAAGGCCTCGCATCTCTTCAACCTGCTCGACGCGCGCGGCGTCATCTCCGTCGCCGAGCGCCAGTCCTATATCCTCCGGGTGCGGACGCTCGCCAAAGCCTGCTGCGAGGCGTGGCTCGCAAGTCCGCAGGGCCGGACGGAAGGCGCCGGCGTCGTCGACTACCAGCCAGCCTAAGAGAGGCGCTCATGAGTGAAAAAGTCGCCTTGCCGCTCGAAGGCGGATGTCATTGCGGCGCCGTGCGCTACGAACTGTCGGCGCCGCCGCTCTCGATCTACAATTGTCATTGTACGAACTGTCAGAAGATAACGGGTAGCGCCTTCGTCGTTTCGACGATCATCCGTGAAGATGCGTTTTCCTTCACCAAAGGATCGCCGAAACAGGTCGAATGGAGCGCCGATTCCGGCAACAAGCGGTGGGGCCGTTTCTGCGGCGATTGCGGGTCGCGTATCGTGCACGGCCAGACGCCGTCGAACGGCTTTCTGAGCCTCAGGGCCGGCACGTTCGACGATACGGGCTGGGTGCGGCCGGTCGGCGACATCTGGACGAAAAGCGCCCAGCCCTGGGTGCGCTTCGTCGAGGGCGGCCTTCGCGCGGAGCGCCAGCAGCCCGACTTCGCGCCGTGGGTCGCCGCATTCGCGGCGCAGGGGCGCTTCTAGACGCTATTCCTTCGCCGGCAACGGCACCATGATATGCGCGTAAGGCGTGTCGCGCCACATCACGTAAGGCCCGCCATTGTCCGGGTCGTGCGGCATGCCGGCGAGCGCGCTCGCGTCGGGCGCAAGCAGCATGACGTGCGGCCCTTCCTGCACCCATTCATTGTCGTCGGTTCTGTGCATGGCCATCGGGTCGATGTTCGACACGGCGCAGTCGCCGCGCAGCATGTAGGAAACGCCGAGCGCGCCGCCCTCCGGCGCCTCGCCCTGCGCGAACGCCGCCAGCCATTTCTGCCAGGCGGGATCGAGGCACATGGGGCAGACGCCTTCGCGGTCAGGCATGCTCGGGTAGCACACCCAGTCGGCCGACCCTTCCCTGAGAACGGCGCCGTCCCAGTTCATGACGGTCGCCGTCGCGGCGATGGCGTCGGGCGCGGCGGAAAGCGCCTCGGCGATGAGCGCGGCTTTCGGATCCGCCGACTCGGTCGCCGGACTTTTGGCGCAGGATAAAACCGAAAACGCCATCGCTGCGCTCGAAATAGAGGTGAACAGCATACGGACTTGTGAGAAAGTCACGGCCAGTCTCCCTTGCTGCGACAGGGCAAGACTATGGCGGCCGTTGAATGACTACAATGCCGCGTCTGCGTACGCGTTTTGCGTCGCAACATGCGCGGCTCGCAGGTTCGCTGGCGGAATATCCGTAAACAAACCGCCCAATTTCGGCTGATTGCGGGCGCCCGCGAACGATCCTATCGTCGCGGCAGAAAAACGGAGGAGGCGTCTATGCCTAAACTGTTCGGTCTAAATATCGTCGCCGTGCTGGCGGCGTCTGTCGCATTCTTCATTGTGGGTTTTCTTTGGTACGGCGTTCTTTTCGAGCAGGCGTGGCTGGCGGCGAGCGGCATCACCAAGGAGATGGTCGAGGCCGGCGACAACAGCCCCGTCTGGATGATCGGCGGCTTCGTCATCACCGTCATGCAGGTGATCGGACTGGCTCTCGTGCTGAAATGGAAAGGCGCGGCGTCGCTCGGCGCGGCGGCGAAGACGGCGCTCATTCTGTGGTTCCTGATCGCGCTGCCGTTCTCCTGCTACGGCTATTTCTATTCGGTCGCGCACAGCACGACCCTGTTGCTGATCGACGCCAGCCATCTCCTGGTCGGCTGGGTGGTCAGCGCGATCGTTCTGTCGTTTTTCAAATAGATCGAGGAGGGCGGATGCTGAGGCGTCCGCCGTCTATTCCGCCCGCTTGACGCGGATCGTCCGGCCTTCCGGTTCGATGGTCATGAGATATCGTCCGAACATGGCGCGGCGGATTTCTGCTGTGCGCTCGACGCCGTCCTTGGGCGCTGGAATGATCTTGTCGTCAGGGTCTTGGCGCCACACCTGGCCGTTGTCGAGCGTGATCTTGAGCCGTCGGTCTTCCATCATCTGCATCTCCGCGACGCCGGCGTTGATCCGCGACAGCTTTTCGAGTTCGTTGACGGCGTCCTTGTCGGCGAAGGTTTCCGCGCCAAAAGCCTCCGCGCGTTTGGCTTCAAGGTCGCCCGTTGCTTTGGAAAGCGCCAGGGCGTTCCTGACATCACCCTCGGCGGCCTGCATCGCCGGGGCGAGCCCGTCGAAACAGGCGAGCCGCTCTTCATCAGCGACGATTGCGGCGCATTTCGCGTAAGCTGCGAACGGGTCGGCCGCTGCGGCTGCGGCGCCGCCGGCCGAAGCCGCAAACCCGATAAGGCATCCGGCCAATGAAATCGCTTGCCAGCGGCGCATGACGCCCCTCCGTTAAAACGCTGCTTCAAGGATCGCCCGGCCCCCTGATCCGGTCAACGGGTCCGCTTGATAAAAGCGGGCGCCGTCGCCATTGTTTTGCGCGCGGACAGGACGCGGTCTTATTGGCGGACAGGGCGGCATGAGCGAACTGGTTGCCCCGCAACGGCGCATCAACGGACGGACAGGAAAGAAAGCGGCGCAAAGCCGTTTGCGCCTCGCGCTGCGCGCCGTCGGGTGGGCTCTCGTCGTCGCGATTTTCGGCTCGCTCGTCTGGGCCGGCGTTTATCGTTTCGCCGGCCCGCCCGGCACGATGGTGATGCTTGAACGGCAGATCGGCGGCGCGCATGTGCGGCGCGACTGGACGTCCATCGACGACATTTCCCCGCATCTCGTCCGCGCCGTCATCGCCGCCGAAGACACGCGCTTCTGCCTGCACAAGGGGATCGACTTCGCCGCCATCGACAAGGCTGTCGATGAAAACAAGCGGCGCGCGAAACGACGCGGCGCCTCCACCATCAGTCAGCAGACGGCGAAGAACGCCTTTCTGTGGAACGGCGGCGGCTGGGCGCGAAAGGGAGCGGAAGCCTGGTTCACGCTCGTCATCGAAACCCTATGGCCGAAGCGCCGGGTGATGGAAGTTTATCTGAATGTCGCTGAATGGGGCGACGGCCTGTTCGGGGCGGAGGCGGCGGCGCAGGCGCGGTTCGGAAAAAGCGCCAGGGATTTGACAAAACAGGAGGCGGCGCTTCTGGCGGCGGTGCTGCCCAGTCCGAACAAGTGGCGGGTCAATCCGCCGGGGCCTTATGTCAGCCGCCGCGCCAACATACTCCGTGGACGGATGGAGCAGGTGCGCCGCGACGGTCTCGACGCCTGCGTGCTCGGCGTCAGGCGATAAGCGTGGGGCGCGCACCGGCCCGGAGTTTGGAAACCGGCCGCGGCGCATGAAGACGCCGGTTCAGGGCCGCCAAGGGGGCCACGATAAACACGCCGGCGAGAACGAAAAAGACGAACCTCGCAATCTTCACCGCCAGCGCCGCGCCGCTGATGAGCGCAATCGCAAGGCCGGCCAGCGCCGTGACTGCCGCCGCCCATATGGCTTTTCGCTGTTGCATGTCTCTGTCCTCCAAGCTTCCCGCCCAAAGCTTCCTGCGCTGAGGCGGTTTGCATGGGAAACACGCTGGCGCGCGTCCCGGTTCGAGGATTCCGATGTGAAGCTTTTGCAAGTTCCATGCCCGATTTTCGCCGCGATTGACGGGCCGGCTTGCATGGCGGCGGCGAACAGGCGAGCCTGCGGCTCACGATCTCAGGGGCGGCGGAACATGCGCATTTCGATGATTTTGGCGATGCTGTTTTTTGCGGCCTGCGCGCGCGAATCGGCGCCCGCCGCGCCCGATGAGGATGAAACAGTCCTTGTGCGCATGAAAACGGAGAAGGGCGACATCGTCTTCGCGCTCTACCCGGAGCGCGCGCCGGTCACGACCGCGAACTTTCTCGCCTATGTGGATGGCGGTTTTTATGACGGCGCCGCCTTCTACCGGACGACGCGCCCGGACAACGATCCGATGATCGAGGTCATACAGGGGGGCTTGTGGGCGCCTTGGCGCGAGGGCGAGGAAGGGTATGCGTTCGCCGCGCCGCTTCCCGACATCGCCCACGAGACGACGGCGACGACGGGACTGTCCCATACCGACGGAACGCTCTCCATGGCGCGGGACGCGCCGGGAACGGCGTCGTCGGAGATCTTCGTGACGATCGGCGACAACACGGCGCTCGACTATGGCGGCGCCCGCAATCCCGACGGGCAGGGCTTCGCCGCTTTCGGGAAGGTTGTCGACGGCATGGATGTCGTCCGCGCCATCCAGTCGGGCGCAACCGACGCCAGTCTCGACGGCGCGGTGATGGCGGGGCAACTACTCGACGAGCCCGTCAAAATTCTGTCTGTGAGGCGCGAGTAGAATCCGCCGCTGGCGAAAATGCTGCGCAAACGCCGTAAAGCAGGCTAGAGAGGCGGCGGCGCGCCGTCGCGCCGTTCTCCGGGGCTGACCTTATGACTCTCACGCTTCGTCTTTTGACCGTCGCCGTTTTCGCCGCGCTCGCCGCCTGCTCGGGACCGGCCGGGACGGCGTCGTCCGGTTCGGACGCGCAAAGCTTTTCGATCGAGCGCACCGCCTGTTTCGGATTCTGCCCGATGTACGCGGCGACTGTCGACGCCGACGAGAAGCTCGTGTTCGAAGGCCAGCGGTTCGTCGCGGCTGAAGGGACGCACGAGAAAACCCTGCCCGAAGGATCGTTCGAGCGGCTGATCGAGATCGCCGAACGTCACGGCTTCGCCGGTTTCGACAGCGCCTATCCGAACGAGGCCGGCGACAACTGCCCGCAGATGGCGACGGACATGCCGAGCGTCATCGTGTCGGTCAGCTCGAAGAAGCTGACGCACGCCGTCAGTTTTTATCGCGGTTGCTTCGAGTTCGACGGCCGCGACAGGCTGGAGGCGATGATCGAGGAGGTCGATGCGGTGCTGGCGCTCGACGACTGGATCGGCTCGCGCGAGGATTTCATGGGCGCGCGCGAGTAGATGCCGGCGACAAGCGAGCGGCATACGGACATTCTCAACGGCTACAAGGCCGGCGGCTCGCGCTTCGCGGACTGGGCGCGCGACAAGCTCGGCGACATCCGGCTTCTCTCGTGGGAATGGGGCCGCGCGGCGATGCATTGGGAGATCGACGACCGCTTCCTGATGCCCGACGGGGTGATGTTCGGCGGCCATGTGGCCTCGGTCGCCGACCACGCGGCGGGGCTGACGAGCATGACCGTCCTCGACGACTCCGCCGACCGCTTCCGCACGTCCAGGCTCGAGACCAGCTATTTCCGGCCGGTGACGAAACCCTGGGTCGCGATAGAGGGGCGCGTCGTCAACGTCTCGAAAACGCTGATCCACGTGGAGGCGGATTTCCTGACGCCGGAGAAGAAGCTCGCCGTCCGCATCAGCGCGGTCCAGGTGCGTCGGAAGACAGGCTAGCTCTATTGCGCGGCGCCCGCCGCACCCCTTAGAACCCCGCCCCATGCCCGATCTCATTCTCGAACTCCTTTCCGAAGAAATCCCGGCGCGCATGCAGGCGCGGGCGGCGGCCGATCTCGAGCGCCTCGTCAACGAGCGCCTGCTCGGCGCGGGCTTCCTGCCGGAAGGGGTGAAGGCGTTCGCAGGACCGCGCCGGCTGTCGCTGGTCGCGGCGGGCCTGCCGGGGCGCCAGCCCGACCGCAAGGAAGAGAAGAAGGGCCCGCGCGTCGGCGCGCCGGAGAAGGCCGTCGAAGGCTTCCTGAAGTCGGCGGGCCTCGCTTCGCTCGACCAGTGCGAGGTGCGCGACGACAAGAAGGGCCAGTATTACGTGGCGGTGATCGAGGAGAAGGGGCGCGCCACCGCCGAGGTGATCGCCGCCTTCATGCCGGAGATTATCCGAAGCTTCCCGTGGCCGAAGTCGATGCGCTGGGGCGACGGGGACCTGCGCTGGGTGCGGCCGCTCAAATCCATCCTGTGCTGCTTCGACGGCGAGGTGGTCGGCTTCGAGATCGACGGGATCGCGGCCGGCGACCTGTCGCGCGGCCATCGCTTCCTCGCGCCGAAGGAATTCCGCGCCCGGACGTTCGACAAGTACGAAGCGGGCCTCAGGGCCGGCAAGGTCGTGCTCGATGCGCGGAGCCGCGCCGAGCTGATCGAGCGCGAGGCGAAGACCCTGTGCGAGGCGCAGGGGCTTGAGCTTGTCGAGGACAAGGGGCTGCTCGCCGAGGTCGCCGGGCTTTCGGAATGGCCGGTCCCGATGATGGGCTCGTTCGACGAGAAGTTCCTGACGGTGCCAGACGAGGTTCTCACCGCCTCGATGCGCGGCCACCAGAAATATTTCTCCGTGCATGACCCGAAGACCGGGCGGCTCGCCAACCGGTTCGTGTTCGTCGCCAATATCGAGGCGCCTGACGCGGGCAAGGCGATGCGCGCCGGATACGAGCGCGTGCTGACGGCGCGGCTCTCGGACGCGTGGTATCTCTATCATCAGGATCTGAAGACGAAGCTTGGCGAGCGCGTCGCCGAGCTCGACCGCATCACCTTCTTCGAGGGGCTCGGCACGGTCGGCGACAAGGCGCGGCGCGTCGCGGCGCTGGCGAAAGAGATCGCGCCTTCGGTCGGCGCCGACCCGGCGTTGGCGGAGAAAGCGGCGCTGCTCGCCAAGGCCGACCTCGTCACGCAGATGGTGCGCGAGTTTCCAGAGCTGCAGGGCGTGATGGGCCGGTATTACGCGCTGGCGCAGGGCGAGGCGCCCGAGATCGCCGACGCCATCCGCGATCATTACAAACCTCAGGGGGCGGACGATGCCGTTCCGACCGCGCCGGTTTCGGTCGCCGTGGCGCTGGCCGATAAGTTCGATACAATCAGCGCTTTCTGGTATAAAGGCGAGTTTCCAACTGGCTCTAAAGATCCATTTGCGTTGCGTCGATCCGCGCTTGGTATAATCCGTATGCTAAACGAGCTTGGATATTCAGCTAAATTTGCTGATCGTGGAAATATGCTGAAGCTTAAAATTCGCCCGACTATTGAAGGCGCGCAAGGAGGGCTTCGGTCATTCGGAGTACGAGCTGAGCTTGGCAGCCCTGAGAAGGCAAACGAGTTTTTCCACGACCGCCTCAAAGTCTATCTCCGCGACAAGGGCCATCGCTACGACCATATCGACGCTGTGCTCACGAAAGCTGACGGAACGCTGGAAGACGATCTCGTTCTTATCGTCAGGAAGCTCGAAGCGCTGGAAGCCTTCCTGAAGACCGATGACGGCGCCAATCTCGCCGCCGGTTACAAGCGCGCCGCGAATATTCTGAAGGCGCCCGCGCGCGAAGGCGCGCCCGCTGAAAAGGCTGCGTTCGATTCCTCCTTACTCGCGCAGGCCGAGGAAAAGGCGCTCTACGCCGCACTGCTCTCCGCCGAAGACAAGGCCAAGAAAGCCGTCGCCGCCGAGAAATTCGCCGACGCCATGTCGGCGCTCGCTTCGCTCCGTGCGCCTATCGACGCCTTCTTCGACAAGGTGACGGTGAACGCCGACGATCCGGCGCTGCGCGAAAACCGCCTCGCGCTCCTCGCCCGGTTCAGGGCGGCGACGGCTGAGGTGGCGGATCTGTCGAAACTGGAGGGGTAGTGCGTAGTACTTAGACAGTAGTGCGTAGAGATTTAATCCGCTTCCTTCCTACGCACTACGAACGACGCACTACGCACTATCCTTAAATCCCGCCGCCCGCTCGGCGCTCGGGAAGAACAGATAGGCCAGCATCAGTATGTACGCCGCATAGTCCCAGGCGAGGGCGAGAGCCCAGACGTCGGAGAAGATGTTGGCGTTCTTCAGCACCGCGTCGCGCGGCGTTAGGGCCGAAAGGCCGGGCACCACCTCTTCCTTAACCACCGCCTGCGTGCGCCGCGCCGGGCCTTCTTCATCGCTCAGCGGCGCCGGGACGAACCAGCGGTAGAGGATCATCATGCCGCGCTCCGGCGAAAGCTCGGCGGCGGAAGGGATCGGCGCGGGCGGCTTCTCGCGCCGCTGGCGGCTGATGAGCTTCTTGACGGCGTTCTCGACTTCCTCCGCGTAGCGGTCGATGGCGGCCATCTGCGACGGCGTCACGCGGCCGCGCGCGTCGCCCACCGGTTTCGGATTGGCCCGCGCGAAGCCGGCGAGCTGCTGGTCGAGCAGCGTCTCGATGCGCCGGTCCTGCCGCCAGCGGTTGAGGACGATGGCGAAGTCGTTGAAGGCGGTCTCGAACTCGCGCGCCCACAGGTCGTAATTGTCGAAGGCGTTGCGGGCGAGCAGGCGCTTCAGGCTTTCGACGGTGTTCGCGCAGATGTCCGGCGTGAACGGGCTGACGCCGGACGGGTCGTCCGCATCGATCAGCGCCGCGACGCTCGCCTCGAGGCCCGCATACCAGTCGGCGACGCCGCTGAAATAGTCCGAGACGACGCCGCGTCCCGCCGAGCCGGTCTGGCGGCCGCTGGTGAGTTCGGCCTGCGCCGCCCGGCGCACGTCCTCTACCGACAGGCGCAGATCCTCGAGGAACAGGAAATCCCGCTGGCGGTAGGCGGCGATGCCGGCGCATTCGGCCTGCAGGCGTTCGATCTCGAAGCCGTAGGTGTGCCGCACCGCGTCGACGCCGCCGATGCCGACCACCGTCGTCCAGGTGGAGACGAGGAACAGGATGGCGGCGAGGATGGGGATGACCACGAACAGCTTGAAGGCGCGCTCGATGAACGAGAGCGCGTCGCCGAAGGGCCCGGCGCCGACATTGCGGAACCAGTCGCGGTGACGCACCAGTTCGGCCCCGCCGACCCAGATGGCGACCGCGAGGCAGAAAACGAAAACCCCGAACGCCGGCGGCAGCACCGAGTTGCGGAAGAAGTCGTCGGTCTCCTGCGAGGTGATGAGAGAAAAACCGATCGCCGAGGAGACGGCGCTGAAAAAGCCGGACGTCACGGCGACGACGACGAACAGGCGGTTGAACAGGGACGAGCCCTCGAGCCGGCGCGAGGTCAGGATCGCCCGCGCCATGACGCCCATCAGTACAAGAACGATCGACGCGCCAGCCAAGGCCGCAATGCGGCCGCCGCCAAATAAATGGACGATCCCCTCGTTCATCATGCCCCCGCAAACGATGAACGCCGTTCCCCCTCTCAGGCGAAGGGCGGCGCGGCTCCAAACGCCACGGTTGATTCGGTAACAGGTCGCCGCCGCGAGAGCAAAGCGACTGGCGGGTTTTTTTTGCCCGGAGCCGGCCGCTCTCGCAGAGAAGTGTTTGAAACTTTCGTTAAATCACCGGCATTCTTCGGCCCGCCAAATGGTGGGGAGGGTCATCCCCAAAAATAGTGCGGGGTCCAGTCCCGCTCGGGATTGCGCCGGGGCCGGTCTCCGGCGCGCGCGGTTCGGCGGCCGCGGGCGCTGATGTTCTCCCCCAGGCATCAGGGAACGCCCGTCGGCCGCCGGCGAAGCGGCTGCTGCGGTCGGGGCGACCCGGCTGCGGCGGCCGCGGGCACCCTCCGGTGACGGTACTGCAATGCGGCAATTTCCGGCTTGGCCCGGGGCCGGGGCTGCCCTAATCCATCCCGGCGCGGGGTTTGCAGTTTGCGAAGGTCCGCCGGGGGAGCGCCGGCGACCGAAACCGGATGGGATGGATAATGGCGAAAGAGGCGACAGCGGCGAGACCTGACGAGCGCAAGCGGGTCTACAGCTTCGGCGCGGGCGCGGCGGAAGGCGCGGCGTCGATGAAGAACCTTCTCGGCGGCAAGGGCGCGAACCTCGCCGAAATGTCGAACCTCGGCCTTCCGGTGCCGCCGGGCTTTACGATCACCACCGAAGTCTGCGCCGAATATTACGCCGGGGGCAGGACATATCCCGCCGGACTCGAAGAAGAAGTGGCGGCGGCGCTCGCCCATGTCGGCAAGCTCGTCGGCAAGACGTTCGGCGACGCGAAGAATCCGCTGCTCGTCTCCGTCCGCTCCGGGGCGCGCGCCTCGATGCCGGGGATGATGGACACGGTGCTCAATCTCGGCCTCACCGACGAGACGGTCGAGGGTCTGGCGCGCCTCTCGGGCGACGAGCGCTTCGCCTATGACAGCTACCGCCGCTTCATCCAGATGTATTCCGACGTCGTGCTCGGCGTCGAGCATCATGTCTTCGAGGAGATTCTCGAGACGTACAAGGAAGGCCAGGACTACTTTCTCGACACCGAGATGAACGCCGGCGACTGGCGCAAGGTCATCGAAAGCTACAAGGCCGCCGTCAATGAAGCGCTCGGCAGGCCGTTCCCTCAGGATTCGCACGAGCAGCTCTGGGGCGCCATCGGCGCGGTGTTCGGTTCATGGCGCAACGACCGCGCCGACACCTACCGGCGCCTGCACAATATTCCCGAAAGCTGGGGCACTGCCGTCAACGTGCAGGCGATGGTGTTCGGCAACATGGGCGACACCTCGGCGACCGGCGTCGCCTTCACGCGCGATCCCTCGACCGGCGAGAAAACCTATTACGGCGAGTTCCTCATCAACGCGCAGGGCGAGGACGTGGTCGCCGGCATCAGGACGCCGCAGACGCTGACCAAAAAGGCGCGCCTCGCCATGGGCGAGGAAGCGCCGTCGATGGAAGAGGCGATGCCTAAGGCATACGGCGAGCTGATCGCCATCTTCGACAAGCTCGAAAAACATTACCGCGACATGCAGGACATCGAGTTCACCGTCCAGGAAGGCAAACTCTGGATGCTGCAGACCCGCAACGGCAAGCGCACGGCGAAAGCCGCGCTGAAAATCGCCGTCGATCTCGCCCAGGAAAAACTCATTTCCGAAGACGAGGCGGTGATGCGGGTCGACGCCCATTCGCTCGACCAGCTTCTGCATCCGTCGCTCGATCCGGAAGCGCCGCGCGACCTCGTGCTGTCCGGCCTGCCGGCCTCGCCCGGCGCCGCGACCGGCGAAGTCGTGTTCTCCTCCGACGAGGCCGAGCGCCTCGCGCAGGAGGGGCGCAAGGTCATCCTCTTCCGCGTCGAGACCAGTCCCGAGGACATTCACGGCATGCACGCCGCCGTCGGCATCGTCACGGCGCGCGGCGGCATGACCAGCCACGCCGCGGTGGTGGCGCGCGGCATGGGACGCCCCTGCGTCTGCGGCGCGGGCGATTTGCGCATCGGTCCGTCAGCGGATGAATTCACCGCCGGCGGCCGCACGGTGAAAAAGGGCGACGTCGTCACCATCGACGGCGGCGCGGGCGCGGTCTATCTCGGCGCCGTCGCCACCGTTAACCCGGAACTCTCCGGCGATTTCGCGATGCTGATGGGCTGGGCCGACAAGCGTCGCCGCATGAAGGTGCGGGCCAACGCCGAAACGCCGCACGACGCCGACGTCGCCCGCGGCTTCGGCGCGGAAGGCATCGGACTTTGCCGCACCGAGCACATGTTCTTCGACGCCGATCGCATCATCGCCGTTCGCGAGATGATCCTCGCCGAAGACAAGAAGGGACGCGAAGCGGCGCTAGCCAAGCTGTTGCCGATGCAGCGTTCGGACTTCGAGGAAATTTTCCGGGTGATGCGCGGCTTGCCCGTGACGGTGCGCCTGCTCGATCCGCCGCTCCACGAATTTCTTCCGCACTCGGACGACGAGATCGACGAAGTGGCCAAAGCCTCCGGCATGGACGCGGCCAAGCTCAAGGCGCGCGCCCACAAGCTGCACGAATTCAACCCGATGCTCGGCCACCGCGGCTGCCGGCTCGGGGTCTCCTATCCGGAGATCTACGAGATGCAGGCCCGCGCCATTCTCGAGGCGGCGGTCAATGTCGCCAAGGAGACGGGCGACGACGTGATTCCGGAGATCATGATTCCGCTGGTGGCGCTGCGCGAGGAGCTGGCCCAGCTCAAGGCGCGCATCGACGCCGTCGCCGGGGCGGTCTTCAAGGAGAAAGGCGCGACGCTCGACTACATGGTCGGCACCATGATCGAGCTGCCGCGGGCGGCGCTGACGGCGAACGAAATCGCCAAGGACGCGGCGTTCTTTTCGTTCGGCACCAACGACCTCACCCAGACGACGTTCGGACTTTCCCGCGACGATTCGGCGTCGTTCCTCCCTGATTATCTCCGCCAGAATGTCCTGGAACGGGACCCGTTCGTGACGCTCGACCGGGAAGGGGTGGGGGCGCTCGTGGAAATCGCCGCCGAACGGGGCCGGAAGACGCGGCCGGGGATCAAGCTCGGCATTTGCGGCGAACATGGGGGCGATCCCGACTCGATCGACTTCGTCGAGGGGGTCGGGCTCGACTACGTTTCCTGTTCGCCCTACCGCACGCCCATCGCCCGTCTTGCTGCAGCGCAAGCAAGCCTGCGCCGAAAGCCAGCCTGATCAACCAGATGTTAGGTTAACGGACCGTTAGGCGATCCGAATCATTTAGCGAAAACATTAACTTAACGCTCCGTTTATAAAGCTTAACAAAGGATTAACGCGGGCGTTTTTCATTTGCGCGAGGGGTGGTCAGGCGCCATATTTCGCCTGCGAGGCGCGGCCCTGAGGAAGTCGAGGGGCGCGTCTTTTGCTTCTCTGGGTCTGAGCGTCTCGATGGTGGGCGCAGGATTTCAGGTTGGGGGCGAGACTGCGGCGCAGAATGCGCTGTTACACACGTGAATTGAGACGGCCAATTCGGGGCCGGCGGGCGATGAGCCCTTCGGTCCGGAGTAACTGAGCAAAGAAACGGGCGTAACGAATGACCTCGCGTGATCGGACTGCTTCCGTCGCCGCTGACGGGCTTAGTCTTTCTTCGCAATGGTTGAATGTGAATTTCACGGCGCGCAGCCTGATGGCGGCGGCCAGCCTTTCCGTGTGCGTGCTGCTCACCGCCCTTTCGGCGACCGCCGCCATGCAGCGGGCCGACGCCGCTCGCGCCGCGCAAACGGCGCTCGCTGACGAAGCCTCTCTCGTGGCCGACCTCGCCGCCTATCTGGCCGAGGAGACCGCCGATGCGCGCGCCGTTTTCGACGCGCCCCGCGTCAAGCCCGCCAAGTCGACCGAAACCATCGTGGCGACGCATGGCGCCCTCGCCGATTTCGTCGATTTCGATTTCACCCAGCTCGAAGTCGCGCGTCTCGACGCGGAAGAGCGCAAATGCCTCGCCGAAGCGATCTATTACGAAGCGCGTTCCGAATCGCGCATCGGCCAGCTCGCCGTCGCCGACGTCGTCCTCAATCGCGTCGCCAGTCCGCTCTATCCGAACTCGGTCTGCGGCGTCGTCTATCAGGGCGCCGAGCGCACCGATCTGCGCTGCCAGTTTTCGTTCACCTGCGACGGCTCCATGAAGCGCCGCGTCAACCGCCGCAAATGGTCGGACGCGGAAGATCTGGCGGGCGCCATTCTGGCGGGTCTGCGCGCGCCGGTGAGCCGCAACGCCACCCACTATCACGCCAACTACGTTTCGCCGCCCTGGTCGAAGACGCTGACGCCGACCGCGACGATCGGCACGCACATCTTCTACCGTTTTCCGAGCCGCCCGACGGTCGCGTCCGCCTCGGCGGAAATGTAGGGCGAGCGGCGTTTTCCGCTTTTTCTTGAAGGAATCGCCGTTTAACGGGCGGCGCAGCCTTATTCGTCCGTAATCAGACGAAATCGAGCCCCAGATCGAGGCTGGGGGCCGAATGGGTGATCCAGCCCGACGAAATGCAGTCGACGCCCGTCTCCGCGATGGCGCGCACGGTCCTGGCGGTGACGTTGCCGGACGCTTCAAGCACGGCGCGTCCGGCGTTCATTTCGACTGCCTGCTTCAGCGTTTCGGGCGGCATGTTGTCGAGCAGCACCACGTCGGCGCCTTCCTTCAGCGCCTCTTCCAGTTGTGCGAGGCTGTCGACCTCGATCTCGATTTTCACCATGTGGCCGAGCGCCTCCCGGGCCGACTTCAGCGCCGGTGCGACGCCGCCCGCCGCGGCGATGTGATTGTCCTTGATCATCGCCGCGTCGTAGAGGCCGAAGCGGTGGTTGAAGCCCCCGCCGCATCGGACGGCGTGCTTCTCGAAGGCCCTGAGCCCGGGCGTCGTCTTCCTTGTGCAGACGATTTTCGCGCCGGTTCCCCTCGTCTCGTCGACGAGCGCCGCCGTCGCGGTGGCGACGCCCGACAGATGGCCGAGAAAATTCAGCGCCACCCGTTCGGCCGATAGGATAGAGCGGGCGCGCCCTTCGACGGCGATGCAGGTCTCGCCGGCGGCGATGCGCGCGCCGTCGCCTTTCTCGACACGCACCGATAGCGACGGGTCGATGAGGCGGAAGGCGGCGCGGGCCGGCCCGACGCCGGCGATCACGCCCGGCTTGCGCGCCGCCACGACAGCCTTCGCCTGACGGCCGGAGGGAACGACGGCGTTCGTCGTAATATCGCCGGCGTCGCCGAGATCCTCTTTGAGGGCGCGGGCGACCGCCTCGTCGATCAGGAAATCGGGAAGCGCCGGGATCATTGAATGAGCTCCCATTCTTCTTCCGTCTCGGCGTCCGTGGCGATTTCCGTATGGAACGCTTCCTCCGCCGCCTCGGGATAGTCGGTCCGGTAGTGGGCGCCGCGGCTTTCCTCGCGCATCAGCGCGCCCTGCGCGATCAGTTCGGCGGTGATGAGCGCGCTCTTGAGGCCGCTGGTCATGGCTTCCCCGGCGTGCAGCGCGCCGATCGTTTCGATGACGCGAATGAGGCTCTCCTCCGAGCGGATGAGCGCGCAGTCGCGGCTCATCGCCTCGCGCAGGCGCGCCATGGCGGCGGCGGGCGCCGGTTTCGGTTCGAGCGTCAGGCGGTCTTCCGGCGCTTCGGCTTTATGCGGTTTGGGCGAGGCCCGCTCGCGCAGCGCGTCGGCGATGCGCGCGCCGAACACCACGGCTTCGAGCAGCGAGTTCGAGGCGAGACGGTTGGCGCCGTGCACGCCCGTCGAGGCGACTTCGCCGACCGCCCACAATCCGTCGAGCGACGTGCGTCCGTCAGCGTCGGTGGCGACGCCGCCCATGTGATAATGCGCCGCCGGCGCAACCGGCATGGGCTGCGTACGGGGATCGATCCCGCCTTTCCGACAGGCGGCGAAGACCGTCGGGAACGCTTCGGGAAAGGAAGCGCCGACGGCCTTCCTCGCATCGAGATAGGCGCCGCGCCCGGCCGCCCGCTCCGCCTCGACGGCGCGGGCGACGATGTCGCGGGGCGCGAGATCGCCGCGCGCGTGATAGTCCGTCATGAAGGCGCGCCCGTCCCTGTTGACGAGAACGGCGCCCGCTCCGCGCAGCGCTTCGG
Source organism: Pseudomonadota bacterium (assembly GCA_036337175.1). GTDB lineage: Bacteria > Pseudomonadota > Alphaproteobacteria > Caulobacterales > Parvularculaceae > Amphiplicatus. The sequence goes on from JAYZEQ010000003.1 coordinate 140,940, forward strand.
TGGCGAGCGGCGCGGGATCGGCGCCGATGTCGAGCGCGGTCGGGTGGAATTGCACGAATTCGGGGTCGCGGATAATCGCGCCGGCGCGCGCCGCGAAGGCGAGGCCGTGGCCCTGCGCCGGCGTCGGATTGGTGGTGACGGCGTAAAGTCCGCCGAGCCCTCCGGTGGCGAGAACGGTCTGCGAGGCGCGGACGGGGCCGCGCTCGCCCTTCGCCACATCATAGGCGAAGACGCCCGCGACGGCGCCGTTGGCGTCGACGAGCATGTCCTCGACAACGATCCGTTCACGGACCGTTATATGCGAGGCGGCGCGCGCGGCGTTGGCGAGGGCCTCCATGATCGCCGCGCCGGCCCGGTCGCCGGTGGCGTGCACGACGCGGTCGCGGCAGTGCGCCGCCTCGCGGCCGAGCTTGAAGGCGCCGGTTCCATCGCGGTCGAAGCGCACGCCGAAACGTTCGAGGTCGGCGACCGCGGCGGGGCCGCCATTGACGAGAATCTCCGCCGCATCGGGATCGACGAGGCCCGCCCCGGCCCCGAGCGTGTCGGCGAGGTGCAGCTTGGCCGTATCGTCAGCGCCGACCGCCGCCGCCATGCCGCCCTGCGCCCACGGGCTCGACCCGTCCTTGCCGAGCGGGCGCGCGGTGAGAATGATCACCGGCCGCGGCGCGAGCTTGAGGGCTGTGTAAAGCCCCGCGACGCCGGCGCCGATGATGAGGATGTCGTTAGTCGCCGCCAACTCGTTCTCCGCTCACCCCGGCGAAAGCCGGGATCCATTTCTGACTTAGGCTGGATCCCGGCTTTCGCCGGGATGAGCGGTGAAAACGATCCGCTCTTGAATGATTAAGCCCGCGCTTCGATCGCCATCACTTCCGGCGCATGTTGATGGTCGTACATCGACTGCCGTTTCAGCGGCAGGGCGATCATGCGCTCGATGGGCAGGCGCGCGCGCTCGATGATGTCGGGGTCAATCTCGATCTCGTGGGTCATCGTCTGAAGCGATTTCAGGATGCCGGCGAGCGAAATGCGCTTCATGTGCGGGCAGAGATTGCAGGGGCGCACGAAATTCACGTTCGGGTTCTCAAGCGCCACATTGTCCGACATTGAACATTCGGTGATGAGGACGACGTGCTTCGGCTGATTGTCGCGAACATAGTTGCTCATGCCGCTGGTCGAGCCGGCGAAGTCGGCTTCGGCGAGTACGTCCGGCGGGCATTCGGGGTGGGCGAGAACGATGACGCCCGGATTGCCGGCGCGGATTTCGCGAATGTCCTCAGCCGTGAAGCGCTCATGCACTTCACAGGCGCCCGCCCAGGTGACGATCTTGATGTCGGTCATCGCCGCGACGTTCCGCGCGAGATACTGGTCGGGGATGAGGATGACGGTGTCGGAGCCCCATTCCTTCGCCGCCCACTCGACCACCTCGACGGCGTTCGACGACGTGCAGCAGATGTCGGTCTCCGCCTTCACGTCGGCGTTGGAGTTGACGTAGGTGACGACCGGGACGCCCGGATATTTCTGCTTCAGCAGCTTCACGTCGTCGCCGGTGATGGACGAGGCGAGCGAGCAGCCGGCGCGCAGGTCGGGGATCAGCACGGTCTTGTCGGGCGACAGGATTTTCGAGGTCTCGGCCATGAAGCGGACGCCCGCCTGGACGATGACCCTGGCGTCGGTCTTCGCCGCCTCCTTGGCGAGGGCGAGCGAGTCGCCGACGAAATCGCCGACGCAGTGGAAGATTTCCGGCGTCATGTAATTGTGCGCGAGGATCACCGCGCCGCGCTGTTTCTTGAGATCGTTGATGGCGGCGATGTAGGGCGCGTGCAGCTTCCACTCGACCTCCGGCATGAAGCGGGCGACCTTCGGGTAAAGGTGGTCGGTCTTGGCCTTCACCTCTTCGGTGTAGGGAAGGCCGTGAAACCCGGACTCATTGTCGAACGCTGGCATGGGCCGTCTCCGCAATAATGCTCTTTCTGAGCATATATAGGGTCTAAAAAATGGCCCGCAACGGGCTTTGGGTGGAAATCCTTGACGCGACCGGCGGGAGCCTACGCCTTCGGGATGGATCGTCAATAAAGTTTCACAGACTTAAGCTTCAGCGCCGGGAAAAGTGAAGGCCGGGGCCTGCCGCAACCGGGGGATGGCGAGCCCCTTTCCGGCCCTGTCGGTGAGCGCCGGGCGGTTGACGCGGAACAGCGCCGCCGGCCGGCCGCCGGTCTGCTGGATCGACGCCTTGGTGCGGACGACCAGCCCGCTCTGCTCGATGGAGCGGCGGAAATTCTGCTTGTGCAGCTCGAACCCGACGATCGCCTCGACGATGCGCTGCAGGGTCAAGAGCGTGAAGGTCGGCGGCGTCAGTTCGAAAACGACCGGCCGGTATTTCAGCTTGCCGCGCAGGCGGCCGATTGCGGTGGCGAGGATGCGGCGATGGTCCGACGCCATTTCGAGACCTGTTCCTTCGAGCGGGCGCGAGGCTGTCTTGCGGTCGCGCGTCGCCTCGGCGACGAGACCCGCCTCGTACATCACTTCGAACCGGTCGAGCGTTCGCTCCTCTTCCCAGCCGTCGCGATCGAGTCCGAAAGCGAGGCGAATGCGGGCGCGCCTGTTTTCCGCCGCAGACTCGTCGCGCGCCTGCGCGGCCCAGGCGAAAAGCCCCGGCAGAATGACCGCCGACAGCATCGCCGGTTCTCCCCGGCGCCAGTCTTCCCACGGAAAGAAGTCGTACCAGTCGCGCCACGCCGCCGTCGCGTCGTCGATGGCCGCCGGTTCCGCGGCGAGGGCGAGATAGCCGACCGACACCACCCGGTCGCTCGCCTCGCCGCCGACCAGTTCGGCCGCCGGCGCCTCGCGTCCCTTGTCGCCGAACGTATAGAGCTGTTCGACATAGCCGAGATTCACATGGGTCTGGCGTTCCACCCATTCGCGGATGCCGATTTCGAAGGTGCGGTGCCGTTCGGGGTCGAAAGGCCCGTAGGGCAGGCTGAACAGCCGGCCGGGGCCGCGCGCGCACAGCACTTTCGGCCGCTGGTCCTCGACCGAGGCGAGGACGGCGTTGAGGCCGATGGCGACGCGCGCCGAGGCGGGTGCGGAAAGGGGTCGCGCCATCCCCCTCCTATGCCGCGACTAGGCGGCGAGGGGCAAGGTCACGACAGGGGCGGATATGGCGGGGCAGGGCGGCGGCAGATCCTCGATCGCCTCGAGCATCCGGCCCTCCCGGCCCATGAAATCGTCCGCATAGGAAACAAGCAGCGGGCAGGGGTCGGCGTAAGGGGCGATGCGGCGCAGCCGCGCCGCGTGCGCCGCTTCGCTGGTTTGCGGCTCCTTGATGCAGAGAATGATGAAAGCCGCCGCCATCGAGCGGGAGATGCCGCGATTGCAATGGATGAGAATGTCGCCTTCGCCGTCCCAGTCGTTAACGAAACGCACGATTTCTTCGGCGCGCTTGTGAGCGGCGTCGCTGATCGACTTGGCGCAGGACTCGCGCGGCACGTAGAGCTTCAGATGCCGGTCGTCAGGCAGAGAATCGAAACAGGGCAGCTCCTCTTCCTCGGAGAGCAACGACAAAACCCGCGCAGGTTTGTGCGCGGCGAAGGCCCGGCAGGCCTGGGAAAGAGAGGACACAATCAACATCGCGGTTCTATGTAGCGCCGAATTCCGGGCATCTTAAGGGCGAAGAGGTTCACAGGTCCTTGAACCCCGGTCACGTCTTTAGGGCGTTTTCGGGCTGGTGATCGGCGAGAAGTTCGGCGAAACGGCTCAAATAGAGGGATTGCGCCGATTTGGTCGAAAGCGCCTCCAGCTTCACCGGGGAGATCCCGGTCGGCGCGCCGAACAGCCTTTTGGCTTCAGCAGGTTCAAAACCGGCGAGCTGCGTCGCTTCGAAGAAGGCGCTCGCCTTGTCGGCGCGCTTGATGGTTTTCTCGACCGCTTCCGGCAGCAGGGCGGGAAGGCCGAAGCGAAGGTGGATCGCCTGTTGCAGGCGCCGTTCGATGCGTTTGTAGTGTTCGCCAAGAGCCGACTTGAATGGGCTGATCATGTCGCCGATGACGAACTCGGGGGCGTCGTGAAGCAGGGCGGCGAGGCGCCATTTCACCGGCCAGCCCGGTTTCATCTGTATGCAGAAATCCTCGACGATGAGCGAATGCTGCGCCACCGTAAAGGGAAGGGCGCCGGCCGTCTGCCCGTTCCAGCGCGCGACACGGGCGAGGCCGTGGGCGATATCCTCAATTTCGACGTCGACGGGCGACGGATCGAGCAGGTCGAGGCGCCGGCCCGACAGCATGCGCTGCCAGGCGCGCGCCGGCGCGCCGGTCTTGGCCTTTCCGGTCGTGGTTTTTCGGGCGGCGGGCAACGCTTCGTCTCGGCGTGAATGAAGACCGCTTCGCCTAGCAAAGGCGGGAGGCGGCGGCAAGCAAGGCGCGCTGCGGCCTCTCGCGCGCGACAGAGCGCCGGGGCGATGCGGCGAACCGGCTTGTTGCAGGGCGCGCGGCGGCGCAAATTGGTTCCCGCAGTGCGCGTTTCAGCTTCAATCGACGGATTCAATGAAGGCGGGCGCCTGACGCACGCGATGCAAGGAAGGGGTTGGCGATGACTTCCACGGATATGGACACGTATGGCGAAGGCCGGCGCAGCGGCGGTCTTTTCTGGTTCTGGGTTCCGCTGGTTCTGATTCTGTTCGTGGGCGGCGCGTTGTCCCTCGGCGCCTATGCTTCCGGCAACGGCCTGAACGCGGCTGAATCCCTAGCCGCCGGTTTCGGCGGGCTCGCGGCGATCATCGTCGGCCTGCTCACCGCCGCGATCGGCGTCGTCATCGCCCTTCTGGGCGCTCTCTTCGGGCTTGTCGCCGCCGGCGGCGCCGTCGCCATGACGCTTTTCCTTGTCGCCTCGCCAGTGCTGGCGATCATACTGTTCGTCTTGCTGATGCGGCGGAGAAAGAGCGACTGCCCAGACCCGTCTGCCCACTGATATTCTTTTTAAGAAAACGATTCCTCGTAACGGCGCCCGAACGGCGCCGTGATTCATTGACGGGGCCATGCGCTTTACAGGCGCAGCGTATGGCCCAGCCTGATGGCGAAGCTCGATGCGTCAGACCGGAAGGAGTGCGCAAAGTCGTCGCGCTCGATGACGGCGGAGTGCCCGAACGACAGGAATACCTCCTGCTCCGGGCGAGGCTCCCAGTTGAAACGCGAGAAGAAGGTGAAATTCTCGGAGATATTGTCGTACTGGATGTCGGTTTTGAGACTCATTCGCGGCGTGAAGGCGATGGTCGAGGCGAGCGCCGCGACGTGAATGCCGATTTCGCCGCCGGGCAGGGAGAATTCCGTGTAGGAATATTCGCCGACAAGGCGGAAATGGCTGCTGGGCTTCAGGCCGAATTCGCCGACGATCTCGTAAGTGTCGCCTTCGTAGATGCGGCCCCATTCGAATTCGACGCCTATGTAATACGGACGCGCTTCGCTGAGCTGCGCTTCGATGCGCTGGCGGCTGTAGTTATAGGGCCCCATCGGCACCGGCACTTCGCCCGCGAGGTTGAACGGTTCGGTGACGTCGGTGAAACCGCGCTCGATCTCGACGAATAAATCGTCGCCGAGATCGTTCTGGGCGTACGCCCACCCGCCTGTCCAGCGATCCTCCACGTCGAAATCGAGATTGCTGACGGCGCCGGCGAAAACGCCGGTCTCAGCATAGCGAATGAGACTGTTCTGCGGCCGCCACGCGCGCCACAGGTTGCCGTTCGTGCGATTGACGCCCGCGCGGTTCACGAAACCGAGGCGCGGCTTGTAATTTTCGCCGATCGTCTGCGCGCGAGCGTTCCAGTTCCAGCGCTGGCTGCGATAGGCGAAATGCGCCGTCGCCATGCCGTCGTCCTCGCTATCGTCGAAACTGCGCTGATAGGCGAGGTCGGCGGTGAAGGTGCCGGGCCACGCTGTCGAGTTCTTATACTGGAAATCCGCGCCCGCGACTGTATTGGACGCGCCGCCCGACGGATCGCCATGCGTGAAGATCAGGCCGGCCTTGGATTCCGACAGCATCGGCAGGGAGATGCGCGCCGCGGACAGGAACTGGCCGTCGATCCCGTCCGACGACCCGGTTCGCGCGGCGACGGTTCCGATGCTGGCCGGACCGAGTTTTCCGGATAGTTTTGCGCCCGCGACGATATCGACGGGTCTGCCGTCGACAATGCCGATGCGCCGCGAAAAGAACGGCATGCCGTTCGGCTGGCCGGAGAAAATGCGGCCGCCGAATTCGAAAACGGCCGCATCCTGCAAGAAGAAGTCGCGGGTTTCGGGAAAGAAAAGCGAGAAGCGGCCGGTGTTCACCTGCCGTTCATCGAGCGGTGCATCGGAGAAGTCCGTGTTGAAGGTCAGCGAGCCGGTGAGCGACGGCGTGATCTTGTAGAAAATGTTGCCGCTCGGATTGAGGTCGTAATCGGACGCATCCGTCTCCCAGTCGTAGCGCGTCGATCCGGTGACGAACAGTTGCGCTTCCAGGCCGACGCCGGATTTGACGTTCTCGATGCCGGAAACACGGCCCGGATTAGTAAGGTCGATGCGGCCGCGCGAGCGGTCGATGTTGGACCATCGGATTTCCTCATTGTTGCGCCGGATCGTTCGGACGATCTGAAAGCCCCAGTCGTCGAGCGAGGCGTCGAAGGAGATGGACTGAAACGGAATGACGAACTCGGCGATCCAGCCGTCGTCGACGATTTTTGTCTTCACGTCCCAGATCGTATTCCAGGTGTCGCGGAACGTATTGTTGTTTTCGACCAGCGCGTCGTTGATCGCGCCGTTCGGGTTGGTGGCGAAAAAATATCCGTCGCGGAAGGTTCCGAAGGAATCGATGATGATCCGCACGGCGTCGTCGTCCTGAATCGGCGGATCGCGTTCGAGCAGCTTGTGCGTAATCTTGTCCGGCTCGCTGTCGAAGGAATAGATGGCGACATAGAGATGTTTGGAGTCGTACATGACATAGGCGCGAGTCGGCTGCGACGGCGCGGCGCCTTCGGTCGGTTCGACCTGATAGAACGCATCGATAACGGCGGCCTTCGACCAGGCCGCATCGCCGAGGTCGCCGTCGATGCGGGGGGCCTCGTTATCGGCGATCCGCACCGCTTCAAACCGCGGCGTGTAGCCGGCGAAGTTTTCAGGCGCCTGCGCCGCGGCTGGCGCGGCGGCGAGCGCTGCAACGGGCGCGCAAAGTGAGCGCAACATCAAACAAGCCCCTAAACGCCGCGCCCGTCTCGCGAAACCGTCACTGCTCTTTCGTTCAGTCCTTCGTCAGCCGGCGTCCGCCGACGACGATGTCGCCGCGGCCGGAATGCCGCAGCGATCCTTCATTCTCGGCCACGACCACGTCGCCCGATCCTACGACCGAGACGTCAAGATTTGTTGAAACGCCGCCGAACGTGAAATCGCCGGAGCCTGCGATGGTGACGACGAGATTCTCGGCGCGGCCGCCGTCGATCCTGATATCGCCGTTGCCAGCGATGCTCGCCTTGGCCGGTCCGGAAACATCGGCGACGGTGATATCGCCCGACCCGGCGATCGAGAGTTTCGCCCCGCCGCGCGCCTCGCCGATCCGCACGTCGCCCGACCCGCCGATCATGACGTCCGAGACGCCGCCGGCGGAGGCGATGGAGACATCGCCCGATCCGCCGATATCGACGCCTGCGCCGCCCGCCACCGGGCCCACCGTAACGTCTCCGGAACCCGAAATGCGAAGATCGGCGCGGCCCGCCGACAGCGCGGAGACATCGCCCGACCCATTGATCCTGACCATGAGCGCTTCCGACACGGCGCCGAGCGCGACATCGCCGGAGCTGACGATGCGGATGTCGGCGTTCCGGACGTCGCCGATCACGGCCTCGACATAGCCCTCGTCGATGCGGAGATCGCCTTTCGTGTCGCCCGCCTTCGCCATCACGACAGCGCGCTCGAAAGTGACGCCCGAGCCGAGCGGCGCGTGGATCTTCAGCGTCGGATAGTCCCGCAGATAAATCTCGAAGGCGTGTTCCTTGTTCCGGCGCCAGTCGATCTCGTCGTGAATATTGAAATTTCTAGACCGCCGCTCGCCGGCGACGACGAGGACGCCGTTTTTCACCTGCATGTCGACAGGCGTCGCGCGCGCTCCTTCCGTCAGCGCAGCGGCGATCTTGTCGCCGCCGGGAACGATTTCCACGGTTCCCGTGAAGTCGACGATCGCGATGCTGTCCGCGCCCTTGAACTCTTGCAGCGTCTGCGCGCCCGCAGGCGTGAAAGCCGCCGCGGCGAAAAAAGTCGCGATAAGTCCGGAAACCCGCATGATCCCCTCCCCGGTTTTTACATTTGTAAAACTATAGGCCCCGCCCGGCGCCGCGGCCAACGCGGCCCGACGCTAAAAAGGCTCGGTTCGGCGCGGGGAAGAGAACACTTGTAAAGCGGCGGTTAACTTGCGGCGGCTTATCGTGCCGCCGGGAGCCGGACGAGATCAGGGCCGATCATGAATACCGTTTCGCGCGACGCCGACACGGCGCCATCGGCCAACGTCCTCGACCGCCCCGGCGCCGAGGATCCCGCGCTCGCCGCTCTTCGCATGATCACCCAGACGCGGTCGATCCGTTACCTGCACATTTCGTTGTGGGGCCTGTGCCTGGCGACCGTCGTGCCGTTGCCTGTGGCTGCTTTCTGGTATGCGCTGACGATGGCGGCGGGCTATGCGCGGTCGCTCGTCGAGGAACGCATCCGGGCGCGTCTCGATTCGAAACAGATTTCCTCTCAGAGGCCTTACGCGCTGATCGCCATGGCGTCCTGCGCGTTCTGGGCGGCGGCGCCGGTGCTCGCCTGGCAGAGCGCCCATCCGTTCGGACAGGCGGCGGCGATGTTTCTCGTGCTCGGCGGCTTCATGCTGGCGTTGTCGCAGTTCCGCTCCACGCCGGCGAACGCGCTCATCGTCACCGCGCCCTACAGCGCGGTTTTCTTCTGGTTCATTCTCGACAGTTTCGGCTCGCCGGGATTCTGGCCGATGCTCGCCGGCGTGCCGGTGCTGGTCGCGACCATCGGCTACATGCTGATTTTCGGCTATATGCTGCAACAGGACATGCAGCGGAACATGACGGAGCGCTCGCGGCTTATCGAAGAGCTGAGCGCCTCGCGCATCGCCGCCGAACGGGCTTCCGAAGCCAAGTCCATGTTCCTCGCCAACATGAGCCATGAAATCCGTACGCCGATGAACGGCGTTCTCGGCATGGCGGAGCTTCTGGCCCAGACGCGCCTCGATACGCGCCAGCGGCTCTACGCGGAGACCATCCATAAATCCGGCGCGGCGTTGCTCACCATCATCAACGACATTCTCGACTTTTCGAAGATCGAAGCCGGCAAGCTCGAGCTTGATCTCGCGCCGTTCGATCTGCGCGCTGCGGTCGAGGACGTCGCCGCGCTCGTCGCGCCGCGCGCGCAGGAAAAACGCCTCGAAGTGGTCGTCCGCTTCCAGCCCGGCCTCGCTTCGCAGGTGGTGGGGGACGGCGGGCGCATCCGTCAGATCATCACCAATCTCGCCGGCAACGCCGTGAAATTCACCGAAGCCGGATACGTGCTGATCGCCGTTTCGGGGGCGGAAACGGCCGGCCGGGCGCATATCCGCATCGAAGTGTCAGACACCGGCGTCGGCATCGAGGCCGACAAGCTCGAGCGTATTTTCGGGGCCTTCCAGCAGGCGGATTCGACGACGACGCGGCAGTTCGGCGGCACCGGGCTCGGCCTGTCGATTTCGAAGCGACTGGTCGAGGCGATGGGCGGCGATGTCGGCGTCTCCTCGACGCTCGGCGAGGGATCGACCTTCTGGTTCACGCTCGACTTGCCCGTGCACGCCAGCGACATCGCCGCGCCGCCCATGTCCTTCGACGCCATCGGCAAGCGCGTGCTCATCGTCGACGACATCGAGGTGAACCGCCAGATCGCGGCGGAGCAGCTTGCGGCGTGGGGATTCGAGACTCACACGGCGTCGGGCGGCGAAGAGGCGCTCGGCCTGCTGCGCGACGCGGCGGACTCCGGCTCGCCCTACGAACTGGTCATCGTCGACTATTTCATGCCGGTGATGGACGGCGAAATGCTCGCCCGCGCCATCCGCGGCGAAGCGGCGATCGCCGAGGCTCCGATTCTCGTTCTCACCTCGGTCGACCAGCAGGGCGACGCGCGGCGTTTCCGCGAGATCGGCGTCGACGGTTATCTGGTCAAACCGGCGCGGGCGACGCTTCTGCTGCAGACGATCGGACAGATCCTCGGCAAGAAAAAAGCCGAAGAGCTTGAAGAACATCCCGATGAGGCCGTCGCACCCGCGTCGGAGCCGGCGTCCGAAGGCGACAGGATCCGCATCCTGCTCGCCGAAGACAACGAGGTGAACCAGCTCGTGGTGCGCCACATGCTGAAACCGGCGCTTACAGATCTCGTCATCGTCGGCAACGGTCGCGACGCCGTGGCGCGCGTCGCCGACGCCGGCGGCGTCTTCGATCTCATCCTCATGGACGTCTCCATGCCGGAAATGGACGGCTACGAGGCCGCCCGCGCCATCCGCGCCCTTGAGGCCGAGAGAGGCGCGGCGCGCACCCCGATCATCTGCCTCACCGCCCATGTGATGTCGCAGGATGTCGAACTCAGCGAAGCCGCCGGCATGGACGACTTCCTGTCCAAGCCGATCAGCCAGGACCGGCTCGACGCGGTCATCAGACGCTGGACTGCGCCTCAAGAGCCCGTTGCGGCCAGCGCCTAGCCGGCGAGACGCTCCATCTCTTCCGCCGACATGTCGAAATTGGCGTAGACGTTCTGCACGTCGTCGCAATCTTCGAGCGCGTTCAGCATCTTCATCAGCGTCTCGGCGCCGTCGCCGCTCACCGGAATGGTGTTTTGCGGACGCCATACCAGCTTGACCGACTCGGCTTCGCCGAATTTCGCTTCGAGCGCGCCGGAGACGGCGGCGAGCGAGTCGGCCGCGCAGTAGATTTCGTGAATTTCCTCAGACGACTGAACGTCGTCGGCGCCGGCGTCGATCGCCGCTTCCAGCATCTCGTCCTCGGTCGCCTTGGCGGCGGGATAGACGACCTGTCCCACGCGGTCGAACATAAATGACACAGAGCCGGTCTCGCCGAGATTGCCGCCATGTTTGGAGAAGGCGGTGCGCACGTCCGTCGCGGCGCGGTTCCTGTTGTCGGTCAGCACTTCGACGATGACGCCGATTCCGCCGGGGCCGAAGCCTTCGTAGCGGATGTCCTCATAGCCCGCGCCCTCGCCGCCGGTCGCCTTCTTGATGGCGCGCTCGATATTGTCTTTCGGCATCGACTGCGCCTTGGCGGCGTTGATGGCGAGACGGAGGCGCGGATTGAAGTCCGGGTCCGGCGCGCCCATTTTGGCCGCCACGGTGATCTCTTTCGAGAGCTTCGAGAACATTTTCGACCGCTTGGCGTCCTGCTTGCCCTTGCGGTGCATGATGTTCGCAAACTGCGAATGTCCGGCCATGGGGACCCCGTTCCTGTCCTGATATCGTGGGAGGGCAGGGCTTAGCCCGGCGGCGATGGAGTTTTCAAGGCCCGACCGGTGCCCGCCGGCGCGGTTCGTGGTTAAACGGGCCATCCGCCAGCCAGCCCGCAGGAGACGCCATGTTTACGCTTGAAGGAAAGACCGTTCTCGTCACCGGGGCCTCGCGGGGCATCGGCCTTGCGACGGCGCGCGCCTGCGCGGAGGCGGGGGGCCGTGTTCTCGGTCACGCCGGCGGCCTCGGCCCGGCGAGCGAGGCGCTGGTGGCGGACCGCGTGGTCGCTCCTGGCGACCTTCTGATCGAGGACCTGTCGCTGCCCGGCGCGGGCGGGCGCCTGTTCGGCGCGGCGGCGCTGCACGCCGGGCGTATCGACGCCGTCGTGAATAACGCGGGTATCTACCTGCCGACGCCGGTCGACGGATCCGAGACCGTCTGGACGGAAGGCTGGGAGAAGCAGATCGCCGTTAATCTTCAGGCCCCGGCCGACATCTGCCGGGCGGCGATCGCGCATTTCCGGGCGCATAGCGGGGGCAGCCGCAAGGGCGGGCGAGTCGTCAACATGGCGAGCCGCGCCGGCCATCGCGGCGACGGGCTCGACTTCGCCGGCTATGCGGCGACGAAAGGCGCGATGCTCGCGCTGACGAAGACCTACGCGCGGGCGCTGTCGGGCGAGAACATCCTGTTTTTCGCCATCGCGCCCGGCTGGGTCGAGACGCGCATGGCGCCGGAGGATATCGAGGCGCGCCGCAAAGCCGTCGCTGAAATTCCGCTGGGCCGTGTCGCGCAGCCGGAAGAAGTCGGCGCGCTCGCGGCTTTTCTCGTCAGCGACGCCTGCCCCTCGGCGACCGGTGCGACCTTCGACGTCAACGGCGCGAGCTATGTGCGGTGACGCAGGCGCGGGGATTAGCCGGCGCGATTTTCCGCCGGCGCTCTAGCGCCCCGGCATCCGCTCTCTGAGTCTGCCGCCGGTGCGGATCGCTTCGGCTGAAACGGCGAGGCCCGTCTTCGGGTCGGTCTCGACGACGATGCCGCAGACGGTCGCTTCGCCAGACGCCGGCTGCATGCGGCCAGAGCCCATCTTGGTGAGGAATCTCAAGATCGGCTCCGACTTGTCCATGCCGATGACGCTGTCATAGTCGCCGCACATGCCGAGGTCGGTCATGTAGGCGGTGCCGCCGGCGAGAATCTGATCGTCCGCTGTCGGAACATGCGTGTGGGTGCCGAAAACGAGGCTGGCGCGGCCGTCGAGATGGTGGCCCATGCCGTATTTCTCGCTCGTCGCTTCGGCGTGAAAATCGACGATCACCGCGTCCGCCTCGCGTCCGAGCTTGATGTTTTCGAGCGCCGCGTCGACCGCCGCGAACGGATCGTCGATGGGCGCCATGCTGCGCTGTCCTTGCGCATGGATGACCAGAACCTCGGCGCCGTTCGCCGTCTTGTAAAGGCCGGCGCCGCGGCCCGGATTGGAAGGCGGAAAATTCAGCGGGCGGAGCAGGCGCGGCTCGCTGTCGAAAACCGACAGCTCCTCGCGCTGGTCGTAAGCGTGATTGCCTGTGGTGACGACATCGGCGCCGGCTTCGAGGATTTCCTCGACGATGCGCGTCGTAACTCCAAAGCCGCCGGCGGCGTTCTCGGCGTTGACCACGACGAAATCGAGCGAAAGGGAGCGCCGCAGCTTCGGCAGCGACTCAAGCAGCGCCAGCCGCCCGGAGCGGCCCATTACATCGCCGAACGCCGCTATCCGCATCGCCGCCCCTTACGCCTTGCTTCCCGCCGCCCGGATAGCCTCGCGTTCTGTGACGATCCAGTCGAGCGGCTGATCTAGAGGGGCGATAGGGAGCGCGTCAACTTGCTGAACGCCGTAGGCGTAGCCGATCGCGACGATGTTCTTGGTCCGGCGCAGCGCTGCGATGGTGCGATCATAGTAGCCGCCGCCATAGCCGAGCCGTCCGCCGGCGCTGGTGAAGGCGAGGAGCGGCGCGACGACGACGCCGGGTTCGACCGTCTCGGCGGTCTCCAGGGGGTTCATCGTCTTGTGAGGACCTTTCGCCAGCGGGTCTCCCGGCCGCCAGCGACGGAAGCCGAGCGGCGCATCCCGCCGCAAAACCACCGGCAGCGCCAGCGCGACGCCGCGTTCCGCCAGCGCCTCGGCGAGCGGCGCCGTGTCGAGTTCATCCTTGAGCGGATGATAGAGCGCCACGACGGCGCCGTCCGGAAGGGGGATCGAGGCGAGGAAGTTCTTCGCAGCATGGCGCGCCGCGTCGGGCCGCGCCTCCGCCGCGCGCCGCCGCTCCGCCTTCATCATTTCCCGCTGAATCTGTTTCTTCGACAGGAAGGGCGAAAGCGGCGTCAGCAAAACGAACCCCGGATCTTGAACAGAAATAGGCGCCGCCCTGGCCGTCGGACTTTAATTCGCCCTGGACCCTAAGGACCAGGTGGGCGCCGCGTGATGGGGACCAGGGTCCCCGCCAGAGGCAGCTCCCATTCAGTGAGATACGGCCCCGGGGAATATCGTCCTGACGCGCCGGGCAGCCGCGCAAACATAGGAGCGTGCAGGCTTTGCGACAAGGAGGGGAGAGGGACGGGGACCTGGCTCTCTCGGCTCACCCCCGCTCCCTCATCTCTCATCCCTGAATTGGTAAACGCCGATCTGCGCCGCGCCGTAGACGCGCCGGTCGTCTTCGGCGAAGCCGGCGACCGCGACCGGGGTCTCCTCTTTCGCCTGCTCGACGCAAATGACCGCTCCCGGCGCCAGCCAGCCGCCGCTTTTGAGCGTCTCGAGCGCAGGCCCGCAGAGATCCTTTCGGTAGGGCGGATCAAGAAAGGCGAGGGTGAAGGGCGGGCCGACGCCGGCTGGTTTCGGACCGAGATCCGTCGCCGAGCGGCGGTGGATGCGCGTCACGCCGAACAGGGAAAGCGCCTCGGCGCTGTCGCGAATGGCGCCGCGCGCCGCCGCGTCCGTCTCGACGAACAGGCACCATGCGGCGCCGCGCGACAGCGCCTCGAAACCGAGCGCGCCCGAGCCCGCGAACAGGTCGATGACGCGCGCGCCCTGGAAGGCGAAGCCGTCGCGGTGGGCGAGAATGTTGAACAGCGACTCGCGCGTGCGGTCCGAGGTGGGGCGGGTGTCCGACCCCTTGGGCGCGACGATGCTCCGTCCCCTGAACTGTCCGCCGACGATGCGCATGGCTTTTCCGTGTTCCGTCGAGCCGGCCGGGCTAGGCGGCCAGCCTCCCGCTCTCTCATTTGGCAGCGCGGGTCAAGCCGTGGAAAGGGCGGCAGGAGAGCGGGCGGCGCAGAAACGTCTGGTCGACTGGATTTTGTATCTTTGAAACACTGCGATCCAAATTCACACTATGTGATGCATCGACCGGCTGAACCTAAATCGTGATGAGTGTGGGCGGGAGGAGTCGCACCTCCCTTCTGGGCGCACCCTAGCCCCACGCCGATAAGGTCACGTCCCGCTAACTCACCTGCACGGGTTTGCTCGTTCCGTCTCGGTCCCACGCCGCCCAGAGCAAGCCCGTCCACACAAAGTTGACGTGTACTTCCATATCAATCTCCAGAGTTAGGGTTGCCAACATGGAGACCGAGACAAAGCAAACCCACGCCGTGAGCCCGGCGAACTGCAACCAAACCAACTTAAGAGCCAAGCCATAGTTCGCCGGAAGCCTAAAGCCGCGAGAGGGCGAGAGTCCAGATTAAGAAAATGCGCAACCAGTGCGTCACAAATGGTCTTGGTACCTAAAGTGCATAATGTCAGGTCGACTTGACATCATTCAAAAAGACAAGTATACCTTACATATTGACAAGGAGAAATGACATGACCGCCCATACCGAGGCCACCGTCGCCGGGAAGCGCTATTCTGTCAGCGTCATTGTCTGGATGACGGTCTACGCCGGTCTGATCGTCGCCATGAGCTGGGCGCAGGAAAACGACGTCATCTCTGCGCCATGGATCTATGTCGCGGCGGTATCGCCGGCGCTCCCGATTGGCGCGGTCATCCTTGCGATGATGCGTTTCCTCGCTGACAGCGACGAATTCGTCCGTCTCCTGATCATGAAACGCTATCTTGCGGCGATGGGGCTCACCCTGTTCGCTTGCGCGTTCTTCGGATTCCTCGACCAGTACACGGCGGTTTTCAGGCCGCCCCTGTGGATCGTGTTTCCCGGCTTCTGGTTCTGTTTCGGACTCGTCTCGCCCTTCATCAGGTCGTCGACATGAAGAACAGACTAAAAGTGCTGCGGGCCGAACGCGACTGGACCCAGGCCGATCTCGCTGAGAGGCTCGGCGTGTCGCGTCAGGCGGTCAACGCGCTGGAGACCGACAGGCACGCGCCGTCGCTCGATCTCGCCTATCGCATAGCGGGCGTGTTCGGCATGGCGGTCGAGGCGATCTTCGAGAATCCGCATCGGCGCGCCGAGTAGGCTCAGTCGCCGTCGCGGCGATGGCCGTCGAGATGCTTCGCCAGCGTTTCCAGCCGCTGCTTTTCCTGCGTTTTTTGCGCTTTGCTTCGGCCGAATTTGACGCGGTTCTGCGAGGCTTTGGCCTGCTTCTCCGCCGCCTTCTTCCGCTTACGGAATTTATTCAGGTTGACGACGTCGTTCACAGGCCGATCTCTTCGGAAATTTTCTTGCCGAGCTGCTCGCGGAGCTGCTTGGTCGTCACTTCCTCAATGGCGTCTTTCTTGAGGGAGCCGAGCTGGAACGGACCGTAGGCGGTGCGGATGAGGCGGTTCACTTTCAGGCCCAGATAGTCCATCACCTTTCTCACCTCGCGGTTCTTGCCTTCGGTTAGCGACACGGTGATCCAGATATTGCCGCCCTGCACCTGGTCGAGCTCCGCCCTGATCGGCTTATAGTCGACGCCGTCTATGCTGACGCCGCCCGCCAGCGCCGCCAGCTTCTGGGGCGTCGTCTCACCGAAGGCCCGCACCCGGTAGCGGCGCACCCAGCCGGTCGAGGGTAGTTCGAGACGGCGCGCCAATCCGCCATCATTGGTTAGAAGCAACAGCCCTTCCGTCGTCAGGTCGAGCCTTCCGACCGAGATGACGCGCGGCAGGCGGTCCGCCACCGCGTCGAAAACGGTCGGGCGCCCCTGCGGGTCCTTGTGGGTGGTCACGAGGCCGGCGGGCTTGTGATAGCGCCAGAGCCTCGCCTGGTCCTTCGCGCCGACGCGGGTTCCGTCGACCCTGACGTCCATGCCGGGCAGCACCTTGAAGGCGGGCGTGGTCAGCGTCTTTCCATTGACGGTGACGACGCCCTGTTCGATCAGCCGCTCGGCCTCGCGCCGGGAGGCGACGCCGGCGCGCGCCAGGTATTTGGCGATGCGTTCGCCGCTGTCGTCAGCGCCCTTGTCTGCGGCGTCGGCGGTCATGCTTCAGAAATCCTTTACAGGCGGGTCTTACCGTCGCCGCGAAGCCACAAGCCTTTGAACGATGGACCTCAAGGAAGAACGCGCCATCGGCGGCGACCCCAAGCGCCACTGGTACTACATATCGAAGGCGCGCGCGATCAAGGCTCTGATCGGGCCGGAACCGGTCGAAGCGCTCGTCGATGTGGGCGCCGGCTCGGGCGTCTTCTCGCGCATGCTGATAGAGGACGGCGTCGCCGGCCGCGCGGTGTGCGTCGATCCGAATTACGAGGACGAGTGGATCGGCGCGCGCCGGACCGACAGGATTTCGTATCTGCGAACCATCGAAAGGGTCGGCGCGCCGCTGGTCCTGATGATCGACGTCATTGAGCATGTCGACGACGACGTCGCCCTCCTGCGCGACTATGCGGGCCGCGCCGACGAGGGAACCCGCTTCGTCATTTCGGTTCCGGCGTTCGACTTCCTGTGGTCTTCTCACGACGAGTTTCTGGAGCATCGCCGCCGCTACACGCTCGATACGCTCAGGAAAGCGGTGATATCGGCCGGCCTCGAGCCGCTGAAGATGAGGTACTTTTTCGGCATGCTGTTTCCCGCGGCGGCGGCGCTGCGCCTCGCCGACCGGGCGCTGAAAGGCGACAGGGAGGCGACGCAGAGCGCGCTTAAGGCCGCGCCGGACTGGCTGAACGATACGCTTGTCGCCGTTCACGATATCGAACGGCTGGCCCTGTTCCCGCTGAACAGGATCGCCGGCGTTTCGGCTTTCTGCCTCGCCGAAAAACCCGCCGCAGTGGCGCGGAACGCCGCCGCCGCCTAAAAGGCGGCATGGACGGCGACAGCACGATCGACGCAACGATGATGGCCCGCGCCCTTGAGGAGGCGCGCGCCGCCGCCGCCGCCGGCGAGGCGCCCATCGGCGCGGTTCTCGCCGCCGCGGACGGCTCGGTTCTCGCCGCCGCCGGCAACGCGCCGATCGCCACCCATGATCCGACCGGCCACGCCGAAATCCGCGCTTTGCGCCTCGCGGCCGAAAAGCTCGGCAATTACCGGTTGGCGGGGACGACGCTGTATGTGACGCTCGAACCTTGCGCCATGTGCGCCGGGGCGATCAGCCATGCGCGAGTCGCCCGGCTCGTGGTCGGCGCGAAGGACGAAAAGGGCGGCGCCGTGTGGCACGGGCCGCGTTTCTTCGAGCAGAAGACCTGCCACTGGCGCCCCGAAATCGTCGAAGGGCCGCTCGGCGAGGAATCCGCTCAACTTCTCAGGGACTTTTTTCGCGCCCGGCGCTAGGCTTTCCTGGCGTCAAGACGGGGGGTGCGATGCGGCGTCCGACAGGATTCGCGGCGGCCTCTTCAGTCATGCTTCTGGCGGGCTGCCAGTCCGTTCCGGAAGCAGACGCGCCTGCGGCGGCTGTCGCTCCGGTTACGGACGGTTCGGCGCGGTGCGAGCTGTGCGGCGCCGGCCCTGTCGCGTCGCCTGAGATTCTCGCCTTCGCGGCGGAAACGGAGACGCCGCTTAAAAACGCACGGTACATGGAGAAGAGCTGCGGGCCAGGTTCGTTCGCCGGCTGGGAAGGTTTTCCGCTTATCCAGTGCGCCTATGCGGCGACAAACAGCGACGGCGAAAAGCGCGCTGCAAAGGTCGTCATGCTCAATCCTTCGGCGGAGCAGCTTGCGCGCTGGATATTCGCAAGCTGCCGCGCCGTCGGCAAAGACAACGACCAGTGCAGGAAAAGGCTTTTCCGTCAGACGCTCGCCGCCTCGGGCGGGCAATTTCCGGTGGCCGGCGTCGTTCTCGAAGATATCCTGCCGCACGACGGCTTTTTCGAGAGCTACACTTTCCGCAACGGCGTCACGGTCAGGCTCGAAGGCGCGCCGAACGGGACGACGCGTCAGCTCAGCGAGACGGAGATCGAGACGGCCTTGTCTGCGTCCGCCGCCGTCGCCTCGTCGCGCCGCTATGCGCGCATCGTCTCGACAAGCCCGGACGATTATCGCGCCAATGGCGGAACGGCGGCGGTCGGCTCGACCGCCGCGCCGGCCCTCGAATGGCCGGAGACGGTCGGCGCGCTTTATCGCGCGGCCTGGGGCGCGGACGAGAACGAGCTTATGACAGCCTGGGCGCGCGCTCACGCGGATGCGCTATAGGACTGCGCAAAGCGCTTTTCCGACGCCGCCGAGGCGCTATGCTCGCGCCACAACAAGGAGCGCCCCATGGATTTCGCCTACACTCCGCTCGCCAGAGATTATCTCAAGCGCATCGCCGATTTCATGGACAGATACGTCTATGAAGGCGAGGAGATCTATGACCGTCAGCATGCGGAATTCGGGCCGGGCGAGGGGCGCTGGAAGGTGCCTCCGATCATCGACGAGCTGAAAGCGAAGGCGAAAGCCGAAGGCCTGTGGAATCTCTTTCATCCCGACAAGAAGTGGGGGCCCGGCCTTTCCAACGCCGACTACGCGCCGCTCGCCGAGCTGATGGGGCGCACTCATATCGGTCCCGAGGTCTTCAACTGCGCTGCGCCGGACACCGGCAACATGGAAGTGCTGATGAAATACGGCACCCCGGCGCAACAGGAGGAGTGGCTGGTTCCGCTGCTCGACGGCAAGATCCGCTCCGCCTTCCTGATGACCGAGCCGGCGGTCGCTTCGTCGGACGCCACCAACATCGAGACCGACATCCGCCTCGACGGAAACGAGTATGTGATCAACGGCCGTAAATGGTGGTCTTCGGGGGCCGGCGATCCCCGCTGCAAGATCTTCATCGTCATGGGCAAGACCGACAAGAACGCCGAACGGCACAAGCAGCAGTCGCAGATTCTCGTGCCCGCCGACGCCAAGGGCGTGAAGATCGTCCGCCATCTGCCGGTGTTCGGCTTCGACGACGCGCCGCACGGGCACATGGAGGTCGTGCTCGACAATGTGCGCGTGCCGAAAGAGAATATCATCCTCGGCGAGGGACGCGGTTTCGAGATCGCTCAGGGAAGGCTCGGACCGGGCCGCATCCATCATTGCATGCGGACGATCGGCGCGGCGGAAGTGGCGCTCGAGAAGCTCGTTAAAAGAATCCTCACCCGCGAAGCCTTCGGAAAACCCATCTTCAAGCACTCGATCTGGGAGCAGCGAGTCGCCGAGGCGCGCATCGACATCGAGATGACGCGGCTTTTGACTCTCAAGGCGGCGTGGATGATGGACACGGTCGGCAACAAGGCGGCGGCGGGCGAGATCGCCATGATCAAGGTCGCGGCGCCGCGCATTGCGCTGAAGGTCATCGACGACGCCATCCAGGCCCATGGCGGCGCCGGCGTCACCACCGATTTCGGCCTGGCCCGGCTTTATTCCGGCATCCGCACCCTGCGTCTCGCCGACGGCCCGGATGAAGTCCATTGCCGGGCGATCGCGCGGCTCGAATTCAAGAAATACTCGAACGCCTTGTAGACTCTCGTTCATTGCGGCGGCTCGCTGCGATTGCGAAAGCGTCCGCGGTATTCGGGAAGGCGAAATTTAGTTCGTTTTCCTCGGGACTCGGCTAGACTCTCGGCTGTTCACCGCAGCGGAGGGAGGCCGCGATGGACCTGTCCGATCCCATGCAGTTCTGGCTGCTGCTGTTCGCGGTCGCCGGCATCGCCTTCATCCTCGGCCGTTCAATGCGCGAGCGCGAGCCGGGCGAGAGCCGCGTCGAACGCCGGATGCGGGAGGCGCGGCAGGCGCTCGAACAGTTCGGCGCGCTGTCGTCCGACAAGCAGGCGGAGGTCGACGCGCTCGTCAGGGACAACCGCATCATCGAAGCGATCAAGCTGGTCCGCGAGGAGAGCGGCATGGGCCTGAAGGACTCGAAGGATGCAGTCGATGCGCGGCGGCGAGAGCTGAAGGGGATGTGATAGGCGAGCCAGTTTTCCATCGCATTGATACGCCGAAAAAAATTTGAAGAAGAGTTTCGCTCTCGCGCGCCGAATATTGCTTTTCCGCTTCTCTGTTGCAAAACTCTTTCAGCATTATCCATCTGTAGGGGGCGAGAGGCGTGGTTAAGAAAATTGGTCCTGCCTGTTTTGTCCTGAGTTTCCTCATTTCCGGATCGACCGCCGCCTTGGCGTCAGAGCCGAACTATGTCGTCAATGTGTATGAGAATACTCGGTACTACGACATAGAAGGCAGCACAGCCGGCGCGCTTCTGGATGAGATGGAAGCAAAGGGGCCCAAACGCCAGTTCAGCAAGGAGTCCGCCTACGCTCAGACGGAGTCCGGCATTTCCTGGTATCTTCATGCGCGGCAAAATGAAAATCTCTGCATGCTTGAAAGCGTGGATTTGACTGTCGAGCTGACTTACATGATGCCGCGCTGGGCTGGATCGCCGCGCGCTGGTCGAAAGCTTCGCAAAGCTTGGGAGGCGTTTGAAGAAAGCCTCTGGGTTCATGAAAGAGGTCATGGCGAGATCGCCCGCCGCGGCGCTGTTGCAATCGGAGAACAATTGATAGTCGCGCCGCCGGCGCCGACATGCGATGAGCTTCGCGATTCGCTGGGGGCCATCAGCAAACAGATTCTTCGCACTTCAGTGGAGCCGGCGCAGAAAAAGTATGACGCCTTGACAAGGGACGGCCAGACGCAGCGCGCGCGTCTTTAGGTCGGGCGCACTGGGTGTTATTTTTGTTAAGCAAGTTCAAGCGAGTTGCGCGATGTCCTTCGCCGGGTTGCCCAAAGACTATTTCATTTTTTTCGAAGAGCTGAAGGCGAACAACAATCGCGAGTGGTTCGAGACGAACAAGCCGCGATACAAGGAAAGCGTCCAGGCGCCGCTGCTGGCTTTCGTCGAGGCGATGGCGCCGCGGCTGAAAAAGATTTCAAGGCATATCGTCGCCGATCCGCGTCCCAATGGCGGTTCCGTATTCCGCATCTACAAGGACGTGCGGTTTTCGAAAGACAAGAAGCCGTACAAAGAACATGGCGGCGTGCAGTTTCGTCATGCGCGCGGCAAGAATGCGCACGCTCCCGGTTTCTACGTGCATCTTTCGCCGGACGAAGTGTTTTTCGGGGGCGGCGTATGGATGCCGGAAGCGCCGGCGTTACTGAAGATTCGTGAGGCGATCCGCGACAAGGGCAAGGCGTGGGAAAAGGCGACGACGTCGCCTGCTTTCGTCACGCGTTTCGGCTCCATCCGGGGCGATGGCCTGACGCGCCCGCCGCGAGGCTTCGACGCCGGTCATCCCCAGATCGAGGACATCAAGCGGAAAACTTTCTTCGCCATGGCGCAAGGCTCCCGCAAGGCGGCGACCGGCGCGCGCTTTCTGGATGATGTCGAGGCCGCATTCGTCGACGCGAAGCCGCTGATGAAATTCCTGTGCGATGCGGTCGATGCGCCCTTCTAGGGTCGGGCCCGGGCCTCAAGAAGGCGCGCGACGGCGTGATAGGCGTAATACAGAGGGTTGACGCCTTTGCTCGCGCTGGCGTTGGCCCGGGGTAGCGGCGCGTCCGGCGCCGCCGCGCCGAGAAAGCCGCAGAGCCGCCGCCAGTCCTTTTCCTCCTCCCAGGCGATTTCAAGGAAGTCCGCAGGCCGCGCCGCAAAATAGCGCCGGGCCTTTTCGTTATGGCGCTCGTAGAAGTCGAGAAACGCCTGTTCGCGCCCATGCGGATACTGAAATCCGTACACGATCTTATGGGTGCGCGACGAGGGGCGCGCGCGCATCGCATGGGCTTTCAGGGAGCGCAGCCACGCCTGCGGGTCGCTGCGCCGGGTCAGGATGAATGCCGAGCCCGGATAGCGCGCGTCGATTTCCTCGTAGAGCAGCGGATAGGGGAAATCCTCGAAAACGTCGTAACGGTCGATCGTCTCCCAGAGCAGCTCGCGTTCGCCGTCGACAATGGCGTTCTGGAAGAGGCGCCTGTCCCATGTCTTGCAGCGAAGGCCGAGAAGCCCGCCGGCGGCGCCGAGGCTGGACGTGCCGGTCTTGTTGAGGCCGATGCCGAATATTTTCCGCGTCATTGGAAGAATCGCGCCGCCCGCCGGATGCTTGCGAACCTATATAAAACGCTGATACGAGGCAATCGCGCGTCCTTTCCCGCCGGGCGCCGACCGAGGCATGCGTGAAAACATTCGGACCGACGACGCACGAGCGCGTGGTGATGGCAGCTCTTGTGGCCTGCGCCGCGTTCCTGCCGATCATCGTTCCATTTGCGCACAAGGGCGCGGCGCCGATGATCCTGCTGATGGGCCTCGCCGTCGCCTCGCGCGGAGAAACGTGGCGCAAGGGCGCGCCGGCGTTTCTTCTGCGTCCTGACTTTTCTAACGCGCTGGCCGTTTCGGCGCTGGCGGTGACGGCGTTGACGCTGTGGATCGGGCTCGCCGGGCTGTGGGCGCCGCGCGCCGACGCGCCGCGTCTTGCGCTCAATGTCGCGGCGCCAATTTTCGCCGGCGGGGCGCTCGTCTGGGAAATTTCCCGCCGTCCGCGCGGAGAAAGCGATATCCTGGCGCGCGTTCTTGCGGCCGGCGCGGCCGCGGCCATCCTTATTCTTCTCTTCGAGGCGCTCACCGGCGGCCTGCTGCGCGCTCTGACGCCCCCGGCCGATCCGACCGACGGACGCGTCGAAGACTGGAAGGAGCTCGGCCGCGGAGCGACGATCGCGTCGGTGTCGCTGTTCGGCGTCCTGTTGCTTGTCGGTCGGCTGACGCGCCGCCGCGCCGTCGTCGCGGGGCTGTTCGCCGCCGCGCTCGCCGCCGCGATCATCTTCGACATCACCTCTAACGCGGCGGCTATCGTGCTCGGCGCGCTGGTTTTCGCCGCCGCCTGCGCGCGTCCGAATGCGACGGTGGCGATTATAACGGCGATCATTGTCGCGGCGCTGCTGCTCGCCCCGCTCGCGGCGCTTATTCCCGCCGAAAAGATCGTGGCGGTGGTCGCCCTGCCGCTGTCCTGGGCGCAACGCCTGTTCATCTGGCGCGAAGGCGCGCGCGCCGCGCTCGACTGTTTGCCGTTCGGCTGCGGCCCTGATTATGCGCGCCTGCTCAAGGAAACGGTCGGAACCGTCGATCTGCCGGGCGCTCCGGCGCCGCTGTCGAAAATGCCGGTTCATCCGCACAGCGTCTTTCTGCAGCTCTGGCTGGAGACGGGTCTGCCGGGCGTCGTGCTGTTCGGCGCCGCAATTTGCGCCGGCGCCGTCGCGGCGATGCGCGCCCGGCTGTCTCAGGCTGAAAAAGCGGCGATCGCGGCGACCGGCGCCGCGATGCTGGTGTCGGCGCTGGTCGAGGCGAGCCTCTGGCAGGTGTGGCGGCTCGCCATCCCGTCGCTCGCAGGCTTGTTCATTGCCTTAGCCGCGAAGCGGCGCGAAGAGGAGGCGGTGAAAAAGGAGCCCGCCTTATGATCACGCCCGACTATGCGCGAACCATGGCCGCCTATAACCGCTGGCAGAACGAAAGCATTTACGGCGCGGCGGCGGGGCTTTCCGACGAGGAGCGACGGCGCGACCGCGGCGCCTTCTTCGGGTCGATCCACCGGACGCTGTCTCACCTTCGGTGGGGCGACGAGATCTGGCTGAGTCGGTTCGGCGACTTTCCGCCGCCGCCCCCCACCGCCAGTCTGGGCGGCTCTGCGGCGGTTTATGACGACTGGGAAGAATTACGCGCCGGCCGCATTGCGCTCGACGAGACGATTATCGGCTGGGCCGCATCATTGACGCCGCGCGATCTCGAGGGCGACCTCACCTGGTTTTCAGGCGCGATGAAACGCGAGATCACGCGCCCGCGCGCGCTGCTCGTCGCGCACATGTTCAACCACCAGACCCATCATCGCGGGCAGGCGCACGCCATGCTGACGGCGGCCGGCGCGAAGCCGGACGACACCGACCTGCCGTTCATTGTGAAGGAATGACCCTCAGCGCAGGTGCGGGGCGATTTTCTTCGAGCGTTCGCCGCCCTCGTTGAGAAACGCGAATGTTCCGTCACGTAGCATTCTCGTCGATTCGGCGAGCATTCCGTAGGCGGACCAGGCGAGACCGCCGCCGATGGAGATGCGCGCGGCGCCGGCCTCCGCGAACTCTTCGAGCGTATGGTTGCGCAGCCCGAACAGCACGAGCACGTTCACCGGTTTTGAAACAGCGGCGCAGACTTCTTTCACCGCCGCCATGTCGGGGAGCCCCGGCGCATAGAGCACGTCGGCGCCGGCGTCCTCGAAGGCTTTGAGACGGTTGGTGACTTCTTCGAGATCCTTGCCGCCATGCAGAAAGCTTTCGGCCCGAGCCGTGAGCACGAAACCGTCTTTCGCGGCCCGCGCCGCTTCGACAGCGGCGGCGACGCGCTCGACGGCGAGCGTTCTGTCGATGATGGGTTTCGCCTTGTCGCCGGTCGTATCCTCGATGGAGCCGCCTGCAAGGCCGGTTTCGGAAGCGAGGCGGACGGTTAGCGCGGCGTCTTCGGGCCTGATGCCGAAACCGTTCTCGAGATCGGCGGAGACCGGGATATCGACGGCGGCGACGACGCGCCGCCCATGGTCGAGCGCTTCCTCGCGGCTGACGCCGTAGTCGTGACGTCCCAGGGTCATGGCGAATCCTGATGAGGTCGTCGCCAGGGCCTTGAAGCCGAGTCCTTCGAGAATGCGCGCGGAGCCCGCATCCCACGGATTGGGAATAACGAAGGGCGCGCCGCGCTTGTGCAGGGCGCGAAACGCTTTCACTTTTTCGGCGACGGTCGGCATTTGCTCTCTCCTGGCTGTCCGGCTGTTTTCCCGACCCTAGCGCGGGATACGCCTCCGGCGATCCGATTCTTGCGCTTCGCTGATCAGAACTTCGCGAGCGGCGAATGCGGGGAGGAGGCGAGTTTCAGAAAAATTCTGTCTTCCTTGAGAATGAAACGTTCCTTCGCTGCGAAGGCGTAATTCTCGCGGCCGAGAGGGTCGTCGGCGAGTCTGGCTCTGTAGGCTTCATAGGCGGCGAGCGACGCGATGGAATAGACGCCGTAGGCGGTCGTCGCCGATCCTTCATGGGGCGCGAAATAGCCGAAAAGGTCGGCGCCGCAACGGGGAATGGCTTGACCCCAGTTGCGGGCGTAGGCGGTGAAGGCGTCTTTCCTGAACGGGTCGATTTCGTATTTGATGAAACAGGCGATCACGGACGGCTTCTCCAAAGCGACGCGCCGAGCATAGCCGCTTGTGTGCAGCAATGGTTCGTTTATGATCGAACCATGAAAGCTGGCCCCGACATTTCGCGCGTCGCCTCGCTGATTGGCGATCCGGCGCGCGCCAATATCCTCGCCGAGCTGATCGACGGTCGGGCGCTCACCGCCAGCGAACTGGCGCTCGTCGCCGGCGTCTCGAAACAGACGGCGAGCGCGCATCTGTCGAAACTGCTGGACGGAGGCCTGCTCGAGGCGGAGGCGCAGGGACGCCACCGCTATTTCCGCCTGTCCGGAGAGGAAGTCGCCGAGGCGCTGGAATCGCTGATGGGCGTCGCCGCGCTCTACGGCGCGCCGCGCACGCGCACGGGGCCGAAGGAGGAGGCGCTGCGCCGCGCGCGCGTCTGCTACGATCACCTCGCCGGGGAAATCGCCGTCGCCGCCTTCGATAAGCTTATCGCGGACAACAGGCTGTCGTCGCGAGGCGGTGAACTGATCCTGACGCGGAAAGGGCGCGGCTGGTTTTCCAGCCTCGGCATCGACGTGTCCGCACTGGAAACGCAGCGCCGTGCGCTCTGCCGTCCCTGCCTCGACTGGAGCATGCGCCGGCGCCACCTCGCCGGTGGGCTCGGTTCGGCGCTGCTGGAGACGATCCTGAAGCGCAAATGGGCGCGCCGCACGCAGGGCTCGCGCGAGGTGCGGTTTTCGCCGGCGGGGGAGATGGCGCTGTTTGCGGCGCTGGGATGAGGCGGGAGGCGCTTCCACTTCGGAGAGCTTGAGGGTAAGCTTCGAAGATGGTCGATTGGGTGTTGCTGCGAAATTTTTTCGATCCGGAAGAAGCCGTCGTCGTGCGGAGTCTTCTGCACTCGGAAGGATTCGCGACCACCCTCGGCAATGAAAATCTTCTTAACGCCAACCCTGCATTGCGCGTGGCCGTTGGCGGTTACCCGCTGATGGTTCGTCCGGAACAGCGCGCGTCGGCTGAAGAGCTTTTGCGCGGCGCTGAAGCCGCCGCGCTCGAGTCTGCTGACGCGGCCGCCTGCTCCGCTTGCGGCGGCCGCTTCTTTCGCGCCGAAAGGAGTTTCATGTGGGCGGGAGTCGGCTTCGCGTTCGGCGTTCCTTTCACGCATAAAACGGGAAGGAGCATCTGCACTTCCTGCGGCGCGGCTTTTGAGACCGCCGCAGGAAGAAAAGGTCCTACTGTAGCGCTTGCGCTTATCGGCGCAGTTCTGGCCGCCTATGCGCTTTGGGCGATACTGTACGGCTTTCTATTTTAAGCGGCTAAGCGTCTGCGTGCTGCTCCGCCTGCGGTGTGCGCGCTTCGCGGTCCATGCGTTTCATTGCTTTTTGCAGCTTCTCGAAAGCGCGCACTTCGATCTGGCGCACGCGCTCGCGGCTGACGCCGTATTGCTGCGACAGTTCCTCGAGAGTCGCCGGATTATCCTTCAGGCGCCGCTCGGTGATGATGTGCTGTTCGCGCTCGTTCAACGTCGCCAGGGCCTGTTCGAGCAGGCTCATGCGGAGATCGTATTCGTCCTCGCTCGCAAGTTTCGCCTCGGCGTTGACGGCGTTCTCGTCGACCAGCCAGTCCTGCCATTCGCCGCCGCCGTCGGCGTCTTTCGACATCGGCGCGTTGAGCGAGGCTTCGCCGCCCGACATGCGGCGGTTCATCGAAATCACGTCGTCCTCGGTGACGCCGAGCTTGGTGGCGATATGCTCGACTTGATCGGGTCTGAGGTCGCCGTCCTCGATAGCGTCGATCTGGCTTTTCATCTTGCGCAGGTTGAAGAACAGCTTCTTCTGCGCCGCCGTGGTTCCGATCTTCACGAGGCTCCACGAACGAAGGATGTATTCCTGGATAGAGGCGCGGATCCACCACATCGCGTAAGTGGCGAGACGGAAACCCTTGTCCGGATCGAAGCGCTTCACCGCCTGCATCAAGCCGACATTGCCTTCCGATATCACTTCGCCGATCGGCAGGCCGTAGCCGCGATAGCCCATGGCGATCTTGGCGACGAGCCGCAGGTGACTGGTAATCAGGCGCTCAGCGGCGTCGGGGTCCTGATGCTCGGCGAAACGCTTGGCGAGCATGTACTCCTCGTCCTTTTCGAGCATCGGAAACTTGCGGATTTCCGCGAGGTAGCGCGACAGGCTGCCCTCGGGGGTCAAACCGGCTGTGGCGGTCAGTGCTGTAGCCATGATTACTCTCTTCCCCTCGGCCGCCGGGGGAGGGCGGCGTCAGGAATATGGGAACTCGCCCGGCGATTCCAATATCCGGGCCCCTTGCCGGCGACTCTAGCGCGGGCTGGCCGCCGGCGCGACGGCCTCGGGCCGCCGGTTCGGGAACAACGGCGTGAGCGGGCGGTTCCGTCGCAGGATCTTTACAGGCTGCGCAACATCGCCAGCAGGCCGGCGAAATCGGCGGGCGGGGCGGCTTCGAACGACAGCTTTTCGCCGTTGATCGGGTGGATGAAACCGAGAATCCGCGCGTGCAGCGCCTGGCGGCGAAATTTCCCCAGCGTGTCGAGAGCGGCATCGGCCGCGGCGTCGCCGGGCTTCAGGCCGGAGAGGCCCGGTCCCCTGCCGTAGACCGGATCGCCGATCAGAGGATGGCCGATATGCGCCAGATGCGCGCGGATCTGATGCGTGCGGCCGGTTTCAAGGCGGCATTCGACAAGGCAGGCGAGGGCGTCGCCCCTCAGCTTCGCCCGGCCGCGCCCGAACGTCTCGACGATGCGGTAATGAGTGACGGCCCGGCGGGCGCCAGGGCGCAGCGTAGGCGCATCCTCGTCGTCCCCGGTTTCTTGCGCTGGCCGGCTTTCGTCCCTGACCACTTCCATCTTCTTGCGGTCTCCGCCGGCGCGGATGAGCGGCGCGTCGATGGTTCCGACGCCGGGACGCGGCGCGCCGGCCGCCACCGCATCATAGACGCGCTCGATGTCATGGGCGGCGAACTGCGCGGTGAGCCCCCGATGCGCCGCATCGTTCTTGGCGACGACCAGGAGGCCCGACGTGTCCTTGTCGAGACGGTGCACG
The DNA here is from genome assembly GCA_036337175.1 of Pseudomonadota bacterium. GTDB lineage: Bacteria > Pseudomonadota > Alphaproteobacteria > Caulobacterales > Parvularculaceae > Amphiplicatus. Next base: position 169,942 of record JAYZEQ010000003.1, read on the forward strand.
ATGCCTGGCCGCGCCACGCCGCCGACGCCGGAAAGGGTGGCGCCGCAATGGGCGATGAGAGCGTTGACGAGCGTCCCCTTCCAGTTGCCGGCGGCGGGATGCACGACCATCCCCGCCGGCTTGCAGATGACGATCAGATCGTCGTCCTCGTAACGGATGTCGAGATCGATGCTTTCGCCCTTGGGGACCGGCGCGGCGACCGGGGGCACGCGTAGCTCGAAAACCTCCCCGGCGCGGATTTTCCAGGAAGGATCGATAAATGTCTGGCCGTTGCGGGCGAGGGCGCCGTCCTCGATGAGGGCCTTCAGGCGCGAGCGGGTAAGGTCTTCGATTTTTTCCGCCAGCCACTTGTCGAGCCTGGTCCCCGCCTCTTCGGGCGAGGCGGCGAAAGTGCTGACGCTGGCGGCCGGGTTGGCGCCGGGGGGCTCTGTTGTCATAAGCCGTGCGGGATGCACGCGCGCGCGGAGGGAGTCAAATGACCGGCAAGGATACGAACGAGGCGCAAGAGCCGGCGCCGGCCGGCGGCGCCGGCGTTCCGCTCGCCCAGGCGATCGGCGCCCGCAATCTCATCGTCATCATCGTCGCCATGCCGCTAGTGTTCCTCGCCGCGGTCGCCGCCGTCATCATGCTGGCCGGCCCCCCGAAAGAGCGTAAGGCGAGAACGGCCTCCGTCGCGGCCTCGCCGCAGGACGCGACGGCCCCTCTGCTCCTGCCGGAAGGGGGTCGCATCGTCGCCATGACTCTCGACGGCGACAGGCTGGCGGTGAATGTCGACGCCCCCGGCGGCGGCCGGATCGTCGTCTACGATCTCCGCACCGGCGCCGTCGAACGGATCATACCGGTGCGGAGCGAATAGGCGCCTCAAGCTCCCGGCGAAGCTTTTTCACCCGGACGTGATGGCAAAGCCGCGAATAGGGCGCAATCGGGGCGCGAGCGGACGCATGCGCGCCGCATTCGTCCGCAGACTGGGGCCCATCGAAATCCGGCTGGGGCAAGCCATGGAGATCTCGATGGGCGTACTGAAGAAAATCGTTTTCGCTGCGGCGATGGGCCTGTCAGCCGTCGCAGTCAGCGCCGCTTCCGCCGACGACGGCCGCCGCGGCGGCTATCACGACGATCGCGACCGCCATCGTCCCGCGCACTGCGACCACGATCACGATCACCGCGCGCACGATGTCAACTATTACGATTATTATCCGGCCGACCGATATTATCGCGCCGGCCCTTACCGGGCTTCGGGCTTGTCCGTCTCGGTGAACGTCGGCGGCGGCTACGACCGCGACCGTTACGACCGCTATGATCGTTACGACGGACCGCGTCGCGGACGCCAGATCGTCAAAAGCCAGACGTTCGACACGCGCTATCGCGCCAGCATCTATCTGGTCGAGGAAGTCTATTACAATCCGCACGGCCGCGATCGTCTGTGCACGGTCTCGGTTCGCGGCCCGCAGGCTCATCGCGTGCCTGACGGCCAAGTCAGGAGCATCGCGCACCGCTACTGTTCGCGCGGCGCGACCATCAGGGTTTACGCCTGACGTTGTTCAATAACAGACCTGCGCCCGCGCTTTTCAGGCGCGGGCGTTTTTCGTCGTTCAGTCGCGGCGAATGAAATCAGCAAAACCCTCGACGAATTTGCGCAACTGCTCGCGCGCCTTGTCGTCGACGAGATCGCCTTTCTCATCGAATACAGTATGGGCGCGAGACACCATCAGCCGGCCGCCGAACCAGGGTTTTGTTCCAAGCGTGCGCAGCACCGGCAACCAGGCGTTCTGACTGAGAATGGTGCCGAAGCCGCCCGGCGAAGCGCCGAGCACGGCGACAGGCTTGCCGCCGAAAATGCGGCCTATATCGCTCGCCGGCCGCGTCATCCAGTCGATAGCGTTCTTGAACGCGCCGGGCATCGAGTTGTTATACTCCGGCGTGAACAGCATCAGCCCGTTTGCGGCGGCGACCTGATCCTTCAGCGCGGCGACGACAGAGGGAATTCCCTGCTCGGCTTCGACGTCGCCGTCGTAGAGCGGCACGCCGCGAATCGACGCGGCGTCGAGCCGAACGTCCTCCGGCGTCAGCTGAACCGCGGCGCGCAGGAGGGCGCTATTGAACGAGCCTTTGCGCAGGCTGCCCGAGAGGCCGACGATGCGGATCATTTGGGTTTTCCGTCTGCTTTGCGCCGTCATGCGCGACGCGCAAGCCTATCCGGAAAACAGGACCGGCGACAGGGAGCGGATTATCCGGCGGCGCGGGCCTGCTCGGCGATGCCGTGCAGGGCGACCTTCTTCTTGGCTTCGCCAGACGCCGCCTGCGCCCGCACTCGCCAGAAGCGCATGACGCGCTCGGCGGCTTCTTGCGGAATTTTCAGATAGAGGTCGAGAATCCTGAGCGCCTTGTTCTGCTCTTCCGGACTCTTCTGCAGCCCGAACACGATCTTGGCGAAGGTCGAGCGCTCGAGCCCGGCCGCCCGGCAGGTGATGGCGAGCGACTCCCACGAGCGGTCCTGCATGATGCGCTGCGCCGTCGAGGTGTCGACGCCGGCGGCGTGCGCGAAGGCGAGCAGGAATTCCGTCGAGCGGCGCATCTCGATCAGTTCTTTCAGCAGGCTTTCGTTCAGCGAATTCGACTGGATGCGCTCGCGGATGAAGCGGCGCGCCTCCTCGATCTCGACGCCGGCTTCGGCGACGGCGGTGGTGAGGATTTTCTGCCGGTTAGTGTCGACCGCCTCGTCGATCAGCGAGGGATCGAGCATGTCGGAGCGGCGCAGGATCTCTTTCTTCAGCGCCGACGAGACGAAGAAATACATCTGCGTCAGAAGCTGCGGCGGCAGGTCGAAGCGTCCGGCCAGCGGCGCTTGCAGTTCGCCCATGGTGCGCGAATTTTCGACGAGCTTGCCCATGGCGTCGCCGGAAAGGCGCGCGCCGCGATTCTGCACGAGGCTGACCAGCACCTCCTTGTCGCCGCGTTCGACGATCTCGGAGGAAACCGCTTCGGAGACTTCGCGGCGGCGGGTGATCGCCTTCATGTGCTCCTGGCCGCGCTGGCGCACGACACGGATCAGATCTTCTTCGGTCAGCGCCTGGCTGCGGCGGAGCACCGGTTCGGCGACGGAAATCTCATCGTGGGCGAGCTGGCGGATGAGGCCGCGCGGCGCTGTGGCGACATCGGCGAGCTTTTCGGCGATCTCGCGGCGCAGCGCCGTCTCGACGCTCTGCGTGACCCGCGACAGGATCACGTCGAAATGCTGCATCTCGCTCGACGTGTAGCGGTCGGGCGCGGCCATGAACACGTCGGTGATCTCGCGCAAGAGCTCGCGCCGCTTGTCGCTTGAATCTTCCTTGGCGACTGCGATCAATTGCTTCAGTCGCGACGTTTCGCCCGTCATCGCCAGCCCTCCGACCTCGATTTTCACTATTGCGAAGCAGAGGTAAAAAAACTGTGGCGGCCGGCCTCCCGATTGCGCCGATGCGGCCGTCCTAATGCCATGAAGTGATTACAATTTTACGCATCCCTTGCACGGCGCTATGGTGCGGCGCGAGAAACTGGCGAGGCTTTCGATGATGAAACGGATTTTGCTTGCAGCAGGGCTGCTTGCGGTTGCGGCCTGCGAGACCGGCAAGCCTTACGGAGCCGGCGGCGGCGGGCGGGTGAATTTCACCGAAGGCTCGATTCTCGGCGCTTCTCTCTCGAGCGACGATGCGCGCGCCCTTTATCCGGCTTTCGTCACCGCCATCGAGACGGGGCCTTCGGGCGAGCCCGTTTCGTGGCGCGGCGCGGACGCATCCGGCGCGGTGACGCCGGGAGCGTACCTCATCGGCAATCTGAAGCCCGATCCGAAACAGCTTCTGCCGCTCTCGGCGGCGCTCTCTTTCTCCGAGCCTTTCGAGACGGAGCTAGGCCTCCACGCGCTGACGCGCAACGCCAATGTGCGGTCTGGCCCGTCGACGGACGCCAAAGTGATCGAGCAGCTTCCTTCCGGAACCGGCGTCGACGCCGTCGGCAAGGTCTCTGGCAAGCCGTGGATGCTGGTCGCCGTCGATGGCGCGGTGCGCGGCTACGTGCATCAGAGCCTGATGGTCAAGGCGCCCGGCACCGAACTCGAACTCGCCGGCGGGCCGACGCGGCGCGCGCATCTGTGCCGGGCTTTCGACCAGTCCCTGTCAGTGAACGGACGGTCCGACCGGTGGTCTGGCGTCGCCTGCGACCGCGGCGAGGGCTGGCGCGTGGAGCCGAAAGCCGAAAATGCGCCGCAGCGGCTGTATTAGAGCGTTGCCTCGGGACTAGTCCCTGCGGTTTGCTTCCTGCGCCTTTTTTATGTTTTTGCGCCGCGCTTCTTGCTGCGCCTTGGTCGGCTTGTCCCCGACCTTATGTTTGAAGCAGCGAATCTCCTGTTCATGTTTCGCCGCCGTTTCGCGCGCGCCGAAGGCGCCGAAATTGCGACGTCCGCTGCTCCACATGTCGTTGTTGGGCGAAGAGAGGCGGGGTTTCCCGGATTTGAGCTTGCGCATCATCGCTCTCACGCTCTGCGTTAGTCATGGAATGCGCTGAAGCGGCGATGGTTCCGGTCCCGGGCTGATGCGGCGAACCGCCTTGTCTCCGGCGATTGACGCGCAACTATCGGGCGGCGCTGCGCGCCGCGTCGTGCTAGTTTCGATTCATGTCAGACGTATTCTTCACTCTTTTCGATACGGCGCTCGGCCGTTGCGGTCTCGCCTGGGGAGCGGCGGGCGTCCGCGCCGTCAGCTTTCCGGAAGAAAACGACGCTGCGACGCGCGAACGTCTTCTGAGGCGCGCCAAGGGCGCCGCCGAGGCATCGCCCGCCGGTACGATCGCGGCGGCGATCGCCGACATCAGGGCGCTGCTCGCCGGCGAGAGGCGCGACCTGTCGCATATTGATCTCGACATGACGGGCGTCTCCGGGTTCGATCGCGCCGTGTTCGCCTTGACGCTGGACATTCCGCCGGGCGAAACGAAAACCTATGGCGATATCGCGCGCGCGCTCGGCGACGTTTCTGAATCGAGGCGGGTCGGACAGGCGCTCGGCCGCAATCCATTTCCGATCGTCGTGCCCTGTCACCGCGTCGTCGGCGCCGACGGCAGGATGACCGGTTTCTCGGCGCCGGGCGGGATCGAGGCGAAACGGCGTCTGCTGAAGATCGAAGGGGCGCTGGCGCCGGAACTGTTCGACTAATCGCGGCGCTCATATTGCCGCTTCATCCGCTCCGCGATTGCGGCGTGTCCGGAGAGAATGCGCGCCGTCTCGGCCTCGCGAGGTTCGACGGATCCGTCGCCATAGTCGAACGAGCCGCCGAGCACGATCGAATCCATTCTTGGAAACATGTAAAGCAGCCCATCCGGCGACTCGTGAACATAGCCGTAGTCCACTTCCGGCTGCGGCGCGAGCAGGACGAGCTGACCGCGCGCCGGCGCCAGCGTTTCGTCGCCGAAGAGCGCGCGGGCGCCGTAACCCGTACAATTGAAAACCACACTTTCTTTCAATTCTTCAACATCCTTCAACGCGTCCAAGCGCCGGTGAACGATTTGCGCGCCCGCCCTCTCCGCGTCGGCGAGAAGCGCCGCCATGAAGCGGCCGGCGTCGATCATCAGCGCCTGATGATAGTCTGTATAAGGAAATCCGAACCAGCGCGAACGGTTCATCGCGGCGCCGGCGCCTGGATAAAGATCGTCGCCCTCAATCGCCGGGACGCGGCGCGCGCCGGGCGGCGCGTCCCTGAATGTCAGGCGCCGGATCCAGCGCACGCCGTAGCGCGGCGCGCCTGCAAGGCGCCGGAACATTTCATGCGAGCGCCGCGCCGCAAAGCGGAACCGGTCGAAAAAAACATCGTCGACCGCATCGGGGTCGAACAGCGACGTCGGCTCCCATAGCGCAGCCGCGATATCGGACGTCGTTTCCGGCGGCGTGCGCTCGGCGTAAATCGTCACTCTCGCCCCTCGTCGCAACAGCGCGAGCGCCGTCGTCACGCCGATGACGCCGGCGCCGATCACCGCAGCGTCGCTGACCGCGAACGGCGCCGCCGCCTGCATCGCAAGATCCGCGCAACCATAGGCGAGCGTGACGCCGCAGCCGCCATGGCCGTAATTATGGATCACGATCTTGCCGCCGAACTTTTCTGCGCGAATCGTAAACCCTTGCGGCCGGTACGGGCGCACGCCGACTCTGACGCCGAGGATTCGCTCCGGAGACACGCGCAGCGGCGCATAGGGTGCGGCGAAATCCGCAGGCGGCGGCGGCCAGTCTGCGCCTTTGTCGGCGGTTCTCTTCGCTCCCGTCTCTTCCGCCGTCATCGCTTCGCCCGCCGCGCGCTGTCTCGCGCCGCCTCGACCTTACGCGCCACTCGCCTTGCGTCAAAGCGCGCGCCGCATCGGGCTTCACGCTCGCTTGATGCTCGCTTTACCGGCGATTTTGACGCCTGTAAGACTTCGGCTACGCTGTGGCGACAAGGGGAATCAATCAATGCGCAGTCTTTTTGGGGGAACGCTTCTGGCGGGCGTCGGCGCCTCGGTTTGCGCCGTCGCGCCGGCTTCGGCGGAAGTGCAGGTCGGCTTCAACGCCGGCTGGAACAGGACGCTGTCGAGCGACGTGACTTTCACCGGGCCGAACGGAACGGATTTCACGCTTGAGGACGTTCCCTGGAAGGGCCTTTCCTTTCCCGGCGACGGCGGCGCGCCCTATTACGGCGTCCGCGCCGCCTACTGGTTTCGCGAGGGGCCTGGCTGGGGCGTGATGCTCGACTACACTCATGCGAAAGTACGCGCCAAGGCGGATGCGGTCGTCGATCTGACGGGCTCTACAGGGCCGAGCGGCGTCGCGCCGGGCGCCTATCCGGTGGGCGATCTGCTCGACCGCCTCGAATTCACCGACGGGATCACGTTCATCACGCTCAACGCCCTCTATCGCGCGCGGCCGATGGGGCGCCTGCAGCCCTATGTGGGGCTCGGCGCCGGGATCAACCGGCCGCATGTCGAGGTCACCGGCGCGGCGCTCTCCGACCTGCCGAGGACGTACGAGTTCCAGAACGGGGGCGTCACCGCACAGGCGCTCGCCGGCGTCGATATCCGGATCGCCGGGCCTTTGTCCGTCTACGGCGAATACCGCATCAACTACTCGCCGGTCGACGCGCCGCTGTCGGACGACGCCTTCGAGATCGACACGACCCTGTTCACCAATCAGATCCTGTTCGGCGCCTCGGTGCATTTCTAAGGGCGATGGGACCCGGCATGTCGAAACGGCTCGGCCTCCTGTTGATCTTCGCGCTGATCGCCGGCGCCGCGGTCGTCTTTCAGGCCATGCGCGCGCCGGCTGCGGTGAGCGCCCAGTTCGAGGGCGAGCCGCAACTGATCGCCGCCACCTTCTCCTCCGAATGGTGCGCCTCCTGCCGCGTGCTGAAGCCGAAACTGGCTGAGGCCTTGCCTGAATTCTCCGGCAGGCCGGTGCGTTTCGTCGAGTACGATTTCACGTTCGGCGCGCGCGACGACATGCGCGACGAAGCGGAAGCCGACGGGCTCGGCGGGATTTACGAGCGGTTCAAGGGCGCTACCGGCTTCACCGTGCTGGTCGATGCGGGAACAGGCGAAATCATCGACACGCTGACCATGAACCATTCGGCGAAGGCGATGGCGGCGGCCATCGAGGACGCTCTCGCCATCGCCGCCGCGCGCGCCAGCGTTCCGCATAAGGACAGTTGAGAATTCGCGCTGCGGCGTTCGGCGTTTCGCCATTGTTTAATTCGCGTGCGCGGCGTCCGATTCTTCTTGTAGAGGGCGAGCTTTTGAGTCACCATCGGCTTCGTTCCGAGGGGCGTCCCGCCTGTCGCCATTGGACGACGGCTCGTGCGACGCGTAACTCGCTAGGTTCCTTCAAGCCGTTTTCGCGGCTGGAACGGGGGAGCGATGCGAGCGCTACGCGCCAGGGAGCAAGGGCTCATGGGACTGAGATGCACCCTTCGAACCTGATCCGGGTCATGCCGGCGTTAGGGACGGAACAACCGCCGTTTTCCTCATCGCCGAGATCTTTTGGCAATTGCAGCGGTGGGGAAGACGGCAGCCTCAAGAGGCGCTTCGGCGACCGGCGCGCGCAGGCTGTTCTGCAATAGCGGTTTCTGCAGCCGCTATGCGACCGGTTTGCGCTCATAGGCCATCGCCCCGAGCACGTTGCCTTCCGTGTCCTCGAATTTCGTCAGCACCCCGACGGTCGGAATCGGCGCCTTTTCCATGATGATGCGCGCCCCGTGCTTTTTCGCCGCCTCCGTGACGGCGTCGAGATCGTCGACGGCGATGGTGCATTCGAAGCAGTTGGGCCCGCCGCTCCCGCGCGGCTCCATGCGCTTGTGCATCAGCCCCTGCACGCCGGGATTTTCATCATCGCCGGTGTGTACGAGATAAAAATCCGGCGGACCCCAGGGTTCGAAGCGCCAGCCGAAAACGGCTTCGTAAAAGCGGCGGCAACGGCCGACATCGTCGGCGTGAATGGCGAAACTGGCGAGATTGTTTGTCATGGCGTGAGCATGAGCCGCTGGCGCGTCTGTCGCAATCTCGGTATTCTGACATTTAATGTCGAAGAAACGTCACGCCGTCGAAGACGAGCCTCATTTTCTCGTCCGAACTCTCGCCCTCTGCTTTTCCGACGGGCATGAGATCGAGCCGCACGCGCATGACTGGAGCCAGCTCCTCTACGCCGCTTCCGGCGTCGTCACCGTCTGGACCGCTCAGGGCTCCTGGGTGGCGCCGCCGCACGGCGCGATCTGGGCGCCGGCGGGCGTCGCGCACGCCATGCGCTTCGCCGGCGCGGCGTCGCTGACCACGCTGTATCTTCGGCCCGGACAGTGGGACAGCCTCCCGTCGACAAGCGCGGTGATCGCCGTGTCGCCGTTGCTGCGTGAACTGATCCAGCGCGCCGTCGCGGTCGGCATGCTCGACGGTCGCGAGCGTGCGCACGCCGCGATGGCCGATCTCATCGCCGACGAAATCGAGGCGCAGCCGGCGCCCGCGCTCGACCTTCCGCTGCCGCAGAGCGCCGTGCTCCGGCGCGTCGCGGATCATGTCGCGGCGCATCCGGACGAACGCGCGGGCCACGCCGAGCTTGCAGGACGTTTCGGCGTCGGGACGCGCACGCTTGAACGCGGCTTCGCGGCGGAGACAGGATTATCACTCGGGAAATGGCGCCGACAGGCGCGCCTTCTTCATGCGCTGCGGCTTCTCGGCGCCGGCGCGCCGGTGAAACGGGCGGCGCAAGCCGCGGGTTATCGAAGCGCCAGCGCCTTCGTCGCCGCCTTCCGCGCCTCGCTCGGCGCGACGCCCGCACGCTATTTCGAAGCGGGCGAAGGTTGACGCGACGCGCCTTGTGACGGCGGCGCGCCTTTGCTAGCGTCGTCCCGTTAGTCCGAGGGGCGCGGGACGGACCCGCTGAGATCCGGCTGAAGCCGCCGGAGCACCCTTAGAACCTGATCCGGGAAGTTTCGCGGGATGGTCCCGCGACGCGGCCGGCGTAGGGACGGAAAAGGGTTGCGCCGCCGGCGCGTCCAGAAACTTCCCTCAACGCCGTTCGTCCCGACAGTGACGAAAGGATGCCGCCTTGGCGGAAGAGCGTGGCGTTCCGCGTACCGACAGCCGCTTATGCGGGCTCTCGGGGTCTGCGGACGGCGGCTGCGTCGCCGCCAAACGCCTGGCGTACGGACGCTCGGGAAGAAGGAGGAAACCATGCTGACTGTCGTCACGACGCTCACGCTCTCGCTCGCCAAGGCCATGGGCGTCTACATGATCGCCGCCGGGCTTTCCGGCTTCATCGCGCCGGACCGCTGGCGTCAGATCCTCGACCGGTTCCGCGCCGACGCGGCGCTCACCTACATTTCGGGCGCTTTCGTCTTCGCGCTCGGCGTCGCGATCGTCATGGCGCACAATATCTGGACGGACCCGCTCTCCGGCGCCGTCAGTCTGATCGGCTGGGTCGCGGCCATAGAAGGGATCGTCCTCATCGTCGCGCCGAAGCCGTTGCTGGATGTTAGCGCCTCGCTGATGCGCCCCGGCGCGACGAAACTCTTCGCCGGCTTTTCGCTCATCCTCGGCGCCGCTCTCCTTCTCGCCGGCCTTTTCGGCCGCGCGGGCTGACGCCATGACAGCAGAGAACGACCTCAGAGATATTCTGTTGCCCGGTGAGACCATGGTCTGGTCGGGAAGGCCCGATTGGCAAAACGCCGAAAAGCCTGCGACAGGCTGGCGCAGCAAATCGGGCGCAATAAAGTTCGCAGCGATCATGTTGCTCGTTTTCATCGTAATGATGGCGTGGGGAGCGATATTTGATCCCCGCGGGTTTGCGAGCGGTATTCTTGGCGTGTTGATCGTCATCGCGGCGCTGGCGTTTGTCATCGCCGTGATGAACATTCTTGATCGGCAGCCGTCCGCTATAATTCGCCATGACCACCTCTACGCGATCACTGATCGACGCCTTATTATCCACGACGTGAGCAAACTCACGACACGGAGTATAACAGGGCCAATAATCTACGAAGTTCAGTCGGTTGAAAACGGCGACGTCAAAGATTTGAACATCCGTTATTCGCATTCCGAAGATGGAATTGCGACGTTTTACGCGCTGAAAGATGTAGTCGCGCCGCAAAAGCTGCTGCTTGAGCAGTTTTCTTTCCGAAAGGTCTCGACATGAACAAGCACGTCCCGCAAGCCGAGTTCAAAACCCCGGAAGTGACGACCGGTCCGCTCCCGGCGAGCCGCAAGGTCTATGTCGCCGGCGATCTGTACAAGGATATTCGCGTGCCCGTGCGCGAGATCGACCTGCACCCGTCGGCGAACGAGCCCTCTGTGCCGGTCTACGATCCGTCGGGGCCTTACACGGATCCTTCGGTGGCGATCGACGTCGAGAAGGGACTCGCGCGCCAGCGTACCCTCTGGGTGAAGGAGCGGGGCGGCGTCGAAGAATATGAAGGCCGCGACGTGAAGCCGGAGGACAATGGCGGCGCGTCGGGCAAGCATCTCGCTCGCGCCTTCCCGGTGAGGAACCGCCCTCTGCGCGGGCTTCCCGGCGCGCCGGTGACGCAGCTTGAGTTCGCGCGCGCCGGAATCATCACAAAAGAAATGGAATATGTCGCGATCCGCGAAAATCTCGGCCGCAAGAAGATGCTGGAGAACGCGGAAGAAACGGTGGCGCTCGGCGAAAGCTTCGGCGCGGCGATCCCGCCCTTCATCACGCCGGAGTTCGTGCGCGACGAGATCGCGAAAGGGCGCGCCATCATTCCGGCGAACATCAACCATCCGGAAACCGAACCGATGATCATCGGGCGGAACTTCCTCGTGAAGATCAACGCCAATATCGGCAATTCCGCCGTCGCCTCCTCGGTCGAGGAGGAGGTGGACAAGATGGTCTGGGCGACGCGCTGGGGCGCCGACACGGTGATGGACCTGTCGACGGGCCGCAACATCCACAACACCCGCGAATGGATCATCCGCAATTCGCCCGTCCCCATCGGCACGGTGCCGATCTATCAGGCGCTGGAGAAGGTGAACGGCGTCGCCGAGGACCTGACCTGGGAGGTCTATCGCGACACGCTTATCGAGCAGGCCGAGCAGGGCGTCGACTATTTCACCATCCATGCGGGCGTGCGCCTGCCCTACATCCACCTCACCGCGAAGCGCGTCACGGGCATCGTCTCGCGCGGCGGGTCGATCATGGCGAAATGGTGCCTCGCCCATCACAAGGAGAGCTTCCTCTACACGCATTTCGAGGAGATCTGCGAGCTGATGCGCGCCTATGACGTGTCGTTCTCGCTCGGCGACGGATTGCGTCCCGGCTCCATCGCCGACGCCAACGATCGCGCGCAGTTCGCCGAGCTCGAAACCCTCGGCGAGCTGACGAAAGTCGCGTGGAAGCACGGCTGCCAGGTGATGATCGAGGGGCCGGGCCATGTGCCGATGCACAAGATCAAGATCAATATGGAGAAGCAGCTTGCCGAGTGCGGCGAGGCGCCGTTCTACACGCTCGGGCCGCTGACGACCGACATCGCGCCGGGCTACGACCACATCACGTCCGGCATCGGCGCCGCCATGATCGGCTGGTTCGGCACGGCGATGCTCTGCTATGTGACGCCCAAGGAGCATCTGGGGCTTCCCGACCGCGACGACGTCAAGGTCGGCGTCGTCACCTACAAGCTCGCGGCCCACGCGGCGGACCTCGCCAAGGGCCATCCGGCGGCGCAGCTGCGCGACGACGCGCTCTCCCGCGCGCGCTTCGAGTTCCGCTGGGAGGACCAGTTCAACCTGTCGCTGGACCCCGAAACCGCCCGCGACTTCCACGACCGGACCCTGCCGAAAGAGGCCCACAAGGTCGCGCATTTCTGCTCCATGTGCGGGCCGAAATTCTGCTCCATGAAGATCACGCAGGACGTGCGCGATTACGCGGCGGGATTGAGCGACAATGAAAAGGCCGACCTCGAGCGCGCGAGCGAGCAGGGCATGGCGGAGATGAGCGAGAAATACCGCGAGATGGGGAGCGAGCTTTATCTGGAGGCGGACGCGGTGAAGAAGGCGAATGCGGGGTTGTGATTCGCAGAGCTAGAGTTGTGCTAAGAGGTCTCCTTGCTTACTTTCATCAATGCGTATCAGCCCCACAAGAAGCCATTGATTTTCCATACCATGGGTAACATTGCGACGGCTGTGCGTGCTAAAAGCCATCGCCATTCCGCTATTCATGTAACTCTGTTCGTAAGTTTGCTTCAGCGACGAGAGGGCTGATTCGTCGTTCGATTGAGATTTTCGCCTAACAAAAAATGCGGTTGAGGTTTCCCAATCGTCGCAGACGTGAGTGTGCTTAGTCTTGTTTTGGTCAGTCCATTTGACGCTAAACTGATACGGGCAAGGAGTAAGTGGAGGCGCTTTTACAGCATCAAGCAGTGATAACTGATTTGCTAGAGCAGCGTGTTTTTGTCTCTCATCTTCAATTTGGGCTTTTGTTTTTGCAATCCACCCAAATTCGATGCTCTGTGGTCTAAGCAACACTAAGGATTCGGTACGCGTATCGGCTTCATCCAAAGTCTTGCGCATGATAGAATTTAGTATTGCGATGCGCTCGCTTTGCCCAAGTAATTTCCCCGTGTGTATGCTTTCGGGTACAACTTTTTGACTTTCTTTGCGGGGGTCTTTTTTAGAGGTCGTGTAGCGATAGCTTATCCATTGCCACCGTTTGAATTTTTGGTTGTCATCAAGAATTCTAAACTGAACTGGATAAAGTCGTCGCCATTTTGCGTCATGGCCTATTCCCGCGCAACATACTGTTTCTGCATAATTGCTAGAGAGGTGAGGTAGTGCCTTCACGAGTATGAAGCACTCGTCTTCTTCCGCTTTTAAGTGGCTCAAATTTCCGCACCCCTAAATGGATCGGCTTTATGCCATCTTTTTTTTCAATAATATCAGTTATCATTTTTCTATGACAAGATACTGGATCACGCTCATAGCAGAGTAGGCAAGCGTGCATTGACGATGCTATCTCGATGATTTCATCAATTGCCGCCACGGCGTCACCTCCTCTGATCACGTTTGAGTAGATGCGTCGAAACTTCTCTATATCTCCCGCGCGTGCGGCCTCTCTTCCTTCTTTTGGGTCACCTAATTTCTGAAAATGCTCATACTCTATCCCAGCGCTTTCCAGAGCTGAGGCGAGGGCGTTCTTTGAGAATCCCGCGCGACGAGATTGGGCACGCTCTCGAACATCGATTACGATATCGACGCACGCTACTTTCAATGAGGCTATAAAGTCCTCTAATGATGCGCCTTCATAGCCAATTGTAGAAATCATAAGCTTCCTAATCTGATTGGTGTATAAATGGTTAATAATCGTTACTTGTTAGTTAACGGGAGGGTGGAGTTCAATGGGTGCTTGCAATTGAATAAGGGTTTACTGCATGCGCTGCCTGAACCCCCTCTTGACTGCCCGTCCAGCCACCATTTTCGAGGTAATGCCCGCGCTAGCCACAGAGTGGGGGCGATCAATCTCCGGCAGGGCTTTCTCGGCAAGTAACTCGGCGCGCGCTCGAAAGACCCGCAATGTTATGTGAACGGCAAGGTGAGCTATGAGCGCCTCGCGGAAACCGCTCTCTTCAAAAGCGGAATCGAGCGCGCGCTCGCGGGCGCGGCGAAAATGAACATCGCGCTGATGTGCGCGGAAGCGGAACCTCTCGACTGTCATCGCACGCGCCTTGTCGCGCCCCGTCTCGTCGAACGCGGCGCGGAAGTGCGGCACATCCTGCGCGACGGCGCGGTTGAAAGCCATGACAGCGTCATGGATCGCCTCATCGCCCGCGCCGGGGGCGAGCCGGGGGATCTGTTCCTGACGCGCGAAGCGCGCGTCGAGGAAGCGCTTCGCGGCGGGCGCTAGCAAAGCCCAGGGACAGAGCGCGGCGGCGACGGCGTCCTTCTCCGCCTCGCACCGAACCCGGCGGTTACGCCGGAGGTTTCGCGGCGCCCAGCACTATCCGCGCCAGCGCCTCGGGCGATTTCGCCGGATAGCGTTTCGGGTCGAGGCCGCCGTCGACGAGCAGGGTCGCGAGGCCGTGGACGCGCGCCCATTCGGAAAGGGCGAAGAGCGGCGCCTTTCCCGCGTCGCCGCCCGCTGTCTCGATGACGGCGGTCATGTTCTCGACGAGCGTGCGGAAGGCGCGGTCGCCGGCCGCCGCAAGCTCTGGAAAATTTTCCGGGTTCTCGACGACCGATCCGAACATCAGCCTGAACAGCGCCGGATGCTGCGTTGCGAACTTCACATAGGCGACGCCCGATTCGAGAAACTTCGCCTGCGGATCGTCGCCGGCTTTCGCCATCATGGCGCGGGTCGTCGCCTCGAACGCCTTGAAGCCCTCGGCGGCGACGGCGGCGAGGAGCGCGTTCTTGTCCTCGAAATGGTGATAGGGCGCGGTCTGGGAGACGCCCGCCTTGCGCGCCGCCGCCCGCAGGCTCGTGCCGGCGACGCCCTCCTTCTCGAGCAGCGCGCGCGCCGCCTCCACCAGGGCGCGCTTCAAGTCGCCGTGATGGTAGCCGGCCTTCGCCGGCGGGGAGCGGCGCTTTTTCGCCGTCGCGGAAGGGCTTTTCATCCTCTCACCATGGCCGAATTCGGCGCCGCCGGAAAGATATCTTGACAGCGTTCAGATATGCGTTATGTTGACAGCGTCAAGATAAATAAAAGGAGACAGCCATGGCCTTCGCTCTCAATCGCCGGGAAATGACGGCGGGCCTGCTCGCGGCGGCGGCGTTCGCACCGGCTTTCGCCCGGGATGGCGCCGGCGAGGCCGCGCCCGGCTGGCTGGGGCTGCTGTCGGCGAACGCCCCGGCCGGCAAGGACTACGCGCCGCGCATCGAGGGAAAGGTTCCGGCGGCGCTTTCCGGCGCGCTCTACCGCAACGGCCCCGGCCTGTTCTCGCGCGGCGACATGAAGAAGCGCCATCTCCTCGACGGCGACGGCGTGGTGCAGCGCCTCTCTTTCCGCGACGGCGCCGTCAGCTATCGCAACGCCTTCGTCGCCACCGACAAGTTTGTCGAGGAGGAGAAGGCCGGAAAGTTTATCTACTCGACCTGGTCCACGCCCCGGCCGGGCGGGCCGCTGAGTAATCTCGGCGGCGGCCCGTTCAGGTCGCAGGCGGGCGTCACCGTCTATCCGATCGGCGACGCGGTGGTCGCACTCGACGAAACGAACCCCGCCTACGATCTCGATCCGGAAAGCCTCGCGACGCTCGAGACCCGCCATATCGGCGATCCCGAAACGGTCGGGGGGATCAAGGCGCACGCCAAGTTCGATCCCGTACGGAAGGAATGGCTGTTCATCGGCCAGTCGTTCGGACGCAAGTTCGACCTCCACGCCATCACTCACGACGAGCGCGGCGCGCACCTATCGACGCGCACCATCGCCGACACGCGGCAGGTCTACATTCACGATTTCCTTGCGACGCAGCGCTATTTCGTGTTCGTCATGCATCCGTGCGAGATGCATGTGGCGGGTTTCCTCGCCGGCATGAAGAGCATCATCGAATCGATGAAATGGAACGGCGCGGCGGGCAACGAAGTCATTCTCGTTCCGCGCGACGGCGGCGAGCCGAAACGGTTCGAGGCGCCGGGCGCCTTCATGTGGCATGCGCTCAACGCCTATGACGACGGCGGCGACGTGGTCGCCGACTTCGTCGCCTACGACGACCCCGACCATTTCATCGGCGACAGTCCGCAGCTCGCGACGATCATGGAAGGCCGCCTCGGGCGCGCAATCTATCCCGGCAAGATCCGCCGCTACCGGATGAATGTCGCGACCGGCCGGCTTGCGGAGGAGATCGTCGACGCCGGCAACCATGAATTCCCGATGACCGATCCGCGCGTCGCGCTGTCGCGTCATCGCGTCGGCTATTTCGCGCACGCCGGAACGGGCGTGTTTAATTCCGGACTGAAGCGTCTCGACTATGAGACGGGCGCGGTCGAGACTTACGATTTCGGCGCCGGACATCATGTCGGCGAACCGGTTTTCGCGGCCCGTCCGGGCGGCGCGCTCGACGAAGGCTGGCTTATCCAGCAGGGCCTCGACCGGGCGAGCGGCAAGACGTTCTTCGCGGTGTTCGACGCCGGAGCGGTTTCAGACGGACCGCTCGCCAAAATCTGGCTCGACCATCCGATGCCGATCAGTTTCCACGGCGCCTGGCGGCCGGTTTAGCGCTTCGTATTCTGGGCTCCAGTCGAAGGCTAGGCCGCTTCCTTGCCGTAGAATCCCTTCTCCCATTCCTTGTGCTTCTTCGCCGCGTCGGTGACGAAGGCGCTGCGGCGGATCAGCTTCAGCAACGTGCGGTTGATCGCCGACAGCGGGAAGGGGAAAGGGCGCACCACGTCGATGAGAAGAACGACGCGCCAGCCGTCCGTATCGTTCCAGACCTCATGCTCGTAGGTGTCGTCGAAGACGACGATCTCGCCTTCCTTCCAGCAGATCGTCTCGCGCCCGAGGCGCATGCGGCATTTCTCGCGCGGCGCCGGCGTGATGAGGCCGAGATGGGCGCGGATGAGGCCCTTGTAGATTCCCTTGTGGGCGGGGATGTGCTTGCCGGGGGACAGGATCGAGAAATGCGCCACGGCGAGATCGGGGATCTGGTCGAGCAGCCTCGCGGTTTCGGGGCAGCGTTTGCGGTTTTCCTCCGCATCAACCCCGTGGGCGGTGAAGAAATAGGATTTCCATCCGCCGTCGTTCGTCAGGTAGCGCTGCTCGGCGGAAATGTCCTGAAGGTTCGGCAGGCGCTCTCGCTCCTTCAGCACCTCGTCGAGTTCGGCGCGGATGAGGCGCCAGTTGGTTTCGAGCGCCGCCGTCCACGGGAAGTCCCGTTTGTCGAGGATTTCCCTGTCGCCGACCGGCGACATCCGGCCGAGCCAGTGCTCGAAGGCCTCCGTGAGGCGCTTGCCGCGGCGCACGACGGCCTTGCGGATGCGTTTCTTCAGCGGGACGGGGGCGGACTGCGGCATAGGTCGACCAGGCTTGACGGGGCGGCGCGATCATCGCCGATACAGCCGGTCGCGCTCAAGGCGCAACCGGCTGTTGCCTTGCGGAGCCGGCGGGGCGAGGGTGACGCGCCTTTGTGAACAACGACATGACCCATTCGCTTAATCCCGTTTTCGCCCGCCGCCCCGTCACCATTTTTCAGGTGATGACCGGCCTCGCCAGCGAACATGGCGCGATCAATCTCGGCCAGGGCTTTCCGGACGAGGACGGTCCGAAGGAGATTCTTGAAGCGGCGGCCCGCGCCGTGGTCGAGGGGCCGAACCAGTACGCGCCGGTCATGGGCCTTCCGGCGCTCCGCGAGGCGGTGGCCCGGTCTAATAAACGATTTTACAGCCTCGACGTCGATCCGCAGACGGAGGTTCTGGTCGTCGCCGGCGCGACCGAGGGGCTTGCGAGCGCCTTCCTCGCCTTCCTCAACCCCGGCGATGAGGCGGTGCTGTTCGCGCCTTTTTACGATTCCTACGCGCCGATGATCGAAGCGGCGGGGGGAAGGGCGCGCTTCGTCAATCTCGCGCCGCCGGGCTGGCGCATAGACGCCGCCGCTCTCGAAGCGGCGATCACCGAGAAGACGAAGCTGATCGTCCTCAACTCGCCGCAAAATCCGACGGGGCACGTGATCGGACGTGAAGAGCTTGAGATCGTTGCGGCCGCCGCGCGCCGCCACGATCTTCTCGTCGTCTGCGATGAGGTTTACGAGCACCTCATCTTCGACGGCGCGCCGCACCTTCCGCTGATGGCGCTGCCCGGCATGCGCGAGCGCTGCGTGCGCATCGGCTCGGCGGGCAAAACCTTTTCACTCACCGGCTGGCGCATCGGCTATGTCACAGGTCCGGCGCCGCTGATCGCCGGCCTGATGAAAGCCCACCAGTACGTCGCCTACACCTGCCCGTCGCATCTGCAAAAGGCGGTCGCCACGGGGCTCGACATGGACGACGACTACTATGCGCGGTTCGCCGCCGGCATGCAGGAGAAGCGCGATCTGATGCGAAGCGGCCTCGCCGAAGCCGGCTTCGAGGTTCTCGCCTGCGAAGGCACCTATTTCATGCTGGTCGATATCCGCTCGGTCGGATTTTCCGGCGACGACATGTCGTTCTGCCGGGAAATAACCGAAAGCGCCAAAGTCGCCGCCGTGCCGGCGTCGGCGTTCTATCATGCCTCGACGCCCGGACCGACACATTACGCGCGGTTCTGTTTCTGCAAGAAGAGGGCGGTGATCGAGGAAGCGTCGGCGCGGCTGAAGCGCTATTTCGGAGCGCATTGAGGAGGGGAGATGATCAGGTTCATGCGAGAGGCGATCGCCGTCGCGTTCGCTCTGGCGGGCGTCGCCCATGCGACTGAATGGCCCGACGGAAAGCGCGCGGCGATCGCGCTCACCTATGACGACGGTCTCGATTCGCAGATCGACATCGCCGTGCCGCAGCTTGACGCCGCCGGCCTCAAGGGCACTTTCTTCGTCGCCCGCATCTATTCTCCTGAATCGGTGCGGCGCTGGCGCGCCGTCGCGGCGGACGGCCACGAACTCGGGAATCATTCCCTCAACCATCCGTGCAATCGCGGGACGTACGACATGCCGCCGCAGTATTACAACGAGAACTATAGCGTCGAGACGATGCTGACCGAGATCGCCGCCATGAACGCCATGCTGTTCGCCATCGACGGTGAAACGCGCCGCGCCTATGCGGTCCCCTGCGGGCACGTGAAGGTCGGCGGGGAGGACTATATGCGGGCGCTGCGCAAGTCGGGCCTTGTAACCTCTGTGCGCGGCGTCGGCGACAAGCCCGGCGCGTTCGATCCGTTCGACGTCCGCGGCGACTTTTTCCCAGATACGGTCACCGGCGCCGACCTCATCGCCTATGTCGAAGGGGTGCGCGACGAAGGCGGCTTCGGCGTTTTGGGCTTTCACGGCGTCGGCGGCGATTATCTGATCGTCACCGCCGAGGCGCACGCCGAACTCGTCGCCTACCTCGCCGATCACAAGAACGACATCTGGGTCGCGCCGTTCGGCGAAATCGTTGATTACATCGTGCGACAGCAATCGGCGAAGTGAGGCGACATTGAGAGTCGATCCGTTCCGCGCCTGCGCAATACTTGCGGTGTTTATGGCGGCGGGCTTTTTTCCCGGCGCGACGGCGCCTGCCTCGGCGGCGCTCGACGACGACGGCCCTCGTCCCTTCAATGAAGCGGCGGACGCCATGGCCGACGTCGATGCGGCGCTCGCGCGTGCTGGGGCGCGGGGGACCCGCGCCCTCCTCGTGCTCGGCGGCGACTGGTGCCATGATAGCCGCGGCCTGGCGGCGAAATTCGAAACGCCCGAGCTCGCCGCGCTGATCGGCGAAAACTACGAACTCGTGTTCGTCGATGTCGGCCATCGCGACCGAAATCTCGATGTGGCGCGGCGCTTCGGCGTCGGCGATCTCCTGGGCACGCCGACGGTGCTGATCGTCTCGGCGGAAGGCGCGCTGCTCAACGCCGACAGCGTCCACGGCTGGCGCGACGCGGCCTCAAAAAGCCTGGAAGAGACCACGGCCTATTTCCGAGCCTACGCGCGCTGAACGGCGCCCGGAACTTTCGCCGGCCGTCCGTGTTCTTCCTGCACCCGGTCCTTATGCGGACGACCAACACAGGAGGGGTGTGATGAGACGGACGATTCTTGCCATTCTCGCCACGACCTTTGCTGCGGGAATGACCGCAGCTTGCGAAGACGACGATTCCCTCGGCGATGAAATCGAAGATGTGGGCGATGAAATCGAGGACGCCGCCGACGATGTCGGCGACGAGGCTGAGGAAGCGGCCGACGACATAGAGGACGCAGCGGAAGACGCGACCGACGGCGAACCGAACCGCTAGCTCCTCCCCCGCGAAGTTCAATGGAAACCCGTGCGCCGTCAGGGCGCGCGGGTCTTCGCATTCGCCGTTACACCTTCTGGCGCTGCTCGTCCGTCCAGTAGGAGACGCACGGAATTTTCGTGCGATCGCAGCGTCCGGAATATTTGCGGGCGATCTCGGTCACCTCGTTCATCAGCCCGCCTTCCAGAGTGACCGGATCGAGGCCGAGGCCGAGCAGACGACGATTTTCGACGTGCAGATCGTTTTCGTCTGCTTCCTTGCGAGGGTTAGATACATAGGCGATCTCGGCGCCGGTCATCTCGGCGACCATTTTCGCAAGATCTCGCACCCGGTGCGTTTCCGTCATCTGGTTGAGGATGTGCACGCGCTCGCCATGCTGCGGCGGGTTCTCGATAGCGAGCTGGATGCACTTCACCGTGTCCTGAATATGGATAAAGGCGCGGGTCTGTCCGCCCGTTCCGTGCACAGTCAACGGATAACCGACCGCGGCCTGCATGAGAAAACGGTTTAGCACGGTGCCGTAGTCGCCGTCATAGTCGAACCGGTTGATGAGCCGCTCATCCTGCCGCGTCTCTTCGGTCTGCGTGCCCCAGACGATGCCCTGATGCAGGTCGGTGATCTTCAGCCCGTCATTCTTGTTGTAGAAGGCGAACAGGAGCTGATCCTGCGTCTTGGTCATGTGGTAGATCGAGCCGGGATTGGCCGGGTACAGAATTTCCTGTCTGATCTCGCGCCCATCTTCGGTTTCGATCTTCACCGGCAGGTAGCCTTCGGGAATTTTCATGCCCGCCGTGCCGTAGCCGTAGACGCCCATCGTGCCGAGATGGACGAGGTGGGCGTCGACGCCGGCCTCAACGATCGCCGCGAGAATGTTGTTGGTCGCGTTGAGATTGTTCGAGACCGTGTAACGCTTGTGATAGGACGATTTCATCGAATAGGGGGCGGCCCGCTGCTCGCCGAAATGCACGATGGCGTCCGGCTTTTCCTCCTGTATGAGCCGCAGGAGCCGCGCATAGTTTTCCGCGACGTCGATATTCTTGAAACGGATGTCGCGCCCGGAAATCTCTTTCCATGCCCCGAGCCGCACCGAGATCGGCTTGATCGGCGTCAGGCTCTCGACCTCGAGTTCTATGTCGATTTTCCGCCGCGACAAGTTATCGACGATGATCACGTCGTGACCGAGGTTCGAAAGGTGCAGCGAGGTCGGCCAGCCGCAAAAGCCGTCGCCGCCGATCACGAGGATCTTCATAAGCGTCTCCAGAGCAGACGGAAAAAGGAGGGGGATCGTCCATGGCCGATCACGCCCGCGTTATCGGCTTCATAAAGGGCGCAATCGCCCGGATGCAAGTCTTGCGGCGCCTGCGGTGAATAATGGGTCATGTTGTCGCCCCATTTCGCCGCCCAGAATAGCGCCGGGCGACTCGGGCGGCGACAGGGAGAGAGCAATGATCGCGAAGGGGATTGCGCAAAGCGGCCTGGCGGCCGGGCTGGCGGCGGCCGGGCTATTGATGGGAACGCCGGCGGCGGCTCAGGAACTCACCAGGGGGGACTATGAACTCTGCTCGGTCTACGACCGCGATGATAACTTTGCGGGCTATGACAGCGCCTGCCTCGCCGAACAACGGGCCGCGAAACGCTATTACGATCGACGCGCCGGCGGCGCCTATTACTCGGATTCCGGCATCTATTTCTGCCCGCACTGGGCCAATCAGGGCAACGGTTACGCGGTCTATTCGACCTACGGCTACGCCTATGCGACGGCCGACGCGCCGGTGAACGGCCGGCTCTGCACGCCGCGGCCGGTCAACTATCAGGGAACCGGCTATTACTGACCGAGCGGAGGGACGTCGTTCCCGCGCGACGGACGGGCGGCGGCGCCCCGTTTAACGGTCGTCGCCCGTGCGCGGCGGCGGAAGGGGCGGGCGAACTATGCGGACCATCGCGACCATCCTGGCGCTATTCATTGCAGGCCCGGCGGCCGCCCAAATATCGCCGCCGCAGCAACCTGCCCGCGGGCCGGGCGGTTATGAGGCGCCGCATGCGGCGGTGAATGCGCGGTCCTTCGGCGAAGGCGCGACAAGCTACTGGGTGTTCACGCCCGGCGAGCCGGCGCCGGCGCGGGCGCCAGTCATCGTCTTCATGCATGGCTGGGGCGGCATGAATCCCAATCATTACGCCGCCTGGATCGAGCATATCGTCCGTCGCGGCGCCATCGTCGTTTATCCGGCCTATCAGGAAGGGTTCCGCAGCAAGCCTGCCGGCGTCCTCGACGACGCGCTTGAAGGGATCAAGTCGGCGACGGGCCGAATTCGCCGGGGAGAGTTCGGCGTCGAGGGCGATTTCGACCGGTTCGCCATTGTCGGCCATTCGGCGGGCGGGCTGCTCGCGCTGAATATCGCCGCCGTGGCGACGCGCGAAGGCCTGCCTCAGCCGAAGGCCCTGATGAGCGTTAGTCCGGGAATGACAAAAGGACGCGAGGGGCGCACTCTCGTTCCGACCGAGGCGTGGGAGAAAATTCCGCGCGGAACGCTTCTCCTGTCGCTCGCCGGCGAAGACGACAAGTTTGTCGGCGACGCCGACGCGCTGCGAGTCTACAGGCGCACGACGCAAATCCCGCCCGACGACAAGGACTATGTGGTGCTGCGCAGCGACGCGCACGGAACGCCGCCGCTAAACGCGGCGCATTTCGCGGCGACGACCGGCGGTCACCTTCCCGGCGTGCCGCAGGAGGACGCCAAGACAAGGGAAGAGCGCAAGGGCGGCCCGCTTCGCCGGCGGCTGCAGAAGAGAACGCTCAAGAAGCTCGAAGCGCAGGACGCGGGCGATTTCAACGCCCAGGAACGGCGCACGGTCGACGCGCTCGACTATTACGGAACCTGGAAACTGTTCGACGCCCTCACCGACGCGGCCTTCTATGGCGAGAATCGCGATGTGGCGCTCGGAGGCGGCGAGAAGCAGCGCTACATGGGCGCGTGGAGCGATGGCGCGCCGGTGAAGGAGCTGCTGGTCAGCGACCCCGAATAAACACGACTGGCGCGGCGGAGATTGGTGGAGCTAGGCGGAATCGAACCGCCGACCTCTTGAATGCCATTCAAGCGCTCTCCCAACTGAGCTATAGCCCCATCCGGGCGCGAGGGTTTGGGGACCCCCGCGAAGGGTGCGGAACCTAGCGGCGGCGCAGAGCCGGCGCAAGTCCCGCGAAGAGATCAGTCTTCGTCGTCGCCTGACGAAACAATGTCCGTCATGTCGTCGTCGTCGTCTTCGTCCTCAAGCAGGGTGTCGTCGTCGTCGACATCGATATCCTCGATATCCTCGATGTCGCCCAGTTCGTCATCGTCTTCGGACTCGGCTTCTTCATCGAGCCCGGCCTTGCGCTTGGGCTTGGCCGCTTTCTTTTCCTTGTCGGCCTCTTCGAGGCTGGTTTCCGCGGCGGGAGCCTCGGCGACTTTTTCCGGCGCCTCCTCGTCTTCGCGGCGCGGCTTTCTGGGCTTCAGGAGCGCTTCGGGAACGAATTCGGTGTCGCATTTCGGGCAGTGCGCGGGCGTCTTGCCCAGGTCGTAGAAACGCGCGCCGCATTCGGGGCAGTCGCGTTTGACGCCAAGCTCTGGTTTGGTCACGGCGAAAAGTCCTTTGAGGAGCGGTATTGAAGCAATGAAACGCGCCCTGTTGCCACGCGCGCGGGCGCCTGTCAAAAGGATTGAGCCTTCCTCCTGGCGGGGCGGGGGACTCACGGAAACAGGGAGCGGGAGGCGCTGGTGACGGCGGAGACGCATATCCTCGCGGGACCGGCGACAGCGCATCCCTCAGGGGCCCTCGCCGGCGCCGCTGCGGCCCCCGGCGACAAGTCGATCTCGCACCGTTCCCTTATTTTCGGCGCTCTCGCCGGGGGCGAGACTTCCGTGTACGGCCTGCTCGAGGCCGACGATGTGCTCCGGACCGCCGCCGCGATGCGCGCGCTCGGAGCCGGGGTCGAACGCGACGGGGGCGTCTGGCGCGTGACGGGCGCGCCTTGGGTCAGCCCGGAGCGGGCGCTTTATTTCGGCAACGCCGGCACCGGTTCGCGCCTTGTTATGGGCGCCGTCGCCGGCCAGCGCGTCGCCGCCTCGTTCGACGGCGACGAAAGCCTGCGCGGGCGGCCGATGGGGCGCATTCTCGATCCGCTGAGAAAGATGGGCGTCGAAGCGACGAGCCGAGACGGCAGGCTGCCCGTGTCGATCGCCGGCGGCGCGAAACTCTCCGCCATCGATTTCACGCTGCCGACCGCCTCGGCGCAGATTAAGTCGGCGGTGCTGCTCGCGGCTCTCGGGGCGGAGGGTGAAACCATCGTCCGCGAACCCGAGCCGTGCCGCGACCATACCGAGCGCATGCTCGCCGCCTTCGGGGCGCCGCCGCGCATCGAGAACGACGGCGCCGAGGGCCGCGTTATCCGGCTTGAGGGCGGACGAAAACTGAAAGCGACGACGATCCGCGTTCCGGGCGATCCTTCCTCGGCGGCGTTTCCCGTCGCCGCGGCGCTGATCGTTCCAGGCTCGGACATTGTCGTCGAGGGCGCGCTCGTCAATCCGCTGCGCATCGGTTTGTACGAGACTCTGCGCGAAATGGGCGCCGATATTCGCTTCGAGAACGAGCGCATGGAGGCGGGCGAGCCCGTCGCCGACATTCGCGTGCGCCATTCGCGCCTGAAGGGGATCGAGGTTCCCGCGGCCCGCGCTCCGTCGATGATCGACGAATATCCCATCCTTTCAGTCGTCGCCGCCTTCGCAGAAGGCGAAACCTACATGCCGGGCGTCGGCGAGCTGCGGGTCAAGGAGAGCGATCGCATCGCCGCGACCGAGGCGGGCCTCAAGGCGAACGGCGTCGCGGCAAGCTCTGGGCCCGACTGGCTGCGCGTCGCGGGCGGCGCGGTTCCCGGCGGAGGCAAGGTGGCGACCCATCACGACCACCGCATCGCCATGAGTTTCCTTATCATGGGCCTTGGGGCGAAAGCTTCAGTAGCCATCGACGATGCGGCGATGATCGCCACGAGTTTTCCGTCGTTCTTCGACTTGATGAAGCGCCTCGGAGCGCGCATCGACGCCGCCGGTTGAAGCGGACGCGGCGCAGGGAGATGGAGATGCCGACAGACGCCGCCTCGCTTCAGGCCTACGCCGCGCTTGGCGGCGTGGCGATAGCGCTGATTGGTCTCGTCTTCGTCATCCTGCAGCTCCGGGGGCTCGAACAATCGGTCAGGATCGGCGCGCACACGGCCATGTACGGTCAGGCGGCCGAGTTCCGCGCGCAGCTCGTCGCCTATCCGCACCTGCGTAAGTATTTTTTCGATGGCGTTGCGATCGAAGCGGGCCACGAGGATTACGATCGAGCCGTCACCATCGCAGAACTGTACCTGAACTATCTCGAGCATATCGCGGTGACGCTCGATAGTTTCGGCGCGAAGAACCGCGCGGCCCTCGACGGCTTCATCAGGTCGGCGCTGGCGAAAAGCCCCCTTCTCAAACAGCGTCTCGCCGACAACCCTGCGGGCTACAATCAGACGCTGCTCGGCTATCTTCGATAGGCGCGCCTTTCGCCGCAGCGCCGACGTCAGGGCGGCTTGCATCGCTGCCTTGCATCGGCGACGCTCCCGGTCCATGCAGCCGCGCATGGACCGCTCTTTCGTTATCGCCCTCGACGGCCCCGCCGCCTCCGGCAAGGGCACGCTCGCGCAGTTGATCGCAGAGACCTACGATTTCGCCTATCTCGACACCGGTTCGCTGTATCGCGGCGTTGCATACTGCGTCCTGAAATCGGGCGGAGATCCTGGCGACGAAGCGGCGTCGACCGAGGCGGCGAAGAATTTTTCGCTCGACCGCATCGAGGGGGCCGATATCCGCACGCGCGAAGTCGGCGCCGCGGCGTCCAAGGTGGCGGCGATGCCGGGGGTCAGAAAAGCGCTGTTGGAGTTTCAGCGCCGCTTCGCAACCCATCCGCCGGGCGGCAAACGGGGGGCGGTGCTCGACGGACGCGACATCGGCACCGTCGTCTGTCCGGACGCCGATCTCAAATTCTTCGTCATCGCCAGCCCGGATGTGCGCGCTCACAGGCGCTGGCTGGAGCTTCGGGAAGCAAAGCCTGGCCTCACCGAAAAGGATGTTTTCGACGATCTCGCCGAGCGCGACGCCCGCGACGCCGCCCGTTCCGACGCCCCCATGACCAGGGCCGAGGATGCGGAGTTGCTAGATACGACTCATTTGACTATAGAAGCGGCCTTCGCGGCGGCGCGCCGCGTTATCGACGGCGTTTTCCAGCGCTGCGGGGCGGACTAGGGCGGAAACGCTCAAATCCAGAGATCCGGACCCGGCGGGCGCAAGAGATCGGCCAGACAAGCACTTTTTTGAAGGCGCGATCCGCCGGAAAGCGGGTTTGTGCGTCCGTCGATGCGAGGACTTCGCCGCCTTAACCTTTAACTCGGCTCCACCGTCCGCGGGGAAGAACCTTCGCGGAAAGACCGCCGGACAAACCGGTTGGCATGAAAAGCTGAATCAAACGGAGACTTATTGCTCGTGTCTGCAACACAAACGCTGAACCCCACCCGCGACATGTTCGCGGAAATGCTCGAAGCCTCGCTGGTCGAGCGCAAGGATTTTGAAGAAACGGTCGTCCAGGGGATCGTTACGGCGATCGAAAAGGACGTCGCGGTCATCGACGTCGGCCTCAAGACCGAAGGCCGCGTGCCGCTGAAGGAATTCGCCCAGCCGGGCAAGCCCGCCGAGCTTAAAGTCGGCGATACGGTCGAGGTCTATGTCGAGCGCATCGAAAACGCCAACGGCGAGGCTGTCGTCTCGCGCGACAAGGCGCGCCGCGAAGAGGCGTGGGACCGTCTCGAGAAAATGTTCGAGACCCAGGAGCGCGTCGAAGGCGTCATCTTCAATCGCGTCAAGGGCGGCTTCACGGTCGATCTCGGCGGCGCGGTGGCGTTCCTCCCCGGTTCGCAGGTCGACATCCGTCCGGTGCGCGACGCCGGCCCGTTGATGAACATTCCGCAGCCTTTCCGCATCCTCAAGATGGACAAGCGTCGCGGCAACATCGTCGTGTCGCGCCGCTCGATCCTCGAAGAGGACCGCGCCGAGCACCGTCAGGAAGTGGTGCGCGAACTCAACGAGGGCGATGAGCGCGAAGGCGTCGTGAAGAACATCACCGACTACGGCGCGTTCGTCGAGCTGGCGCCGGGCGTCGACGGCCTTCTCCACGTCACCGACATGTCGTGGAGCCGCGTCAACCATCCGTCGGAAGTTCTGAACGTCAACGACACCGTCCGTGTGAAGATCATCAAGATCAACCCGGAAACGCACCGCATTTCGCTGGGCATCAAGCAGCTCCAGCCCGATCCGTGGCAGGGCGTGGCGGCGAAATATCCTGTCGGCGCGAAATTCACCGGCCGGGTGACCAATATCACCGACTACGGCGCGTTCGTCGAACTGGAAGACGGCATCGAAGGCCTCGTGCACGTTTCGGAGATGAGCTGGGTCAAGAAGAACGTTCACCCCGGCAAGATCGTCTCGACCTCGCAGCAGGTCGACGTGATGGTGCTCGAAGTCGATGAGAACAAGCGCCGCATCTCTCTCGGCCTGAAGCAGACGCTGAACAATCCCTGGGAGGCGTTCGCCGAGCAGCATCCGATCGGCTCGGTCATCGAGGGCGAGATCAAGAACATCACCGAATTCGGTCTGTTCGTCGGTCTCACGGAAGAGATGGACGGTATGGTCCACCTCTCCGACCTCGACTGGAACCGCTCCGGCGAGGAAGCGATCAAGGACTACAAGAAGGGCGATGTCGTCAAAGCCAAGGTGCTCGACGTCGATCCGGAGAAAGAGCGCATTTCGCTCGGCATCAAACAGGTCGGCTCTGACCCGCTCGACAATATGGGCGAGATCAGGAAGGGCGACGACGTCACCTGCACGGTGACCGCCATCGAGAACGGCGGCATCGAGGTGCAGGTCGGCGGCGAAGGCGGCCCGAAAGCCTTCATCCGCAAATCGGATCTCTCGAAAGACCGCAACGAGCAGCGTCCCGAACGCTTCGCGGTCGGCGACAAGATCGACGCGCGGGTCACCGGCTTCGACAAGACCTCGCGCCGCATCTCGCTGTCCATCAAGGCGCGCGAAGTCGCTGAAGAGAAGGAGGCGGTCGAACAGTACGGCTCGGCCGATTCCGGCGCCTCGCTCGGCGACATTCTCGGCGCCGCGCTGAAGGGCGAGAAGAACAAGAAATAGCGTCTCGTCCGGATTTCAAACGCCATATAAACGCCCCCGCCGCAATGCGGGGGCGTTTTGCTTTTCAGAAATTGGGAGTAGCGAGTGGCGCATGCCGGAGCTTCCTGAGGTTGAAACTGTCCGCCGCGGCCTTGAGCCGGTGCTTCTGGGCGCTCGATTTAAGACGGTGACGACGCGGCGCGCCGATCTGCGCTTCCCTTTTCCCCCGCGCTTCACGCAGCGCCTTGTTGGCGCGAGGGTCGGGGCGTTTGTGCGGCGCGGGAAATACATGATTGCAGAACTCTCGACCGGCGAGAGCCTTATTCTGCATCTCGGCATGACGGGACGGTTCACCGTCGATGGCGCTCGCCGTTCCGATCCGGGCGTTTTCTACTATGCCGAGCCGCCGGACCCACGGCACGATCATGTCCTGTTCGAAGTGGCGGGAGGCGCGCCGGCGCGCATCATCTACAATGATCCCCGCCGGTTCGGCTTCATGGACCTAGTGGAGACCGCGGGGCTCGAAGCGAGCGCGCATTTCGCCGGCATGGGCCCCGAGCCGCTGGGACCCGGGTTCACAGCCGAAACGTTTAACGCCTCTCTCAGGAACAAGACGGCGCCGATCAAGGCGGCGCTTCTCGATCAGCGCATTGTCGCCGGGGTCGGCAACATTTACGCCTGCGAGGCGCTGTTCCGGGCGGGCGTGTCGCCAAAACGAAGAGCGGCGAGCGTCAGCGGCCAGCGGGGGGCTCGTCTCTGGCGGGCGGTGCGGGAAGTGCTTGTAGAGGCGATCGAAGCGGGCGGTTCGACCCTGCGGGACTTCGCCGCTTCCGACGGCGCCCAGGGCGGGTTCCAGCAGCGGTTCAGCGTTTATGACCGGGAGGGGGAGCCCTGCCCGGTCTGCGCCCGACCCGTCCGCCGCATCGTCCAGGCCGGCCGCTCCAGCTTTTACTGCGGGACATGCCAGTGCTAGACCCGCGAAACTGCTTGCGAAATTCTCTGCCATTTCCTGCGTTGACGGGCGGGGGGCCCGCCGCTATAAGCCACGCCTCGCCCGACAGGGCCCCTATAACTCCCGATGTGAGACGACATGGCTAACACTTCTTCCGCCAAGAAAATGGTGCGCAAAATCGCGCGCCGCACCGAAGTGAACAAGACGCGCCGCTCGCGCGTCCGCACGTTCCTGCGGAAGGTTGAAGAAGCTATCGCCTCGCGCGACAAGAAAGCCGCCGACGAAGCGTTCCGTGCGGCTCAGCCGGAACTGCACCGCGCCGTGTCGAAGGGCGTCGTCAAGAAGGCGACCGCTTCGCGCAAGCTGTCGCGTCTTTCCTCTCGCATTAAAGCGCTTTCCGCCTAAATTTCTAACTCGCCCAGCGCGTCCGGTCTTTGGCGGCGTGCAGGTGTGCGGGCGCGTTGCGCGTATAAGCGCACGGCGCCGTCGGACGCCCTTCATATGAAGATTGTCCGCATTTCAGGATGCGCGCAGTATTGAGGCGGCGGCTACACCGACCTCGGCGATGAAGGCGCCGAGCTGCAACGTTAGAATGTAGCGCTCTGCAATTTGCGCGGAGTCGTTTTCAACAACTGCTTTACGTCGGCGCGTACTGAATGCATGATGCACGAAGTGCTCTTCTTCAGCGCTTGAGTACAAGTTTGACGGTAACGTTCTGTTTTGAAAAGCGTGCGTCTCACAGGCGAAAAATAGCTGCTTAAATTCGCCAAAAAAAAGCATTCGAGTCGCGTTCAAGTATTGACCTTCACGGAACCTTCAAACTATGATCGAATCAACATAGCGACGTGCACGGATTAACTCCTCGTCGCGATGCTTTTTGTACGGATTAGTTGGAATTGGGGCTCGCTTTTCTCCGGAAATAGCGAGGTTTTGCGAAGCTGACGCGCAAGTCGCGAAACAAAAAAAGGCGGAGCGATGGGCAGGGGAAGACGATTTTCTCACCAAGCTGTATCTGAAATACGGATTGTTAATTGCAACCTGTTCGGGGTTGCGGTTTAAGTTAGCCCTTCACGGCGCCTGAACTTCTCTCGGCGTCTCATGCAAAATCTGGCGGATCGCGGCGCGCATGTATGCGGCATGCGCGGGCGGGACGCCCTTCGGCGGCTTTTTGATTTAGATCTTTTTATCGGATGCGAATATGACTGACGAACGTGTCGGCGGCGGGGAAGAATTTGCGGCTTTTCAGGCCGCCCTGATGTTGAGGATGGGCGGCGACGTATTTTCATCGTGGATGGCGGATCTGCGCCTGGAAGAACGAAGCGGCGATTCCGTGACTTTCTCGACTGAATCGAAATTCAAGCGCGATATGCTGAGCCAGCGCTTTATCGTCGCCATGCGCGACGCATGGAGCGAGGCGGTGGGGCCGGTGCGGCGCGTCAGCATCGTCACGCGCGAAAAGCTGAGCGCCTCAGCCGCCAAAGTGTCGGCGCTGATGCCGAAGCTGATCGGCCTCAACCAGCCGGCGCCGGCGTCGAGAGGGGCGCTGCTCTCCGATTCTGCGTCGGCGACAGCCGGCGCCAACGGCCGCGCCGCGGAAGAGCGCCGCGTTCCCGCGCTCGCCGACCTGATTTCTCCGCTCGACGAGCGTTCTACGTTCGAGCGGTTTGCGGTGGATGATTCGAACCGCCTCGCCTATGCGGCCGCGCGGCAGGTCTTCAATCCGGCCGCCTCGCGAGAAATCATTTACATTTACGGTCCCTCGGGAGTCGGCAAGACGCATCTTCTGCACGCCATCGGCAATGAGTGGCGGGCGACGCATGGTTTGGGCTGCGCCTATCTTACGTACGCCAATCTGCAGACCGGCTGCGTCAGCGCCATTTTCTCGAACGGGATGCTGTCGCTGCACAAGGATTTGCTCGCCCAGGATGTGGTGCTCATCGACGACGTGCATCTGCTTGCGAGCTCTCTGCGCACGCAAACCGAGATCCTCAATCTCATCAACGCGTCGCTCGCCGCCGGCCGCCGGCTCGTAATCGCCGGAGAGCTGGCTCCCCTGAAGCTCGTCGAGCGCGGCGTGAACGAACGCCTCGCCGATCGCCTCTCGGGGGGGCTCAGCGTCGCCATGGCCCAGGCCGACGAAGCGTTGCGGTTCAGCGTGCTGAAAAAGCGTCTCGAAAACGCGCCGGCGAAGTGCGCCATCAGCGACGAGGCTCTCGCCTTCATCGCGCGCAAGTTCACCCAGAGCATGCGCGAGGCGATCGGGGCCCTGAACCATCTCCTCCTCGCCTATAGCGACCGTGAGGTCGTCGTCGGGCTTGACGAGGCAGGTCAGGAGCTGAAGGCGCACCTCGCCGATTGCCGGCGGTCCTATACGCTGGACGATTGCCTTGCCGCCGCGGCCCAGGCTTTCGGGGTCGAGGAAGCCGATCTCAAGGGGCGGGCGCAACGGCAGACCATCGTGCGGGTCCGGCATGCCTTCGTCTATGTGGCCCGCGAGGTTCTGCGGGAGTCTTTCCCGCGCATCGCCGCGACGCTCGGCCGCGATCATAGCACGGTGATGAACGGCTATCAGCGGGCGCTGGCGCTGCTCGCCCGCGATCAGAAGTTTCGCGACGGCGTCGCCGCCATCAAGGCCGCCCTCGGCGCCTAGACCTTGACCCTGGTTCGGTCGTAGCCGCCGCCATTCCTCATGGCGGCGGTTTTTGTTATGCGGCGCATCCTTCGGCGGGCCCTTTAAAAGGCTTTTTCCGTCTTGAGCGGCTGCTGCGTCGGCCCGCGCCGCCGCAAGCCGGCGAAGCCGTGAATCGCGGGGCTTTTCGCCCCCTTTCCCGCCTTATCCTCGCTGGCTTTTCGGGGGTTGTTTCGGCTATAATCCGGCGGTTATTTCGAGCGGCGATTCCCGGCGGCGGCGCGGCCCGTTTCTGTCGGCGGATCGCCGAATTTTCACTCGGAAGCCCTCCCATCGCGGCGGTCCCGTTAGCGGCCCGGACGCGGGCGACGGTCGGCCGGGATGTCAGGGTCGGGATGACTGGCGGGAAAACAAGAAAGCGGGAAAGCGAAAGCCAATGAAGGTTACGATTGAACGCTCGGCGCTGGTGCGCGCGCTGGGACATGTGCAAAGCGTTGTCGAGCGGCGCAATACGATCCCGATCTTGTCGAACGTGCTGCTTCAGGCGGAAGGCGGCGCTCTGACGCTGACGGCGACCGACCTCGACATGGAGATATCGGAGGCCGCGCCCGCCGACGTCGCCATGAAGGGCGCCGCGACCGCGTCGGCGGTGATGCTCCACGACATCGTCCGGAAGCTTCCCGACGGCGCGCAGGTCCGCCTGCAACTGATCCAGGACGAAGGACGGCTGCAGATCACAGCCGGCCGCTACGAGGGCTCGCTCGCCGTTCTACCCGACGAGGATTTTCCGACCCTCGCCTCCGACGATATGGACGTGCGGTTCTCCATGCCGGCCTCCGAGTTGTCGCGTCTGTTCGCCAAGGCGCGTTTCGCTATGTCGCAGGAGGAGACCCGCTATTATCTCAATGGCGTCTATCTTCATCCTTATACGGAAGGCTCGAAAAAGCTGCTGCGCGCCGCCGCCACCGACGGGCACCGTCTGGCGCGTCTCGATGCGGCACTTCCCTCCGGAGCGGAGAAGATGCCGGGCGTCATCGTGCCGCGCAAAGCCGTCAACGAACTGGGCCGCCTGCTCGCCGACGCCGAGGAGACCGTCGAAATCGCTGTCTCCGCCGCCAAAATCAGGTTCGGCTTCGGCGCCGGTTATCTTACGTCCAAGCTGATCGACGGCGCCTTCCCCGATTATGAGCGCGTCATTCCGAAATCCAACGCCAACGTACTGCGCGTCGACAACGGCGACTTCTCGGCGGCTGTCGACCGGGTGTCGACTGTTTCGGCCGACCGCACCCGCTCGATCAAGCTGGCCCTCGATTCCGACCGGCTGCGGCTCACCGTCAACAATCCGGAAGCGGGCAGCGCGCTCGAAGAGCTTTCCGTCGACTATTCCGGCGATCCGATCGAGATCGGTTTCAACGCGCGCTATCTCCTGGAAGTCGCGCAGCAGGTCGACGGCGAGACGGCGGTGCTGCGGCTCGCCGATCCGTCGTCGCCGACCGTTGTCGTCGACGACGAGGACGAGCGGGCGCTTTACGTGCTGATGCCGCTCAGGGTTTGACCGCGACAGCGCCAGGAAAGTCAGGCCGAGCCCGCGTTGCGGCGCTGAAATTCGAAAGCGCGCTTTCGGGCGCGGATGGCGCGACGTCGATGAGAAAGAAAGACTATTCGTTGGCCGAAGCGGCGATGAAGAGCGAAGACTATGCAGCGGCGGCGCCTTGTCAGGCGCCTGCCGGTGCGCATGCGCGATTCCGCCGTCTCCGACTCACCGATTTTCGCTCCTATGCGCGCGCCGACATAGCGCTCGACGGCCGCCCTGTGGTGCTGATCGGCGCCAACGGGGCCGGAAAGACCAACGTTCTCGAAGCGGTGTCGCTGCTGGGGCCGGGGCGCGGGTTGCGCGGCTCGCGGCTCGATGAACTGCCGCGCGTCGAGGGCGGGGGCGGCTGGGCGGTCGCAGCGCAGATTGAAAGCGCCGGCGACGAGCGCCATATCGGCGTCGGCGCGACCGCCGCCGATCCGAGCCGGCGCCTGTGCCGCATCGACGAGGCGTCGGCCTCGGGTCCCGCCGCTTTCGCGGACGTCGTTCGTTTCATGTGGCTGACTCCGGCGCAGGATCGCCTGTTTATGGACGGGCCGGGTGAGCGGCGCCGTTTTCTCGATCGCATAGCGGTGGCGCTCAATCCGGATCAGGCGCGGGCGGGCGCGGATTACGAACTCGCCATGCGTCAGAGGCAGCGGCTTCTCGACGAGCGCAGCCGCGATGACGCTTGGATTTCGGCGCTGGAGACGCAGATGGCGGAAGCGGGCGTCGCCATCGCCGCGGCGCGGCGCGAGGCCGCCGGCGCGCTCGTCGCCGCCGAGATAGACGCCGCAGCAGGCTTTCCCGCCGCGGAGATTGCTCTTGAAGGCATGCTCGAAGCGGGGCTCGCGTCGGCTCCGGCGGCTGAGGTCGAGGAAGAGTTTCTGACAAGCCTGCGGCGCCACCGGGCGGCGGACGCGGCGGCCGGGCGGGCGCTGGTCGGTCCGCACCGTTCCGATCTCATCGTGACGCATCGTCAGAAGGGGCGGCCGGCGCGGCTGTGCTCCACCGGCGAGCAGAAGGCGCTGCTGATCGGCCTCGTTCTCGCTGCCGCCCGTTCGTTGGCGCTGCAGGGCCGCTTCCGGGGCGGCGCGCCGGCGCCGCTGGTGCTGCTGCTCGATGAAATCGCCGCCCATCTTGACGAAGGCCGACGCGCGGCGCTGTTCGACATTCTCGGCGCGCTCGGCTTTCAGGTGTTCATGACGGGTACGGACAAATCTCTTTTCTCCGCCTGGGGGTCGCGCGCGCAAGCGTTCGCGGTCGAGGGCGGATCCCTCAACGAGACGACAGTAAGGTAAGAACAAAATGGCGAACACCGCCGCGACTCAAAACGACGACTACGGCGCCGACTCGATCAAGGTCCTCAAGGGTCTCGATGCGGTCCGTAAGCGTCCCGGCATGTATATCGGCGACACCGACGACGGTTCGGGCCTGCATCACATGGTTTACGAAGTCGTCGACAACGCCATCGACGAGGCGCTCGCCGGCCACGCGAACTCGGTCGACGTCACGCTCAACGCCGACGGCTCGTGCACGGTCAGGGACAATGGCCGCGGCATTCCGACCGACATCCATCCGTCGGAAGGAGTTTCCGCCGCCGAGGTCATCATGACCCAGCTCCACGCCGGCGGCAAATTCGACCAGAATTCCTACAAGGTCTCCGGCGGTCTCCACGGGGTCGGCGTGTCCGTCGTCAACGCCCTGTCGGAATGGCTCGGCCTGCGCACCTGGCGCGGCGGCAAAGAGCATTACATGCGGTTCCGTATGGGCGTTCCGGAGGCGCCGCTGGCGGTCGTCGGCGACAGCGACGAGAAGGGCACGGAGATCACCTTTCTTCCTTCCAGCCAGACCTTCACCGGAACGGAGTTCGACTTCGATACGCTGGAACACCGACTGCGCGAGCTGGCCTTCCTGAATTCGGGCGTCACCGTTCGCCTGAAA
The DNA here is from genome assembly GCA_036337175.1 of Pseudomonadota bacterium. Lineage (GTDB taxonomy): Bacteria > Pseudomonadota > Alphaproteobacteria > Caulobacterales > Parvularculaceae > Amphiplicatus. The sequence goes on from JAYZEQ010000003.1 coordinate 205,642, forward strand.
GACGCGCGTCACGCTGAGCCGCGCGAAGAGATCATGCACTATGAAGGCGGCCTCGAGGCCTTCATTCGCTATCTCGATCAGGCGAAAAATCCGCTGACGGACAAGCCGATCGCCCTGCGGGCTGAGCGCGACGGCGTGACAGTGGAAGTGGCGATGTGGTGGAACGATTCCTACCACGAGAAAGTGCTGTGCTTCACCAATAACATCCCGCAGAAGGATGGCGGCACGCACCTCGCCGGCTTCCGCGCGGCGTTGACGCGCATCGTCAACAACTATGCGGAATCTTCCGGCATCGCCAAGCGCGAGAAGGTTTCGCTGACCGGCGACGACGCGCGCGAGGGACTGACCTGCATTCTTTCGGTGAAGGTGCCCGATCCGAAATTCTCGTCGCAGACCAAGGACAAGCTCGTGTCGTCGGAAGTGCGCCCCATCGTCGAAGGCGCGGTCGGCGACAAGCTCGGCTCATGGTTCGAGGAAAACCCCGGCGAAGCGCGCAAGGTCGTGCAGAAAATCGTCGAGGCCGCCGCCGCCCGCGAGGCGGCCAGGAAAGCGCGCGAGCTGACGCGGCGCAAGTCGGCGCTCGACGTCGCCTCGCTTCCCGGCAAGCTCGCCGACTGTCAGGAGCGCGATCCCGCAAAGTCGGAACTCTTCATCGTCGAGGGCGACTCGGCGGGCGGCTCGGCGAAGCAGGCGCGAAACCGCGAGAACCAGGCGGTGCTGCCGTTGCGCGGCAAGATTCTCAACGTCGAGCGCGCTCGTTTCGACAAGATGCTTTCGAGCCAGGAGATCGGCACGCTGATCACCGCTCTCGGCACCGGGATCGGCCGTGATGACTTCAACGCCGACAAGCTCAGATACCACAAGATCGTCATCATGACCGACGCCGACGTGGACGGCGCGCATATCCGGACGTTGCTGTTGACGTTTTTCTTCCGGCAGATGCCGGAGATAATCCGCCGCGGCCACCTCTATATCGCCCAGCCGCCGCTCTTCAAGATCGCGCGCGGCAAGTCGGAACAGTATCTTCTCGACGAGCGCGCGCTGGAGGATTATCTGTATACGGATGGGGTGGAAGGCGCCGAGTTGCAGCTTGCCGACGGGGAAACGATCGCCGGCGCCGACCTGGCTGACATCGTCGCCAGGGCGCGAAAGGTGAAAGACGCGCTCGCCGAGTTCTCCTCGCGTTTCTCACAGGACATCATCGTGCAGGCGGCGCTCGCGCGCGCCTTGGGCGAAGCTCCTGAAGAGGGCGCGCAGGAAATCGCCGGCCGCGTCGCCGACCGGCTCGACATGATCGCCGAGGAATATGAGCGTGGCTGGAAAGGCGCGCCCGACGGCGAGGGGGGGTATATTTTCGAGCGCGAACTGCGCGGCGTCACGGAACGCCATCATTTCAGCCGCGAAGTGCTGGTCTCGGGAGACGCCCGCAAGGTCCAGGCGGGAGTCGAGGGCCTGATCGATGTGTTTGCGAAGCCCGCGACGTGGGTGAAGAAGGATCAGCGCCAGACCGTGACGGGCCCGCGCAGCCTGCTCGCCGCCGTCCGCGCGGCGGGTGAAAAGGGCATTACGGTGCAGCGTTACAAAGGTCTCGGCGAGATGAATCCCGAGCAGCTCTGGGAGACGACCCTTGATGACAACGCCCGCGTCCTGCTGCAGGTGCGGGTCAAGGAAGCGGACGCCGCCGACGACATCTTTTCGCGCCTGATGGGCGACGTGGTCGAGCCGAGACGCGAGTTCATCCAGACCAATGCGCTCTCGGCGGCGTTGGACGTATAGCGCACGTCGGCGGCCGCGCCGCCCGGGGAATTTCGGATTGTCTTGCACCGGCGCTCCCGGTAGCTTTCGCCGATCGCCAGCTTGCTGGGGGGCGGAACATAGCCGGGAACCTTGCGAAATCGCGGAACCTTGCGCTCGCCGACATGAAATTGCCGGGCGAACTCGTCGTGCTCGGTCTTTCGGCGCTGGCCGGCGTGGTCTTCATTCTCCTCCTCGACCTCCTTTTCGGCGGAACGGGAAGAGGCGCGGCGTTCTGGATCGGCCGCGGCGACGCCGTCTTTCCCTATCCGTTCACGATCCAGAACGCCGAACACATCCTGTTCTTCCTTGCGCTCGGCCAGCTTTTCATGCGCTGGCGCGTCGCAAAGTGGGAGCACTCTTTCCTTACCCGGAACTATCTTCCTGAAGACGACCAGACCGTTCTCGTCATGGACGATCTCGGACCGCTGCGCCGGAAAGTCTCGGGCGCGTTCGACGCCGACAACGGTTTTCTGCCTTTTCTCATCGATCTCTCTGTCCTGCAGGCGCAGGCGAGCAGATCGGTGGATCAGACGGTGAGCGTCCTGAACGGCGCGCTCGAGCTCATCGCTCACCGGGTCGACCTCCGCTACCAGGTGCTGCGCTATCTGTCCTGGGCGATCCCGACCGTAGGGTTCATCGGCACGGTGGTCGGCATCGCCTCGGCGCTCGGTCTCGTCGATCCCGAGAATATGGAAATCCGCCTCGTCACGGGCAGCCTCGCCGTCGCCTTCGACACGACGGTGATCGCGCTTCTCTGGAGCGCCATCATCGTGCTGCTGCTCAACCTCGTGCAGAAGGAAGAGGAGCTCGCCGTCAACCGCGCCGGCGCCTATTGCCTGAAAAATCTCATCAATCGCCTCTATGTAGGGGCGTGAGCGATGCGCGCGCGCAATCGCGACATCAATATCTTCAACCTTTCCCTGATGGACGTGATCTGCGGCGCGATGGGCGCGTTCCTGATCATCATGATCATTCTCGCGCGCTACTATGTGTTCGATCCGAATGTCACGAGCGACATGGACGAACTGAGACTTCGTCTCGATGCCGCCGTGCAGGGCCTCAACCGGATCCGCGGCGGCACCGAAGGGATCATCACCGAGCTCATTGACGAGGCCGATGCGTCGACGCGGGGTCTGGGCGCCGCCGGCGATACGATCGAACAGATCGAAGCGCTGACGCAGGGCATCCGCGGCGACGTCGATCTCGTTCGTGGCCAGCTCGGCGCCGTGCAGGCGGAGGCGAACCGCTTCGAGCGCGAACTGCAGGAGAAGTCCGCCCAGCTAAAGCGCGCCGAAGAAAGAATCGACGCGCTTGAAATGCGGCATGCGCTCATCGTTTCTATCGAATGGGACTGCCCGTACGACGTCGATCTTTTCGTCGAGAGCGACCGCATCGGACTGGAGGACAGCAAGGCCAAGCCCGCCTTCGATCCGCGCGTCCGGCGGTCGAACCTCTTCAAGGGCGATGCGGTTTCCGATGCGCATCGCGGTCCTACGGCAGAAATGATGCTGGTCGGCGATACGCCGAAGGACACCCGCTACAAGGTGTTCGTCAACCTGCGCCAGCCCGCGGCGGCGGATGCCGAATGCCGTGTCGGCGGTCACGCGCTCGGTTACGAGGGCTATTTTCAGCTGCTTCCGTGGACGACTCTGACCGCGTCGGACTACTTCGACTATCTTGGCGTCTTCTCGGTGGACGAGCGTTACGCCGTCGCCTTCGAGACGGCGAATCCCAAAACGCGCGACGCTGAAATCGGCGCTGTGAAAGACCGCATGGCGACGACGCCGGCGCCGAAGGCGGAGGAGGCAGGACGATGAGCGACCAGGATGGCGCCCCGCGCCGCAGGATGACCCGCTGCCCGGAAGGCCATATCTTCGACGGGGCTGCGCACGATGCGTGCCCGTCCTGCGGCGCCAGACCCGCCGCAGCCCAGGCCGAACCGGTCCCGCAGCCGAAGCCCGTCGAGCCGCCACCGGCTCCGGCTCCTTCGCCGCAGCCCGGCTGGCTTCGGCCGGCGCTCATCGGCGCGGGCGCGCTCGTCCTCGCGCTGATCGTTGCGCTGATGTTCCGCGGCGCGACGCCTTCCGCGCCCTCCCAAATCGCCGCGAAACCGGAAGAGCATTCGACCGGCGGCCTCGCCGTCGAGCGCTGGCGCACGGTCATGGTGATCGGCGGGCGCAGCTACGACTGCATCAACGAAACGACGTCCGACGGGCGCTACCGTCTTGGCGACGGCTGCCCGGCTCCCTTCGCCGGCGAAACCGGGCAGACGACGGTCAACGCCGACGGCACTTGGTCGAGCCGCTCGGATGCTGGGCGGACGGATTCGGGGCGCATCGAAGTTATCAGCGAGGACAAGTTCATCGCCCACACGCGCGGCGGTCCGGTGGTCTGGGAGCGGGTGAAGCCGGAGCGCTGTTCCGGGTTCACCCGCCCTGACGCTTTCAGGCCGCGGCGCGGGACCTGGCTGGGGCCGTCGCCAGGGCTTCAAGTTCGTCCGCCAACGGAGAATTCGTCGCCTCCTCGGCGACCGCCGTTCCGAGCGCGTGGGCGGCGGCGGCGAAGCGCCCGCCGCCGAGCAGCGCTTTGAGAGCGGCTTCGATCTCATCGACGCCCGCAGCCGGCGGCAGCGCCAGACCGGCGCCGCGCGCCGTGACGCGCACCGCATTGTCGTTCTGATCGCGGCCGTGTGGAATGACCAGCATCGGCCGGCGCGCGGCGAGCGCGCGCATTACCGTGCCGTGTCCGCCAGGGGTGACGACTGCGGCCGCGTCGGCGAACAGCGCGTCATGCGAGGCGCTGTGCAGCAGCAACGTATTGGCGGCGGGGCGCAGTTCGTCCGGCCTGATGACGCCGCCGAGCGTTACGACGAGGCGGGCGTCGAGCCGTGCGCCTGCGTCGATGACGTTCTGCAGGACGCCTGCATGGTTCTGGAACGTCGTCGAGAAGGCGACAGCGACGATGGGCCGTGCGTCTGCCGACGTCCACTGCGCCCGGTCCGCTTCGACCCAGCGCACCGGCCCGATCTGCGGACCGACATAGGCGATCCCTTCGGGGAGGTCGTCCGGAGCGAAATCGAAGGCGCGCGCGGTGCCGAGGAAGCGCTTCTTCGCCACGGCGAACTGATCGGTCATATGGGCGAGCGGGTCGAGACCAAGCGTGGCGCGCGCGGCGTTGAGGGCCGGAAGGCCTGCGTCGTACATCGCCGTTCCAGCAGCGCGCATTTCGTCGTGCAACGCACGCTCCTCGTCGGTGCGCGCCGGCTCGAGGCCAGGTCCGAGCGGGGGCACGCCAGCGAGCGGATGGATCGAGAGTTGCGATGTCAGCAGCACGACGTTCTGTCCGATCGCCTCGCAGGCGGCGAACACGCCGGGCAGGAAGTCGCTGCCGACCACGAGATCGGCCGGCTCGCGCCGAAGTTCTTCAATCAGATCTTCCGCATACTGCAGGGCGGGTCCGCACATGATGTTGTGAATGACCTGCAGGATTCCGTCCACCGGACTTGCTGCAGCCCAGTCGTGGAACAGGTCGGTATCGCGCGACCGGTCGGTTCGGCTCGGCGCGCGCTTCCAGGGAACGAAGCCGACCCCCGCCGCTTCGATCTCGCGGCGGTTGGCTTCGTCGCTCATGACGCGGACACGGTGGCCCCGGACGAGCAGCTTGTCGGCGGCGGCGAGGACGGGCGCGATGACACCGCCGGCCTCGAAAGTCGTGAACAGGAAGGATTTGGCGAAGGCATTTGGCTGTTGCATTTTATCTCTCTCTTTTCGTTTGGCTGTATTTGGTCTCTTTTTTGGTCTTTTTGATTTTTTACCGGTAAGCTACTCGGCCAGCGCGCCGGCGACCATCCGGGCGAGGAGTTTCTTGTAGGCGGCGAGCGACCGCTTCATGTCGCGGCGGACCAGCTTCCACACGTAAAGATCGGCTGCCGTCACCAACGCGTCGAGACGGTGCGTCTTTTCGGCTCCGCTCCATTTTTCAAGCTGGTGCGCGAACACGGCGGCGACCCAGGCCCGGTGATGGGCGCGGCCGTAATCGGTGATGGCGCGCACGGCGGGGTAGCGCTCTTCCTGGGCGAGAAGCCGCATCACCAGATCGCCCGAGGTTTCATAGTCGAGTGCAAGCTGTTCGAGCGCCTTATCGATGTCGCCCGGCGGCGCGGCGCGCTGTCGCGAAATTTCGCCGTCTAGCATGTCGCGCGCGGCTGCGATCAGTCCGTCCTTGCCGCCGAAGCGCCGCACGATGGTTTGCACGCTGACCTGCGCATCGGCGGCGAGGCTGTCGAGGGTGATTTCATCGAACCACTGGTCTGAAAGCCGGGCGATGAAGGCGTCGAGAATGCGGTTGTACGTCGCCTCGGCCGCCTCGGCGCGGGCGCGCTGGCGGTAGGGGCGAGACGATGCGGCGGCAGTTTTCATGTGAGTGTCGCTAACACCAAAAATCGTCCGCCGCAATATTCATGTTAGTCACTCTAACGTGAAAATTATTCGCTCCGCCGCTCCGTCGTCTAACAATGACTCTGAAATGCATTCGCATTTTTGTTGCGAATGGTTCTCAGTTGCGATATGTCCCGCTGCATCCGCGCCGGCTGGCGCGCTCTGTTCACTCCACACGACCAAAGGCGGGGCCTCATGTCCAACTCGATAAAACAGCCAAAATCCCTTCGCTCCATCGTCAGCCGCGGCGCGGCGCTCGGTCTCGCCGGCGCCGGCGCGGCTATTTCTGCGGCGCCGGCCCGCGCTAATGACGCAGCCGCCGATGCGACGGGCCCGTTCCGCGGCGACGAGGTGATCGTCGAGGGCGCGAGGCGCGGCTCCAACCCGCTCGCCGACACTGAAGCGCCCTACAAGATCGACCGTTCCGCTTCCTCGAAACTGACCGAGGAGATCCTCAACACCGCCAAATCCATCACCGTAATTCCGAAAGAGCTGATCGACGACGCCGGAGCCAATTCGTTCCGCGACATCATCCGCACCCAGCCGGGCGTCACAATTGGCACCGGCGAAGGGGGCAACGCCTTCGGCGACCGGGTGTTCATCCGAGGGTTCGACGCGCGCAACGACGTCTATGTGGACGGCCTGCGCGATCCGGGCGTCGTTTCGCGCGAGATTTTTGCGGTCGAGCAGATCGAGATCCTGAAGGGGCCGTCGGGGGCCTTCGCCGGGCGCGGTTCCACCGGGGGCGCCGTCAGCCTCGTTTCGAAAGCGCCGCAGGCCTCGCAGTTCGCCGATCTCGAAGCCAGCATCGGCACCGACGAGACCTATCGCGTCAGCGCCGACGTCAACCTGCCGCTCACCGACACGTTGCAGGTGCGCGTCAACGGCGTCTTCCACGACAGCGAAGTCGCGGGCCGCGACGAGGTCTTCAACGATCGTTGGGGCGCCGCCGTGGCCGTGGCGTGGACCCCGATTGAGAGCCTGCGCCTCAGCGCCGACTACTACCATCTCGATACGGATGAAATGCCCGACTACGGTCACCCGTACGACGTCGCCAACAACCGGCCTTTCGAAGTCGACCGCGACAATTTCTACGGCCTCGTCAATCGGGACTTCCGCGAAACTTTCGCCGACATTTTCACGACGAAGATCGAATTCGCCCCGTCGGAGGCCCTTTCGGTGAAGAGCGTCGCCCGCTATGGCCGCACCGGCAACGCCTATGTCGTCTCCGCGCCGGAATCGCCCGACGTCTCCGATCCCGATCCGGCCAACTGGACGGTGCGCGCCAATCCTAAGAACCGCAATTCGGTGAACGAGTATTTCGCCAACCAGACCGACGCGACGGTGCGCTTCGAGACGGGCTCGCTCCGTCACACGGCCGTCGGCGGGTTCGAAATCAGCCGCGAGACGATCAGCAATCGTCCGTTCGCGTTTCTCGATTCCGAAGATCCCTCGACCGGCATGCCGATCACGCCGACCACTGTGCTGCAAAATCTCTGGAATTCCGATCCGTTCGCGGCCTGGCCGTTCCCGGTCGCCGAGAGCGGCGCCTTCTCGGTCGCCGACATCGAATCGAACGCGCTCTATTTCATCGACACGGTATGGATCGGCGAGCAGTTCAACCTGTTCGGCGGCGTGCGTTACGACGACTATTCGATCGAGGTCGAATCCGTCGGCGGGCGGGGCGCCGGCCAGTTCCATAACGACAGCGATTTCGTCAACTGGCACCTCGGCGGCGTCTGGAAGCCGGCGTCCAACGCTTCCGTCTACGCCTCCTACGGGTCGTCCTCGAATCCGAGCGGCGAGCAGGTGGACGGGCTTGGCGATTCTTACGGCGGCATCACTTCGGCGACCGAAAATCTCGATCCCGAACGCAACAAGCAGATCGAGGTCGGCGTCAAATGGAACGTGCTCGACGAGCACCTGGCGCTCACCGCCGCCGTCTACCGCATCAACAAGACCAATGCGCGCGTGCAGGTGTCGGGAGGCGTCTTCGCGCTCGAAGGCGAGCAGCGCGTCCAAGGCGTCGAGTTCGGCTTTTCCGGCAACCTGACGAAGCAGTGGAGCGTCTATGGCGGCCTATCGCTGCTCGATGCGGAAATCACCGCTTCGCCCAATCCTGCGGAAGTCGGCGGCAAGCTTCCCAATGTCGCCGAGACGAGCTTCACCGCGCTCACCCGCTACCAGATCACGCCGACGCTGCACATCGGCGGTCAGGCGAACTATCAGGGCGAGCGGTTCGGCGGCACCACGGTGGCGGGCGACCGGAGCATCCCCGGCTACTGGCGGTTTGACGCCTTCGCCGGCTGGCGTGTAACTGATCGTGTCGAGGTTTCCGTCAATGTCCTCAATGCGACCGACAAGGTCTATTATGACGCGCTTTATCGTTCTGGAACGCCGTTCGCCTATATCGCGCCGGGCCGTTCGGCGCTGTTCTCGATCGACATCGACCTTTAGTCGCGCCGCGCGGCGGACCGCATGCTGATCTCCATTCCAGACGTTCTGACGGCGGAGGAGATCGGCGCGTTCCGCCGCGCGCTCGACGCGGCCGAGTGGATCGACGGAAAGGCGACGGCGGGCGCGCAGTCCGGAGAAGCCAAGCGCAACCTGCAACTGCCGGAGGGCTCTCCCGTCGCTCGCCAGCTCGGCGACAAGGTTCTCGACGCGTTGGGACGCAGCGCGCTTTTCGTTTCAGCGGCGCTGCCGCTTAAAATCTTTCCGCCGCTCTTCAACAAGTATGAAGGCGGCGGCGCTTTCGGCGCGCATGTGGACAACGCCATTCGCGCCGTGCCGGGGACGCCGGTCCGCATCCGTACGGACCTTTCAGCGACGCTGTTTCTGGCCAACCCCGATTCCTATGACGGCGGCGAACTGGTCGTCGAGACGGTGTTCGGCGCGCAGGAAGTGAAGCTGCCGGCCGGGCATCTGGTGCTTTATCCCTCGACCAGCCTCCATCGGGTGACGCCGGTGACGCGCGGCGCCCGCCTCGCCTCCTTCTTCTGGATACAGAGCATGATCCGCTCGAACGAAGACCGCGCTCTGTTGTTCGATCTCGACCAGTCGATCCAGGCGCTCGCCGGCGAGCGCGGTCTCAACGACCCCGCCGTGCTCAATCTTTCGGCGGTGTATCATAATCTTCTGCGCCGCCTCGCCGAAACCTGAGAGCGGCCGCAAGTGCGGCTTAGCCAGCTCCGGTCGCCGTTCGCTGGTTTCGGCAACATCGCAACTATTAAAGCCCGCTGCAGCGCGCGAGGCGGGAAAGTCTAAACGTCAGGCGAACAAGGCGAGCACGGCGGAAATCGTCAGCACAGAGAGCATTGTCGTCGCGGCGATGACGGAGACCGTCTCCCTGACATAATAACCGTACTGGCTCGCCATGACGAAAGCGCCGACGGCGGTGGGCGTGACGGTGAAAAGGACCAGCGCGGCGAGATAATGCCTGTCGTCGACGCCCAGCAGACGCCCCGCCGCAAAAGCGAGCAAAGGAAGCGCGATCATCTTCATCAACGCCACGGCGGCGATCTTGCCTGCGGTCGTCTTCAGGGGCGGCAGCGGATGAGTCGCCAGAAAAAGTCCCAGCGAAAATAACGCTGATGGTCCCGCTGCACGGCCGAGTATGTCGAAAAAGCTTTGCACCGGCCCCGGGAGGGAGACGCCGATGGAAGCGAGTGCGAATCCGGCGAAGGCCGCCGCGACGATCGGCGTCTTGAAGGGGCGCGCTAGGAACCGGCCGACGGCTAGCAGCGGCCCGGCTTTTTGCTCCTGTTCGCGGGCCGTCATCAGCGCCGCTCCGGCGCCCACGAGAAGAATGCCCTCGACAAGCATCAGAACCACGAAGGGGCGCGCCCAGCCTTCGATGGCGAGCGCGATCGGCAGGCCGAGAAACACCGCGTTGCCGATAGTGGAAGCGAAAGCGTGCGCGCCCGCCTCCGGCCGGGCCAGCGAGAACAGCCGACGGCCGATGAAGTAGGCGGCCGTGAGCACGAAGAGCGCTGGCGCGCCATAGGCGATGGCGAGAATTCCGTCCGCAGGCTGAAGACCGTGCGCGCCGGACATCAGCCCGAACAGCGCCGCCGGCATGGCGAAACGGAAAACGAAACGGTTGAGCGCTGCCGAATCTTCGGCGCTCGCCGCCTTGAGCCGGCCTGCCGCGAGCCCGGCCGCGATCACGGCGAAGACCGGAAACGCTACGGCGAGAATGGAGGACATGGTGCGGGCGGGACGTTGCTGAACCAGAGTTTCGCTTGGCGGCTTCGCAAGGGAGCGTCAAGCGCGGCCGGCAGGGGACCGCGCCGCCCCGCGCAAAAAATCCTGCAGCGCCCCTTTACAGACGGGTTCGCGAGGAGTATTAAACCGAAGAGTTAAATAACCAATCGGTTTAATAGCCATGACGACCGATCCTCTCAGCCAGACTTTCGCGGCCCTCGCCGATCCGACGCGGCGGGCGATCCTCGCCCGGTTGGCGCTGGGCGAGACGACGGTTTCGGAACTCGCCGAACCTTTCGACATCAGCCTGCCGGCCGTCTCGAAACATTTGCGCGTGCTTGAGCGCGCCGGGCTGATCTCGCAGACGCGCGATGCGCAATGGCGTCCTTGCAAGCTGGAGCCTGCGGCGCTCAGAAGCATCGACGAATGGCTCGAGGAATATCGCCGGCTCTGGGAAGAGCGCCTCGACCGCCTCGAGGAATATCTCAAAAAACTTCAGAAAACGGAGAAGAAAGATGGCGGCAGGAAGCGGCGCCCTTAGTCTCGACGCCGATCGCGCGATCGTCATGAGTCGCGTCTTCGATGCGCCGCGCGATCTCGTGTTCGACGCATGGACGCATCCGGATCATGTCGCCGAATGGTGGGGCCCCGCGGGGTTCGAAAACATCCGCGTCGACATCGACCTGAAAGTCGGCGGCGCGTTCCGCATCTACATGCGCGCGCCGGACGCATCGGTGCATGTGTGCGCCGGCGTGTTCCTCGAAATCGTCCGTCCCGAGCGCCTTGTCTATGAAGGCGACGCGGCGTGCGATCATCCGTGCGGAGCGGGGCTGCCGCCGAAAGCGCGCGTGACGGTGACGTTCGAAGAGGCGGCCGGGGACGCGACCAGACTGATTATAGATACGCGCTTCCTGACATCTGATGCGCGTGTCGCAGCGCGAGCCGAAGGCTTCTCGACAAGTTGGCTCGAAGGGCTTGAGCGGCTGGCGCAACACCTGAACCGGACAACCGCAGGGTAGCGGCAGCCTGCGCTATCGCCGTCGTTATGCATATCGCAGGAGTGGGAAAGTCATGCTCAAGAAAACCGCCGACCTCGCCGGCAGCGAGCTCGTTCTGACACGGACGTTCAGCGCTCCGCGGAGCCTGGTATGGGAAGCCTGGACCGATCCCGAGCATCTCAGCCAGTGGATGGGGCCGCGCGAGCATCCCGCTTGTTCCTACGAATGCGATCTTCGGGTCGGCGGCGCATGGCGGGCGCGTCTGCGCGCCGCGGACGGCGGACCCGATCTGACTGTTGGCGGCGTCTATCGCGAAATCGTCCCTGCTGAACGCCTCGTTTTCACTTTCGTCTGGGATGAGCCGCACGCTGCGCACGGCCACAACACGCTTGTCACCATTTCACTCGCCGACAAGGGCGATGGGACCGAGATGACATTGCGCCAGCAGTTCCTGCCGTCGATCGAAGAAAGAGACGGTCACGCCCATGGCTGGAGCAGCAGTTTCGATCGCTTGGCCGAGCATCTCGATAATTCGCAATCCCGCGCCTGAACGCCAATCGGATTAAAAGCAAGGAGTGTGTCATGAAGTTCGCCGCCTATCTCTTCTTTGACGGAAACTGCGAGGAAGCGTTTCGCTATTACAGCAAGCTGTTCGGCGGAAAGATCTCCGCCATGCTGCCGCACGAAGGCACGCCGGCGGAACCGCATGTGCCAGCCGAATGGCGGAAGAAAATAATGCACGCCTGCCTTGAGGTCGGCGACGCCATGCTGATGGCGAGCGACTCCCCTCCGGAACATCGGGAAAAGAGCGGCGGCTTCTCGGTCTCCATCCAGATCGACGATCCGAAGGAAGCCGAACGGGTCTTCGCCGGCCTCGCCGACGGCGGCGAAACGACGATGCCGATGGGCGAGACCTTCTGGGCGCAGCGCTTCGGCATGTGCCGGGACCGTTTCGGCAAGCCGTGGATGGTCAACTGTCCGCTCCCCGCCTGATCGAGTTTCGCATTCCCTGAAAGGCAAACCCATGGCCGAGGCTAATCCTCTGGAGCTGGTCATCACCCGCACGATCGCCGTGACGCGCGCGCAGGTCTGGAAGGCGTGGACCGTAAAAGAACATATCGAGCAATGGTGGTGCCCGAAGCCGTGGCGCGCCAGGTTCACGGATTTCGACATGCGGCCCGGCGGCGCTTTCGACATGCATATGACCGGGCCCGAGGGGGAGGAGCAATCCATCGCCGCCTCCATCCTCTATATCGCGCCAGAGCAATGCATCGTGTTCACGGACATTCTGCGCTCGGAATGGCGGCCCGTTGAGAAACCCTTCATCGGGTTCACTGCCGCCATCGCCATGGAGGACGCCGGCGCAGGCACAAAGTATTCCGCGCGCGTCCGGCACAAGACGCCCGAAGACGCGAAGAGGCACGCGGAAATGGGCTTCAACGAAGGCTGGGCGACCTGCATCGCCCAGCTCGAAGACTACGCCCGCACCCTCTGACTGCAGTTTAAACTCAAATGAAAGGAAACCAAGAAATGTCGCAACAGCCGAACGCTTCCGCTCATCCGTACGATCTTGTTCTTGAGCGGATCATCGAAGCCTCGCCGAAAGCAATCTTCAAGGCGTGGACCGATCCGAAAATGCTCAAGGAATGGTTCGTGCCGAAACCATGGACGCTTTCAGACATCAAACTCGACGTGCGGACGGGCGGCTCCAACAGCTTCGTCATGCATGGCCCGAACGGAGAGAAATTTCCGAACGCCGGCGTCTATCTCGAAGTCGTGCCGAACGAGAAAATCGTCTTCACCGACGCCTATACGACGGCGTGGGTTCCTTCCGACAAGCCATTTTTCACCGCCATCGTCACGTTCGAGGATATCGGGGGCGGCAAGACAAAATACACCGCTGTCGCCCGCCACTGGCGCGACGAGGACCGCGACGCTCATGTGAAAATGGGCTTTCACGAAGGCTGGGGCCAATGCGCGGACCAGCTCGCCGCTCTTCTCAAGAAATAGTTGTCCCCCGAAGGGCCCTCGCCATGGACGCCGCCGCGTGCAAACCGCTCCCCAGATACGTCTTCAGACGGACGTTCGACGCTCCCCTCGACCTCGTCTGGGCGGCTTGGACGGAGCCGGCGCGGCTCGCCCAGTGGTGGGGGCCCGAAGGGTTCGTCAATCCGCGTTGCGAGTTCGAGCCTCGACCAGACGGCAGGATTCATATCGACATGACCGCGCCGGACGGCAGGGTGTACCCCCTGACCGGCCGGGTGACTGAAATCGAACCGCGCCGCCGGCTGACGTTCGAATGCACGGCTCTGGGGCCGAACGGACGGACCCTGTTCGACGAAGTGAATGAAGTCGTGTTCGAGGAAACGGCGGACGGCGGCACGGCGGTCGCGGTGTATGTGCGCATCGTCGCGCTGCGAGACGCTGTGGCGCACCGCTATCTCGACATGACTGAGGCGGGCTGGAGCGAAAGCCTTGAGCGCCTGCGTTCGGCGGTGATGCGCCGCCAAGACTGACGACGGAGAGGGACCGATTGGCGGGCGCCTGTGTAGGCGCGCGGCGGGAAAGCTGCGGCCGTCAACCGGCGCGGAGAGAGACGGAGAGGGAAAGTGCTCATAAAGGATGCAATTGCGCCAGTTTATGAAACCCGCGAACCGCTCGTCCTCGCGGGCTTCCGCGAAAGCTACGCGCCGTCGTCGCGCGGCGGCATCCCTGCACAGTGGCGGCGCTTCAACTTTCATCTCGGCGCGGTGCCGGGACAGATCGGCGATACGGCCTATGGCGCCATCCTGCTTGAGCGCGGCGAGCGCAACGTGTTCGCCTATATGACGGCCGTCGAAGTGGCGGGCGAAGAATACCTTCCATCCGCTTTCGCGCGGCTGGCGGTGGATGCACGGCGTTACGCGGTGTTTCGGCACGACGGCAATGTCGTGGCCATTCATGAGACCGTGCGCGCCGTCTACCGGACATTTCCCGGCCTGTTCGAGTCGGAGAGAACGACTGACGTCGATTTTCTCGAACGTTACGGGCCCGAGTATGACTTCGTGACCGGCGACGGCGGCGTCGACATCATGATTCCGCTCGCCGACTAGCTTGAGAAGGGAGACTTTTCATGTGGCGTTGTCTCGCGCGGATTCGCCATCGCGGCGCTCGCCTCCAGCGGCCGCGCGGAGCGGGCCGGGGAGGGCGCTCCCCCCGTCCTTGCCGCCCGCTCCTTTCGCGGTCCGCAGCGATGACGACCCCATCTCTAGGCCGAAGCCGTCTTTCGCTTTCTCGCGACGACCGCCTCGTAGGCGGCGCGGAGCTGCGCCGAGGGCGGCGGTCCTTTGCGGCGTTTCGGCGGCGCGCCGAGATGGATCTCGCGAAGTTCGTCCATGAAGTCCGCCCAGAATTTCGGGCCGCCCTGTTCGAGCAGTTCGGCGCGGATGGAAAGTTCTTCCGTAGTAGGAAGAAATTTGCGCCCCCAGGCGGACATTTGCGCCAGCACGGGCAAAAGCTCGACGCCCTGCTCGGTGAGAGAGTAGAGGGACTTCTGCTTGTGTGTCGGGTCGTCCTCTTTGATGAGGATGCCGGCGTCGAGCAGCGTCTTGAGCCGGTCGGCGAGAATGTTCGACGAGATGCCTTCTTCCGAATGCGTCAAGAGCTCGCGGAAATGGCGCCGCCCGCCGAAGATGATGTCGCGGATGATGATGAGGCTCCATTTGTCGCCGACGACTTCGAGGGTGAGGTTGATGGGACACCCCGATCGTTGATTTTCGTTCATCCGCCCGATCTCCGCAAAAACCAGTTGCATAATGCAATCAGTTCGAATAAGACGGCAACTGGTTGCAAAATGCAAGCAGTTTGAGGAGAGGCGCCATGCGCAAGCTGATCATGTGGAACCTGATGACGCTCGACGGCTTCGTGGAGGGGCCAAACCGCGACATTTCCTGGCACAACGACGTCTGGGGGCCGGAGCTCGAAGGTCTCTCGAAGGAGCAGGGCTGGGAGATCGGCGGGCTGGTTTTCGGCCGCGTCACCTATGAGCTGATGGCCGCACACTGGCCGACCGCCCCCGAAGACGAGATCGCCGGTTACATGAATGCGCTGCCGAAGTATGTGTTTTCGCGCACGCTGGTGGAAACGCCATGGCGCAATTCGAGGCTGATGAGAGGCGCTCCCGCTGAAGAAATCGCAAAGCTGAAGCGGGAGGAGGGCAAGAACCTCTTCGTGTTCGGCAGCGCCGATCTCTCCTCGCAAATCCTGCCGCTGTTCGACGAGTTGCGCATCGGTCTTTGCCCGATGCGGCTCGGCGCCGGAACGCCGCTGTTCAGGCAGGGCGGCCCCGCCGGGAAAATGACCCTTCTCGAAACGCGTCCGCTGTCGAATGGCGTCGTCATTTTACGCTACGCGCCGCAATCATAGTTCTAGGAGCAGTCGATGTCCCTCACCCTCTATTATCATCCGCTCTCGTCCTATTGCTGGAAGGCGCTGATCGCTTTCTATGAAAACGACATCCAGTTTGAGCCGCATATCGTCAATCTCGGCGACGAAGCCGCCGCCGCCGCGTTCAAGAGAATATGGCCGGTCGGCCGGTTTCCCGTATTGCGCGATGCCGCGCGCGACAGACTCGTGCCTGAATCGTCAATCATCATCGAGTATCTCGCCCAGCATTATCCGGGGCGGTCGAAACTGCTCCCGGAAGACGCGGACCTCGCGCGTCAGGTGCGGTTTCACGACCGTTTTTTCGACAATTACGTCATGACGCCGATGCAGAAAATCGTGTTCGACAGGATTCGTCCCGCCGGACGCAAAGATCCGCACGGCGTAGAAGAAGCGCGGACGCTGCTCGACACGTCTCTGCGAATGATCGATGAAACCATGGCGTCGCGCACATGGGCGACGGGCGAGACCTTCACCCTGGCGGACTGCGCCGCCGCGCCGTCGCTTTATTACGCCGACAGGGTGGCGCCGTTCACGGGCCAGCTCGAAAGCGCCGCGCGGTATCTCGAACGGCTTAAACAGCGTCCCTCCTTCGCGCGCGTTCTGAAGGAAGCTGAGCCCTACTTCCAGTATTTCCCGAACGAAGACTGACGGCGGGAGGGAACGCGCCAAAAGACTGCCGGCCGGACAAATTTTGAAAGAAGGAGAGACCTCATGAAGAACGCAGCGCTGCTGTTGCTGTTGGCTGTCGCCGCCTGTTCGCAGGAGCGCGAAGCGTCGCAAAATCCGCCGGCGGATCCCGCTGCGGCGTCTGCAGCATCAGAGCCGGCGCCGGTCGCAACTGAGGCGCCCGCCGGCGTCTACAAGCCCGACAAGGCCCACACCAGTATCCTGTTCCGCGTCGATCATATCGGGTTTTCGATGTATACGGCGCGTTTTCTGGACTTTGACGCGACGCTCGAACTCGATCCGACCCACCCGGAAGCGGCGAGCCTTTCGGCGACGGTCGAGACGGCCTCCATAGAAACCGACTATCCCGATCCGCAGACCGTCGATTTCAACGCCATGCTCAGAGGGCCGGAATGGCTCAACGCGGAAGCGCATCCGCAAATGACGTTCAGATCGACGTCGATCGAGATGACGGGCGCCGACACGGCGCGGATCGCCGGCGATTTCACGTTGCGCGGCGTCACCCGTCCGATCGTCCTCGAGGCGAAATTCAACGGCGGCTACAAAGGCTTCGCGCCATATGATCCGCAGGCGCGGATCGGGTTTTCGGCGCATGGCGCGCTGAAACGGTCCGAGTTCGGCATGGTCGTCGGGCTGCCGACGCCGGAGTTTCCGATCGGCGTCGGGGACAATGTTGAAGTCATCGTTGAGACGGAACTGCTCGGCCCGCCGCTTCTCCCGGAAGAAGCGGACGGCGAGTAAAAAAGCCACGAACAGGAAAGGAACCAGCATGAGTTACATCGACGGGTTTGTGGTCCCGGTGAAAGATCTCGACGCCTACAAGAAGATGGCGCGGAAGGCCGGCAAGGTCTGGATGGAGCACGGCGCCCTGCAATATTTCGAATGCGCCGCCGATGATGTGCCGCCCGGCAAGACCACCGACTTCTATCGTTCGGTGAAGGCGAAGGAGGGGGAAACCGTGGTTTTCGCGTTCGTCGTCTATAAATCTCGGGCCCACCGCGACAGGGTGATGAAAGCGGTGATGGCGGACCCGCGCATGAAGATGCCCGACCCGTCCTCCGTCCCCTTCGACATGAAGCGGATGATTTTCGGGGGTTTCAAGACGGTCGTCGAATTCTAGTCCTCAGTATGCGCGTCAAGCTTGCGCGGCGCTGGCGGCGACGGGCAAGCTCCCCCCTGAAAAGGGAGGCCGCTTATGTACGACAATGGCATGGTCGCGCCGGTCATGGCGCTGGTTCTGTGGACGCTGTTCATCTGGGCGTGGATGTATGCGACGCGCATCCCGGCCATGCAGGCGGGAAAGGTGAGGCCGCAGGAAGGCGCGGCGGCGGGCGCGCTCAAGGCGCACCTGCCGGCGAAGGTCAATCAGATTGCGGACAATTACAATCACCTGATGGAGCAGCCGACGATCTTCTACGCGACCGCGTTCGCCGCACAGCTCGCCGGCGCCGATGACGCAGCGAATATCGGCTTCGCCTGGGCTTATGTGGCGCTGCGCATCGTGCACTCGCTCGTGCAATGCACCGCTAATGTAGTGGTCGTGCGGTTCGCCGTTTTCGCGCTTGGCTCGCTGGCGCTCGCCGTCTTGGCGGTCCGGACTGTTCTGGCGCTTTAGGCGTTTCTCTCGCAGCGGGAACGCGCCGGCTACGTCAACGCCGGATGAACAGTCTCAGGCCGATTCCGCCGCCTTGAGGATGGATTTGAGAAGGCCCGGAAAACGCCGGTCGATATCGGCGCGTCTCAGCTCGTTGATGTGGGACGTGCCTTCCGGCGTGGTGCGAATGAGGCCTGCTTCGCGCAACGCCCGGAAATGATGCGACATGCTCGACTTTGGCCGGCCGGCGTCGAGCTCGGCGCAGCTCGCCGTTCCCTGCCTCGCCAGCGTAGCGACGATCTCGATGCGTATCGGATCGCTCAGCGCGTAAAGAACTCGCGTGAGATCGATGTCCTCGGTCTTCGGATGTTTGTACGTACGCATGGCTTGACATTCCGCAGCGGCGAAATATGTTTCGATAGTTCGATAATACTCGAACAAGCGAATATGCGACTTATATCGCGCTTCTCGATCATCCCGTCAAGGGCGTCGTCCTTGGCGGCGGGAGAGTGTTGCGCGCGTTCAGACACAGGTGATGCATGGCCGGCCTCTTCGATCCTTTTACGCTTAAAGACGCGACGCTGCGCAACCGCATCGCGGTTTCCCCCATGTGCCAGTATTCAGCAAAAGACGGTTTCATCAACGACTGGCATTACGCGCATCTGGCGGGTCTCGCCCGCGGCGGCGCCGGACTGGTGGTCGCCGAGGCGACAGCCGTATCGCCGGAAGGGCGCATCACGCCGGGCTGCGCCGGATTGTGGTCGGACGCGCACGCCGACGCCTGGCGGCCAGCCGTCGCCGCCATCAAAAAAGCAGGCGCGGTTCCCGGCATACAGATCGCCCACGCTGGCAGGAAAGCGAGCGCGCGCTGCCCTTGGGAAGGCGATGATCATCTGCCTGAGAACGATCCCGAAGCATGGGAGACGATCGGCCCTTCGGCTGTCGCTCAGGGCGGCGGATTGCGGCGCGTTCCACGCGCCATGAGCAAGGAAGATATCGTTCGCGTGCGGGATGCATTCGCCGACGCGGCGCGCCGCGCCGATGCGGTGGGCTTCGAGTGGCTGGAGCTGCATTTCGCTCACGGTTATCTCGCTCAGAGTTTCCTCTCGCCCTACGCCAACCGTCGGGAAGACGAATATGGGGGGAGCTTCGAGAATAGGGCGCGATTCGCTCTTGAAACATTCGAAGCCGTTCGTGCTGTGTGGCCGGAAAACAAGCCGCTGACCATGCGTCTGGGCGTCGTCGAGTTCGACGGACGCGACGAAGAGCGACTCGCCGAGTCGGTCTCGCTCATCCGCATGCTGAAAGAGCGCGGTCTCGATCTCATCGACGTCAGCATGGGATTCACCGCACCCGATGCGAAGATTCCGTGGGCCCCGAATTTCATGGCTCCCTTCGCAGCGGAAGTGCGGCGCGAGGCGGACATCCCGACGACGACCTCGTGGTTCGTCAGAGACGCCAAGGCGGCGGACGCACTCGTTCGCGACGGGGCCGTCGATCTCGTGATGCTTGGCAGGCGGCTGCTTGAAAATCCGCACTGGCCCTATGATGCGGCGCGCGCTCTCGGCAAAGAGCGCGCCGCGTGGACGCTGCCGGCGCCCTACGCGCACTGGCTCGACCGCTATCGCGCCGCCTGAGGCGGGAAAAGGGAGGGATGCCGGACAGGCGACGTCGTGCCTGATTTCCCGGGGGCTGGGGGCGATGAAAAACCGGAATCTCGGTGTCCGCCGCGCCTGTCCGACGCTTGCACTTTCGCCTGCGATTGCGGCGCGCGCACGGTTCAAATGCGGCGCCAATGCGGCGCTCGATCAAGCGCCGCGGAGAAGCAGCGAACGGTCGTTTTGCGCGCGGCGGAAATGCGTCCGGTTTTTATGCCGCGCCGCCCTCGCTAGCCGCGATTTGGGACTTGCCAGCGGCCGAAAAGGGCTGGCATTCTTCACCCGATGCTGGCATCGCAGGACGCCTCCGATAGTCAGCCGCGCCCGCCGGGGCGCGGGCCGATCACGTCATTCTCGAAAACCGAGCTCGCGCGCATCCTGTCGCTCTATGGGCAGTTCGTAGCGGCGGGGGAGTGGCGCGATTACGCCATCGATCATCTGAAAGACGCCGCCGTGTTCAGCGTGTTCCGCCGCGCCTCGGAAGTGCCGCTCTATCGCATCGAGAAGCGCCCGAAACTCGCAGCGAAACAGGGCGCCTGGGTGGTGGTGTCGATGACCGGCGCGATTCTGAAGCGCGGTCACGATCTGGCGCAGGTGCTGAGAGTGTTCGACAGACAGCGGCTGCGGCTCGCCGCGGAATAGACGCGGTCGCGATCCTTCAGCGTTTGAACTTGCCGAACAGGGCGACCAGCTCTTCGAATTTCTTGCGTTGCGCTGCCGCATCGCCGCTGCGCACCGCGTCCTCGACGCACGTGGCGGCGTGGTCGCTGAGGATCAGATCCTCGACCTTTGAAAGCGCCGCCTTGATCGCCTGCATCTGCGTCAGCACGTCGATGCAGTAACGGTCCTCCTCGAGCATCCGGGAAACGCCGTTCACCTGCCCGGCGATGCGGTTGAGGCGTTTTACGGCGTCAGTTCTGTCGTGGTGAGGCATTGACATATACCTTATAGGGGTAATAGGTATATAGAACGACAGCAGGCGGATGTAAAGCCATGACCACCAGACGGCGGTTTCTCGAACGAGCGGCGGCGACCGGCGGATTAGCGCTGACGCAGGGTTTGATCGCGCCGTGGGCGCGCAGCGCCGCGCTTCCGGCGCGGCCCGAGGCGCTCGAAGGAAACAGGTTCGACCTCGCCGTCAGCCGTGCAAAGATCGCCGTCGACGGACGCGGATCGAACGCCATCCTCATCAATGGCCAACTCCCTGCGCCGCTTTTGCGCTGGCGCGAGGGCGATGAGGTCACGCTCCATGTTCGCAACAATCTCGATGTCGACACGTCGATCCACTGGCATGGCGTGTTGCTGCCCTTCGAGATGGACGGCGTGCCCGGCATATCGTTTCCGGGCATCAAGCCGGGCGAGACTTTCACCTATCGCTTTCCGGTGAAGCAGGCCGGGACCTACTGGTATCACAGCCATTCCGGCCTGCAGGAGCAGTCCGGCCATTACGGGCCGATCATCATCGATCCCAAGGGCGCCGATCCCGTCGCCTACGACCGCGAACACGTGGTCGTGCTTTCCGACTGGATCTTCGCAGATCCGGAGCGGCTGTTTGCTAAACTGAAGAAAAACAGCGAGGCGCTGAACTTTCAGAAACGCACAGTCGGCGACTTTATTGAAGCCGCGCGCACGGACGGCGTTGGTGCCGCCTTTGCCGACCGGGCGATGTGGGGCGGCATGCGCATGGATCCGACCGACATCGCCGATGTGGGCGGCCATTCCTACGCCTATCTCGTCAACGGACGCGGACCGCGCGACAACTGGACCGGGCTGTTCGCAGAGGGAGAACGCGTGCGGCTCCGAATCGTCAACGCCTCGGCGATGACCATCTTCAATTTGCGCATTCCGGATCTCGCCATGACCGTCGTGCAGGCTGACGGGCAGGACGTAGAGCCGGTCGAGACGGACGAAATTCAGATCGGCGTCGCTGAGACCTACGACGTCGTCGTGCGTCCCGATGCGGCGCGCGCCTATACGCTGATGGCGGAGACGATCGACCGCAGCGGCTATGCGCGGGCGACGCTGGCGCCGCTCCCCGGCATGGACGCGCCGGTTCCGCCGTTGCGAGCAAGACCCGTTCTCACCATGAAAGACATGGCGATGGATCATGGCGGTATGGCCATGGGCGCCATGGAGATGGGAGCGATGGATCACGGCGCCATGGATCACGGTTCGATGAGCCATGACGCGCAGACCCATGACCATCCGACAGGCGCCGGCGTGGACATGGTCGCGGCGGCGCCGTCGAACCGCCTCGCCGAGCCGGGGATCGGCCTTGAAAATGTCGGCCATCGCGTCCTGACTTACGCCGATCTCAAAAGCCTTCGTCCGAATCCTGACAGGCGCGCGCCGGGGCGCGAGCTTGAACTGCACCTCACCGGCAACATGCGCCGCTATATGTGGTCGTTCGACGGCGAGAAGTTTTCTGAAGTCGAGACGCCGATCATGTTTCATGAGGGTGAAAGGCTGCGCCTGACGCTCGTCAACGATACGATGATGTCGCACCCCATTCATCTTCACGGCATGTTCTTCGATGTCGTGACGCGCGAAGATGCACGAAAGCCGCGCAAACATACGATCGTTGTAAAGCCTGGAGAAAAGCTTTCAGTGGATGTGACCGCCGACGCGCCGGGCGATTGGGCGTTCCACTGCCATCTCCTCTATCACATGGTCGCAGGCATGATGCGCACCGTCAGCGTCATGGCTCACGGTCCGCGCACTCCGTCGAACGACGTCGACTCCGGTCATGGCGAGCATGATGCGCGCACGCACAAAATGAAGATGCAGGCGGAGCCGGACGAAGGCGCGAAGGCCGGCCATCATCATCACGGGAGCCATGAATGAGACGGCTTCATTGCCTTGCAGGCGCGCTGATGGCGGCGTTCGGTTACGCGGGCGCCGCCGCCGCTCAGACCGCCGCCGACGCCTATTACGATCCAGCCGAGATGGAAAAGGCGCGGCATATGCTGCGCATGCATCATGGGGGCGGCGCGACATACTTCTTCGAAGGCGACAGGCTCGAATATCAGTCGGGCGAGGGCGAGCCCCTGTTTCTTTGGGACGCACAGGGTTGGTACGGCGGCGACCGTGACAAGCTGTGGCTGAAAAGCGAAGGCGAAACGCGGTTGCGCGGCGGCGCGCTCGAGCATGGCGAGGCGCAGGCGCTCTACAGCCGCGCCCTCGGCGGGTTTTTCGATTTGCAGGCAGGAGTGAGACGCGATTTCGGCGAAGGGCCGTCGCGCACCCATGCGGCGATCGGCGTCCAGGGGCTAGCGCCCTATCTGTTCGAGATCGATGCGGCGCTTTTCGTCAGCGGCCATGGCGAGGCGACGGCGCGCATCGAAGCCGAATACGAACTGCTGCTGACCCAGCGGCTGGTTCTTCAGCCGCGAACCGAGCTTAATTTTTCTGCTCAGAATATCGAAGAACTCGGCCTCGGCGCCGGTCTCTCTTCGGCCGAGTTCGGCGCAAGGCTCAGATACGAGATACGGCGCGAGATCGCGCCCTATATCGGCGTTTCATGGTCACGCGACATCGGCGCGACCGCGGATTTCACGCGCGCGGCCGGTGAAAGCGCCGGCGCGGTTTCGTTCGTCGCCGGCCTGCGCGCATGGTTCTGAAGAATAACGGTCAATCCAAAACAGCCAAACGGAGAAAAACATGACAGCGACAGCCGAACGACATGCGCATTGCGAAAGCTGCGTTGATAGCCGCGAAGCGGCGATGGAACGGCATAATGACCACGCCCATCACGGTCACGGGTCGGGCGGCGCGCTCGTCACGTCCGCGCAGGCGACGCTGCATTGCCTGACGGGTTGCGTTATCGGCGAGGTCGCGGGTCTTGCGATCGGCGTGACGCTGGGCATTGGCGTATGGCCGACGATCATGCTGGCGACGACGCTGTCTTACATTTCAGGTTTTACATTGGGCCTGACGCCCGTGATGCGCCGGCAGAACAAGTCGTTCCTGGAGGCGCTGAAGTTGATCTGGATCGGCGAGGCGGTTTCCATCGGCGTGATGGAGATCGCCATGAACGCGACGGATTACGCCGTCGGCGGCATGAATGCGGCCCACATTTTCGCGCCGTCTTTCTGGTATGGGCTCGCCGCGGCGGTTCCCGCCGGGTTCCTCGCCGCCTGGCCGGTGAACTGGTGGCTTCTGAAACGCGACCTGAAAAAGTGCCACTGAAGCGGCCGGCTTGACGTGCTATTAAATTCATAGCACATATGTGCTATGAATTTAATAGCGATGGGGTAGTCCATGCCGGCCCGCATAGCGGCGCAGACGCCGCCTTTCCCGCCTTCGGTTGAGGCGCGCCTTAAAAAAATCATGCCGCCGGACGTTCCGCCGCTCGTCCTGTTCACCACGCTGGCGCGCGACGAGCGGCTGTTCGAGCGTTTCATGAGCGGCGGCCTCCTCGACAGGGGCAATGTTTCCTTGCGCCATCGCGAGATCGTTATCGACCGGGTGACGGCGCAATGCGGCTGCGAATATGAATGGGGCGTGCATGTCGCCTTTTTCGGCGAGCGCGCCGGACTGACCGCTGCGCAGATCCGGTCGCTCGTCGAGGGCGGCGCCGGCGATCCGTGCTGGGAGCAGGAGTCTGACCGTCTCCTCATCCGCCTGTGCGACGCCCTGCATGCCGGATGCGACGTCGACGACAGCCTCTGGACCGCGCTTGCGGCGGAGTTTTCCGAGGAAGCGCTCCTTGAGTGCCTGCTTCTCGCCGGCTCCTACCGTATGGTGTCGTATGTCGCCAACGCCCTGCGGCTGCCGCTGGAGCCGTTCGCCGCCCGCTTCCCGGTCACGCCGGCTTGACGAGAATTTAGCTTTCCTGCCCGCTCGGCGAATTATTCTCGCTTGTAGCATTTCGCAGTTGCGATAAGAACGGCGCTCCATCGGTCAAGGGTCCGAATCCCGCATTCCCTTTGGGGTTCGCGCCGCGACCGGGCCGTCTGTG
Source organism: Pseudomonadota bacterium (assembly GCA_036337175.1). Taxonomy (GTDB): domain Bacteria; phylum Pseudomonadota; class Alphaproteobacteria; order Caulobacterales; family Parvularculaceae; genus Amphiplicatus. Next base: position 230,403 of record JAYZEQ010000003.1, read on the forward strand.
AGTTACTTGGAGCGAGCGTCCCGTGGGCTTCGACACCCTCGACATTCCGAAAAACGTCACCGCCGAAACGCTTCTCGCCGTCCGCCACTGGACGCCGGAACTGTTCTCTTTCCGCCTGTCGCGTCCGGCGAGCTTCCGCTTCCGGTCCGGCGAGTTCGTTATGCTCGGCCTGATGGTCGAGGGGAGGCCTCTGCTCAGGGCCTATTCGATCGCCAGCCCGTCATGGGACGACGGGCTCGACTTCTATTCCATCAAGGTGGAGGACGGCCCGCTCACCTCGCGTCTCCAGCATCTGAAGGAAGGCGACTTCGTGTTGCTCGGCAGGAAGCCCACCGGCACGCTTGTGCTCGATGCGCTGCTGCCGGGCAAACGCCTCTACCTTCTTTCGACCGGCACCGGTTTCGCGCCTTTCGCCTCGCTGGTCCGCGAACCCGATACCTATGAGAAGTTCGACGAGGTGATTCTCACACACACCTGCCGCAACGGCGCCGATCTCGCCTACGGGCGCGCGCTTGTCGCATCGCTCGCCGATGATCCGCTCGTCGGCGACGTCGCGCCGTCGAAGCTGCGCTATTATGCGACGACGACGCGCGAACCGACAGACTGCACGGGGCGCATCACGGCGCTGATCGAGTCGGGCAAACTATTCTCCGATCTCGGCCTGCCGCCATTTTCTCCGTCTACGGACCGAGTGATGATCTGCGGCTCCATGGAGATGATCGCCGACACGCGCCGCCTCGCCGAAGCCGCCGGCCTTCCGGAGGGCTCGAACCATGCTCCCGGCGCCTATGTGGTCGAAAAGGCCTTCGCCGGCTGACTCCCTTGCGAGCGGCGGAGCCGTCTGCGAGCCGGACCGCGTCGCCGCCGGGGATTGAAGACCCCGCCTTTTGAAGCGTAGACATCTGCATGCGGAGGAGGGGTCGATGCCGATTATCCGTTCGAGTTTGCTGGCCGCGATTATCTTGAGCGTCGGGGCCTGCGCCGCGCCGGCGGGACGGTCTGCGCCGCCTTCAGCCGAAGCGATCGACGCGGAAGCGCGCCGCCTGATGCAGCGCGAGGACGTGAAGGGCCTCGCGCTCGCCGTTATTGACAAGGGTCAGATCGTCCATGTCGCCGCCTATGGCGAGCGCAATGTCGAAAAGCATCTGCCGCTCGAACCCGGCACGATCATGTACGGCGCTTCGTTGACCAAGACAGCCGTGGCTTACACAGTCCTTCAGCTCGCAGATGAAGGAGCGATAGATCTCGATGCTTCGATAGCCGAGTATTTGCAGAAACCGCTGCCCGACTATGAAGACTACGCCGATCTCATCGGCGACGAGCGCTGGCGCGCGCTCACGCCGCGCATCATTCTCAACCATGCGACGGGGTTTGCGAATTTCCGCTGGCTCGAAGAGGACGGAAAGCTGCGCTTCCATTTCGATCCCGGCGCGCGCTACGCCTATTCGGGGGAAGGCTTCTACATCCTGCAGGATGTTATCGAGCAGGGGCTGGGGCTCGATCTCGGCGCCGAAATGCAGCGGCGCGTATTCGACCGCTTCGGCATGACGCGCACCTCGATGATGTGGCGCGACGATTTCGCAGGCGACCTCGCCGACGGTTACACCCTGGACGGTTCCTTCGAACCCCATGACGAGCGCAGCCGGGTTAGCGCCGCTGGCTCCATGGATACGACCATCGCCGATCAGGCCAGGATGTGGGCGGGAATCATCCGCGGCGATGGGCTATCGGCGCCCGCGCGGGCCGAGCTTTCTCGCCCGCAGCTCGCGATCGGGTCGGCGCACCAGTTTCCGACCCTGCTCGAGGACAGTGATCCGCGTGGCGCGACGATCAGGCTGTCGGCCGGTCTCGGCGTCGTCATTTTCGACGATCCGGCGCGCGGCCGAATGTTCTTCAAGGGCGGGCACAACGACTGGACCGGCAACATGGCGATTTGTGAGGAACGTCGCCGGAGCTGCCTTGTGATGCTGGCGAACAGCGTGCGGGCCGAGCTGATCTATCCTGAGCTTGCGCGCTTCGTGTTGGGCGAAACGGCCATGCCCTGGTGGTGGGAGTACAATCCTCAGTAGGACGGCGCGTCGATCAATACTCGTTCTGCTGTCCGAGAATGCGTCCGCCGTCGTTGGGAGGCGAAGCGCGGCCGCCGCATTGCACATAACCCTGACGCCATCCTGCGCGATAGGCGCGGTCGTTGGCGAAGAGATACTCGTCGCGTTCGCGTTTGGTGGAGAAGCTCTTGTCTTCTTCGGTCGAGGTGACGCAGCCGTCGCCATACCCCTGCTGGAATGTCGGCTCTTCCGCCAGGGCGAGCGTCTCGTCGCTGGCGCAGCCTGCGGCGAGCGCTACGGCGAGGCCCGCCGCGGCGAACCCGGCGGCCTGAATTAAACGCGCGTGTCTCACGAAAATACCCCTCGATTAACTATTTACGGGCGGCGCCGGGAGCCGGGCAGCGCTAGCGCGCCGTCCAAGCCGCCGGACCTTAGCAAAGCCCGCCGCCCCGGTCTTGAAAAAAGGAGCCTCAAATGCCGCCAGCCGGGCGCAATCCCCCGTTAACGGTGTTGCGGCTACAACAACCTCGCGCGTGCGGCGGCCGCGGCCGGGGGCCGCCCGGCGACGAGAGGTTCGATGGCGACGATTGAGACAGCAACGGCGGACGCCCCGGCGCCGGCCGCAGCCCCGGAGGACGATGTCCACGCTCATGGCGCGGGGCCGCGCGCGCTCATGGTGCGCAAGCTCACCGACATCGTCGTGCTGCCGGCGGCCCGCATTTCCGCCAATGAACGGTCTCTCACCGCCGACATCCTGATGCAGGTTGTGGACAAGGTCGAACTCGAACTGAGGGTCGACATAGCCAAGCGCCTCTCCCGCGTCGCCGAGGCCCCGCCGGCGCTGCTCAGAATGTTGATGCTCGACGATCCAGCGGTGGCCGGGGAGATCATTCGCGGCGCCGATACGCTGCCTCAGGCGCTGCTCATCGAGGCGGCGCGGCACGGGCAGACGGCGCACCGCCTGATGATCGCACGCCGCCTCGATCTGACGCCGGCCGTGGCCGACATTCTCATCGAATTCAACGAGCCCGAAGTCTCGCGGCTGCTGCTGCGGCGCGAGGAATTCGCTCTGTCGCCGATCGCCATCGACACGCTCGTAGCCCGCTCGACAGCCGAGCGCGAACTGCAGGCGCTTCTCTTGCGCCGCCGCGAGCTGGAGCCGGCGCACGGGTTCATGATGTTCTGGTGGGTCGACGCCGAACGCCGCCGCCGCATCCTGCAACGCTTCGCACTCGACCGCGCCATCTTGCAGGACGCGCTGCACGATATTTACGCCACGGTGTTTCAGAGCGACGATCCCGATCCGTTCGTCAAGGACATCCTGGTGATGCTCGATCGACGCCACCGTCCGCGCGGCGTCAATGGCGAGCCTGTTTCAATGGACGTGGTCAAGAAGACGCTGGCCGCCTCGCGCAACTATCCGGCCCCGGAAATCGTCCACGCGGTGAGCATGATCGCCGGGATTTCGCGCGAACTCGCCTCGCGCATTCTCCGCGATCTCGGCGGCGAGCCCTATGCGGTGATGTGCAAGAGTCTGGGCGTGCCGCGCGACGATTTCTTCGGATTTCTTTCGGGCGACGACCCTGAAATAGAAGGCTCAATCACCCCGGCTCGCGCCGAGGAGCTGCTGGCGGTCTTCGATTCCATGTCCCGCGATTTTTCGCGCGCCGTGCTGCGCTACTGGGACTGGGACGCCAATCCGCGCATCGCCGGCATTCTACGCCTCATGGGCCTCGAACAGCAGCCAGAATGACCTCGCCGAAATAGTCAGCTTGCGGCGCAAAATAAACCTGCAAAGCCCGGTCGTTTTAAACCTCGCCTTAAAAGCTTGACGTTAAAAAGGGCGGGCGTCGGTCGCGGCCTTGCGTATCTAGGTCGCTTCCGGCGCATCTTTTATTCGGGCGCGGCTCCTAAGCCGGCGCCGGGATCCGGGCGATCGTTACAATTCGATGAAAATGCCCGCGGCGCTTCTCTCTAGAATTTAACAGGCCTTGTCCGAAGCTTGATGCGGGCGGCAAGCCTCGGGTTTCGTTCGGAGGGCGCATGTTGGCGTCGATGCGGATTATCGTATTCGCCTCGCAGAAGGGGGGATCGGGCAAAACCACGCTGTCCGGCCACATCGCTGTCGAGGCGCACAGGCAGGGAGCCGGACCGGTCGCGCTGATCGACACTGACCCTCAGGGGTCGCTGGCGAAATGGTGGAACGTCCGCAAGGAGCCGCAGCCGGCTTTCATCCAGTCGGTGTTCTCGAACCTCTTTCAGGATCTCGACCGGGCGCGCGACGAGGGCATCCGCCTCGTGGTCATCGACACCCCGCCGGCGGTGACGCGCGCTATTTCTGAAGTCGTTTCGTTCGCCGATCTCGTTATTGCGCCGACGCGCCCGAGTCCGCACGATCTGAGGGCGGTGGGGCCGACCGTCGACATCGCAGAGGCGCGCGGCAAGCCGCTGGTGTTCGTCGTCAACGCCGCGACGCCGAAAGCTCGCATCACCTCGGAGGCGGCGATCGCCCTGTCGCAACACGGCACGGTGGCGCCGGTGACGGTGCATCATCGCGTCGACTTCGCCGCCTCGATGATCGATGGGCGGACGGTGATGGAAATCGATCCGGTTTGCCGGTCGGCGCAGGAGATATCCGCGCTATGGAAATATTTACAAGAAAGATTGCAACGTTCGGAAGGCGGCTTTCGCTCGGCCGAGCATGGCCTGCACGCGATCCACGGCGGCCAGTCCCGCGTCTTCGGGAGGCGCGCGGCGCAATGAGTTATGAACCCAATCCTTCGCCGAGCGAGCTAGACGGTTCTTCCCCCTTCGAAAGCAAGAGTTCGGAAGGCAAGTTCGCCTCGCTGACCGCCGGCCTTCTGGCGCGCAAGGGCGAAGCCGAGCCCGCGCTGGAGCCGTTCGCCCACGCCCGCGTCGCCGGCGCATCCGCTCGCCAGATGGGTCCCGGCGAACGCCATGCGCTCGACCGCAAGGACGACAAGCGCTTCGTGCGCTCGCCCGACGCTCCGCCTGCGCGCCTAGAGGACGCGGCGCGTTTGAAACCGGGGCCGCGCGCTGTCGAGGAAAAGCGGTTCGCCGAAAACTGTCCGCGCGAGAAGATCGCCTTGAGCCCGAAGCGGGCCGCGGTGACATTCAGAATGTCCGTACACGATTTTCTGCGTCTGAAGCTCGCATCCGCTGAACTTGAGCGGTCGAGCCAGGATATTATCATCGATGCGATCGAGGCCTATCTCGACGTTCATAACGTCCAGCGTCTCGACGACTGCAAATGCCTGAAAGCGGCGGGCGACGCCTGCAGCACCAAGGCCGCCGAATAAGCGCCTAGGCGGCGCTCGCCCTTTCGCGGCGATAGGCCTCGATACGCTCAAGCTGGGTGAGAAGCGCCGGATTGGCGCCCGCTTGCGCCGGGGCGCGACGGTGACGGGCCGGCGCGGCCGGCGCGACGACCGGGAGCGCCACGCGGGCGGTCAGGCCTTCGCCCGGCGCGCTTGAAAGCTTCATTGACCCCCCGTGCAGTTCAGCGAGCGCGAAGGCGAGCGCCAGGCCGAGGCCCGCGCCCTTCGCCCCGCGCACCCCGTCGCCATGCGCGGCGGTGAAACGCGATCCGAGCTTGGCGATCTCCGCGTCGCTCATGCCGACGCCGGTATCCGTCACGGTAAGGACGATTTCGTCCGCTTCAATCTGCGCCGTAAGGGTGATCTCTCCGTCACTGGTGAACTTTACCGCGTTGGAAAGAAGGTTGAGAACGATCTGGCGCACCGCCCTCGGATCAAGAAAGCTCTCGGGGATTTCCGGAGAAATCCTGGTGGTCAGCTTGAGACCCGCTGCTTCCGCCTGAAGGCGCACGATGCCGGCGCATTCTTCGGCCAGCGCGCCGGCGTTCACCGCCTCGCGTTTCAGCGAGAAACGATCCGCCTCGATTTTCGCCAGATCGAGGATCGACGAGACGAGGTCGAGCAGGTGCTCGCCGGAGGCGCGGATGTGTTCGGCGTATTCGTCGTATTTTTCGTGTCCGAGCGGGCCGAACATTTCGGCGCGCATCGCCCCGGCGAACCCGATGACGGCGTTGAGGGGGGTGCGCATCTCATGGGAAAGGTCGGCGAGAAGATCGGCGGTCTGCTTCGCCTCCCGGCGCGCCGATTCCGCTTCCTCCCGCAGGGCGGCGACTTCATCCGTTTCGCGCCGCGCCGGCAGAAGGAGAACGTCCGACCTGCCGTCCGGGCGGGTGCTGACGGCGATATCGAGCCGTCGCGACGGACCGAAGGCCGGATCGGTTTCAAGCAGGACGCGTCCCGACGCGCCGCCCAGCGACAGGGCGCGGGACGCCGCCCCCCGATCGTCGGGGCGGAAAAGTTCGGCGAAGACCGCCCCGTGGAGCTGTGACGCCCAAACGCCCGTGACGGTCGCCGCCGCCTCGGAAACGCCGGCGATTCGTCCGTCGCGGCCGATCAACAGCACGCACGCACCCGCCGATCCCGTCCAGGCCGGACGGGCGGCGAAACGGGAGGTCAGGCTCTCTAGGGCGCGTTTCAGCATGACGGCGTTAACCCGGCGGCGAGGAAGCTTAACAACCGCCTTACTTTCGGGCCGTCATCGTTAACAAATCTTGAATTTGGCTCAGGCCCTTGAGGGGCGGGGCTTTCCGGGCCTTCCGTTGCGGAATATTGATGGCCGTCGGGCGAATCGACGGGTCGAATTTGTCTCGAATGCCGCTAGTATGGCGAAGCTGATTTTAGCAGGGTCTGGGATAGCGTTCGGGCAGCCCACGACAACGGGCGCATCGATTTGGGAGAAGCTCTCTATGTTGCGTAATGCTTTGCCGGCCGCCCCTGCGCGCGGCGGCCGCGGGCCCGAAGTTTTCCTGCGACCCAAGCCGCGTAGAATCCTGATCGCCGGGCTCGCGGTCGCGGCGATCGCCTCTAACGGGGTCGCCGCCGGCACGCTCGCCCAGCCGCGCGACACGGCGCTAGAGCGCCGGGCGGCTGACTATGTGCAGTTCCGCGAAGATGTCGCCGCAATCGAGGCGACGCCTTTCAACAGCGCCAAGACGACGCGCGACGCCCATGTCCGGCTTTCCGCCCATGACTCGACTGCCTTGTCGGGCGGCTGGGTCGCCTATGCGGCGTTGGTGGCGGCCGACACGCCGGCGTTCGTCGAAGCGCTGGAGAAGGAAGTCAACGCCAAGACCGACAGGAAGACCGGTCTTTCCGGCCGCGACGCTTTCTTCGCCAAGCTCGCCGCCGATCCCTCCTACGCCCGCAAGATGCCCGGCGCGAAAGAAGCGGTGAACCGCGTGCTCGCCATGACTGCGCAGGATGCGGCGCGCTACACGACGCTCGGCGAAGCGTTCAAAACGCAGGCCTATGCGATGCAGCGCACAAGTTGGGGCAAACAAAAAATCCCGTCCAGCCAGGAGCGGCTTTCGGAAGCCGCCAGTTTCGCCAAGTCGCGCCCGGCGGCGTCGACGCCTGTGCTGCAGGCCGCCACCAAGGGCGGCGTCACCGCGCCGATGCTCGCCAGCGTCGACAGCGTCTGGTCGCCGGACTGGGGCGCGGAAGGATCGCCGAAAGCCAATCCAGAGCAGAACGCGCAGGTCGTCATCGACCGCGTGCTCAATCTCGCCGCGCGTTACGCGGTCGGCGGCGTCAACGAAAAGATCGTCGACGTTTACGCCAAGAACGACCGCGCCGATCAATGCCTGTCGATGACGGCGCTGACCCTACGCCAGTGCATCGCGGCGACGCGCGCCCCTTATGAAGAAGCTTTCTGTCTTGGGGAGCACGCCCTTAACGACGTGGCGAAATGTATCGGCTGGGTGGCCGGCGCCGGCGCCAGCTGACGCTCCTTCGCTTCGCTCCGCTTTCTTAAGGGCCGCTTCCGGGCGGCCTTTTCTTTTACGCGGCCTGTTTGTTCCTGAACTGGCGGTATGTGATGATGCGCACCCCGCTCTGAGCAAAGGAGGCGCGCATGGAAGGCGGCTGCACCTGCCGAACCGTCCGTTACCGGATGAAATCGAAACCCCTGTTCGTGCACTGCTGTCATTGTCGCTGGTGTCAACGCGAAACAGGCGCGTCCTTCGCGCTGAACGCCATGATCGAGGCTGACCGGGTGGAGCTTCTCTCGGGCGCGCCGGAAATAACGCTGACGCCGTCGAGTTCCGGGAAGGGCCAGAAAATCTGGCGCTGTCCCGTCTGCAGGGTCGCCGTTTGGAGTAATTACGCCGGGGCCGGCGACAAGGTGCGTTTCATGCGCGTCGGCACGCTCGACGATCCGGATCTCCTGCCGCCGGACATTCACATTTTCACCGCGTCGAAGCAGCCATGGGTGAAGCTGGCCGGCGGGGTTCCGGCGGTTCCTGAGTATTACGACCGCAAGCAGTATTGGCCGGCCGAAAGCCTCAGGCGGCGCGAGGCGCTGCTCGCCGTCTAGAGCCGTTCCTCGGGCGTCTGTCCGCCGCCGCCGTTGTCCAGCGCCGGCGGCGTCTTTCTCGAAAGGCGTTCTTGCCACGCAGCGGCGATCTGCCGGAAATTCTGGAAGATCGGCAAGCGCGGCGCCGAAGCGGCGCTCGGTTCGAGCGCCAGCCCGACAGATGTGGGATGGCCGTCCTCGTCGACATCGCGCACGATAAGCTCGATCGGCGCCAGGAGCAGCCTGTCTCCGCGGCCGAGCGGCGAGGCGAGATAGCGTTCCAGATAAGCCCCGATGGTCATTGCGGCGTCGGTTTCGGCGATGGCGATATCGTAAGCTTTGGCGAGATCGCCGATGCAGCGCTGCGGCTCAACGGTGAACTCGCCGAAATAGTCGAGATCGCGTTCGGTGAGTTCGGCGGGGCTGGCGAAAAGACGATCGAGCAGCGGCGTGAAGCGCGGCACGGTGAAAATGTAGACCTGATCGCCCGCCTCCGGCCGCCCCACCTCGTGAATGCGCATCGAACGTCCCTCGCGCACCACCAGCGAGGGCCGCGCCCATCGCGGGATGCGCTCGCCCTTGGCGACGGGACTGCCGGGCGCGATGCGATAGGCGACGAGTTCGTGGCGCGCGTCGCCGGGCAGCTCCAGCTCGACTTTTTCGACCGGTCCGATCTGCGGCGGCACCACGAGGCCGAGCCACTGGGCCATCGGCCGGATGGTCCAGCCCTGAATGAGCAGCGATGTCAGAACGACGATGAATACGGCGTTGAACAGCACGGACCCGGCGCTGATCCCGGCGACGATGGGAAGGATGGCGAGCAGAATCGATACGGCGCCGCGCAGGCCCACCCAGGCGATGAACATGGTTTCGTTTTGCCTGAACCCGAATGGCAGCAGGCACAGCCAGACCGCCAGCGGTCGCGCGAAAACGATGAGGGCGAGACCGACCCCCGCCGCCTGCCAGGCGACGCCGATAAATTCCGAAGGCGTCGCCAGAAGGCCGAGCACGAGAAACATGGTGATCTGCGCGAGCCAGGTCAGCCCCTCCTGAAAGCGGCGATAGGCGATGTCTCCCCTGAACGGCATGTTGCCCATGACGAGGCCGGCGACATACACGGCGAGAAAGCCGCTGCCGCCGAGCAACGAGGTGACGGCGAATACGCAGAGCGCGAGGCCCAGAACCACCACCGGGTAAAGCCCCGGCTCGAGGCGCAACCGGTTCATGCCCTTGACGATGGCGTAACCCGCCGCTGCGCCGATCACGAGACCGAGGCCCATTTGCAGAATGAAAGAGGCGGCGAAGTTCATCGAAGCGCCGCCCACTCCATCCGTCCCCGCCTTCATCAGCTCGAGCAACGTCACCGTCATGAAGATCGCCATCGGGTCGTTGGAGCCGGATTCGATTTCCAGGGCGCCGCGCACCCGTTCGCGGATCTCGATGCCGCCCACTCTCAACAGGAAAAACACGGCGGCGGCGTCGGTCGATCCGATAATCGATCCGAGCAGCAACGCTTCGAGCCAGTCGACGCCGAGCAGAAGTTTGGCAGGCACGGCGACGAGACCGGCGGTGAGCAAAACCCCGAACGTCGCCAGCGTGATCGCCGGCGCGCCGGCGGCGCGGAACAGCTTCAGCCGCGTGCCGACGCCGCTGTCGAACAGGATCACCGCGAGGGCGAGCGAGCCGATGAAATAGGCGGCGCGAAAGTCGCTGAACTCGATGCCGCCAGGGCCGTCCTCGCCGGCCAGCAGCCCGACCCCGAGGAAGACCAGCAGCAAGGGCGCGCCGATCCGGAACGAAAGGACGCTGGTGAAAACCGAAATGACGATGAGCCCTGCGCCGATCAGGATCGCAATGGAAATCGCCTCGGTCATTTCGTCCTTTCCTCGCCGCCTGTCCGTTTTGGGGATTTCCCGATCACAGCGCAACAGAAAGCTGTTTTAAAGTCGTATACGAACTGAGATTTCGCCTCAGAGGCGCCGGACTTGTGGGACCGGCCGCATGCGCCTATCTCCCTTTCATGCCCTCTTTTGAAGACATCGCCGCCGATTTTGCTTTTCTCGATGAATGGGACGAGCGGTATAAGTACCTGATCGACCTCGGTCGCGCGCTTGCGCCCTATCCGGAGGCGTTCCGCGACGATGCGCACAAGGTCAGAGGCTGCGCCAGCCAGGTCTGGCTGCACCCTGTCGAAACGGAAAAGGACGGGCGGCGGGCGCTGCGCTTCGAGGGCGATTCCGACGCTCATATCGTCAAGGGTCTGGTGGCGCTGCTGATCGCTCTCTATGCGGACAAGACTCCTTCGGAGATACTGGCCACCGATGCGCGCGCTGCGCTTGCGCCCTTCGATCTCGACGGGCACCTAACGCCGCAGCGTTCGAACGGCCTGGCGTCGATGATCAAGCGGATCGGCGAGATCGCCGCCGCTGCCCGATAAGGCGACGCAGCCGACGCCTCTATCGGGCGAGCGCGGCGCGGGCTCGCCGGATGGCGTGGCTGCTGACGAACCGCGCTTGCGAGCGCACCATAACGATACGCATTCGCTCGCGCATTTCGGCTTCCATGAATTCGAGCTGGGCGTTGAAGAAGGCGCCGTCGCGGCGGTCCTCGATCATGTGGCAGGCGTAGCCGACGGTCGACCGGTCGCGCTTGAAAACGATGGAGATTTCGCTCATCGGGATCTGCCCGACCACGTGGCAGAGATACATGGCGAGCTGGCGCGCGAACGACACCTTGGCCCGTTTGCGATTGGGGGCGGTCATTTCGCTGAAACAAACGCCGCACGCTTCGCTGGCGATCTCCATCGCCTCGCGGGCGATCTGTCTGTTCAAATCAGAGACGGCGTTCTCGTTCTCCCCAGCGTCGGTCATAACGGGCTCCACACGACTAGATCGGTCGGGACTTTCCATCCCGCGTCCGACTCTAAGGCGGCTGCGAAGGCCGGGGATAAGTTTCCCCGTCATGCTTAAGGAAGGGTTGCCCGTTAACCATGATCGGTCCTGACGCGCGCTGCGCCAGGCCGTTCATTCGCTTACGGATTCATGGAAAAGGCGGAGGTCAGCCGAAAAAGGCGATGGCCAGCACTGCGCCGAGCACCACGGCGGTCCACAGCGCCATCGAGCCGATCGGCCACGAGCGCGCAAGCCGGCCTTCCGGTCCGTGCACGGCGTAAATCCGCGCCCGGAAAATATCGACGCGGGCGATGAACAGCTTCCAGCAATAGTCCCAGAGGACGCCCGTCACTCCCGCCGTCCAGCGCAGGATGGCGCGGCCGGGCACGCGGTAAAGCCAGTCGCTGTCGAGGTTGGTGGACGGCACTTCCGGCGGATAGAGCCGGAACACCACCAGAGCCGCGAAGGCGAGGACCGCCCACAGGAGAAGCTGCGCCTGTTCGACGATGTGATAGAGCGAGTACGGGTGATAGTCCGCCATGGCGGCCGGGTCGGGCATCAGCGCGTAGAGCGGAGCAGGGTGCACGCCGACGCCGATGCAGAGGACCGCCGAAATGATCATCGCCGCTTGCATGTGCCACGGCGCTTCTTTCGGCCGCTTGCCGCTGTCATGGGCGAAGAAGGTGAAATAGGGAATCTTGATTCCCGCATGCTCGAGCACGCCGGCTGAGGCGAACAGCAGCGCCAGCCAGACGAAGAACAGGTGCTGTTCGGCTGCGCCGTCGATGATGAGGCCCTTGGTGACGAAACCGAGCGTGCCGGGGAAGGCGGAGATGGAGAGCGCGCCGACGACGCACATCAGCATGGTGAGCGGCATGGTCTTGTAGATCCCGCCGAGCTCCGTCGCCTTCGACGTGCCCGTACGATACATCACCGCGCTCAACGCCATGAACAGAAGGCCTTCGAAAATGATGTTGCCGAAGGCGTAGCCCGCCGCGCCGTTGATCGCGCCGAGACCGATGGCGCAGACCATGAATCCGACCTGGTTGTTGATCGAGTAACAGAGGACTTTTCGGAGGTCGTTCTCGATCAGTGCGAAGAAGATCGGGAAGAACGTCATCACGACGCCGATATAGATAAGTTCCTCGGTCCCCGGAAACGCGCGGGCGAGGGCGTAGACCGCGAGCTTGGTGGTAAAGATCGACAGCACAATTGTGCCGGAGATCGTCGATTTCGGGTAAGCGTCCTGCACCCAGTTGTGGAGCAGCGGGAAAGCCGCCTTGAGGCCGAAGGCGAGCAGCATGAGGAGCCCCGAAAGCTTCACCACGCCCGAGGCGTCGCGCAGGCCGATTTCCGCAAAGGCGAACGAGCCGGTCTCGCGCCAGATGAAACCGATGCCCGCCATCAACAGCACGCCGGAGAGGATCTGGAGCGCCAGATAGCGCATGCCGGCAAGGAAGGTGGCGCGCGTTCCCGGGGCCCAGACGAGGAACACCGAGGTGATCGCCGCCATTTCCCACCACACGAAGAGCGTGACGAGATCGCCGGCGAGGACGCCGCCGAGCGCCGCGGCCGGATAGGCGAGGCTCGCGAAGGTCTGGGCGCGGTCGCGCTCGTGCCACGCGTAGACGATGTTGAGCGCCGCAGCGATGTGGAAGACGGTTGCGAAGATGCGCGACAGGGGATCGATCCGCAGCGTCACCAGCGGTTCCCCGAACAGCGTCAGCGAGCCGTATTCTCCGAGGCCGAGGCGATAGAGCTGCGCCGCAGAGAAGGCGATGAAGACAAGCATCAGCGGGCGGCGAAGCCCGGAGCGCGAATCCGGAAACAGAGCCGCGAGCGCCGCGCCGACCGTGAGGATCACCGCCGGGTTGGTGAACAGGATCGTCACAAGGCTACTCGCGCTCGTCATAATACCTCTCGTCGCGGCCGACGATCTTGCGCAGATGCTGACCGACGAGAACGATCAGCGAGAACATCACGAAGCCGTAAATGGCGAAGAACACCGGAATCCCCTCAACATTGAAGTGAGGATGCTCTTTCTGGGCGGCGGGAAGGAAGCCGAGGCCGGCGGCGATCAGCGAGACGATGACGAGGAGGGCGAGAAAGCCCCGACGGAAGGCTTTCGAATCCGCCCAGCCCTTGTCGTCGCCAGCCCCATGTTCCGGTCCGTGTGCGTTCATCACCGCGCCTCCATCAAGGGCGACAGGTATTGGTAAAGCGGATCCGCGAAAAAGAAGAGCAGAAGCGCGCCGACGGCGGTGATCACCGGCGGCAGCACGCAGAGCAGGGGCGCTTCGTGCAGGTGGCCCCAGTCTACCCCGCTCCTCTTTTCGTCGCCTTCGTTGAGACCGGCGGCGCGGCCGCGCTCATTGGTTTCAGGCGCCATGTAGAATGCCTGAATGGGGATCGAGAGAAGATAGACGACATTGAGGATCGACGAGATAATGAGAACGCCGATGATCGCCAGCTCGTGCGCGTCGGCGGCGCCGATCATCAGGAAGAATTTCGGCCACGAGCCGGCGAGCGGCGGCAGGCCGACGATAGACATCGCGCCGAGGAAAAATGCGCCGAACGTCACCGGCATCGTGCGCCCGAGGCCGCGCAGTTCCGAAACGAGAGTCTTGTGCGCGCCGACCATGATGGCCCCGGCGCACATGAAGAGCGTCATCTTGCCGAGCGCGTGGGCGGCGATCTGCATCGCCCCGCCCATGACGCCCATCTGCGTCGCCAGCATCGCGCCGAGAGTCACGTAGGCGAGCTGCGAAACGGTCGAATAGGCGAGCCGCGCCTTGAGATTGTCCTTGTGCATCGCGATGGCGGAGGCGAGCAGGATGGAGACGGCGGCGATCCACATGTAAGGCGTCGCCGCGCCCGTCTCCTTCAGGAAATCGATTCCGAAAATGTAGACGACGATCTTCAGGATCGAGAACACGCCGGCCTTGACGACGGCCACTGCGTGCAGGAAGGCGGAAACCGGCGTCGGCGCCACCATGGCGTTGGGGAGCCAGGGGTGGGCCGGCATCAGCGCCGCCTTGCCGACGCCGAAAGCGAACAGACCGAGCAGAATCCAGGCGACGGGACCCGCGTCCTCCACATGGGTTCTCAGCAGTCCGCCGGGCGTGAAATCCGCGCCGCCGGCAATCGCGTAGATCCAGACGATGGCCGGAAGGAACAGCCCGATCGAAGTCCCCATCAGCACGCCGAGATAGACGCGCCCGCCGGCGCGCGCCGCGTCGTCGCCCTTGTGGGTGACAAGCGGGAAGGTCGACAGCGTCAGCACTTCGTAGAAAACGAACAGCGTAAACAGATTGGCGGCGTAGGCGACGCCCATCGCCGAGGCGATGGCGATGGCGAAGCACATATAGAAGCGCGTCTGATGCTTCTCGTGATGCCCGCGCATATAGCCGATGGAATAGATCGAGTTCACCAGCCACAGGCCTGAGGCGATCACGGCGAACATCGCCCCGAGCGGCTCGGCCGAAAAGGCGATGGGCAGGTCGCCGATGACGTTGAACAGCACATAGCCGGGACGCTCGCCCTCGCCGACGGCCATGAAGACCATGACGGTCAACGCCAGGAGGACCGCGCCGGTGATCAGCGTCGCCGCTTCGCGCAGGTTCGGCGCCTTGTCGAGCAGCCAGACGGCGATGAAACCGGCGAGCGGCACGGCGAGCGAAAGCGGAATAGCGAGTCCGGGAGAAATCATCTCAGCGCGCCCCCGCCGCCGACATCAGCGCGTCCGCCGCCCGTTCCGCGAGGCCCGCGGTAAGCTCGGTGCGCACGCCGAAATAAACGTTTGCGGCGACAAGAATCCACATCGGGATGAGCATAGACAACGGCGCTTCCTTCACCGCCGCCGCATCCTTTGGCGGCTCGCGGAACATCAGCTCGATGACCCGGCCGATATAGAGAAGCGCGATCAGCGACGAGAGAACGATCAGGAAGGCGGCCCAGGGAAAACCGGCGTCGAAGCTCGCCTGCAGGAGATACCATTTCGACACGAAACCGATGGTCACGGGGACGCCGATCAGCGACAGGCCGGAAATAAGGAACGCCGCCGCGGTGAACGGCATGCGGCGGGCGAGACCGGTGAAGGTCGAGCAATGATGGTCGCCGAAGCGCAGCACCACGCAGGCGACCGCCATGAACAGCGCTCCCTTCATCAGCCCATGATTGACGAGGTGCACGATCGAGGCGGTGAGGCCCGCTTTCGTTCCGAACGAGATCCCGAGCAGCATGTAGCCGATCTGCCCGACCGACGAGTAAGCGAGCATGCGCTTCACGTCGGACTGAAACACAGCGACCAGAGAGGCGGCGAACATCCCGATAATGCCGAGCGGCATAAGAACGTAATGGAAGGCGTCCTGCATGAAGCCGAAATCGGCCCCGAAAATCGAATAGAAGAAGCGGATCAGCACATAGACCGCCACCTTGGTCGCGGTGGCGGCGATGAAGGCCGAGACAGCCGACGGCGCATAGCCATAGGCGCCCGGCATCCATACATGCATCGGGAACATGGCGAGCTTCAGCCCCATGCCGACAAGGATGAACGCGAATCCCGCCTCGACGACGCGATTGTCGTGGCCGACGAGCTTCATGTGCATATCGGCCATGTTGAGCGTGCCGGTCGCCTGGTAGAGAAGGCCGAGGCCGATGACGAAGAAAGTCGCGCCGAGCGTGCCCATCACGAGATAGTTGAAGGCGGCGGTCAACGCCCGGCGGTCGGCGCGCGCGCCCATGGCGACAAGCGCGTAAGTGGACAGCGACGAAATTTCCAGGAAAACGAAGACGTTGAAGGCGTCGCCGGTGATGGTGACGCCGAGCATGCCGGTCAGGCAGATCAGCATCATCGCATAGAAGAACGGCGTCTGGCGTTCATCGACTTCCGATTTGACGCTTTCGAACGCGAAGGGGAAAACCGTCGCGGCGACGCCTGAAACCAGCGCGAGCACCAGCGCATTGGCGAGATCGATGCGATACTCGATGCCGATCGGCGGAGCCCAGTCGCCCATGTGATAGGAAATCGACCCGGAAGCCGCGACCGTAGCGAGAAGCGTCGCGCAGGCGGCGAAGGTCAGCCAGCTGAAGAAAGTCGCCCACGCCCAGGCTGGCCGGCCTTTCGGCAGGAGCAGAGTCAGCGCCCCGGCGATAAAGGGCATGACGATCGGCAGGACGGGAAGCTGGCTCATCAACGCGTTCATGCGCCGGCCCCGGCTTGCGGCTCGGCTGAGAAGTCGTGGCCGAATTCGGCGATGTCGTCGGCGGCTTCGAGCTCATCTTCCTCGATCGTGCCGTAGGCTTCGCGGATTCGCACCGCAAGCGCGAGACCGACCGCGGTAGTGGCCACGCCGACGACGATGGCCGTGAGGATGAGGACGTGCGGCAGCGGGTTCGAGTAGATGATCTCCGCCGCCTGGTGAACGACGTCCGCCGCATGCGGCGCAGACCCGGCGGCCGGATCCGCGATGTCGAATCCGTGCGCCTGCGGCGCGGCGGCGAGCGCGTCGTTTGCGGAAGGCGCAGCATGCAGCGCGCCTGCGGCCTCGCCCGCCGTTGACGGCTCGCTGGAAGCGGCAGCCGCCGCGAGATCGTTCGCCGCCGGCGCGTCCGGCATGGCGGAGGGATCCGCGTGGAGGGCGGACGCCTGCGCGGCTTGCGCGGTTTCGGCCGCATGTCCGGCTTGTTCGGCGCCATGACCTTCATCGCCGTGGCCGCCGAGGATGATCGGCGCCGTGCCGCCGGCGATCTTGCCCATCGATATGTAGAGGATGAAAACGGAAGTCTGGAAAATGTTGAGGCCGACGATCTTCTTCACCAGATTGCCGCGGCTGATGACGATATAAAGCCCGAGCATCATCAGTACGATGACGATCCAGTAGTTGTATCGGTCGATCACGAACTGGAGCGCGTCGGTCATCACCAGTCCTCGTCGTCGATTTCGGGCTCGCGGCCGGCGAAATGATAGAAGATGGTCAGCATGGTCGAGGCGACGGCGATGCCGACCCCAAGCTCGACCAGAAAGATGCCCCAGTGCTGTCCGGCGTGGTGCGTCGAATCAGGATCTATCTGATCGTAGGAAAGAAGGTTGCCGCCAAGCAGCATGGTGGCGACGCCTGTTCCAGCGTAGAACATCAGGCCAATGACCATACAGACGATCAGGACGCCCTGCGGCAGCACTTTCTTGGTGGCGTCGAGGCCGAAGCACAGAGCGTAGAGGATGAAGGCGACGGCGAAGATGACGCCGGCCTGAAAGCCGCCGCCCGCTCCGTAATCGCCGTGGAACTGCACATAGAGCGCGAACAGGATGATCGGCGCGAAGAACATCTTGGTGATGACGCGAAGGATCAGGTGCTCCATCAGGCGCCTCCCTTCCTCGCGTCGTTTTCTCCGCGCGTTTCGGGCGCGTCCTTGACGTCGCGGCCGCCGCGCACGCTGCCGACGCCGAGCAGAAGGATGACGGCGACGCCGGCCGTGAAGATCACCATCGTTTCGCCAAGCGTGTCGAAACCGCGATAGCTCGCAAGCGTCGCGGTGACGACGTTGGGGATGGCGATCTCTTTCGGCGTACGTTCCACATACTCCTTGCCGATGGTCGAGTTCGCCGGCGAGTCGGGATCGCCGAACGCCGGCATGTCGATGGTCGCATAGACGAGAAGCGCGCCGACCACGGCGACCACGGCGAAAGCGATCGGCGCGCGCTTCGGCGTCACCGGTTTTTCGCGCCGCGCCGTCAGCAGCATGCCGGCGAGCATCAACACCGTGGAGATGCCGGCGCCGACCGCCGCTTCCGTGAAGGCGACGTCGACCGCGTCGAGGGCGACGAGGAAGGCCGCTGACAGCAGGCTGTAAATCCCCGACAGCATGACCACTGCGAAAAGATGCCGGGACCGCAACATGGCGAAGGCCACGAAGATCAGCAGCGTCAGCAGCGAGAGGTTGAGCAAGAGGTTGGCGACGATGGAGGCGAGACCAATATTCATTGCTCGCCCTCCCGCTTCAGTTCCGGCCCGAGCAGCGGGTTGAGGCCGCTGAGATGGGCGGCGTGCGCCAGCGCGTGCGTCGACACGGGGCTCGTGAAGAAAAGAAACACGCCGATGAAAGCGAGCTTGGCGACGATCAGCCAGCTCGGAGCCTGCAGCATCATCGCGAAGATCATCAGTTCGGCGCCCGCCGTGTCGGTGATTCCGGCGGCGTGCATGCGGGTGTAGAAATCCGGGAAACGTACGATGCCGATGGCGCCGGTGATCACCGACGCGGAGCCGATCAGGAAAAGCGCCCAAGAAAGAACGTCGCGCAGGATCGGCCAGAAGGAGAGATCGATCACGCCGCCCCTCCCTGATCCGTCGTCGGCTTGAATTCCGGCTTGTCGGCGTCGGCGCCGGCGATCGCGACCGAGAGGGTGCGGTAGCGGAAGAATTTCAGGATGGCGATGGTCGAGACGAAATTGAGAAGCGCATAAAGCAGAGCGATGTCGAGGAAATCCGGCCGGCCCGTAAGGTAGCCCATGACCCCGATGAGCAACACCGTCTTGGTGCCGAACGAGTTGCCGGCGAGCACCCGGTCGTAGAGCGACGGGCCGGCGAAGGCGCGCGTCAAAGACAGCGCCATGGCGACGACGATGGCGGCGGCGGCGACCGCGAACATGGTCATCGCCGTTCTCCCGTCCGGCCTTCGGTCGCCGCGACGCGCGCGCCCATGTCTGCGATGGCGGCCTCGTCGGCGAGGCCCTCGGTCAGCGCGTGCACGACGATGAAATCTTCTTCGAGGTGCACGGAGACCGTGCCCGGCGTCAGGGTGATCGAATTGGCGAAGGTGACTTTGCCGGCGGCAGTGCGCTGGCCCATTGGAACCTTGAACATTTTCGGCGACAGGCGCGGCTTGATCGCAAGCGCTTCGCGGGCGACGGCGACATTGGCCTTGCCGATCTCGCCGCCGAGCCAGATCCAGTAGCTTGCGATGCGCGGCACCAGGCGCAACGGCGCGCCTTCTTCGTCAAGCATCCCGGCGCGCGCCGAGACGACCACCGTGAAAACCACCGAAAGGGCGCCCATGACGAGCCGCAACGGTACGTCGAAGTAGCCGGAGAGAAGCAGCCACAAGGGGGCGAGCGCGAGCCCCAAGATAATGAAGCGCCCCATCGGCTCCTGATCCTGCTGCCGGCCGCTGACCGGCCGTTCGCCCGTTTATAGGATGCCGCCTTGAAGCCCCGCGATACCTGCCGCGAACCCTCGCGCCAGACCGGCGCGGCGGACGATTGAGGCGCGCAATCTCGCAGATTTCGCGGGGAAATCAACGAAAAGCGGGGGGCTCTGCGGCGTCAGGGCGCAGGCGCGTCATATATACTGACATATGTATTGACAGACTGACGTTCTGATGTCATATGTCCTGACATGAACGCCGAACCGAAATCCCTGCGCGAAGCGCACAAGGACCTCACCCGCGACCGCATCGTCGATGCGGCGATCGCCGCGCTCGCCCTCGAGCCCCTCGACAATGTCACCGTCGCCCGTGTGGCTCGCGACGCCGGCGTCACCGAGCGCACCGTCTACCGCCATTTCGCGACGCGCGACGACCTGCTCGAGGCGCTCTGGCCGCGGATCAATGCGCGCGCCGCGCAGGGCATGGGCGTTCCCGACACGCCCGAAGCGGTGATCAAGCAGTGCAAGGTTCTGTTCCCGGCCTTCGAAGTCGAGGAAGGGCTGACGCGCTTCGTGGTGTTCACGCGCCAGGGGCAGGCGCTGCGGCTTTCTATCAACGATGCAAGGCAAAAGGGCTATCTTGAAGCCGTCGAAAAGGCGCGTCCGGACCTTCCGCCTGCGGAGCGGCGGAAACTCGCGGCGCTGGTGCAATTATTAAGCAGCTCGTTCGCATGGGCGTCGATGAAAGATTATTGGGGCATGGACGGCGCGCAATCAGGCCCAGCCGCCGCCGAAGCCGTGCGCATTCTGTTCGAGCACTTCGCCCGCAAGCCGAAACGGGCGGTCGAATGAGCAATCGAATCGCGCCGCGCTCCAACCAGTTCCGCAACAATAACAATAGCAAACAGCCAACGCCCGCCGCCGCGGAAGCCGGCGGAGTCACAGGAGAAACGAAATGATGATCGCTCACGTATCCGTTCCGGCGGATGATTGTGAAAAAGTCGCGCGCGTGCTCGCCGAAATCATGGAGGGGCGGGCGCTGCCCTTCCCGCCCGGCGGGCCGCAGGCGTGGATGGCCTGGTCGGGCGACGAAAAAGTCGAAATCGAGGTGACGCCGCGCGGCGCCTACATGGTGCGCGGACCGCAGGAAGTCACGTGGGAGGAAAGGCCGCGCGAGCGCGCCGCGGAGACGCATCTGGCGTTGTGCGTCGAGCGCGAAGCCGGAACAGTGGTCGATGTGGCTGCGCGGGCCGGCTGGCCGGCGCGCATTTGCGACCGCGGCGGCTTTTTCCACGTGGTCGAAGTATGGGTCGAAGGCGCCTATCTGATCGAAGTGCTGGACCCAGCGTATACGGAAGAATATCGCCGCTCGATGTCCGTCGAAAATTGGATGAGGACTTTCGGGATGGCGGCGTAGGGGCCGTAGCGGACGGGCGCTTTGACGCGCTCCGCTCCCGCTTGCCGAAGCTGGCGGGCGTGCGCTAGGAAAGAGGCGTTGGCAGGGGCTGGACTTGGCCGCAACCCTTTTCAGACACGGCGTTTTAATTATAGCGTTGGCGCTCGCCGCGTTGCGCGGAATGATCGCGCCCGGCCTGATGCTCGCCGCCGATCCCTCCGGCCTGCAGATCGTCCTTTGTTCGGCGCATGGCGATGGCGAGCGCTTTGTGCTGACGCCTGACGGCGATCTCGTCCCCGCCAGCGACCTGCCGAAAGGCGACAGCCTCGACGATGCTTGTCCGTTCGCGGCCGCGCCTCACGCGTTTGCGCCCGTGACGCCGCTCATTCTCGCAGCGCCGCTCGTCTTCGTCGACCGCGTCGCGATGAATCTTCCCTCCCCCGTTACGGTCGGACGCGGTCTCGCCGCGCCGCCGCCGCCTGCGCTCGCGCCGCCCGTTTCACGTTGATCCTTCGTCTGCGGCCTTCCCGCTAGGGAGCGCCGTTTCGCGCTGTTCAACGTTCAACGGGAAATATCATGAAACGCATTCTCTTGCGCGCCGCGTCGCTGGCGCCGCTCGGTTTTCCGAACTTCACTCCCGCCTTTGCGGCCGACGGCGCCATCGATGCGGCGGACGAGGTGGTCGTCACCGACACGCGCCGCGACGCGCTCGCAGGCGCGAGAGCATTCGCTGACGCCCAGCCGGGCAATGTCGATCTCGTGCCGATAGAAGAATATGCGCAGCGCTACGCCGTGACCCTGCGCGACGCGCTCGCCTTCTCGCCCGGCGTCGTCATGCAGCCGACCTTCGGCGAGGACGGCAGGCTGTCGGTGCGCGGCTCCGGTCTCGCCCAGAATTTTCACCTGCGCGGCGTCGAACTTCTCGTCAACGGCGTGCCGATCAACGCCGCCGACGGGTTCGGCGACTTTCAGGAAACGGATCTGCTCTTCGCCTCGCATATCAACGTACTGAAAGGCGCCAACGCTTTCCGCACAGGCGCTGCGTCGCTCGGCGGCGCTATCGAAATCGAAGGCGCGACCGCGAAGAGCGTCGACGAAAAATACTTCATCAGGACAGAAGGGGGCTCATGGGGGACAAGCCGCGTGAATGGCCGCGTCGCCGATGATTTCGGCAAGGTCGACGCGCTGATCGCCGGCACCTGGCAGCGGCAGGACGGCTTCCGCGATCATTCGCAGCAGCGCAACGAGCGCCTCTACGCTAATTTCGGCGTCGACTGGAGTGAAACGGTCGAAACCCGGTTCGGCGTTTATGTGAACGACATTGACCAGGAGATTCCGGGCGCCGTCAGTCTTGCCGACGCCCTCGACAATCCGCGCGCCGCCGCCCCCGCCAATGTGGCGCAGGACTGGCGGCGTGATATGAACACGCAACGCGCCTTTGCGACTACGCGTTTCGATCTTGGCGACATGGGCGCGCTGACCGTAGGCGGCTCTTTCGCGCGCAAGAACCTCTATCACCCGATTCCGATCTTCCTGCTTCAGCAGTCGAAGGATTACACCGGTTTCGCTCGTTACGAGGGCGGCGCGTCCGTCGCCGGCGTTCCCGTTTCGTGGACGTTCGGCATGCGCTACCGTTTCACCGATCTCGACAGTCAGGTGTTTCTGAACCTCGCCGGCGCGCAAGGCGCATTGATAGGCGACTCCACTCAGCAATCGTCTTCCGTCGAGGGGTATGGCGAGATCAGGGCCGAAATCGCGCCGCGCATCGAAGCCGTCGCCGGGTTGCATTACATCCGCACCGTTCGCGACTACGACGACAATCTCAACGACGGCGAAGACGACCGTCTTGTTTTCAAGGAACCGAGCCCGCGCTTCGGCCTGCTGTGGCGGCCGGCTGAGACCGTTCAGGTCTTCGCCAACGCTTCAGCGTCCTACGAGCCGCCGACTTTCAACGATCTGACGCAAGCGGGAACCGCCGGCTTTACTCCCATCGAAGCGCAGGACGGTTTCACCTACGAGGCGGGGGCGCGCGGCGACTTCGGCGCGCTGTCGTTCGAGGCTTCCTATTACCATGCGACTCTCGACGGCGAGTTCGTCGCTTTCACAGTGGTCCCCGGCGTTCCGGCCCCGATCTTCAACGCCGGCGACACCGTGCATGCGGGAGTGGAATTCTATGCGCGTCTTGCGCTCGTCGAGGACTGGCGGGGCGTGTCGGTGAGTCCGCGCATCGCCTACGCCTGGAATGATTTCCATTTCTCCGGTGATCCGGTTTACGGCGACAATCGCCTCGCCGGGCTGCCCGCTCACATCGGACGCGCCGAAGTCGAGTTCGCATCGGGCGGCCTGCGTCTCGCGCCGAGCCTCATTTTCCAAAGCGGCGACAATTTCGTCGATTACGCCAACACGCTTCAGTCGCCCGGCCACGTGCTCATCGGCGTCGAAGCGTCGGCGGAAGTCAGGCCGGGCGTGGCGCTGTTCATCGACGCGCGCAATCTCGCCGACCGCGGCTATGTATCGAATTATTCGACGCTCGCCGACGCGGCGACGGCGGCGAATCTCAACGTCTTTGTTCCCGGCGAGGGGCGGGCGGTGTTCGCCGGCCTCCGCATCGGTTTTGGCGGCAGGCCATGAGTAAAGCCCGCAATCTCCACGTCGAGGCGCGCGCATTGCACGGGCGGCTCGCCTGGATCGCCGGCGTTGCGGCGTGTCTATGGGCGGTGACGGGCTTGTTGCATCCGGTCATGACCTGGACAGCGCCGCGCCCCGCCGTCCAGACACCGCCATATAATGCGGCGTTGACGGAAGGGCTTGTCGCGCCGGGACCGGCTCTGGCCGCGGCAGGCGTCAGCCGCGCCGATCTGGTGCGCCTCGCCGCGGTTCACGCCGACCGCATCTGGATCGCCCGCAGCGGCGGCCGAATAAATGCAGTCGACGCCGTCAGCGGCGCGCCCGCTAAAGGCGTTCTCGCGCGCCGCGCCGAACAGCTCGCCCGTTACTACGCGGGAGGAACGAAAGAACCGTTGGTCTCGATTCGCGAGGCGCATGAATTTTCCCTCGAATATCCGGCCATCAACCGGCTGTTGCCGGTGTGGCGGGTCGAGTTCGGAGGGCCGCAACGGCTCGCCGTTTATGTCGATCCGATGACGGACCGTCTCGCCGCCGTCACCGACGCGCGGCGGCGGTTGTTTCTGACCCTATTCCAGAACGTACACACGCTGCATTTCCTTTCGCCCGTCGAGCCGCTCCGCAAGCTCGTCATTCTGATTCTCATCGGCTCGGCGCTGGCCATGAGCGTCGCCGGAGCGGTCATGTTGACCCGGCGCGGCGCCGCAAAGGGCGTGCACGGAACGCACCGGCTTGTCGGCTGGGCGGCGGCGCCGATTGTCATGATGTTCGCGGCGACCGGCCTGTTTCATCTTTTCTTCGGGCATGCGCCGCCGCCGGTTGAGCCCGCAAGCTTCGACGTCCGCGTTCTCACCGCAGTTCCTCAAGCGGGCGCGGCGGAACGGCTCGTCGCGAGCGCCGGCGCCGGCGACGTCGTATGGCGTGGCGAAACTCGCAACGGCGCAGTCTATTTCGACCTGAATGGAGCCGCCGTAGCGCTCGACGATGCGGCCCGCGCCCGCGCCGTCGCTGGCGCGAGAGACGGCGCAGTGACGCCAGTCTTCGCATACTCCGACGAATACGGATTTGCGCTGAAGCGCTTGCCGGTGCTGCGCGTCGCGACTGCGGAAGGGCCGGTTTTCGTCGACCCGCTCGAAGGGCTTGTCGCAGGCGATAGCCTTGCTGGCGCGGCGCGCGTCGAAGGCTGGACCTTCGACCGGCTGCACAAGTTCGGCCTGCTCAACGGTCTCGGCAAGCGCAACCGCGATTATGTGAGCATGGCGTTCGCGGCGACGGTGCTGACGGCCGCAGGGCTCGGCCTTTGGTTAGCGTGGAAACGCCGGCGCGGACGGCGCGCGCTTTGACAGGGCCGCCGCGGCCGGAGCAATGTCGCGCCATGGACCGGCCGCCCCGCATCAAGACGGAAATCCGCGTAGCCGCGCATCTGCGCCGCATCGCCGCCGCCGGCGCGTTCGCGCAGGTGGTCCGCAAGGGCGATCCCGACGCAGGCGCGGTCGCCGTGAAAGTGTTTGTCGGCCGAGGCGAAGAGGGACCCCTGGCGAGGCTTTTCGTTCAAAGCCGCAACGAAGCGGGAGACCTTATCTGGCGCGATGCTTTCGACGGTCCGACGGCGGAAGGACGCGTCGATGAGCGTCTCGCAAGGGACCGGCGCGTCGACCCGGACCTGTGGATCGTCGAGATCGAGGACCGGCAGGGGCGAAGCTTTCTCGACGACTGAGATCCTTCAAATTGACCGCCGCGCCGGGCGGTGTATCGTCAGCATCCTGAACGGCGTTTTGAGGCGGGGATGTCGACTTCGACGGTCATAGGCGCGTCGCTTTTCGCCGGCTGGCTTGTCGGCTGCGTCATCCTCGCGCTGAGCTACTGGCGGGCCGGTCCGATCTGGATCGAACGGCATTCCCTGAAATTCAAGGTCGCGGGCAGGCAGGCGCGATGCTCGGGCGCCATCGGCGAAATGGCGATTCTCGGCTACTGCGCCGCGCTGTTGTGGATCGTCGACTCGATGACCCCGACATGGAGCTTTATCGACATCATCGCACGGCGTCCCTACGCTGCGCTCGCGGCGCTGGCGTTCGTGTCGGCCATTGTCGCCTTTCATACTGTCCGCGCCGCCGAGCATCCGGACCCGGCGACGAAGAAACGTCTGCGGCAGACCTATGCGATCTACGCCGTCTACAGCGCGCTGCTCTTCGCCGGCGGCATGATCCTCATCTACACCATCGTCACCCAGTTCTGGTTCGACACGGCGTCATTCATGCGCGACGGCGATCAAATTCTGGAACGGGTGAGGGCGGCCGCAGCGGGCGGCGAGCCCCGTCCCGCCTACGAGGCGATAGAGTTCGGCTTCGTCGACGCGATGCAGCTCCTGAAGCGCGCCGAGGACCAGATGTCGCCGGTGTTCATCTTCGCCATCGCCATTTTCGTCATCAATCTTCTTATCCTCTATACGCCGCTGCGGGGCCTCTTCCTCACCGACGCAGTGTTCCTCACCAATGTCGGCACGCTGGTGGCGATCTTCGCGGTCGGCGCAGCGGGGGCGATCGTCTATGTCTTTTCCTACAGCGCATTCCTTGACGATTTTCTCGACCTGCTGACAGGGCTGCCGCGCAGCCTGATCGCCGCCGACCTGCTTTATGTCCGCCGTTACGGAGAGATCGTGCTGGCGCTTGACCAGCAACGCAGTCTCGTCGGCTTCATCACCAAGATGAGCAACGAATGGGGCGGGCTGACCGCCGTCGTCGGCATCGTGCAGGCGGCCGCGAGCCAGCTCGCGCGGAAGCCCGAAATCGCCGCCGGCCTCGGAACGATCGTCATGGCGCCGGCGAACGACGAGGCGGGCGATAAAACCCACGACGCCGCTCAAGGCTGATCGCAGCCCCAAAAACAAACTCCGCGCCGGACGGCGCGGAGCTCGCTTCGAGTTCAGTATCCGCAGCGGTCGCCGGCGACGCCTGACGCGTCGGCGACCGCTCTTTTAGTCTGGGTTAAATCGCTTCTTTCAGGTCCTTGGCGGGACGGAAAGCGATCTTTTTGCTGGCTTTGATCTTGATGGCCTCGCCGGTCGCAGGGTTGCGGCCCATGCGCGCCGGGCGATGGCGGACTTGCAGAATGCCGAGACCGACGATGCGGATCTTCGAGCCTTTCTTCAGGTACTTGCCGATCAGGCCGACGAACTGGTTCAACGTCTCTTCGGCCTGTTTTTTCGACATATCTTGCGATTCGGCGAGTTCCGCCGCGAGATGCTTCAGAGTCAGAATGGCGGGCGCCGGGCCTTTCGCGCCCGTCGCTTTTTTCTTGGCGGCCGTCTTGGTCGCCGTCTTTTTAGCCGTGGTTTTCTTGGTCGGAGCCATTGGATTTCCTCTTTGAAATACGGGGAACTCGAAGTGCGGACAGAATCATGTGATTCGCGCCAACACAAGAGAAATACGCTAAAACCGGGCCTTTCTGGCATTCTTTTTCGGCGCGGACGGGGGCGAATGGCGCATTCGGGCAACGCTTGGCCAGGGGCGGCGCGAGCGAATCGCTCTGTGCGGGCGCTTTGAGAAAAGTCCGAAAGTGTGCTGAAAACAGGCCTTAAATGACCTTCCGCCGAATCGCATAACGCGACGGGCGGCGATCGCGGAGCCTCGCGGGCATATGGCGACCTTGCTGAAACGTCACCCGCTGAAGCTTTTGGCGGCTGCGGTCGTTGTCTATGCCGCGGCGGTTCTCTATGCCAATGCGATGGGTGCGGAAGTTTCAATCGAAGAATCGCCGCCCGCCCGGGGCGCGTTGCGTCCGGCCGGGCGCGACGTGTCGGCGATGCTGTGGAACATCGGCTACGCCGGGCTCGGGGCTGAATCGGATTTTGTCGCGGACGGCGGCGAAGCGACTCTGCCGCCGAGCCGGGCCGTCGTGAAGAAGAACGTCGCCGGCGTGACCGAGCGGCTGAAGGCCGCCGATGTCGACATCATCATGATGCAGGAGATGGCGAAGGCGAGCCTCATGACCAGAGGGGTGAACGTGCTGCGCGCCGTCCGCAAGGCGCTCAAGGGCCGTCACAACGCCTTCTCCGCCGATATGAAGGCGCGGCTTCTGCCGCCGCCGCTGGGGCCGACGCACGGTCTTTTCACATCCACGCGGCTCGCCGGCGCGCGCCACGAGACGGTCGATCTGCCGCTCGAGCCCGGCCGCATCATGGGCCTTTTCAAGCGGCGCTATCATATCCAGATCGTGCGCGCGCCCATCGAAGGCGGCGGCGAATGGGTGTTCATCGACCTGCATCTTTCGGCCTTCGACGAGGGCGCCAACATTCGCCTCGAGCAGCTTCGCGCCGTGCTGGCTTATGCGGCGGCGGAATATGAGAAGGGCGGCCGCGTCGTCATCGGCGGCGACTGGAACTACGAGTTTCTCAACCCCGGCCGCGCGACCACCACCGGCGAGGAGTTCCTGTTCTGGCTGCATCCCTTTCCCTATGAGGAACTGCGGGAGGGCTGGTCCGTCGTCGTCGACAGCGCGACGCCGACCGTGCGCACCAACGAACGTCCCTATCGCAAGGGAGAAAACTACACGACGGTGATCGACGGGTTCATCGTGTCGCCGAACGTAGAGCCGGTGTCCGTCGGCGCGGTCGATCTCGATTTCCAGTATACGGACCATCAACCGGTCGTCGCCCGTTTCCGGGCGAAGGGCTGAGGCGTTCCCGGCTTATTTTTTCCGGCCGGAGAACAGCCGCGACACGAACCAGATCGGCAGCACGATGGCGGCGCCGATCAGCAGGTAGGTGACGAGCGTGCCGATGACCTCGCCGATCGAGTCGCCGAGCGCCGATATGACTCCTCTTACGGTCCGGTAAAAACCGCTCCAAAAAGCGCCGGGCGTGACGCCGATGAAATTCAGGAGCGCGCCGACGACGATCGAGGCGACGGCGAGGCTGACGAGGGTGCGCGTCAGGCTGCGCCCGAGAAAGCGCGTTTTGAGATCGTCGCGCGTCTGCGCTTTCGGCTTGAGGTCCTGTTCGGTCATGGTCGCTCCCAGGCGGGCTGCGGCGAAAAATTACTGCATCCCGCCGAAAAGGGCCATGCCCGCCCGTCAGGCTTTCGCCTGCACCATCTGCCGGGTCGGGAACGGAATGGTGATGCCGGACGCGTCGAAGCGTTCTTTCACCGCCTTGGTGAGCGCCCACTTGACGGCGAGATAGTCGGACGAGGCGACCCATACCCGGCACGCGAGATTGACCGAACTGTCGCCGAGGCTGTCGACAGCCACGGCGGGTTCCGGTTCTTTCAGTATGCGCGCCTCGGCGTCGATTTCGGTTTTCACCGCGTCGATCGCCTTGTTGAGATCGTCATTGTAGGAAACGCCGAAGACAAGATCGAGGCGGCGCGTGTCGTAGGCGGAATAGTTGATGATCGACCCATTGAAAACGGCGCCGTTGGGAATGATGACTTTCTTGTTGTCGAGCGTTGCGAGTTCTGTCGCCATCAGGGTCATGCCCTTGACCGTGCCGCTATGGCCGGCGGCCTCGATAAAATCGCCGACGCTGAACGGACGGAAGCCGAGCAGCATGACGCCGGAGGCGACATGGCCGAGCGTTCCCTGCAGGGCGAGGCCGATGGCGAGGCCGGCGGCGCCGATGACGGCGGCGAAGCTCGTCGTCGGCACGCCGAAGACGCCGAGCGTCGTGATGACGATGAGCGCGATGAGGCCGTAATAGACGAGGCTCGACAGAAAGCCGGCGAGCGTCGCGTCGATACGTTTCGATTTCGAGAGGCCGTTCGAGACGAGCTTCTTGATCCGGCCCGCGATCCACAGGCCGACAACAAGGACGATGAGCGCCCCTACGGCGTTAAACAGGAACGGCGTAACCTGAGCGATCGCCTGCCGGAGAAACGTCGTCGCCGCTTCTGCGTCGATATTCATCGCTTCGCGCGCGCCTTGTGCGTTCTGCATGCTTCGCTCGCCTCCTGTTTTTGAAAACAGAGGCAGGTATAGGCCGTCATCGGACAATGACAACCGTACGAGGCCTTAAATTGCAGCGAAGCAGGCGCTATGCGGGCTTGAAGGTCAGCGCGACGCCGTTGTTGCAGTACCGCAGGCCGGTCGGCGACGGACCGTCGTCGAAAACATGCCCTTGATGGCCGCCGCAGCGCGCGCAGTGATACTCCGTACGCGGCAGGATAAGCTTGAAATCCCGCTTGGTGCCGAGCGATTCCGGAATGAAGTCGAAGAACGACGGCCAGCCGGTGCCGGAGTCGAACTTGGTTTCGGCGCGAAAAAGGTCGTAGCCGCAACCAGCGCAGGCGTAGACGCCGTCGCGCTTTTCATTGTTCAGCGGGCTGGTCCATGGCCGCTCGGTCGCCTCCTTGCGCAGCACCGCATAGGATTCCAATGGCAGCCGCTCCTTCCATTCCTTGTCGGAGAGCTGCCATTTGTCATAATCAGGAATCGACGCCTTGTCCGGGTTCGACACGATCATATCCCTTTCCGTCTGGACGGCTCCGCTTCTACTGGCGGCGGCGACGCCGATCAGCGCTGCGCCGCCAAGAAAAAGTCGCCTGTGGATCATACGCGCCTCGTACGCTGCAAAAAGCCGTCGATGGAGCATATTTAGGCGGCATTGAGCGCGGTCTCCAATAACAAGGGGGCGAGAAGCAGCAAGCCGGCTTCACGATTAGATTTGAAAATCGTGAGGCACCGCGAGCCGTCGCCGATGTCCAGACGGCGCCATTGCAAGAAGAAATGGGCGCAGGCGAGGCTGAGCGCAAGATAGTAAGCGATGGAGAGACCGCCGATCAGGCCGGCTAGAGCGAACAAGGCCAGCGTCGCGCCATAGAAAAGGGCGATGGCCGGCCGTGTTTTTGCGCCGAGTTTCAGCGCCGAGGATTTGACGCCGATCAGCGCATCGTCCTCCTTGTCCTGATGGGCGTAGATCGTATCGTAGCCGAGCGTCCAGAATATTCCCGCCGCATAGAGCGCGGCGACGGACCATGACAGCGATCCGGTCGCCGCCGCGTATCCCATCAGCGCCCCCCAGTTGAAGGTGAGGCCGAGCCAGGCCTGCGGCCAGTAGGTGACGCGCTTCATGAACGGATAGATTGCGACCAGCCCCAGCGATCCGAGTCCGAGATAGATCGTAAACGGATTGAACTGCAGGAGGACGAGCAGCCCGACAAGACAGAGGGCGACAAGAAAGGCCCATGCTCGCCCGAGCCCGATCTGGCCGCTCGGCAGCGGCCGCATCGCGGTGCGCGCCACCTTCGCGTCGATATCGCGATCGACAATGTCGTTATAGGCGCATCCCGCCCCGCGCATGACGAAGGCGCCGACAGCGAACAGGGCGGCATGCCAGAGGGAAAGCGCCGATCCCGAGCCTTGCGCTGCGGCGAGCCCGAGGCCCCACCAGCAGGGCAGGAGCAAGAGCCATGTCCCGATGGGCCGGTCGGCCCGCATCAGGCGCAGATAGGGCTTGGCCGCCGCCGGTGCGAACTTGTCCACCCAGTTATTCGCGGCCGCGTCGGCGGGCCCATGGGGCGGGGCGGCTTGAGAAATCTTCTGCATCGCGCCATTCCTAGCGCGCCGTGCGGCGGGGAACAAAACCCTGCGGCGTCGCAGGCGGAAAGGACCGAACGTTGTCGTCAATCCCGCGCCTTCATGTTGAGGGGACGTTGGCCGAAGGCGCAGCCGCGCCGCTGTCGCCGGAGCAGGCGCATTATCTCCGCAACGTCATGCGCCGGGAAGTCGGCGAGCCCGTGCATGTCTTCAATGCGCGGGATGGCGAGTTCGAGGCGACCATCGCCGCGCTTTCCAGGAAGGGCGCTGTGGTCGAGGTCGACGCGCGGCGGCGGACGCCGGAGGCGGAGCCCGATCTCTGGTTGCTGATCGCCCCTGTGAAACGCGGGCCGCTTGAAACCATCGTTCAGAAGGCGACAGAACTGGGCGTCTCGCGGCTTCTGCCGGTCATCACGGCGCGCACCAACGCGCAGCGCCTCAAAGATGAGCGTCTCGCCGCCATAGCCGTGGAAGCGGCGGAACAGTGCGGACGTCTGTCCGTTCCGGAAATTGCCCCGGCGCAATCCCTGTTCGATTTGCTGAAAGCGTGGCCGGCGCCGCGGCGTCTGATGTTTTGCGACGAAGCGGGCGACGATCCTGGCGCGGAATGGGGCGGGAAAGACGGCCGGGCTGCGCCGGCGCTCGAAGCGCTTTCCGGCGAAAGCGCGGGCCCATGGGCCATCCTGATCGGCCCCGAAGGCGGCTTCTCGCCCGACGAGCGCGCGGAACTTCGCCGTTGCGAGTTTGTAAGGCCTGTGACGCTGGGCCCGCGCATCCTGCGCGCCGACACGGCGGCCATCGCAGCGCTCGCCCTGTGGCAGGCCTCGCTCGGGGATTTCAAGCGATCGTGATCGAAGTAAGCTTTTCTCAGCCTTCCACGAGGAGAACTTTCTTGGCGCGGAACCGGGCCGCCAGTAGATGATGCGCAACGAAACGGCGCGAGACCTGTCGCGCCGCCGGGAGGAAAGGCGAGCGTTTGAGCACCGCAAAACCGCAAGACGCGAACGAGCCGCCGATTGAAACCATCGATCAGCTTGCTGGATGGATGGAGGCCGGTTCAAAGCCGAAGGCTGACTGGCGCATCGGCACCGAGCATGAAAAGTTCGTCTACTGCCGAACCACGCTGAAGCCGGTCGGCTATGAAGGCGAGCACGGCATTCGCAATATTCTCGAGACGATGAGCGCGCGCACGGGCTGGAGCCTCATCGTCGAAAATGACAAGCCGATCGGTCTCAAGGGCGACGGCGCCACCGTGTCGCTCGAACCAGGCGGCCAGTTCGAGCTTTCCGGCGCCCCGCTCGAGACGGTGCATCAGACCTGCGACGAAGTGCACACCCATCTCGCCGTGATTAAAGATGTGGCGGGCCCGAACGGGGTCGCCTTTTTCGGCATGGGCTTCGCGCCGACCTGGACGCGCGAGGAAATGCCGGAAATGCCGAAGCCTCGCTACGGCATCATGCGGCGCTACATGCCGAAGGTCGGCAAGCTCGGCCTCGACATGATGCACCGGACCTGCACCGTTCAGGTCAATCTCGACTACGGTTCGGAAGCCGACATGGCGGCGAAGTTCAGAACATCGCTCGCCCTGCAGCCGATCGCCACGGCGCTGTTCGCCAACTCGGCGCTGAAGGAAGGAAAGCGCTCGGGATGGGCCTCGTGGCGGGCCCACATCTGGACTGACACTGATCCTGACCGCACGGGTCTTCTCGACTTCGTGTTCGAACCGGGCTTCGGTTTCGAGCGCTACGCCGAATACATGCTCGACGTGCCGATGTATTTCGTGCGCCGCGACGGCAAGTATATCGACGCCGCCGGCCAGTCGTTCCGCGACTTTATCGACGGGAAGCTTCCAGCGCTGCCCGGCGTCCGTCCGACGCTGAGCGATTGGGAAGATCATCTGTCTACGGCGTTTCCGGAGGTCAGGCTCAAGCGCTTTCTCGAAATGCGCGGTGCCGATTCCGGGCCGTGGGCGCGCATCTGCGCCTTGCCGGCGTTCTGGGTTGGGCTTCTTTATGACGAGACGGCGCTCGCCGCCGCATGGGAAACGGCCAAGGGATGGACGCGCGATGAGCGCGAGACGCTGCGCGTCGACGCCGCCCATTACGGTCTGAAGGCGAAGATCGGCGGCCGGACGGTGCAGGACGTCGCCAAAGAGTTGCTCGCCATCTCCCGCGAGGGATTAAGACGCCGCGCCAGGGCCGGCAAGCGCGACGCTGACGAGACCGCCTTCCTCGACACGTTCTGCGAAATCGCCGACAGCGGCGTCACGCTCGGCGAGGCGACGGCTGAACGATTCCTCGGCGCCTTGAACGGCGACGTCGCGCGACTGCTCGCAGAAGCTTCGTATTGAATCCGTGACCGAGGCCAGGCTCGATCCTTTCGGCGACGTCGCGCGCGAGACGCGCATGCTGGCGCGGCGCGACAAGGCGCTGGCGAAAGCGCTGAAAGCCATCGGCGCGCCGCATATCCGCCGCCGGCCCGGCGGGTTCGAGGCTCTGTTCCGCATCATCGTCGAACAGCAGGTGTCGGTGCCGAGCGCGCAGGCCATCTGGAAACGATGCAACGAAGGCGTCGATGTCTGCGACTGCGCCGCGGTGCGGGCGCTCGGCGTCGATGGATTGCGCGCCCTCGGCCTTTCGACTCCGAAGGCCCGTTATGTCGAGGCGCTCGCCGCGTCGGTGGCGCAGGGGACCTTCAGTTTCGAAAGCCTGACGGAAGCCGACGATGGGGAGGCGCATGAACGTCTCGTCGCGCTGAAGGGCGTCGGGCCGTGGACGGCGGCGATCTATCTTCTCTTCTGCGAAGGCCGGGTCGATATCTGGCCGCCGGGCGACGTGGCTCTGCAATACGCCTATGGCGCGGCGAGCGGCATGGACGGAAAGATCGACGGCAAGATTCTCGACGCGCGCGCTGAAGGCTGGGCGCCATGGCGCGGTCTGGCGGCGCATATCCTTTGGACATATTATGCTCACCTGCGGGGGCGGACGCCGATCTGACCGGACGGCGGTGGAAAAGGGAAAATATGCGTAAGTCAGGATTGAGCGTCGCGCTCATGGCGAGCCTGAGCGCGCTGGCGGCGTGCGGCGGTGAAAAGTCGGCGACGGCGCCGGCGACAGAGACGGCGGAGAGCGAAGCCCCGATGCAGAAAAGTCCGATCGTTTATCCGCAGACCCGGACCGTCGATCAGAGCGACGACTATCACGGCGTCAGCGTCAAGGATCCCTATCGCTGGCTTGAGAACGACGTGCGCGAAGACCCCGAAGTCGCTGCCTGGGTGATGGCTGAGAATGCCGTGAGCTTTTCCTATCTCGACGCGCTGCCGGGCCGCGACGCCATTCGCGCCCGCCTGAAGCAGATGTGGGACTACGAAAAGTACGGCCTGCCGAAGAAGAAAGGCGGGCTGTATTTCTACACTGTCCATGACGGGCTGCGGAATCAGGGCGTCCTCTACGCGCAGGAAGGGCTCGACGGCGCGGCGCGGCTGCTCATCGACCCGAACGGCTGGTCCGAGGACGGCGCGACGGCGCTCGACGCCTACGAACCGAGCGAAGACGGCGCTCTCGTCGCCTATCTCGTTCAGGACGGCGGCTCCGACTGGCGCACCGCGAAAGTGCTGAACGTCAAGACCGGGGCGGTTCTTCCCGATACGATCGATTGGGTGAAATTCTCCCGGCTTTCCTGGGCGAAGGACGGGTCGGGGTTTTTCTATTCGCGGTATCCTGCGCCGAAGGAAGGAGAAGCCTTTCAGGGTCTCAATCGCGATCAGAAAGTCTATTTCCACCGGCTCGGCGATACGCAGGATCAGGACCGCGTCGTCTACGAGCGTCCGCAAAATCCCGATCACGGGTTCGATGCGGAGGTCTCCGACGACGGAAAATATCTCGTCGTCACCGTGTGGAAGGGGACCGACCAGCGCTACGAGGTGGTGCTGATCGACATCGGAAACGGCGACGCGCCGCCGCTGACGCTCGTCAGCGGGTTCGAGAACGATTATTCCTATATCGGCAATGACGGGCCGCTGTATTTCTTCCGGACCGACAAGGATGCGCCGAACGGGCGCATCGTCGCGGCGGACGTAAGCGCGCCGTCGCCGGCGTGGCGGGCGATCGCGCCGGAGGGCGAGGGCGTCCTCGTCTCCGCGTCGCTGGTCGGCGGACGGATCGTCGCCAACTATATCGAAGACGTGAAATCCGTGGTGCGCGTGCTGGAGGAGACCGGCGCGCCCGTTGCGGACGTTCCACTTCCCAATCTCGGTTCGGCGGCCGGGTTCGACGGCACGGCCGGCGATCCGGAAACCTTCTACGAATTCAGCAGCTTCAACGTTCCGGGCGCGATCTATCGCTACGACGTTTCGTCCGGCGAGACGAGCGTCTTCAAGGAGGCTGAAACGCCGTTCGATCCGTCCGCTTACGAAGTGAAACAGGTTTTCTATACATCGAAGGACGGGACGCGCGTGCCGATGTTCATCGCGCACAAGAAAGGTCTGGATCTTTCGGCCGGGGCGCCGGCGTTGCTGTACGGATATGGCGGGTTCGGCGTGTCGATGACGCCGGCCTTTTCGATCAGCCGCCTCGCATGGATGGAAATGGGCGGCGTCTACGCGGTCGCCAACATCCGCGGCGGCGGCGAGTACGGCAAGGCGTGGCACGACGCCGGCCGTCTCGCGGTCAAGCAGAATGGGTTCGACGACTTCATCGCCGCCGGCGAGCACCTCATCGCGGAAGGCTATACGTCGAAGGAACGGCTCGCCGTTTTTGGCGGCTCGAACGGCGGCCTGCTCGTCGGCGCGGTCGTCAATCAGCGTCCGGATCTTTTCGCGGCGGCCATCCCCGCGGTCGGAGTGATGGACATGCTGCGCTACAACCAGTTCACGGCCGGCCGGTTCTGGGTCGACGATTACGGCGACCCAGCGAAAGAGGCGGATTTCAGGACCCTCTACGCCTACTCGCCCTATCATAATATTCGCGCGGGAGTTGAATATCCCGCCATTCTCGTCACTACGGCGGACACGGACGACCGGGTGGTGCCGGGCCACAGTTTCAAATATGCGGCGGCGCTTCAGGCGGCGGACATCGGCCCCAGGCCGCATCTCATTCGCATTGAAACCCGCGCCGGCCATGGCGTCGGCAAGCCGACTGACAAGATCATCGAGGAGTATTCCGACATGTGGGCGTTTCTGGCCGTTCATACCGGCCTCGCCCTCGATCCGGCGTACGGCCGATAAAAGGGCTGTTCGCCGCGCTGCAAAAAACCTCTAATTTACCGGCGTCGTGTCAAACTCTTGTCATGACGAATCGGCTATGGGTTTTCCACAGGCGCTGGTTTATAAGCGCCTGAAGGTAAAGGAGACGGTGAGTTCAGTAACGCGATATCCTTTCTGAGGGCGGCGAACGCCTCGGGCCGGGAGCAGCGCTGATGCAAGTCATCAACCACGCGCCCGATGGATGTCCCGCTCTTGTGCTGAACGCGGATTTCCGGCCGCTCAGTTACTTCCCGCTGTCGCTTTGGTCGTGGCAGGACGCGCTGAAGGCCGTGTTTCTCGATCGCGTCGACGTCGTCGCCCAGTACGAAACCAAGGTCAGAAGCCCGAGCTTTGAGATGCGGCTGCCGTCCGTGGTGTCGCTGAAGACCTATGTCAGCCACTCGCGCACGCCCGCCTTCACCCGATTCAATGTGTTTCTGCGCGACGGCTTCACCTGCCAGTATTGCGGATCGGGCGAGCGGGAGCATCTCACCTTCGACCATGTGATTCCCCGCTCGCGCGGCGGCCGCACCACCTGGGACAACATTGTCGCCGCCTGCAGCGCCTGCAACCTGCGGAAGGGCGGTCGCCTGCCGCGCGACGCCAAAATGTTCCCTGCCCGAAAACCCGAGCGGCCGACCATGTTCGAGCTCAACGAGCGCGGGAGGGCCTTCCCCCCGCACTATCTGCACCAGAGCTGGCAGGACTTCCTCTACTGGGACTCGGTGCTCGAACCTTAACGCTCCTCGCGTGTTGGAGGAGGCGCGCGGCGTTGTTCCGCTTCGCGTCATCGCGTACATTTGGGGCAGGGCAGGGGAACCGGAGGGACGAAGCATGAAACTCATCGATCACACCGTCACGATGTCGCGCCGGGAGATCGTGCGCGGCCTTGCGCTCGGCAGCGTCGTCGTGCTGGCCCCCGGCTGCGCCTACAATGAAGAGCTGGGCCGCAGCCAGCTTCTGTTCGTTTCCTCCGATCAGATGGCGCAGCTCGCGTCGTCGGCCTGGACCGATCTCAAGAAGCAGGAAAAGACCACCAGCGATCCGAAATATGTGAACCGGGTGAAGCGCGTCGCGCCGCGCATCATCCAGGCTTCGGGCAACAACCCCTCGGCCTGGGAAGTGCAGGTGTTCGATTCCAAACAGCTCAACGCCTTCGCCCTGCCCGGCGGCAAGATCGGTTTCTACACCGGCATTCTCGACATCATGGACAATGACGACCAGATCGCCTGCGTCATGGGCCATGAGGTCGCGCATGTGAACTACAACCATTCCGGCGAGCGCTACAGCCAGTCGACGCTGGCGCAGACGGGGCTGACCGTCGCGCAGGTGGCCGTGGGCGACAGCCGCTATCAGAGCCAGATCATGGGGGTGCTCGGCATGGGCGCGTCGCTCGGCGTCATCCTGCCCTATTCGCGCAAGCACGAACTGGAGGCCGACAAATTCGGTCTGCGCTACATGCACCGCGCCGGCTACAATCCCGACGAAGCGATCAAGTTCTGGCAGAAGATGTCGTCGCAAAAATCCGGCGCGCCGCCCGAAATCCTGTCAACACACCCGTCGGATGCGACGCGCATCGCCCAGTTGCAGCGCGAGATCGCCCTCATCCGCCAAGGCGGCGCATCGTAAAGTCTTCTTACGGATTATCGGTCAGCCGAGGCCGAGCCGCCCGCCGATATGGTCGCCGAGCCGCAGGGCGAGGCAAACGATGGTGAAGGTCGGATTGCAGCCGCCCCCGGTCGGGTAGACGCTGCTGCCGCCGATATAGAGATTTTCGATCCCGTGAACTTTGCAGTCGCCATCGACGACGCCGTCGCGGGGCGAGGCGGACATGCGCGTCGTGCCCATATGGTGACAGTGCATACCGAGGTCGGGATGGCCGCCGTCGAGAATTTCAGGGGCGATGCGCAAGCGGCCGATATTCTGCTCGGCCAGCGTACGGCCCGCCTCTTCGGCTAGCGTTCGGAGTGTTTTCAGGTCCTGATCGTTGATGCGCCAGTCGAGCTGCAGGCGCGGGCGGCCGAAACGGTCGCGGGCGTTCGGATCGAGCATCACCCGGCTCGAGCGGTTCGGCGCCTGCTCCATGATGGTGGTCACCGACCCGTCTCCCGCGCACACCACTTCGCCGTTGCGGCGGGCGTGGCTCAACAGAATGTCCGAGGAGCACGTCATCTCGCGCATCGCCTTTCGCAGCGGCGCGAGGCGGCCGAAAAATTTCGGCTGCGTGCTCGGGTGGAACGTCAGCAGCGAGCTGCCGGCGCCGAGCCGCCGCAGCGTTTCCGCCGTGGGATTGAAGTTGTATCCCTCGCCGCGCGCCCATATCTCGGCGCCGAGATCGACGAAACGGCCGAGCGTCGCGTTGAAATGCTCCATGAAGCAGCGCCCGACGAAATCGCTATGGTTGCCGAGGCCGGCTTCGACGTCCGAGCGCGCGTTGAGAAGGAAGCGCGCGTTCTCCATGGCGCCGAAGGCGATGACCGTGAATTTGGGAGCGACAGAAAACGTCTTGCCGGCGTAGTTGGAGACGATGACTTCGCGGACGGCCCGCTTGTCCGGATCGAGCCGGACGTCGAGCACATTGGCGTTGATCGCCACGTCGAGATTGCCGGCGTTTTCCAGCTCCGCCTTGTATTTCTCCCCGAAGCGGGTCGGCGGGCTCATCGCCGCGCGCGCCGGAATCAGACGGTCGCCGCGCCAGATATTGTCCACGCGCCGCTCGAACGGCTTGAAGCCGATATCGACGATCTCGCGCGCTTCGTCCTCATACTGATAAACATCCTGAAAAGAGATCGGCCATCCCGGCACTTCCCAGATGCCGCGGTCCTCGAAGTCGATTTCGTCGAAACGCGTGCACATGCCCGTCCAGTGGTTCGACGTGCCGCCGAAATAGCGCAGCCGGCAGGCCTCGACGCCCCAGTACTGGATGGGACCGATCGACTGGCCGGCGTAGACGGACTGGGACTCTTCCGACCATTCGAGGCCGCCCGCTTCGAGCAGAAGCACGCGCGCCCCGGCGTCTTTGAGGCGCCGCGCGACGGTTATCCCCGCCGGCCCCGAGCCGCAGACGCAGACGTCGTAGCTGTCGGCGAAACGGAATTCGTCGGCTGAATTGAGATCGATCCACATGACTGGTCAGGCTCTGGCTTCGGCTGGCTGGAACGGCGCGCGCGTCATTCGCCGCCCGGATGCGGCAGGCCCATCGCCTTGAGATCGTCGGCGGTCAGCACCCATCCGTCGGCGAGGTAGAACCCGTCGCCGAGCGCGGTGATTTTTCGCTTGTCGATATGGCCGATTTTTCCGGCCGCGCCGGGGTCGCTGCGCAGCATCAAGGCGCCGGCGCCGAGGGCCGCCGCCGCGCCGCCGCCGATGAACAGCGCGCGCCGGGACGTCAGGAAGGCCGATCCGAGCTTCATCGCTCCCCCTTGCAATTACTGCAATATTCCCGCGATTTCCGGCGACGGTCTCATACTTCCCAAAGGCTGACAACCGGTTGATCCTGCTCCCTGACTTGCCAACGCATCCCTCCAGTTATAGGTTCCGCCGCCTCGCCGGCCGCCCTTTGCGGCGCCGGGCGGAGGGCCGCCTTAGCTCAGTTGGTTAGAGCGCTAGATTGTGGATCTAGAGGTCGCTGGTTCGACCCCAGCAGGCGGTACCATCTTCATCCGTTAACGACGATCTAGAATGACGGCAGGACGCCGCTCGCGATGAGTTCCGCGGCGAGCCGGTCGGCGCCAAAGCCGATCGCCGCGCCGGCGCCGGCCGCGCCGAGAATGTAAAGCTCCTCGCGGATATTCAGAATGCCGGCCTGTTTCAGCTTCACCACCCAATAGGCCGCCGCCGCCGCTTCGAGCAGAGCGAACGCGAACACCAGGCCGATCACGCCGAAGTAGTAATATCCGAGAGGCGCGGCGAGCGCGATCCAGATGAGGCGCACGATATTGCTTTCAAGCGTGCTTCTGATGCGGCCCTTGGCGAACATGAGGCTTTCCGCCGGCTTGCGGTAGAGCAGGAACAGCGGCCCGAGGCAGAGAATCGACAGGTAGAGGCCGGCGTCGAGATATCGCTCGTCAAGCAGAATGCGTATGATCAGCTGTCCGCCGCCGATGCCTCCGCCGAGCAGGAAAGCCAGCGCCAGCGTCATGCGGCGCCGGGCCGAATAGAATAAAGCGTCAAGCTTTTCCGGCGCCTGTCTGAAAGTTTCAGCGAACAGCGGAAAGACGATCTTGTTGGTGTAGGCCTCGATAAGCTGACGGGCGGCCGAAGTGAAGTTCACCGCCAGCATGTAAAGCCCCAGGATTTCAAGGCTGAGGGCGCGGCCGATGAAGACGCGATCGGCCTGTCCGAGGATGATGGTGATGATGCTCGATA
This sequence comes from Pseudomonadota bacterium, assembly GCA_036337175.1. GTDB lineage: Bacteria > Pseudomonadota > Alphaproteobacteria > Caulobacterales > Parvularculaceae > Amphiplicatus. The sequence goes on from JAYZEQ010000003.1 coordinate 271,055, forward strand.
CGACGACGAGACGCGCGAAGTTCCAGAAATCTTGCGAGATCTTGCGGTCGAAGGCGAGGCGGTGCAGCCCGCCGGGATAAAGAGCGTATGAGAATACCGCTTTCGTCAGCGTGAAGACGTACATTCCGATAAGAATGCCCCAGAAGGATCTGAGAATTGCAGCGGCGGCGATGGTGGCCGCCAGTTGAATCAGAAAGGCGGCGAAATCGACGGCGGAGGTGTATGACACGCGGCGAGCGCGCACAGCCATCATCGGATGAAGGGAAATCAGCCCTTCGACGAGGAAAAGGAACGAGGCGGCGCGAATGGGCGTCGCCAGCTCCGGTTTCGCAAACCCGGCGGCGAGCAGATCGGCCGATGCGAACATGATCGCGGTCAGCGCCGCGTTGCGCGTGAGCCGGATCGTCCAGATGACGTTGAGAAATTTCTTGTCGACCTTCTCATGGACCCGCACCACGAAGGCGCCGAAGCCCATGTCCGTGAAAAGCTGCAGGATAACCGTAATCGACGACAGCACGCCGATGACGCCGAACGCTTCCGGCGCCAGCAGCCGCGTCAGAATGAGGTTGCTGCCGAGGCGAATGACGGTCGTCGCCGCCAGCGTGCCGATCAGAACGGCGAGGCCGCTCGCCGCCAGCGTCTTGCGCATGCGCATTACGGCCGATGGATCGCCCGTGGCTTTCATCGAATGATCCGCATATCAGGCGAAGTGGCGCGGCGGCGGCGCTCAGCCATAAAGGTCTCCGGCGGCGTCTGCGGCGAGCCGGTTTCGCGCGGAACGGCCGCGGTCGCCGTTTTCTCCGGCCTGTCCCGCGGATTCGGTCAGGCTCGCGCGGTGTTCGGCGCGCGCCGCGGCGACGAACGCGACGCTAAGCGCAATAAGCACCGTTCCGACATGGGTGATGAGCGAGACGGAGCTTGTGGTGAAAATCACAGCGAGATAGCCGGCGTTTGCGCCAAGCAGCACGGCGCGTTGCAATTCAAGATCGCTGCGACGCGTTTTGGGCAACAGGTCGCCGATTTTCAGCAGGGCGACGATGCTCGAGCCATAGGCGCCGATAAAAAGCGTTAGCCCGATAAGACCGTAACGCAGCGCGATGTTGATATAGCTGTTGACGACATCGATGATGCCCTGTCCCTGGATGAGGTGGTCGAAGAAGCCGCTTTCGCGGAAATTGGGATCGCCGAAAAGCGGGTGCATCTGAATATAGGCGATCGAGGTTCGCAGCAATTCCTGCCTGTATTCGAAGCTGCCGAAATCATCAACGCTGTTGAGGTCGCCGTTCGCGGCCAGATTGAAAGCCAGCGGCAGCCCGACAAGCAACCCGAATCCCACGATCGGCGCCCGCATGGCGCGCGGCATGCGGGCGAACAGGAAATATGTCCCGAACCCGACGATCATGCCGAGCCACGCGCCGCGCGAGAAGGTGAAGAAAGCGGCGGTGATGCACATGCCGCGCATCAGCCATGCCCGGATGAAGCCGAAGTCGCGGCGGGCGCGGTAATATTCGGTGCTGAGCAGGCCCAGGGTCATGATGTAGCCGGCGAGCACGGTGTTGACCGTCACCGAAACGCGCAGGAAGCCGTAACGGAAGTCGGCGAACTTGCTGTAGCCGAACCGGTTCGTGGCGTAGGAATAAAAATTCCATTTCGTTCCCTGGCTGATCAGTGCGGCGAAAAAGAAAATCAACGCGAGGAAGATCAGGATGCCGAATATTCTCTCCACGTCTGATCGGGTGCGGATGAGGCGGATCAGCGCCTTGAAGGGCAGGGCGAACAGTAAAAACGTCGTGAATGCGGCGCGCAGGCCGGAGGTGAGGTTGGTCACGCGGAAGTCGAGAATTGAGAAGGCGAAAGTCATTATGATGAAAAGCGCGCCCGCCAGCGGCGCGTATTTGGCGGCGTTGGGGCGGGGGCTGAATATGAACGCCGGGGCCAGAATGGTGAAAAAGGCGAGTTTCGGCGCGTCGAGCACGAAAAGATAGTTGAGGCCGGGGAAGGGCAGCGGCGCTTCGATGCTGCCGGGGACGGCGAGCAGCGCAGCGAGATAATACGCCGCGCGATTGTCCATCCCTTTCGGCGTGAACACCAGCGCCAGCATGGCGCAAGTGATGAGAATGGCGATCTGCGTCGGGAGCAGAAACATCACCGGCGTCGTCAGCAACCAGAACAGCGCCGCGCGAAAAGCCAACGCCCGGTCGACGAATTGCGGGCGCATGACGAACGCCGCAATGACGCCGATGGCGCCGAAGACCGTTGCTGCGATGGTCGGTCCCACTGCGTCTCCTAGTTTTTCGTGGCGCCGACAGCGCGGAAATAGTCGAGATACATGGCGGCGACGCGATCGGGCGCGTATTTGGATTCGATGCGGTTGCGGCCCGAGGCGCCGAGCGAGGCCGCAAGCGCCGGATCGTCCAGCAGCCGTTCAATCGCGCGGGCGAACGACGGCGCGTCCTCGTTGGCGGCCAACAGCCCGTCGACGCCGTCGCGCAGGATCTCCGGAAAAGCGCCGGCGTTTGTCGCGACCACCGGACAGCCATGCGCCAGCGCTTCGGCGAGCGCGTTGCCGAAGGTTTCGACGCGCGAGGGAACGACGGTCAGGAAGGCGCGCGCGCGCAAGGGCGCGAGTTCCTCGAACGGAACGGCGCCCAGAAACCTGACGCGCTCGGCGGAAGACGGCGGCATAATCGAGCTGACAAATTCGGCGCAAGACAGTTCCCTGTCGCCGACTTTCATGACGCGCGTATTGGGTCCGGCGAAAGTAAGCGAGATCTCCGGTCTTTTTGCGGCGAGTTCGGCGAAAGCGCGAAGAAGAATATCCGCGCCTTTGTGGCGGTCGAACCGTCCGACGAAAAGTATTTCGTTGTGGTTCGCCGCATCGAGGCGCCACGCATGCTGCTGTGAAACAGGGCGGATAGGGTTGGGGATGACGACGGCGTTGTCGAGCGTCGTTGCGTATTTTTTTCGCGCCGCCTCCAGCACGAAACGAGACGGGGCGGTGACGCCCGCAACAGCCGCAAGCCCGGCGCCTTCGCGCCGCACCCGCTCCTCATCGCCTGCGCCGAACGCATCGCCGCGCGCCGCCGCGCCGTTGAGAAACCACGGGCCATGCAGACCGACCACGACCGGCATCGGCGCCTGTCTGGCGATCGGCGCGTACCAGCCGAAGGCCTCCTCCATATACAGAATATCCGCTGTTCGGAGCGACGGCGAGGCGAGAACGCTGCGGGCGATTCGCGCCGCCGGCTCTTCGAAAGTATGCCAGTCGGGAGACAGGCGGGTCCGGATGGCGCTCATCAGGCGCGCGCCTCGCGTCGAATCGGCCTCCGGGACGTAGGTCACCCGGTCTTCAGGCGCGCCGCCGGCTCCCCTCATGGCGAGAATATCGACCTCGCACCCTTGCGCCCGCAGCGCCGGCGCCAGGACCGCCAGCGCCGTGACGACGCCGTTCGGCATGACGTTCGGCGGCCAGCCGGCGACGAAGTGGACGATACGCAAAGTTGCCTCGATACCAATTGTTAACGAACGCTTTGAGGAGGCGCTTTCCCCGTCTGCAAGCAGCGGGCCCTGCTTTACGGTCCCGCCGCGGAAATAGCCAGAATCAGCAGCTTCGCGCCGGCGCGCTTATGATGACCGGAATTTTACCTTGTCATTTAGGCTTCATGCGAACTGATTAATGTTTTGTCAAAGTCCGGGGCCTAACCCTTGTCTTGTTAACCAAAGCGGTTATTGCACCGCAACGCCATGACGTGCGGACAAGCGGGTGATTTGATGCGGCGAGCGGGCCTGCGGGGGCTGAGGGCGACTTTTTTTTTAGCGGCGACTGCCTTGGGTTCGGCCGCGACCTCCGCATCGGCCGCCTCGGGACAGGCGCCGGCTGTTCCATCGACGCAAGCGCAGGGTTCGCTCTATCCCAAGCCGCCGGAAGCCGCCGTCGATTCGGAGCTCGGCAAAGCGCTGGGCTCGGCGCGCTACATCCTCAAGGACATCGGCCCGGACGACGCTTTCCGCGCCCAGATTCGCCGCGCCGTCGGCATCCATCCGCTGTTCCATCTTGAGGCGTCGAAACGCGAGGAGGCCCGCGGGCACATTCGCGCCGAGCGCGCCGCCCTCTACCCGCGCTTGTCGGCTAATCTCAGCGGCGACTATGTGCTGTCGCGCGAATTTTCCGCCGGCACGGACAACGTGGTCGAATCGCTGCGGCCGGACGCGCAGTTCAATGTGGGCCTTTCCGCCTCGCAGCTCTTGTTCGACGGCGGCGCCGCCTTCCAGCGCATCAAGGCGGCGAAGGCGCACGACCGTCAGCAGGCGGAATCGATCAGCGCCCGCGTCAACGAACTCGCCCTGTCGGCGCTCTCCGCCTATTACGATCTCGCCGTGCATCAGGCGATCATCGCGCTCGGCGAGGAGTTCGTCCGCCGCCATGAAGCGCTGCTAGAGGACGTGAAGGAACGCAACCGCCTTGGCGTCGGCACCCGCGCCGACGTGGCGCAGGCGTCGGCGCGGCTCGCGGCGACTCGCGCCCGCGTCGCGCAGATCCGCGAGAGCGAACGGCTCGCAGAAATCCGTTACGAGGAATATTTCAAGGTCCAGCCGGGCACGCTGGCGCGGCCTTCCTTCGACGCGCTCGCCGTCGCTTCGCGGGATGAGGCGATGGCTCTCGCGGCGCAGCGCAACCCGCTCATCGGCGTCGCGGCGGCTGGGTCTGACCGGGCTCGCGCCGAATATCGCGCCGCCCGCGCGTCCCGCCTTCCCGAGCTGCGCGCCACGGTCAACGGCACAAAGTACGACATCGCCGACGGCGACGACTACGATGTGCGCGCCGGCGTTGTGATGAATTACGACATCTTCGCCGGCGGCGCCCGCGGGGCGGCGATCTCCCGCGCAAGTTCCCAAGCCCGCCAGCAGAAATTCGACGAAGAGCGGGTCCGTCAGGAAGTGACGCGAGACGCGGCCATCGCCTTCGAGCGGCGCAGGACCGCGGCGGAAAGGCTCGACGCGCTCGCCGACGCGGTGGTCGCCAACTACGAGGCGCGCGCGCTCATATCGGAGCGCTTTCGCGTCGCGCGCGGCGACCTCATCGATATTCTGCAGGCGGAAAATGATTATTTCGAGGCCGCCATCGGCTATCTCATCGGCCTCGCCGACCGCGACATGGCGACCTACGAGCTGATGGAGCACACGGGCGACCTTCTGCTGAACTTCTCCCCGCAAGCCGAATTCGCCGACGCCGAAGACGCGCGGGGCGCGGAATGAAGCGCGCCGCCTCCTTTCTGCGCGATCTCGCGCCGACTTCGCACTGGCTGTTCGGCCCGCTGCGCGACAGTCTCGGTATTTACGGCCAGACCATTCTCGCCGCGGCGATCGTCAACTTTCTCGGCCTGATCTCGTCCTTCTTCATCATGACGGTCTATGACCGCGTGCTGCCGAACCAGGCGATTGAATCGCTGATCGCCCTGACCATCGGCGTTCTTATCGCCCATATCTTCGATTTCACGCTGAAGTCGCTTCGCGGCTATTTCGTCGACGTCGCCGGTCAGCGGCTCGACTCCGTGGTCGGCGCCCGCGTGTTCGACAATCTGATGACGATGCGCATGGACGCCCGCCGCGGCGCCACAGGCGCGACCGCCGGCCTCATCAAGGAGTTCGACAACCTTCGCGACTTTTTCTCGTCGGCGACGCTGGTCGCCGTCGTCGACCTGCCGTTTCTGCTGGTCTTCATCGGCACCATCGCGCTGATCGGCGGGCCGATCGCGCTGGTGCCGCTTATCGGCGTGCTGGCGGCGATCGCGGCCGGGCTTCTGATCCAGCCGCTGATCATGAAGCATACGCGCGACGCCATGACGGAAGGCCACGCCAAGCATGCGATCCTGATCGAAACGCTTGCCGGGCTCGAAACCGTGAAGAGCGTCGCCGCCGGCAAGCTGATGCGAGAGCGTTGGCGCAAGGGCGTGCTCAAGCAGGCGAAGGTCTCGACCGTCGGCCGGTTCGTCAATCAGGCGGCTGTGAATTTCGCCGCCTTCGTGCAGCAGTTCGCCCAGGTCGGCGTCGTGGTGATCGGCGTTTTCCTCGTCGGCAACGGAAACATGTCGACCGGGGCGCTCATCGCCTGCGTCATCCTCACCGGCCGCGCCATGGCGCCGCTGGCGCAGGTCGCTTCGCTGCTCGGGCGCGTCTCGGGCGCGTTCGCTTCCTACAAGGCGCTTGACGAGCTGATGCAGGCGCAGTCCGAAGTCGACCCGAAGCGGGAATATCTCGCTCGCGACAGGCTCGAAGGGGCTATCGAGTTCCGCGAGGTGACTTTCTTCTATCCGGGCCAGAAGACCCGCGCCCTCGACGAAGTCTCGTTCTCCATCGCGCCGGGCGAACGGGTCGCCATCCTTGGCCGCAACGGCTCCGGCAAGTCGACCATCGTCCGCCTGCTGACCGGCGTCTACGAGCCGAGCGAAGGCTCGGTGATGGTCGACGAAACCGACATCCGCCAGATGCGTCCGTCCGACCTGCGCTCTAATATCGGCGCCGTGCTGCAGGACGTCTGCCTGTTCTCCGGCACGATCCGCGAGAACATCGCGCTCGGGCTCGACAAGATCTCCGACGCCGACGTGCTCGACGCGGCGAAGATCGCCGGCGTTCACGAATTCGTCGGGGCCAGCGAGACCGGCTACGACCGGCTGCTGTCCGAACGCGGCGAGGGTCTTTCCGGCGGCCAGCGCCAGTCGATCGCGCTCGCCCGCGCGCTGGCGCCCAAGCCCTCCATCCTGCTTCTGGACGAGCCGTCGAGCGCGCTCGACACGCAGGCCGAGGCACAGCTCATCGCTCGTCTTGAACGCGCCACCAAGGGTCGCACTCTGCTCATCGTCACCCACCGAACCTCGATGTTGCGCCTTGTCGACCGGGTGATGGTGCTCGATCGCGGACGCATCGTCGTCGATGGCAAGCGCGACGAGATCCTCCGCGCCATGACCAATGCGCGGGCCGCCAAGGCGGCGCCGGCCGCGGCCCCCGCTGTCGCTCAGGGCCAGCCGGCCGCCGTCCAGCGCGCCGCCGCTGAAGCCCCGCAGCTGAGAGCGGTGCGATGACCGACTATAACGATCTCGCCATCGACGACGCGCTGCCGATCGAGCCGGCCAAGGCTGCGAAGATCCTGCTCTACGTGATCGCCGGCCTGTTCTTTCTCGGCCTCGTCTGGGCGGCGACGGCGCAGCTCGACCGCGTGACGCGCGGCCAGGGCCGGGTCGTGCCTTCCAACCAGCTGCAGGAAGTGCAGTATCTCGAAGGCGGCATCGTGAAAGAAATCCTCGTCAAGGCGGGCGAAGAGGTGACGGCCGGCCAGATTCTCGTCCGGCTCGATCCGACGCAGTTCAACGCCGAATTCGCCAAGGGCCGCGAGGGCTACAATCTTGCGGCGGCGCGCGTGCGCCGGCTCGACGCCGAGATTGCGCAAAAGGAGCTCGACTTTCCCAAGGAGCTTCTCAGCGCAGCCCCGGATGTGACCGCCGACGAGCGAAGTCTCTATGAAGCGCGGATGGCCGAACTCAACGCCTCGCTCGACGTCGAAAACGCCAAGCTCAACCAGCGCAAGCAGTCGCTCGAGGAAGCCAAGGTGGCGCGCGACTATGCGCAGCAATCGCTCGACCTCGCCTCGCAGGAGCTCGAGATGATGAAGCCGCTGGTCGCCAAGGGCATAGAGCCGCAGATCGAACTGCTGCGCACGCGCCAGCGCGAGTCGACCGCCCGCGGGGAACTGCACCGCGCCGAAATCGCTGTCGAGCGCGCCGCGGCGGAAGTCGCGGAGGCCGAAAGCGAGATCGTCCGCATCAAGAAGACATTCTCCGCCAATGTCGCCGACGAGCTCGCCAAGGCGAAAGCAGAGTATGTCGAGCTGTCGGGGGGCTTGCCGGCCATCCGCGACAAGGTCGACCGCACGGAAGTGCGCTCGCCCATCGACGGCGTCGTCAACCGGGTGCTCGTCTCGACCATCGGCGGCGTCGTGCAGCCGGGCGAGACCATCGTCGAGATCGTGCCGTCGGAGGATTCGTTGCTGGTCGAGGCGCGGATCAAGCAGGCTGATATCGGCTTCCTGTCGATCGGCCAGCCCGCCAAGGTGAAGGTTTCCGCCTACGATTCGGCGATCTACGGATCGCTCGACGGCAAGATCGAATCGATCAGCGCCGACTCGATCGAAGACGAAAAGAGCGGCGACCGCTACTATCTCATCAAGGTGAGAACCGACAAGAACGCCATCAAGAGCAAACGCGGCGAACTGCAGATTCTCCCCGGCATGGGCGCCGAAGTCGACATCCTCAACGGCAAGCGCACCGTCCTCGCCTATCTGCTCAATCCGGTCTCCAAGCTCAGCGACAACGCGCTGCGCGAGCGATAAACGGCCTTTCCCCCGCGAAAACGAAAAGCCCCTCCCGCCAGGCGGAGAGGGGCGTTTTCATGCTTGCGAGAGGGGTTTAGAAGCCCGCAAAAGTCGACCAGTCGTCCTTGCGGTCGGCGTCGTCGAACTTGTTCTCGATCTTGGCGAGACGCGCTTCCATCGACTGTTCGGTCCGGGCGCTGATCATCACCAGGGTGCGTTCGCGCATGTCGTCCATCATGGCGTTGACTTTGGCGACGTCGATCTGACCTGCGGCGGGCGCGTCTTCGGCGAAGGCGGGGGCGCTGACGAAGGCGGCGCTGAACATGGCGGCGGCGATTGCGGTTTTGAAGGTCTTGGTCACGGCTGCTCTCTCCAGATGTTGTTTTGTTCGGACATCGCGTCCTGATGGGGAGAAGATAGCCCGGCGCTTCAAAATCGCCTGTGTGCGGGCTCACAGCCCGCGCCGGTTTTTGTGACACAACCCGGAAAAGCGCCGGGCCGCCAGCAAGATGGATGGTTTACAAGGCCTTTGGCGGCGGGCCGGGAGGCTGCGGAAAGAAATATGGAGGCCCCACATCTTGAGAGATTGCGCCGCCACACCCGCTATATATAGTAGTCGTATCGGCTGATTTCCGGCCAGAAATCCGGCTTCCTTTCGCCGTCGACACGAATCGGGATCTTTCGCATGCCTGACGCCTCCGCCCTGCCGACCCCCGGTCTTCTGACGCCCTCCCATGCCTACAAGCCGTTCCGTTACCCGTGGGCGCATGATTTCTGGAAGCGTCAGCAGCAGGTCCACTGGATGCCGGAGGAAGTGCCGCTTGGAGAGGACTGCAAGGACTGGGCGGGCAAGCTCACGGACGCCGAGCGCAACCTTCTGACCCAGATCTTCCGCTTCTTCACCCAGTCCGACATCGAGGTGAACGACAACTACATGGAGCGCTACGCGCGCGTCTTCAAACCGACCGAAGTGAAGATGATGCTGTCGGCGTTCTCCAACATGGAGACGATTCACGTCGCCGCCTACGCGCTGCTGCTTGAGACCATCGGCATGCCGGAGTCGGAGTTTTCAGCTTTCCTCGAATATCAGGCGATGCGCGACAAGCACGACTTCATGCAGAAGTTCGGCGTCGACACGAATGAGGACATCGCCCGTACGCTCGCCATGTTCGGCGCGTTCACCGAGGGACTCCAGCTCTTCGCCTCGTTCGCGATGCTGATGAACTTCCCGCGCTTCAACAAGATGAAGGGCATGGGCCAGATCATCTCATGGTCGGTGCGGGACGAGTCGCTGCATTGCGAGGGCATGATCCGCCTCTATCACGCTTTTGCGCGCGAGACGGGCTGTGTCACGAAAGCGGTCGCCGACGACATCGTCGAGTGCTGCCGCACCGTCGTCAGCCTTGAGGACAAGTTCATCGATCTCGCTTTCGAAATGGGGCCGGTCGAGGGGATGACCGCCGCCGACATCAAGCAATATATCCGCTACATCGCCGACTGGCGCCTCGGCCAGCTGGAGTTGCCGAAGATTTTCGGCGTTGAAAAGCACCCGCTGCCGTGGCTGACGGAAATCCTCAACGGCGTCGAGCATGCAAACTTCTTCGAGGCGCGCGCCACTGAATACTCCAAGGCCGCCACCCGCGGCGAATGGCACGGCGACAACGGCGTGTGGGCGGCGTTCGACGCGATGCGCGCAAAGCGCAAGACGGTCGAGCCGGTCTGAGGCGAAATAAAAAACGGGCCCCGAAGGGCCCGTTTCGTTTTTCATGCACAGAGAACTACTGCGTGGCTTTGTCGGCGCGAACAAGGCCTGCGCCGAATTCCTGGCGGCTGCCGATATTCTCGGCCGAGGATTTCAGCAGCGCCTTCACCTGATGCGGCTTGATGCCGGGATTGGCGTCAAAGATCAGCGCCGCCACGCCCGAGACGTGCGGCGTCGCCATCGACGTTCCCGCCGACCATGCATAGCCGAGCGGGCAAGACGCGACGGCGGCGCATGCCGGACTCGGGACGACGTACGTGCTCAGTACGTAGAAATTGAAGTACGGGAAGCCGTTGATCGTCAGGCCGTTGCAGTCGTCGATCTCGCCGCAATCGCCGCCAGGCGCCGCGATGTCGACCGCCGCGCCGAAGTTCGAGTAGAAGGCGCGAATATCGAAGTTGCCCACCACCGGATAACGCGGGATCGGCTGAATGCCCGTGGCGCCGACATTGACCATTTCCGGAATGTCGCCCGGCACGTGCGACAGGGGCCCGTTGAGGTCGACCCCGTCATTGCCGGAGGAAGCGACCATCAGCGTTCCGTGCTGCGAAACATATTTGGCGATTTTCTTTTCAGCCTGAAGGTACGCCGTCGTCTCGTTGCTGCCCTGGCCGCCGACCGCGACGTAGCCGCCGAGGCTCATCGAGATCACCTTGTAGCCCCGATCAGCCGCGTCGAGCATCGCGACCCAGCGCGAGTCGGAATAGGAGCACACGCCGCAGTCGGGAATGTTCTCGAACGTGTTATACGAGGCGATCCCCGTATTCGGCGCGACGCCGACAACGCGGCCGGCGCCGAAGGCCGCCGCCACGGTGCCGGCGACATGCGTGCCGTGGAAGCTGAGCGACGGATAGGGGTTGCAGGTAGGTTGGGAGGTGACGCACGTTGCGAGCACCATGTTCGGCGCCAGGTCCGGGTGGTTGTATGCGACGCCGGTGTCAATGACCGCGACGACCGTGTTGTGCGAGCCGGTATGGCCGTTGGCCCAGGCGTCCGGCGCGTGAATGCGGTTTACTCCCCACACCATGCCGGCGTTGTAAAGGTCGTCGGCCGGCGTCGGCGCTTCAAGCTCCGGTTCGGCGGCGATCATTGAATCGGGCGCTTTGGTGGCGCCGACCAGCCCGGCGTCCTGAACAGCGCCGATGCCTTTTGCGCTCGCCGCGAAGTTCGGGTTGGAAGAAACGGCGATCGCAATGTTGACTTGCGGAAGCGTGCGCACAAGCGAGCCTCCGGCCGCTTCAACCTTGGCGGCGAGATCTGAAGGGACGGAATTGCCCTTCAGCATGAGCACATACCGGCCTTCGCCGGCGAGAGCCGACGTCGCCCCCGCCGCCGCAATCGCAAGCGATGCGGCGATAATAGTCGCAGTTTTCATTTGAGCCCTCCGAGATAAGTTAAGCGCTGACGCTACCATGAATTCGAACGGCCACAATCGGCTTCTGTCGGCGGGGCTCGCGCATTTCGCGGGCGCGCCGGCTGTATTCTCCGTATACGCGAATATCGCAGCGCAGCGACGGCGATCTTCGGCGCAAAGACGAAACCGCGAGAACGGGGCGCTGTTCTCGCGGTTTCCGGCGCCGCCGTCCTCCCCCGAGGTTTTTCCTAGGCTCCCGGCGCGCGTCCCCCAAGGTGCGCGCCGGGAGCCGGGAGGGGCGACCTCCTGGCGCATTGGGCGGGACGCGGGTACTGGCGTCTTTCGGGAAAGACGCAAGATGCGCCGGAAGGTCAGGGTGGAGCATTGCGCGCTTCGCGTCGCCGGTCATGTCCGGGAAATGCCGGACGCGGGTCATCGCTTCAGATACGCCGCGACCCTCTCTTCGGCGTTGACGCGGATGTTCATATAGAAAAGGTTGTAGTCGAAGATGTGGTATGAGCCTTTCCCGGTAAGCCGGCTTGTGAAGGCGTTCCCGCCGTCCGGAAAATCGACGATGAGATAGCCGTTGCGGCAGGCCGCCCCCGCATAGGCGGGCAGCGGCGCCGACAGCGAGCCCGGCTGTTGTTTGCCCGGCAGCGCGCCCAGATTGAGGCTGGCGGGCGCTGCTCCGTTTACGGACCAGTCTAGCGGGTTGACGCACAGCAGCGTCCGCCCGGCGATCGGCTGATAATGTCCGTCCAGCCAGATGATGGCGTTGCGGTCGCGGCGGGGATCGGGCCGGGCGGCTGCGCTCACCGTATTCCAGCCGACGATGCAGCCGGTTTGTTCAGGGCTTTGGCAGGCGGGCAGCGCCGGGCGCGCGAACGCTTCTGGCACGGGGCCGCCGACGGCGTAAGCGGCGACGAGCCTCTTGGCGAGGGACGTTCCGATGACCCGTTCCTCAAGAAGGCGCATGGCGTGATACGCGCCCTGGCTGTGGCTCGCGATGATGAAGGGCCGCCCGCCACTCCGCACCGTGATGAAATTGTCGAAGGCGCGTTCGATGTCCTTGTAGGCGAGATCGAGCGCCGCCTCGCTGTTCGCCGTGAAATCCATGAAGGTCCACAGCGTCGCCTGCCGGTAGCGCGGCGCAAAGACGCGGCAGCAGCCGTTGAAGGCGCTCGCCTGCGCCCGCATCGTTCCGCCGTCGACGCTCATCGCGCCGTCGCCGCCTTCCGTGTACGGCGCGTTCCAGCCGTCCTTCTTGAAGTATGTGGTGGGGTGGATGAAGAAGACGTCGGCTTCCGCGTCCGCCTGTCTGTCCTCGGTTCCTTCCGGCACCTGGTCGGCGGCGTCCCGGCGCTCGGGCAACGCCGCCCACGCGTCGGGCGAAGCATAGTCGGGCGCCGGCGGCGCCTTGGCCGCGTCGAACGCTTCTGCGGGTTTCAGCAGCGCCGCCTCTACAAGGCCCGGCCCGCCCTGCGAGCAGCCCGCCGCGAGCGCCGCCAGCAATGCCGCCGCCGCCATCCGTCCAATCATGCGCCGATCCTCCCGATTATTGATTGTATATTATTGACAATATGCGGTCATGGAAACACCCCTCGGCAGCTTGTTTCCCTGCTCGGCCAGCCGGGAGCGATGGTTAACGTCCGGCGCCGCATTCAGCGATTCATAACGGCTCTTCGCGTATCGACGGAACGGGACGGGCTCCCGGGGCGCGCCGCGGCCTCCTTTCAGCGGCGCCGGTGTTGCGCATGACTCTTTGTTCCGCCGAAGTCTCCGCCAGCCCGGCGGGAGTCGGAAAGGGCGCGGCGGCGAGCCGGCCGGCCGCCGCCTTCGCCGTAATGGCCGCCGCCTTTCTCGTCATCGCCGTCATGCACGCCGTCTTCGCCGGCGCGCCGTCGAGGCTCGAAGGGCTGGATACGGATGATTACATGCGCCTGCAGGAAGTCCGGGACTTTCTCGGCGGACAGGCGTGGGCGGATGTCAGTCAGCACCGGCTCGATACGCCCGAAGGCGGATCGATGCACTTTTCACGGCTGCCCGACGCGCCGATGGCTGCGATCGTCGCCGCCGCGCGGCCTTTCCTCGGCGATGAAGGCGCAGAAACGCTGTTGCTGGTTCTCTGGCCGGCGGGGATGCTTGTCCTTTATCTGTTCGGCTGCGCCGCCGCGGCCGGCGCCGTGGATTGTAAAAGCCGTATCCTGAGCGTCATCTTCGCAGCCGTCTCCCTGCCCACGCTCGCCCAGTTTCGCCCCGGCAGGATCGATCATCACGCGCTGCAGATCGTCCTTGTCTGCTTCGCGCTGTATTTCGTTTTGCGCTCCTTCGACAAGCCGAAGGCGGGGCTGTGGGCGGGGCTGCTTATCGTCCTGATGCTGAGCGTCGGCATGGAGACCGCGCCCTATGCGGCCGCGCTGGCCGCGGCCGCTGCGTTGCCCTGGCTGAGCGGGGGCGACGAAAGGGGGCTCGGCGCTTTCGGCGCCGGGCTGCTGACGGCAGCGCCGGCGACTCTCATCGTTTCGCGCTTCGGCGGAGACCTCGGCGCCGTGCAATGCGACGCGTATTCGGCGCCGCAGCTCGCCGCCGCTATGTTGACGGGCGGCGGCGCAATGCTTCTCGCGCGGGCGGGCGGCGGGATAAAGTCGGCGCGCGGCCGGCTCGCGGCGGCCCTTGGTCTCGGCGCGGTCGCTGCGGCTTTTCTGGCCGCTCTCTTTCCGGGGTGCATGACGGGCCCTTATGCGCGCCTCGACCCGATGGTCGCCGATTTGTGGCTGAATACGGTCGGCGAAGCGCGCGGCCTCTCCGGCGTGCTGGCGACGGCGCCGAACGTCGCCAGCCTCGCTTATCTTTTCCCGGCGGCCGGCGTCGTTCTCGCCGCGATCAACGTCGTGCAGACGCGCGGGGCGGCGCGCTCCAAGCACGCGGCGATCTTTCTTCTTCTTCTCACGGCGCTGGCCGTTTCTGCGTGGCAGCTGCGCGGCGCCTCTTTCGCCAATGCTTTCGCCGTGTTGCCCGCCGCGCTTTTTCTAGCCCGCATGGACGCGCGTACCGGCGATGGGCCGCGGCGCGTCCGCCCGCTCGCCGTACTCGCTCCTGCCGCCCTGTCGCCGCTTCCGGCGATTCTGCTTTCCATATTCATCGCCGCCGCCGGCGGCGGAGATAAGGAGAACGCCGCCGCCGGAGCCTGTCGCGGTCCACGCGCGGCGTTCGCCCCGCTGAACGCCGCGCCCGCCGGGCTGGTGATGACGCCGATCGACCTCGGCCCGCCGGTCATTGCGCTGACGCATCACAGCGCGACATCGGCGCCTTATCACCGCAATGTCGGCGGCATGAAGCGGTCGCTCGCATTCTTTACCGCCGGAAAAGAAGAGGCGCGGGCGCTGCTGGAAGACGATCCGAGCGACTATGTAATCGTGTGTCCCCACGCCTCCGACCTCAAGACGCTGGCGGCGCGCTATCCGCACAGCGTCGCAGCGATGTTCGCCGAGGGGCGCGCGCCGGTCTGGCTGGAGGAAATTCCGATGCGCGGCGCGCAATTTCGCTTCTATCGCGTCGCGTTTAACGGACGAGCCCGATAGGTCCTTTCAAGGCCGGCTCGCGTCGCTCAGCGCTTTCGCCAGCATGATCTGCGCGGCGACGTAGGTGAGCCAGATGGAACCGGGCGGGGCGGCGATGTTCTTGTAGAGCCCCAGCGCGATGAGCGAATCCGACAGCATGAAAATCACCGCGCCGAGCTTGGCGAGCATCGGCGCGCGCGAGACGAAGGCCAGCATGACCATAAGCGTGATGATCGCCTGATAGGCGAGACCGGAAACTTTCAGCGCGCCCATGTCGGGGAAATGCCAGATCCCCATGCCGGCGGAGGCGGCGAGGACGAGGAGCGCGAGCGGCAAGCCTTCGCGCGCAAGGCCGGCGCGCCGGACGATCTCGAGGAAAGCGGCGCAGTAGAAGAGATGCGCGACGCCGAATCCCGCCATGCCGCCTATCCATTGCGGCGGTTCGAGCGCCAGCATGATGTCGCCGACCGCTGAGAAGGCGCGCGCCGCGCCCGCGAGCGGCGCGCGGCGGAGGAAGGCGTAAGCGGAGAGAAGCACGATCCCCGCCGCCTTCCATATCGGATCGAACGGGAAGGCCGGCGAGACGAAAGACGCCGCGAGATAAGAGAGCGCGACGACGGCGCCCGCGAGGAGAATGCTGTTATGCGCGGTCGCCGTCAGCCTCGCCGGCACAGTCTCCTCCGGAGGCTACGCCGCCAGGCTTCTGATCACGTACTGCAGGATGCCGCCATGCTTGTAGTATTCAAGCTCGTCGGCGGTGTCGATCCGCACCCGGACTTCGATGTCGCGGCTGGCGCCATCGGCGGACTTGATCGTCACCTTGGCGGTTTGGCGCGGCTCTAGATTGACGACGCCATGCACCGTTACGATTTCGTCGCCCTTGAGGCCGAGCGATTTCCATGAGTCGCCTTCCGCGAACTGCAGCGGCAGCACGCCCATGCCGACAAGGTTCGAGCGGTGGATGCGCTCGAAGCTTTCGGCGATGACGGCCCTGACGCCGAGCAGGATCGTGCCTTTCGCCGCCCAGTCGCGCGACGAGCCGGTGCCGTACTCCTTGCCGGCGACCACGACGAGCGGCGTGCCTTCCGCCTTGTATTTCATCGCCGCGTCGTAGATCGACATCTGCGCGGCGGTCGGAATGTGCTTCGTCATGCCGCCTTCGACGCCGTCGAGCATCTGGTTCTTGATGCGGATGTTGGCGAAGGTGCCGCGCATCATCACTTCATGGTTGCCGCGGCGCGAGCCGTAGGAGTTGAACTCCGACACCGGCACCTGATGCGATTTGAGATATTCGCCCGCCGGGCCGTTCTCCTTGATTGAGCCCGCCGGCGAGATGTGGTCGGTGGTGATCGAATCGCCGAACAGCGCAAGGATGCGCGCGCCTTCCAGCGGCTGAATCGGCTTCGGCTCCTTGGTCATGCCTTCGAAGTAGGGCGGGTTCGCCACATAAGTCGACGGCGGCCACGAATAGGTCTGGCCGTCGCCGGAATCGATCGCCCGCCACATGGCGTCGCCCTTGAACACGTCGGCGTAGCGCGAGGCGAACATCTGCGCGGTGACGTTGGCGCGGACAACTTCGGCGATCTCCTTGTTGGTCGGCCAGATATCCTTGAGGTAAACGTCCTTGCCCTGACTGTCCTTGCCGATCGGGTCGGTGGTCAGATTGAGATTGATGGTGCCGGCGAGCGCGTAGGCGACGACCAGCGGCGGCGAGGCGAGATAGTTGGCGCGCACGTCGGGCGAGACGCGGCCCTCGAAGTTGCGGTTGCCGGAGAGAACCGACACCACGGCGAGATCGTTGCCGTTGACTGCTTCGGAAATTTCTTCAGGCAGCGGGCCGGAATTGCCGATGCAGGTGGTGCAGCCGTAGCCGACAAGGTTGAAACCGAGCGCGTCGAGATCGTCCTGCAGTCCCGCCTTGGCGAGATAGTCGGTGACCACCTGGCTGCCCGGGGCGAGCGACGTCTTGACCCACGGCTTCACTTTGAGCCCTTTCGCCAGCGCGTTGCGCGCGACGAGGCCGGCGGCCATCAGCACCGACGGGTTTGAAGTGTTGGTGCAGGAGGTGATGGCGGCGATCACCACGTCGCCGTGGCCGATGTCGCAGTCGCGTCCCTTCACCGGCACGCGCTTGCTCTTCTCGCCGGCTTTTCCATACTCCTTGTCGAGAGCATTGGCGAAGGACTGCGGCGCGTTCTGGAGCAGCACGCGGTCCTGCGGCCGCTTCGGTCCGGCGAGCGAGGCGGTGACGGTCGAAAGGTCGAGTTCGAGCGTGTCGGTGAACACCGGCTCGGGGCTCGACGCATCGCGCCACATGCCCTGCTCCTTCGCATAAGCCTCGACGAGGGCTACGCGCTCCGGCGTACGGCCGGTGGCGGTCAGATAGCGCAGCGTTTCCTGGGTGATCGGGAAGAAGCCGCAGGTCGCGCCGTATTCCGGCGCCATGTTGCCGATGGTCGCCTGGTCTTCGAGCGCCAGATGGTCGAGGCCGGGGCCGAAAAACTCGACGAACTTGCCGACCACGCCCTTCTTGCGCAGCATTTCGGTGACCGTGAGCACGAGGTCGGTCGCTGTCGCGCCTTCCGGCAATCTGCCTTTCAGGCGGAACCCGATGACGTCGGGAATCAGCATCGACACAGGCTGGCCGAGCATCGCCGCTTCCGCCTCGATGCCGCCGACGCCCCATCCGAGTACGGACAATCCGTTGACCATGGTCGTGTGGCTGTCGGTGCCGACCAGCGTGTCGGGGTAGGCGTAGGTTTCGCCCTTGTAGTCGGCGGTCCACACGGTCTGCGCCAGATATTCGAGATTGACCTGGTGGCAGATGCCGGTGCCGGGCGGCACCACGCGGAAATTGTTGAACGCGCCCTGTCCCCATTTCAGGAACTGATAGCGCTCGCCGTTGCGCTCATACTCGCGCTCGACGTTCTTCTTGAAGGCGCCGGGGCCGCCGAAATAGTCGACCATCACCGAGTGGTCGATGACGAGGTCGACCGGGGCGAGCGGATTGATCTTCTCCGGGTCCTCGCCGAGCTTCTTCATGGCGTCGCGCATCGCTGCGAGGTCGACGACGGCGGGCACCCCGGTGAAGTCCTGCATCAGGACGCGCGCCGGACGGTACGCGATCTCGCGGGTCGATTTTCCGGTTTTCAGCCAGTCGGCGAAGGCGGCGATGTCGTCGGTGGTCACCGAGCGGCCGTCCTCGAAACGCAGCAGGTTTTCCAGAAGCACTTTCAGCGACACGGGCAGGCGCGACAGGTCGCCGAGCTTCGCCTCGGCCGCCTTGAGGCTGAAAATCGCGTAAGTTTTGCCGCCGGCGGTAAGGGATTTCTTTGCCTTGAGAGTGTCGCGTCCGGGGATCACTGTCGCCTCCGTGCCGAAAAAACTGCGTTATGTCGCGCCCTTATGGCGTAACGCCCGCGCCCGCGCAATTCGCAGGCGCCGCATGCGGTAAAGCGTCCCTAGGCGTTTCGGGGGCCGCCTTGGCGGCGCCGCAAATCGAAGTATTGTGGACCTGTTTCCGCTCTGTTTTCAGGCTATCCGGAGTTCCCGATGCAAATGCGCCCGCTTCTCGCCGCCGCCGCTCTCGCCGCGACCGCCCTATCCGCGTCTCCGGCCGGAAGCGCCGAGCCGCAGGCGGTCGCCGCCTTCAAGGACTGGAGCGTGTTCGTGCGCGAGGTCGACGGCGACAAAATCTGCTTCGCCGCCGCCGAAGCCAAGGAAAAGTCCCCGAAATCGGTTAATCACGGGGACATCTTCTTCCTCGTCGCCACCTGGAAATCCGGCGCGGCGACCAATCAGCCGAGCTTCATGGCCGGCTACAACCTCAAGGAAGCGCCAGCCCCCACGATCCGCATCGGTTCGGAAAAGTGGGACATGTACGTTTCCGAAAACGAGAGCTTCATCGAAAGCGCCAAGGACGAGCAGAGCCTCATCAGCGCCATGAAGCGCGGCTCGGACATGCGCATCAGCGCCGTATCGAGCCGCGGCACGGCGACCAGCTACGTCATCTCGCTGCAGGGCGTGACCGCCGCCGTCGATCGCGCCGTCGCCGCCTGCAAGTAGCCCCGCTCGCTGGAGTTCGCTCCAGCGTTCTCTGCTTTTCGGCCCGGCGCAAATCGCTGTAATCCTTGGCGGATCGGCGGCGCGGGGGCGCGACAAGGCTGAAAAGGAGGGATCGGATGGGCGTCATCAAGGAATTTCAGGCGTTCGCCCTGAAGGGCAACGTGGTCGACATGGCGGTCGGCATCGTCATCGGCGGGGCATTCGGCACCATCGTCAAGTCGCTGGTCGACGACGTCATCATGCCGCCCATCGGCCTTCTGATCGGCGGCATCGACTTTTCGCAGCTTGCCTGGACGCTGAAGCCGGCGACGGCGGACGCCGCGGCGGTGACGATCAACTACGGCAACTTCATCAACAACATCATCGCTTTCCTGATCGTCGCCTGGGCGCTCTTCGTCGTCATCAAGGGCATGAACAAGGTGCGCGAGCGGTTCGAGAAAGCGCCCGAGTCGGCGCCGGCCGCGCCGCCGCCCGACGTGAAGCTTCTGACTGAAATCCGCGATCTCCTGAAAGCGCGCGCCTGAAACAGCGAATGAGCCCGACGCCGGCGCGATCGGGGCCGGGCTTTGCGCTGTTTATTTCTTCAGCCGGATGACGATTGCGTCGCTGCGGGTTTCGGTTTCGATCCCGGCGGTGAAAAACGCCGCCCTGAAGCCCGGCGCCGTGACCGTCGTTTTCTCCCCGTCGAACCCTGTAACCGGTTTTTCCGGCGCGACCGTCGCGAAAACCGTCACGCCGTTGAAAATCGGGTGCGGCCCCGCGCCCACGGTCAGCGCCGACACGTCCGCGCCCTCCTGGTCGAGCATTTCCAGGTCGCCGCTGCCGCCGCCGAGACGCAAAAAGCGCGTATGCAGGATTTCGTCTCCGGAAAGGCGCGAGACGTTCAGGGGATCGAAGCCCTGCAGCATCAGCGGCGCGCCGTCGGCGGCGTGAATTTCAATGCGGTATCCCGGCTGCTCGTCGAAGGCCGCCCGCGCCCGTTTTCGTCCTTCCAGCAACGCCGCGATATCGGACTGCGCTTGCCTTTCGGCGAGCGACAGCTCGTCCTCCCGAAAGCCGCAGCCATTCGTCCGGTCGCCCCGTTTTTCCAGGGCGGCGGCCAATGCTTCATCCAGAACGGCGTTTTCGCGTCCGTCGAAACCGGCCCGCCACTCGGGCTCGACGGCGTCGAGCAGCATCGCATAGGCGCTTCCTGTCGCGTAGGCGCGGGCGCGAACGGCGTCGGCGGCGTATCCTTCCTCAGGGATCCTCGGGGTGGGGGAGGCGGCCGCTTTCAGTTGCACGTAGTTCGCCAGCCCTTCGTTCAGCTCCGTCCCCCGTTCATAGGCGACAAACGCTTCGTCCAGCGTCTCGAACCGTCGCTTTCGAAACTGTGTCGCCTGCGCCGCCCAGCAGATCTGCGCGCCGGCCTCGGCGAAAGCCCGCCGCAGCGCCTCGGTTTCGAGACGGCTCAGGTTCAACAGGGCTGCGTCTTCGACCGGATAAACGAACAGGCTCGCCTCGTTCGCCGCCCAATCGGGATGCGTATTCCGTTGAAACACATGAAAGGTCTCGTGAACGGCGACCGCGGCGATTTCCGTCAGCGAACTTTCTTGCCTGAAACCGTCCGCCATGAGGGTCGCCGTACGGACGCCGCCGATCTCGGCGGAGGTGTTTGCGCTGACCGCTTCATGCCGCCCCTCGAAAACCGACGCGCCGGCTTCAGCTTTTTCTCCGGCTCGGAACTCCGGCGGGGGGCTCGGGTGCCGGAACAGGTATGTCCGCTCGCCGTCGAAAATGGCGAGAGGAATGGCCGCGGGATCGAAACCCGGCCACAGCGGCTCGCCGGAGGACAGGCGGGCGACCTCTCTTTCTATCTGGAAGGCCCGCGATAGCGGCGTTTTCTCTTCGGGGGGACGGTCGGCGGAAGGCTGGCATCCGAAAGCGGCCGGCAGAAAGAAGAAACAGGCGAAAAACGGTCGGCGCTTCATTTTCATACTCTCCTCAAGGGCGGTCTTTTGGCTGTCCGGCGTCAGGCTGATCGGCGTTGTCGGCCCGACCCGCGACGTCTATACGCCTTTGTTCCGCAGCCATAGCCAGAGTCATGACGCCGCTTAAGAACATCCGCAATTTCTCCATCGTCGCCCATATCGACCATGGGAAATCGACGCTCGCCGACCGCATCATCCAGATCACGGGCGGTCTGACGTCGCGCGAGATGAAAGAGCAGGTGCTCGACTCGATGGACCTCGAGCGCGAGCGCGGCATAACCATCAAGGCCAACACCGTCCGTCTCAACTACAAGGCCCAGGACGGAGAGACCTACGTGCTCAATCTCATCGACACGCCGGGCCATGTGGACTTCGGCTACGAGGTGTCGCGCTCGCTGTCGGCCTGCGAAGGGGCGCTGCTCGTCGTCGACGCCAGCCAGGGCGTCGAGGCGCAGACCCTCGCCAACGTCTATCAGGCGATAGACGTCAATCTCGAGATCGTGCCGGTGCTCAACAAGATCGATCTTCCCGCCGCCGAGCCCGACCGGGTGAAGGCGCAGATCGAGGACGTGATCGGTCTCGACGCGTCCGACGCCATCGAGATTTCCGCCAAGACCGGCCTCGGCGTTGAGAAGGTGCTTGAAGCCATCGTCAGGCGGCTGCCCGCGCCGAAGGGCGACGAAGCCGCGCCGCTGAAGGCGCTGCTCGTCGACTCCTGGTACGATTCCTATCTCGGGGTTGTCGTCCTTGTGCGGATCGTCGACGGCGTTCTGAAAAAAGGCATGCGTATCCGCATGATGGGCGCGGGCGCCTCCTACACGATCGATCAGGTCGGCGTGTCGACGCCCAAGAAGGTTGCGGTCGGCGAGCTCGGGCCCGGCGAGATCGGCTATTTCACCGCCTCCATCAAGGAAGTCGCCGACACGCGCGTCGGCGACACCATCACCGAGGAGCGCCGGCCGACGGCGAAAGCGCTGCCCGGCTTCAAGCCGTCGCAGCCGGTCGTCTTCTGCGGCATGTTCCCTGTCGACGCCGCCGACTTCGAGGATCTGCGCGAGGCGATGGGCAAGCTGCGCCTCAACGACGCCAGCTTTCACTACGAAATGGAGACCTCGGCGGCGCTGGGCTTCGGCTTCCGCTGCGGCTTCCTCGGGCTGCTTCATCTCGAGATCATCCGCGAGCGGCTGGAGCGCGAGTTCAATCTCGACATCATCACCACGGCGCCGTCGGTCGTCTATCACGTCTACATGACCGACCGCTCGATGAAGGAGCTGCACAACCCGGCCGACATGCCCGATCCGGTCAAGGTCGACCATCTCGAGGAGCCGTGGATCAAGGCGACGATCATGACGCCGGACGACTATCTCGGCGGCGTTCTGAAACTCTGCGAGGAGCGGCGCGGCGTGCAGAAGGAGCTGACCTACGCCGGCAGCCGCGCCATGCTTGTTTACGAACTGCCGCTCAACGAAGTGGTGTTCGATTTCTACGACCGGCTTAAGTCGATCTCGAAAGGCTACGCCAGCTTCGACTACCAGCTTCTCGATTACCGCGCCGGCGATCTCGTCAAGATGTCGATCCTCGTCAACGAGGAGCCGGTCGACGCGCTGTCGATCATCGTGCACCGCGACAAGGCGGAGATGCGCGGCCGGGCGATGTGCGAGAAGCTGAAAGACCTCATTCCGCGCCACCAGTTCAAGATCCCGATCCAGGCGGCGATCGGCGGGCGCGTCATCGCCCGCGAAACGATCAGCGCCCTGAGGAAAGACGTCACCGCCAAATGCTACGGCGGCGACGCGACGCGAAAGCGCAAGCTCCTCGAAAAGCAGAAAGAGGGGAAAAAGAAGATGCGCCAGTTCGGCCGCGTCGAAATCCCCCAGGAAGCGTTCATCAAGGCGCTTAAAATAGACGGATAGTCAAGGCTTCCGGTCTACTTGAATATTGGCTAGCTTTCCGCAGAAGAGAGGGCGGGGGCTTTTATCATGCGCGCGAGGCTTTTGCTTTTAATGGCGGCCGGGATCGTCGCCGCGCCGAATGTTGCGGCTGCGCGCGACAGAACCGGAGAAACGCCGGCGGCGCCGCTCCGGGGCATCGTTCCCGATTATCCGGCCGCGTGTCTTCCGCCGGCCGGGGAAGAAGCGCAAGAGCATCGGGTTACAGTCGTTTACGACATAACGAACGACGGACTGCCCGAGAACGTCACAGTAAGGGAGTCGACCAGTCCATGCTTTGAAGAGACGGCCGTGGCTGCGGTGCGGGGCACATTGTTTGAGCCGCGGCGCGTGAACGGCCGCAAAGAAGCGCAAGAGGACATGGAAACGACGTTCCGGTTCATTCTCGAGACGTCGGATAACGGGGCGCGGGCTACGCCAAAAACGGAAGTCGAAGACTATGACGCCCGCCCAGTTAAAAGGGTCCCGCCGCGTTACCCGGAAAAATGCATGGTGAGAGCCGCCGCCCGGGAATACGTTCTGGTGGAGTATGACGTGATGCCGGAAGGTTCGACCTCCGGCGCCAGAATTGTTAAGTCGACTAATGCCTGTCTGGAGAAAGCGGCGCTCGATTCGGTTGCTCAATGGCAATACGAGCCCAAAACAGTTGCCGGGCAGGCGGTGTCGCGCGCCGGCGTGCAAACAATGATTGTTTTCGAACTTTCGGGCGCGTCGCCGCGGCCGGAGGATCAGGCGAGGCCGCTTGTCTGGCGTCGGCTGATTTCCATTCAGAACGACATCAGAAAGAAACGGTCGCCGGAAATAATCCTGGCCGATCTCGCCGAACTCGAAGCCAAACACGGGGCGGGGTTCACCAAGGGCGAGCTTGGCGCCTTTCACCAGCTCCGCGCGACGGCGCGGTTGATGGCGAAGGATTATGCCGGCGCGCTCGACGATTACCGCATGGTTCTGAAGATTGCTGTTCTCGAAAAGGAAACGCGCGAGGCGATTGAGAAGACGGTCGAGCAGCTCGAAGCCGTCGTCGCGGCGCAGGAAGCGCAGCAAGCGGCGCAGGCGGGCGCAGGCGCTTCGCAGCAGTAGAGACGACTTACGCCGCTCTCTCCAGCCTGTCGCGGTAGCGACGGCTCCCCGGTATCTCGATTCCGCCGGACAGTTTGACGATGACGTCGCCGTCGCCGGCGGGGGCGACCTCCTCGATGCGGTCGCGGTTGACGAGCCACGAGCGATGGGCGCGGGCGACGTTGGCGCCGGCTGCTTCGAGCTGCGCTTCGAGGGCCGCCATGGTCATGCGGGCGAGATGGGTTTTGCCGCCCGCCGATATCTCGACATAGTTGCCGGCCGCCTTCGCCCAGTCGACCGCGCCGGCGTCGAGATAGAAAGTGCGACCGCCTGATTTCAGAGTCAGGCGCTGCGTCGACTGCGCTTCGGCGCGCGCCGCCTCCGCCTCGCGCTTCAGTTCCGCGAGTCGCCGCCACAGCGCGAAGAAGCCGACGAACAGCACGAAGGTGAGGGCGTCCTTGCGGAATTCGTAGAGCGTCTCGGCGGCCAGCCTTCCTTCGGCGGCGAACGCGTATGGAGTTGCGCCGAGAGCTGCGAACGCCGCCTTGCGCAACATCACCATGCCGAAAATGTGGACTCCCGAAAAACCAATGAGGCCGGCGGCGTAAACCGGCGCGGCGCCCGTCCATCCGTCCGCCGTCAGCGGGAAGCGCCGCGTCAGCCAGCCGATCGCGGGGACCAGCATCAGCACGATGGCGGCGCTGGAGATTTCGTAGATCCAGGGCAGGCGCGGATCGAGCGCCTCGCCGAGACGCGCATAGTCGGCGAGGAACGTGAAGGCGTTGACCACCATGAAACCGAGCGTCACGGCGGCGATGACCCCATAGGCCTGCCGGTCGACGCGGCGGTCGTCGGCGAGGGCCTTGCGAAGCGGGTCGGAGGCGCGGTCGGGAATCATCGCGCGCGATCATGCCGAAATGCCGGAAGGCCGCAATCGGCGGCGGCGGATTTCGTCCCCGCCCCGCCGGATTTTGTCCCCGGCGTCGGTTTTTTCGTCCCGAATCCGGGGGACGGGCGCTGGCCGCCCCGCCGGGCCGCGCGCCGCGTCAGGAGGCTCGAAGAGGCGGCGGCGGCGGGATCATTTGAAGGCGTCGCATCAGGAAAGGGTTCGCCCATGACCGCCTCGCCCGCCCGTCGCTACGATCTCGACTGGCTTCGCGTGATCGCCTTCGGCGTCCTCATCTTCTACCACATCGGCATGTTCTACGTGACGTGGGACTGGCATGTGAAAAGCCCCCACGCCGGCCCCGCCGCCGAGCTGCCGATGGTTCTCGTCAACATATGGCGGCTGGAGCTTTTGTTCTTCATCTCGGGCGTCGCCCTGCGCTACGCTTCGGACAAGGCGGGTTTGGGGGCGGGAGCGCATCTCGGCTTCGCGGGCCAGCGCTTCTGGCGCCTCGCCGCGCCGATCGTTTTCGGCATGGCGGTGGTGGTCGCGCCGCAATCCTACTTTCAGCTGCTTCAGCAGGGCGAGATCGCGCCGGGCTTCTGGCGTTTCTATCCCGACTATCTGTCGTTCGCGCAGAAGTTTTCCGTCATCACCCCGACCTGGAACCATCTCTGGTACGTGGTCTACATGCTGTTCTATTCGATGATCGCCCTCGCCGCCGCGCCGCTGCTGCGGCCGCTGGCGAACGCGCTGTCGCGGGTGCGCGGCGCCGGGACGGCGATTCTGCTGCTCGCCCCGCTTCCGTTCCTCGCCTATCGCTACCTTCTGGAGCCGCAATTCCCGACGACGCACGCGCTGGTCGACGACTGGGCGACCCATGCGCATTCGTTCACCATCTTCCTCTTCGGCTTCATCGTCGCCAAGAACGAAGGCTTCTGGCGCGCCGTCCGGCGGGCGCTGCCCGTCGCGGCGCCGGTCGCGGCGGCGTGCGCGACGATCATCGGCTTCGTCTGGCTGGGCGACCGCTGGGAGGCGATTAGATCCAATCCCGTCGCCGCCGCACTGTTTCCGGCGCTGCGCATCGTCTATCTGTGGTCGGTCATTCTCACCATCGCCGGCCTCGGCATGCGGTTCCTCGACCGCGACAGCAAGACGCTCCGTTATCTGACGAACGGCGTCTTCTGCTACTACATCCTGCACCAGACGATCATTGTCGCCGCCGGCTATTATCTCGCGCGGCTCGATCTTTCCTGGCAGGCGGAGTTCGCCGTCCTCTCCGTTCTGACGGTCGCTGGCTGCGGGCTCGGCTACGAGGCGGTGCGGCGTATTCCCGTGCTGCGCCCGTTCTTTGGGGTGAGCGGCAAGGGCGCTTCGCGGCCGGCGCGCACCGGCCATGCGCCGCGCGCGGCGGCGCTGTGCGACGACACCGCCTGATCGCCGCCGCCTGCAATCCAAAAGGCCGGCCTGTCCGGGGCGCCCGGACAGGCCGGTTTCTTTATTGCGTCAGCTGGAAGTTGAACCGCTCCGTGACCCCGTACCGGGCGACAGGTCTGCCGTCGCGGTAGTCGGGCGGATACTTCCAGCCCGACACGGCCTTGATGACGGCGCGATTGAAGCAGGCGTTCGGCGAGGAGATGACCTTGACGTTCGCCACATTTCCCTCGGGCGTTACATCGAACTGCACCAGCACGACGCCCTCGATGCCCTTGGAGGCGCAGGCTTCAGGATAGGGCGGCGCGACGCGGATGATCGGCTTGACGCTGACCGGTCCGCCAGGCCCGCCCTTGGGAGGGTCGATGGTCGTCGGCGGCGCGACCTCGACCGGGTCCACCTTTTGGCGCTTGGACCAATTCGGGATGACCGGCTGCGGCGCCGTCTCATCTAGGATGGGGCGCGATTTTGGAAGGGTCTCCGGCGGCGTCGGCTCGATCTTCGGCGTGATGCTCAGATTGAGCGGGCTGCGCGGCGGGTCGATCGTCGCTTCCTGCCGGATCAGGCCCGACATGATCAGCACCAGGAACATCACCACGGCGGCCGCCAGCGGCAGGCCGAACATCCATCTTGCGAAAGTCATGCGCGCTCCCTTTCCGGCCCGCTTCCTGCGGGCGTCCAGCCGAAAAGACCGGCGGCGCGCCGGGGCATCCACGCAACGATAGCGGCCTGTCGGAGCCCTTGCCGGCGCCGGCAGGCGCGCTTGCGCGCCCCTGTCGCAACGACTGTATCAGACATCAGCGTTTTCGGAATCAATAAAACGCCAGCGTTTACTTGGCGAAGCGGCTTCATTTATGCGCATTCATTGCGCGCCGGACTTCACGCCCGAATGTCGTTATCCGGCCGGTCGAGCAGGGCGGTGATGCGGATCAGCGCCTTTTCGAGCCGCGCCCAGTTGTCCGGCTTCCTCAGATCCATGCCGGCGAACGCGCCGCTCGCCGCTTCGCTGAGAGCGAGATGGTGGATGGCGGCGAGCAGAAGCGCGTTGACCGCCGGCGCGTCGACGCCTTTCGGCGCAGCGCCCGTGCGGCCCCTATAGCTCGCGAGCCATTTGCCTACCGCCCTGGCGCGCGCCGCGCTGAGAATTTTCACCGGCGCGCCGGCGTCCACCAGCTCCCAGGCGAGAACAGATCGAGCGGCGGCGTTGCGTCTGATCTCGCCGAGATAGGCGCGCATCAGCAGCGCGACGCCGTCGCCGTAGCTTTTGGGCGCGGCGGCGCCTTCATCGTCTGCGCCAAGCCACAGGGGCTGGTCCTCGGCGAGGCGCTCGACGAGCCCGTCGAGGCCGCCGAAATAGCGATAGACGAGCTGCTTATCGACGCCGGCCTCGCGCGCCACCGCATTGACCCCGAAAGCCCTGAGCCCTTCCCGCTCCAGCAGGGTCCTTGCGGCGGCGAGAATTTTCTCCCGGGTCGCCTCGCGGTCGCGGCGCTTGCGCGGCGCAGGTTCGGTTAGCGGAGCTGGTGACATTGTAATTCTCTTGTCGGTGACATTGTATAAGTCACCTGTAAGGGATTAGCGGGTGATTTCAATTTTCTGTCTAGGCCGCCGGTGTTTCCTGTCTTGTGTTATAAGTCACCATATGGAGACTATTGAAAGGCGAATATAAAGTCACCGATAGGTGATATAAAGACTCTGGCTCCCTGACAGTCAGTGAGCGGTTCGGGGCGTCCTTCATCTGCTGAGAGGCGGCGCCGTACTTCCGCTGGCCCAGTCCCGCAGTCGCCGCGCTTCGCGAGCCTTAGCGCTTCGTTGCCGGGGCGCGCCCAATTGCGATTCCTTAAGGAGCCTTTCGGCAAGTTACGGCTGATAGCTATGACGGACCGGGTGATTTCAGCGCCCGAGCCGGTTGTTCGTGGCTCGTCAGCAGGGACGTTTTATGAATGTGAATTGGGGCCGCCCGTTCGCGGATCTTTCCTCGGCTCTTCCGGTTTCCGTCCTTCGTCTCGGGCCGCGCGCCCGCCGCCGGCTGCAGCGCGAGGGCGTTCTCGGCGCCGGCGCTGTTGCGGCGATGATCGCCGCGGCCAACGCCTCGGCCCACGACGGCGACGCCGGCTTGGTCATCGCCGAAGTCGGCGCCGACAGTCTCGACGACATACTCTCTTTCGCAGCGCTCTGCGCGACCGGCGGCGCCGTCGCTGTCGGCGGCGATCATGCGCTGCATGAAAGCGACGCCTTGCCGGGACACGGGACGCACGCCTTTTTCGACGACGCATTCGTCTCGCGCCTGGCGTCTTCGCTTTGCGGCGATGACAGCGGCGACCACGCAGAGCATCGCGGCGCCGCGGTCGCCGCTCATGATGCGCATGCGGACGATCACGGCGCCGGCGCCGCGCAGGCCGCCTCTCACGCCGGCCACGGCGAAGTCCATCTGGCGGCTCACGCCGCCGCGCTCGGCGCGGAGCCGCACGCGGCCGGCGGCCATGGCGACGACGCGCATGCGGACTCTCGCGCTGACGCCGGCGGCGATGCGCATGCGGACCACGGCCTCTCCGGGCATGCGGTTCTCGCGGCGTCCGCCGGCCAGGCGCAACACGCCGACCATGTCCCGAACCATGACCCCGCCGCGCTTCACGTCCTCGCCGCCGCCTCGGACGACGACGGCGACGCGACGCCCGGCCTCAACGCGCTGCTCGGCGCGCGCGATCCCGGCGCCGCCGCGCCGTCGCAGACGCCCGTCCAGGAAAGCGCCGCCATCGTCTACAATCCCGCCGACCATGCGGCCCATGACCTGCCGCCGGCGCCCGTCGAAATCTAACCCTGCACTGCGCCTGAAAGACTGAAGAAAAAGGCCCGGCTTCGCGCCGGGCCTTTTTGCATCGCTGGCTGGCGGGTTTCCGCCGTCGGATCAATAGCGGTAATGGTCCGATTTGAACGGGCCGTTGACGTCGACGCCGATATAATCTGCCTGCGCTTCCGAGAGCTTCGAGAGCTTCGCGCCGACCTTGGCGAGGTGCAGCGCCGCGACCTTCTCGTCGAGATGCTTCGGCAGGATATAGACTTCGTTCTTGTACTGATCGCCTTTGGTCCAGAGCTCGATCTGCGCGAGCGTCTGGTTGGTGAACGAGGCGGACATCACGAAACTCGGATGGCCGGTGGCGTTGCCGAGATTGAGAAGCCGTCCTTCGGACAGCAAGAGGATGCGCTTGCCGTCGGGGAACTGGATCATGTCGACCTGATCCTTGACGTTCACCCATTTGAAGTTCCTGAGGCCCTCGACCTGAATTTCGTTGTCGAAGTGGCCGATATTGCCGACGATCGCCATGTCCTTCATCGAGCGCATGTGATCGACGGTCAGCACGTCCTTGTTGCCGGTCGCGGTGATGATGATGTCGGCGCGCGGCGCGCCTTCCTCCATGGTGACGACCTCGAAGCCGTCCATCGCCGCCTGCAGGGCGCAGATCGGGTCGATCTCGGTGACCATGACCCGCGCGCCCGCGCCCTTCAGAGACTGCGCCGAACCCTTGCCGACGTCGCCGTAGCCGGCGACGAGAGCGAGCTTGCCGGCCATCATCACGTCCGTGCCGCGACGGATGCCGTCGACCAGCGATTCCTTGCAGCCGTACTTGTTGTCGAACTTCGACTTCGTCACCGAGTCGTTGACGTTGATCGCCGGGAAGGGGAGCTGGCCTTTTTTCTGACGCTGATAGAGCCGCAGCACGCCGGTCGTCGTCTCTTCGGTGACGCCTTTGATCGACGCCTTGAGCTTCGAGTAGAAGCCGGGCTGTTTCTCGAGCCTGCGCTTGATGGTCTGGAACAGGAACTTTTCTTCCTCGTTCGACGGATTGGCGATCAGCGAGGGATCTTTCTCGGCGTCGGCGCCCAGCAGCACCAGAAGCGTCGCGTCGCCGCCGTCGTCGAGGATCATGTTGGCGACCTCGCCGTTCGGCCATTCGAAGATGCGGTCGGCGAGGCTCCAGTATTCTTCCAAGGTTTCGCCCTTGAAGGCGAAGACAGGCGTTCCGGCCGCGGCGATGGCGGCGGCGGCGTGGTCCTGGGTCGAGAAGATGTTGCACGAGGCCCAGCGCACCTCGGCGCCGAGCGCCTGCAGCGTCTCGATCAGCACCGCGGTCTGGATCGTCATGTGAAGCGAGCCGGCGATGCGCGCGCCTTTCAGCGGCTTCGTTTTGCCGAATTCCTCGCGGGTGGCCATCAGGCCCGGCATCTCGGTCTCGGCGATCTCGATCTCGCGGCGGCCGTAGTCGGCGAGTTCGATATTCTTGACGACGTAGTCCGTGTGGCTTGCAGCAGGCATTTGGCGTCTTTTCCTATGTGATCGTTCTTGGATTCGGGCCGCTTATAGCAACCGGCGGGCTCATCGCCAAGAGATATATAAAGATTTCTTTATATGTTTTTGGAGGCGTTTCGAGCCCTGAAACAGCCCTTTTCGCCACTTTCTACCCACAATTCCGGCGATACCATGAGGACGCTGGCTGGGGCCGGATAAAAGGAACGACTGCGATGTTCATCAAGACGGCGACGGGCGCGTGCGCCGCCGCGCTGCTCGCGGCGTGGGCCGGCGGAGCGAGCGGGGAATCCCCCGCCTCTCCTGTCGGGGAAGAAGTGCGGAGCATTTGTTTTTCCGGATCGATCAACCGCTGGCGCACGGTCAAGGACGAGCCGAGCCAGCTTCTGCTCGATCGCGGCGCAAACGACTGGTATCTCGTGGAAATGAACGGCAAATGCGCCGATGGCGCGCGGCAGTCATACTCGCTGCAGATCGAAAGCAAGCCCGGCAGCAACTGTTTGCGGCAGGGCGACTCCTTGAGCTTCACGGATTCGTCCATAGTGCCGCAGAAGTGCCGCATCGTGCGCATCCATCGCTGGGACGAAACCGTTCAGTCCCCGGACGACGCGGGTAAGACCGACGACGACGCCTGAAGGCGCCGGGCCGCCGCATTTCCGCCGCCGAAATGCTCCGAAAAAGCCCTTGGCCGGGCATAAACGATTTCCATCTGCGTTTTCTTCCGTTCGGAAGTTGCGTCCCGTCAGCGCGGCGGAAACGGCGCCGAAGAGAATTGCGAGGAATATCATGTCAAAAAAAGCGGTTGTGTTGATTTCAATGCTGTGCGCCGGCGCGGCCCTGATCGCGCCGACTTTCGCCAAGGATCGTCCCGATGATCCGCGCATCGGCGAGAAGGTGGACCGAATCTGCTTCGCCAGCGGCATCAACGGCTTCCAGACGCCGAAAGGGTTCGACGACGCGGTGATCCTGACCAAGGGCGTCAGGGACAAATATCTGGTCGAGCTGTCGGGCGCCGGATTCGGCTCGCTGCGCTTCGCCCAGTCGGTGGCGATCGCCTCTCGTCCGGCCGACGGGTGCGTCAGCCGCGGCGACAAGCTGATTTTCTCCGACAGCGCCTTCGGCTTCGATCGCGACAACCGCATCAATCAGAATTCGTATCTGATCACCGCGATCTACGAATGGAACGAAGACGCGGCCAAACAGGACGAAAGCAAGGACGACGCCGAGTCCGAAGACTGATCGTCCGTCAGGGAATGGTTCGCAAGGGCGCCGTTTCGGCGCCCTTTTCCATGCGCGGCGCCGGCTGCATCTCTTCCCGCTTCCTGTCAACGCGGCGGGCGCGGTCAAGCGTAATATATATTTTCGATGCGCCCGCTTGCGGCGGCGTCCGGCGGTTTTAAAAAACGGGGCGCAGAGCCTGCGCGCGCCGTTGCGTTGCCGCGCCGCCCTGCGGGACAAGAGGATCGCACTCCATGAAACGCTTCATTCTGCTGGCCGGTGCCCTGTGCGCCGCGACCGCGGCTGCCGCGAGCGAGCCGCGCAAGTCGAAAAAACAGGAGCCCGCGCCGCCGCCGCTCGATGAAAGGCCGCTGGTCGATGATGCGCGCGTCGGCGAGGAGATCAGCGAGGCCTGTTTCGCGTTCGACGCGGGCGGCCAGACCATCGACGGGCGCGACAATATCGTCGTTCTTAAAACCTCGGATGGCGGCGAGGCGGTGTTGCAACTTAGCGGTTGCAGCTTCAACGCCTTGATGTTCGCGAGTTCGTTTTCGGCGAAGGACGGCGTCTGCGCCTCGGTCGGCGACTCGCTCGTGGTCGGCGGATACGGCGATCCGGCGCAATGCAGGATACGGCATATCAACCGCTGGCGCGCCGAAAGGGCGCATTCCCTCGGCGCTGGCGAAGAGAGCGGCAAGTAGCGTCAGCCGTCGCCGAAGATCGCGTCGAGCCCTTCGCGGTAAGTGGGATAGCGCAGGCTGACGCCGAGCGCTTCTTTCATCGCCGTGTTCTTCACGCGCTTGTTGTCGCGGTAAAAGCTGCGGCCCATTTCGGAAAGTCCGGCTCCTTCGAGCGGGACCAGCGGCGGCGGGGCGACGTTCAGAAGCTTGCAGGCGTAGTCGACGACGTCTTGCGGCGGCGAGGGCTCATCGTCGGCGAGGTTGAACAGCTCGCCCGCCGACGGACGCCCGATCGACGCCTTGAGCGCTGCGGCGATGTCGTCGACATGCATGCGGTTGAACACTTGCCCCGGCTTCAGAATTCGTCGCGCGCGCCCCTCGCGCACCGCGTCAAGCGCCGAACGGCCCGGCCCGTAAATGCCGGGCAGACGGAAGATCGCGAATGGCGTCGACCATTCGACCGCGAACCCGGCCCAGGCGGCTTCGGCGGCGACGCGCGCGAAGCCGCGTTCCGTAGACGGACGGAGCGGCGATGTTTCATCGACCCAGTCGCCGCCGTGATCGCCGTAGACGGCGTTGGAGGACAGATAGCCGATCCATGAGACGGCGCGCGCCTGCGCCGGCAGGCTGTCGCGCAGCGCCGCGAAGGAAGGGCAGCCGTCTGCGCCCGGCGGCGTCGAGACGAGAATGGCGTCGACATCGTCGAGGGCGCGGGGATCGAGCCCGCTTTCCGTCCACAGCACGGGCTCGACCTGCGCCGCGTCGAGCGCCGCCGCTTTCTGCGCGGAGCGCGCCGTGCCGGCGATGCGCCAGCCTTCCGCGCGAAGAAGCCTTGCGAGCGCCTGCGCCGTATAGCCGTAGCCGAGGAACAGAATTTTTTCGCCGGTCATGGCGGCCATCCTAACGCCGGTTTGAGGGCGGCGATATGGACTCAAGGCGCGGCGCGTCTCACTCTGCAGCCATGCACCGCCTTTTCGTCGCTCTCGCCCTTCCGGAAATCGTCGCCGACGCCCTGACGCAATTGCAGTCGGGGCTCAAGGGCGCGCGCTGGCGCTCCGAGGAGGCGTTCCACCTCACCCTGCAGTTCATCGGCGAGGCGGACCGTCACGGCCTGGCGGAGATTCACTCCGCGCTGGCGGCCGTCTCGGCGCCCGCTTTCGATCTGCGGCTGTCCGGGTGCGGATTTTTCGGCGACCGCAAGCCGCGCGCCCTGTGGGCGGGCGCCGCGCCGTCGCCGGAGCTTTCCTTCCTGCAGTCGAAAGTGAAGGCGGCGTTGGCGCGCGCGGGATTTCCCGGCGAGAAGCGCAAGTTCAGCCCGCATGTGACGCTCGCCTATCTGAACGGCGTCACGCAGGAGAGCGCCGCCACTTTCGCCGCCATGCATAACCTTTTTTCGGTCGGTCCGTTCCCCGTCGACGAATTTCACCTCTACGAATCGCATCTCGGCGGCGACGAAAGCCATTACGAGATTCTTGAGACCTATCCCCTGTCGTCTTCCAGGTGATCGAGAAAGCCGTCGGCGCCTTTCTCGATGAGGTCGAGCACGCGCTCGAACTCGCCGGCGCCGCCGTAATAGGGGTCCGGCGTCTCCCGTTCGCTGGTTTCGGCGAAATCGAGAAACAGGCGGATGTCGCAGCCCCGGCCCGGCGGCGCCATGGCGAGCAGTTGCGACTGGTTGCCGAGGTCCATGGCGAGCAGGAAATCAAATGAATAGAAGTCCGTGAGTTCGACCTGCCGGGCGCGCTGCATGGAAATGTCGTACCCGCGTCGGGCGCAGGCCCTGATCATACTGGGGTCGGGCGGTTCGCCCCGGTGCCAGCCGCCGGTTCCGGCCGAGGCGACAGCGAGCTTCATCCCGCGCCGTCTCGCCTTGAACCGCAGCACGCCCTCCGCCGCCGGCGAGCGGCAGATGTTTCCGAGACAGACGAACAGAACGCGCTTCATATGAGTCCGGCCGGGCGGCGGCGGATGACGGGCCGCGCCGGTAGCTCTATGAAGCAATGGCGGGACAATCAATCGGATGTGATCGCCGCCGCCCGTTCCGCCCCCTATGAAGCGGCCGCCGTCGGCTTAAGGTCCGCGCGGCTCCAGTTTCAGGGACCAGTTCCAGAGAGAGGAATCACCCATGTCGCTTTCCGCTTCCGCCGTCGCCCATTCCGCGATCAACCAGATGTTCGCCGCGCTTCAGGGCGTACTCGAAAAGGGCGCCGAACACGCCAAGGCGCGGTCGGTCGATGAGTCCGTTTATCTCAACTGGCGCCTTGCGCCGGACATGTTCCCGATGAGCCGGCAGGTGCAGATCGCCTGCGACATCGCTTCGCGCGGCATGGCGCGTCTCGCCGGCGCCGAGATGCCGAGCAATCCGGATACGGAAACGACGTTCGAGGCGCTGCGCGCCCGAGTCGCCAGGGCGCATGCTTTCATCAAGGATCTCGACAAGACGAAGATCGACGCGGATCTCGACGGCGAAGTCACCTTTCCCGTCGGGCCGGAAACCATGACCATGAAGCGACGCGACTATCTCGTGAACTGGGTGCTGCCGAACATGTATTTCCACGTCACGACCACCTACGCCAATCTGCGCGCCGCCGGCGTTCCTCTCGGCAAGGCGGACTATCTCGCTCGGCCGCGGTAGGAATGGCGCCGCCGCGGCGCATCGTCGTTCTCACCGGTTCGGGCGTGTCGGCCGAATCGGGCGTCTCGACGTTTCGCGACAAGGGCGGGATCTGGTCGAAATACGATTACCGGCAGGTGGCGACGCCTGAGGGCTTCGCCGCCGATCCGGCTCTCGTTCACAGCTTCTACAACGAGCGGCGCAGGCGGCTGAAAGACGTCGCCCCGAACGCCGCGCATGTCGCGCTCGCGAGGCTCGAACAGGAACTCGGCAAGCGGGGCGGCCGTTTGACCCTCGTCACGCAGAATGTAGACGACCTGCATGAGCGCGCCGGATCGAAAAATCTCCTGCACATGCACGGCGAGCTCGCCAAGGCGCGCTGCGGCGCTTGCGCGGCGGTTCATTCGTGGGAGGACGATCTCGGGCTCCAAACGTCCTGCGCCGCCTGCGCGCGCACGGGCGCGATGCGCCCGCACGTCGTCTGGTTCGGCGAAACGCCGATGCATCTTGAAGAGATAACCGACGCCGTCATGGCCGCCGATCAGTTCGTGTCGATCGGCACGTCGGGTTCGGTCTATCCGGCCGCCGGCTTCGTCGGCGAGGCGCGCCGTCTCGGCGTTCCCTGTACGGAGCTTAATCTCGAACCGTCCGACAACGCCCTGCTTTTCACCGACGCGCGCTACGGAAAGGCGAGCGAAATCGTGCCCCAATGGGTTGAGGAAACGCTTGCGGGCGTCTGAGATCCGGCGCGGCGCGCGTTAACTAAAAGCCTCTTGCAAGGCGCTGCAAATATTGCCACGCTCGTCTCAGGTTCAACAAACGAGAGGAGGTGATCCGATGTCCAGCGATTTCACGAAGCCTTTGAGGTCTTTGCGGAAAGTACGCGCTTCGGAGCAGCCTCCGGTCGTTCGCTAACCGCCGATTTCAATTCGGATATCGAGACCTTCAGGTTACGGAAATTGCGACCTTGCCTGAGGCAAGGACCTTGTTCCGACAAGGACGGGCCGCGCGGACAGCGCGGCCCGTATTTGTTTTTGGCACGGCCGATCCATCGAGACGCGATTCAAAGTTCCTTATGCATGATGTGCGCGTCGACGAGGCCGAGGCGCGCGTGCCGGAAGGCGTTCGGAATGGTGGCGACGATGCGCATGCCGCTTTTCGTCCACGCTTTCACCGCCGCCTCGTTGGTCGCGACGACGAGATTGAACTGCATGGCGAGAAAGCCGGCCTCCCTGGCGAAGCGCTGCGAGGCGCGGCACATGTCGGCGGCGAGGCCGCGGCCGCGCGCCGCCTCGGCGACGATATAGCTGCAATTGGCGACATGGGCGCCCAGCGCCATCTGGTTCGGGCGGATGTTGAAGGTGCCGGCGAGCGCGCCCGTCTCGTCGCGGACCACATAAGCGAGGCGCGGCGTCTCGACCCAGATGCGGCGCGCTTCCGCCTCGCTGATGTCCTGCGGATAGGGATAGGTCTCGCCGGCGCGGAACACCGGCTCGATGGCGGCCCATGTTTCCGGCCAGTCGGCGTCGGCGAACAGCGCATAGGCGATCATGGAAGCCTCCTTGACGACGCGTTGCTCCCAGCTTGAAGGGCCGCGGTCAACAGCCTTGCGAGGCCGGCGGGTCCCGGCCTAAACCGGCGGAAGCAAAGGGAGCCGGCGATGGTCGCAAAGCTCGGCGCCGAGGCGCGCCGGAAATTTTTCGAGGA
Source organism: Pseudomonadota bacterium (assembly GCA_036337175.1). Lineage (GTDB taxonomy): Bacteria > Pseudomonadota > Alphaproteobacteria > Caulobacterales > Parvularculaceae > Amphiplicatus. Next base: position 307,984 of record JAYZEQ010000003.1, read on the forward strand.
TTTTCCTGGGTGGAGCCCGGTCCCTGATCGGGACGCGGCGAAGAAGACCTTTAAATTCGCGGATTTCAACGAAGCTTTCGGCTTCATGAGCCGGGTGGCGCTGGCCGCCGAGAAGGCCGATCATCATCCCGAATGGTTCAATGTCTACAGCAGGGTGGAGATTACGTTGACCACCCATGACGCCGGCGGACTGTCGGAGCGCGACGTCGCGCTCGCCCGCTTCATCGAGGCGGCGGCCGGCGGCTAGGTCGGCCCTCGCGGCGCAGCGGCGCGAAAACCACAAAAACGCCGCCGCGGCGCCTTTCTCGCGCCCGCCAATCCGGGCTAACGTAAGACGATGATTTCACGCGGGGATTTTTGAGATGGCGACGATCGCGCTGGTGGACGACGACGAGAACATCCTGACCTCGGTCTCGATGGCGCTCGAATCGGAAGGGCATAAGGTGAAGACCTATGAGGACGGGGCGACGGCGCTCGCCGACATCACCGCCTCGCCGCCCGACCTCATCGTTTCCGACATCAAGATGCCGAACATGGACGGCATGGAGCTCTTGCGCCGCATCCGCCAGGCCTCCGACCTGCCCCTGATCTTCCTCACCTCCAAGGACGAAGAGATCGACGAGGTGCTGGGCCTCACCATGGGCGCAGACGACTATGTCAAGAAGCCGTTCTCGCAGCGCCTGCTCCTCGAGCGGGTGAAGGCGGTGCTGCGCCGCCGCTCGGCGGGCCCGACGCCGACCGCAGAGGAAGAAAAGAAAATCATGCGTAGGGGCGAGCTCACTCTCGACCCGATGCGCCACGCCTGCACCTGGAAAGGCGAGCAGGTGGTGCTCACCGTCACCGAATTCCTGATCCTTGAGGCGCTCGCCCAGCGCCCCGGCTTCGTCAAGAACCGCGACCAGCTGATGGACGCGGCCTATGACGATCAGGTGTATGTCGACGACCGCACCATCGACAGCCACATCAAGCGCATACGGAAGAAATTCCGCGTCGTCGACAAGGAATTCGATTCCATCGAAACGCTCTACGGCGTCGGCTACAAGTACAAAGACGGCTAAGAAATAGATGGCTGAGGGCGCCGGGAAGAGACGGCGGCGCAGGACGAGATATTCCATCTCGCGCCTGACCGTCACTATTTTCCTCGCCAACGTCATCGCGCTTGCGATTCTTCTGGTCGGTTCGTTCGGCCTCACGCAGTTTCGCGACGGCCTCATTCAGGCGAAGCTTCAGGGCGTTCGGGCGCAGGCTCAGATCATCGCCGACGTGCTCGCCCAGACGGCGATCGACGAAAGCTCCTGCCAGCCGGTCGAGGAGGCCGACGTGGCGCGCGAGGGGGAAGGCGGCGCCATCTGTTCGCTGGCGCTCGATCAGGGCGACGTCAACGAGATCTTCAACCGCGTCTGGGATTCGTTCGAAGGCCGCGTCCGGATCTTCAAGGCGCCGCAGACCTTCGAGACGCCGCCGGTCGGCAACGCCAACGATCTCCTGCTCGAAGACGTTGTCCTGCGGCGCGACATCATCGTCGCCGAGCCGCTGGCGCCGATCGACGAAGCAACGACTGAAAACGTTCTGGCGCGGTTGTGGGCGCCGGTGTCGAAGACCATCGGCGACATTCTCTCCGGCAGCTACCGGCGCAACGCGGCGCGGCGCTCGATCGAGGCCGAGCTTAACGACGCGCTCGCCTCGTCGCCGTTCGCCGAACAGCGCGGCGCCGCCTCGGTTCGTCTTAACGAGGACGGCGAGCTCGTCGCCTCGGTGTCGGTGCCGATCCGCAAGGTGCAGGCCATCTACGGCGTCGTCACGGCCGAGATCGGCGGCATCGATGCGCTGGTCAGCGACGCGCGCCTCGCCATCCTGCCGTTTTTCGGCCTCGCCTCGACCGCCGCCATTCTTTCCTCGCTGCTGCTCACGGCGGCCATCGCCCAGCCGATCCGCCAACTGGTGCAGGCGACCGACAAGGTGCGCGAAGGCATCGCCGCCGCCGGCCGGGCCCGCATTCCGGATTTTTCGCACCGGCGCGACGAAATCGGCGAGCTGTCGCTGGCGCTGAGATTGATGACGCAGTCGATCTACGCCCGAATAGAGGCCATCGAGAGTTTCGCCGCCGACGTGGCGCACGAGCTGAAAAACCCGCTCACTTCCATCCGCAGCGCCGTCGAGACGCTGGACATCGCCTCCGATCCCGCCGCGCGGGCGAAGCTGATGACCGTGATCAAGAAAGACGTGGCCCGCATGGACCGTCTGATTACGGACATTTCGAACGCTTCGCGCCTCGACGCCGAACTCGCCCGCCAGACCCGCGAGGCGGTGGACCTGCGCAAGCTGCTCGGCGACATCGTCGACATGTACGCGGCGACGCTGAAGGAAGGCGAGCCGACGGTGAAGTTCGAGCCGGGCGGGCGGCCGGTCTATGTCAACGGCAATCCCGGCGCGCTCTCGCAGGTGTTCCGCAATCTCATCGACAACGCCCGCTCGTTCAGCCCGAAGGGCGGCGAGGTCAGGGCGTTCCTTTATGAAGACGAGCAATGGGCGCGCGTCACCGTCGAGGACGACGGGCCCGGCATCCCGCCCGACAGTCTCGAAAAGGTGTTCGACCGGTTTTACACGAAGCGTCCGGCGGGCGCGGCGTTCGGCAATAATTCCGGGCTCGGTCTCGCCATCTGCCGGCAGATCGTCGTCTCGCACGGCGGACGCATCTGGGCGGAGAACCGCTATGCGTCGGCGACCGTCGAGGACGAGACGGCGCCGCGGCTCGGCGCGCGCTTCATCGTCGATCTTCCGGCCGGGTGAGGCGCGTCATGCTGATCCACGCCACCGCTCTCGCGCTCGCCGTCGACGCCGACGGACCGCTCGCCGGCGTGCTGCTGCTCGGCGCGTCGGGAGCCGGCAAGTCGATGCTGGCGCTCGCCGCCATCGAGGCCTGTCCATGGCGGCGCACGGCGCTGATCGCCGACGACGCGGCGGAAGTGCGGGCCGAAGGCGGGAGGGCGGTCGCTTCGGCCCCCGCGCCGATCCGCGGACTGATCGAGGTCAGGGGTTTCGGGCCGGCGCCCGTGCGCTCCGTCGCCGCCGCCCCGGTCATCGCCGCGTTCGATCTTGACGCGCCGGCGGCGCGGCTTCCCGATCCGGGACGCTATCCGGTCGGCGAGCGGCTTTCCCTGCCTCTTTACCCCTTCGCGCCCGGCGAGGCCGGCCCGGCGCGACTTCGTGTTGCAGTGCGGTCGATTTTGGGTGGACAAACCTAGCCGCCCGCGCACCATAGCGCGGCCTTATCCTGTCAGGAGCCTTCATGATCGGCATCGTCGTTGTCACCCATGGCCGCCTCGCCGAGGAGTTTCTCGCCGCGGCCGAGCATGTGGTGGGTCCGCAGGCGCAGGCGCAAGCCGTCTCCATCGGCGCCGACGACGATATGGAGAAGCGCCGCGCCGACATTCTCGAGGCGGCGAAGGCGGTCGATTCCGGCGAGGGAGTCATCATTCTCACCGACATGTTCGGCGGCACGCCCTCCAATCTCGCCATCTCGGTGATGGAGAAGGCCAACGCCGAGGTGATCGCCGGCGTCAATCTGCCGATGCTGATCAAGCTCGCCTCGATCCGCAGCGACAAGGATCTCGCCGGAGCGGTGGCGGCGGCGCACGAGGCGGGGCGCAAATACATCAATGTCGCTTCCTGGGTGCTCTCGGGCGAGACCGCCGACTAGAACGAGAAGCGGGAGCCTCCTTGGTGCCAGCGCCGAAATCCGTCACGGTGGCGATCGTCAATCGGCGCGGGCTTCACGCGCGCGCCTCGGCGAAATTCTGCGCCGTCGCCGGCTCGTTCGACGCCAGGATCACCGTGACGCGGGGCGAGGACACAGTGAACGGCTGCTCGATCATGGGGCTGTTGACCCTCGCCGCCTCGCAAGGCTCTGAGATCGTCATCACCGCCGACGGTCCGCAGGCGGACGAAGCGCTCGACACGCTGGTGAAGCTCGCGGCCGACTATTTCGGCGAAGGCGAGTAGGCGGCCCGGGCGCCTGAAAATTTTTTCGCGTTCCGCTTCTGTCCGCCGGGATTCCCCTAAAGGGGGAGCGGTATATCATATTGTATTTGCGGTGTTTTTGGCGAAATCGGGGGATAACTCTCCCCGCTTTATCCCCGCCCGTTCCGGCGCCCTTATGCTTCTTTCCGCATCATGCAAAGCGGCGTTTTCGCGCCGGGACAGCGTGACGCCGGGCCGGAAGGTCCCGCGCTCTTTGACATTGTGAAACGCAGATGCGCCGCTGTCGGACGAATTCCGGCTGCGGGCGGGAAAACCCTCGTCCGCAGCCGGATCGTCTGAAGCGCATCGAAAATTTCAGACGCCGGCCGTCAGTAGATGTTGGCCGTGGCGCTCGCCTGCGCGCCGTTGGCGGGGTCCTGGATGGACACCGTCTGGCCGTCGCGCAGCCGCTCGCCGCCGCGGATCACCAGCCTGTCGCCTTCGTTGACGGCGCCGATCAGCTCGATGAGATCGCCGTCGGCGGCGCCGAGTTCGACGTCGACCTGCCGGGCCTTCATGTCGTCGCCGACGACGAAGACGCTGACCCGGTTGGCGCGCAGCACCAGCGCGTCGCGGTCGGCGGCGACGACGCGCTGCGGGGCGCGCATCGGCAGGCTGACGCGCACCGCCGAGCCGATATGCCAGACGGGTTCCGGCAGCGACAGGCGAAGTTCGAGGAGGCGGCTCACCTGGTCGCCGACGGGCACCACGGCGCGCACCGGCGCCTTAAGGGTCATCTCGCCGTTCTTCACGGTAACCTCGTCGCCGGGCTTGATCGACGCGAGCAACGAGGCCGGGGCCTGCGCCGTCACCTCGAGATGGCGGATGTCGACGAGGCGGGCGATCGCCGTGCCGGGGTTGGCGAATTCGCCGATCTGCGCCTGCTGGGTGACGACCCGGCCGGGGAACGGGGCGCGCACCTCGGTGCGCTCGAGGTTGGTCTCGGCGCGCTGCAGCGCCACCCGGGCGCTGGCGAGAGACTGGCGCGCGTCGTCGCGATCGGCGCGCATCTGGTCCAGCGAGGTTTCGGATTCGCCGAACTCGTCGCCGAGATCCGCCCAGCGTTCGTACTGGCGGTCGAGATAAGCGACGCGCGCTTCCAGCCGCTTCACTTCGGCGACCGCTGCGTCGCGGGCGAAAGCGGCGTCCGACGGATCGATGCGGGCGACGACGCCGCCTTCCTCGATTTCCGCGCCGACGTCGGCGACCCAGACGATCTTGCCGGCGGTGGCGGCGGCGATGAGGCTGTCGCGCAGCGACACGACGGAACCGGGCGCTTCGGACAGCGGCGCCAGTTCGGCGGTCACCGCCTTGGCGATTTCGACCGGAGAGGGCGGCGGGCCTTCCTGCTGGGCCTGCTCGACGGGCTTGTCAGATCCGCCGGCGAGCGCGCCGGTCAGATACGCCGCCCCGCCCGCGATCGCGAGGGCGCCGGCGGCGGCGCCGATCATCACGAAACGGTTTTTCAGCATGCGAAGCATCCTTTTATACTCATTCTGCAGGTTGAAGGGCGGGGTTCGGCAGGTCGATCTCGCGGCGCCTTACGGCGCCGATCTGCAGCAGCGCCGGCAGCAGCACCAGCGTGAACAGGGTCGAAACGGCCATGCCGCCGACGATCACCGTGGCGAGACCGCGATAGATGCCGGCGCCGGCCCCCGGCGCGACGACCAGCGGAAGCATGCCCATGATCGAGGTGAAGGTGGTCAGGAAGATCGGCCGTATGCGGAGCCTCAGCGCTTCCTGCACGGCGCTGCACCGGTCGAGGCCTTCGGCTTCCGACTGCCGCGCCTGATCGACGAGCAGGATGGCGTTGTTGACCACGAGGCCAAGGAGAATGATGAAGCCGATCATGCCGAGCAGGTCCAGCGGAGTCGGCGTGACGAGGTTGAGGATCCTGATGGCGACGACGCCGCCGACCGCCGCCATCGGCAGGGCGACGATGACGAGGGCCGCGTCGCGCACCGACTTGAACAGCGCCGACAGGATCAGGAAGAGAATGCAGACCGCGAGGCCGAAATTGGCGCTGAGATTGCCGACGGCGCGTTTCAGGGCGTCGGCTTCGCCGGCGTATTTGATCGACGCGCCGGGAGGAAGCGCCGCGTAAAGCTCCGCCTCGGCGCCGTCCTTCAGCGCCTTGACGACGTCGCCGAGCGGCATCTCGTCCGGCGTGTTGACGCCGAGCGCGATGGTGCGCCGGCCGTCAAGTCGGCGGATCTGCTGCGGGCCGACGCTGCGTCCGACGGTCGCCAGTTCCGAAAGCGGCACGACCGCGCCGCTCGGCGTGGCGATCGGGATCGCGCCGATGGTTTCCGGCGTCGTCTTGCTGGTCGATTGCAGGATGACGTCGAGCCGTCCGTCCTGATGGAAGAATTCGCCGAGCCACATGCCGTCGCCGAAGGCGCGCACCGCCCGCGCCACGCTGTCGCGCGTCATGCCGACCTCTGCGATGCGCCGGTCATTCGGCAGGATGCGGATTTCCGGCGTGACGACCTGCGGATCGGGGTTGGGCCACACCTGCGAACCGGGAATGGCTTGCTGGATGATATCGATGGCGGCCGGGACGGCTTCGCCCAGCGCCTCGAAATCGGCCGCCTGCAATTCGATGGAAATGCCGCCGCCGCCGCCGAAATTGCCGAACAGGTCGCCCTGCTGCGCGAACACGCGCGTGTCGGGAAAGCCCTTCAGCACTTCCTCGTTAACGATCCTGTTCAGCTCGGGAAGCTTCGACACGTCCTTGGCGCGCACGCCGATATTGGCGCCCCACGGGCCGGCGTAGACATAGTAGTTGAGCAGCGCCGGCTCTTTCTCGCCTTTCATATAGGGCTGCAGGCGCTGGATGATCACTTCGGCGATCTCCTTGCGCACATAGTCGGGGCTGGCCCCCGAGGGCAGGCCGATGAAGCCGTCGATGGCGGCGCGTTTCACGGGCGGCAGATAATTGAGCGACGGGAACAGCGCGAAGCCGAGCGCGATCGGCGCGATGGTGAGGCCGCCGATCCACGCCCAGCGGCGCGCCGGGGATTTCGTCAGCCCCATCACCAGGGCCGAGACGCGGTCGACGAGTTTCGTCGTCGCCTTGGCGGGCTTCACGCGGCTCTTGGTCATCAGATGCGCCGCGCCTGTCGGCAGCACGGTGACGGCGACCACGAGGCTCACCGCCACAGCGACGGCGATGGTGAGCGCGAGGTCGGCGAACAGCTGGCCCTCGACGTCCTCGAAGAACAGGATCGGCACGAAGATGGCGATGGTGGTGACGGTCGAGGCGAACAGCGCGCCGAACACCTGCGACACGGCCAGGCCCGCCGCGCTCATCGAGTCGCGCCCTTCCTCCCGCATGCGCACGAAGTTCTCCATCACCACGATGGCGGCGTCGAGCACCATGCCCGTGGCGAAGGCGAGACCGGCGAGGGAGATAACGTTGATCGAGCGCCCCATGACGTTGAGCAGGATGACGGTCGAGGCGAGACAGACCGGGATCGCAGAGGCGATCAGCAGCGTCGCCGCCACGCGGCGGATGAACAGCCACAGGACGCCGACGGCGAGAATGACGCCGGCCAGCAGGTTGCCGGTGAGCAGCGAGATCGCCTGCTTGATGAACAGCGACGGATCGAAGCTCTTGTGGATGGCGTAGCCCATCTCCTTGAGCGGACCGTTGTTGAGTTCGTCGAGTTTCTTGGTGAGCTCGTTGATGGCGACGAGCGTGTTGGCGCCCGGTTCGCGATAGACGTTCATGCCGATCGCCGGGTTGCCGTTCTGGTAGGCGACGCCGTTGCCGCGATACGGCTCCACCGCCACCTTGGCGATGTCGCCGAGCCGGATCGGCGCGTTGCCGCGCCAGGCGAGAATGGTGTTCTCGAGCTGGTCGGCGCTGAAACGGCCCTCGAAGCGCATCGTGTAGCTGCGCCGGCCGACATCCACCGATCCGCCGGAAATGTCGGAGGAGCGGTTCACGGTCTGGGTGATCTGGTCGAGCGTCACGCCGAGCTGCGCGGCGAGGAACGGATCGAAGGCGATGCGCACGATATTCTCGCCGTCGTCGCTGTTGATGTCGAGGCCGGCGACGCCTGGCACGGATTCGATTTCCGGCGCGATGCGCTGGCGGGCGAAATCGCTGAGCCGGACATTGCTTTCGGGCGTACCCGGGAGGCGCTGAAGGAACAGGAAGATCAGCGTTTCGCCCGAACTGCCGCCGCCGTTGAAGGTGATGGCCGGCCGGTCGGCTTCGGCGGGCAGGCCCTGCACGCGCTGCAGGCGGCTCGTGACTTCGGTGAACGCCGCGTCCATGTCGGTGCCGAGCGCGAATTGCAGGCGCACGAAGCCGCCGCCCGTATTGGACCAGGACTGCATCGTCTTGACGCCGGGCAGGCCGCGCAGCTCGCGCTCGATCGGCTCGACGATTTCGGATTCGACCTCGCGCGGGCTCGCCGCGCGCCAGCCCGTCCAGATGCCCATTTCGGGGCGTTCGATATTGGGGAAGAGCTGCACCGGCAGGCGGGTGACGGAAAGGACGCCCAGAAGCGCGATCACCGCCAGCGTCACCGCCACCGCGGCGGGGTTTTTCAGGCACAGGCGAGTCAGTCCCATGGCGCCGCAGCTCCCCTGGTTCGGCGCTCCCCAAAAAGCGCCGGGAATGAATTTCAGGTGCATTTCCGCAGGCTGACAAAACGCCGGCGCGCGGTGTTTCTCAAGGGTCCGGGCCGCCGGATTCGACTAACGGCCCCGCGTTCGCGGCGAGACGTTACGCGCCCTTGGAGTCGGCTTGCGCGCGTTCGGTTTCGAGCTCCTTGCGGAGCTTCTCGATGCGGGCGCGCTCTTCCTTAATATCCTGTTCAGCTTCGGCGAGCGCCGCAGCCTGCTCTTCGAGCATGCGCAGCTGCTCCTCGCGGTTCATTTTCCGCTCGCGAATGCGTTCGGCGCGCTCCATCGCCATCTCGCGCTCGCGTTCGGCGCGTTCGAGCGCCCGTTCGCGTTCCTGCTCGGCGAGCTCGAGCGCTCGCTCGCGCGCTTCCGCCGCGCGCTGCATGGCTTCCTCGCGCGCCTGCTCGGCCGCTTCCATCGCTTCCTCGCGAGCGCGCTGCGCTTCCTCGACCTGCCGCTGGATTTCTTCCTCGTCGACATCGACGTCAGCATCGACGCGGATCGAATAGACCCGCTTGCGCTGTTTCTCCTGCTCCTTCAGGGCCAGTTTCATGCGCTCCATCGCCTTGCCGTGTTCTTTTTGGGCGCGGACGATCTCGGCGCGCATCTTCGCGAAGGCCTTGTCGAAGCGTTTCTTTTCTTCCGGCGTCATTTGGTGGTCGCCGTCGAAGACGAACGTCTCGCCGTCGCCGAAATTGAATTCGTAGCGGCCGTCGCCAAGGGCGAAGGCGCCTTCGCCGTCGCCGGAGAACGCGAAGCCGCGGAACTCGCCTTGATCGCCGAGGCGCAGCATGTGATCGCCGTCGCCGAACTCAAGCGCGTCGAGCTTGTCGAGCATCACCGCGAAAGGCGGCGGGGCGTCGCCGCTGAAGGCGAAGAAATGCTGGTCGGGCGGCGCGCCGACGAGCACGTCATCGAGGGCGGGGGGCGAGGCGGGCGAAACGGGCGTCGCTGCGTTGGGCGGCGTCGTCGGGGTCACGCCCCTCGTCGGCGGAACGGCCGGAACCGGCGAGACTTTCGCCGCCGGAGAAACTGACGGAACGGGCGAGACGGTCGGGACCGGCCGCACGGCGGGGACCGGATGCGGGTCGGGCGCGGCGGAAGCGGCGAGCCGCGGCGCTGCGGGCGCTAAAGGCGCAGCGGCTCGCCGTCCAGAGCCTTCGACGAGCGCGAGCGGATCGACGCGCACGCCGTCGAGGATCGTTTCGAAGTGCAGGTGCGGGCCGGTGACGACGCCGGTCTGGCCGACCTCGGCGATCTTCTCGCCGGCCCTGACGCGCTCGCCTTTCTTTACGTCGTAGGCGGACAGATGCGCGTAGCGGGTGACGAGGCCGCCGCCATGATCGACGACCACGACTTTGCCCCAGGCGGGCTGGCCCTGATAGTCGTCGGTGGCTTCGAGCACCACGCCGTCGCCCGGCGCGACAACGGCGGTTCCTTCCGCCGCGCGGATGTCGACGCCTTCATGCGCCTTGCGGTTCTGGCCCGACTTGTCGATGAAGCTCTTGCCGAAATCGAGCGTGATCTCTCCGTCGACCGGCATCATCACCAGCGCCGAAGCGTCGGCGCGCGGCGCCGGCTGCACGGCGAGCGCGGCCTGCGCGAAGGCGAGAAGGCCGGCGGCGAACACCGTCGCCACGGCGGCGAGACGCGACGGCCTGCGCGCCGTTTCGAGCGAGCCCGACAGGATCGCATCGAGGCGCATGCGGCGGCTCTTGCGGTCGAACGGCGTGAAAGCCGGGATGGCGACCGCCGAGCGCTGCGCCCGTTCGGCCGCGAAGCGCAGCCCTTCGACGAAGCAGGCCGCGTAGGCGCGCCGGTCGGCGCCGCGTTCGAGCACCAGCGCGTCGGCGCTCTGCTCGGCGGCGAGTTCGGCGCGCGCCGCGATGCGCTTCACGAACGGGTTGAACCAGAACAGGATGCGCGCCGCCGACAGCACCGCGAAGAGGCGCGGGTCGCGGCGTTTCACATGCGCCAGCTCATGGGCGCACATCATCACGAGATCGTCGAACGACAGCCGGGCGTCGAGCTCCGACGGGATGAGAATGGTCGGCCGGAACACGCCGTAGACGCACACGCTCGACACCGCCGGCGTTTTCTTCACGCCGATCCGCTCGGAAACGCCGAGCCGGCGGCGCCACGTTTCGATCGCCGCAAGCAGTTCCGGATAGTTCGCCGGCCGCGCCGCGCGCACCCGCGCCGCGAAGGTCAGCGAACGGACGAGCCACTGCGCGAAGAACAGGAGGACGCCGTAGAAGTAGAGAAGGCCGGCGGCGTTGACGAGGGTCTCGAGCGTCAGCGGCGCGGCGACGACGGTCGGCAGTTCTTCCGGCGCGTAGTCGACGGGAACCATCATCACCGGCGCGTCGAGGGCCATCGGCGGCATTTCGACCGGCGCGGGGCGCAGCGAAACGCCGGCGGCGGCGAGGGCCGGCGCGACCAGCGTCGGCAGCGCCGCGACGGCGAGCGCGGCGAGCCACAGCATCTCCGACGCCGACAGGGCGCGGCCCGTATCGAGGCGCGTCGCGGCCACATACACCAGCGGCGCCCAGGCGAGGGAGGCGAGAAGGCAGAGGATGGCGGGTTCGAATTCGATCGCGATCATGACTTGGTTTCCTCGGCGCGAAGAACCTTTTCGAGCTCTTCCACTTCTTCCTGGGTCAGCAGCTTCGACTGGGCGAAAAACACGGCCGGCGGCGCGGCGTCGAGTTCGAGGACGCGGTCGGAGAAATCCTGGATCATGCGGCCGAGCAGGTCGACCTTGCCGACCGCGGCGGAGTAGGCGTTGACGCCGTCGCTCGGACGACGCTTCAACAGCTCCTTGTCAACCATCCGTTCAAGGACGGTCCGCAAAGTGGAATACGACCAGCCGAGCGGTTCGGCGAGTTCGTCGGCGATCTCGCGCGCGCTCAGCGACTTGCGCCGCCACAGCAGTTTGAGGATTTCAAGCTCAGGCTTGGTGGGTTGCGAGACGGCGTCGGCGCTCATGCAGGCCTCATGTTCCGGACACGGCAACGGGCGCTCGCGCCCGGGAATGCGAATGGCGGCGGGAAACTCCCTCAGCCACATCTGTAACATGGTGTTACAAGTGTAGCAAGGCGCGGCCGCTCGCTTGCGCGGCGAACCGAGACTCCGGTGCGGCGAACCGTTGCCGGGGGCCTAGCCCTCGGCCCGGAGGCTTTCGACCGCCGCGACCAGCCTGTCGAGATCGGCCGGGCCGGACAGCCGGTGGTCGCCGTCGCCGGAGAGGGTGACGAGAAGGTCCTCCGAGCCCAGCGCCTCGGCGAGCCGCAGGGCGTGCCGCCAGGGGACGTCCGGATCCTTCATGCCCTGCAGGATGCGGACGGGGCAGGTTATGGCGCCGGCCCGGCCGAGGATGAGATTGTCCCGCCCGTCCTCGATCAGCCTATTGGTGACGACGTCCGGCTCCGGCCCGTAATCGGAGGGGATTTCCAGCCGCCCGTCCCGCATCAGCGCCGCCTTCTGCGCTTCGGTGAATCCTTTCCACATCAGCTCTTCGGTGAAATCCGGGGCGGGGGCGACGAAAACGATCCCGGCGACCCGCTCGGACCGGGCGAGGGCGAGCAGGCAGGCGATCCAGCCGCCCATCGACGAGCCGACAAGGATTTGCGGGCCTTCGGTCAGCCGGTCGAAGACGAAACTGGCGTCGGCGAACCAGCTGGAGATGCAGCCGTCCTCGAAAACGCCCCCCGACTCGCCGTGCCCCGAATAGTCGAAGCGCAGGAAGGCGCGGCCCGAGGCTTCCGCCCAGTCCGCCAGGCGGCCCGCCTTGGTTCCGGTCATGTCGGATCGATAGCCCCCGAGCCAGACGACGCCGGGCCCGGCGCCGTCGACGCGCCGCCAGGCGAGGCGTCCGTTGGGGCCGTCTATAAAGCGGGAAGTCATGGAGAGGCTCTCGGCTTTCGCAAAACCATGTAAGACCGGCGCACCATGACGTTCCGCGCCGCCATTCTGCAAGTCATCCCCGCCCTCGACGCCGGCGGGGCCGAACGCACCGCCGTCGAGATTGCGCGCGCCGTGGTCGAGGCGGGCGGGCGGGCGCTGGTGGCGACCAGCGGCGGCCGGCTGGCTCCCGAGATCGAGGCGGCGGGCGGGCGGATCTTCACGATGCCGGTGCAGTCGAAAAACCCGCTGACCATCCTCGCCAACCGCGACCGCCTGAAAAGGCTGGTCGAAAGCGAGCGCGTCGACATCATCCATGTGCGCTCGCGGGCCCCGGCGTGGAGCGCGCTGTGGGCGGCGAAGGCGACCGGCAGGAAGCTGGTGTCCACCTATCACGGCGCCTACGAGGCGAAATCGCCCCTGAAGCGTCTCTATAATTCGGCGATGGTGCGGGCCGATCTCGTGATCGCCAATTCGGCGTACACGGCCGCCGCCATTCGCGCCCAGTACGCTATCGACGAGAGCAGGCTGCGCGTCATCCCGCGCGGCGCCGATCTCGACCTGTTCGATCCGGCGAAGGTGAGCGCCGCCCGCGCCGCGGCGCTGGCCCGCCAGTGGGGCCTTCCCGCCGGGATCGGCGCGCTCAGGCTGCTCTTGCCGGGCCGCCTGACGAGCTGGAAGGGGCAGTTAACCGCGATCGAGGCGGCGGCGCTTTTCGTCGAGAACGAGCGGGAAAAAGCGGGCCGGAGCGGCGCTAGCCAGGCCCCGGTTTTGCAGCTAGTTTTCGCCGGGGATGCGCAGGAACGCGACGGGTACGTCGCCGAATTGCGCCGGGAGATCGACAGGCGTGGGGTGCGCGACATGATCCATCTCGTCGGCCATTGCGCCGACATGCCCGCCGCCTATGCGTGGGCTGACGCGGCGCTGTCGCCCTCGACGCGGCCGGAAGCCTTCGGGCGCGTCGCGGTGGAGGCGGCGGCGATGGCCCGCCCGGTCATTGCGGCGGACCATGGCGGCGCGCGCGAGACGGTCGTCGACGGCGAGACCGGTTTCCTCGTCACGCCGGGCGACGCGCGGGCGCTCGCCGCGGCGATGGCGAAAGTCGCCGCGCTCGGGGCCGGCGGCAGGGCGGCGATGGGCGCGCGGGCGCAAACGAGGGCGCGCGAAATATATTCGAGCCGGGCGATGTGCGCGGCGACCCTCGAGGTCTACAAGGCGCTTGCGGGGGCGTGAGGGCGTAAGGGGTATTCGGGGCGAGGGAATGTTCGGGCGCAAGAACGAGAACATACTCATCATCAAGACGGACAGCCTTGCGGCTTTCGTCGAGGCCGAACCGGTGTTCGAGGCGATCAGGAACGCCCATCCGAACGCCCGCATCAGCCTGCTGACGACGGGCGGGCTGCAGCGCGTGGCGCGCGCCGCGCCGTATTTCGATCAGGTCGGAGCGATGCCGAACTTCCGCGACGCGGAGTCGAGGAAGGCGTTCATCCGTCAACTGAAGACATCGAAGTTCGCGCGCATCTACGATCTGTCCGCGGACGAAGACGCACGCAAGCTGCACGCCGCCATGGGGCCGTTCCGGCCGAAATGGCTGGCCGCGGAGCCGGCCCCGAAGCGCCGCAAGAATCCCCCGCCCGGTCCCGATCTGCCGCGTCTCGACGCGGTGGTCGCCGCCGCCGGCCTTGAGACGCCGGGACGGCTGCCGAACTTCTCGTGGGCGCTCGCGGCGCGCAAGGATTCGGCCAACATGCAGCCCTCGTGGTTCGGCATATCCGGCGTGTTCGGACTATTGCTGCCGGGACCGAACCCGGAGCAGCGCTGGCCGGCCTCCTGCTACGCCCGCCTCGCCCAGATCATGTCGCGCGCCCACATCATGCCGGTGCTGGCCGGCGGCAAGGAGCTGCACGCCTTCGGCGATGAGATCGCCCACGAGGCGCCGGAAATCGTCGATCTTTCCGGCAAGACCGATCATCTGCAGCTGGTGGCGCTGGCGCAGGAAGCGGCGTTCTTCGTCAGCGATCACGCCGAGGAAGTGCATCTCGCCCTCTCGGTCGGCTGCCGCGGCGTGATGATCCGCAAGGCGAACCAGGCCGGCGAGGCCCCGCAGGGGCGCGACGTGGTGCTGCTCACCGCCAGGGACTCGTTGAGCGAGGCCGCCCCCGACTTTGTGTGGCGCACCCTCAACAATATGGGTCTTATTCCCGACGACAGGACCGCCCGCGCGGCCGCTTCCCGTTGATCGAGATGGGGAATTGACTATATACCGCCCGCTCGACGCCGCTTCCGCCGCGAATTGGTCGCGCCGGAATGAGGCGGCGTCTGCATATCGTCCGAAGCGACAACAGGAGAAACGCCCATAGCCCGCCGACCATTCGCCCCCACCCCGCCTAAAGGTGACGGCCCCCGCATCAATGAAGAGATCGCAGTGCCGAACGTGCTGCTGATCGACGAGACAGGCGAGAAACGGGGCGTCGTTCCGACCCGCCAGGCGATAGAACTCGCGCAGGCCGCAGGGCTCGATCTCGTCGAAGTTTCTCCGGGCACCCAGCCGCCCGTCTGCAAGATCCTCGACTACGGCAAGTTCAAATACCAGCAGCAGAAGAAAAAGAACGAAGCCAAGAAGAAGCAGAAGATCGTCGAGATCAAAGAGATCAAGATGCGCCCCAACATCGACACCCATGATTATGAGGTGAAGGCGAAGGCGATCCGGCGGTTCTTCGAAGAGGGCGACAAGGTCAAGGTGACGCTGCGCTTCCGCGGCCGCGAGATGGCCCACCAGGAACGCGGCATGGAGCTTTTGAAGCGCGTTCAGGAAGATTTCGACGAAGTCGCCAAGGTCGAGCAGCTGCCGAAGCTCGAAGGCCGGCAGATGATGATGGTCCTCGCGCCGCGCTGACCTGTCCCGATCCGGAACGCATCGAGGCCGCCGGCTCCGGCGGCCTTTTTGCTTTCTGGCGCGCGGCTTGCTTAAACTTTTACGAATTCCGGGAGCCCCGCGCCGGGAAGGCGTAAGGGGCCGGGTTTTGGTCGGGTATGGCTGGCATGGCGCCCTGGGCGGTGTTTATCGGCGCGTTCGTCTTCGGTCTGGCCACGGGCTGGCTGATCTGGGGCGGCGCGCGCGCCGCGGCGTTCGCGAGGCGCGGGCCGGAGGACGGTCTTCCCGGCGGTCCCGACGGCAAGGTTCCGGAGGCGGCGATCGCCGCCATCGAACGGGAAATCCGCGCCGCGCGTGCGCTGATCGACGAAGCCGACGCGCAGTCGGCCGACACGGTCGGCGAGCTCGACGCGCTCGACGCTTCCATCAAGCGCGCCAACGGCCGGCTGAAGCTTCTGGTGCGCGCCGTGAAGAAGGCGGGCGAAGCCTAGGGGCGGCGCCTTGCCCGCGCGGCGGGCCGGCGCGCGACCTGCGGCGCCAAAAGATGAGGTCGGGGGTGGGCGAAAACGCGCAGCTAATACATCAACTCTGGATCGCGGCCGCGCTGATCGCCGCGTCGACGTTCATTCATGCGATTTTCGTCGCAGTCGGCGGCGGCGTGCTGCGGGCCGGCGCGTCGCGTCTGTGGGGGCCGCTCAGAATTCTGCGCGACGCGGTGGCGCTGGTGCTGCTGGCGCTCTGGCTGATCGTCGCCCATGCGCTCGAAATCGGCCTGTGGGCCGGCGCTTTCCTGAGGCTCGATTTGTTCGGCGACGCGGCGACGGCGCTGTATTTCGCCGCCGTGTGCTACACGACGCTCGGCTTCGGCGATGTGCTGGCGCCGCCGCAATGGTCGCTGCTGCCGGGCGCGGCGGCGGCGAACGGGCTGCTGTTGTTCGGGCTCTCGGCCGCCTTCCTCGTCGAGGCGAGCTCGAAGCTCCGTCTCGCAGGAAAATAATTACTCGCCGGGCGCCGCCGCTTCGGCCGGCTTGTCCGTACGCGGACGTTTGATCTTGCCGAAGGCGACGGCGAGCGGCGCCAGCGAGGCCAGCGCCAGCAACGACGCCAGCACGAACGGCGCGCCGGGGAAATAAAACGGCGCGCCGTCCTCGAGGATGGTGACGTCGGCCAGCAAGAAAGGCCGCCCCGGTTCGATGAACGCCGCGAACACCTGCGTCATCAGATAGGGGCCGATGATCATCGAGAGCCCCATGATCGAGGCGATGGCCCCCTGCAGCTCGCCCTGCGCGTTGGGCGGCAGGGTGCGCGACATGATCCCCTGCAGCGCCGGCACGGTGAAGCCGGCGAGCGCCCCGAAAGCGATCAGCGCGTAGATCATCCAGCCATGGGTGGCGAGCCCGTAGCAGAAATAGGTGGCGGCGGCGATGGCGAGGCCGAACACGGCGGCGCGCCGTTCGCCGATTCGCGGGATGACGACGCGGGTGAGCCCGCCCTGCACGACTGCGGCGGCGAGACCGACCGCCATCAACGAGAAGCCGATTTCCTTCGGGCTCCAGTTGAAGCGCGCCTCGGCGAAGTACGCCCACACTGACGGGAAGGTCCAGTGGCCGGTCTGGAACAGGAAGATCGACAGCGCGATCGGCAGCAGCGCCGGGTAGCGGCGGAAATGCAGGAAGTTGCCGAGCGCGTTGGCGCGCTTCCAGTCGAAGGCGCGCCTGTGCTCGGGCTTCAGGCTTTCGGGCAGGAAGAAGTAGCCGTAGGCGAGATTGATCATGCCGAGCGCGGCGACGGCGTAGAACGGCGCGCGCGGACCGAACTCGTCGCCGAGCACGCCGCCGATCGCCGGTCCGATGATGAAGCCGAGTCCGAACGCCGACCCCATCAGGCCGAAATTGGCGGCGCGTTTTTCAGGCGGGGAAATGTCGGCGATGAAAGCGTTGGCGGTCGAGAACGTCGCCGCGAAGGCGCCGGCGAGAAGCCGGGCGAGGAGCAGGAAGCCGATGGTCGGCGCGACAGCCATCAGGAAGAAGTCCGCCGAGTAGGCGGCGAGCGAGCCGAGGATCACCGGCCGGCGTCCGAAGCGGTCCGAAAGCGCCCCCATCACCGGCGACATGAAGAACTGCATCGCCGCGTAGACCAGCGACAGCCGCCCGCCCCAGCGCGCCGCATGGCTCAGATCCTCGCCGGTCACGTCCATGATGAGCTGCGGCATCACCGGCATGATGATTCCGAAGCCGATCATGTTGATCAGCACCGTCACGTAGATGAAGACGATGGCGTTCGGACCCGCGGCTTTCGGCGCCATGAAGCGTTCCTGTACTCAGATGTCTTTGTATTCCGGCGCCGGCCGCGTCCCCTCGACTGGCATGATGTTGATGGCGGTTATCTGGTTTCGGCGCCTTCTTAGAATACGAAACCGCGCCCCGTGGAAGGAGAAAGTCTGCCCCACGTCCGGGATTGATTGCGATTCGTGAATGACGAGGCCGGCGACGGTCACGGCTTCCTCGTCGGGGAGGTTCCAGTCCATCGCGCGGTTGAGATCGCGGATCGTCACCTGCCCGTCGACATTGACCGAGCCGTCCGGCTGCGGCCTGACGCCCTGCACCGGGCTGTCGTGCTCGTCCTCGATTTCGCCGACGATCTCTTCGAGAATGTCTTCGAGCGTCACAAGGCCCATGATGGCGCCGTACTCGTCGACGACGAGGGCGAAATGCTCCTGCTTGCGCTTGAAGGCGTCGAGCTGCTCCTGCAGCGTCGTCGTTTCCGGCACGAAATAGGGCGGGCGGGCGATGGCCGCGAGGTCGATGGCGTCCAGCTTGCCGTCCGCCTGCCAGATGGCGCGCAGCAGGTCCTTGGCGTGCAGGATGCCGACGATGTTGTCGGGGTCGCCGCTGTGCAGCGGCAGGCGCGTATGGGCGCTGCCGAGCGCTTCGGCGATCAGCTCCGGCGTCGGGCGTTCGAGATCGAGCATGTCGATCGACTTGCGGTGCACCATGATCTCTTCGAGGCTGATGTCGTCGAGTTCGAGCGCGCCGCGGATGAGGTTGCGCGCCTCCCGGTCGACGCGGCCCTCGACGTGATGGAGATCGACGGCGCCGCGAAGCTCGTCGGTCGCCGACAGGACGGCGCTGTCGCGGCTGACGTCCAGGCCGACGATCTTCAGCGCGCCGCGCACGATCAGCTGAATGAGGGCGGTGATCGGCGCGAACACGAACACGATCCAGCGCATCAGCGGCGCGACGAACATGGCGAACCCGTCCGGGCGGGCGATGGCGGCGGTTTTCGGCGCTACTTCCGAGAACACCACGACCAGCGCCGTCATGGCGACGGTCGCCCACACCACGCCGCCGGCGTTGAACAGTTTCAGGAACAGGCTGGTGGTCAGCGAGGTGGCGAGAATGTTGACGAGGTTGTTGCCGAGCAGGATCGCGCCGATCAGCCGCTCGCGGTCGGAGATGAGACGGTTGACTCGCGCCGCGCGCCGGTCGCCGTCCTGTTCGAGCATGTGCATGCGGGCCCGCGACGTCGTGGTGAGCGCCGTCTCCGAACCGGAGAACAGCGCCGACATGGCGAGAAGAGCGAGAATGCAGCCGGCCGTGATCCAGGCCGATGCGTCAGGCGGGTTCATGGGAGCCTCTATGGTCGTGCGCCGGAAAGCCGGGCGGCGAGAAACGTTGCGAGCGAAGAGAGCGACGCGTCTTCGGCGATGAAAGCGTCGCCGATGCGGCGGGCGAGAATGAGCGTCATGCGGCCCGCCGACACTTTCTTGTCCTGGCGCATCAGCGTCAGGAGATCGTCCGCGGAAGCGTCTGCGAGGGCGGGAATGTCTTCGATCCCGGCGGGCAGGCCGGCGGCCCGCAGGTGCCGCTTCAGCCGCTCCGCCTCGCCGGCCTCGCACAATCCTTCGCTTACGGAATAATCGAAGGCGAGGCCCATGCCGGCGGCGACCGCTTCGCCGTGCAGCAGCGCGTCGCTGTAGCCGAGACGGGCTTCGAGCGCGTGTCCGAAGGTGTGGCCGAGATTGAGCAGGGCGCGTTCGCCGGTCTCGCGTTCGTCGCGCTCGACGATGGCCGCCTTCATGGCGCAGGAAACCTTGACCGCCTGCGCTCGCGCCTTGCGGTCGCCGCCGAGAAGGCCGGCGCCGTTGGCTTCGAGCCAGGCGAAGAACGCCGCGTCGCCGAGCGCCCCGTATTTGACGACCTCCGCGTAGCCGGCGCGGATCTCGCGGGCGGGCAGGGTTTCGAGCGCGCCGACGTCCGACAGGACCAGAACCGGCTGGTGAAAGGCGCCGACCAGATTCTTGCCTTCCGCCAGGTTGACGGCGGTCTTGCCGCCGACCGAGCTGTCGACCTGCGCCAGCAACGTCGTCGGAACCTGCGCGAAGCGGCAGCCGCGCTTGAAGATCGACGCGGCGAACCCGGCGATGTCGCCGGCGACGCCGCCGCCGAACGCGACGATGAGATCGGCGCGGTCGACTTCCAGCTCGACGAGACGGGCGAGCAGCCATTCGAGCCGCGCTATCGATTTTGTCGCCTCGCCCGGCGGCAGCGCGATTGTTTCCGCGGAAACGCCGTAGGCGGACAGTCCCGCCCGCAGCCTCGCGCCCTGCGCGGCGAAGGCCGTTTCGTCGGCGATGACGACGACGCGGTCGCGTTTCAGCAGCGGGCGCAGATATTTGCCGGAGTTTTCGAGCAGCCCTTCGCCGACGACGATGTCGTAGGCGCGCGCGCCGAGGCCGACTTTGAGAATTTCGGGCGGGTGTTCGGAAGTCATTCGCCGGCCTTTTCTTCGGACGCCAGATGCGCCGCGATCGCCTCGACGATCGCCTCGACGGTGCGCGAATGCGGACCGGGGCGGCTGTCGATGATGATGTCGGCTTCCGCATAGAGCGGCTTGCGCGCTTCGAGAAGGCGCTCCAGCGTCGCGCGCGGGTCGCCGGTCTTGAGGAGCGGACGGCCGCCGCGCCGCGCCGCGCGCTTGTGAATGACGTCGAGCTCGGCCCTGATCCAGATCGACAGAGCGCGCTCCCTGATCAGCGCCCGCGTGCCGGCGTCGAGAACGGCGCCGCCGCCGGTCGCTAGCACGATCGGCGGGCCGTCGAGCAGGCGGGCGATGACTTTCGCCTCGCCCTGCCGGAAGCTCGCCTCGCCATGTTCGGCGAACAGGTCGGACACCGACATGCCGGCCGCCTTTTCGATCTCGGCGTCGGCGTCGAAAAAGGCGAGGCCGAGCGCCGGCGCCAGCCGGCGGCCGACCGTCGTCTTGCCGACGCCCATCATGCCCACCAGCACGACCGGCCGGTCGACGCGGACCGCCGGCGCGCGTCCGGCGCGCGATTTCGTCTCGATGCTCATCGCGACCAGATGTAGAGAAGCGCGGCGGGGAACGCCAGCAAGGGCCTGCCCCGGAAGCTTCAAGGGACTGAAATCGGGGGTTAAATCCGGGTTTCCGGGGACAATCGGGAGGCCCGAGGTTTCGCCCGTCCGCGGCGCTCGTTATTGTCGCCGCATCTGAGTCGCGACCCTGGAGGGGAAGAAGTGCGTTTGATTATCGTCGCCGTCGTGCTGGTCATCGCCGCGCTTGTCGGCCTTTTTATCTACGGCCAGATGCTGGAGCCGCAGACCCGGATGATCGAGCAGGAGGCGGTGCGTGGCGCTGTTTCGTAAGACGCTGCTGTTCCTGGCGGGCGCCGTCGCAGCCGCGCCCGTCGCGGCCCAGATCGCGCCGCCGGCTCCCGTCGAACAGACATCGCTGGCGCGCGACGCTTTCGCCACCGGCGTCCTCGCCCGCGCCGAAGGGGCGCTCGATTCCGGTCTCTGGAAAGGCGCGCAGCCGGCGACGCTCTCCCGGCTGCTCGACGCGGCGCCGGCGCGCCCGGCCGGGCCGAGTCTCGGCGAGGCGATGCGGCGGATTCTTCTCTCTCCCGGCGACGCGCCGGACGGCGCGGGGCCCGATCTCGGCGGCAGAAAGCTCCTGGCGCTCGCCCGCGCCGGCTTCGTCGACGAGGCGCGCACCATCGCCAGCATCTCCAGCGCGCCGCGCGGCGATCCGCATGTCGGCGAGGCGCTGGCCACGGCCGATCTTTACAGCGGCGACGTGCAGGCGGCCTGCCGGCGCAACGCCGGCCTCTCTTCGGGACGCGACGAGACGTTCTGGGTGAAGCTGCGCGTCATCTGCTACGCCGCCGCCGGCGAGCGCGACGCGGCGGATCTGACCTACGGCCTGTTGCGCGACCGCGGCCTGCTCGATGAAGCCGACGAGATTCTGCTCAACGCGCTCGTCGCGGGGGCCGCGCCGAAAACTCCGGTCGCGCCGGAGAACGCGCTGCATCTCGCGGCGGTTCGCGCCCTGCAGCTGCCGCTTGCGCCCGGTCTTCTCGAAAAGGCGGACGGCGGGACTCTGAAAGCCGTGGCGCGCGATGAAACGCTTGAACCCGCGACGCGCATCGCCGCCGCAACCCGCGCCGCCGCGATGGGCGCGATGTCTGCGGGCGATCTCGCGGCGCTCTACGGCGCCGTCCCCGCCGACGTCGCAGATGTGGCGCAGGCCGGGGCCCGCATCGCGACGCACCCGGACGATCCGATGACGGACGTCCTGCTTTACAAGTCCATCGCCGGGATGACCGCGCCGGAATTCATGCGCGACAAGGCGGCGCGCATCGCCGACGCGCTGTCGATCGCCGACAGCTTTCCGCGCGCCTACGCAGCGGCGCTGCTTTATCAGAACGACCTGAAAGCCCTCGAAGGGGCGCTGGTCGCGCCCGGCGAGGCGATGCGCTTCGCCGAAGCGCGCATGGCGGTGGGCGACGGCGACGGGGCGGCGCGCTGGCTCGGCGCGGCGTTCGGCGCCGACGGGCTGTCTTCGCTCGGCGAAGACCAGAAGATGGCGTTCATCGGCCTCGCAGACCTTCTCGCCGCGCTCGATCCGGTCGCCGCGAAGCTGCTCGCCGAACGGGCGGGCGTTGCGCTCGGCGCAAGCGCGCCGGCGGGCGCAGTCCATGCGCGCGGCGGCGAGGCCGACGCGCAGCTTTTCGCCGCCGTCGTCGACGCCGCTTTCGATGCGGCGCTGCGCGATATACCGGGACAGGCGGGGCTCGCCGCGCTCGCCGCTTCCAGCGCCGCGCCGGAAGGCGATCCGGTCGGCGACGTGGTGATCGGCCAGTCGCTGCGCGCGGCGGGTCTTTCGGATCTGCGCCGGCGGATGCAGTTCGAGGCGGCATGGAAGGCGCGCTTCAGCGAAACGCCGCCGGCGTCGGCCGGCCCCGGCGAGGCCGCGGCCGCCGGTGCGGGCGCTTCGTCCGGCGACGGCGGGCTGCTGCCGCGCCTCAAGCCGCGGTCGCGCCCGTGAAGCAGCCGTCTTCGTCCTCGCGGCGGAGGGGGAGACCGGCTGGCGGCGCGCTGGCGCTGTTTCTCGAAATGATGGCGGTGGAGCGCGGCGCGGCGGCGAACACGCTGAAGAATTACGGACGCGACCTGGAGCGCTTCGAGGCTTTCGCGAAGGCGCGCGGCGAAACCCTCGAGACGGCGGGTGCGGACGATATTTCGGCGTTTCTCGGCGCGCTCGAAGCCGAAGGGCTCGCCGCCTCGACGGCGGCGCTCAAGGTCTCGGCGCTGCGCCAGTTCTACCAGTTCCTCTATGCGGAAGGGCTGCGGGGCGACAATCCGACATCGTCGATAGACCGCCCCCGGACAAAACGGCCGCTGCCCAAGACGCTGAGCGTCGAGGAGGCGGCGCGGCTGATGGAGGCGGCCGCCGAAGGCGGCGAAGCGAAAGCGGCGCGGCTCAAGGCGATGATCGAAACGCTGTACGCGGCGGGTCTGCGCGTTTCGGAGCTTGTCTCCCTGCCGCTCGCGGCCTTCCGGCGCGGCCAGCCCTATCTCATCGTGCGCGGCAAAGGGGGCAAGGAGCGCATGGCGCCGCTCGGCGGCGCGGCGTCGAAAGCGCTCGAAGACTATCTATCCGTACGCGGTGAATTTCTCGAAGGGCTCGGCGAGAGCGCGAAAACCTTCCTGTTTCCCTCGCGCGGGCGGAGCGGGCACATCACCGCGGCGCGGTTCGCCCAGCTTCTGAAGGAGCTTGCGGCGAAAGCCGGCGTCGATCCGAAGCGCCTGTCGCCGCACGTGCTGCGGCACGCCTTCGCCACTCACCTGCTTGACCGGGGCGCGGATCTGAGAAGCGTGCAGCAGATGCTCGGCCACGCCGACATCACCACAACCCAGATTTACACCCATGTGGCGCAGGACCGCCTGCGGGACGTGGTGTTTTCGAAGCATCCGTTAGCGAAAAAGAAGGCCTAGACAGCCCATTCTTCGCGTTCGCCGGCGTTGAGTTTGGTCCGCCGAGCCCTTAGATAAGGCTCTCCGCTACGAGAAAGTCCGATGCGCACTTATTTAGAGTTCGAAAAGCCGATCGCCGAACTTGAAGGCAAGATCGCCGACCTGAAACAGACCGATCCGGCATCCGGCCTCAACGTCCATGACGAGGTCGAGAAGCTGCAGGCGAAGGCCGATCAGCTTCTGGTCGACACCTATTCGAAACTGTCGCGCTGGCAGAAGACGCAGGTGGCTCGCCACGCCGCGCGGCCGCATTTCTCCGACTACGTCAAATACATGGTCGAGGACTTCTCGCCGCTCGCCGGCGACCGGTCCTTCGGCGAGGATCTCGCCATTGTCGGCGGGCCGGCGCGGTTCCGCGGCCGCTCGATCATGCTGATCGGCCACGAGAAAGGCGCCGACACGGCGAGCCGGGTCAAACATAATTTCGGCATGGCCAACCCGGAGGGGTACCGCAAGGCCATCCGCCTGATGGATCTCGCCGAGCGCTTCAACCTGCCGGTGGTGACGCTGGTCGACACGCCCGGCGCCTATCCGGGGCGCGGCGCCGAAGAGCGCGGCCAGGCGGAGGCGATTGCGACGTGTACGGAGCGATGCCTGTCGCTCGGCGCGCCGCTCGTGTCGGTGATCGTCGGCGAGGGCGGCTCGGGCGGCGCGGTGGCGCTCGCCGCCGGCAACAAGGTCTTGATGCTTGAACACTCGGTTTATTCGGTGATCTCGCCTGAGGGCTGCGCCTCGATCCTGTGGAAGGACGCGGCCGGCAAGGGCGAATCGAAGGCGCCCGACGCCGCCGAGGCGATGAAAATCTCCGCCGACGACCTGCTCTCCCTCGGCGTCATCGACGCGGTCATTCCGGAGCCGGTCGGCGGCGCGCATCGCGACGTCGCGCTCACCATCGAGCGCCTCGGCGACGCGGTCGAGGGGGCGATCCATGAGCTCGAGCGCATGTCGCCCGACGCGCTGCGGGCGCACCGGCGTTCGAAGTTCCTGCACATCGGCCGTGCGGGTCTCGCCTGAGCGGTCACCAGATCTTCTGGTCATAGACCTTCTCGCCGTCGATGACGACGCCCTTGATGAGGGCGCGGCCGGAACGCGGCACGGACAGGATGATCTGCAACGGTTCGAGCGTCTCCTCGCCTTCGGCGGGGCGCCGGCGGGCGAGCTCTTCGAGACGTCGCGCGGCGCCGGGCGAGGCGAAATACTGTTCGACGCCGTAAGAGACGCGGATTTCCTCAAGCGGCGGCGCGGGGTCCGTCAGCGGTGGTTCGCCGGATTCATCGCTCTTTTCGAGCCGGCATCCCGAATGCCATGCGACGGCGCCGCGCAGCGTGACGCGATTCTCGCCAAATCCGTCGGCGGGCATGGCGGGCGCCGCCGCCACGGCGCGCCATTCGTCCTCGCCGCGCTCCAGCGTCACGTAGATCGGCTCGTTCCGCTCGTAGCAGCGGCCGCCCAGCAAGTCGCCGCCCAGCCGGCTGATCGCATAACCGAGCGTCGCGTAGTGGCCAAGGAAGAGCGAGCGCGGATCGACCGGTTCGGTTTTCAGCGTAATCTCCGTCCCGCCGTTCAGGTCGCGGGCGTAGACGGCGATCATGCCGAGAATGACCAGCGTCATGGCGAGCGCCAGAAGCGCGATGCGAACGGGGCGGGTCATTGCGCCGCTCCCCGCGCGGCGAGGCGCTTGCCGGCGACATGCGCGAACCAGGCGAGCGCGAAGAGAAGAAGCGCGCCCGCCAGGAACATCACGGAAGTGTCGAGCAGATTGCGGAACGTGTCGAAGTAGAGGTCGAGCACGCCGGCGCCGAAGGCGACGAGCCCGAGATTGATCAGCGTGCGACGGCCCAGCGCAGAGCCGGCGGCGATCACCGCGACGGCGCCGACCCAGTAGCTGATGATGCTCGTCACGGGTCCGAGCGCCCGGTAGGCGAAGAAGGAGACCAGTCCCCAGCCGACGATGGCGAGACCGGCTGCGAGGGCCGGCGCAGGCAGCCTGCCGCGCGCGTACGCGAAAACGAATCCCGCGGCGGCGATGAGGCGCAGGCCCTGCGCGCGGAGGAATTCGCCGACCGTGGGCGCGGGCGCTCCCTTCACCGCCTCGCGCCAGCGGTCGTAATCGAGAGAATCGAGCGACGTGGCGTGCCAGTAAAAGGCGACGGCGAGAAACACGAAGGCGCCGTAATGCGCCGCGATCCGCCACGGCCGGTCGTCGCTGAACAGCATCCAGGCGAACAGCGCCAGCCCGAACGAGCCGTACCAGGAGAGAATTTCGAGCTCATGGACGCCGATGAGATCGGCCAGCGGATCGAGCGAGATGGCGAGCCAGTAAAGCGCCGTCAGCGCCACGAGATGCGCGCCGCCGCGCCATTTCAGAACGTAGGCGAGCGCCGCCGCCGCCAGCCAGAACGCCGCGAAGGGAAGATGCAGGCCCGGTGTGAACTCGAACGTTTCGATGAAAGTCCATATCCCGCCCAGCACGAGCGCCGCCCCCAGCGCCGTGCGCGAGGGAATGGCGGCCGCCGCGGCGAGCGCGCCGAGCGACCAGATCATCAGCCCGTCCGGATAATCCGCGTTCAGATGATAGGTCTGGCCGACGAGATTGATGTTGGCGCCGAACAGGCCGATGGCGAGGAGGACGAACGCCTGCCCCGCGCCCGGCCGATCGCGGCGGAAAAACGCCGCGGCGATCCCCCACGCTCCAAGCATCGCGGCGAGCAGGAGGGCGAGGCGGGCGGTTTTCGCCATGCCCTCCCAGTTGGCGGCGACGAAGGTGACGGCGGCGGCGGCGGCGAGGATCGCGCCGAGCACGACAAGAAGCTGGGCGAGGCTCGTTCCTTTCGCCGCGCCGACGCGGGCGAGAATCGCCTCGCCCTGCTCCTTCGAGATGACGCCGTTCGAAACCCAGTCCGCGACGTCTTCCCTGAGGCGGCGCAGATAGAATAGTGGGCGCAAGCATAACCCCCGCGGCGGCTTATCCGGCGCCAGTCTACCAGCCCGATTGCGGCGGGGCCATGGCGGCGGCGCAAGCGGCCGCTTGCTCCGCCCTCTACCCGGTTTTCACGCCGCGCATATAATATAGATCGAACCAGCGAAGCTTGCCGGCCTCGACGCAGGAGAACCCTTCCTCGAGAAGAGGGGCCCGCATGCTGTCGAGGTCGAAGCGGGCGTGCGGCCCATGCTTCGCCGACCAGTGTTTGCGGGTCCCGACGTCTCCGGAATAGTCGACCAGCACGATGCGCCCCCCCGGTTTCAGCAGCCGCGCCGCTTCGCCGATGCAAGTGCGCCGCCTGCTTTCCGGTATCATGTGCAAGACCGTGGTGAACACGAGCACGTCGAAGCTCGCCGCGGCGAAGGGCGGTTGCGCCGCATCGGCCCGCCTGAAGTCGATTTTGGCGCCGGCGCGCCGCGCCTTTCGTCGCGCGACCGCCAGCATTTTTTCCGAAACGTCTATGCCGGCCACCGTCCCGCCCGGCTGCGTTCGCGGCCATGCCGCGACGGCCTGCGTGCCCGTGCCGCAGCCGACATCGAGCATCCGGTCGCCCGGCCGAAGGCCGGCGAGATCAATCAGATCCTCGCGGTACGAACGATCCCGCCCGCCGGTGAGAACGGCGATGAGAAAGTCGTAGAGACGGGGAAAGTCGATGCCGTGCGCCGAGGCGCTCGCCTCGGTCGCGGGAGCCGGGTGTCGTTTCATGGATTGTCTCGTCGCTTCTGGTTTGGGTGAGTTTTGGCGTGTGAACATGGCGTATGTTAATGAACATCATGTTCGGAACATCAACAGACGGGTCGGGCGTCGCGTCCCCTACCGGACAGAAGCGCGGCCTTTGTTCGGAAAAACGGAGGAAGCATGAAGGAAGCGGTTGACCGGCGCGCGGCGCGGACGAGGAAAGCGCTGCATCAGGCGCTGCTGGCGCTCATTCTGCGCAAACGGTACGACGACATCACGGTTCAGGACATCATCGACGAGGCCGATGTCGGGCGCTCCACCTTCTATGCGCACTACGCGGGCAAGGAGGATTTGTTGCGCAAAGGCTTCAGCATGCTTCGCGAAATTCTGACCGAGGCGCGCGCCGCCGGAACGCCGATCAGCTTCAGCAGGGCGATGTTCGATCACGCGGGAGAGTTCAGGAATGTTTATCGCGCCATGCTCGGGAGCCGCGGCAGCATCATTGCGCTTATGGAAATCAGACGGATCATCTCAGACATGGCGGCCGAAGAGTTCGGGCGGAAGGCGCCGGGAGACGCCCTGACGCGCGAAGCGCGCGTCGAGTTCGTCGCCGGCGCGTTCATCACGATGCTGAGCTGGTGGCTGGAGCGGAAACCGAAGCTGACGCCGGAAAAGGTCGATGCGATGTTCCGCGCTTTCATCGTTCGCGGCGTCGGCGCCGCCTGATCCCGTCCGCCGCTACAGCACCAGCTCGTTATCGCCCCGTTCCGGCGGCGCATGATCGCGCGCCGCGATGGCGAGGCCGAACGTGAGGACCCCGGCGCGCCCGATAACCATCAGCAGGATGATGAGCAGTTTCGCGGGGTCAGTGAGGGCGCCGGTGATTCCCATGCTGAGGCCGACCGTGCCGAAGGCGGATATGGCCTCGAAGAGAATGACCTCGAAATCGCCCTCCTGGACCAGCAGCAGGGCGAAGAGCACGGTGGCGAGCACCAGAAAGTAAAACGTGACGCTCGCCGCCGCCTGATGGATGCGGTCGGGCGCCAGCTCGCGCCGCATCACCTGCACCGTGCGGCGGCGCGTCAGCACGCTCGTCATCACGCCGATCATCACGGCGAGCGTCGTCGACTTGAGGCCGCCGCCGGTGCCGGAGGGCGAGGCGCCGAAAATCATCAGCCCGTAAAGCAGCACGATCGCGGCGGGAGTCAGCGCGCCGATCGGCACGGTGTTGAACCCGACCGTCGTCGTTGCGGTCATCACCTGAAAGAAGGCGGCGAGAAAGCGCTCCCACGGATTAAAGGCGGCGATGGAAGGCTCGGCGAAAAAGAACAGCGCCGTCCCGAGCACGGAAAAAATAACCGTCACCCTGATGATGACGATGGTGGTGAACCGGAACGGGCGCTTGCGGAGAACGCCGCAATCCCAGATCTCGCTGAGCACGATGAAGCCGACCGCGCCGAAATAGCTGAGCGCGGCGATGGTCAGCGTGACGACGGGATCGGCGCGGTAATCCTCGAAACTGTTGGCGTTGAGGCTGAAGCCGGCGGTGCAGAACGCCGATATGGCGTGAAAGATGGCGGACCACAGCGGCCGCTCCTCGCCGGCCGCGGAGAAAGCGAAGAAAAGGATGACGGCGCCGACCGCTTCGCAGATCAGCGTGAAGGCGATCACCATCGAGATGAATTTCGCGGCGTCGAACCCTTCGGGCATCGAATAGGCGGTGCGCGCCATCTTCTCGCGGAAGCGAGACAGTCGGTGCGAAATCGAAAGCGCGATGAACGATCCGACCGTCATGTAGCCGATGCCGCCGAGCTGCATCAGCAGCGCCAGAACGATCTCGCCGAACAGCGTGTAGGACGTCCCCGGATCGACGGTGACGAGCCCGGTCGTCGACACGGCGGAGACCGCGACGAACAGGTTGTCGATGACGCCGACCGGCTGTTCCTGCGCGAACGGGAGCGAGAGAAGCGCAAAGCCGGTCAGCATGTAGCCGACATAGCCGGCGACCAGAATTTGAGTCGTGTCGATGCACCGGACGAAGCGCTGAAAGCGCGCGCCGGGACCTGGGATGCGGGACATGATGCGCCCACCTCCGTTTTTTGCGGCGCGGAAAATGCGCTCATGGCGGCGGAAGTCAAGCGGCGCGGAAAAATCTCTTTACGGCGTATTGACATTTGCGCGCGCCGTGCGTCGGCGCGCCAAACGGCGCGCGCCGAAAATATTCTGTCCCTGTACGAATTATCAGGCCGGCGGGCTGCGGCGGAAGCCTAGATCGACCCGTGGCAGTGCTTGTATTTCTGGCCCGAACCGCAGGGGCACGGCGAGTTGCGCGAGACGCTGCCCCAGGTTTCGGGATTGGCGGGGTCGACCTTCATGGCGCGGGCGCGCGCCGCCATGGCGCCGACGCCGGCCGATCGGCCGTAAGGGGCCGGGCCGCCCGCCATGGCCATTTCATTCTCGCCGGTCAGCGGATTGACGTGGGTTTCGATCATTTTCGCCGGCGCCGGGCGGGGCGGGGGCTGCGGCGCCTCGGCGCGCACCTGCACGTGCATCAGCATGCGCGTCACGTCGCGCCTGAGGCCGTCGAGCAATGCGCCGAACAGGGCGAACGCCTCGGTCTTGAATTCGTTGATGGGGTCGCGCTGCGCGTGGCCGCGCATCCACACCACCGAACGCAGATGGTCGAGCTGTTGCATATGTTCGCGCCAGTTGGTGTCGAGCACATGCAGGAGAAACGCCTTCTCGACGCGGCGCATCACGTCGGGGCCGATTTCGGCGGCGCGCTGCGCGGCGAGCTTGTTGGTCTCCTCGACCAGCATCTCGGAAATCTCCACGTCCGCGACGCCTTCCTTGCCGGCGAGCGTGGCGACGTCGATTTTCTTGCCGAAGATTTCCTCGACGGCTTTTTCGAGGCCCTCGATGTCCCACTGCTCGGCGTAGGATTTCGCCGGCACGAACTGCGCCACGAGATCGTTGATGAGCTGCACGCGCATGTCGGCGATGATGTCGTCGACGGAGGCCGACGACATGAACTCGATGCGCTGCTCGAAGATCGCCTTGCGCTGGTCGTTGATGACGTCGTCGAACTTCAGCACGTTCTTGCGCATGTCGAAGTTGCGCTGCTCGACTTTCTTCTGCGCGGTCTCGACGGCTTTCGTGAACCACGGATGCTCGATCGACTCGTCGGGCTGGATGCCGAAGCGCTTCAGCATCTTCTCCATGCCGGAGCCGAAGATGCGCATCAGATCGTCTTCGAGAGACAGGAAGAACTTGGTCGCGCCGGGGTCGCCCTGGCGGCCCGAACGGCCGCGCAGCTGGTTGTCGATGCGACGGCTTTCGTGGCGCTCGGTGGCGAGCACGAACAGCCCGCCGGCTTCGAGCGCCTTCTTCTTGGCGTCGGCGACGCGCGCCTCGATCTCGGCGCGTTTTCTCTTGATCGTCTCTTCGTCGTCGCCTTCCTCGAGGTGGTCGAGGAGCTGCTTGTCGACCGAGCCGCCGAGCTGGATGTCGGTGCCGCGGCCGGCCATGTTGGTGGCGATGGTGACGGCCCCCGGCGCGCCGGCGTCGGCGACGATCTCGGCTTCCTGTTCGTGATAACGGGCGTTGAGGACGTTGTGCGGGATCGGCGTCTTGCGGGTCGACAGCTCCTCGAGGTAGGCGGCTTTTTCCTCAAGCTCTTTCTTGAGGTCCGCTTCCTTGTCCTTCAGCGCCTTGGCGCGGTCGCGCAAAGTCTTCGCGGCTTCGCGGAAGAATTTCTTGTCGGAGAGGAGGTTCGAGAGCGTTTCCGATTTCTCGATGGAAACGGTGCCGACGAGAACCGGCTGGCCGCGCTTGTAGCAGTCGGCGATCTGCACGGCGATGGCTTTGTATTTCTCGGCCGCCGTCATGTAGAGCTCGTCGTCCATGTCGACGCGGGCGATCGGCTTGTTGGTGGGGATCTCGGCGACGATCAGTTTGTAGATGTCGGCGAATTCCGCCTCTTCGGTCATCGCAGTGCCGGTCATGCCGGCGAGCTTTTCGTAAAGCCGGAAATAATTCTGGAAGGTGATCGAGGCGAGAGTCTGGTTTTCGGGCTGGATCGCGGCTTTTTCCTTGGCCTCGACCGCCTGGTGCAGGCCTTCCGACCAGCGCCGCCCTTCCATCATGCGGCCGGTGAATTCGTCGATGATGACGACCTTGTCGCCGCGGACGATATAGTCCTTGTCCTTCTGGAAGATCTTGTGGGCCTTGAGGGCCTGGTTGACGTGGTGGACGACGGAGATGTTGACCGCGTCGTAGAGGCTGTCGCCTTCGAGCAGTCCCGCTTCCTTGAGCAGCGTCTCGATCTTCTCGTTGCCCTCTTCCGTGAGAACGACCGAACGCGCCTTCTCGTCGATCTCGTAGTCGCCTTCCTCGAGCTGCGGGATGAAGCTGTCGATCTTGAGATAGAGTTCCGACTTGTCGTCGGTGGGGCCGGAGATGATCAGCGGCGTGCGCGCCTCGTCGATGAGGATCGAGTCGACCTCGTCGACGATGGCGTAGAAGTGGCCGCGCTGCACCATCTCTTCGAGCGACGACTTCATGTTGTCGCGCAGATAGTCGAAGCCGAACTCGTTGTTGGTGCCGTAGGTGATGTCGGCGGCGTAGGCCTGGCGGCGCTCGGCGTCGGAGAGGCCATGCACGATGCAGCCGGTGGTCATGCCGAGCCGCTCGTAGACGCGGCCCATCCATTCGGCGTCGCGCTTGGCGAGATAGTCGTTGACGGTGACGACGTGGACGCCGCGCCCGGCGAGCGCGTTGAGATAGACGGGCAGGGTGGCGACCAAGGTCTTGCCTTCGCCGGTCTTCATTTCGGCGATGTCGCCTTCGTGCAGCACCATGCCGCCGACCAGCTGCACGTCGTAATGGCGCTGGCCGAGCGCCCGCTTGGCTGCTTCGCGGACGGTGGCGAAGGCCTCTTCGAGAAGGTCGTCGAGGCTTTCCCCGCCGGCGTAGCGCTCCTTCAGCGCCGCTGTGCGGGCCCTCAGCGCCTCGTCCGAGAGAGCGGCGATTTCCCCCTCCAGCGCATTGATCGCCTCGACGCGGCGGAATAAGGGCTTCAGGCGACGGTCGTTAGAGTTGCCGAAAAGCTTTTTTGCGATACCGAGAAGCGCCATGGACGGCAAACCTTGCTGAAAGTCGTCAGGGCTGTCGGCTGCGGTGCGGCAGGCGCCTGCTGCGACGGAAAGGCGCCCCTCCGGACGCACCGGAGAGATAAGCAGGGGCGTATGGGCTGTCAACGAACGCCCGAAACAGGAATATAAGACCGGGCAATGAACAGTCCCGACGCTCCCCGACACACTGGAAGCTCTCTCGCCGCGGCGGTTGCGGCGACCGGTCGCGCCTTGCTCGCCGTGCTGCGCGGGCTGTGGCGCATGCTGGTTTTGGCGGCGCGCGGCGCCGGCAAGTTCGTCGCCACGGTGTGGCGGCTGGCGGGCGCGCTCGATGCGGCGCTCTGGCGGGGGGTGAAGCTTGGCGTCGCGACCTTGTGGCGGGCGCTGAGCTTGATCGCCCATGTCGCCTCGAAATTCGGGCGCATGTTCATACGCTGGCTGCCAAGCCGTTCGGGGCGCGCCTATAGCGCCTTTTCCGGCGTCATCCTGATAATCGCCAGCCTCGCCATCATCGACACGCTGCGCGTTTCATCATCCGAAATTGTCTCCGCCGGGTCGGAGCGGCGCGCTCCGGTCGATCTCGACGATCCGATCCTGGCGCGCATCGAGGGGCGTTATGTGCATCTTTCGGAAGTCGAATCGGCGGCGCGCGCGGCGGGAGCCCTGCGCGACGACGAGAGGCTGACTCAGGAAGCGGCGTTTTCCCGCAAGCTCGTCGAAACCTTCATCGAGCAGCGGCTTCTCGCCCGCGCCGCGCTCGACGAGGGTCTCCATCGCCAGCCGCAGACGGCCCGGCAACTCGCGGCGGCGCGCGAGCGCATTCTCGCCTCCGCCTACATGCAGACGCGTCTCGACGCCATCGTCACCGACGCCGCCGTCGAACGTCTTTACAAGGCGCAATCGGACGTGACCCGTCTCGGCGACGAGGTGCGCGCCCGGCATATTCTGGTCGAAACCGGCGAGGAGGCGGAAGCGGTGATGGCGTCGCTGAAAGCCGGCGGCGATTTCGCGACCCTGGCGCGGGAGCTCTCGAAAGACCGCGCCACGGCGGCGCTCGGCGGCGACCTCAACTGGTTCACCCGGGATATGATGACGCCGGCGCTCGCCGACGTCGCCTTCGCCACCCCGGTCGGCGAGACGGCGCCGCCGTTCCAGTCGGAGTTCGGCTGGCATGTGCTGCAGGTCACCGACCGCCGCAAGACCGACGGCGTGCCGTTCGCGGCGGTGAAGGACAATATCCGCCGCTTCCTCACCATGCGCGCCATCGAACGCACGCTCGCGCAGCTGAAGGAAGCCAGCGACGTGGTTTATTATGACACATCCGCCCAGCCGGCTCCGTCGGGCGGGCGGGCGCTTCCGGCTGCTTCTCCGACTGGCGGGGCGCTGCGGGATCCGGAGCCGCTGCCGCCCGGACCCGGTTAGAAGGCTTTAAGATTCTTTACCAATTCCTTTAGCGGTCCGGTAACCGGACGGGGTCACAATTGAGGCGAAATCATGGCGAGGCTGGTTCTGGTAGCGGCGTGCGCCCTGATTGACGGTGACGGACGCGTGCTCTTGGCGCGCAGGCCGGAGGGCAAGGCGATGGGCGGGTTATGGGAGTTCCCGGGCGGGAAACTCGGCGAGGGCGAAACGCCTGAAGCCGCGCTGGTCCGCGAACTCAAGGAAGAGCTGGATATCGACGTGGCTCCGTCCTGCCTCGCGCCGGCCGGCTTCGCGTCCTGCGATTCAGGCGACTTTCACCTTTTGATGCCTTTATTCGTCTGTCGAAAATGGTCAGGCCAACCGCGGCCGGTGGAGGCGCAAGCCCTCGCCTGGGTGCGACCGAGGGATTTTCCCTCTTATGAAATGCCGCCGGCGGATCGTCCGCTCGCGGCGCAGTTGAGAGACTTGTTATGACGAACGCCGCACGCTCCTTCGCAGGCCTGCCCGACCGGTTAACCGCCTGCGCGCGCCGTTTCGCCGCGGACGTTTCCGGCGCGACCGCCATCGAATACGGTCTCATCGTGGCGCTGATCTTCGTCGCCATCGTCGGTGCGATCAATAACTACACCAACGCGACATCGGACATGTATTCCGATATTTCGGACTCGCTTAACTGAGGCAGAAGTCAGTTTTTCGATTTCACCGCCGCCTCGAGCGACCGCCGGGCCGAGCCGGGTTTTAGCGGCTGCGGCTGGCCGGGAGCCGGCGCCCATCCTGTAAGATAGATGATGTCGAACCGGGTCTCTGGCGCGAGCCGGGCCAGCGTTTCGGCGAGAAGCGCGCGCGTCATCGCCCGTCCGCGCGCCGCGAGCGCAGCGGTTTCGCCCATGCCCCGCAGATCTTCGAGGAGACGGGCGGGGTTCCTGTAGGTCACCCGCACCGAGTCGAGATCGGCGACAGGCATCGCGAAGCCGGCCCTTTGCATCGCCGCGCCGAGATCGCGAACGCCGGCGAACGGCGCGATGCGCGGGCTGACCCCGCCGCGCAGCGCCGACTCGGCTTCGTAGAGCGCCGTCCGCAGCGCACCGAGCGTTTCCTCTCCGAACAGCGCTGCAATGAACAGCCCGTCCGGCTTGAGGGTCATGCGATGCTGGGCGAGCGCCCCGACCGGATCGTTCGCCGCATGCAATGTCAGCAGGCTGACGACCAGATCGAACTGGCCTTCCGCGAACGGATTGCGTTCTTCGTCGATGACGGCGGCGGGCCGCGCGCCGGCGAACCGCGCCGGCGCGAGATCGGAATGAAAGATGCGGCCGACGCCGGCCGCCGGCGTCAGCATGTCCGTCAGCGGCCCGACGCCGCTGAAATGCGCCAGCGGAAATTCCCGCACGGTCGTCTCCAGCCGGTCGACGATGTCGGCCATGGCGCGGCGGTGGAGAAAGTCGAAGGAAGCGAACGTCGCGGCGGCCCGGGCGCGGCGCTTGGCGACGAGAGCGCGGTCGAAAATCGCGGGCGGGGGGCGGTCGGGCATGCGGCGACGCTAGGGCGGGATGCTGCGGCGGGCAACGGCTCAATAAATCTTCACGTTGCGGGCGCGCGCAAAGCGCCATAATCGTCGAGGTCGCGTTCGTTGGGGACGCCGAGGGGAGTTGTCATGAGACCGGCATGGATCGCTGCAGCATTTTTCGTGGCCGCGACGGCGCCGGCGGCCGCGCAGATCGACGAGGTCCGCGTCGGTTTGCTCATTCATGACACCGGACCGTTTTCCACCGGCAAGGAAGACGGCGTCGATTTCAACGGCGAGGTGATCTTCAACTCGCCCTCCGGCCTGTCATGGCTGGGCGCGCCGCGCCCGTTCGTGGGCCTCGCCATCGCCGCCAATGATGATGCGACGAGCCAGCTTTACGGCGGCCTCGGCTGGCGGCTTCGCCTGTCCCCGCAGGTTTTCGCGGGGGCCGGCGTCGGCCTCGTCATTCATGACGGCGAGACCGACTTCGACCCTGCGGATCCGTTTCTGCCGGACACGGCCTATCTCGGTTGCCGCGTCCTTGGCCGGCTGAGCGGCGAGGTCGGCTATCGGCTCGGCGGCGGCCTCAGCGCGTCGGTGGAATTCGCCCACGCCTCAAACGCCGGCATCTGCGACGAGAACGAAGGCATCGACACGGTCGGTTTCCGTCTCGGCTACAAATTCTGAGGCGAGGCGCTATCGCGCCGCCAGCGACCGCAGATCGTCAGCCATTTCCTTGACGCGCCCGCTCTTGCGGTGGCGGGCGTCGAAGGCGGCGCGAGCGCGCGCCGCCAGCGCGTCGCGTCGCGCCTTGTCGGCGAGCAGCGCCTCGATCTCCGCCCGCAGCGCCGCAGCGTCCTGCGGCGGAACCCAGGCGATCGCCTCCGGGTCGGAGAAAACGCCCTCGATGCCGGCGGTTCTTGTCGCGACGACGGGCTTGCCGACCGAGGCGGCCTCGAGAAGCGTGGTGATCCCCGCCGCGTAATTGTTCGGCAGCAGCGGCGCGACCACGAGGTCGGCGTCGCGATAGAGCTGAACGAGATCGCGCCACGGATAGAAAGCCGAACTCATGTTGGCCGGCATGGCGTCGGGCAGGCTTTCGCGCTGCTGGCGCGCGTCCTTCGAAAAGGCGCTGATGCGGACCTCGACATCGAGGCCGTCGATCGCTGCGGCGAGCGTGCGGTAGTCGCGCTGCTCGAGGCCTACGCCGACGATCAGCGGCCGCGTTTTCGGTCTCGCCGCTCCCGGCGAGAAGAAAGCCTCGTCGGCCTGTTCGTCGACCGCGACGATGCGCGCCGCCATGCTGGGAAGGCGCCGCCGCGCCGTCTCGACCATGCGCGGCGAGATCGCATACAGCCGGTCGATGCGCCGGAACCACGGCGTCGCGATCATCGCCAGATGCATCCGAGGGCGGACGATGTTGTGCGCGAACACGGCGAGCCTGGTTTTCTTTCCAGAGCGCTGGAAGTTGGCGGCCAGCGCCAGGCCGACGCCCTCGGCGATGCAGAACACGACGTCCTCGTCTTTGGCCGCGGCGGCGACCCGGTCGGCGAGGGCGAGGATTCTGGGCGGCGGCCGCAGCAGATGATTTTCCAGAAACCCCGGGGCCCGAGCCTCGCCGTCGCGCGGCTCGTAAAGCGCCGCGCCGAGTTCGTCGGCCAGCGACAGAAGGAAGTAGCCGGGCCGCTCGCCGGCGGCGATTTCGGCGCGCGTCTTCGCCTCATCGAGCGGGACGGCGGCGACGACGTGATAGGCTGGCGGCATGGGCGGCCTTCGTGCGGCGAGGGGATAAGGCAGTCTATGACGCGAAGCCTTACCGTTTGCCTAGAGCGGCGCGGCGCAGCCATTCAGCCGCAGGAGCGCTTATTGCGCCGCAAGAGGGGGCGTGCTATCCCCCGCCAAATTCGCGTTCGGGGGCGTTCTGGCGCGCCGTCTTAATCCCCCAAATTGCAGTAAAATCAATCCTTTAGGCGTCCGCTCGCGGACGCTCGTCCGGACAGGAGCCGACTGCCAAGATGTCAGCCGCATCAGCTTCCGCGCAAGGCCGCATCTCTGGACCCGTCGCAGGCATCGCCGAACGCTATGCTGACGCGCTGTTCGATCTGGCCCGCGAAAGCGAGTCGATCGAAGCCGTGGAAGCCGATCTGAAAGCCCTCAAGGCCGCCATCGCCGGCTCGCCGGAGCTGCGCGCCTTCCTCGCCAGTCCGCTGTACGGCGCCGAGGACCAGCAGCGCGCCGTCGCGGCCGTCGCCGGCAAGGCGGGGTTCACGCCGCTCGTCTCCAACTTCCTCGCGCTGGTCGCCAAGAACCGGCGCCTGTTCGCGCTCGACCCGATGATTCGCGCCTTCATCGAGCGCCTCGCCAAACATCGCGGCGAAGTCAGCGCCGAGGCGCTGTCGGCCGCGCCGCTCAGCGAGGATCATCTCAAGCGCCTGCGCAGCGAAATCGAAGCCATGGTCGGCAAGGCCGTGAATCTCACGGTCGGCGTCGATCCCGAACTTCTCGGCGGTCTTGTCGTCAAAGTCGGCTCGACGATGATCGACTCGTCGCTCAAGACCAAACTCAACAGACTTAAATCGGTGATGAAAGAGGCCTGACGCCATGGAGCTCAATCCGGCAGAAATTTCTTCGATCCTGAAGAGCCAGATCAAGGACTTCGGCAAGGACGCCGAAGTTTCCGAAATCGGCCAGGTGCTGTCGGTCGGCGACGGCATCGCGCGCATCTACGGCCTCGACAACGTCCAGGCCGGCGAGATGGTCGAGTTCGCCAACGGCGTTAAGGGCATGGCCCTCAACCTCGAAGCGGACAATGTCGGCGTCGTCATTTTCGGCGAGGACCGCGACATCGCCGAAGGCGACACGGTCAAGCGCACCAAGGCGATCGTCGACGTGCCGGTGGGCAAGGGCCTTCTCGGCCGCGTCGTCAATCCGCTCGGCGAACCGATCGACGGCAAGGGCCCGATCGAGGCGACCGAGCGCCGTCTCGTCGACGTCAAGGCGCCGGGCATCCTGCCGCGCAAGTCCGTGCACGAACCGGTGCAGACCGGCATCAAGGCCATCGACGCCATGATCCCGATCGGCCGCGGCCAGCGCGAACTTGTCATCGGCGACCGTCAGACCGGCAAGACCGCGATCTGCGTCGACGCCATCTTGAACCAGCGCGACATCAACCGCTCGGGCGACGAATCGAAAAAGCTCTACTGCGTCTATGTCGCCATCGGCCAGAAGCGCTCGACCGTGGCGCAGATCGTCAAGACGCTCGAAGACAACGGCGCGATGGAATATTCGATCGTCGTCGCCGCCACCGCCTCGGAGCCGGCCCCGCTGCAATTCCTCGCGCCGTTCGCCGGCTGCGCCATGGGCGAATATTTCCGCGACAACGGCATGCACGCCGTCATCATCTATGACGACCTTTCGAAGCAGGCCGTGTCCTACCGCCAGATGTCGCTGCTGCTGCGCCGCCCGCCGGGCCGCGAAGCCTATCCTGGCGACGTCTTCTATCTCCACTCGCGCCTTCTCGAGCGCGCCGCGAAACTGAACGACAAGCACGGCTCGGGTTCGCTCACCGCGCTGCCGATCATCGAGACGCAGGCCAACGACGTGTCGGCCTACATCCCGACCAACGTCATCTCGATCACCGACGGCCAGATCTTCCTCGAAACCGACCTCTTCTATCAGGGCATCCGTCCGGCGGTGAACGTCGGCCTGTCGGTGTCGCGGGTCGGCTCATCGGCGCAGATCAAGGCGATGAAGCAGGTCGCCGGCAAGATTAAAGGCGAGCTTGCTCAGTACCGCGAACTCGCCGCCTTCGCGCAGTTCGGCTCCGACCTCGACGCGACGACGCAGCGCATTCTGAACCGCGGCGACCGCCTCACCGAGCTGATGAAGCAGGCGCAGTTCTCGCCGCTGCAGGTCGAGGAGCAGGTCTGCGTGATTTTCGCCGGCGTGCGCGGCTATCTCGACAAGATCGCCAAGAACCGCGTGCAGGAGTTCGAAAAGGAGTTCCTGCGCCACCTTCACGCCGATTACGCCGATCTCCTCAAGACTATCCGCGACGAGAAGGCGATGTCGGAAGCGACCGAGAAGAAACTGATCGAGATTCTCGACTCGTTCGCCAAGAAATTCGCGTAAGGATTGATCGGCGATGCCGAGCCTCAAGTCCCTCAAAAACCGCATCGAGTCGGTCAAGTCGACGAAGAAGATCACCAAGGCGATGCAGATGGTCGCCTCGGCGAAGCTTCGCCGCGCCGAGGAAGCGGCGCGCGCCGCCCGTCCCTATACGGAGCGGATGGAGGCGGTGCTCGCCAACCTGACCGCGTCCGCGAAAGACAATCCCAACGCCCCGACTCTGCTGCGCGGAACGGGGCAGGACAAGACGCACCTGCTGATCGTCGCCACCGCCGACAAGGGCCTGTGCGGCGGCTTCAACTCGTCGATCGTCCGCCTCGCGCGCGAGCGCATCGTCAAGCTGCAGGGCGAGGGCAAGACGGTGAAGATCGTCACCGTCGGCCGCAAGGGCAACGACCAGTTGAAACGTCTCTACAGCGATCTCATCGTCTGGAAGACCGACTTCCTCGACGTGAAGCAGATCGCCTTCTCGAACGCCCACGACATCGCCGCCAAAGTGCTGTCGATGTTCGAGGCCGGCGAGTTCGACGTGGCGACGCTGTTCTACGGCCGCTTCAAGTCGGTGATCAGCCAGGTGCCGACGGCGCAGCAGATCATCCCGGCGAAGGCGCCCGAAGGCGCGACGCTCCCCGATCTCAAGGGCGCGGTCTACGAATACGAGCCCGACGAGGAAGAGATCCTCAAGGCGCTGCTGCCGCGCTTCGTCGCCGTGCAGCTTTTCCGGGCGTTCCTCGAAAACGTCGCCTCGGAGATGGGCGCCAAGATGTCGGCCATGGACTCGGCGACCCGCAACGCCGGCGAGATGATCGACAAGCTGACGCTGCAATACAACCGCGCGCGCCAGGCCCAGATCACCAAGGAACTCATCGAAATCATTTCCGGCGCCGAAGCGCTGTAGACGGACGAATAAGGCAAGGAAGAAAGTCATGAGCAAAGAAGGTCGCATCAGCCAGGTCATCGGCGCCGTCGTCGACGTCGTTTTCGACGACCACCTGCCGGCGATTTTGAGCGCGCTTGAAACCGACAACCACGGCGCCCGCCTGGTGCTCGAAGTGGCGCAGCATCTCGGACAGAACACGGTCCGCACCATCGCCATGGACTCGACCGAGGGTCTTGTGCGCGGCCAGAAGGTGAAGGACACCGGCGGCGCGATCTCGGTGCCGGTCGGCGAGGCGACGCTCGGGCGCATCATGAACGTCATCGGCGAGCCGGTGGACGAAGCCGGCCCGATCAGCGGCGAGACCAAGCGCGGCATCCACCAGGAAGCGCCGCCCTTCGTCGAGCAGTCGACGGAATCGGAAATCCTCGTCACCGGCATCAAGGTCGTCGACCTGCTTTGCCCCTACGCCAAGGGCGGCAAGATCGGCCTGTTCGGCGGCGCGGGCGTCGGCAAGACCGTGCTCATCCAGGAGCTGATCAACAACATCGCCAAGGTGCACGGCGGCTACTCGGTGTTCGCCGGCGTCGGCGAGCGCACCCGCGAAGGCAACGACCTCTATCACGAGATGATCGAGTCGGGCGTCAACAAGGACCCGCACAAGGCGGGCTCGGCCGCCGGTTCGAAATGCGCGCTGATCTACGGCCAGATGAACGAGCCTCCGGGCGCCCGCGCCCGCGTCGCGCTCACCGGCCTCACCGTCGCCGAGCACTTCCGCGACCAGGGCCAGGACGTGCTGTTCTTCGTCGACAACATCTTCCGCTTCACGCAGGCCGGCTCGGAAGTGTCGGCGCTCCTGGGCCGCAT
Source organism: Pseudomonadota bacterium (assembly GCA_036337175.1). Lineage (GTDB taxonomy): Bacteria > Pseudomonadota > Alphaproteobacteria > Caulobacterales > Parvularculaceae > Amphiplicatus. Next base: position 349,350 of record JAYZEQ010000003.1, read on the forward strand.
CCCGTCGGCGGTCGGCTATCAGCCGACGCTCGCCACCGACATGGGCCAGATGCAGGAGCGCATCACGACCACGACCAAGGGCTCAATCACTTCTGTGCAGGCCGTGTACGTGCCCGCCGACGACCTCACCGACCCGGCGCCGGCGACCTCGTTCTCGCACCTCGACGCGACGACCGTGTTGAACCGCGCCATTTCCGAAAAAGGCATCTACCCGGCGGTCGACCCGCTCGACTCGACGTCGCGCATTCTCGACCCGCGCATCGTCGGCCAGGAGCATTACGACGTGGCGCGCGGCGTGCAGACCATTCTCCAGCGCTACAAGGCGCTGCAGGACATCATCGCCATTCTCGGCATGGACGAGCTTTCCGAAGAGGACAAGCTCGTCGTCGCCCGCGCGCGGAAAGTCGAACGCTTCCTGTCGCAGCCGTTCGACGTGGCGCAGGTGTTCACCGGCTCGCCGGGCGTGCAGGTGCCGGTCGCCGACACGGTGCGCTCGTTCAAGGGCCTGATCGAAGGCGAATACGATCACCTGCCGGAAGCGGCCTTCTACATGGTCGGCTCGATCGAGGGCGCGCTCGAGAAAGCGGCGAGGCTCGCGGCGGAAGCGGCGTAATCCTTCCGGCGCGGCTGAGGATGGGTGTCGCATGGCGGAGGACAGGGATCTGACGAAGGCCGAGCGCATCTTCGTGCGCATCTCGGTCATGCAGACGATCCTCGCCGTGGTCGGTCTCTTCACCGGCGCTGTGGCGCTCTACGCGACGCTCAACGAGGCCGACGCCGTGCGCAAGCAGCAGGAAGCCGCCGTCTGGCCGCTCGTGCAGATGGCGATAAGCGACTTCGACGTCGAGACGAAGCAGCCGATCCTGAGAATTTCGGCCCGCAACGCCGGCATCGGCCCGGCGCGCATCCTCGCCTTTCGCGTCAGGGTGGACGGCGTCGCCAAGACCACATGGGACGATGTTTTCACGACGCTCGCCGGATCGCATGACAACGTCCTTAAGAGCTACTTCAGCGGACGCGTGGTTTCCCCCGGCGAGGAGGTCAATCTGGCGCTTGCGCGCGACTCGGTTGCGCGAACCGCGCTGGACAAGGTGTACGGAGGGTCGTCCCGGCTTGAATGGGACGTCTGTTACTGTTCCGTGTTCGACAAGTGCTGGACGTCGAGCAGTCAGGGGCAATCGTGGCTGAAGGCGGCGACGCCGGTTAAGATGTGCCCCGATTACGGGGACGAGCAGTTTCAAGGATAGATGGTCATGGCCGACAAGCTTCATTTCAATCTCGTCTCGCCCGAACGGCAATTGATGTCGGAGGATGTCGATCAGGTCGACGTTCCGGGTTCGGAAGGAATTTTCGGCGTGCTGCCGAACCACGCGCCGGCTATGGCGACGCTGGCTCCCGGCGTCGTCAAGGTCAGGAACGGCGCCGACGAGACGCGCATCTTCGTGCGCGGCGGCTTTGCGGAAGTGACGCCCGCCGGCCTCACCATCCTCGCCGAGGAGGCGATTCCGGTGAAGGAACTCGACCACGCGGCCATCGCCCAGCGCATCAAGGACGCCGAGGAAGACCTGCGCGACAACGACACCTCGACGGAAACCCGCATCCACGCCGAACGCGAGCTCCGCGAACTGAAAGAGCTGCAGTCGGCGCTCTAGACTGGGCCGTCCGCGCACCTCGTGCGCGGATTGTGCGGACCGCAGAACCGGCGCAAGACTCCCCCGTCGCGAAAGCATAGGGGGAGAGACCATGCGCATCGCTTCCTACAACGTCGAAAACCTGTTCATGCGGGCGAAGGCCCTCAATCAGGACAGCTGGGCCGAAGGCAAGCCCGTGCTGGAGGCGCATGCGCGCCTCAACGCGCTGTTCGAGAAGAAGACCTACACCGCCGCCGACAAGAAGAAGATCCTCGCCGAGATGAAGGCGCTCGGCATCGAGAAGACCGACGAGGGCAAGTTCGTCATCCTGCGCAAGACGCGCGGCTCGCTCGTCAAGCGTCCGAACGGCAAGCCCGTCGAGGTCGTCGCCAGCGGCCGCGACGACTGGATCGGCTGGCTCGAGCTCAAGGACGAAACCGTCAACGAAATCGCCATCCGCAATACGGCGCGGGTCATCGCCGACGTGAAGGCCGACATCCTCGCGGTGGTCGAGGCGGAAGACCGCATCGCCCTCTGCCGCTTCAACGAGGATGTGCTGAAGCCGCTGAGTTTCGCCTACCAGTCGATCATGCTCATCGACGGCAACGACTCGCGCGGCATCGACGTCGGCCTGATGACCCGCGGCGGGACCCGCATCGGCCAGATGCGCAGCCATGTCGAGGACGAAGACAACAAGGGCGTGGTGTTCAGCCGCGACTGTCCCGAATATCAGGTGACGACGCCCTCCGGGGAAAACATCCTGCTGCTGATCAATCACCTGAAAAGCAAGGGCTTCGGCTCGCAGGCGTCGTCCAACGAGAAGCGGCTGCGGCAGGCGAAGCAGGCGCGCAAGATCTACGAGGCGCGGCGCGCCGAGGGCGTGAAGAACATCGTCGTGCTCGGCGACTTCAACGACACGCCGGACAGCGCGCCGCTCGCGCCGCTGCTGAAACAGGGTTCCGACCTCAAGGATGCGAGCGAGTTCTCCGGGTTCGACGACGGCGGCCGGCCCGGCACGTTCGGCAACGGAACCAAGACGCAGAAGATCGATTTCCTGCTGCTGTCGCCGGCGCTGTTTTCGAAGGTCACGGCGGCGGGAATCTTCCGCAAGGGCGTGTGGGGCGGCAAGAACGGAACGCTGTGGCCCGTCTACGATACGATGGAAGGCCCGCACCACGCCGCTTCCGACCATGCGGCCATCTGGGCGGACATCGGTATTTAGAACCTGTAGTCCTCTTCAAATAAAGCCCGGCGCGACGGCGAAGTAATCGCGGGTCGCCAACCATGCAGAATTGCAAGTCTTTCTCTCAGGCGGTTGAAATTGTCACTGCCGGGAGTGAAACTGTTCTCGCCGCGCTGCTGCGGCGCGACGCCGAGAGGGGTCATGACCGGGACCGGGGCGATGGGCGGGACCGCTGCGGACAGCACGGGCTATTCACCCGCAAGCGCGCGCCGGCTCGCTCTGTTCGGCCTCGTTGCAGCCGCACTGCTGGTCTTCGCCATCATCAAGGGCGTCACCGAATTCCTCGTCTGGCGCCCGGCTCTCGCGCTTTTATGGATGGCGATTTGCGTCGCCGGCGCGTCCTCTTTTTTCTGGGTCGAGTATAAAACCCTCCCCGACTTCGCGCGTCGCCTGCTGCGCGCGAGCGCGCTGTTCGTCGCGTTTTATTTTCTGACGGAGCCGCTTGAGCTTCCCGCCTCAGGGTTGCCTGCGGACAGTCCGGTGCCGGCTCTGCTGCCCTATTTGCGCTGGCTAGGCTTTCTCGCCGGCGCGGCGGCATGGTTCCGGCCGTCCTTCATGGTCGCCGGCGCCATGATTCTCTGGGTGGTGCGCGGCATGTTCCATCCCATCACCGGCGCGCTGTTCTCGACCCTCGATATTCAGATCGTCATCGAGTTCCTCGTTTTCGCCGGGACGGCGCTCGTCGGCTTCGGCGCGGCTCGCGCCATTACGCTGACGCGAAGTCGTTTGCGGCTCGACGAAGAGACTTTCCGATCCGCCTCGTTGCTCGTGGTGGTCATCGCGATGGGCGCGCATTTCGGCAACTATTTCTATTCGGCGATCGCCAAGCTGACGCTGGAGGGCGGAGTTTTTTCCTGGGTCGCCGGAAACCGCCTTTACGACAGCATTCTCGGCGGCCTCGAAAAAGGGACGTTCCCCTTCGCAGCCTCGCCGGCGCTGACGCAGATTATCTATGACGCCGTTCGGACGTTCAATATTCCGATGCATATCGGCAGTCTGACGATCCAGTTCGTCGCGCTGTTCGCCTTTTTCAACAGACGCTTGATGATGGCGCTGACAGGATTGTTCGACCTGTTTCACCTGTTCGTTTATCTGACGGTGGGGCTGTTTTTCTGGAAGTGGATAGCGCTCAACTCAATCATCCTCGTAACGCTGGCCAAAATCAAAAGCGAAGCGTGGACCAGAACGGTGGCGGTTGTTGGCACGCTGACGGTGTTGTTCGGGTTTGTTCTTTTCACGACGGCGCGTCTGGGCTGGTACAATGCGCCGTCCATTTACTCGACCTATTTCGAGGCGGAGACGGCGACAGGCGAACGATACCGGGTTCCTTCGTCTTTCTTCGGCACCTCGTCCTACCAGGTCAGCCAGGGCTGGCTCTATTCGGAGATCTCCAGCGGCGACTTCAATCATTCCATCTGGACCGCCGTGTATACGGTCGCCGATCTGGAGGCGGCGAGGAAGTGCGCGCCGATGGCGCGCGCCGTGCCGGATATAAGGTTCGGGCCGCTCGAGAATGTGGCGCGCTTCGCCTGGCTAAATCACGACCGCGCCCTGAAAAAAGGCGGCGCGGACGGGCGGTTCAACGACAGGCTCTACATTCACCATCACATGCCGTCGCCGTTTACGGCGCGGCCGTTCGACAAACTCGATAAGCGCGACATCACGGCCTACTACTATATGGCGGAATCGGTGTGCCTCAGCCTTGAAAAGGGCCGCTTGCGGCGCAATGTTCTAAAGCGCGTGGAATATCAGCTGCCAAGGCCGGGAAATGGCTGACAAGAGCGAAATATGGGTCGTGTACGACGGAGAGTGTCCGTTCTGCTCGGCCTATGTGCGCATGGTCCGGCTGCGCGACGCAGCGGGAAAAGTCCATCTTCTGAACGCGCGCGAGGAGCATCCGGTCGTCGCCCAGCTCAAAGGCGAGGGTTTTGACCTCGACGAAGGCATGGCGCTGAAAATCGGCGACGCCGTCTATCATGGCGACGAATGCATGCACCAGCTCGCGCTGATGAGCGGGCCGTCGGGTCTGTTCAACCGGTTTCATTTCTGGGTCTTTAAAAGCCCGCGGCGCGCGAAATTTCTCTACCCGTCGCTGCGCGCCGGCCGCAATCTGGCGCTTCGGCTTCTCGGCCGGCGCAAGATCGACGGCGTCGGCAAGGACGCCCTGGCGCTTTAAGCTCCGGCCGTCATTTTTTCGATCAAGTCCGCCATCGCTTCGGGCGCCGGCGCCTCGACGCAGACCGGCTCTTTGTTCGCCGAGATCGGGATGACGATGCGGCGGGCGTGCAGCATCATCGGCGGCCGCTGGCCGGTTTCAGAAAACGCGCCGTATACGGGATCGCCGACGATGGGTGCGCCGATGGAGGCGAGATGGACGCGGATCTGATGAGTGCGCCCGGTTTTCGGTTTCGCCTCGATGAAGAAAAGACCGTTTGCGGACGATACGGTGCGGTAGGTGGTGACCGCCTCCTGCCCGTCCGGGGCGACGATCATCCGCCAGCCGTTGCGGCTCATTTCCTTTTTGAGCGGCGCGGCGATGGTTCCGGACAGTTTCTCGGGCGCGCCCGCGCAAACCGCCCAGTAGGTTTTCTCGATGCGGTTCTGCTGGAACAGTTTGCCGAGTTTGGCGAGCGCCTTGCGATGGCGGCCGAGCGTGAGGCAGCCCGACGTGTCGCGGTCGAGCCGGTGAGCCAAGGCTGGCGGGCGGGGCAGGCCGAATCTCAGGGCGTCGAAATAGTTTTCGAGATTGTCGCCGCCGCCCGGTCCCGCATGCACCGACAGGCCAGCCGGCTTGTCGATCACCAGCATCAATCCGTCGCGGTAGAGAAGGCGCGACACCAGAAAATCGGCCGGAAAGCCGCTCATTTTTTTGAACGCAGGAAGTCGCGCAACGGCGTGAAGGCGGCGACCAGCTCTTCGTAAACGCCGCGCTTGAAGGGCACGATCAGCGACGGCGTTTCCTCAAGCTCGACCCAGCGCCAGTCGTCGAACTCCTGCTTTTCGTCAGCCTCGAGATCGATTTCCGATTCCGGCCCTTCGAACAGCATCGCCGCCCATTTCTGGCGCTGGCCTTTCCAGTCTTTCTTCTTGTAGCCGGGAGGAAAGTCGTAAGGCAGCCAGCCCGGCGTCATCGCCAAGAGGCGCGCCGAGGAGACTCCGGTCTCTTCCTTCAGTTCGCGGAAGGCGGCCTCGACCGGCGGCTCGCCGGGGTCGATGCCGCCTTGCGGAAACTGCCATCGCCACTCGTTGGGCCGGTCGGCGAATTCGCTGAGATCGGAAAAATCCTTGACCCGCTGGCCCATGAATACGCGTCCGTCGCGGTGAAACAGCGCGACGCCGATATTAGGACGATACTGGGCGAGATAGTCGTCGGCGGACATAGGAGCTCCCGGCGCCGGTCTAGCCGAAAAGCCCCGGATTCGAAACACTTCTGCGCCGTTTAAAGATCCCGGCCGCGGTCGTTGACGATGGCGGAGGCGGGCGCGAGGACGACGCCGCTCGCCTCCAGCTCCTCCGCCCAGGCGAGGACGGCGTCGATGGTCGCATCGTAGGCGTAAGCCTTGCCGAGGGCGTCGCCGCTGCGTTTTGCGATCGCCGACAGCGCTTTCAGATCGCGCGTCGCGGCCGCTGCGTCGCCCCCGTCATAACCGGGCGTGACCATGCGGTTGACGATGGCGAGTGGCCCCGCGCCGGAGCCGACGCGACGCGCCGCGCCGGTATCGTCGACATAGGCGACGCCAGAGGCGGCGAGACGGGCGAGCACCGGGTCGAGGGCTTCGCGCTCGGTGGAGAATTTGCCGCCGAGATAGTTCGTCGCGCCGAAATAGGCGCCGAAACGCGACATCAGCCAGTCGAGACGCTGCAGATTGTCTTCGCTGGCGCGATTCGAAAGCAGCGCCGCGGGCCCCAGCGACGACGGATCGCCGCCATGCGCCTCCATGGGCAGTTCGACCATCAGCTCGTGCCCGGCGTCGCGGGCGCGTTTCGTCCAGTAGTCGAGATCCTTCGCATACGGCGCAAACGCCAGCGTCACTTCCGGCGGCAATTCGGTGATGGCGCGCTCGGTGAGATCGGCGTTGAGCCCGAGCCCGCCGACAATCAGCGCAACGATCGGCTTGGCTTCATCGTTGGCGAAAGGCCGCGCATAAAGCCGCGAGGCGCGCCGGCCGTCGGCGGCGATTTTCGGACGCATGCCGAGCGAGGTTTTCAGAAGCAGCGCCGGATCGGCGTCGGGAATGCGCACCGGCGGTTTGGTCAGCGACACCGTCGCGGCGGCGGCGGGTTCAGGCCGCTTGCCATTGTCGATCGTGATGACGATGGCGCCGTCGGGTTCGTCATAAGCTTGCGGCTGATCGAGCCGCGCCATGTCTCCCCCGGCGAAGACATCGTCCGTCTCGGGAGAAAATTCATCATTGTCGCCGCGCAGGGCCGGTTTGGCGCCAGAGGCGCGGTCGAGCACGGACGCTGTCGCGACTGGCGCGAGGCGATCGATATCGCCGCGGAGCGGCAGGGCGATGCGGGCGGGGGTGTCGGTCATGTCGCCGGCGAAGAGCGCATAGAGCCCGAAACCGCCTCCCGCCAAAGCGAATGCGAGCCACGCCCAGGCGAGTCTGCCCAGGACCGGCGGTCGAAAACGGCGGCGGAGAATGGCGGTCATAGTCCCAAATTTCGGGCGGGCCGATCGGCGCGCCGGTGAAACCACGCCGAACCCTAGTGACCGCAGGGTTAACGGATCGAAAACGTGGGGCGCGGCGGCGGGGACGCGTTGCATCCGCATATCATGTTATATAACAATGCATATAGATTTTGCGGAGCGGCCGATGGAAGACGTCGTCAAGGAAATGGGCCATCTGTGCCTCGGCAGCCGGCTCAAGCGCCTCGGGGAGCGGATGCAAGCCGACGTGCAGAAAGTCATCGACGAGGCGGGCCTGCCGATCCAGACGAGCCATTATCCGCTGCTTGCGGCGATCGATCGCAACGGGCCGCTGACGGTCGGCTATCTGGTCGAGGCGCTGGGGGTCAGTCAGCCGGGGGTGACGCGCAGCATCGCAAGGCTCGCGGACACCGGGTTCGTCGAGGTGAGCCGCGAACATCGCGACCAGAGGCGCAAGACGGTTTCCCTGACGCCCTCGGGGCGGGAAGCGGTTGAACGGTCGAAGCGCGACGTGTGGCCGCGAATCGAAGCCGCGGTGAAGAATATGTGTGCGGATCTTTCCGGACCTCTGCTGGAGCAGCTCGGCGCGGTCGAGGAGGCGCTGTCCGGCGAGCCGCTCGACAAACGCGCCGCCCGAGCCGGAGAGAAGCGATGACGCGCCATCCGCTCGACAGGCCGGCGTGGAGCGCGCTCACGTCGCGTCAGCATTCTTTCGCGCTCGGCGGGCCGCTGGCGATGCGTTATGCGGTCGACGTCGCGCCGTTTGCAGCGGCGCGCGATGACGATGATGAATGTCTCGCTGCTCTGGCGGCGCTTGTATCCGCCGGGGAAAGCGTTCTGCTTCTGCAGGCGGGCGACAGTCCGGCGCCGCCGGGACTCGCTACGGAAACCACGGCGAAAGGCGTTCAGATGGTCGCGCCCACGCTGCGCCCTTCGGGCGGGGACTGCCGGATCGAACCGCTTTCTGAAGCGGATGCGGCGGAGATGCGCGCTCTCGCATTGCTGACGAAACCCGGACCGTTTCTTGCGCGCACGCACAGGCTCGGCGATTTTATCGGCGTCAGGGAAAACGGAAGGCTCGTTGCGATGGCGGGAGAGCGCATGAAGCTCGACGGTTTCGCCGAGGTCAGCGGCGTCTGCACGCATCCAGATTTTCGCGGTCGCGGATATGCGGGAGCGCTGTCGTACGCCGTCGCCGCGCGTATCGCCGCGCGCGGAGAAACGCCCTTCCTCCACGCCTACGCGTCGAACGAAGGCGCGATCAGACTGTATGAGTCGCTAGGGTTCGTCTTGCGCAGCGAGGTGACGGTGACGAAATTCGTTCGCGCCTGAGCGTCAGGCGCGAACGAGATAATGAAGGCGCCGTTACTGCTGGCGCGCGCCTGCCGCGCTGGCGAGCGCCGAACGATAGGCGGTGGTGTCGGCGAGAATTTCGAGAGCGCGTTTCAGCTGGCAATCCTCCGGATCGCCGTTTTCCTTCTTGCCGCAACGCACGGGCTCGACGGCCGGCTTGTCGGCTTTTTTGCCGGCAGCAGCCTTGGCGGCGGCCGCTTCGGCGGCGCTGTCGGCGGCGAGCGCGCCGGGAAGGTCGGCCTCGGCCGGCCGCTCGGCGATTTCTTCTTCGCCCGGATAGAGCACCGGCATGTCGATGTCGGGTTCGATGCCGAGCGCCTGAATCGACCGGCCCGATGGCGTGTAGTAGCGCGACGTGGTGAGCCGCAACGCGCCCTGCAGGCCGTTCTGCAACGGGATTACCGTCTGCACGCTGCCTTTGCCGAAGGATTTGGTGCCGAGCAGCAGGGCGCGGTTGCGATCCTGCAGCGCGCCGGCGACGATCTCGGAAGCCGAGGCGCTGCCGCCGTTGATCAGCACGACGATAGGTTTGCCGCCGGTCTTGTCGCCGGGCGTACCCATTTCCCGCAGCGTGTCTTTCGGACGCCGCCCGCGCGTCGAAACGATTTCGCCGCCTTCGAGGAAAGCGTCGGAAACCGCGACGGCCTGATCGAGAAGCCCGCCGGGATTGGAGCGCAGATCGAGCACATAGCCCTTGGGGCCGCCGGGAATGTCGGTGCTGAGCTTTTTCAGCGCCTTGTTGAGACCATCTTCGGTCTGTTCGCTGAATGTCGAGATGCGGATATAGCCGAACTGTCCTTCGGGGCGCGCGGTCACCGACTGCACGGTGACGATGTCGCGCACCAGCGTCATATCGAAGGCGGGCTTTTCGCGGTCGCGGACGACGGAGATTTCGACTTTCGTGCCCTTGTCGCCTTTCAGTTTGCCGATGGCCTCGTCGATGGTCTTGCCCATCACAGGCTCGCCGTCGATGGCGACGATCAGATCGTTGGTCTTGAGGCCGGCGCGCGAGGCCGGGGTGTCGTCGATCGGGGCGACGATTTTCACGAGACCCTTGTCTGGCCCTTCATTCTCCATGACGACCTGAATGCCGAGGCCAGCGAAGGTGCCGCGGGTCTGCTCCTGCATGGAGCGGAAATCCTCCGCAGTCAGATAATTCGAATGCGGGTCAAGCTTCGACATCATGCCGTCGATCGACCCTTTAATGAGGTCGGCGTCGTTCGGCTCGACGACGTAATTCTCGTGAACCTGCTCGAAGACTTCGCCGAAAAGATCGAGCTGGCGGAAAGTGTCGGCGGAAATCGTCGGCCGCGCGACGCCTGCGGTGAGGAGAGCCGCCGATACGAGCGCGCCGCCGAAGGCGGCGGCGGCGAGCGCGGCGGGGGAGGCGCCCCCTTTGGCGCGCTGTTTGCGGCGGAACTTCATTTTCGACATCGCTTCACTTTCCTGTAGTCAGTCCAGCAACACTTTTAACGACTCGCGAGCCTTGCGAATTCCGAACCGAAGAGCGGCGGCGCATCAAAAAAGCGCGGTCCGAGCGCCAGATCAATGGCTTAGCGGCGGAATGCGCCAATCTTGCGGCCAAACCCTTGGCCGGGTCCAGACCCAGGCGGGCGGATTTTAAGGATCCCGGCCTCACAAAGCCATCTCCTCGACACTCTTGCGCGACAGCCACAAGGACGGGTTAACGGGGTCGCCATTCTTGCGAATCTCGAAATCGACCATGGCCTCGCCCCCGTCCGGGGCGGAAATCGAGCCCAGAGGCTCGCCGGCGGCGACGGTCTGGCCTTCCTGCACCAGGAAGCCGCCGACGCCCATCATTAAGATATGGTAGCCACCCCCTACATCAAGCACGAGCAGGTTGCCGATCGGCCCCCAGGCGCGGGCGAAAGCGACGCTGCCTTCATAGGGCGCGGTCACGATCGCCTGATCGCGCACCGCGAATCGCATCCCGTCGAACCGTCCCCCTTCCGGCTTCGGTCCGCCGAAGGTGCCGGCGATACGGCCGACGACCGGCGGCCGCAACGCGCCTCTCGCTTCGGCGAAGGGACGAGACGGTTTGAACGCCTCCAGCGGCCGCGAGGGGCGAGGGGAGAGAGAGGGCGGCGAAGCGGGCGAGTCCAGCCGCGGCGGGGCGGGCTTGAGGCGCGGCGTGATGGCGCTCGCCAGCCGTTCGAGGCGCCGGATCACTTCGCGCAGCGAGGTCGCCCGCGCGGCGAGCGCCGCGGTTTCGCGCTGCGCCGCCAGCGCCAGCGAAGCCGCGACGTCGCGCTCGCGCATTTTCTTTTCGAGGAGCTCGGCGAGAATTTCGCGACGGTCGCCGATATCTTCGTTGGTCTTCGCGAAGGCCTGCCGTTCGCGGTCGCGGTCGGCGCGCACTTGCGCGAGTTCGTCGAGCGTCTGCTTGAGGGCGCTGGCGCGCGCTTCCAGTTCCGGCGCCGCATTCGAAAGAAGCATCGCGGCGCGCGCTGCTTTATTGGCGTCGTCGGGAGAGACCAGCAGCGCCGGAGGACGGCCCATTTCCAACGATTGCAGCGCTGCGAGCACTTCTGAAAGATTGCCGCGTTCAGAAAAAAGCGAGGCGGCGATTTTCGCTTCCTCAATATCGAGCCGGGCGATCTCGTCGGCGATTTCGGCGATGCGCCGTTCCGCTTCCTGCAGCGAATTGGCCGCCTCGATCATCCGGTAGCGGAGCGCCTGCACCTCTTTTTCGCGGGCCTCGGCTTCGTCTTTCAGCCGGCGCTCTTCTTCGGCGCGGGCCTTGAGACGCGCTTCGATCTCGGCGAGCTCTTTTTCGCGTTGCGCGCTCTGGCGCTCGCTCAGCTGCGCGGCGGCCGGGACCGCGCCGAGGAGCGCGCCTGCAAGCGCTGCGAAAAGAATCAGTCTCATGCGCGATGGTAAGGGTGGCCGGCGAGAATCGTCATGGCGCGGTAAATCTGCTCGCACAGCATCGCCCTGACAAGCATGTGCGGCCAGGTGGCGGGTCCGAAAGCAAGCACTCTGTCGGCGCCCGAGCGAATCGAATCGATATGGCCGTCGGTCCCGCCGATGACGAAGGCGGTGGCCGGCGCGCCCTGATCGCGCCAGCCGCCGAGCAGCGCGGCGAATTCGGCGCTGCTGAGGGATTTTCCTTTTTCATCGAGAATGATTCGCCGCGCGCCGTCGGGAATCTCGGCTGCAAGCAGACTCGCTTCCCGTGATTGCCGCGCCGCGCCTTCCATGCCGCGCGGCGATTCGACTTCGGCTATTTCGAAACTTGAAAAGCCGACGGCGCGCCCGCCTGCGCGGATACGCGCCGCATAGTCGTCGATCAGCGTCGCTTCAGGAGCGTTTTTACGCCGCCCCACGGCGGCGATGACAAGCCGCATCGGAAACCGTCCCTTCCGCGGCGAATGCCGAAATCAGGCGTCGACAATGGCGGGCGACCGCGCCGCTTCGGACCAGATTCGTTCGAGATTGTAAAATGCGCGCACTTCGGGACGGAAGACATGGACGATCACGTCCTCGGCGTCGATCAGCACCCAGTCGCAGGCCGGCGCGCCTTCCATGCGCGCGCGCCCGAACCCTTCCTCCTTGAGACGGCGAATGACCTTGTCGGCGACGGCGCCGACATGGCGCGCCGAACGCCCCGAGGCGATCACCATCGCGTCGGCGATATCCGACTTGCCGCCGAGATCGATGGTGACGATCTCTTCGGCCTTGTCCTCGTCGAGTTCGGTCAGGATGATATCGAGAATGCGCCGGCTGCGCTCTTCGGGGGGGAGAGCTTCAAGCTCTCGACGCTTTTCGCCGGACTCGTCGCCGCTCGTCGAGCCTGCGACCACCTTCAACGCGGCTTTACGGGTCGCCGCTGCACCGGGCTGAGAATTCAGCGCTTTCCTCCATATGTTGCGCGGGCCCACGCCCGCAATTCAGACTCTATCGCCGTTCATGGAACGGGCCAAGCGCGCCGCTCCGACAAGGCTGTTGCCTAAAGGGCACGTTTCGCGCCTTCAGTGCGCCTTTTGAAACAGTCTGTTAACCGTGCGGTTCCCCTTCAGCGGCTGTTTCGCAGCGCAGTAGAAGAGATGGGGTTGGCGGTCGCCGAATAGAAGGCCCAGGCGGGCGGGTCGGCGTCGGGAAGCTTCGCCCCGTCTTTTTCCTCAAGCCGGAACAGGGCGAGTTCTTTCGCCGCCTCGCTGGTGTCGGCGGCGGCCTCATGACCGGGACGGTTGAAGACGGCGATAGGAGCGAGGGTGGCGATTTTCTTCCAGTCCTTCCAGAGATGGAACGTCGACAGGCTGTCGGCGCCCATCAGCCACACGAAACGGATCTGCGGCCATAGGTCGGAGAGAGCCTGAAGCGTATCAACCGTGTATCGAAGGCGGCGGCGCTCCTCGAAATTGGAGATGACGATGCGCGGATGGTCGGCGACGCGACGCGCCCGCCAAAGGCGTTCCGCATACGGCATATAGCCGTCGGGATCTTTCAGCGGGTTGCCGGGGCTGACCAGCCACCACACCGCCTCAAGCCCGAGCCAATCGAGCGCGGCGAGGGAAATCTCGCGATGACCCCGGTGCGGAGGATTGAACGAGCCGCCGAGCAGGCCGATCTTCGAATGGGCGTGACGCTGCGGGATCATGCGGCTCAGGGCGCCCAAGGTTCTGCATTTGCGTCGGCGGGTTCTTCATCGCCAAGAGCGGCCGCCGCGCCGGCCCGCGGATCGAGCTTGATGGTCATCAGGTCGCGCAGCAGCGCCGGCAGTCCCGCGCCAGCGACCCCGGAAATCGCCCGCGCCGGGCGCCCCGCCGCTTTCGACAGCGCTTTCAGTTTGGTTTTCTGTTCGTCGGGCTGAAGGGCGTCGATCTTGTTGAGGCAGACGATCTCAAGCTTCTCGTCCAGTCCGCCGCCATAGGCGGCGAGCTCGCTTCGTATTGTTTTATAGGCCCCGGCGACGTCGTCCTGCGTTCCGTCGACCAAATGCACGATCGCCGCGCAGCGCTCGACATGACCGAGGAAACGGTCGCCGATGCCGGCTCCTTCATGAGCGCCTTCGATCAGGCCGGGAATGTCGGCGATGACGAAGCTCTCGCCGTCGCCGACGCGGACGACGCCGAGATTGGGATGAAGCGTCGTGAACGGATAATCTGCGATCTTGGGCTTGGCCGCCGACACCGCCGCCAGAAACGTCGATTTGCCGGCGTTGGGCAGGCCGACCAGCCCGAAATCGGCGATCAGTTTGAGGCGCAGCCAGATCGTGCGCTGCTCCGACGGCTGGCCGGGGTTGGCGTGGCGCGGCGCGCGGTTGGTCGACGATTTGAAGCGGGCGTTGCCGAAGCCGCCGTTGCCGCCCTTGGCGAGGATCACTCGCTCGCCCGGCCTGTCGAGGTCGGCGATCAGGGTTTCCTCGTCTTCCTCGAAGATCTGCGTGCCGACCGGCACCTTGATGACGATGTCGTCGCCGTCGGCGCCGGTGCGGTTGGAGCCTTCGCCCGGCCGGCCGTTCTTGGCGGAGTAATGCTGCTGGTAGCGGAAATCGATCAGCGTATTGAGGTTTTCGACCGCCTCGGCCCAGACATGTCCGCCTCGGCCGCCGTCGCCGCCGTTCGGGCCGCCGAACTCGATGAACTTCTCGCGCCGGAACGACAGGCATCCGGCCCCGCCGGCCCCGCTTTCGATGTAGATTTTGGCGCGGTCGAGAAACTTCATGGAACAGGGTCGATTCTACAGATTGTGGCGGCGTTTGTATCGGGCCGCGTCAGTCCGCCGTTTCAGCCAGGAGCGGGCCTGAATAGCGCAGTTTTCGAGCAATCCGGGCGGCGCGACGCGGCGGCGGTCTGACATACAGGGATAGCCCAGCGATTCAAGCAAATCTCCCGCCTCGAGCTCGAAAAGTTCGATTTCCCGCCCTGAAAGCTGTTCGCGCCAGCGTCCCATGCGCGCCGGGTCGGGCCGGCCGCGCACGAATTTATGGGTGGAGGCGGAATATCCCGGCGGAACATAGGAGGTGCCGTCCGCTCGCGCCTGCCTGTCCTCAAGCGACAGGAAACGCCTGATCTCTGCGAAAGCCTGCTCGGGGTCGCCGACGAGCCTTTCGTAAAACACGGTGCAGGCCCGTTCGTGGCCCAGAGCCTCGACGGCGGCGAATCCTTCCGTTACGGCCGATTTCCAGAAATGCGCCATTTCCAGAATATTCGTCGGCCCCCAGTCGAGCGGAAGCAATGAGGCGGCGACCGCCCTTCCGTCCCTGACGACGTTGAGGAGTTTCGCATCCTCATAAAAATCGTCGATGAATTTCGCATTATGGATGTTGCGCGGCGAATGCTCCACGAACACGGAAACAGGAGAGGCGCCGGTCGCATCAGCATAGAGGCTCACCAGTCTTTCCAGCAACTGGCGGGCGTTCATGCCGTCGGCGATGAGCGTGGAGGGTTCGGGGCATCCGGCCTCGCGCCAGGCCCGATAGCGGTAGTCTGCGCCGATGCGCCGCGCCGTCTCGGCGAGAGAATCGCCGCTCCCGCCGGCGCGTCGAGCGATATCGGCGACGAACCCGGATTCAGGCAGCGCGACCACGCCTTCCAGCCGCGCAAGCTGCGCCGCCAAAAAAGTTGTACCGCTGCGATCGCAGCCGCCGATGAATACTGGTCGCACGACTTCTCCCCCAGAGCTTGTCGAATTTCTTGGCCCTCGCGCGGGCCAACTGCGTTTCCCACTCCTGAAATGACCGGGGCGCTTTATAGTTCCGGTCCGAATACACAATAGGGAACCCGATGGCCGGATCGACTGAAATTCTGTTTAAGCCGTTCGAATACGGCGCGCTGAAGCTGCCCAACCGCATCGTCATGGCGCCGATGACCCGGTCTTTCTCGCCCGGTGCCGTTCCCGGCGACAACGTCGCCGCCTATTACCGCAGGCGGGCGGAAGGCGGGGTCGGGCTTATCCTGTCCGAGGGCGTGCACACCAATACGGCGACCGCCATCGGTACGCTCAACGTTCCCAATATCGTCACCGATGAAGCCAAGGCCGGCTGGAAAAAGGTCATTCAGGGAGTAAAGGCCGCCGGCGGACGGATGGGCATCCAGCTCTGGCACGAGGGACCGTTCCGCAACCCGGCGAAGAGCACTGCGCCCGACATCGCCTCTTGGTCGGCCTCGGGATTCAAGATGCCGGGCGCGCCGCTCTGGGCGCCGATGAGCGAGGCGGAAATTGAAACCGCCATCGAGGAATATGTGGCCGGCGCCGTCGCGGCGAAGGAGCTCGGGTTCGACTGCGCGGAGTTCCACGGCGCGCACTCTTACCTCATCGACAGTTTCTTCTGGGACAAAAGCAATCTGAGGACGGATAAATGGGGCGGCGACTGGGCGGGCCGCACGCGCTTCGCCTGCGAGATCATTCGCCGCGCGCGCCGGAAAGTGGGCCCCGGCTTTCCGCTCATCATCCGCCTGTCGCAGTGGAAGCAGCAGGACTTCAACGCCCGCAACGCCGAGACGCCGCAGGAACTCGAAGAATGGTTGACGCCTATGGTCGAGGCGGGGGTCGATATTTTCCATATGTCGCAGCGGCGGTTCTGGGAGCCGGCCTTCGAGGGCTCTGACCTCAATGTCGCCGGCTGGGCGAAGAAAGTGACGGGCAAACCGGCGATCTCGGTCGGCTCCGTCGGCCTCTCGGGCGAATTCATCGCCGCCTATGGCGGCGAAGTCTCGAAGCCCGCCAGCCTCGACGGGCTCGTCGAGCGCATGGAGCGCGGCGAGTTCGACCTGATCGCCGTCGGGCGCGCGCTGCTCAAGGATCCGCTGTGGGCGCAAAAGGTGCGCGAAGGGCGCACGGATGAGCTCGAAGAGTTCACGCGCGAAGCTATGGCGACGCTGTATTGACGACAACGGCGACTGTGCGATGAACGGCTGATGAAGATCGAACGCGCAAAAACCGGGGATCATGCGGCGCTGGTGGGCGTCTGGGAGCGCGCCGTGCGGGCCACCCACGACTTCCTGACCGAGGAGGACATCGTTTCGCTGCGCGATCTCGTCCGCGATCAGGCGCTGCCCGCGCTGCAATTGTGGGTGATCCGCGGCGAGGGCGGCGAACCCCTCGGTTTCATGGGACTGCATGAAAACTGCGTCGAGGCGCTGTTCGTCGATCCTGATTTTCACGGACGCGGCGCCGGGCGCGCCTTTCTCGATCTTGCGCGCCGATTGCACGGCTCGCTGAAAGTCGACGTCAACGAGCAAAATCCCCGCGCGGCGGGTTTTTATGCGAACTACGGCTTCGTCCAGACCGGCCGCTCGCCGCTCGATTCAGGCGGCCGGCCGTTTCCCATCCTGCATTTTGAGCTTCCGGCGGGCGCCGAGGAAGAAGGATCCGCATAATGATTATCGTCCACCATCTCAACAATTCCCGTTCGCAGCGCGTGCTGTGGCTGCTCGAAGAGCTGGGCCTGCCCTACGACATCAAGCGCTACGAGCGCGACAAGACGACGATGCTGGCGCCGCCCGAGCTGAAGAAAGTTCATCCTCTCGGCAAGTCGCCGGTGGTCGAGGACGGCGGCCTCGTGCTCGCCGAAACCGGGGCGATCATCGAGTATCTCGTCGAAGGGCCCGGAGGCGGGAAACTCATGCCGCCGCGCGGCTCGCTCGAATTTCTGCGCTACCGCTACTGGCTGCACTTCGCCGAAGGCAGCGCGATGCCGCCGCTGCTGATGAAGCTCGTCTTCACCCGCATCAAGGAGGCGAAGGCGCCGTTCTTCGCCAAACCGATCGCCCGCAGCATCGCCGACCGCGTGCTTTCGACCGTCGTTGAGCCCAACCTCAAGGCGCAGCTCGATTACATGGAGAGCGAGCTCGGCAAGAGCGAATGGTTCGCTGGGCCGGCGTTTTCGGCGGCGGACGTGATGATGAGCTTCCCGCTCGAGGCGTCGGCGCAGCGCGCCGGGCTGACCGCTCAAGCCTATCCGAAGCTCGCGGCGTTCGTCGAAAAGATTCACGCGCGGCCCGCGTACAAGCGGGCGCTCGAGCGCGGCGGGCCCTACGACTACGCCTGAACGCGCGAACGGCCGCTCCGAAGAGCGGCCGTCCTGTCGCCCAAGCCCCCTCGAAAACGGGCTGTCTAGTTTTTGATGTCAGGCGCGAACTCGCCTTCGGCCGAAGCGTTGGTCGCCGGCGTCGGCGCGCCGAGCGCGATAGGAGCGTTCGGGTCGCGTTTTTCTTCTTCCTGCTTCGGCTCTTCCTTGAGCTTCGGCAGTGATTTCGGCGCCACCGAAGGCGCTGTCGGGGAGACGGGCGCGGGCGCGTCGAAAGACGGCGCGTCGAAGTCGTCGGCCGCAAAGTCCTGCCAGTAGGCCGGCTGGTTCATCAGCGAGCGGAAGAACTGGATGTTCTTGTCGGCGACTTGCGGCGGGAGGTCGGAGCGAGCCAGACGCTCGGCTTCCTTGAGGTCGCCTTTGAGCGCCAACACCAGCGCGAAATTCTGCCGGATGCGAGCGTCGCCCTTGCGGCTCGTCGCAGCGGCGCGCATCACCGTCTCCGCATCAGAAAGATCGCCGGAAAGGGCGTAGGAAAGTCCCTTGTTGCTGAGCACGCTCGCCGCCTCGGGGGCCAGCGCCAGCGCCGCATCGTATTTGCGGCGGGCTTCTTCGTGCTCGCCGATCTGATCGAGCGCGACGCCGTAAGCCGACAGCGCGCGCCAGTCGTCGCTTCGTTTTTCAATAGAAGTTTCGAAATAGCGCACCGCTTCGAACGAGCGTCCGTCTTCGACCAGCGCCTTGCCGTATTCGAGGTTGACGTCCGCGTCGTCCGCATGGCGCTGCGCGGCCTTGCTCATCACGGTGACGG
Source organism: Pseudomonadota bacterium (assembly GCA_036337175.1). GTDB lineage: Bacteria > Pseudomonadota > Alphaproteobacteria > Caulobacterales > Parvularculaceae > Amphiplicatus. The sequence continues at coordinate 368,037 of JAYZEQ010000003.1, forward strand.
CTTCTTTCGAAGAGCCGATTTTGCGCAGGGCGGCGGAATAGCGCACCGCCATCTCGGCGCTCTGCGGCTCGCGGTCGTAACGCGTGCCCCAGAATGCGGCGGCGGCGATCGGATCGAGAGACGAGGGATCAGCCTCCGGATTGGAGAAAACCCCTGTCATCGCGTCCTTGTAGTCCTTCGCGCCGGCGTTTGCGACGTCGGCTTTCTTGCCGCTCGACGCGCAGCCGGCCATCAGGATGGCGAAAAGGCCCGCAGCAGCGTATTTAGATATTGGACCGGCGTTTCCGGCGTTGCGGACGGCCATAACTCTCACCTCGATCAAGTCGATGTTTCGGCCGCATCATCGGAGAATACGTTCAAGAAATGCTTAACCGTAGGCCGCGCGATGTTCCGGCCTCGGAAATAGGAAGTTAACGGAGCGGCCGATGCGGCTTGATTTATTGCGCGAGCACGAAGCGGAAGCGACGAAAGCTGCAACGCCCGTTTACTTCGTCGCCGATAAGGATTCCTTAAGCGAGAGCGGCGCGCCCGAACGGCTCGTCGCGCTCGCCCGTCTTAACAATTTTCAGGGGGAGACGGGCTCGGTGCTGGCCGGCGAGGACGGCGTTCTTCTCGGCGTCGGCGACGGGAGCGATCCTTATGTCGCCGCCGCGGCGAGCGAGCGGCTGCCGGAAGGCGATTACGTTTTCGCCGCGCCGATGCAGCGGGCGGAAGCGGAAGCCGCCGCGCTCGGTTGGCTTCTCGGCGGCTACCGGTTCGACCGCTACAAGAAACAGAAACCGGCCGTCGGGCGCCTTGTCGCGCCGAAAGGCGTCGATGTCGGCGCCGTGATGCGCGCGGCGGAAGCGACGGGACTTGTGCGAGACCTCGTCAACACGCCGGCCGGCGACATGCTGCCGGCGAAAATCGAGGAAGAAGCCCGCCAGATCGCCGACCGCTTCGGCGCCGACATTGACTGCATCGTCGGCGACGATCTTCTGACGCGGAATTTTCCGATGATCCATGCTGTCGGCCGCGCCGCCGTCGCGGCGCCGAGGCTTATCGATCTGACCTGGGGCCGCCGCGACGCGCCGAAGGTGACGATCGTCGGCAAGGGCGTCGCATTCGATTCCGGCGGGCTCAATCTCAAGCCGGCGTCGGGCATGCTGCTGATGAAGAAGGACATGGGAGGCGCCGCCAACGCGCTCGGCCTCGCCCAGATGATCATGGATGCGGGCGTCGGAGTCAGGCTGCGGGTGCTCATTCCGGCGGTCGAGAACGCCGTTTCGGGGTCCGCCTACAGGCCCGGCGACGTTCTGAAGAGCCGCAAGGGGATCACTGTCGAGATCGGCAACACGGACGCAGAGGGCCGGCTCGTGCTGGCGGACGCGCTGGCTTATGGCGGCGAGGAGAAGCCGGCGATGATGATTACGCTGGCGACCCTCACGGGCGCCGCCCGCGTGGCGCTCGGGCCCGACCTCGCGCCGTTCTACACGGACGACAACAGCCTCGCCGCCGATATTGAGGAGGCCGGAGCCGCGCTTTTCGATCCGGTCTGGCGGATGCCGCTGTGGAGCAACTACGATTCAATGCTTTCTTCGAGCGTCGCTGACGTTAACAATTCGGCCAATGGCGCCTTCGCCGGGTCGATTACCGCGGCGCTGTTCCTCAAGCGTTTCGCGCCCCCCGACGTCTCGTGGGCGCATTTCGACATTTTCGCATGGCGTCCGAAGGCTGCCCCCGGCCGGCCGGTAGGCGGCGAGGCGCAGGCGATGCGGGCCCTCGAGCGGGTCATCGCCAAGCGTTTCGGTCCCGGGACGGCGCGCGGCTAGGCGGGCGCCGGGGCGGCTCGCCTCTTGCCCTTTGGCGGCGAACAGTTGCACCGTCCGCGGGTAGAGCGCAGGCCCGCCGGGGCCGGCGACAGGGCGGTTGCTGGACGATGGCGTCGATCGACATTCTTGCAAGCTGGCGCGACGTGATGGCGGACGCCGTGCGCGCCGAGGGACCGGACTTGTCGATGCGCCAGTGGGCGATCCTGATGACCGTCTATCTCAATCCCGGTCCGCATACGGTGCGCGGCCTCGCCCGCGACCTCAACGTGCCGAAGCCGGCGATATCGCGAGCCCTCGACGCCCTGTCGATACTCGGCCTCGTGCGCCGCATCCGCGATTCGAAAGACAAGCGCATCGTGCTGGTGCAGAAAACGCCGGAGGGGTCGCTCTATCTCGACCGCTTCGCGCACATCGTCGAAGAACGCTCTGAAACGCCGGCGCTCGGCAAACTCTACGGATAGGCGTCCGAGCAGAATTCAGTCGAGCTTGGGTAAATCGGCGATCTTGACGCCCGCGATGCGCGCCGCGCCGTTTTTCAATTCGATCGGCCCCTTTAGCTTGCCGCCGCCGGCGATGGCGGCGAGCGTCAGGGCGGCGGCGGCCTGATCGGCTTCCCCCGGCGACAGCGCGCCAGTCTTTCCGAGGAGCGCGGCGAGGCCGGCCGGATCGGTGATTTCCGCCTGCAGGACCCCTTCCGGAAACCCGTTGGCGTCGACGCGCAGCTTGCCCTGAAGCAGGAGGCGCGCGCCTTCCGCCTCGATCGATACGTGTTTAAGACTGATCTCCCGCCCGTGAGCCGCGCGTTCTTCGGTTTCGACGAAGGCTTCGATGTGGGGCGCGTCGATGGTTTCGCCGGCCCGGACGAGGGCGAACTTGTCGACGATCAGACTCGCCTCGATGCGCCGAAGATCAGTGGCGGCGGGGGCGATTGAAAGCAGGAACTTTTCGGCGGAAAGCGCCGCGCCGCCATCGGCCCGGCTCAGCACGCCCGGCCCTGACTCCGCGGTGAATGTCCAGTCGCGGGCCTTGTCGCTTTCAATGCTGACGCGCCCGCGCTCGGTTGCAAGCGACCACAGACCGTGCGCGCCGAGATCCAGCGTTTGAGGGTTGGCCGCAGAAAAGGTCAGGCGATCGAGCGCATAGGGAAGCGTGTCGATGTTGAGAGTTGCAGCGCTCCACCGCCAGTTTCGCCCGTCGCTTATAGCCGCATTTTCGAGTTCGCCGCGCAGGAAGAAGGGAAATCCTGTCGTGCGAACATCGTTATAGACGACCGAAAACCCTGCGGCGCGCTGATCCTCCGCCCACGCATCGATCGACCTGCGCATGGTTTCGGCTCCGGTCCGCCAGACGAAAAACCAGGCGGCGAGAACCACAAGAGCGAGCGTTGTCAGAGTCCATGAAACGACGCGGGAAGGCTTCAACGCGGCGTTGCGCATGCGGCGTTTCCTGTTTCCGCCGTCGCATCAGCCGCGTCCGTCTCTCGCGTCGAAGCAAGATCGGGACGGGCGCTCTCGATGCGCGCGCGAAGGGTCGCGAGAAAGGTCTTGCGGTCAAGTCCAGGTGGAATAGCGGGCAGAATTTTCAAAGTGATGACGCCCGGAATTTTTAACTGGCCGGGATGTCGCCAGAATCTGCCCGAATCGTGCCCCGCAGGGACGCATGGAGCGCCGGTGGCGAGATAGATGCCGGCGACGCCCGGTTGCAGCGGCGGACGCGCCCCGACCGGCGAACGGGTTCCCTCCGGAAACACGATGATCTGCGCGCCTTCCGCGTATTTTTCCTTTGTCCGCTTCATGAGCAGCCGGACAGATTTGGCCCCGGCCGTGCGGTCGACGGGAATCGAACCGCCCCGCGCTCCCCACCAGCCGTAAACCGGAATGCGCAACAATTCTGTTTTGAAGATGGCCACCGGCTTCGGAAGGATCGCGAAGAAAATCAGCGTCTCCCACATGGACTGGTGATTGCAAGCGACGATGGCTCCGCTCACGGGCAGATTCTCTTCGCCCTCAATGCGGTGGCTGATCCCGCAGATGATTTTCAGGCCGCCGAGAATCAGCTTCGCCCAGAATTTGATGACGGCGCGGGTCGCGCCTTCGCTGATGAACGGAGCCGGAAGGCCGAAGGTCGCGACGGCCAGCGTGGCGACGACTAGGTAGACGGCGAAAATCGCGCTGCGGATGTAAGTCATGACGGGCGGGGCGTCACGCGGCGATGCGCGCGAAAGTTTTCACCCTCGCGGCGAGATATTTGGAATACTCGATGGCGAGCACGCGCCATGCGTCCATGGAAACGGGACGGTTACCATGCTCGAGCAGGTCCGAGGCGACCGCATAGGAAGTAATGTCGACCGCCGGCAGCCGCGCATGCGTCTCGACCATGGCGCGCGGCATATGATAGTCCGACGTGACGAGGATGAGGCTCGCGAAGCCATGCGCGCGCGCCCAGTCGCTGACTTCGGCGGCGTTGCCTTCGGTGGTGCGGGCCTGATCGCCGAGATCGACGCAGCAGTCGAATGTCTCGATTGCCCCCGGCCACATCTTGCCGATTTCCTCGCGCGAGATTTCAGGATTGACGCCGGAGATCAGGAGGCGCTTGCCGGCGCCCTTCTCCATGAGAGTCATGCCGGCGGCGATGCGCGCGCCGCCGCCCGTGTAGACGACGACGCCGTCAGCGGCGGCGACCGATTGGGGCTCGGGTTCCGGCAGCCCCTTCACGAACAGGATGAGCCCGATCGCCCAGACCAGAAAAAGCGCCGAAAGACCGAGAAAAATGCGCGCCGCCAAACTCAGAGTCCCTTCCCATCCCCGCCATGCGCTGCAACAACGCCCGACGATAGCCGGAATTCGCAAATCCGGTCCAGCCAGCGCCATTTTTCGTCAGGCCCTAAAGCTCCTTCGCCAGGGTCCTCAGCACAGTCGCCCGCGCCGTCGCGGCGGTGACGAGGCAGAGGACCGCGGGCACGATCAGCAGCGGCAGGGCGAGACCGGGACCGAGCCGCATGGCGGGGAGAAAATCGGAGGCCCCGCCGCTCGCTTTCAGCGCCATGGCCGCGAGGCCGAGAGCCAACAGCGCGCCCAGAAGTCCCGTAAGGGAGCCGCGCACGCCCAATACCAGAAACCGTCGCTGCACCTGTCCGGCGATAAAGCTGTCGGTGGCGCCGACGAGATGCAGAAGGGAGACGATCTCGCTGTTCGCCGCGAGGCCGGCGCGCGCCGCGAACATCGAGATCGCGAAAGCGGCGCCCATGACCAGCAGGAACACTGCGAAAGCGAGCGCCTGTCCGGATCGCGCCGCTGCGGCGAGCCGCTGATGCCATTCGCCGTGATCGTCGATGACTGCGCCCGGCGCGGCGGCCGACAGGCGCGTCCGCAAGAGACTGAGGTCGCGCCTAAGATCGTCAGTGATCCGCACTTCGATGATCGCGGGAATATTGAGATAAGCCCCGATATTGCCTTTGCCGAGCCACGGTTCGAGAAGTTTCGCCGACTCTTCGGGGGGCAGCGCGCGCGCCGAGATGACGCCGTCGGTTGAATTGAGAACGCCCATCGCCGCTTCCGTCTGCATGGCGATGACGGCCGAGTCCGCGCCTTTCACCTGCACGGTCAGCGCGCTTCGCAGCTCGCTGGTCCAGGCGCCGGCGGCGCTGGCGATGAGGATGAAAGCGGCGAGCGCCAGGGCGGCCAGGAACGACATCACAGCGATCACGGCGGTCAGCGGCGCGCCGCCGGCCCCCGCCTCTGGAAGCAAGGGTTCGGCGCGCATGCGCCGGAAGTAGCCGGGCGCCGGCGGCTTTTCTTCCTCGCCTCCATTGGCCGAGAAGCGTTCCGCAATCAGCCTGGTTTCGCTCATCGACGCGCCGCCTTACGCTCGCCCGCAACGACGTCGCCGGACAAGCGTCCGTCGCGCAGCACCACAGTCGGTTTGTCGAGCGCCGAAATCAGCGACAGGTCGTGCGTGGCGACGATCACCGCGGCGCCAAGCTTATTGAGTTCGATGAACAGTTTCATGATCTTCTCGCCCATCACCGGATCGACATTGCCGGTGGGTTCGTCGGCGAGGATCAGATCGGGCTTGGTGACCAGCGCGCGGGCCAGCGCGACGCGCTGCTTTTCGCCCCCGGATAGCGTCGGCGGGCGAGCATTCATGCGGTCTCCAAGGCCGACCCAATTTAAGAGTTCCCTTACGTCTTCCCGATATTGGTTTTGGTTAACGCCGGCGACTTTCATCGGCAAGGCGACGTTTTCAAAGGCGGTCAGGTGGTCGAGGAGGCGGAACTCCTGAAATACGACGCCGATGCGGCGGCGGAGCGCAGGCAATGCTTCGCGCGGCGCAGCCGTCACGTCTTCTCCGAACAGGGTCAGCCGGCCGCGCGTCGGACGGTGGGCGAGGTAAATAAGCTTGAGAAGAGAGGTCTTGCCCGCCCCGGACGGACCGGTGAGGAAGCGGAATTCGCCTTCGCCCAAGGTGAAGTTGAGATCGGCGAGGATCTCAACGTCGCCTTCATAGGCGAGGCCCAGATTTTCAAAGCCGACAATCAATCCCGGCGCTCCGTTCCCGGTCCCGTCGGACGGCGCAGCGCGCCGTCGCCCGAGCAAAACCCTGATTCTGCCCGGCCATGATAATCACCTGCCCAGAATGCGCCACGCGATACGATGTGGACGATGAGCGTTTCCAGCCGGACGGACGGTCGGTGCGCTGCGCGGCCTGCGGCGAAAGCTGGTTCGTCCCGGCGCCGGCCCCTGTGGAAGAATTAATGACGCGCCGGGCCGCCCGGCAGCGCCGCGACGAAGGAAGGCGCGAGGCGTCCGAAAGCGGCAGTTCGCCCGATTCGCCGCCTGACCGCCGCGACCTTGAAGATGAAAAAGGCGACGGGCGTCGCAGCGACGAGTCCCGGGGCCAGCCGTTCGAGCGCGGCGCCGAGCGAATCGCCGCGGCCCGAGAGGAGCTGTCCGATCCGCGCCGCCGCGAGGATTCGGCGCGCGGCGAGCAGGAGCCCGTGTTCGCCGGGCGCGAGGACGACGGCGACTGGCGCGGTTTTTTCGGGCGTCATGACGAACAGTCGGGCAAGCGCGAGCCCAGGAGCGAAAAGAGCGCGCCGCCGCTGCGCGACGAGTATCCCGAAGACGATGACGACGACCGTCTTTTCGCAAGGCCGCCGTCCCGCAAGCCGGCTGAAAGATTCGCCGAGCGCGAGGACGACAAGGATCGCGGGCGGGCGCACCGCAGGAGCGACGATCGCAGCCTGCGAGACGAAGGATTGCGTTTCGTCGATCCGGCGCGCGACGACGGGGAGTCTGCGGAAGCCGTCATCGTCGACGCCGATTTTGAAGACGTTGAAAAAGACGACGACGAAGCCGCGCGCGGCTTTGGCCGGCGCCTGAGGGCCGAAAAACGCCGCGCCACGGCGCTCGCCCGCATCGAAGATCTCGAGCCCGTCGCCGAACGTCTGTTCAACGACGAATTCTTCGCCGCGCTGCGCGTGCAGCCGAAAGAGCTTGAGCGCGCCATCCGCAAGGCGCGTCGCCGCGCCGAAGCGCGCGAGAAAAACCGGTTGACCCCGTTGAGAGCGTTCGGCTGGTCGGCATGGCTCGGCATTGTCGCCGCCACCTGTTTCGTAGGATACGCTTATCGCAACGATATCGTCGCTTTGTGGCCGAAAGCGGCGGGCGCTTATGCGGTCGTCGGCATCGAGGCCAATCCCTACGGCCTCAAGATCGAGCATGTGGCGCATCGGCTCGCCATGTCGACCAGCGGGCCGACTATCGAAATCACAGGCAATCTCAGAAACGAGGGCGACGGTCCGGTGAAGCCGCCTCTGATGCAGGCCGAAGCGCTCGGACCGAAAGGCGAGCTGCTGTCGCGCTGGACGTTCACCGTCGAAACGCAGGAAGTCGCCCGTGGCGCGAGCGCCGATTTCATCACCCGCGCGCCGGCCCCGGAAGGCGTCGTCGAGGTAGCGCTTTCCTTCGCGCCGGAAAAGGGCGGCCGCCTCCCCATCACAGATTTCGTTCGTCGCCGCAGCGAATAGACGGCGCGCGTCTCGACCGCGGCGCAAAGCGCGCTAAGCTCGCAGGAAGCAGGCGAGAGGATCCGATCAACATGCGAACGCTTTTCGGCGAACCCGAGGTGAGGGCGCGCATCGACGCGCTCGCCGATCGGATCGCGGGCGATCTGCCCAAGGATTTCCTGATGGCTCCGGTGCTGACCGGAGCCTTCATCTTCGCCGCGGACCTTCTGCGCGCGCTGCATGCGCGCGGCGCCGATCCTCTGGTCGATTTCGTGCAGCTTTCGAGCTATGGCGGCGCGCGCGCCTCGAGCGGCGTCGTCACCCTGCTCAAGGACTTCAGCGTCAAGCTCGAAAACCGTTCGGTGCTGATTGTCGACGACGTGCTCGACACCGGCCGCAGTCTGCATTTCGCCAAACGGATGGTGCTCGACCGCGGGGCGCGGGAAGCGAGGGTCTGCGTGCTGGTGCGCAAGGCGACGGGCCACAGCGCTGACATCGAGGCCGACTATGTCGGGTTCGAAGCTGGGGCTGACGATTTTCTCATCGGCTATGGCATGGACGACGACGGCCACAAGCGCGGCGTTCCGTATATCGGGGCCGCCTAGGGGATTTCGGCGCCAAAAGGTCGCTTCGAATCAGGGCGAACGCTTTATGCGGCGCCGCGTCATTTCGATTGAAAGCGGCGCTTTTTTTCATTGTCTAAGCGGCGATGTTCGCGGCATGAATAACGCCGTCCAGGACAGGGGGAAACGATGCCGTACGGACAGTCCGTAAACAGACGCCTGCTGGCTGGCGCGCTCGCATTAAGCGCTGTCTTTTCTGCGGGATGCGCCAAGCGTCAGGATGTCTATCGTGTTCAGTTCGAAAATTCCTGCAGCGCCGACGTGCAGGCGACATTCGCGCAAGCGCTGACATTGCTGCATTCGTTCGAGTATCCAGAAGCGTCGAAGCTGTTCGGCAAGGCTGTCGCGCGCGACCCGTCCTGCGCGATTGCGCGGTGGGGCGCCGCCATGACCCTGTGGCATCCGCTCTGGGCGCCCCCGTCTCCGGCTGAGCTTGAGGAAGGCGCGCGGCTGCTCGCTGAGACGCGGGGGCTCAAGATGACCCCCCGTGAAGCCGCCTATATAGATGCGCTCGGCGTTTTCTTCGCGAGCGCCGATCCGGCGACGCACGGCGCCCGGGCACGCGCCTACGAAGACAAGATGAACCGCGTCTACCGCGCGTATCTGGACGATCCGGAAGCGACGCTGTTCTACGCGCTCTCTTTGCTGGCGACGGCCGATCCGCGCGACAAGACCTATGCGCAGCAATTCAAGGCTGCGGCGCTGATCAATTGGGTCGGCGATGCGCATCCAGCTCATCCGGGCGTGCTGCACTACACGATCCACGCTTTCGATTATCCGGGTCTTGCGCATCTGGCGCTGCCGGCGGCGCTGGCGTACGCCAAAGCCGCGCCCGATTCCGCCCATGCGCAGCACATGCCGTCGCATATCTTCACGCGCCTCGGCATGTGCGAGCAGACCATCGCCTCCAGCCGCGACTCCATTCGCTCGGCGGCCGAATACACCGAGCGCGCCGGCCTTGCGGGCCAGTATGACGAGGGCCTGCACAGCATGGACTATCTGATGTACGCGCTGCTGCAGACGGCGCGCGACGACGAGGCGGCGCAACTGCTGGACGCGCTCGGCGATATCGAAAAGACCAATGTCGATAACTTCAAAGTAGCGTTCACCTACGCCTCCTCGCCCGCGCGCTATGCGCTGGAGCGCCGGCAATGGAAAGAAGCGAAAGAACTGCCGCTGGCGCCGGCGACGTTCCCCTGGAACGACTTTCCGTGGGCGCAGTCGATCAACAATTTCGCCCGGGGGATCGGCGCAGCGCGGAGCGGCGATCTCGACGCCGCTCGGCGCGAACTCGCGACGCTGCAAGACCTGAAAGGAAAGCTGTCCGATGCGACGCCGCCCTACTGGCGCGAGGAAGTGCAGGTGCAGATCGACGAGGTGCGTTCGTGGATCCTGTTGGGCGAGGGAAAGACAGGCGAAGCGCTAGAAGCCGCGCTGGCGGCGGCCGAGCGCGAAGACGCCGTCGACAAGCATCCTGTCACGCCCGGCGAGGTGCTGCCGGCGCGCGAGCTCTACGCCGACATGCTGCGCGAGGAGGGACTCAATGCGGAGGCGCTGCAACAGTACGAGCTGGTGATGCAGGGCTCGCCTAACCGCCTGAATGCGTTGCTTGGCGCCGCGTACGCGGCGAAGGGGGCGGGAGAGGCAGCGGTCGCTGACGATTATTTCGAGCGCGCCAGAATCCAGGCGAAAGACGGCGACCGTAACCGCGCGGGACTCTACTGAGCGGCGCCGCTCTAAAAAGACAGTCGTGGAAAGCAAAAAGCCCGGCGCGTTTGCGCCGGGCTTTCGTTTCGTTGCGACTGCGCGGGTCCGTCACCAGGAGACGGCGAGCCTCGCATAGACATAGCGGCCGTTGAACCCGGCCGGCGAGAAAGACGAAAACGGCAGCGTGCCGGCGTTCGACTGAGAGAACGGCACATTGTCCGGATAGGAATCGAGCAGGTTGTTCGCTCCGAGCGCCACGCGCACATTGTCGGTGATCTCCGCGGAAGCCTCGAGGTCCAAAACCCACTGCGGCGACAACAATACGTCGGTCGCCTCGCTCGTTCCCGCGGACAGGGTCTCGCCGAAGCGCGTCACGCGCACGAAGCCGCCGAGCGGGTCTTTCGTCCAGTCGAAGCCGAAGATGATCTTGCTCTTCGGATAGCCGTCTTCGTACCGCAGCGACGCCTGCCGGCCGAACAGGACTGGCGGGGGCGTCAGCGACGAGAGGACGCCTGTCGAGCGGATGTTGGAGAGATCCGTCTCGTTGTAGTTGGCGCCCGCCGTCGCGGTGATGTCGCCGAGTTCGCCGAGGCCGAAGCTGTACCGCGCGACCACGTCGACGCCCAGCGTCTCGCTGTCGACGCCGTTGAGGAAGAAGCGCGCCGCGCCGACGCCCGGCGGAAGCAGGGCTACGATGTCCGGCCTGTTGAGGTTTTCGGAGAGCACCACGCGGTCGTCGATGGTGATGCGATAGCCGTCGACGGTGAGATTGAAGCCGCCGGTGTTGACGACAAAGCCCGCCGAAATGTTGAGGGAGGTTTCGGGCTCGAGCGGCGTCGCGCCGAGGGCGATCGCTTCCGGGCTGCCGACCGGGAAGGTGCCGGTCTCGGTGAGGACGCCGGAATTGTTCACCGTCGCCGTGCTGGTGAAATGAATCTGATGCAGGGACGGCGCGCGGAAGCCGCTCGATATGCCGGCCCGAAGCGCAAGAATATTGTTGACCTCGAAGCGGGCGCCGAACTTGCCGGTCAGCGTGTCGCCGAAATCGGAATAGTGCTCGTAGCGTCCGGCCGTCGTCAGGGTCAGGCGCTCTGTTACGTCGGCTTCGAGATCGACGTAGAAGCTGAATGCATCGCGGCTTGCGTCCACCTCGTTGGAGGGTTGAAAGCCGGGAAACACCTGGCTGCCCGGGGAACCGGGAAACGGTCCCTGGCTATACGAGCCTTCTTCGCCGGCCCCGATCTCGAAGTTTTCGTTGCGGTACTCGCCGCCGAAGGCGACGTTGAGCGGGCCGGAGAAAAAGCTGACCGGCACGGCGCGGACGATGTCGATGTTGACGAGCGTCTGCGCGTATTTCAGCGAACCGGCGTAGAACTCGGTCGGCGAGGTCGGCCCGAGCGTCGTGTTGAGCGTGTTGATGACGCCGTAATCAAGCTCGTTTGTTCCATAGGTGATGCTGAAATCGTACTCCCAGCCGTCGACCGCGCCGCGGGCGCCGCCGGCGACTGAATAGTCGTCCACGTCTGAGGTGATGAGCGGCAGGAAGCCGTCAGGATAGATGGCCGGCACGTTGCGCGCGTCGGCGGGACGGCGGAAAAAGCCGGCGGAGTCCGCCGAGCGATTTTGGTATGTGCCGAATGCGTAGAGTTCCACATGCTCGTTCACCGGCAGGCCGGCGTTGAACAGAACGGAAATATCCTCGGCGTTCGGATTGCCGAAGCGGTGATTGATCCGGTCGAAGGTGATTTCGCGCGGATCGCTGAAATCGCCGGCGGTGAGGGAGTATTGCGGTCGCGTGTCGGGTCCGGAGCGGTTGGTGGCGTTGCGGTCGCGGTACTCGGCGGCGACGGTCAGGAAGCCTTCCGCGCCGAGCGGCAGGCCCACCCAGCCGCCGATGGTCAGCGTCTCGCCATCGGTGACGTCGCGCTCGTCGCCGTTTTCAGGATAGAGCGGCACGGTGGTGACGTTGGCGCCGTAGGTGGCGGTGACATTGCCGCCCTCGCGGGCTTCGCGCAGACGAACGTTAATGACTCCGGCGATGGCGTCGGAGCCATATTGCGCCGATGCGCCGTCCCGCAACACCTCGACGGCGTTGATGCCGGCGGTCGGGATGCTGTTGAGATCGACGGCGGCCGCGCCGCGTCCGACAGATCCGTTGAGGTTGACGAGAGAGGTGACATGCCGCCGCTTGCCGTTCAACAGCGTCAACGTCTGATCGGGTCCGAGGCCGCGCAGGGTCGCCGGACGGATGGCGTCCGTGCCGTCCGTGAGAGAGGGCTGGGGGAAATTGAAAGACGGCAATGCGTAGGAAAGCGCGACGTTAAGTTCGGTGGTGCCGTTATTGGAGAGTTCGCCGGCGCTTATAACATCGATGGGAGCCACCGATTCCAGCGCCGTTCTGTTCTCGGCGCGCGTGCCGGTCACGATGATCACATCAGACGCCGACTGCGCAACGGCGGCAGACGTCATCAAGGCGCCGACAGCGGCGCCTGTCAAAAGTTTCAACGACATTTTTATCCCCTTTACCCTGAGAGAGTCGCAATTCACATGAGCGTGAACGCAAGCAAGGTCCGCAACGCGCGAAGATGTTCGTTTGTCTCCGCTTCGCGATCTAACCACCCTCACTTTTATGAGACAATCGAGAATACGCATTAAGTGCGTAAGAGAATCTCACAAAGGCTTGATCGTCAGTACGCGGCCTGCGTGATCGCAACCGATTCTCAACTGGGCGTTCGATGAAGGTGGATAGTCAGTAGCAGGATGAATACGGAGAGGAGCGAGCGATCAAAACCGCTCCAGCAGTCTCTCCAGATAGTCGATTTCTTCTTCGCTGCGCTCGCCGTCGGAAAGCCGGCGGCGAAGTTCGTTGAGAACGTCGCGGGCGCGCTGGCCGTCGGGACCGTCGGGAACGTCGACGCCGCCGCTGGCCGCATCGCCCATGGGCCGCCCTAGCGGGTCGACGGCGGGCCCGGAACGGCCTTCGCCCTGATTTTCCCGGGCCTGCTTCGCTTCCTGCTGGGCGAGCGCCTCGGCGCCGGCGCGCAGGCTGGCGATGGCGCGCTCCATTGCGGTGTCGGCGACGCCGAAATCGCCTTCGCGGAGCGCCTCTTGCGCCTGTTCCATTTCCGCCAGCGCCTCGCTCAGGGCTCGGCCGGCTTCTCCCGCCGGGTCGGTCTGCGCGCCGCCGGGGCGGACCTGATCGAGCAGTCCCCGCAAATCCTGCGCGAGGTCCCCTTCCTCTCCAGCGAGATCGTCGGCGTTGGCGCCGGGCCGCCGGCCGCGCTCGAATGAACGATTGGCGAGGTCGCGCTGACGGCCGATGAGGTCGCCCGCCGCGCCCGCCGCGCCGCCTTGGCCCTGCTGGCCCTGTTGTCCTCGGCCCGATTGCCCCTGACCGCCGCGAGAGGAAAGGCGCAGATTGTTAAGCAGATTCTCCAGATCGTTCAGCGCCTGCCGGGCGGCGTTCTGCGCGCCCGACTGAGACAGGTCGCGGATCGAGTCGAGCATGTCTTCGAGATCGCTCTCGTTCAGCGTTTCGCCGGAGCTTCTTCCGTCTTCGGCCATGCGCTGGCCAGAGTCGGCTAGCGCCTGCAGATATTGCCGCATCGCTTCTCGCAGCTCCTCGACAAGACGCGAGACTTCACTGGCGTCAGCGCCGCGTTCAAGGGCCTGCTTCAGGGCGTCCTGAGCCGCCTCAAGACGCCGGCGCGCCAGTTCTAGCGCCTCGTCTTCGAGCTGAAGGGCGAGCGGCCAGAAGGCGGCGACGGTCTTGGAGAAATCCTCGCCGCCCTCTCGCATCACCCGCCAGAAAGCGGTTCGCACCAGGAGATAGTCGGTCGGCTTTTCGTAGAACGCTTCGGGAGCGAGGGTGAGCGCATCGAACGAGCGCCCGGCGCGCCGCCACTCCGAAGGGGTGACGGCCAGCGTTTGCCGCTGTTCGACGACGGCGCGCGCCAGCGGATTGAAGAAAGGCCGCGCCGGCAAGCTGAATTTCGCCTCTTCGGTGGCGGCCTCGTTGCCGGCGCCGTCGCGCGCCACGAGCTTGCCGACGACCTTGAGTCCGGCCCACGGATCGGCCTGCAGGTCGAGATCGAAGCGGCGCTCTCCCGATTTGCCGGCGAGGCCGTCGAGTTCGACGACGCGTTCGGCGCGGACCGCGCCCTCGTCGAGCGCCGGCGCGTCGAGCGGGCGCGGCTGGTCGGGATCGAGCTTCAGATGCAGCGCCGCGCTGACGATGCCGTAATCGTCCTCGAGTCCGACCGCGAGGGCGAGGCGGGCGTCATCGGTGGTCGACGGCGGTTCGATGAAATGCGCCGTCGGCGGGTCGTCGGGAATGACGCCGACCGGCCAGCGGCCTTCCGATCCGCCGATCCGCATACGGACGAGACCGCTTTTTGAAAGGACCAGGCTGAGCCGGCCGTCTTCCGGCGCCGCCTCGATGTCGTCGCCCGGCGTCGTCAGCCGGAGCCGGATACGGTCCAGATCGGCCGCCGCCGCGATGACGCGAGAACCTTCCGGCGCGTCGATCTGCGCCCGCCCGCCCGCCGCCGCCTCTCCGGCGCGCAGCAGAAAAACAGGACCCTTGCCGGTATAGGCGGGAGGCTCGATCCATAGATCGGCGGCGAGGACTGCGCCGCTCAGATCGGCGCTGGGCGAGAAAGCGCCAGAGATCCTCGCGCCGCGCTCGGGCCCCGCGGCGACCAGGGCCACCACGAGAAAGCCGACCGCTGCAAACCGCAAGGCGAGAGGGTCGCGCTCGTCGGCCGTGGCGCGCGGTCCGCGCAGACGCGCCGCTCTGGCGCGCCTTTGCATATCGTCGAGATGGGCGCGCCAGAGAATATTCGCGCGGGCGCCGAAAGGACGGTCTTCAAGCGCTTGCAGCGGCGCATGCCGGACCTCTCCGTCCCGTTCAAGCCGCGCCAGCGCCTCGCGACGGGTCGGCAGGCTGGCTTCGCGGCCGTAGCGAATCGCGGCCCAGCTTGTGATGGCGCCGGCGGCGATCAGAGCCGACCAGTGCAGCCACGGCGGAACGACGGCGAAGACGCCGAACAGGCTTAAGATGATAATGACGAAAGCCGGGGCCAGCACAGGCAGGAGAACAGGCCACAGCCGTTCCCAGAACAGGACAGCGCGCGCTGCAGATATAGAAAAAGACCCCGGCGCTCGTCCCGGCGTCGCATTCTTGCGGCCCGTCCGGGAGGGGGCGGCCTGTCTCGACACGGTCGTCATACTTTTTGCAATCTACCGCGCTGGACGCCGCCCGTCGATCACCGGGGCCGCGCTTTATCGTCAGGCACCCTCGTCAGGCCGCAGGCTGGCGACGGAGAAGAGTTAACGGAGCGCCGGCTTGGTCTGGTCGATCATCTCGCCGAAACGCCGCCGCACCCTTTCCAGCGACGCGCTGGAGTCGCGCAGCGACGAAGGCAATCAGCTCGTCGCCTGGCTAGCGGTGATCGTTTACGCCTTCGTCGGCGCCGCGGACATCTATTCGACCCTGCTCGGCGTCCATTCCGGCGTCGCTGAAGAAATAAACCCTGTGCTGCGCGCCGCGATGGATCATATCGGTCTTGGCTGGGTCGCCGCCAAGCTGCTGCTGCAGGGGGTCATCAGCTTCATGGTGCTGTGGTTTCCTCATCGCATCGTGCTCGGCATTTTCATCGTCGCGATCGCCTTCAATATCGGCGTGGTCGTCAACAATCTTCACATCGTGCACGGATTTTAGCCGAGGGCCTTCGCGGTTGCGCGCGCCGCCGCCTCTATCGCTTCTTCCGCGGCGTTTGAAAACGCCGTGAACGAGAAGAAGCCGTGAATCTGATCGGGGTAGTCGACGTAGTCGACGGGGACGCCGGCGGCCTTCAACGTTTCTGCATACTCGCGCCCCTCGTCGCACAGAGGATCGAAGCCCGCCGTGACGATCAGCGCCGGCGCGAGGTCCCCGGGCGGGGGCGTCAGCAACGGCGAGATGCGTTCGTCCGCAGCGTCGAATTCCGTTCCAAGATAGTTTTCGCGAAACCAGTCCATCGTTTCCTTGGTGAGGAAATAGCCTTCGGCGAATTTCTCGCGAGAGGCGGTCGTCCGTCCTTCCTGCACCACAGGATAAATGAGGAGCTGAAATTTGAGGGCCGGCGCGCCCGTTCGGGCCGCATGACGCGCGGCGACGGTCGACAGGCAAGCGCCGGCGGAATCGCCGCCCACCGCTAGGCGCGCCGGATCGACGCCGTAACGGGACGCATGGCGCGAGACGCAGGCGAGGGCGGCGATCGCGTCGTTGACGCCGGCCGGAAAAGGATGCTCGGGCGCCAGCCGATACTCGGCTGAAATGACGCGCATGCCGCCATGCAAGGCGAGACGTCGGCAGAGCGGATCATGACTGTCGAGATCGCCGTAAGTGAAACCGCCGCCATGAAAATAAACCAGCGTCGGCCGAGAGCCGCTGTCCTGCGTGTCGTAGATGCGCGCCTTGAGGGCGCCGGTTTCGCCGTCGACGGTCGTATCCCTGACGACAGGCAGTTCCGGCGATGTGGGATTTATCAGCGCCCGGCCGCGCGCTCGCCGGGCGCGAAACTCGGCGACCGAGGTCTCGCTGAGCGGCGGCTCGCCGAGCGCGGCGATCATGTCGAGAAGCGTGCGGGTTTTCGGATCGACGTCTGTCATGCGGCGAGGATGGGCTGCGACCGCGCGGCTTGGCAAGCGCGGCGCGCAGGTCAGGAGAGCCAATCGGGCGTCGACTCTCCCGCAATCATTTCCTCAAAGCGCGGGCGCCGGCGCACGACGGCGAACCGCGCGCCATTGACCAGGACCTCCGGCGTGGCGGGCCGAGTATTGTATTGGGAGCCTTGAACCGCGCCATAGGCGCCCGCCGACATGAAGGCGACGAGATCGCCGGCCTTCAAGACCGGCAGCAAGCGGCCTCTGGCGAATAGGTCGCTCGATTCGCAGACCGGTCCGACCACGTCGTAGGCGACCGTCGGCGTCTCTTCCGGCGTCGCGCGCACCGGTTCGATGGCGTGAAAGGCGCCGTAGAGCGCCGGCCGGATAAGGTCGTTCATACCGGCGTCGAGAATGAGGAAACGCCGTCCGTCCGCGTCCTTGTCGTAGACGACTCTGGCGACGAGAACGCCGGCGTTGCCGACGATCATCCGTCCCGGCTCGCAGATGATCTGCACGCCGAGCGGTTCGGCGATCTTGCGGATCAGCCGGGCGTAATCGTCAGGATGCGGCGGATCGGCGTCGCCGTCGCCGTAGGGAATGCCGAGGCCGCCGCCGACGTCGATGCGTTCGATGGCGCAGCCGTCGGCGCGGAGCGTTTCGACGAGGCCGGCGACCTTGCGGAAGGCCGCTTCGAACGGCGCGAGATCGGCGATCTGCGAGCCGATATGCACATCGACGCCCTTGATTTCAATTCCTTTCAGGGCGGCGGCGCGGGCGTAAAGCTCGCGCGCAAGCCCCCAGGCGACGCCGAACTTGTCGCCGGCCTTGCCGGTCGAAATCTTTTCGTGGCCGCCTGCCTTGACGTCTGGATTGACGCGGAATGCTATGGGCGCGCGCGCGCCCTTCGACAATGCGACTTCGTTGAGCGCCTCAAGCTCGGGCGCCGACTCGACATTGAACTGGTGAATGCCTTCGTCGAGGGCGAACGCCATTTCTTCGCGCGTCTTGCCGACGCCGGAAAACACAATCTTCGCCGCCGGAACGCCCGCTGCGCGCGCGCGGCGAAGCTCGCCGCCGGAGACCACGTCGGCGCCGGCTCCTTCGCCGGCGAGAACCTTGAGGACGGCGATGTTGGAGTTGGCCTTCACCGAATAGGCGATGAGCGCGTCGAGCCCTTTGAAGGCTTCGCGGAACACTCGCACGTGACGGCGCAGCGTAGCCTCGCTGTAGCAATAGAAGGGCGTGCCGACCGAAGCGGCGATCTCTTCGAGGCTCGCATCCTCCGCATAGAGAACGCCGTTCCTGTAGGTGAAGTGATGCAAGGAGGCTCCTCCGGCGCGCGACGGTCAGTCGATATGTTGCAGCGAGCCGTCGTCCGGAAGCAACACCCAGCGGTGCCGCCGCTCTTCATAAACGGAGACTTGCGGCGCGGGGAAGGAGGGATCGGCGAAAGCTCCGACCGGAATGGCGACGAGGCCGGGCTGCGAGTCGATGTCGTAATGCACGATCGAGCCGCAGGCCGGGCAGAAATGGAATTCGGCGCGTCCCCCTTCGTCGCCGACGCGGGCGTAGCTCGTGAACGCGCCCTGCATCGAAACCACCTGCTCCCGGCGGAACCGCGCCTGTGCGCCGAACACGCTGCCTGTCCGCTTCTGGCACTCGAGACAATGGCAGATCGACACCCGCACCGGCTCGCCCTCGACGGCGATGCTGAGCTTTCCGCAACTGCAGGAGGCGGTCCTGACGGTCATCGCATCACGGCGCGATGACGCGCGTTTCTTCTTTCGGCGGCTCGGAGCCGGGCGGGCGCAGCGGCGCCTTCTTGCCGCAGGCGGAAACGAAAAGAAAGGCGGCGATAACGGCGAGGAAGGCTCTCATCAGCGTTTCTCCTGAGCGAGCGCCGCGCGCCAGCGTTCGATCTGGCGGCGGACATTTTCCGGCGCGGTCCCGCCGAACGATTTACGCGACGCCACGGAGGCGTCTACGGTCAGCACCGAGAATACGTCCTGCGTGATCCGCGGCTCGATCGCCTGCATGTCTTCGAGAGGAAGCGCGTCGAGCGATGCGCCTTTCTCCTCCGCGAGCGCTACGATCCGGCCGGTGACGTGATGAGCGTCGCGGAACGGCATGGCGAGGGTTCTGACGAGCCAGTCGGCGAGATCGGTGGCGGTGGAGAAGCCGCCTCCGGCGGCCATGCGCATGCGCGCTTCGTCCATGGTCATGTCCTCGACCATGCCGGCCATCGCGGCGAGCGCCAGCGCCAGATCGTCGAACGCCTCGAAGGTCTGCTTCTTGTCTTCCTGCATGTCCTTCGAATAGGCGAGGGGAAGCCCCTTCATGACGAACAGAAGACCGGTGAAGGCGCCGGCTATGCGGCCGATCTTGGCGCGCACGAGCTCGGCGGCGTCCGGGTTCTTCTTCTGCGGCATGATGGAGGAGCCGGTGGAGAAAGCGTCGGAGAGACGCGCAAAAGCGAAGTGCGGCGACGTCCACAACACGATCTCATCGGCGAGGCGCGACAGGTTGGCGGCGCAGATCGCCGCTGCGGCGAGGGCCTCGAGGGCGAAGTCGCGCGACGAAACCGCGTCGAGCGAGTTGGCCATCGGTTTTTCGAAGCCGAGCGCTGCCGCCGTCGCCTCGCGGTCGATGGGGAACGGGGTGCCGGCGAGCGCCGCCGCGCCCAGCGGGTTTTCGTTCATGCGCGCGCGCGCGTCCGCGAAGCGAGTCCGGTCGCGCCCGAACATTTCGACATAGGCGAGACAGTGATGGCCGAAGGTGACGGGCTGAGCCGTTTGCAGGTGCGTGTAGCCCGGCATCACAGATCCGGCGTGCTTTTCGGCCTTGGAGAGGAGCGCGGTTTGCAGACCCTTCAGCGCTTCGCCCGTGTCGTCGCAGGCGCGCCGCACCCAGAGGCGGAAATCGGTCGCCACCTGGTCGTTGCGCGAGCGGGCGGTGTGAAGCC
The DNA here is from genome assembly GCA_036337175.1 of Pseudomonadota bacterium. Taxonomy (GTDB): domain Bacteria; phylum Pseudomonadota; class Alphaproteobacteria; order Caulobacterales; family Parvularculaceae; genus Amphiplicatus. The sequence continues at coordinate 387,798 of JAYZEQ010000003.1, forward strand.
GCGAGGCGGGCTCGCCGATCCGCGCCTTGAGACGCGCCTCGATGTTGAGATGAATGTCCTCATAGGTTTTCGAGAAAGCGAACTCGCCGCGCTCGATCTCGCCGGCGATGTCGTCGAGGCCTTTGAGAATTGCGTCGCAGTCCGCCGCAGAGATGATTCCCTGCTTCGCCAGCATCGCCGCATGGGCCTTCGAGCCGGCGACGTCCTCGCGCCACAACCGCCTGTCGACATCGATCGAGGCGTTGATTTCCTCCATGATGGCGGCGGGACCGCGGACAAAACGCCCGCCCCACATTTGGTTTTTTCCCTCGCCCGCTCTATCTGACATCGGAAATCCCGCATGAAGGAGACGATATCCGTGAGCGCGCTGAAAAGCCCAAGATTCTGGCTGATCGTCTGGGGAGGTCTCGGCGCGCTCGTCGTCCTCTACGTCATCATCGCCGCCAGCGTCCAGAGCGGGCCTCAAAAGCCTCATCCGGCCAAGATGAACGATCCTGCCCTGCTGGTCGGCGAAATGGCGGATTTCGCGTACGCCGTCCCGCCGCGCGGAACGCCGCTCGCGCCGTTCGAGCATGATGGGGCCGAACTGACGCTCGAAACTTTCCGGGGCAAGGCGATCCTCGTCAATTTCTGGGCGACCTGGTGCGCGCCCTGCCTCAAGGAGCTGCCGTCTCTCGATGCTCTGCAGCAGGCGCTCGGCGGCGGGGATTTCGAAGTGGTCGCCATCGCCGCCGATCCGCGCGGACCGGACGCGGCGAAGGCGTTCCTCGATAAACTCGAAATCGGGCATCTGAAGCTCTACGCCGATCCGCGGCTGCGGCTCGCCAGCAGCATCGGCGGCGGTTCGGTTTTGCCTGTCAGTGTTCTCTACGACCGCGACGGCCAGGAAGTCGGCCGCCTCGTCGGCGAAGCCGACTGGCAAAGTCCTGAGGCGCGCCGGCTCGTCGAATCGGTCATTAAGCGGCCGTAACGCCAGCGCGCTTGCGCGGCGGAAGCGTTCAGGCGAAGAGGGGCCCTGCGGGGCGTTCGGCCTCAGCCGGGTTCACAAAGGGGAGCAGAAAATGTTGACGAGAACCATCCTGCTGGCCGGCGTCGCCGCGCTGGCGCTTGGCGCCTGCGGCAAGAAAGAATCGGCCGGTGCGCCCGAAACGAAATCCAGCGCGGCCGCCGCGCAGACCGGCGCGGCCTCGCCTCTGGACGCGCCCTTCTCGCTAAAGGGCGCCAAGGCCGTCGAGGCCGACGCCATTTTCGCGCTGCTGCCTGAAGACGGCCGGCCGACTTACGAAAGCGCCAGGTTCGACGAGACGCTCGGCGCGACCGTCGTCACTAAGCTCGTCTTTTCGGATGACGAAGACGGCTCGACTGAAAAACTGCTGATCGACCGCGCCGAGTTCTACGGCGTCGATCTCGACGCCATTGATCGCGCCAAGGATGGGACGGGTGCCGTCGATGCGCCTTTCGAGAGCATTTTCCAGAAGGTGCGCCTGTTCGGCGTTTCGACGCAGTCCGCCGACGGAGATGACGCCGATCTCAGCATCGGCGGCGTTGAAATCGACCGCTTCCGCATCCGCCAGGGCGGCTTCAAGGACGGCGAGGACTCAGACAAGGGCGCCGCGCACTTCTTCAACGCCTTCGATCTCGCCGGCCTGTATTTCAAGGATCTGAATGTCGCGGGGGCCGGCGACGAGGAAAGCGGCGCGCTTTCCCTAAAGGCGCCCGATCTGCGTTTCGTTTCGCTCGGCGGCGGGAAGCTCGGCGCAGTGATCGCCAAGGACGCCGAGTACGAGCTGGTGCAGACGCCGGCGGCGCGTCAGGCGCTGGCGCAATCGATGGGCCCTCAGGGCGCCTTCCTGCTCAACGGACCGCTCGGCGCCTTCATCGCGCCGGCGCATCAGCGCGCGACGTTCAAATCGTTCGAGTGGCGCAGCGTCGATCTGTCCGGCTGGATGGGCTACGCGCTGAAGGGCGAGAAGCCGCCCCTGACGGCGCGCAATCTCATCAATCTCGGCACCATGAAAATCCTCGACTCCACCATGTATGTCGACGGCCGCAAGGCGGCGACGACGACGGAGGCGACCGTGTCCGCCGCCGAATTCACATGGCTGATCCCCTCGAAAATCCGTTCCGAGACGAAAGGCGCGACATACGATTTTTCGGCTTATCTGCCGCCGGAGGAAACGCAGGCGGTCGAGATCGTCAAACGCCACGGGCTCAATAATGTGAAGGGGGCCGGAACCTTCGCCTGGGACTGGGACGCCGCCAAGGGCGGAGCGGCGCTGAAGTCCAACTTCGACACGCAAGGACTGGCCGATATCGATTTCGGTCTCGAGCTCGCCGGGCTCGAACTCGAAAAGATCAACAAGGCGATCGAGGCCGGCCACAACGACGCCGTCGCCGAGTATGGCGCGTTCAAGAGCCTCAATGTGAAGATCGCCGACGAAAAGCTGCTCGACGCGCTGTTCGACATCGCCGGGCTGCAGACCAACCAGTCGGGCGCTGATCTGCGCGCCTCGGCGCCGGCGATGATCCGCCTCTCGGGCGCGCAGGCGGCGGCGATGTCGCCGCGCATCGGCGACTATGTGGCCGCCGTCGCCGATTTCGTGGCGCAAGGCGGGACGCTCGAAATCGCCGCGAAGCCGGCGTCGCCCGTGACCTTCAAGGCGCTGGCCGCCGCCGGCGAGACCGGGCCGCAGGCGGTCCCCGATACGCTCAACCTCACGGTGACGCACAAGAAATAGCGCGTCCTTGCAACGATGCTGAAAGGGCCGCCTCAGGGCGGCCCTTTTCATGTGCGGAGAAAGCGCCGTCAGGCGGCGCGGCGGGCGAGGCCGGCGCGCTGCAAAATCTCTCCGGCGAAAGCGCGCGCCTCGGCGGCCGCAAGTCCGGACGGCGCGACTTCGACGGCGCCCGCGCCCGCCGCCATGCTCTCGGCGAATGCCGCGCGGTTGCCGAATTCGGTCCTTGCGAGGGGCAGCCGGTGCTTTGCGATCTGCGCGCGGATTTCGTCGGCGATGCGGGCCCGCGGCGGCGCCCGGTTGACGATGAACAGCGATTGCCGGCCGGCTTCGCCGATGGCCCGCGCCGTCGGCAGGCTCGCGGCGAGGTCGATGGGCGAGAGCTGCAGCGGCGTGACGACGAGATCGGCGGCGCGGATGGCGCGCTGCACGGCCGCGTCGATGGTCGGCGCCGTATCGACGAGAACGATATCGGCTTCGGCGCGGCGCGCCGCCATGCCCACGCTCAAACTTGAAACGTTCTCGAGCGAGAACAGTTCTTCGTCGCCGAGCCGCTGGCGGCGCAGCGTCGCCCACAGCGAAAAGCTCTTTTGCTCGTCGAGGTCGACCGCCAGAACCGACCGGCCGTCGGCGACCAGCGCCGAGACGAGCTGGCAGGCGAGCGTCGTCTTGCCGGCGCCGCCTTTGCGTTGCGCGATGGTGACGACGAAGCTCATGCCCGTCCTGACGCTTCGATTTCGGAGGATGCCGCAACGCAACAATGAAGGCGTAACAGATTCGCGCCGCGCGCAATGGAGAAACGCCGCGATCGAAAATGAAGTTTGCGTGTCAGGCGGCCTTGCGCACCACCACCGAGCCCGCCGAGTAACCGGCGCCGAAACCGGAAATCACGCCGATATCGCCCGCTCTGAAATCGCCGCGATGCTTGTGGAAGGCGATGATCGAGCCTGCCGAGGAGGTGTTGGCGTATTCGTCGAGCACCACGGGCGCCTCCTCGCGCGTCGCGTCGCGGCCAAGCACCTTGCGGGCGATGAATTCGTTCATCGACAGGTTGGCCTGATGCAGCCAGAAGCGTTTTACCTCCGACGGCGCTATGGAGAGATCGGAGAGATGGGCGAGGATCATTTCGCCGACCATCGGCACCACGTCCTTGAAGACCTTGCGGCCCTGCTGTTTGAACAGCTTGTCGGTTGAAGGCGAGCGCTGCGGGTCGGCGGGTTCGCCGGTCGCCCTCTCGCAATGATTGAGGAAACCGAAATTGTTGCGGATGTTGTTCGAGAATTTGGTTTTGAGCCGCGTGCCGAGGATCTCGAACGATTCGCCGCGCGACGGTCCGTCGATACGCTCGAGAATCACCGCCGTCGCCACGTCGCCGAAGATGAAGTGGCTGTCGCGGTCGCGGAAATTGAGATGCGCCGAACAGATTTCCGGATTGACCATCAGAATGCGGCGCGAACCCGCGCGGATGAGGCCAAGCCCGGTCTCGACGCCGAAGGCGGCGGAGGCGCAGGCGACGTTCATGTCGAAGCCGAAGCCGTCGATCCCGAGCGCGTCCTGAATCTCCACGGCGATGGCCGGGTAGCCGCGTTGCAGATTCGAGGCGGCGCAGATGACGCCGTCTATGTCTTCCGGGCCGAGATCGCCGGCGCGCATGGCGTCACGGGCGGCGGCGACCGCCATTTCGGCGAGAATCGACAATTCCTCGTTGGGCCGCGCGGGGAAGTGCGGCGCCATGCGCGCGACGTCGAGAATGCCCGCCTTGTCCATGACGCGGCGGGCCTTGATGCCCGACGCCTTTTCGATGAATTCGGCGGACGAAGGCTGCAGCGGATCGATCTCGCCCCTGGCGATCGCCGCCGCATTGTCGGCGTTGTAGCGCTCGACATAGGCGTTGAAGGCCACGACTAGTTCGTCGTTGGAGATCGAGTAGGGCGGGGTGAAAAGCCCCGTAGCGACGATGCGAACGTCTGGGCTCATAGCAGCGGTCATGGCGGAAACTCGCGCGCGGTCAATGTGTTATAATTGCCGTCAGTGTGCGCCCGCGGCGTGGCTCAGGCAACCGCCCGGCGCTTTTTCTGCACCGCCTTGTGGCGCGGACAACGCACTTCGTGATCGTTGACCATGCCGGTCGCCTGCATGAAGGCGTAGACGATCACCGGACCGCAGAACTTGAAGCCGAGCCGTTTCAGCTCCTTCGACATCGCCTCGCTTTCGGGGGTCTTGGTCGGCGCCTGCCGGAATTGGGTCCAGGCGTTGACCTTCGGCTTGCCGCCGACGAACCCCCACAGCAGCCCGGAAAACCCGTCGTGGCGCTTCTCCATAATGTCGAGCCAGGCGCGGGCGTTGCCGATCGCCGCCTCGATCTTGGTTCCGGAGCGGATGATGCCGTCGTTCGAAAGCAGCTTTTCGACCTTCTTCGGCGTGTAGCGGGCGATCTTCTGCGGCTCGAAGCCGTCGAAGGCTCGGCGGAAATTCTCCCGCTTGTAGAGAATGGTGCGCCATGACAGGCCTGCCTGGAAGCCGTCGAGCACGAGCTTCTCGAACAGCGCCCGGTCGTCATATTCGGGAACGCCCCACTCCTCGTCATGGTACTGACGGTAGAGAGCGTCGTCGAGCGGCGCCCAGCCGCAGATCGTATCGTCGGTTCCGGTCATTGTCAGAAGCCTGCGAGCTTCGCGAACCAGTAGATCAGAATCCCCACCTGAACGAGAAAGAACACAAAGCGGATGCTGATGGCGGGGTTGCTGGTGGAAATGAGATGAACGAGCGACTGCAAGAGACGCGCCGCGATGAAGACGTAAGCGAGGCCGTCGGTGACGGCCGTCCGGTCCGCCGCGATGGCGTAAAGCAGCACGGCGGCGGCGACGGGAAGATTTTCATAGCAGTTGGCGTGCGCCCGCGTGATGCGCTTTGCAAATCCGTCGAGATCGCCGCTCGCCGGATCGAAAGTGTTGGCGGCTTTTCCGGTGCGGATGCTGACGCCGATCCGCGTCGCGGAGACGCCGATCAGCAGCAGCAGCGTCCAGGCGGCGAAACTCAGCAAAGCGACGGCGGTCGGCGTCATCGGTCCCTCCAATGGTATTCTTTATGGAGAGGCTAGCCTCGTTCCAGCCAGGCGGGAACGCCGATTTTCACCGCGCTTCCTTCGACGGTCGGCGGCATGCCGGCTTCACGCGCCGCGGCGAGCCGGTCGAGACGGATGAGCGCCAACCCGCTTCCCTCAAACGCCGACAGAACCTCGCCGACGTTTCCTTCCCCCGCCGTCACCGGGGCCCCCTTCGGCGGCGGCTCGCCTTCGTAGGCGAACGTCAATGTCCGTTTGCGAATTTCCCCCTTGCGCTTCATGCGGCTGGTCACTTCCTGTCCGACGAAGCAGCCTTTTTTGTAGTCCACGCCGCCCAGCGCGTCGTAATTGACGTCGAGAAGGAAAACCTCGTCGCCGGCGAAATCGCGACCGAACTCGGGAACGCCGAGCGCGCGGCGGTGCGCGTCGTACCGGCTCTCGGCCGCGCTTTCTCCGACAGCGTCGATAACGCCCGCTTTCGGTCCGATCAGACGTCGCCCCAGCGCCAGCAAACGCGGGTCGGCGAAGGCGATGACGTCCCCGCCGGCGGCGCGCGTGCTATTGCCGACGATGCAGCCGACGGCGAAATCCTCCAGCTTCTCGATAGCCGTCTTGGCGCGCAGCCGGTAAAGCGTCAGCCGCTTTTGCAGGGCTTCCGACGCCGTTGCGTTGCAATCGATCAGAAATCCGTCGCCGCGCGCGACCAGAAGGAAATCGAACAGGATTTTCCCCTGCGGCGTCAGCAGCGCGGCGAACGCGGCCTCGCCATCCTCGAGCTTTTCGACATTGTTGGTGACCAGCCCCTGAAGGAAAGCGCGGGAGTCGGGGCCGGAAATCCTGAGGACGGCGCGAGAAGGCAATAGGGTGGAAAAAGAAATCATGCGCCGGGATTTAGGCGCTCGCGACAGGTCTGGAAAGCCGCCTCCGGTGAGGCTGCGCTCTGACGGCGGGCGGCGGCGATCACGAGGCGGGGAGGGGCCGACGAAACGGCATGAGCGCCGATTCAGGTTTCCCCTTCCGGCGCGCCTCGTCTAGAACCCGCTTATGGCGAAAACATTCGATCTCCTCCTCAAGGGCGGAACCGTCGTCAATCATGACGGCGAGGGCGTGCGCGACGTCGGCGTGGTCGGCGGACGCATCGCGGAAATAGGGGTGCTCGCGGGCGCATCGGCCGGCGAGGTCATCGACTGCGCTGGACTGCACGTGCTGCCGGGGGTCATCGACACGCAGGTGCATTTCCGCGAGCCGGGGCCAACCCACAAGGAGGATCTTGAAAGCGGCGGCAAGGCGGCGGTGCTGGGCGGGATCACCGCCGTGTTCGAAATGCCGAACACCAATCCGCTGACGACGACCGGGGAGGCTATCGCCGATAAACTGGCGCGCGCAAAGGGTCGCATGTATTGCGATCATGCCTTCTATGTCGGCGCGACGCACGAAAACGCCCGGCATCTCGGCGAACTGGAACGTCTGCCGGGCGTCTGCGGCGTCAAGATCTTCATGGGCGCCTCGACGGGCGATCTTCTGGTTCCGGACGATGACGGCGTGCGTGAAGTGCTTCGGCACGGACGGCGCCGCGTAGCGGTGCATTCAGAAGACGAATTCATTCTGCGCGACGGCAAGGCGCGCGCCCGCGAAGGCGACTGGACGTCGCATCCGGAAGTCCGGTCTGTCGAGGCCGCCGTGTCGTCGACGAAGCGCTTGCTGCGGCTCGCCTACGAGACGCGCCGCCGCATCCACGTTCTGCATGTGTCGACGGCGGAGGAAATCCCGTTGCTCGCCGCCGCTAAGGACATCGCCACAGCCGAGGCGACGCCGCAGCATCTGACGCTCGCCTCGCCCGAATGCTACGAAGAGCTGAAAGGTTTAGCCCAGATGAACCCGCCGGTGCGCGAGGCGCGGCATCGCGACGGGCTGTGGCGCGGCGTGGCGCAAGGCGTGATCGACGTCATCGGCTCCGACCACGCGCCGCATACGCGCGAGGAAAAAGCCAAGCCCTATCCCGCCTCTCCGTCCGGCATGCCTGGCGTGCAGACCCTCCTGCCGGTGATGCTCGACCATGTGGCGCGCGGGCGTCTGTCGCTGGCCCGCCTCGTCGATCTTGTCTGCCATGGACCCAACCGCATCTTCGCCATCGCCGGAAAGGGGCGTCTTGCCGCCGGCTACGATGCGGATTTCACTGTTGTCGACTTGAAACGCTCCCATCAAATCACTGACGCCGAACAGGCGACGCGTTGCGGCTGGACGCCGTTTGGCGGCATGACCGTGACCGGCTGGCCGGTAGGGACGATCATCCGCGGCCGTCGGGCCATGTGGGAGGGCGCGTTGATCGGCGAGGCCCGCGGCGCTCCGCTGCGCTTTCAGGAAGCGCTTTAACCAAGTCTTTCGGCCGGCCCGCGCCGAAACGGCGCGACATGGTAGGAGTCTTGCTAACCCTTTGATGCGGCGCGCAAGCAGGGTGGCGTGAAGGCTGGCCCTATAGTAAGGCCGTGCCTCATCGAAACGGACGGGCGTTATCTGCATGAAAATCTTGGTTACCGGGGGGGCGGGGTTCATCGGGTCGGCCGTGGCGCGACAGGCGGTCGCCGCCGGTCATGACGTGCTCGTCGTCGACAAGCTGACCTACGCCGCCAATCTCGACAATCTCGCTCCGGTCGCCGGCTCCAATCACTACCGTTTCGATCAGGCCGACATCTGCGACGGCGCAAGGATGCGCGCCTTGTTCGCTGAGTTCCGCCCCGACGTCGTCATGCACCTCGCCGCAGAAAGTCATGTCGACCGCTCGATCGACGGGCCGGCGGCCTTTATCGAGACCAATATCATCGGCACCTTCCGCCTGCTCGAAGCGGCGCGCGACTATGTCGCCGCGGGCGAGGCGCCGGCGGGATTCCGCTTTCATCATATCTCGACCGACGAAGTGTTCGGGACGCTCGGGCCCACCGGGGCTTTCACCGAAACCTCGCCCTATCGTCCGAACTCGCCCTATTCGGCGTCGAAAGCCTCTTCAGACATGCTGGCGAGAGCGTGGGCCGAAACGTTCAGGCTGCCGGTCGTGGTGTCGAACTGCTCGAACAATTACGGACCGTATCAGTTTCCCGAAAAGCTGCTCCCCGTCGTCATCCTCAACGCCGTCGCCGGCAAGACGATCCCGGTCTACGGCAAGGGCGAGAACGTGCGCGACTGGCTGTATGTCGAGGATCACGCCGACGCGCTGCTGCTCATCGCGCAGAAGGGCGTTCCCGGAGAGACCTACAATGTCGGCGGGCGCGCCGAGCGGACCAATATCGACCTTGTGCGGATGATCTGCCGCATTCTGGACGCGCGCCGTCCGGAAGCGCAGGCCGGCGGTCATGAAAGCCTGATCCGGTTCGTCACCGACCGGCCCGGCCACGATCTGCGCTACGCCGTCGACTGCTCGAAAATCGAGCGCGAGCTGGGCTGGAAGCCGAGGATGACGCTGGAAAAAGGCCTCGAAAGCACGGTTGACTGGTATCTCGCCAATCAGGAGTGGGTTGCGCGCATCCGCGAGCGCGGCTTCGACGGCGCGCGCATCGGGCTGGGCGAGGCCAAGAAGACGGCCGACGCGGCGGGCTGATAGATGCGCGTTCTCGTTTTCGGTTCTGACGGCCAGGTCGCGACGGAATTGCGCCGCCGGGGACCGCACGCGGGTTTCGACATGATCGCGCTCGGGCGCGGCGCATGCGACCTGATGAACAAAGACGTCGCAAGGGCGGCCATCGAAAGCGCGAAGCCCGACGCGGTCATCAACGCCAGCGCCTATACCGCCGTCGATAAGGCGGAAAGCGAGCGCGATGCCGCCATGCGGCTCAACGCCGAAGCGCCGGGCGAGATGGCCGAGGCGTGCGCCGCCGTCCGAATTCCATTCATTCATTTTTCTACGGATTATGTCTTCGACGGGGGCGCGTCGCGCCCGTACCGCGAGGACGATGCGGTAGCGCCGCTGGGCGTTTATGGCGAGACCAAGCTCGCCGGCGAGCGCAATGTCGCGCGCGCTGGCGGGGCCTATGCGATCATCCGCCTCTCCTGGGTGTTTTCCGCGCACGGCGCGAATTTCGTGAAGACCATGCTTCGTCTCGGGCGCGAAAAGCCGTCGCTGCGTGTCGTCGCCGACCAGCAGGGCAAGCCCACGCCTGCCGCTTCCGCCGCCGATGCTGCGCTGGCCGCCGCGAAAACATTGCGCGAAGACGCGGGCAAGGCCGGCGTCTATCACTTTGCCGGCGACGAGCAAACCACATGGGCCGGTTTCGCCGAAGCGATCATGGCCGAGGCGGGGCTTTCGACGCCGGTTGAACATATCGCGACGAAGGATTATCCGACGCCCGCGAAGCGGCCCGCCTGGTCGGTGCTCGACACCGCGAAGTTCGGACGCTCGTTCGCGATGAATGCGCCGAGCTGGCGCCAGGAACTGAAGGAAGTCGTGCGCGAGCTGAACGCCGCGGCAGGGGGAGAGTGAAATGAAAGGCATTGTTCTGGCCGGCGGGTCGGGCACGCGGCTGCATCCGATCACGCGCGGCGTGTCGAAGCAGCTTTTACCGATCTACGACAAGCCGATGATCTATTACCCGGTGAGCGCGCTGATGCTCGCCGGCATCCGCGACATTCTCATCATCACGACGCCCGAGGACCAGGCGTCGTTCCAGCGGCTGATGGGCGACGGCGCCGAGCTCGGCATGCGCTTTTCCTACGCCGTGCAGCCTTCGCCGGACGGGCTCGCGCAGGCTTTCATCATCGGCGAGGAGTTCATCGCGGGCGACAAGTGCGCGCTGGTGCTCGGCGACAATATCTTCTTCGGCCAGGGCCTCGCCGAAATGCTGCAGAAGGCGGCGAGGCTTAAAAACGGCGCCGAAATCTTCGGCTATCAGGTCGCCGATCCCGAGCGCTACGGCGTCATCGAATTCGGCAAGGGCGGCGAGGTGCTCTCGATCGAGGAGAAGCCCGCCAAACCGAAGTCGCGCTACGCGGCCACGGGCCTTTACTTCTACGACGAGACCGTCGTCGAGCGCGCCAAGCGCGTGAAACCTTCCGCTCGCGGCGAGCTTGAAATCACGACGCTCAACGAGATGTACATGCATGACAAGGCGCTGCGCGCCCATGTGATGGGCCGCGGCTACGCCTGGCTCGATACAGGCACGCACCAGTCGCTTCTTGAAGCGGCGCATTTCGTTCAGACCATCGAAGACCGGCAGGGCCTGAAGATCGCCTGCCTCGAGGAGATCTCGTTCCGTCTCGGCTATATCGACAAGGATGCGCTTCTGGCGCTGGCGAAACCTCTCCTTAAGACGGGATACGGACAGTATTTGTCCCGGCTCGCGCAAGAGAGCGCCTGAGCGCGCGCGCCGGAACGGCATGATATTGTTGAATAAAGCCGCGCCTGCGCCTATCTCCTCGGCGACGCCCTGCTGAAAGATCCTCGTCGATGACCTCTCGGCCATCCTTCAAGACGAAACCTCCGGCGGCGACCGCCGCCAACCTCTATCGGCACGGCATGGCGCGCCTCGCCGTCTGCTCGCCCAAACAGACGCCGGGCGATCCCGCCGCCAACGCCGATCAAATCATCGCGCTCGCCAAAAAGGCCGACAAGGCTCGCGCCGCGCTGGCGCTGTTCTCGGAACTCGGCGTTTCCGCTTATGCGATCGACGATCTGTTGTTGCAGGATGCGCTTCTGGCTCGGTCGATCGCCGAAATAGATCGCATCCGCGCGGCGAGCGAGAAACTTTTCCCGGTGCTGATCGTCGGAGCGCCGCTTTCGGTCGGGCCCGCGTTGTATAACTGCGCCGTGGTCATTCATCGGGGGCGCATCCTCGGCGTCGTTCCGAAAACCTATCTGCCGAACTATCGGGAGTATTACGAAAAGCGGCACTTCGCGCATGGCGACGAGGCTGTGGAGCGCACTGTCTCTCTTGCGGGCGAGGACGTCCCTTTCGGCGTCGATCTGATTTTTCGCGCGACCGATCTGCCCGATTTCACCTTCCATGTCGAAATCTGCGAAGACGTGTGGGCGGCGGCGCCGCCGTCGACCTTCGGCGCCTTCGCGGGCGCGACCATTCTCTGCAATCTTTCCGCCTCGAACATCACCATCGGCAAGGCGGAGGAGCGCAACATTCTTTGCGACGCGCAGTCGCGTCGCTGCGCGGCGGCGTATCTCTATTCCGGCGCCGGCCACGGCGAATCGACGACCGACGTCACATGGGACGGCCATCTCGCCGTCTTCGAACTCGGAGAGAAGCTCGCCGAAAGCCGCCGCTTCGCCACGGACTCGGCGATGATTGTCGCTGATGTGGATCTCGACCGGCTGCGCCTCGAACGCCTGCGCACCGGCACGTTCCGCGACGCTGCGTCGCGTTACCGCGACAAGGTCGTGTCGTTCCGCACCGTCGAGTTCGACCTGAAGCCGCCGCTGACGGGCGCGATCCCGCTTGAGCGCGCCGTGCCGCGTTTCCCGTTCGTGCCGGACGATCCGGCGCGGCTCGATCAGGACTGCTACGAAGCCTACAACATTCAGGTGCACGGCCTGATGACGCGCATGCAGGCTGCGAAAATCAACAAGTGCGTGATCGGCGTTTCGGGCGGCCTCGATTCGACTCAGGCGCTGCTCGTCGCGACGCGCGCCGTCGATCTCATGGGCCTGCCGCGGAAAAACGTCATCGCCGTCACCATGCCGGGCTTCGCCACCAGCGACGGCACGAAGGCGAACGCCCTGGCGCTGATGAAAGGGCTAAGCGTCGACGCGCGGACGCTCGACATCAGGCCGGCGGCGAAGCAGATGCTCGCCGATCTCGGCCATCCCTACGCCAAGGGGAAGCCTGTCCATGACGTGACGTTCGAGAACGTGCAGGCGGGACTGCGCACCGATTATCTTTTCCGCATCGCCAATCACGAGGGCGGCATGGTGATCGGCACCGGCGATCTTTCCGAGTCGGCGCTCGGGTGGCAGACCTACGGCGTCGGCGATCACATGTCGCATTACAATGTCAACGCCTCGGTGCCGAAGACGCTGATCCAGCATCTCATCCGCTGGTGCGTTTCAAACGGCGAATACGACAAGGCGACGGCGAAGACCCTGCTGGCGATCCTCAAGACGGAGATTTCTCCGGAGCTGGTGCCGGCCGGAAAAGACGGCGCCATTCAGAGCACGGAAGAAAAGATCGGCCCCTATGCGCTCGCCGATTTCGCGCTGTATCATCTGACGCGCTACGGCCTCAAACCGTCGAAGATCGCCTTCCTCGCCGAACATGCGTGGAGCGACAAGACGCGCGGCGCGTGGCCCGCCAACATCGACGAGGCTGACAAGGTTCAGTATTCGCGCGCCGAAATCCGCAAATGGATGAAAGTGTTCCTTCACCGCTTCTTTGCTGTCAGCCAGTTCAAGCGCTCGGCGACGCCGAACGGACCGAAGATCTCCTCCGGCGGCGCGCTGTCGCCGCGCGGCGACTGGCGCGCGCCGAGCGACGGCAATGCGCGCGCCTGGCTCGACGAACTGGACGAATAAGGTTCGGCGTCAAAGCAAAAGGGAGAAGGCGGCGCCTTCTCCCTCGACCTTCGCAAACCGGCGGACGCCGCAGCGCCTCTGAAAGCGCCTATGATTCAGGCGTGATCGATACGACGTTGCGGCCTTTGGCTTTCACGGCGTATTTCACGCGGCCGCCGATAAGGGCGAACAGCGTGTGATCCTTGCCCATGCCGACATTGTCGCCGGGATGGAACTTCGTGCCGCGCTGGCGGACGAGGATGTTGCCGGGAACGACCGTCTGGTCGCCGAACTTCTTAACGCCGAGGCGGCGGCCTTCGGAGTCGCGTCCGTTGCGTGACGAGCCGCCTGCTTTCTTGTGCGCCATGATCCGTCTCCTTCAATCCGTGTACTGACTATTCTTCTTCCGCGCGGGCGCGGTCCGACTTGGCGCGCGGCGGCTTGCCGGCGACGAGCTCTTTGGCCTGCTCGACCCATTCGTCGCGGGTCGCGCGGCCGTGCAGCTCCAGCGCTTCGTCCATCTTCGCGACGTCCTTCTCGCTCATCTTCGCGAGCTGCTTCAGGGACGTGATTCCGTAGCCTTCGAGCTTTTCCTTCAGCTTCGGGCCGACGCCGCCGATCAGCGACACGTCGTCGACGAAGTCGGCGGCCGGCGCTTCGGCTTTCGCCTCGGCCTTGGCTTCAACCTTGGCCGGCTTCTTGGCGGCGGCTTTCTTCGCGGGCTTCGCCCCGTCGGTGAGGATGTCCGTCACCTTGACGACGGTCAGAAGCTGGCGATGGCCGGCCTTGCGGCGGTAATTCTGCCGGCGGCGCTTTTTGAAAACGACGATCTTGTCGCCGCGGGTCTGTTCGACGATCTCGCCGGCGACCGAGGCGCCGTCGATGAAAGGCGCGCCGATTTTGACGTCCGCGCCGTCGCCGATCATCAGCACTTCGCCGAGGGTGACGACTTCGCCCGCCTCGCCGGTGAGGCGCTCAATCTTGATGATGTCGTCCTTGGAAACGCGGTATTGCTTACCGCCAGTCTTTACGACTGCGTACATGTTCCGACTCCGTGGGCGCAATTTGTGCGCCTAGCGTCCTTTTTGGCCCCGGCTTCGTTCGTCCGGTTGTGAAAATGGAGGCGCTCCCTAGCCCGCGCCCATGGCTCAGTCAAGGTCAGGGCCTTCCAATCGAATAGTATTTGAAGCCCCGGTCGGCCATCTGGGCCGGGCGGTAGATGTTGCGGAGGTCGACCATGATCGGGGCCTTGAGGAGCGATTTCACCCGGTCGAGGTCGAGGGCGCGGAATTCGTCCCATTCGGTGATGATGGCGACCGCGTCGGCTCCGTCCATGGTCTCGTAGACCCCGTCGCAGAAAACCACGTCCTTGAGGAGCTTTTTCGCCTCATGCGCTCCTTCCGGGTCGAACGCCCGGACCGTCGCCCCGGCAGCCTGGAGGGCGGGGACGATGTCGAGGGAGGGCGAGTCGCGCATGTCGTCGGTGTTGGGCTTGAAGGTGAGGCCGAGCACGGCGACGGTCTTGCCGGCGACCGAGCCGCCGCAGGCCGCGACGATGCGCGAGGCCATCTGCTTCTTGCGCCGGTCGTTGATCCCCACCACCGCCTCGACGATGCGGGTCGGCGCGCCGACGCTCTCGGCGGTCTTGACGAGGGCGAGCGTGTCCTTCGGGAAGCAGGAGCCGCCGTAACCGGGGCCGGCGTGCAGGAACTTCGAGCCGATGCGGCCGTCGAGGCCGATGCCTTTCGCCACTTCCTGCACGTTGGCGCCGACTTTCTCGCACAGGTCCGCCATCTCGTTGATGAAGGTGATCTTGGTGGCGAGGAAGGCGTTGGCGGCGTACTTGATGAGTTCCGACGTGGCGCGGTTGGTGAACACGATCGGCGTTTCGTTGAGATAGAGCGGCCGGTAAAGCTCGCGCATGACTTCCCTGGCGCGGTCGTCCTCGGCCCCGACGACGACGCGGTCGGGGCGTTTGAAGTCCTCGATCGCCGCGCCCTCGCGCAGGAATTCCGGATTGGAGACGACGGAGAATTCCGCGTCCGGGCGGGTCTTGCGGATGATCTCCTCGACTTCAGAGCCGGTGCCGACCGGCACCGTCGATTTGGTGACGATGACCGTGTAGCCGGTCAGCGCGCGGGCGATCTCCTCGGCGGCGGCGTAGACGTAGGAGAGGTCCGCGAACCCGTCGCCGCGCCGCGACGGCGTGCCGACGGCGATGAATACGGCGTCCGCATGTTCGATGGCCGGCGCGAGGTCGGTGGTGAAGGCGAGACGGCCGGCCTTGACGTTCTCCTCGACCAGCGCCTCGAGCCCCGGCTCGAAAATCGGGATCTCGCCGGCTTCGAGGCGCGCGATCTTGGATTTGTCCTTGTCGACGCAGATGACGTCGTGGCCGAAATCCGCAAAGCAGGCGCCGGACACGAGCCCGACATAGCCTGTTCCGATCATTGCAACGCGCATGACTGAATTCCTTGGCGCAGAGGGCGCGAGTTAGGGGCCGGGAAAAGGGTTCCGCCGCCCCGCATTTTCGTCTTGGCCATACCGGCGGGGGGCCGCAAAGGCAATGCGCGAAGCCGTGAAACGGGGCGGGCGGGCGTTTGACGCCGCAAGGGGTTTGCCATAGGCGGGAAGGCGCGCGCCGCCGCAAGGGGGAGGGCGCGCCTTGCGGTGGATCGATGGCGGCTGAGGGACTGAAAGACGCGCTCCGGCGCTATGTCGGCTGGCTCGAAAGCCGCGCCCTGCCTCTGTGGGCCGGCGCGGGATGGGACGCCCGGCGCGGCGGGTTTTTCGAGGCGCTGGATTTCGCCGGCGCGCCGGTCGAGGGGGCGCCGCGGCGGGTGCGGGTGCAGGCGCGGCAGATATACGCGTTCGCCGAGACGGCGCGCATCGGCTGGGCGCCCGAAGGCGCGGCGCTGGCGGCGAAGGGGTTCGAGTATTTTCTCGGCAAGGCCTGTCCCGGCGCCGGCGCGCGCGGCTGCGTTCACCTTCTCGAGGCTGACGGCGCTGTCGCGGACGATCGCCGCGACCTCTACGACCAGGCGTTCCTGCTGCTCGCCTGCGCGTCCGTCTGGCGTTCGGCGGCCGACCGGCGCGCGCTCGATCTTGCGGAGGCGGCGCTCGCCTTTCTCGACAGCGAACTCGCCGCGCCCGCCGGCGGCTATCTCGAAGACGACAGGGGGACGCGCCCGCGCCGGCAGAATCCGCACATGCATCTCTTCGAGGCCCTGCTGGCGTTGCACGCGGCGACCGGAGAGGAAGCCTTCCTGAAACGCGCCGACGCTATTTTTGCTCTGTTCACGGCGCATTTTTTCGACCGCCGGAACGGTCGGCTCGTCGAGTTCTTCGACGACGCGCTGGCCCCGGCTCCGGGGGAAGCGGGACGCACGCTCGAACCGGGGCACATGACCGAATGGGTCTGGCTGCTTGACGCCTACGGCGCGGCGCGCGGCGCGGACGTCGCCGCCATGCGGCGCGAGCTCTTCGACGGAGCGCGCCGCCTCGGCGCCGATCCTGCGTCCGGGTTCCTGATCGACAGCGTCGTCGCGGGCGATGCGGCGCCGGACCGGTCGCGCCGGCTTTGGCCGCAGACGGAATATCTGCGCGCGGCGCTGGTCATGGCCCGTCATGGAAGCGCCGAGGCCGCAAGCGTCGCCGCCGGCCTCGTCGACGCGCTGTTCGACACCTATCTCGACCAGCCGGTCGCCGGGTTGTGGTGCGACCGCTACGACGGCGCGGGCCGCCCCGTCGCCAAAGACGTGCCGGCGAGCATTCTCTATCATCTTCTGAGCGCCGCCCTTGAAGCGCGGCGCTTCCTGGCCGAGAAAGCCGCATGAGCGAAGGCGCGCAAATCCAGCCCGTCATCATGTCCGGCGGCGCCGGCACGCGGCTGTGGCCGATGTCGCGCGAGGCGCGCCCGAAACAGTTCATCGCCCTCGCTTCCGACGAAACGCTGTTCCAGGAGACGGCGCGGCGCGTCAGGCCCGGCGACGGATTCCTGCCGCCGCTGGTCATCGCCGGCGCCAGGCACGCCGAACATATCGCCAAGCAGCTCGGCGCGCTCGGCGTCGCGCCGGCGGGCGTCGTCATCGAGCCGTGCCCGCGCAACACCGCCGCCGTCGCCGCCGTCGCCGCCGAATGGACGCGCGCCAACAGCCCGGGCGCGCTGGCGCTTCTTCTGCCGGCGGATCATCACGTCGCCGACGGCGAAGGCTTTCGGCGCGCGGTCGTCGATGCGGCGCCGGCCGCCGCGGCGCGCATCGTCACCTTCGGAATCAAGCCGACGGAGCCGCACACCGGCTTCGGCTATATCGAGTGCGGCGAAAGGCTCGAAGGCGAAGCGCGCGCCATCGCCGCGTTCCGCGAGAAGCCCGACCTCGACACGGCGAAAGCCTATGTGGCGGGCGGGCGCCATTTCTGGAACGCGGGCGTGTTCCTGTTCGATCCGGCGGTGATGCTGGGCGAGCTCGCGCTCCACGCGCCGCAGATCCGCGAGAGGGCGCTCGCCGCTCTCGCGGCGGCGGCGCGCGACGGCGCCGTCACGCTGCTCGACCGCCCCGCCTTCGAGACCTGTCCGTCCGATTCCGTCGATTATGCGGTGATGGAAAAGACCAAAAAGGCCGCCGTGGCGGGGCCGCTCGACATCGGCTGGAACGATATCGGCTCGTGGTCGGCGGCCGGCGCAGCGAGCGACGGCGCCAACGTCTTCACCCTCGACGCGGCGGGCTGCATCGTCAGGACGGAAGGCCCGTTCGTCGGCGTCATCGGCGTCGACGATCTGATCGTCGTCGCTGCGGGCGACGCCGTGCTCGTCGCGCCGAAATCGCGCGCCCAGGACGTCAAGAAAATCGTCGAGGAACTGAAGAGACGCGGGCGGACCGATTTGCTCTAGCTCCCGCCGAGAACGCGTCCCGCCACCGCATCCAGCTTCCTGGTCATTTCCGGATCGCGCGCCTCGGGCGCGGTGATGACCGCGTAGTCGAGCACGGTCTCGATCCCGAGCGGCGAGGGCGCGCGTTCGGGTCCCATGCGGTTCGTCAGCACGCCGATGAGCTCGCGCGCCTTCGCCGTATTGTCGCGCATCACTTCGAGCACCGAGGCGACATCCACCGGCTTTTCGTCGACGCGCCAGCAATCGTAGTCCGTCACCATGGCGACGCTCGCGTAGGGAAGCTCGGCCTCGCGCGCCAGTTTCGCTTCGGGCATGTTGGTCATGCCGATCACGTCGGCGCCCCACGAGCGATAGAGATTGGATTCGGCCCGGGAGGAAAACTGCGGGCCGTCGATGCAGACATAGGTTCCGCGCTTCGCGTAGGGCGCGCGGATCTCGGCGCAGGCTTCGGCGAGCGCTTTCCTGAGGCCGGGGCAGACAGGCTCCGCCATCGACACATGGGCGACGAAGCCGGGGCCGAAAAAGCTCGACGCCCGGCCGACGGTGCGGTCGATATACTGATCGACCAGCACGAAGCAGCCGGGCGCCAGTTCCTCCTTCAGCGAGCCGCAGGCGGAGATCGACACGATGTCGGTGGCGCCGGCGCGTTTCAGCGCGTCGATATTGGCGCGGTAGTTGATCGCCGACGGCGGCAGCCGGTGGCCCTGCCCGTGACGCGCGAGGAAAATCATCTCGACGCCGTTCATCCGGCCGCGGACGGGCGCGTCGGACGCCGCGCCCCACGGCGTCGCCGGATCGAGGCGCTCGACGTTCTCGAGCGCGTCGAGCGCATAGACTCCCGAGCCGCCGATGACGCCGAGCACGCGCCGCGTCACGCCGCGCTCTCCCGGTATTTCTTGAACCACTCGACGAAGAGCGGAATGCCGGTCTCGAGGCTGGTCGTCGGCGCGAACCCGTAATCGGCGGCGATGGCGTCGATATCGGCGTAGGTCGCGTGAACGTCGCCCGGCTGCATGGGCGCCATTTCCTTGATGGCCTTCGCGCCGCAGGCCTCTTCGAGGATCTCGATGAAGCGCATCAGCTTCACCGGCTGGTTGTTGCCGATGTTGTAGAGGCGGTGGGGAGCCTCTCCGGTCTTCTTCATCGGTTTCTCGACGGTGGCGACGACGCCGCCGACGATGTCGTCGATCCAGGTGAAGTCGCGCGACAGGTCGCCGTTGTTGAAGACGCGGATCGGCTTGCCCGACAGGATGTTTTCGGCGAACGACCAGTAGGCCATGTCTGGCCGCCCCCACGGTCCGTAGACGGTGAAAAACCGCAGGCCGACCTGTTCGACGCCGTACAGCCGCGCATAGGTCTCGCTCATCAGTTCGTCGGCGCGCTTCGTCGCCGCATAGAGCGACACCGGCTGGTTGACCGGATCGCTCTCGGCGAACGGAACCTTGGTGTTGGCGCCGTAGACGGAGCTCGACGAGGCGTAGACGAGTCTCGGTTTTTTCGGCGCGGCGCGGACGAGTTCGAGCACCGATAGATGCCCGACAAGGTTGGAGCGCGCATAGGCGAACGGATTCTGCAGCGAATAGCGCACGCCGGCCTGCGCCGCGAGATGCACGACGCGGTCGGCGTCGAGCGCGCCGGGCAGGCTTTTCAGCCCGTCATGGTCGGCGATGTCGAGCTGGTGAAACGAAAAGCCTTTTTCGCCGGAAAGCCGGGCGAGCCGCGCCTTCTTGAGCGACGGCGGATAATAGTCGTTGAGATTGTCGACGCCGATCACCGCCGCGCCGCGCCCCAGCAGCGCCCGGGCGACGTAGGAGCCGATAAAGCCGGCGGCCCCGGTTACGAGAATTTTCGCGCCCTTGAGGTCAGACAAAACCCGCTTCTCCTGAAATCCTCGCCCCGCCCGCTTCCGGGGCGGGCGGCATCCTTTTGGGAAACGCCGGTCCGGTCAACCTTATTCGCGCCCGTCGCGCGCGCTGGCCAGCCGCCCTGAATGCTGATACTTCCGCCGCGCCCCGAACGCCGCGAGAAGACCGCACCACGCAGAGGCCGCGCGCACGATGACCGATCCGGCCGCCACCGTCATTATCGTCAACTACAATTCCGGCGCCCGGCTGGCCGAATGCCTCGCCCGCCTCGCCAGGCAGACGCGGCGGGACTTCGCCATCATCGTCATCGACAATCAGTCCTCTGACGGATCGCAGGAAGCGGCGCGCGGCGCGGCGCTTCCCGTCATGCTCATCGAGGCGGGCGCCAATCTCGGGTTCGCCGCCGCCAACAACCGCGCCGCTGAAAAGGCGCGCGGAGACTGGCTCGTCTTCCTCAACCCGGACGCCTACGCGGCGCCCGACTGGTTCGAGAGACTGATGCAGGGCGCGGCGCGGTATCCGTTCGCCGACGCCTTCGGCTCGACGCAGATCGACGCGCTGGACCCGACGAAGCTCGACGGGGCGGGCGACGTTTTCCATGTGTTCGGCGTCGCCTATCGCGGCGGCTACGGCTGGCCGGTCGGGAAGGCGCCCGGGGACGGCGAATGTTTCGCGCCTTGCGCCGCCGCCGCGATGTACCGGCGCGCGCGGTTCGAGGCGCTCGGCGGATTCGACGAAAGCTTCTTCTGTTACGGCGAGGACGTCGATCTGGGGTTCCGTTTGCGTCTCGCCGGCGGGCGGGCGGTGCAGCTCGCGGACGCCGCCGTGTTTCACGAAGGCTCCGGCATCACCGGCCGCCGGAGCGCCTTCACGGTCTATCACGGCAACCGCAACCGCATCTGGGCGACCTACAAGAACATGCCGGCGGAGATTTACTGGCCGCTGGCGCCGTTTCGTTTTGCGACGGATATTTACCTTCTGGTCCGCCACAGTCTGCTCGGAAACGGGATGAGCTATCTGAAGGCCATGCGCGACGGGTATGGCGGGCTGGAACGCCTCCGCTCCCAGCGGCGCGACCTGCAGCGGACGAGAGCGGCCGGCTGGCGCGACATCGCCCGCATGCTCACCTGGTCGCCGCTGAAAGTAATGCGGCGGGAGAGCGATCTGCGGCCCGTTTCGGGGGCGGAAAAGCAATGAAAATGCGCCTGCAAGGCGAGCGTTAATGTCTAACAACGCCGCAGGCGAGAAGTTCCAAAGGTTATAACTGACAAAGTAATGTAAAAAAGCCGAAAATCGTTCCCCCCAGACGGCCCGTATATTGCATCGCACAGTCCGATAATCTATTAGTAACCTTGGTTTAGTCCGGGTTTTTGGGGAACCTTGATCATGTATTTTCGAGTAGCCGCCGCCCTTATTGGGTTTTTTGCTTTCGGCGCCACCGGCGCTTCCGCGGGCGTAATCCCCATCGCCAACAGCAATTTCGAGAACGCCGTGTCCCTTCCGTGGGGCGGCGGCGTCTATGGCTCGTGGGGCGAAAACTTTTCCGGCTGGCAAAAAACAGCCGGCACGGCGGGCACCTGGGCGCCGCTTAGCGGCAACGCCATGTACACCACGCTTCCCGACGAGATCGGAACGCAGTTCGGCTACGTCAGCTCCGGCGTCACTGTTTACCAGACCCTCAATTACACGATCGAAAGCGGCGTCGACCTGTCGCTCTCGGCCCTGATCGGCCACCGCGCCGACAAGAGCTTCTTCCAGGGCGAGATGGGGGTTTTCGTCGGCACCATCGACAACGCCATCGCGTCGATCAATCTCAGCGATCCGGGCCTCGGCCAGTGGAGCCTGCAATCGCTGCTGATCGACTCGGTGCTTCTGCAAGCCTATGTCGGCCAGCAACTCGGGATTTTCATCCGCGTGGCTGCGGGCGGGACGCCGGCGCAGCTGCACTTCGACAACTTCTCCCTGACGGCTGAGGATCTCGGCCTCGTTCAGGCGAAGGTTCTGGTGAACCCGCTTCCCGGCGCGTATCTGCTGTTTGGCTCGGCGCTGGCGTTCGGCGGCTTCATACGCCGCCGCGCCAGGAAAACGCAGGCCTGACGCCGTCCGTTCAATCGAACCGCTGAATGAAACCGCGTCCGCGCGCCGATGGCGCGCGCCTCGCATTTCGTCCGCCCTCGCGGCGACGCGAAGCCTTGTCTCCGGGGCGGGCGGCGTTCCAGGAGTCATGAAATCACCGCGCGGTCGGCGACGCGCCGCCAGTTGACGCCATCGCTGAAAGCCAGCGTCGCCCCGCCGCTTTCGTTGCTGACGAAAATCATCGAGGCGGCGCCGGCTGATGCCGCGGAAGGCGCGCCGGCCACCGTGTAGGATTTGCAGCGCACCGGCCCGTCCACATGCAGTTTCGTCGTGGGCGCAGCGACGCCGACGCCGACGTCGCCGCCCGAGGTGATCCGCATGCGCTCGACGGAAGCCGCCGAGCCGGTGGAGAAAGCGAGCGCCGTCGGCACCGACGATCCCGAGACCGCGCCGTCGACGGGCGCATGGATCAGCGCGGCCTGCGTGAAGCCGCCGGACGCGTTGTAGCCCCGAAACGAAAAGCCGCCGCAACTGTCGCCGGCCTGCACCGCCGCCGGCGCTGCGAGACTGCCGCGCGCCCGCCGCTGTATGGAGAAGGAGGCGGCGCTGTCGGCGTAGGTGTCGAGAAAGAACAGGGCGAAATAGCCGCTCTTTTCGACCTGAAGGTCGCCGACATTGGGATCGCTGACATTGTCGCCCCTGACGAAAAGCTTCGCCTTCGGCGCGCCGCCGACGCCGACGTCGCCGTTTCCGGTGTCGATCATCAGGGCGTCGAGAAATGTCTCGCCGTCGTCGCTGACCTTGAGACGGAAGCGGTCGTCGCCGACGAGGCCGAATTCCGCCTGTCCCTCGAACCCCGTCTGGAAAACCACCGAGGCGGCGTTGGTCGAGGCCGCGCGGTTGATGATCTTGCGCGCGTCGCCGGTGCCGGGCGTCACGTCGTCGTGCGAAAGCAGCTCGACGTCCGACTTCACGGAAAAGCGGTTGGTGGCGTCGGCGTCGGCGTTGACGCCGAGCATCGCCAGCTCGTCAAGACCGCCGCCGCTTCCGCCGGCGCTCAGCGCCGACCAGACGGTTCCGTCGAAAACCAGCAGCGCTTCTTCGTCCACCGACCATGCGCGCCAGCCGCGCGCCGGAACAATCTCGAGCCAGGCGCCGTCCTGAAAGACAGCGACGGAGGCGGCCGCCATGCCGCTCCACGCCACGCCGCTCGGGCTTGAAGGAAGAATGTAGGCGTCGCCCTCCGCGGGTTCGGCGGGTTCGGCGGCTTCGGCGCGCGACAGGACGGCGAGCTGCGTCAGCGCATCGAGCCTGCGCAGGCTTTCATTGACGGCGACGTGCTTCTGGGCCTGCTGCGGAAGCAGGTAGGGCAGGGACAGGCGGGGAGAGACACTCATGACGCAACCACTCTCGAAAACTCAACGGGCGCAGGATACGTGCGTCGGAAAGGGCGGGGATAAGTTTTAATTTGTCAATGAAAACAGCGTGTTATAAAATTATTACTAAAATGTAATATTATGCCTCTCATGGAAGGCGGGCAAAAAGCTGCTCCTGACGCCGATCCTCGTTTCCCGATTTTTCAGCGGCGGAGGGAGCCCGGTTTCTCGCCGTACATTCTCGGGCGTCCCAAGATCGAATCGGCTTTGATGGCTTTCGGCGCAGGCCGACGGATTTTTGGCCGGCGCGCGTTAACCGGTTCGAGCTTGCCGCCGCCGGCGACATTCCTATGGTGCGGGCGTTGCGCCGGATGATCGCGCCAGGCTTCGAAACCGAGCCCGCGCCGCGCCGGTCGGACCATAAGGATTTTCATCGCGGCTGCCCGAAGCCGCCAACCGCAGCTGGGGCGATTTTGAATCGCAAAACGACGCTCATAATCGGCCTGGCCGTCTGCGCCGCAATCGCCGCCGCAGTCGGCGTCATCTCCAACGGACGCGGTTCTCACGCCGTCGCCGCCGATGCGGGCGTCTACATACGCAGCGGCGTCGCGCTGCATCCGTTCAAGACCGACGTCGTCGAGCAGCCGGACGGCGCCCTGGTCTTCGCGCCGCGCGGAGACGATGAAGCCGGCGTCGAACTGTCCCTCGCCGGCGCGCGCTCTTCCGTCACGGGCGCGCGCATGGTCGCGGTGTTTTTCGAACTCGACGCCGACGACGCTTTCAACATACGCGAGGATTTCGGCGAGGGCGCGCGTTACACTTCGTCGGCGTTGCGCGGTCACGTCATTCTCGGCGGATCGCCCTCATCGTCCGCGCTGATTTATTCGCACGGTTACGACCGGGCCTCGATCAGGATCGTCGGCGTCGAACCGTGCGACGGCGCGGTCATCATCTGCGAGGCCGACGGCTCCATCGCGAAGCCTGTGCGGCTGACGAAGGGCGCTCCTGCGTTAAGCGCCACGGCGTATAACGGCGGCGAGATCGCCTTCGATGCGAAGAACGGCGTCCTCCATGTAGAGCGCCTGCCCGATTACGAAGGCGAGTACGGCGTCACGTTGCGTCTGGCGCCGGCCAAGACGGCGAAACGGGTGGCGGTGGTGTTCGACCGCCAGCCCGCGCTGGGCGTCTCCCTGTCGCGGCGAAACAAGGAGGGCCTCGCCTATTTGCCGGCGGAACGCCGGCATGTGGTGCTGGAGCCCGGAGACGAAGCGCTGTTCTTCACGGCGTCCGTTGACCGCTTCGCCGTAAAATTTGAATCCGTATCGACATGCGCCAGCGACAACTGGCGGTGCCGCACGCGCCATGAGTTCGAAGAGCTGCTGCCGCAAGCTGACGCCAACGCCACGAAGTTCGAGAGAGCCTTGCAGCTCCTGCGGTGGGCGTCGAAAAATATCGACTTCGCGCTCACGCGAAGCGTGAACGCTGAATTCAGGCCGTCCAGTTCGGAACTGCACAAAGTCTATTTCAGATTCTTCGCCCTGGATCAGGGCGGCGGATTTTGCGGCGGAACCTCGGTATTTTTCAGGCGTCTGCTCGCCGATCAGGGAATAGAGGCCTTCACCTGGAATTTCGGCGTTCTCAAAGACGACCTTACGCACGTTACGACGATCGTTCCGATGAACGGCGAGTTTTATCTCATGGATGCGACGTTCGGCGGCTATCTGGCGAAAAAAGGCTCCACGCAGCCGATCGACATTTTCGACTATCTCGGCGGCGCGCCCGCCGATTTTATTCCGGTCGACATGACGGGCCGGCAATTCATTGCGAAGATAAATGAAAAAAAGGTCGCGCACGGACTGACGCGGGGACTTCTCAGAAATTGCGTGGACGACAAATCCCGCGGCACCGTTCACTGCGAGTATCCGGTGTTCGGGCTTGAAAACTACGCGCGGATGTGGGGAGAACGTCTGGCCCGCAACGGAATTGCGCCGGACGGCGACGCGCTTCGCACGCTGATGCTGCGCGGCACGTTCAGCGTCGCCGGCGGCCGCTTGACGCCAGAAACCAGGGCTTTCGTCATGAAGCTGAAAGAGCGCGGCGTGCCTTTCATCGACGCGCCCGGCTCGCCGTCGCCGGAAGACATGCTCAACTAGCGCGCCCGCCGGGTTCGCGCGAAGCGCCGGCGAAAATCTCCTCGTAGCGGTCCAGCGCCTCGCCCATAAGATCGCTCGGCGCGCGGCGCGGCGCGGCGAGCGCTTCGGCGGCGCGCTCCAGGGGCCAATGCGGAATATCGGCGAGGCGGGTCCGCCACGGGCCATCGCCGACCACGAGGATGGGCGCCGCCGTCAGCAGATATTCGCTGAGCTTGCCGGGCAGCGCCGCCGTTCCCTGCTGGAACAGGATCAGTCCGTTTGCGGATTGTTGCATGGCGAGCGCTTGCGCATAGGGGAGATTGCCGTGACGGACGATCTGCGCGGCGAGCGGCGAGGCGGCGGCGGCGGCCTGTTCTTCCGGCGTCAGGCGGCCGATGAGATGAAGCTTCGCCTCCGGCATGGCGCGCGCGGCGGGCGCGAAGGCGGCGAGCAGAAGTTCAAGCCGGCGTTCGGCGTGCGACAGCGAGAACTGGCCGGCGTGAACGAAGTGCGGCCCCGGACCGTCGAAGGAACGCCGTTCGCCGCCGGGCGCGTATCTGGCGAAATGGCCGATCGTCGTGACAGGCGGCGCGGGGCGAAGGGCGAAACCTTCGATCTCGGCGGCGATGGCGTCCGAGACGGCGACGATATGATCCGCTTTCGACAGCAGCGCGCGCGCCATGCGCCGCTCGACGGCGCGCCGCAAGGCGGATTCGCGCAGCTCCGCGCGGAGCGGGTCGTCGATCCAGCTGTCGCGCATTTCCGCGAGCCAGCGCGCGCCCGCCGACTTTTGAAGGAGACGCCCGGCGAGGTGGGCGGACTCGGGCGGGCTCGTCGTCACGATCCAGTCGGGCGCCGCGCCCGCGCGCTTCGCCGCGCCGGCGGCGGCGAGCGCCCAGCGCATGTCGTTGTCCGGCCAGTAGAGCCAGCGGCGCGCGACGGATTTAAGGTTTTCCGTCAGCGACGGCTTCGCCGGTTCGCCCGCCGCCGTGGCTTCGCCGCGCGCGCCGGCGGGATGCGGCGTCTCGATCCAGCCTGTCTCGCCTTCGGGCGCCTGCGGACTGGCGACGGCGACGGTCCAGCCGCGTTCGCGCAGGCCGGAGGCGAGAAGGGAAGGGCGGCGCGCGCCGCCGGAGATCGCAGGCGGGTAGTGGCGGGTGACGATAAGGATCGACCCCTTCGCCATTTACAACGCTCCGAGCCGCGTCAGCGCGCCGCGCATTTCCTCGATGCGCGCCGTCCAGCTATGGGCGCGGACCGCTTCGGCGCGGGCGGCGGGACCGAACCCGGCGACGCTTTCAGGATGCAGGAAGGCGCGCTCAAGCGCCGCGCCGAGCGCCGTGACGTCTCCCGGCGGAACCAGCAGCGCGGTCTTTTCGTGCTCCAGCACCTCGCCGATCTGCGCGAGGCGGCTGGCGACGATCGGGCGGGCCATCGCCATATATTCGAATATCTTGGTCGGCGAGCCGAAAAACGCGCTGCCGTCCGGATTCTCCGTTTGCGGAGAAAGCAGGATTTCCGACGCCGCCATCAGCGCCGGCGCGTCTTCCGAGGGGATGACCGAGGTGAAGATGACGGTTTCGCCTTCAACGAGCCCGGCCGTCCGCGCCTGTTTCTGCGCGGCGGCGAAGCCCTGCCCGTGGCCGGCGAGCACCAGCGCCGTTTCGGCGGCGAGTTCCGGCCGCCGGTTCAGCAGCGCAGCGTAGGCGTCGATCGCCTTCTCGACGCCGTGCCACGGTCCGAAGCTGGAGAGCAGCAGCGCGGCGCGCCGCGCGCCGAGCCCGTATTTCGACCGCATCGGCGCGCCGTCGACATCGGGACGGAAGCGCGTCGGATCGACGGCGTTGGGCGACAGGAGAACCCGCGCCGGATCGGCCCCGCGGCTGACGGCGTCCTCGACCAGCGGCGCGCTGACCGCGAGCACGAGATCGGCGCGCCTCAGAAGCTCCGTCTCAATCCGCTGAAACTCGTCCCCGTACGGAACGCCGTCGCCCCAGTTGTCCGCGACCCAGACCTCCGGACCGTTATATTCGAGCACGAACGGCCGGCGAAGCTCGCGGGCGAGGCGAAGGCCTGCGATATCGCCGAGCCCGCCGCGTTGATAGACGAGGGCGGGCGCGACGGAGGCGGAAAGACGCCTGGCCTCGGAAAGCAGGCCCTCATTCGCGGCGAAATGCACGCCGACGCCGGTGCTCCACCCCTTTATCCGCGCGAGATCGATCCGTTTGGAGACGATGCCCGGCCTGAGGCACGGCACGCTGTCGGTCGCGATGAGGTCGACGCCGCCGAACAAGTCGTGAATCGCATTGATGATTCCGGCCGCATGCGAAAAGGCGCCGCCGACCTTGGCCCCGAACCACAGGCCGGTGCGCAGCACCATCGGCGCGCCGCCGGCTTCCGCGAAATTTTCCTGACGGACCGGAGACGCGTCGAGCCAGGCGAAAATCTCCTTCATCGCCCGCCGGTGCAGATTTTTCGACCGCGCGCCCTCGACAGCCTCGCCGAACACGTCGGCGAAGGTGATGCGGCGGCGGATGTCGCCATTGGCGGAAACGATCTCTGCGTTCGATGGCGAGAGGAGGAGAAGCGCCAGCGCCGTCTTGGCCGGCTGCGGCACGGCTTTCGGATTGTCGACGACGAGACGCACGGCGCGCCAGCCCGCCAGTCCGCGGAACGCTTTCATCTCCCGCAGCGCGTCCTGAAACAAGGCGCGCGTCCACCCGTCGGGCGGGTTGCTCCGGCCGTCGAGGGCGAGCACCAGTTCGAGCTTCTTCACGCTCACGCCAGCCACTTCCTGCGCCACAGCGCGATGTTCACGACGGGCCATATGTAAGAAGAGTAGTCGCGTTCTCCGGCCCGGTGGCGCTCGTAAAGCGCCGCGACGCGCGCCGCGTCGAACGGGCTTTCCCTGTCCGCTAACTCGTCGTCGATCAGCGCGCGCACCTCATTTCCGAAATCCCCGCGCAGCCATTTCGCCATCGGCGCGCCAAGGCCGATCTTTTTCCGCTTCAGGACAGACGGCGGCAAGATGCTTGAGATCGCTTCCTTCAACAGCGGCTTCGAACCGCCGCCTTCGAGCACGATGTCCTCGGGCAGGCTCATCGCATATTCGACGAGATAGTGATCGAGAAACGGCACGCGCGCTTCGATGGATGAGCCCATCGTCACCTTGTCGACGCGCATCAGGAGCAGTTCCGGCAAACGGAAACCGAGATCGCGCCGGCGAAGGTTGCGGAATATTTCCGCCGGCCCGGCGGCGCTGTCGGGCCAGGCGCCGGCAGCGGCGGCGAGGCGCAGCGCGAGGTCCGGCTCGAACGTTTCCTGTGACGCAGGATCGCGCGCCGGGGCGTCGGCGCGCCAGCCCTGCTTCAGGAGACGCGCCGCCTGAACGGGCCGCATCGATTCCGCGCCGGAGCGGAAGCGCCCGCGCCCGCGCGCGACGTCTCCCGCCATGTCGGCGGCGCCGGCGAGGCCGAAGCGCGAGGCGGGCGCCAGTTTCGCGACCAGATCGGCGAGAAAGGCGGCGCCGTCGCCGCCCCTGGCGAGCGCGCGCCAGCGCGCATCCTCGTGGATGAAATCGCGCCATGCGTCGTAGCCGCAGAACAGTTCGTCGGCGCCTTCGCCGACAAGCCCGACTTTTACGCCCATCTCGCGCATCGCGGCGCTGAGAAACTGCAACGGAATGCAGGCCCAGTCGGCGATCGGTTCGTCCATGTCCTGCATGAGGCGCAGCGTCGCCGCCATCGCCCTGTCTTCCTCGACTTCGATGATGTGATGCTCGCAGCCGAAATGCTTGGCGATTTCGGCGGCGGGCTCGGCCTCGTTCAACGGATCGCCGATATAGCCCGCCGTGAACGCGTTGAGACGCGCGCCCGCATTCGCCGCCGCGCCGAGCACGAAGCCCGAATCGACGCCGCCCGAAAGAAAGACGCCCGCCTCCACTTCCTCGACCAGCCGCGCCTTCACCGCATCGAGCGCCAGCGCGCGGATGCGCTCCGCCGCTTCGGCGCGGCTTTTCGGCGCCGGACCCGGCCCCTCGGGGAGCGACCAGAAGCGGCGCTTGACGATGTCGCCCTCTTCGCCGGCGATCAGCGTTTCGCCGAGACCGAGCTTGAAGACGCCGTCGAACAGCGTCTGCGGCGCGGGCGTCGCCAGCACGTTGAGAATATCGAAGAAGGCGACGCCGTTCATGCGGGCGGAAAAGCCCGGATGCCGGGCGATCGCCTTAATCTCCGAAGCGAAAACGAGCTGGCCGTCGATCTCGGCGTAATAGAGCGGCTTGATGCCGAGCCGGTCGCGCACCGCGTAGAGCCGGCGTTCTCGATCGTCCCACAGAACGACGGCGAACATGCCGTAGAGACGTTTCAGGAGCTTCTCCCAGCCCCAGGCGAGATAGCCCTCGACAATGACTTCCGTGTCGGAGCTCCGGGTGCGGAAGACGCGGCCTTCCGCTTCAAGCTCGCGGCGCAGCGCGCGGTGGTTGTAAATCTCGCCGTTGAAGACGAGCGTCACCGCGCCGTCGGCGCTGCTCATCGGCTGGTCGGCGTCTTCGCCGAGATTGACGATGGAAAGGCGCCGGTGACCGAAAGCGATGCGCCGGTCGCCGAAATAGCCGCAGGCCGCGGCGTCGGGTCCGCGATGGGCGAGCGCCGTCGTCATCGCTTCGACCGTTTCGAGCGCGGGCAGGGCTTTCGCGCCGCGCCGTCTGAAGATCGCGACTACGCCGCACATCGGATTTCCCGCGCGCTAGAAATCGGCGAGGCCTCCGCCGATCCAGTGCTCGTGCCACAGCACTGCATTGAGCACGGTCCACAGATGGAATCCGTAATTGGCCTTGCCGGAGATCTGGTTCTTCAGAAGCTCTTCCACGTAGGCGTTGTTGAGATAGCCGGCCTTGCGGATTTCGGAGCGCTTGTAGAGCGAGAGCGTCTTCGGGCCGAAATCGCGCTCCTGGAACCAGCGGTCGATGGGCGCGCCGAAACCCTGCTTGCGGCGATACAGCATGTCCTCGTCGACATAGGGCTCCGCCGCTTTCTTGAGGATCTTCTTGCCGACGCCGTCCTTGAGCTTGTAGCGGGCCGGGCAGCGGCGCGCGAACTCGACCACGTCGTGATCGAGAAACGGCACGCGCGCCTCGACCGAATGCGCCATCGTCATCTTGTCGACGCGCATCAGGAGATGCTCCGGCAGGCGCAGCTTCAATTCCATGTAGGGAATTTTCTGCAGGACTTCCGGGTCGTCCAGCTTGCCGGCGAGCGGCCCCAGATATTCGGCGACGACGGCGTGACTGTCGGTCGACTGGTGCGATTCTGGCATAAGGCCTTCGATCGGGCAGTCGATGCGGAAATCGAACGCCTTGAGGTCGGGGGTGAGCATCTCGCGCATGCCGCCCCACCAGCAGATCGCGCCGCCCCAGAACAGCTCCTTGCCGCGCCGCGCCCGTTCGGCGATCTCCTGATCCTCTGTCGTTCCGTCGCGGCGGGCGAGCAGCGCATTGAAATGCGAATTGCGCGCGCCCCTGCGCATGGGGTCGTAAATCGTCTCCGCCTTGTTCCGGTAATGGTCGCACCACCAGTAGCCGAGGAAGTTCTCGTCCGCGCCTTCGCCGACCTGCACCACCGTCGTGCCGGACTGCTTGACGAGGCGGGCGAGGAAGTAGAGCGGGATGCAGACGTTATCGGCTATCGGCTCGTCCTGATACTGAACGAGCTTCGGAAGAAAATTCAGCGCCTCGCGGGAATCGATGCGGGTCTCGTGATGGTCGGTTCCGTAGCGGTCGACGATGCGCTTGGCGTAGTCGTATTCGTTGAATTCGCCGTAGCTTTCATAGCCGACAGTGAACGTCGTCACCGGCCGGTCCATCAGCTCAGCCATCAGCGCCACGTTGAGGCTGGAATCGACGCCGCCCGAGAGCAGCGCGCCGAACGGCACGTCCGAAACCATGCGGCGCTTCACGGCGAGCTTCAAAAGCCGCGTCAGCTCGTCGACCGCTTCGTCGAAGGGGAGTTCTTTCTCCGTATAAAGATCGGCGGCGTCGGGCGCGCAGTTCCAGTACTGCTCGGCGCCGGCGCGGCCGCTCGGATGGATCGTCGCCCAATAGCCGGCGGGGAGCTTGAAAATCCCCTTGAACATGGTCATCGGCGCCGGCGCGACGATGAAGGAGAGGTAGTGATTGAAGGCGAGCGGGTCCATCTCGCGCGGAACTTCGGGATGTTCGAGGAGCGCCTTGATCTCGGAAGCGAACAGCCATTCGCCTTTCGGCGTTCGCGTGAAATAGAGAGGCTTGATGCCGATGCGGTCGCGGATGAAATGCATGACCGGCTTTTCCGCGTCGCGCGCGTCGTAGATGGCGATGGCGAACATGCCGTACATCTTGTGCACGAACGCCTTGCCCCATTCGGCGTAGGCGTAGAGCAGGACTTCGGTGTCGGAGTGGTCGGTGCGGAACTGGTACTTGCCGAGCGCTTCGAGTTCTTTCCTGATCTCGGCGTGGTTGTAGATCTCGCCGTTGAAGACGACGGCGATTTTGCCGTCGGCGCTCAGCATCGGCTGGTTCGCCATGGTCGACAGGTCGATGATCGAGAGGCGGCGGTGGCCGAGGGAGCAGCGGCCGTTGTCGGAGCGCCATTCGCCGACCCCGTCAGGGCCGCGATGGGACATCGCGTCGCGCATCCGCGCCAGAATGTCGAGATCGACGGCGCCGCCGTCGCGGGTTGGGTGATACGCCCCGACTATGCCGCACATGATCTATGCTCGCTGCTGCTGGCCGCCCGGTTCGTCCCGGCGCGTTGCGGCCCTTCTGTAACCATAATCGGACTGAACGAGAAAGGCTCTTTGGGCGAGCGCCGGAAAGGGCTGATTTCGCGCATATTTTGCGGCGGTCAGGCGTGCTTGCGAAGGAGGCTCGGCCTGTGGGGCTTCGGCGCGGAAGGATCGGGCGCGGGATCGAGGGCGGCGCGCGTGAGACCGCCGAGCTTGAGGACGGCGTCGAGAAAACGCTCCGGCGCGGCGATGATGTTCGAACCGTGTTCGCCGGCGATTTCGACAAGCCGCGGCTCGCCCTTGACGACGTCGAAGCAGGCGTAGCCGCGCTCCGACAGGAACGCCGACAGCTCCTTGAGCGCGCCGTCCTTGCCGGCGAGGAGGCCGTTCACCACCTCGATCATCAACAGCGGCTTGTGCCTGTCGATCAGTCCTTTCGCGCCGCGCAGCGCCGGCAGCTCGTGACCTTCGATATCCAGCTTCATCACATCGAGCGACTTGAGCGGCCGCCCTGCGAGGAAACCGTCGAGCGAGACGACTTCGACGGACTGCTTTTCAACAGGCGCGTCGGATACGGGGCGTCCTCCGATCACGATGCGCGACTCTATTTCCCGGTTCAGCTTCCAGCGAAACGCGACGCCGGAGGGGCCATAGCCAGTGATCCGAAGCGCGCCGCCTGCGGCGCTGAGGCTGAGATCGCCAAACCGGGTGATGTCGGCGCCTTTAAAGTCGAGCGTCAGCCCGTGAGGCAAAAGCGCCGGCGTCTCCCCGCTTGCGGATACGCTCCAGGGGCCCGTCACAGCTTCGGCGGGACTGACGCCGAGTTGATGAAGATCGAACTCAAATGACGAATCCGCGTAAACGAGAACTTCGATCTGTTCCACGCCGCCGACCGGAATCTCCTTTCGGAGAGACTCAAACGACGTCCACTGAAAGTTTGATCTGTCCGTTGTATAGCGGACGTTGGGAAAAGTCCGGAAAAGGGCGAGTCCGTCGAGCGAATTGTGCCCGTCATATTCGTCGGCCGCTACGTGAAGGGTGGCGTTTGCGTCCGTTTCGCCGACGGCCAGTTGGAAGGCGCGCGCGTTCGCGAGCTTGTTGAGAGCGATATTTCGATTAAGCGTGGCGAATTCTCTGCGGCTTGGCTCAAAGGCGATCACGTCGCCGGAAACGCCGACTTTCTTTGCTGCAAACACGGAATAAAGGCCGGCGTTGGCGCCGACATCGACGAAGGTCATGCCTTCCTTGAGGATATTTCCCAACAAGTCGAATTCGTTCGGATCGAACGAGCGGTGGCAAAACAGCTGATGGCAGGTTTCACTCGGCCTTTGGAACTCAAGCTCGGTTCCGAAATGCCAGGGCAGGCGGATGGGAAAGAGCAACGAAGGGTTGGCGCGCAGCGCTTCCCAGGCGCGGGCGCGCTTCGCCGCGCTCTCGTCAGCCGGACCTGTCATGAAACGCCAGTCGGCGACGGGCGCCGGCTCCACCGGTCCGATCAGCGAGGCGAGATGGTCGTTGAAACTGGCGATCAGCGAGGCCAGGGAAGGATCTTGGGCGGGCTTGGTCGTCATAAGTCCAGCCTATGCCGGTTTGCGCCCCCTCGCGCAATGATTTCGCCTGCCGGGCACCTTAACATACGTTATTCGGTCAAATACTTAACGAACGGGGTTGAACGCGGGCCGCTTCCGGAAAGCCGGGCGGCGATAGCGACAACGCCGCGGAGAGCGAAAAAATCCGCCGCGCTCCATCGTTCATTCGGACCGCGAAAGGTCCTAGAAGGGCGCCATGACCGCTGACCCGACAGAGCAGGACTTCCGCGCCGCGGCGACCGCCGCCGCCGCCCGTCTCGCCGAAGCCTTGCTGGCGGCGCCGGGGCCAGCGGCCCGCGAAATCGCGGCCGTCCTGCCGCATCCTTTCTCCAACATGACCCGCGACGATTGGACGAGGGCGATCGATCTGTGGCGGCGTCTCGGCGCGCCCCTGCTGAAAGAGCTGCCGCCGCGGCCATGTCCCGCTTGCGGCGCGAGCGAGGCGGACGCGCTGTTCGAGAGTTTCGACGGACATCCCTATGTGGAATGCCGCGGCTGCCGCACCTGGTATGTGCCGCTCAGGGTCAACGGCGAACTCTACAAGCGCTATTTCGAACGCGCGCCGGAAGCCAGGCGGTATGGCGATTACACGGACGTGCAGGGCGCCGACGCGTCCGTCGCCGCCGTCGACCGCGCCCGGTTCGACGATTACTACGCCGATCTCTTGCACTGTCTCGGCGGCGAGGCGCGGCGCTTCGCCTCCCTCGATATCGGCTGCGGCGTCGGCAACTCTCTCGATTCCGCGCGCGCCAGAGGGATCGAGGCGTTCGGCGTCGAGGTGAACGAGAACGCCGTCGCGGTCGCGAGAAGAGCGGGACGCGCCGTGTCTTTTCCGCAGGAGCTGCCGCCGGAACGGACGTTCGATCTCATCACCTTGTGGGAGACGCTCGAACATATCGATACGCCGCTCGATACGCTGCGATGGGCGGCGGCGCGGCTCGCCCCCGGCGGCGTTCTGGCGATCACCGTTCCCAATCTCAATTCGCCCGCCATCCGCTCGATGCGCGCCGACAGCATGCAGATTCACGGCGGACCGGCCTGGCCGGGGCATATCAATCTGTATACGCAGCAAACCCTCGCCCTGCTGCTGGCGCGCGCCGGGTTTCAGGCCGCCGACGTGTGCGGCCAGTACTCGATGAATCTGCACGAGCTCGCCGCCTACCATCTCGGGCGCTGGTCCGGCGCCCGCGACTATGCGCGCGCCGACGCGCCGCAGGTCGTGCTGCCGGCGGCGGCGGCCGAGCTGGCGCGGGCGATGGCGACCGTTGCGACAGCATGGGAGGAGGCGGCCGCCTTCGCGCCGATCCTGCGGGTGTTCGCGGTCCGCAAGGGCGAAGCGGCGCCGCCGGGCCTCGTCTCGATGCAGGCGGCGCGGCGCGCGCGGATCGCGGCGCGGCTTTCCGGGGTCTACGGCGTCGGCGGCGGCGCGCGCTCCGGCGTTCGCGGCGAGCCGGCGCCGCTTTCAACGGCGGCATGGCGCGACGAGAGGCTCGAGCTCGCCGGCGGCGGCGCGCGGTTTTCGGGACGCGCCGCGCCCTACGCCTATTTATGGAAATCGCCGCCCGTTTCTCTGGACGCGGGCGACGAGATCCGGCTGCGCGGAAAACTCTACGCCGGCGGCGTTTCCGTCGGCCTGCAGAAAGACGGCGTCTGGGCGACCACCGCCGCCGCCGACCGGAAGGGCGTGTTCGAACTCGCGGTCGCGGCGCCTGCCGCAGGCGTCTACGAAATCGTCGTCGCCAACCACAACCCCGCCGACGCGCCGACCGACGTCGATCTCGACCGGATCGAGCGGGTTATTCACGCTGGAAAGTGACGCCACGCCGCCTCGAAAACGGCCCCCGTGCCGGTCGAGAACGGGCTGTTGCGATCGGCGACGTCGAACTCGAGACAGGCCGCTTCGCAGTCGTAGACGTCGGGATTGATCGAAAAGAACTGCCCGCTGTGATTTTCGAAGTAGCCTTCCCTGGCCACGAGAATGGTGATCGTGTAGCGCGCGACGCCCAGGCGAAGCGGGTCGAGGCGCGCCTCGATGCGCCCGCTTCTCGCCGCGCCCGCATTGAAGCGGATGTCGCGGCCCATGATGCGCGCCACATCCTCGACGCCGTTGCGCTTGAAGGCGAAAATGATCTGGCATTTCTCGTCGAGCGACGGGTCGTTGATGAAATAGTCGAAACTGATGACGGCCGGTTCGCCATGCTGAAGCGTGAATGTCGTCTCGCCGGCGCCGTTGGCGAGATTGAAGCCCGACAGCACGACGCGGCCTGAGCCCTGCCGCGCATTCTCCGGCGCCTTGGCGGCGGACGCCGCGGCTGCGCCGGTCCCGCCGCTCGCCAGCGCCGCGGCGACCGCCGCCCACGCCTTCGCTCCGGTCTGCAAGCGCTGCACGATGCGCTCGGCTCCGGCCGCATCGACGAACACGACGTCGGCGTCGACCGGCGCGTCGGAAAACGCCTCGAACGACAGCGTCGCCTCGCCGAGCTTTTTCGACGCCGCCTCGTTCATCGGAAACAGCGCCAGGCCGACCTTGTGCTCGACGGCGCCGAAATTGTTCCAGACGCGCGCCTGCCGGCCTTCCACCGTCTTGACGTCGCCCCACGGCGCGTGCGGCAACAGCTGCGCGGCGTACTCGGCTCCCAGCGCGACGGATTTGCCGTTTTGATCGAGGATCGGCAGATCGAGCGTCGCGTCCGGCCAGGAGAGACGCATGCCGGCCAGATAGACAGGCGCGGCGGCCGGCGCGTTGTTGCGGGCGCGGATCTCGATATAGGCGGGAGGAAAGCCGCCGCGTCCGGCGATCTGGCGCTTGTAGGCGAGGGAGAGCTTCTGCTTCTGGCGCGCGTCTTCCTGAATGCGGATCGAATCCTCGTAGCGTTTCAGCATCTCGGCCGGCTCGCCGTCGCCTTTGACGCGGCCCTGGTCGATCCAGACGATGCGCGAGACGAGGCGCGCCGCCGAATAGATGTCGTGGCTGACGAGCAGAAGCGTCGAGTTGTTGGCCTCGCACAGTTCGCGGATGCGTTCGAAGCTCTTGTTCTGGAAATAGGCGTCGCCGACGCCGAGCACTTCGTCGATGACGAGAAGCTCTGGCTCGAGCGCCGTCGACACCGCGAACATCAGCCGCGCCGCCATGCCGCTCGAATACGTCTTGAACGGCTGGTCGATATATTCCTCGATCTCGGCGAAGGCGACCGCGTCGTCGACGAGCATGTCGGCTTTCTTCCCGGCGTGTCCCATCAGGGCGAGGAACGAATAAGCGTTTTCGCGCCCCGTGAAATCCGGATGGAAGCCGACGCCGAGCTGCAACAGCGCCTGGCTCTTGCCGCGCACGTCGAGCACGCCCGACGTCGGGTCGATGGCGCGGGTGATGAGTTTCAGAAGAGTCGATTTCCCGGCGCCGTTGCGTCCGATGATCGCAACCTTTTCTCCGCGGCGGATTTCAAGACTGACCCCGCGCAGCGCGTGGTGTACTTTTTCGGGTGGCAGGTCCTCGACTTTCCGGCTGCGGAATAGGCTCAGGAGCCGCTCCGACGGCTTCTCGTAAAGCCGGTAGGTCTTGGTGAGATTTTCCGCGCGGATGATCAGGTCGTCATTCATGGTCGACGATGTAGGATTTGAAGCGGCGGAAGAACGCGAAGCCGGACGCGAACACCAGAATCGAGATCGCCGCGGCGGCGGCGAGCGCGCCGGGGTTCAACGCCTGATGCCCGAGGATGACGGCGCGGAACAGGCCGATAAGGTAGCTTACGGGATTGAGCTGAATGACGAGGCGGGCCGATTCCGGCACCATTTCCGGCGGGAAAGCGATGGGCGAAATGAACAGCAGGAAGATCAGGATGATGTTGATCGCCGCGTGAAGGTCGGGAAGCAAGCCGCCGAGCGCGGCCAGCCAGAAAGCGACGCCGAGGAAGAACACAAGCTCGACGATCAACACGACCGGCAGCAGCAGCGCCTTTTCCGTCAGCGCGTTGTCGATCGCCGACAGCGTCAGCAGGATGAGCAGGCCGGGGATCTGCGCCATGACCGCGGTGAGCGCGACGCGCGCCGGCAACAGTTCGATCGGCAGCATCACGTTGCGGATCAGGTGCATGTTCTGGCGGATCACCGACGCCGCGAAGGCGCTCGTCTCCATCATGGCGATGTAGGGAACGAGGCCGCAGAACACGAAGACGACGTAGGAAAACTCGCTGAGTTCGGGGAAGCGGACTTTGAACACCACCATGTACAGGAACATGTACATGCTGAGGAAAAGCGCCGGGTAGAGCAGAAGCCACAGCGGGCCGAGAAAGGTCCCGGCGTAGCGTTTTCTGAGTTCGATCCACGCGGTGGCGAGGAGCACGCGCGCCTGCTGCTTCAGCGCCGGAGAAGGCGACATGATCGAGCGGGCGGCGGTCATCGCATTTCCTTCGGGACGGCCATCAGGCGACGACCTTCCTTACGCCGAATCGCCAGGAATTGTCGCTGATCTCCGTCTGCGTGCGGCGCAGCCTCAACGCCTTCGAAGCGACGCGCACGCCGTAGGAAGGAG
The DNA here is from genome assembly GCA_036337175.1 of Pseudomonadota bacterium. Lineage (GTDB taxonomy): Bacteria > Pseudomonadota > Alphaproteobacteria > Caulobacterales > Parvularculaceae > Amphiplicatus. Next base: position 426,302 of record JAYZEQ010000003.1, read on the forward strand.
AGACCCAGCTGTCCTCGATGCTTGCGGCCAGCGTCGCGTCGCCCCAGTCGAGCCGCCAGCGCCCCTTTGGCGCGTGCAGGATGGCGCTGTCGCCGGCGATTTCCGGCGTCACGGACGGATGGAAGTGGAAGCTCCAGACAAGGTCGTGCGCGCCCATCCCGGTCAGGCGGTCCTCGATGTCGAGCGCGCCGGTCCGCTGGTCGTGGGTGAAACGCCGCGTATGACGCACCGGCGCCTCGAGCTGGGTTTCGTAGCCCTTGTGCAGGCCCTCATAGATTACGACGCCGTCCCTGGCCTCGAATAGCGCATGCTCGGGATGGGCTTTCTCGAACATGCGGAACAGCCATTCCGGGTTGAATTCGTTCTGCTCGACGCCGTCGATCTCCAGCGTGTTGTGATGGGCGGTGGAGCGGAACAGATTCCGCGCGTCGAAGTCGCTCGTATAGACGTAGGAGCCGGTATCGACGATCAGCGGCTGGCCTTCGTCGTGATATTCGAAGGAAAGCTGCTCGTTGTGCTTGTGATTGCCGAAGCCCTTGGTGCCGACGATCGAGTTGGTGGCGAGAAGATAACGCCCGCCTTCGCGGCGCCGGCTGACGGCGGCGCCGGCTTCGGGGTAGAGCCTGGCGTTATCGCCGGGCGCCTTGCCGCCGGGGATGAATTTATTGCCGTCGAAACCCCACCAGATCGCTTCCCATTGCGCGGTCGCGGTCGCGATCTCGCGCCAGTCGTCGCGGCCGAGCGCGAGCGAAACGGGGCCGAGAAGGTGGCGCGCGTCTTTCCTGTTCCATGAACAGTAATCGGCGGCGATCATCAGCCTGCCGTCGTCGGCGTCGCCGAACACCGGCATTTCGCCGTCGGGCAGCAGCACGCCGACAAGATAGTCGACCATCTCGCCGAGACGTTTGGCGAAATGCGCGCTGAACGGTTTTCCGAGATGCTGCGAAAGCCGGTAGCTCGCCAGAAACAGTTCGATGACGAGACGGTGATAGGGAACCGACGATTCGAAATCCGCGCCGTCGGCGAGCACCTGGATGTCGATTTCCTTTTCAACGCTGGCGCCGGCGAACTTGATCCACTCCCTGCCGGCCGGCAGGTCGGCGAAGAAGGCGCCGATGAAGTGCAGCCCGACGACGTTCGAAAGATAGTGGTTGGACGTCGTTTCGTAAGTGTTTTCTAGGTTGGCGCGGATGAAGGTTCCGTGCTCGTAGAGGCTCGAACAGGCCGCATAAAGATCATCGACGGAAAGCGCATCGCAATTGTCGACGAGATCGAGTGCGATCGCCCAGTTGGCGGCGCGGATGCCGACATCCATGGTGCAGGTCCAGTTGACGCCGACGCCGGCCGGGTTCTTTTCGTCGAAGTCCTTTATCTGGTCGATGATCTCCTGCGCGAACCGCGTCTCGCCGGAGAGGCGCCACGCCTGCGCGAGGGTCAGGAAGTGCTGGCAGCGCGCGAGCTCCCACGGAAACTTGACGTCCGCGTTCCCGGGGCGGTCGCGAAACAGTTCGAAGGACTTGTAAGGAAAGCCTTCGGGGAAACGCAGATTCTTTACGGGATCGAGCGCCCAGTCGATCGGCTGGTAGCCGCTCGGCCATGATGCGCGCTCCGGATCGCGCGGCGTGTAAGGCCCGCTGCCGAGGAGATCGAACGTATGCCCCATGATGCGTTCGGCGTCGGCGAGGCATGCGGCGACGCGCGCCGCGTTCCCTTCCTTGAACGTCTCAAGCGCGGCCATTTGCGACGACGGATGAAGGCGCGGCTTGCGGACCGCTCTCGCGCGCCAGTCGGCGAAGCTGACGCCGGCGCGGCCGAGATCGGCGGCGAAGCTCGGCTTGGCCACAAGATCGCTCTGACGCAGGCGCTGGTCGAGCCACGCCTTGACGATCTTGGCGCGAACCGGCGCTTTTTTGAGGTTGAACAGACCGATCGCTCGGCGAGCGATGAGCTTCAGGGGCGGCATCGTGACAATTCCGTTCGCAACAGGACGCGCCGGGGCAGGATCAGCTCCGCGGCTTATACGCCTTCAGGATCAAATTCCACCCGACAAAACGCCCCGCCAGCGATACCGGAATCCAGGAAAGAAGCTTCGGCAATTCGCCCTTGACCATCTGCCGCTGGCAAATCGAGATGCGCTCGAATCCCGCTGTTTCGAACATGGTTCTGAGCCGTCGGCGCGTATAGACCTTGACCAGCGGCCGCTGGCCCTTGGTGCTCTTCTCCACCGAGCCCGACATGATCCAGCCCATCGAATGCCGGTCGAGTTCTCCCTTCTCGACGCCGATTCTCAAGACTTGTTCGCGGAAATAGTGCCAGGAGTTCTCCGCATAGACCATGATGATCGCCTTGCCGCCCGGCTTCAGCACGCGGAGCATGTCGCGTACGACGCCGATGGTGTCTGGCGTGTGATGAATGACTCCGTTCGAGTAGACAACGTCGAAGGTGTCGGCGTCGAAGGGAAGGTTCTCTCCGTCGCCGTGCCTGAATTCGCCCGCGAGTCCGCGCAGCCTGAAATTGCGCTGCGCGTGTTCGAGATGGCCCGCGGAAAGATCGAGGTCGGTTACGACGGCCCCGTTCTTGGCGAACTGAGCGAGGTCGGTGCCCATGCCGGCGCCGACTTCCAGCACTTTCTCTCCGCGATGTTTCGCGAACTCCATGGTCTCGGCCATCCACGGCGCGTAGACGCCGTACCGGTATTGCTCGGCCTCGAGATACCATTCGAGCGTGCCTTCCGCGGCTTTCTCGACATAGTGCGAGCCGCAGGCGTCCTCGTTCCACTGGTCCTGAACCTGATCCTTATACGGATCGTTCGTTGCGATCCGCGGCTTGATGCCTGCGGCAGGTTTTTGAGGGGCGTCCGCCGCCGCAACCGTCATAGCTGTCCCCGATCCTTGTGATAGCCGCCAAGCTCTTCGCCGAGAGCGAAGCGCCACAGCGACTGCACATGAGCGTCCCAAGTATAATACTCGGCCGCAGCTTTCATTGCATTACGTCCGAGCCTGGCGCGCAAGGCCGGATCGTCGATCAGCCAAAGGGAAGCCTCGACAAGGGCCTGCGCGGACGCCGGCTCGATCAGCACGGAGCGGGCGTCCTCGCGGATCGCGCCTCCGCGGTCCTTGAGCATCGCGGCCGGGCGCATCACCTCGCCAAGCTGCACAAGATCGGAACAGACGATGCCGGCGCCGTAGGCCATATATTCGAACAGCTTGGTCGGCGAGCCGAAGAAAGGCTTGTCGCCCATGTTCTTCGAATGGGGGGACAGGAATATGTCGCACGCCGCGAGGAGGCGCGCCGCCTCGGTCTGGGCCACGAGGCCCATATCCTTGACCTGCGCGGAGAGGTCTTCCCGGTCGACGGCCTCGGTCACCAGATGCTTGAAGCCGCCGTCGCCGATCAGCAGGAACCTTGCGTTGGGACGGGCCCTGCAGATTTCCGGCAGCGCCTCGGCGAGCACTTCGATGCCGTGCCAGCCGCCGAACGTGCCGCAGAAGCCGAGCACGACGTCGTCGGGAGAGAATCCGAGTTCAGCCCTCAGCGCCGAGCGTTCCGCCGACGGCAGCGGGTGATACGAGTCGAGATCGACGCCGTTCGGGTTGACGAGAATTTTCGACGCAGGAACGCCAAGGGCGACGACGGCGTCTTTCACAGGCTCCGACACGACGCTGATGATGTCAGCGAGATCGAAAGCCTCCTTCTCGATCGCCTGAAGCGTCGCGGCGTTGTTCATCTCGCGCCCGCCGAACACCTTCGACATGGTGAGTTCCGAGCCGTTGAATTCGGCGATGTAGGGAACGCCGGCGCGACGGCAGGCGCGGGCGACGACGGCGCTGCCCAGCACGAGCCGCTCGAACACGAACTGCGGCTTGTACAGCTTCAACATCTCTTCGACGACGCCGGCGTATGCCTCGCCGTTATCGACGAGCGAGAATTCGTCCGCCAGCCCGGTCTTCGCCGGGACGACGATCTGATGAACGCCGAAATCGTCGAGGAGCGCGTAATGCGAAGCGAGGATGCAATGCATCGGTTCGCTCGACGCCTTGTTGAGGGCTTTCACCTGGTAGCAGGTGTGGCCGTAGCTGCCGCCGCCCTTGAGCTTCGCCCAGTAATCGAGACGGAAGTACAGGCCGCGTCCCTCGACTTTGTATCTGTCGCCTTCCAGCTTGAGAAAACCGAAACGCGCCGCGTCGGGAACGGGCGCCGCCGGCGTCAGCAAGGCGCGGCCGACCGGGACGGCTCTGGCGCGAAGGCCGGACGAAAGCCGTCTCGCCGCGTGGCTCGCGCGCATTTTCCAGTTGGCGATATCGAGCCGCAGACCGGCCCACATCCTGAAAAGATTGACGACACGATGATGCCGCCTGAACGACAGCAGTCGCTCCGTCGTCACGACTTCAACGGCGTTTTCAGCGGGCCAGTGAAGATAGACCTTGCGGTTGGCGGCGAGGGCTTTCGCCGAGAAAGCGATTTCGTCCGGTCCCGGAAGTCCTTTCGACAGGCCGAGAACGACGTCGCGGTCGGGCGACGCTTTCAGTCCTTCCGCATCGGCGCTTGTCAGCGGTTTCGGTTTAAGCGCCGCATAGTGGCGTTCGCTGAATCGCTCGAACCCTTCGGCGCTGACGGCGCCGACAAAGCCGCTTTCGAGATTGAGATAGGCGATTTCCTGCATTCGTCCTATTCGCGCGCGCGCCCCTGCAACAGATCCTCGATATGAAGGCTGACCGCCGTCGTCTCGAAAATTCGCGATGCGGCGATCGGCGCTTCTTCGGCGCCGGAGGCGAGCGCGTCGGCGAGAAGCGCCATCTCTCTGGCGTGCCCCTTGTCGGCGGCCTGCGCCTCCCAGACGGTCTCGCCGGAGGGCTGCTCGACGCACTTGACGAAATCGTCGATGACGAAGGCGCGGCCCTCGCAGAAGATCTCGATGCGCTCCTTCGGCAGTCCCGTTTTCGGCCCGGACGCCGTATACAGAAGATTGCCGACGGAGCCGTCGGCGTAGCGGATGGTCGCGGCGAAATTGTCGTTGGCGAAATAGGCCGATCCTTGCGGCGAGATCGCCTGCGCGGAAATGGCTTCCGGCTTCGCGCCGGCGAGCGCCGCGAAGAAATCGTACATGTGACAGGCTTCGCCGATGTTGCGGCCGGCCCCTTCGGCGTTCTGAATCCAGCTTTCGCCGGGGATGTAGCCGCCATTGAGCCGGTAGTTGATCATCAGCGGCGCCTTGCGGTTTTGCAGCCGCTCGCGCACCGCCAGCGCGGCGGGAGAGAAGGAACGGTTGAAACCGACCATCAAGAGGCGGTCGTTGGCGTTCACATAGGCTTCGCGCACGCGGTCGAGCCCGGCCCAGTCGGTGGCGATCGGCTTTTCGACGAACACATGCTTGCCGGCGGCGAGCGCTTTCGCGACCTGGCCGGCGTGTTCGAAATGGCGGGTGGCGATGACCACCATGTCGATGTTCGGATCGGCGAGAACGGCGTCGTAATCGGTGATCAGCGCCTCGACGCCGCGCTGACGGGCGAAATTGCCGCCGCGCACCGGATCGCGGCTGCACACCGCCTGCAACTGGAAGATGTCGCGGCGCTTGTCCATCTGCGGCACGAGCATCGAGACGCCGAAGCCGCCGGCCCCGACGAGGCAGTAGCGAATCTTGTCGCCGCGGGCGATGCGCGCGCCGCGGATGTTGACGCGCGCCGCGTCGCGGCGGTCGGCGGCGGCCGGCTCGAGCGCCACGTCTTTCTGCGGCGCATAGGCGAAGACGACGCCGAGCGGCGCCTTCTTCGAGCGCGCCAGCGTATCGTACACTTTCGCCGCGTCTTCGACCGGCGCGACCTCGTCGATCAGCGCGTCGACGTTCACTTTCTGCGCGGCGACAAGCTCAAGATAGGCCTGCATGTTGCGGTTCTGGGTCCAGCGGACATAGGCGTACGGATAATCGCGTCCCTCCACTTCGTACGACCAGTCGTAGCGCCCGGGTCCGTAGGACGTGCTCATCAGAACGTCGATCTCTTTCTTGTAGAAATCAGGCCGTTCGATGTTCATGCCGATATCGCCGACGATGACGACGCGGCCGCGCCGTCGCGTGGTCTTCATGGCGTTGTTGATGAGGGCGTCGGTTTTCGCCGCGGCGGTGATGATGGTCGCGTCGGCGCCGTGGCCGCCGGTCAGGTGCTGCGACAGGCGCAGGGCTTCGTCGGCGCTGACCGCCGCCGCATCGGCGCCGAGTTCGCGCGCCCGGCGCGCCCGGTCTTCGTCGAGATCGAGGCCGATCACCCGGCAGCCCGAGGCTTTCAGAATCTGCACGGTGATGAGGCCGATCAGCCCGAGACCGACGACGCAGGCCGTCTCGCCGAGGCGCAGATCGGCCCGGCGCACGCCCTGCATGGCGATGGCGCCGACCGTCGTCGTTGCGGCGTGACGCGCCTCTACGCCGTTCGGAATCTTGACGCAGAGATTTCTCTTTACGCTGATGAACTCGGCGTGGTTGGCCTGCCCGGCGCCGCCGCAGGCGACCATGTCGCCGACCTGAAAGCCCGTCACGCCTTCGCCCACGGCCACGACTTCGCCGGCGGCGGAGTAGCCGATGTTCCAGCCGATCTGATCGGTCTCGCTGGCCGGCAGGCCGTCCGCCTGCGGCGCTTTCAGCTGCGCAGTGAATTCGGCGAAGTCGGCCGAGCCGCCGCCTTCGCCGGCGTTGGCGATCACGAGGTAGAGCGAATCCGACGCGCCGGCGTCGAACTGAAGGGTTTCGTCGATGTCGCCCGCGTCGAGCTGCACCTGGCCGATCCACGCCGACTGGTCGCCGTTCAGCATGCCGAGCGTGAACGGGCCGCCCTTGACGGTTCCCTTGATCGAGACGGCCACCGCCGCGCCCTGCGCGGCGCCGGCGTCTCCCGCGTCGAGTTCGCGCACATAGATGCGCCGGCTGATCGCCTGGTAGCCGGCGGGGCTTTGATCCGCCGTGAAACTGAAGCCGCTGTCGCGCTTTTCAAGCGCCGGCGCGCTCGCCTTGGTCCAGCCGAGATCGGTGAGAACGGCGACTTTCGGCGCGCCCGCGCGCGGCGCGCGGGCGGCTTCGGTCAGGCGCTTGACGCGGCTGGCGGCGATCTGTTTCAGGCGCTGCGCCGCTTTCGCCGGATTGCCGACCGCCTTGCCGAGGTAATAGCTGGCCCGCGACGAGAGTTCGGCGACCCGGCCCATGGCGCCGGCGTCTTCCTGCGCCAGCACCGCCTTCAGGGAGGCGAGTTCGGTGCCGGTGCTGATCAGCGAAAAATGCGTCTGGACGAGCAGCGAACCCGGCTCGACCGCCGGGCGGGGCGTGCGCGCGATGATGGCGCGCTCATTGGTCATCAGCACCTGTTTCACGCCTGTCTCCGGGCCGCGGCTATAACCGGCGCGAACATTGTGTGGGTCACTGAAAATCCTCTGTTTTTAGGGTCGGCGCGAGGGCGGTGGTCTGGCAAGCGTTCCGTCCCCGGTCAAGGCGGCGGACCGGCTGTTCAGCCCGCCTTACAGGCCTTTCATGACGATGTTTCAACGCGATTCGGCGGCCAATAGTCCCGGACAGGCGCAATATTCGGCCGGACCGCTCAGGCGCCGGGGCGTAAAACCGGGGCGCCGACCGGAATGACGATCGCGCCGGCCGCCGCGAAGGCGGCCGCGTCGACCATCCGTCGGCCGTCGACGACGATGCCCGGGGCCGGCGCTCCGAGCTGTTGCGGGGTCAGGCCGCGGTAGCCGCTGTGATCCGTCATCAGAAATATCGCCGCCGCGCCGGCCACCGCCTCTTCGAGCTGGTCGGTGAGATTGGCCGGCTGGCCGGAATGGATATGCATGCGCTTCACATGCGGGTCGTGCACCGCCCAGCTGTAGCCGCGCGCGGCGAGCAGCTCGATCAGCAGCTCGGTCGGCGTGTCGCGGGCGTCGTCGATGTCGCCGCGATAGGCGGCGCCGAGGATCGCCACTCTGGAGCCGCGGGCGAGGCCCTCCTGTTCGGCGCGGTCCAGCAGCTTGTTCGGTTGGCCGTCGTTGAGGAGCCGGCTCGACAGCAAAAGCCCCGCCTGATCGGGATAGCCTTCGACCAGGAACCACGGGTCCACCGGAATGCAGTGGCCGCCGACGCCGGGTCCGGGCGTGTGGACGTTGACCCGCGGATGGCGGTTGGCGACGGCGATGACTTTCAGAACGTCGATGCCGGCGTCCTCGGCGATATGCGCGAATGAATTGGCGAGGGCGATGTTGACGTCGCGATAGGTGTTTTCCATCAGTTTGGAAAACTCCGCCTCGGCGGCGGAGACGGTGTGCGCCTCGCCTTTGCAGAAGCTTTCGTAGAACGCCTTGGCGCGCGCCGCGGCGCGCGCCGTCAGGCCGCCGACGACCCGGTCGTTGCCGATGATCTCGCGCACGGTGGCGCCGGGAAAGACGCGCTCCGGGCAATAGCAGACATCGATGTCCGCATGCGGATCGAGACCGCGGTCCCTCAGCATCTTGCCGACGATTTTCTCCGTCGTGCCGATCGGGCTGGTCGATTCCAGAATCACCATGTCGCCTTTTTTGACGAAGGGCGCGAGCGCGCGCGCGGCGGCCGCGACCATGGTGAGGTCGGCGTGTTTGTTCTCGGTGATCGGCGTCGGCACGCAGATGATGAAAATATCGGCCTGGCTCAGCGCCGTATCGACGTTCAGCCGCCCGTCCGCGAGGGCGCGCTCGACGATCTGCTTGATGTCGGGCTCGGCGAGGGGACAGACGCCCTTTTTGAGCAAGGCGATCAGCGTTTCGTTGATGTCGACGCCGACCACGTCATATCCGGCTTCGGCGATCAGCGCCGCGGAGGGCAGGCCGACATAGCCGAGGCCGACGACGATTACTTTTTGAACCATGAAATCACTCTGTCTGCTGCGGCCGGTCAGGCTTGGCCGCGCAGGCGCCTCGATTACGCAGGGTTCGCGGGCTTGTCAAAGGCGGCGCCCGCCGTCGATAGGGCGCACGGAAGCGCCGGTGTCCGGTTGACGCCCCGGCCGATAGGTGTTTCGGTCCGTGAATGAATTCGCACGCCAATAATTTCAACCTGTTACGACTCCTTGCGGCGTCGCAGGTATTTTACGTGCATGCTGGTTACTGGTTAAAGCTTCCCGATCTTGGGGATCTTCCGGGCGTCGGCTCCAACATGACGCGGTTCGTCGTGGCCTTCCCGGGCGTGCCCATTTTCTTTGTCATATCCGGCTTTCTCATCACTCAGAGTTATTTCAACGGCTCCGGGGGGCTGATCGGCTATTTCAAGCGCCGCGCGTTGCGCATCTTCCCGGCGCTGTGGACGCATTACATCGTCATTTTCATCATGCTTGCGATCGCCGGAGCATGGTCTGTGGGCGAGCTGCTGAAGCTCGATATGTGGAGTTGGATAACGGGCGCGTTTCTGATCGGCTCCGACTGGTGGGGCAATATTTTTTCCGGCTACCGGCCGTTCGACTGGAACGGTTTCTACTCGCGCTTCCCCTCGGGCGTTCTGTGGACAATCAACGTCGAGCTTGGGTTTTATTTGCTCGTGCCTTTGGTTTTCGCTTCCATCTGGCGCAAGTGGAAAATCATGTGGCTGGTGATGGCCCTGTTCGCAGCGGCCTCGCTTTGGTTCGCCTTTCGCGTTACGGCGATGGAGGAAGCCGGCGTCCGCGGCAATATCATGGGCTTCATGCGGAATCAGCCGGCTGCGTATTTCTGGGTGTTTCTCCTCGGCGCGGCGGCGGCGATCCACTGGGATCGCGTCAAGGGACTGTTCGTCAACCGGGTGCTTGTCTGGGCGGCGATGTACGCGGCGCTGACGATCGCCGATAATGTTTTGTTCGGGTCTCCGGGCGTAAAATTGACGAAGCTTGGAGTCCTGACGATTCCGCGGATGATCGTGCTGGCCGGACTGGTGTTGTCCTTTGCGCACTCAGCGCTGTTTCTTGGCAAGCCGTTTGCGAAAACCGATCTCTCCTACGCGCTTTACCTTTATCACATGCCCATCGTCTGGACCTTTGCCGGTTTCGGCGTCAAGGAATCCTGGTGGATCTGGATTCCGGTGACGGCGTGCGTCGTGGCGGCGTCGGCGCTGTCATGGCGCTTCATCGAGAAACCGACGCTGCGTCTCAAAACCGCGAAAATGCCCGCCTTCCTGCAGAAAATTTCCATTCCTCCGCTTCGCTTCCGTCAACCCTGATTATCCGGCGGCGCGCGTTTCATATTGAATTCTCTGCGCGCCTGTGGTCTGAGGCGCCGTCGGGAACAGTCCTATGAAAATCATGACCGTGTTCGGAACGCGGCCCGAAGCCATCAAGATGGCGCCGGTCGCCAGGGCCCTCGCCGCCGCGAAGGGTCTTGAGGCGGTCGTCTGCGTCACCGGCCAGCATCGCGACATGCTCGATCAGGTGATGCAGGTGTTCTCGCTGAAGGCCGATCACGATCTCAATATCATGCAGCCGGGTCAGGACCTGACCGATATTACGACGCGCACCATGAGCGGCCTGCGCGAAGTCTTCGCAAAGGAGCGCCCGGACTGGGTGCTGGTGCACGGCGACACGACCACAGCGATGGCGGCGGCGCTCGCCGCTTTTTACGCCAAGTGCAGGATCGGGCATGTGGAGGCGGGGCTGCGCACATGGGACCTGAGCCGTCCGTGGCCGGAGGAAATGAACCGTTCGGTCGTCGATCGGGTGGCCGACCTGATGTTCGCGCCGACCGCCACATCGCGGGACAATCTCCTGAAGGAGAATGTCGCGTCGGAAAAGATCGTCGTCACCGGCAACACGGTGATCGACGCCCTGATCGACGTCCGCGACCGGCTTGCGCCGGGTTCGGCGGAGCGGGCGGCGCTCGATTCGCGTTTCTCCTATCTCAATGCGAAAAAGCGCATGGTGCTGGTCACCGGCCACCGCCGCGAAAGCTTCGGCGGCGGTTTTGAAAACATCTGCCGCGCCATCGCGCGTCTGGCGTCGCGCGGCGACGTCGAGATCGTCTATCCGGTGCATCTCAATCCGAACGTGCAGGGGCCGGTCAATCGGATCCTCGGCGGCGTCGAGGGCGTGCATCTCATCGACCCGCTCGACTATGTGCCGTTCATCTATCTGATGACCCGCGCGCATATCGTGCTCACCGATTCCGGCGGCGTGCAGGAAGAGGCGCCCTCGCTCGGCAAGCCGGTGCTCGTCATGCGCGACGTCACGGAGCGTCCCGAGGCGGTGGCGGCCGGCACCGTGGCGCTTGTCGGCGCCGACGAGGGGCGGATCGTTGAAGGCGTCGCCGGCCTGCTCGACCAGCCGGCGCGCTACGAGCGCTTCGCCCGCGCCGTGAATCCCTATGGCGACGGGCGCGCCGCCGCCCGCATCGTGGCGGCGCTCGAAGGGCGACCCGTGGAAGAGTTCGCCGCGGCGGGCTGACCCCTCGTTCTGACGCCCTTTCCCGCCTTGCCACGATCGCCCGGCTTGGTTAGAAGCCCGTTTCCCTTGACCACACAGAGGAGAGGTGCCGGAGTGGTCGATCGGGGCGGTCTCGAAAACCGTTGAGCGTGCAAGCGTTCCGAGGGTTCGAATCCCTCCCTCTCCGCCATCCCCGAAGCAGCGCGTCATGCGCGAATTGCAACGGCGGCGAAGCCGGCGCGCCTTCCCGCCTGTCATGCCCGGCCCTTGCTGGGCGCGGGGGAATGCCGGTGTTAAGTTATCGTTGTAGCCGGTCGCCCTAGGATTGAAAACATGAACAAGCCTGCCGAATCCGGCGCAGCGAAGTGCAATCCGGTCGTCGAAATCGCCGCGCCGCGAGGGCCCGTGCGCATCGGGCAGACGCTGCCGGTCGCCTTCTTTCTCGGCCCGTGCGCGCTTGAAAGCCGCGCCCATGCGCTGGAAATGTCGGCGGCCATCCGCGAGATCGCCGACCGTCTCAAGGTCGGCGTCGTCTACAAGACCTCCTTCGACAAGGCCAACCGCACGTCGATCGGCTCCTATCGCGGCGTCGGCCTCGCCGACGCCATCGACGTGTTCCACGAAGTCCGCGAGACGAGCGGCCTGCCGGTCGTCACCGACGTGCATCTGCCGGAACAGTGCGCCGTCGCCGCTGAAGCCGCCGACGTGCTGCAGATTCCGGCGTTCCTCTGCAGGCAGACGGATCTGCTGGTCGCCGCCGCCGCGACCGGCCGCGTCGTCAAGGTCAAGAAGGGCCAGTTCCTCGCGCCCTGGGACATGAAGAACGTCGTCGACAAGCTGGTTTCCGCCGGCGCGCGCGACGTGCTGGTCACCGAGCGCGGCGCGAGCTTCGGCTACAATACGCTGGTGACGGACTTCCGCGGCGTGTCGGTGATGGCCGAAACCGGCGCGCCGGTGGTGTTCGACGCGACCCACTCGGTGCAGCAGCCGGGCGGGCAGGGCGCGACGTCGGGCGGCGACCGCCGCCATGTGCCGGCGCTGGCCCGCGCCGCCGCCGCGGTCGGCGTCGCCGCCGTGTTCATGGAGACGCACGAGAATCCGGCGCGCGCGCCCTCGGACGGCCCCAACATGGTGCCGCTCGACAAGCTCGAAGCGCTGATGCGGCAGATCGTCGAGATCGACGCCGTCGCCAAGTCTCTTCCGCCGCTGACCTTGTAGCCCATGAACAAGACCGCAGAGCCGACCGACATCGAAATCGCCCGGCGGGTGCTGGAGCTGGAAGCGGCGGCGCTCGCCCGTCTCGCGCAGTCGCTCGACGGCGGCTTCCAGCGCGCCGTCGAAACAATCCTCGTCGCCAAGGGCCGCACGATTTGCACCGGCATCGGAAAATCCGGGCACGTCGCGCGCAAGATCGCGGCGACGCTCGCCTCGACCGGCACGCCCGCCTATTTCATTCACCCGACGGAAGCGAGCCACGGCGATCTCGGCATGATCACCGGCGACGACGTGGTGCTGGCGCTCTCCAAGTCCGGCGAGACGAGCGAGCTTTCCGACCTCATTCACTACACGCGGCGTTTCAGCATACCGCTCATCGGCATGACGGCGCTCGCCGGCTCGACTCTGGGGCGGGCCAGCGAAATCGCCCTCGTCATTCCCGACGCCGCGGAAGCCTGCTCGGAGACGCAGGCCCCGACCACCTCCACGACGCTGATGATGGCGCTGGGCGACGCGCTCGCGGTGGCGCTGCTCGAACGGCGCGGCTTCAAGGCTGCGAGCTTCAAGACGTTCCATCCGGGCGGCAAGCTCGGCGCCATGCTGCTGCGGGTCGGCGACCTGATGCATGGCGGTGAGGAGATGCCGATCGTCGCGCTCGGCGCGCCGCTCGACCGGGGGCTCGCGGAGATTTCCGCCAAGGGGCTCGGCTGCGTCGGCGTCGTCGACCGGGGCCGGCTGGTCGGCGTCATCACCGACGGCGACGTGCGCCGCCTCCTGACCGCCGGCAAGCGCCCGCCGCTGGTCGACGGGGCGATGACCGCGAATCCGGTGACCGCCGACGCCGACGCGCTCGCCGGCGCCGTCCTGCACGCCATGAACGAGCGCAAGATCACCCAGATTTTCGTCGTCAGCGACGGCGCGCCCGTCGGCGTCGTTCACATGCACGATCTGTTGCGCGCCGGCTTGTGAGGATCGGCGCTTCGCCGCCATAGTGTTTCAGCAGCGACCGGAAGCAGGCCATGTTCTTTCCGCAGTCCATTCCCGAAGTCGTCCTCGTCAGGCCGAAGCGGCACGGCGACGACCGCGGCTTCTTCGTCGAGGCGTTTCACGCCGAACGGTTCGAGCAGAACGGCGTCCACGGACCTTTCGTGCAGGACAATCATTCCCTGTCCCGCCAGAAGGGCGTGGTGCGCGGCCTGCATTTCCAGATTCCGCCGACCCCGCAGGCGAAACTCGTGCGCTGCACGCGCGGCGCAATTCTCGATGTGGCCGTCGACATTCGCGCCGGCTCGCCGACTTACGGCGAGCACGTGGCGGTCGAGCTGACGGCCGAAAACGGCTGGCAGCTCTACGTGCCGGTCGGGTTCGCGCACGGCTTCGCGACGCTCGTTCCCGATACGGAAGTGCAGTACAAGGTGACGGGCTATTACGCGCCCGACTGCGACCGCGGGATCGCCTTCGACGATCCGGCGCTCGGCATCGACTGGCCGGTCGACCGGGCTTCGGCCATTCTTTCCGAAAAGGACAGGGCGCTGCCGCCGCTTTCCGCATCGCCGCCGCAGTTCCGCTACGGGGAGTAGGCGGGCCGATTCCTCCACGGCTGGCGCGATCCGCCAATTCGCCTGTTTGTCGCGCGCCGCTTTTGCCGCCGGGCTCAGGATGATCTATCAGGTGCCGCTGGCTGGCCGCCCGCCGCGCAATCTCGCGCGCGGCGTCCGCCGCGAGGGAGATGTTGTGAAGGCTATCGCCGATCCGCCGGTTGAAGGCGCCGCCATCGAAGACTGGATGGGCTGGTGCAAGACGCAGCTCGAACATTACGAACGCGAGGCGCTGCGCGATCCGCTGACCAATTCGGTGCGCCGGCTCGCGCACGATCTGAGCGAGCTTCTCGGGGCGGGCGCGGTCAGCATCGGCACTCTCTCGAAAATCGGCGCGGCGTTCAGCGATTTCGGATTTGAAAGCCGCGCGCAGGAATTCGCCCGCGCCCATGAGGGCGACGCCGCCCCTGCGCCCGTCGTCGCATCGGTGCTTTCAGCGATCGAGGGCGCGCCTTTCGAACGCGCGCGCGCGGCGCTGGAGGCGACGCGCGCCGGAATCGTTTTCACGGCGCATCCGACATTCGCCATGTCGCGCAAGCTTCGCGACGCTTTCGCGGCCCGCGTCGAAGCGCTGCGCGCCGGAGCGGGAGGCGAACACGCCTCTCCCGGTCTTCCGCACGCGCCCGACCCGAATCTGACGCTCGCCGACGAGCACCGCGATGTCGAGGAAGCGATCCTCCGCGCCCAGAATTCCATGCGCGCGGTCAACCGCGAGATCCTGCTGTGGGCGCGCGCCCGATATCCGAACGACTGGGCGCGGCTTGCGCCGGCCCCGCTCAGCCTCGCGACATGGGTCGGCTACGATCTCGACGGACGCACCGATATTCACTGGGGCGAGACGCTGCGCATACGGCTCGCGGAAAAGGCCGCGCAGCTTGACCGTTACGCCCGCACGCTCGCCGGGATCTCCCATCCCGACGGCAAGCGCAAGGATGCGCTGGTGAAAACGCTGCGCGACGCGGCGGCGCTGGCCGGCGAGCAGGCCGCGCTGTTCGAAATCGACTTCGACGACGCGGCGGCGATCACCCGGGCGGCGAACAAGCTCAGCGAAAACCATCCGCACCGGCTCGTCAGCCTCGAGAAAGCGCGCGATGAACTGACCGCGCTGATCGGCGCCGCCGCCGACGACGAGGCGCGGCTGGAGCTGTGCCTCCTGCGCGCCGACATGAAAGCGCTGGGGCTCGGGGCGGCGCGCATTCACCTGCGCATCAACGCCGCGCAGGTGCGCTCGGCGGTGCGCGCCGATCTCGGCCTCGACCCGGACCGCGAATTCCTCGATCGCTCGACTCTCGCCGCCGCGGCCGAACTGGCGGCGTCGGCGGCGAGCCGGCAGGTCAATCTCGCCTCGATCTTCCTTGAACAGATGACCGCGCGCCGCCAGTTCATGCTGTGCGCGCAGATCCTCAAGCATATCGACGCCGACGCGCCGATCCGCTTCCTCATCGCCGAAAGCGAGGCGCCGGCCACGGTGATGGGCGCGATCTATCTGGCGCGGCTGTTCGGCGTCGCGCACCGCCTCGACATCTCGCCTCTCTTCGAGACGCCGGACGCCATCGAACGCGGCGGCCGGCTGATCGAGCGCCTGCTCGCCGAAGACGAGTTCGTCGCCTACATCCGCGAGCGCGGGCGCATCGCCGTGCAGCTCGGCTTCTCCGACTCCGGCCGCTTCATGGGGCAGGTCGCCGCCAATCTCGCCATCGAGCGGCTGCAGATTCTCGTCGCCCGGGCGCTCGCCGCGCGCGGCGTCAGCGACGTCGAGGTGGTGCTGTTCAACACGCATGGCGAGTCGATGGGCCGCGGCGGCTATCCCGGCGACCTGCAGCAGCGTTTCGATTACATCCTGACGCCGTGGACGCGCGCCGCGTTCGAGATGCGCGGGCTCAGGGTCAACGCCGAGTCGAGCTTTCAGGGCGGCGACGGCTTCCTGCACTTCCATACCGACGCGCTTGCGCAGGTCACAGTCAACGCGCTGCTCGCCTGGAGCTTCCGGCGCATCGAGGCTGACAAGACGGACCGTTTCTACGCGGATATAAATTACTCCTGGGACTTCTACCGCGGCGTCAAGCACTGGCAGGAGGAGCTGTTCGACGATCCCGACTATCAGGTGTCGATCGGCGCCTTTGCGCCCAACCTGCTGTTCACCACCGGATCGCGGAAAGTGCGCCGTCAGGCGGGCAGCGGCGTCTCCGTCGGCCCGCGCTCGCTGCGCGCCATTCCGCACAACGCCATCCTCCAGCAGCTCGGCGCGCCAGCCAACGTGTTCGGCGGAGCCGGCGCGATGGCGGGGTCGGAGCCCGACAGGCTGCTCGATCTGGTCAGTGGTTCGGCGCGCGCCCGCCAGGCGCTCGGCATCATCCGCCACGCGCGTTCTCTCACCAGCCTGCCGGCGATGCGCGCCTATGCGGCGATGTTCAACGCGTCGTACTGGATCAGCCGGGCCGGCGCCTCGGCCGATCCCGCCGTCGCCAAGGCGTGCGAGACCATCGCGCTGCACCTCGCGCCGCTGACCGTGACGACCGCGCTCAGCCGGCTCGCCAACCATCTCGCCGCCGACCTCGGGCGGCTCGACCGCATTCTGCTCGAACTCGACGGCGCCGACGCGCGGCGCGAGCGCTACGCCGGCCGCCGCCCGATCCACGCGCTGCACGCCGTGCGGCAGGCGATGATCATGCATGCTCTCATGCTGGTCGCGGGCCTGCCGGCGTTCTCGCCGCGCCACGACCTGTCGCGCGCCGGCATCCTCGATTATGCGATGGAGCTGCGGTTCGACGCGCTGGCCGACCTGCTTGAAGAGATTTTCCCGGCCAGGCGGCCGAGCGTCGCGGCGCTTTCCGGCGTCAAGGAGCCCGGCGACGACCGCGACGACGCGGCGCGCGGCTATCCGGAGATCCATGCGCGGGTGATCGCCCCGCTGCGCTCGATCCACCAGTCGATCCGCGAGATCGGCGTCGGCCTCGCGCATTTTTACGGGGCGTACGGATAGAGAACGGAGAGTTTTACAAATTAAGGGTATTCAACGGTAACGCTCGACGGTGCCCATTCCGATTTCGGCACTTCGATAGAGGACCAAATATCGATAACGGTTTTAAGTAGTTTTTCGAGGGCTTCTGCCCAGAACAAAGTGTCTTCCCATGGCCAGTCGAATGCAGTCTGCATACCTCCAATAGAGTCAAGGCTTGCAATAGGACGTAGTTCTGACCCATTTACGTGAGCAATACGATTGCCTCGTAAGGAGAGAATTCTATTCTCTAACGCAGAGTAGATAGAACGTTCGTCGGGTTGAAACGTTTGTGCGATCACTTTCGGCCAATATTTTTTTGTGATTCTTTGATTATTCCCGATCAGGTTTTCAGCAGCATAACCTTTCAGGTGAATTGTCGAGTAAGTAACGATGGCTGCTTTTATGCAGGCAGCTACAGCGGTTTGCGCATAATTTTTTCCGGGCACAGGATGATCGCGATAATAAACTGCCGCTGACAAGTAGCTACTAGTTTGCATAAGTGCCACATACCAAACCATCAGCCGACCTTTAACGGCCTTTGGCTCAAGCTTGCGACCTCGTTTAGACACTTTCCCTCAGCCTCTGGTGAACCGCTCGAAAAAGTGCCGCCGGCAGAGCGGTTCGTAGCGGTCGTTGCCGCCGATCTCGATGTCGGCGCCCTCGATGACGGCGCGGCCGGCCGCATCGATCCGCAGGTTCATCGTCGCCTTGCGGCCGCAGGCGCAGATGGTTTTCAGTTCGTTCAGTTCGTCGGCGAGGGCGAGCAGCCATTTGCTGCCCTCGAACAGCTCGCCGCGGAAATTGGTGCGCAGTCCGAAACAGAGAACCGGCAGCCCGATCTCGTCAACGACGCGGGCGAGCTGCATCACATGGGCGCGCGTCAGGAACTGCGCCTCGTCGACGAAGACGCAAGCGACAGGCTCCGCGGCATGCACGGCGGCGACTTTCTCGAACAGATCGACGGCGTCGTCGTAGAGATGCGCCTCGCCCTTGAGGCCGATCCGAGAGGCGACCACGCCGGCTTCCGTCCGGTCGTCGACGGCGGCGGTGAACACCATCGTCCGCATGCCGCGTTCGCGGTAGTTGAAGCTCGCCTGAAGCAGCGTGGTCGACTTGCCGGCGTTCATCGCGGCGTAGTTGAAGTAGAGCTTCGCCACGCCTCTAGACTCCCGCCGGCAGCACGCCGTCGAACTCGAAAGCGACGGGCCCGGTCATGCGCACATGATCGTCCTCGCCCCACTCGACGCCGAGCTGGCCGCCGTCGAGCTCGATGGTCGCCTTGCGCGCCGTCAGGCGCCGGCGATTGGCGGCGACGAGGGCGGCGCAGGCCGCCGAGCCGCAGGCCTTGGTGATGCCGGCGCCGCGCTCCCACACCCTGAGGCGGATGAGATGCTCGCCCTTCACCTGCGCCACCGAGACGTTGGCGCGCTCGGGAAACAACGGATGGTTCTCGACCATCGGCCCGAAACGGTCGAGCGCCTGCGCCTCCGCGTCGTCGACGAAAAAGATGCAGTGCGGGTTGCCCATGCTGACGGCGGACGGCCCCCACAGCACCGGCTTGTCGATAGGCCCGAGCTTGATGTCGATGAAGCGGGTGTCCTCGAACTGCTCCGCCAGCGGAATGTCCCGCCAGCCGAATTTCGGCGCGCCCATGTCGACGGTTACGCGCCTCGCGCCGGCCCGCCGCGCGGCGAGCGGCGAGGCGGTCGTGGCGAAATCGACTTCGTCGGTCTGGAACTCTTCCATCAGCAGCCAGCCGACGCAGCGCGCGGCGTTGCCGCAGGCGCCGACCTCGGAGCCGTCGGCGTTCCACACGCCCATGAACAGCCCGTTCCGGTCCTCGATGGTGATCACCTGATCGCAGCCGACGCCGGTCTTGCGGTCGGCGATCAGGCGCGCCGCGTCGGGCGTCATCTCCGCATCGACGTCGCGCAGGTCGACGATGACGAAATCGTTCCCGAGTCCGTTCATCTTGCGGAAAGGCAGGCCGGCGAGCGACATGGGTCTGGTCGGGTCCCGTAAGCGGCGACGCTCCCGTATCTATGGATTCGCCGGGGCGGGCGCAATCCGGGCGAGGGCCTGCGCGGCGGCGTCGGAGACCGCCGCGCGAAAGGACGGCGAAAAATCAACCGCCGTCAGCGCGCCGCCCGTGAAAAAGCCGGCGGCGAGGAGCGCCAGCGCCCGCCGGCGCTGCGCCGCCCAGGCGATATGTCCCGCCGCGACGGCGGCTGCGACGACGGCGTCGCTGTGCGCGGTGAAAGCGATCGAGGCGGCCCAGGCGGCCGCGAAAATCAGAGCCGCCTTCCATGCCCGGCCATCGGGGGCGAAACCGAGCGCCGCAAGGAGGAGGCCCGGAGCCGCCAGCAGCACGATGAAGGATTTCGCCTCCCCAACCGGAGA
Organism: Pseudomonadota bacterium; assembly: GCA_036337175.1. GTDB lineage: Bacteria > Pseudomonadota > Alphaproteobacteria > Caulobacterales > Parvularculaceae > Amphiplicatus. The sequence continues at coordinate 445,897 of JAYZEQ010000003.1, forward strand.
GAAAATGGGCGCCGGCCAGCCGCTGACGGGAATCGCGAACAGCCACACGAGAAACAAGGCGCCCGCCGCGATCAGCGCCAGCGGGGCGGTCAGCACCGTGAGAAAGCCGAGCGCGCGACGCGGCGCGAAGCCCCACGGCGACAATAGAGGAAGGAGCGCCAGCAACGGGGGATAAAGGAAGAAGACTTGATGCGAAAACAGCGGCGCGGCGGCGAGCGCCAGCGCCAGCAGGATGGTCGAGCGATGATCGTTTTCCGCGGCGAGCAGAAAGACGCCGCGCCAGACGAGGAGAGAGGCGATCGCCAAGAACACGGCGCCTGGAAAGACGGCCGCCGCGACAAGCGCCGGGTTCAACGCGGCAAGGGCGCGCATGGCGATCGACCGGAAGGGCGTGTCGCTCTGCGGCAGCGTCAGAGAGATGATGAAGCCGCCGATAAAAACCGCGGCCATCGCCGCGAAACCCTGCGGGGCTTCCGCGAAAACGCGCTGCAGCGCGCCCGCGAGACCGGCGCCCGGAACTGCCGTCTCCGGGGGCGGCGTCAAACCGACCGCGCCAACGTAAATATACGCGGCGAACGCCGCCGCCGCGCCTGTAAGCGCATGAACCGCGAACCGCCTCACGCGGCCTTCGCCTTCATGCGCTCGAGCGCTTCGTCGCGCCGCTCGCGGGCGGCGGGCGAGAGCATGTGATCGGTCTTCTCCCAGAAGAACCGGCGGGTGAACAACTGCCACAGCGCCTTGTAGGCGGCGAGCGAGGTGAGCGCCCAGTAAAGCGGGGCGAGAAGCGCCCCCGGCGCGAGTTCCGGCCAGCCCCGTTTCAGGGGCGCGATGACGGCGAGATAGATGAAAAAGCCGTTGCCGACGATGAACGCCACAAGGTTGAGCGTCATCAGCGGCTCGGGAAACAGCGCCGCGACGGAGGACGAGCGCGTCGCCAGCCAGAAGGCGAACACCGCCCACAGCACAGGGTTTATCAGTGCGCTGAAGACATTCCCGGCGATGAAAAGCTGCATGCCGGCGAGACCGCGCCAGCCTGCGGCGCGCGCAAACCCGGCGGGGTCGCGCATGTGCACCAGCCATGTCTGCATGTAGCCCTTCATCCAGCGCGACCGCTGACGGATCCAGTTGGCGGTTTCGCAGTTGGCTTCCTCGAACGTGGTTGAATCGAGGATCGCCGTGCGGCAGCCGCGCCGCGCCAGCCGCAGGCCGAGATCGGCGTCCTCGGTGACGTTGTAAGGGTCCCAGCCGCCGAACGCCCGCAACGCGTCGGTGCGGAAAATGTTGGAAGTGCCGCCAAGCGGTATCGGCATTCCCAGCTTTTCGAGCGCCGGCAGGAAAGTATCGAACCATAATGCGTATTCGAGCGCGAACAGGCGCGTCAGCCAGTTCTGGTCGGGATTGTAGTAGTTGAGACGCGCCTGCGCGCAGACCAGCGTTTCGTCGCCCGCCGCGAAAGCGGCGGCGGCCTTGCGCAACTGGTCGGGCTCGGGCGCGTCCTCGGCGTCGTAGATGACGATCAGGTCGCCCCGCGCCAGCGGCAGCGCGTAATTGCACGCCTTCGGCTTGGTCTGGGGCGACGACAGCGGCACCACGACAAGGTCGAATTTCTCGTCGAGGCCGATGCGGCGCGCTTCGGCGAGCGTCGCCGCGTCGGTTTCCTCGACGAGCAGTTTTATGTCGAGCCGGTCGCGCGGATAGTCGATGGCCTCCATCGCTGCGGCGAGGCCGGCGAGACCCGCCGCTTCGTCATGCACGGGCAGAAGAATGGTGACGGTCGGCAGGTCGCTTTCGGCGACGGGCGGCGGCGGCTCCGGCTGCTGGGGCAATCTCAGCGTCACGGCGGTGAGGTAGAGACGGAATGATATCGCGGCGAGAAAGTAGAGAGTCGCCGCGGCGTTGAAGGCGACCAGGGTCGCCAGCGGGGCGACGGCGAAAGAGACGGCGGCGGCGATTGCGGCGGCCGTCAGAAACACCGCCTGCGGAAACGAAAGCAGACGGTAGGCGGACGCCTGCGGCGAAGCGCGGCGCAGGGCCGACACCGAGGCGTCGACGAGATCGTCGCGAAAGCGTCGCTGCAACGCCAGCTGGAAGCGCCGCCGCGAAACATGCGCGGCCGCGCGCAGGGGAAACGGCCGGCGCGCCTCGTTCTTCCCGCAGCAGCCGGCGGCGTGCAGCTCACCCTTGCGTCCGTCGTCGAGCACGCGCCAGGGAAGCCGTCCGGCGCGCGCATAGGCGGCGAGGAACTCGAAGCGCTGCAGGGACGGATCGGGCGGGGACTGTTCTTCGAAAGCCATCGAATCGGATCCCTAGAATTCCGTCCACAGGCTGAGAAAATACGTATCGCCGAGGAGAAGATTGCGGCCCCACGCTTCGTGCGTGACGCCGGCCTGAAACGACCAGCGTTTCGTGGCGCGCCAGACAAGGGAAGGCTGGATTTTCACGACGTCGTACGCGCCGCCGCCGGGCTCGCCTTCGCCGAGCGACTTCGTCGAAAACAGTTCGAGCAGGCCGAGAATTTTCCGCGCCGGCTCGACGCCGAGCAGCGCGTCGCCGCGGAACTGATCGGCGCCTGCGCCGAAGCGGCGCCGATAGCCTGCTTCGACGGCGCCAAAAATTTTCACAGGCTTTTCGGCCAGCGTGCGACCGTAGACGATGCGCGCCTCCGCGTCGGCGCGATCGCTGGCGAGACCTTGACGCGCGCCGGTTTGCAGCCGGGACGGCGCCGCGCCGGCGACCCGGACGGCGAGGACCTGCCGGCCGTCGCGGAACACTTCCCGCTGCGCGAAGGCCTCGACTTCAGAAAAACCGCTGGCGGAGTATTCCGTGAAACCGTCGAAATAGGTCGACGATCCGTACACGACCTTGACGCCGAGCATGGTTTTCCAGCCGACGCCGATCTCCGCGTAACTATTGGTTTCGTAGCGTTCGAAGCGGACGGGGCCGAGCGCCGCCGGCTCGCCGGATTCGCGGGTCGCCGTGAAATAGTCGGCTCTCGTCGAGAGAAACAGCCGGCCCGCGCCGCGTCCCCAGGGCGAAGCCGAGACGGGCGTCGCCGCGGCGAGCCAGGCCGCCGCGCCCGCGCCTGCGCACGCCGCAGTTTTCGACAGAAACGAGCGCGCGCTCATCGCTCAGCTCCGGAAAAAACGGCGTCGCGCGCCGCATCGAATGAATCGAGGCGAGAGTCAGGAGATAATGATTCAGGATACGCCGCCCGCTACGCGCGCAAGGCTAACCAAGCGCAACCGTTTTGCCAGCAACCGATAGTTGAGCAGTGCAGAGCAGCAGTAGTTATTTTCCCCAGAACCTGAAAATCAAAGTGAGAACGATACTGATCAGGATCATCGTCGTGATCGGAAAGTAAAACGAAAATCCTTCGCGCCGGATGATTATATCGCCGGGCAGACGGCCAAGCCCCAGCTTCGACAAGAAAGGCCAGAGCAGGCCGGCGACGAGCAGCGCCGCGCCGAGGACGATGAGCGTTTTTTGAACCGGCGGCATGCGGCGAAGATCGGGAGTCGGCGCCGCCGCGTCAACAGCGAGACCTCCTGCGGCGGGCCTCAGGGGCGATTGCGCCCGTACTTGTCATGACTTTCGACCCAGTCGCCGGCGACGACGGCGGCCGCCAGGGAGATTTCGCCGGCCAGCACCACGCCGGCGCAGATCTCGGCGAGCTTTTCGACCTTGCCCTTGCCGTAACAGCCGAGCAGTTCGAGACATTCGCGCTGCGTCGCGAGGCTGGTGCCGCCGCCATAGGTGGCGACGATCAGCGACGGGATGGTGATCGACCAGTAATAGTCGCCATTGTCGAGGAGATCGACATAGGTGATCGCCGCGTGGCTCTCGGCGATGTTGGCGACGTCCTGTCCGGTGGCGATGAACATGGCGGTCAGGCCGTTCGCCGAATGCATGCCGTTGTTCGTCGTGCCCGCGAGCATGCCGCCCGTATGAGAGACGAGGCGGGCGCGGAACATCGAGCGGACGTCGGCGCCCATGACGTCGCGCATCAGCCGGTCGGGAATCGTCGCCTCGGCGACCACCCGCGCGCCGCGCGAGTGCAGGGTGTTCATCTGCGAGTGCTTCTTGTCGGTGTCGATGGCGCCGGAGAGGGTGTAGCGCGCGCCGCCCGGATAGTTCGTCGCGATCCACTGGCAGGCGGCGAGCGTCGCCTTGCCGCTCATATTCTGTCCGGCGGCGTCGCCGGTCGCGTAGTTGAAGCGCAGATAGCGCATCGGACCGACGCCGAACTGCTGCACGTGATGCAGCTTGCCGACGCTGGTGGTCGATTCCGCCGCGGCGCGCACATCGTCGATGCGCTCTTCTAGCCAGGCGCCGAAGTCGCGCGCCTGCCGGGCGTCGGCGAAATGGAACACCGGCGCGCGCTGCATGTAGCGCTCGACCACCGTCGTCCTGACGCCGCCGGCTTCGGCGAGAAGGCGCATGCCGCGATTGTAGCTGGCGACGAGGGTGCCTTCGGTCGTCGCCATCGGAATGTAGAATTCGCCCCTGGCGTGCTCGCCGTCGATGAGCAGCGGACCGGCGAGGCCGATCGGCACCTGCGCGACGCCCATGAAGTTCTCGATATTGCCGGGCAGGATCGAGGGATCGAACGAGGCTGCGCCGACATGGGCGAGCCTTGCGCCGGTCTTTTCCTCGGCGAAGGCGCGACGCGCCGCGGCCATCTCGGCCGTGTAGTCGTTCGCCTTGTCGCGCGGGATGCGGTTCGGTTTGTCGCCTGCCATGCCTTCCTCCCGGATTATCGACGCCTTTCCCGGCAGCGTCGCCCTTCGCGGGCCTCGCGTCCAGCGGCCGGCGCACAGAAAACGGGAGGGGCGAAAGGGGCTCGCCATCGCCGGGGGGCATCTGCTAAAGCGGGGCCAAATCGCACCGGAACGCCAGCCCCCGAGGAAGGTCAGCCTGATGTCCACAGACCCTGAGCGCATCACCATTCTCGCCCGCGAGTTCACCGCCGCGGCGCTCGAATTTCATCGGGGCAAGATGGCCGAGAAGGGCTATCGCATGGAAGGCTCGATCACGCCGCGCTCTTTCAAGATGATCGAGGGCGCCAATCAGCCGAAAGACCTGTTCGACGGCGAGCCCCTGTTCGCCGTGACCTTCGTCAAGCGCGGCGCGGGCGACTAGGCGCGTTCGCCGGTCTGGCGGGATTTTAGAAACTTCATCGGCCGAAACGAATAAGGGCGGCGCGTTGCAGCGCCGCCCCTTCCGTCGTTTTCAGCGCAGCGATCAGGCGGCGCGTTTTTTCAGGCGCAGCGCGCCGACGCCGGCGAGACCGGCGAGGAACATCGGCAGGGCCGCGGGCAGCGGCACTTCGCCGGTGGTGACGTAACCGGAGACGAGCAGCCGCGAACCGCCGAGATAGCTGTAGAAAATCGAGCAGTTGAAGTTGAGGCAGAGCCCTTCGCCCGAAGCATGATCGGACGTCAGGATGGAGACGAGGCCGCCGGCGTTGGTGAGCGGGCTCGCCCAGGTGATGGCGAGAATCGTCAGTCCGGTGAGGCCCGGCGACGGGACAGGAACGGCGCCGAAGCGGGTGGAGGAGTGCGCGAACATCGGCGCGACAATATCGTGCTCCGCGCCGCTCTGGATCGAGCCGGCGGTGGTGATGATGTTGATGGCGCTGTAGGTGTTGGTGTCGGCGTCGTAGGTGAAGGTTCCCGACGCGGTCCCGCCGTCTTCGAACACGGCGTTGACGAGCGTCCAGGTCACCGGCGCGGCGTTCGCCGGCGCGGTCAGTCCGATCGCCGCGAGGGCGGCGATTAGCAAGGCGATTGGCTTGTTCATATAGTTTCTCTCTCTTTTTGCATTAGCGAACCCCCGGTCTGAAATGGCGTGCGGCAAGGGCCGCAGGCCGCCGAGAGCCGGCGGTCCGTATAGGAATCATTAACCGTTGACAAGTGTCCAAAAATCTCGCCGCAGGGTTGAAAGCGGTGTGCGCTTTCTACCCGCCGGTCAGCGCTCGAAATCGGCCTGGGCGAGGGGGCCGTACAGGTCCGGCCGGCGGTCGCGGAAGAAGCCCCAGCCGGCGCGCAGCTCGGCGATGCGGGCGATATCCACCGTCGCGGCGATAAAGCCCGTCTCGGTGCGGCCGAACTCGGCGAGGAAATCGCCGCCCTCGTCGGCGATGAAGGACGAGCCGTAAAACACCTGCCCGTCCTCGTCGCCGATGCGGTTGGCGGCGGCGACCGGAACGACATTCGAAACCGCATGCCCGATCATCGCCCGCCGCCAGCGGGGCTGGGTGTCGAGCGAGGGATTTTCGGGCTCGGAACCGATGGCGGTCGGATAGAACAGGATGTCGGCGCCCTGCAGCATCATGGCGCGGGCCGCTTCCGGGAACCACTGGTCCCAGCAGATGCCTACGCCGAGCCGTCCGAACTTCGTCGCCCACGTCCTGAAGCCCGTATCGCCGGGCTTGAAGTAGAACTTTTCCTCGTAGCCCGGACCGTCGGGGATGTGGCTCTTGCGGTAGACGCCGAGAACGGCGCCGTCGGCGTCGGCCATGACGAGGCTGTTGAAATACTCCTGTCCGGCCTTTTCGAAGATCGACAAGGGCAGCACCACGCCGAGTTCGCCGGCGAGCGGGGCGAGGGCGGTCACCACCGGGTGCTCCCGGTACGGATGAGCCTCGGCGAACCACCGCGTTTCTTCCGTCTTGCAGAAATAGGGCCCCTGAAACAGCTCCGGCGGCAGGATGACGTTCGCGCCGTCTTTTGCGGCGTCGCGCACGAGCCGCTCGACCGTCTTGATGTTCGCCTGCATGTCCTCGCCGAAGGCGGCCTGAAGAACGGCGATGCGGACGTTGTAAGCCATGACCGAGCCTCGTTACCGCGCCAGGGCTGCGCGCGCGGGTTGACGACATAGCGACGCCGGCCCGAACATTCAATGCGCGGCGCTTCAGCCCGCGAAGGAGCATCCTTTCCATGGCGCGTCTCGACATCTACTGGTCGTTCCGGAGCCCTTATTCATGGCTGGCGACCGGCCGGCTTCTCGACATCTCGCGGGACTATGCGGTGGAGACGCATTTCCGCCCGGTGCGGCCGCTCGCCATGCGCGAGCCCGATTTCTTCGAGCGCGCCCGCCCGCAATTCCTGCCTTACCTGATGAAGGACGCGTTCCGGGAAGGGCAGCGTCTCGGCGTGGTCATTCTGCCGCCGCGGCCCGATCCGATCGCGATGGACATGACGAGCGGCAAGGTCGATGCGGCGCAACCGAAAATGGACCGGCTGATGGGGCTCGCGATCGCTGCCGTCGACGCGGGCAAGGGGCTGCAGTTCGCGTTCGCGGCGGCGCGGCGCATCTGGGGCGGCGTCGAGAACTGGCACGAAGGAGCCGTTCTCGCCGAAGCCGCAGAGGAAGCCGGGCTCGATCTTGCGGCGCTCGAAAGCTGGGCGCGCGATAACGCCGGCGAGGTCGCGCGCATTATCGCGGAGAGCGAAGCCGAGCAGATGCGCCATCACTGGGGCGTGCCGCTGATGGTGCTCGACGACGAGCCGTTCTTCGGACAGGACCGGCTGGATTCGCTCGCGTGGCGTCTCGATCAAAGGAACCTTAAACGGCGTTAGCCTGTTGTTTCGATGGCGATTGCTGCATGTGCGAATCGCGCCGGTGGACGCGAGGGGCGCTTTGCCGATATTCTCCGCGTGCTGATTCGCAGCGCGCTGAAGCGAAGGAGTCTTGTCTGTGCGCCAACTATTAACCGCTTCCGCGATAGTCGCGGCCTTTGCGCTGCTCGGCGCCTGCGCGACGCTCTCGCCCGCGTCGCGCATCGAATCCCGTCTTGTCGATCTCGGGGTTTCGAAATCCAGCGCTCACTGTCTCGCCGATCAGCTCTCCGACAGGCTCGAGCGATCCGATCTCAATGACGTCGCCGATTTCCTCGACGACATTAGCGACGCCAATTCGGCCGGCGGCGTTGTCGGCCGGTTGCGGGGGATCGAGAACGGGCGGGCGGCTGCGGCGGTGGCGGCCTCGGCGATCACCTGCGCGCTCGGCGGCTGATGACGGCGCGACTGTCCCTTCCTCTCGTCGCGGCGCTGCTCGCCGCAGGCTGCGCGGGAGCCCCGGAAGATCTGACGGTCGCGGACAACGCTTCGGCGATGCGCATCCGCGACGGCATGCAGCGCCTCGGCGCTTCCGAAGGACGCGGCGACTGCTTCGCAAGGCGCATCGCCGGCTCTCTCGACAGCGAAGCGGAAGAGGAAGCCGTCAATCTCGTCGAACGGTCTTCTTCAAAAGACGACATGCGCGAGAGCGTGCTGTCGGCGAGCGGTCCGGTCAGGCAGGCCTTCATCGGCGCCAATTTCGGCTGCTCTCTCAGCGACTGACCCCTTTATCGCGGCGGTTATTCGCTTAAATTCCGCGGATGGCTGATTCCATTCCCGTCTCGGGCGAAGCGGCGGCGCCGTTTGAAGGCGTCCGCGAGGCGTTCGTCAATAATCTCGAAAGCGGCGACGATCTCGGCGCCGCCTTCGCCGTCTTCATCAATGGCGAGAAGGTCGTCGATCTGGTCGGCGGGTTTACGGACCGCGCCCGGCAAGAGCCGTGGACGGATGAAACGCTCGCCTGCATTTACTCAAGCGGCAAGGCGGCGGTCGCAATGCTGGTCGCGCGCGCCGTCAGCGACGGCGATCTCGACTACGAGGCGCCGGTCGCGTCGCTGTGGCCGGAATTCGGCGAAGCCGGCAAGGAAACCATCACCGTCGCCGAAGCGCTGTCGCATCAGGGCGGGCTTTGCGGTTTTCCCGACGAGATGCCGCCCGAAGACTGGCTGGACAGGGGCAAGATCGCCGGCCGGCTCGCCCGCATGGCGCCGCTTTGGGAGCCGGGATCGGCGTCGGGCTATCATCCTCAGACGTTCGGCTTTCTCGCCAACGAAATCCTGCGCCGAGCGACCGGGCGCACCATCGGCGCGATGCTGCGGGAGGATTTTTGCGAGCCTTACGGCCTCCATCTCTTCTGCGGGATGCGGGAGGATGAAATTCCGCGCGCCGCTTACATGCCGAAGCCGCCGCGCGCGCCCGATCTCGGGCCCGTCACGCCGCTGAAGCAGTACGCCTTCCTGAAACCCTGGTCGGCGCCGGCGCGGGTCTCCCGCGAGGCGTGGATGGCGGCGGAGCTGCCCGCCTCGAACATCCATGCGGAAGCGCGGTCGCTCGCAGAGATCGTGCAGCCTTTCGTCAATCACGGCCGGTTCCGGGAGGCGCGCATCCTTTCCGGCGAAGCGATTGAACAGGCGCTCGCCGAATGCATCGAGGGAGACGATCTGGTGCTGCCGTTCCATCTGTCGTGGGCGGCCGGCGTCATGCGCAACGTCAACGGCCATTTCGGGCCGTCGCCGACGGCGTTCGGTCACGCCGGTTTCGGCGGCTCCGCCGTCGTCTTCGATCCGGCGCACGGCCTCAGCGCCGCTTACGTGATGAACAAGATGTCGCCGCATCTCGTCGGCGATCCGCGCAGCGTGCGCCTGATCGACGCCGTGTACGCCGCCCTCTAGATTCAGAACGAAACGCTGAGGCTGAAGGTTACGTAGGCGGGCTGCGGATAGCCCGGCATCACCTTGTCCATTTCCTGCGACTCCTCGATGAAATCGCGCGCCAGTTCGGTGTCGGCGTAGGCGGTTCGCCCGCGCGCCGTCAAAAAGACCTCGGCGCCGGCGAGGCTGAAGCTCTCGACGACGCGCGGCGCGTTCATGTCGTCCGCCTCGAACCCCAGCGCCGCGTCGGCGCAAGCCGGATCCGCCACGGCGGCGCCGGACCACATCAGGCTGATGAGCGCGGCGATCACCGCCGCCGTCATCGCCGCACGCCGCCCGGACGCGCGTCTCCATCTGTACTTTCGCATGCCCGCACTCCCTTCCGTCCCATAGGGAGCGTGCGTGCCAACTCTCACGGAAAAATGATCGGGAGGGACGAAGTTTGTTTCAAACAAGACGCCGCCGTTGAGGCAAATGCCGCTCAAAACAGGCGCAAATTGTCAGCGAATGCGACGGTTCAGCCAGTCGACGATTATCGCATTGAGTTCAACGGGTTTTTCCCACATCGCCCAATGTCCGCACCCGGACAGAATATGCTTCTCGACATCGGGAACCAGCTTGTCGAGATCGTCCGCGGCCTCGACCGGAAGAAAAAGATCGAGTTCGGCGCCGACCCACAGGGAGGGCGCGCGCACGATCTCGTCGCGCCCCGCCATCATCTCCCAGTTGCGGTCGATGTTGCGGTAGAGGTTGATTCCGCCGTGAAATCCCGAACGCCGGTAGGCGTCGATATAGACTTCGATATCCTCGCGGCCGAGCACAAGCTGGCTGTCGTCCGGCGCGCCGCCATGCTTGAAACGGCCGCGAATATCGAAGACGCGCGGAATCAGTCCCGGCCAATCCTCTCGCGCGGCGGGCTTGCGGAACATGATGCGGAAGAAAAGCGCCGGATCGGTCTCGAAAAGCTTTTCCGGCTCGTCGGGCGTCTGGAAATAAATGAAGTAATGATTCTCGCCGAGCCGCTTCCTGACGATTCCCAGCGGCGGAACGGGCGGGCGGGCCTTGAGCGGCGTGCAGACGCCGATGACGCCGGCGACGCGTTCGGGATGCAGCTGGGCCATCGCCCAGACGAGCGCGCCGCCCCAGTCATGGCCGCAGAACACCGCCTTCTCGATCTTCAGGGCGTCGAGCAGCGCGGCGAAATCGTCCGTCAGCTGACGGCTCGAATAAAGAGCCGGATCGCGCGGCGCGTCGGAAGCGCCGAATCCCTTCACGTCGAAGGCGACGGCGCGATAGCCGGCTGCGGCGAGCGCCGGAATCTGGTTCTTCCAGGAATAGGCGATTTCCGGCCAGCCGTGCACGAGCAGGACCGGCGGGCCTTCGCCGGCCTCGTAGACGGCGAGGCGCGTTCCGCCTGCGTCGACGATGCGCTTGTCCGGAAAGCCTTTCATCCGCCGACCATGCCGGGCGCGGCGCGAGCCGGCAAGCGCCCCGCGCAGATGCTCCCCGCGCTTTCGTTCGCGTCCGCCATCGGCTAGAGGCGTAGCTCATGAACGACACGCCGCCCGCCCCGCGTCCCGCTCCAGAAGGCTGGGCGATCCAGCATCATCTCGAGACTTTCAGCGGTCATGCTGGCCCGTTCTATTTCCGCGAAGGGCCGACGCCGGGGGTCGGGTTCTACGCCGAGCCGCGACACGCCAATCTCGCCAACATCATTCACGGCGGGGCGCTGCTGACGCTGGCGGACATGTCGCTGTTCGACATCTGCTTTCGCGCGCTCGGCCGTTTCAAGGCGGTGACGGTGACGCTCAACAGCGAGTTCCTCGGCGCCGGACCGGTCGGCGCGTTTATCGAATCGACCGGCGAGATGACGCGGAGCGGCAAGAGCCTGCTGTTTTCCCGCGGGCTGATCACCGCCGCCGGCAAGCCGCTTATGAGCTTTTCGGGGATTCTGAAGCGGCTCGACTAGCGGCGGTCTCGTCGGTTCTGCCGACCGGCAGCACGCCGGCGCCGCAGCGGGCGAGTTTCTCGGCGCGGTTGCGTCGCACGGCGTCGATGCTGATCATCAGCAGCGCTGTCCAGATCAGGCCGAAACAGACGGCGTGATACAGGGTGAAGGTCTCGCCGTAATAAAGACCGAGCAGAAGCTGTCCCGTCGGCGCGATATATTGCAGGAAGCCCACGGTGGTCATCTTCAGACGGCGCGCCGCCATGGCGAACAGCACGAGCGGCACCACCGTGACGGGACCGGCGAAAATCAGCAGCGCGTCCGCGCCGGCGCCGTGCGCGCCGAAAGCAAGTCCGCCCTGCCGCCACAGCCAGAAAAGGTAAAAGGCGGCGAACGGCGAAAGCAGGCAGGTTTCGAGAAAAAGTCCCGGCATGGCGCCGACCGGCGTCGTCTTCCTGACATAGCCGTAGCCGGTGAACAGAAACGCCAGCGCCACCGAGACGACAGGAAACACGCCGGCGCCGATGGTGAGCGTCAGAACGCCCGCTGCGGCGAGCGCGATCGCGGCGATCTGCAGGCGATTGAGCTTTTCGCGAAGCACCACCACGCCGGCGGCGATGAACATCAGCGGGTTGATGTAATAGCCGAGGCTCGCCGCAAGCACCTGCCCGTTGGCGACGGCCCAGACATACAGCGTCCAGTTGGCGGCGATGAAGAGAGAGGCGAGGCCGAGCAGGGCGAGCACGCGCGGCGCGGCGAGCGCGGCCCTCACTTCCGGCCACTGCTTGCGCGTCGTAAGAAGCAGCGCGCCGAACGGCACAGACCAGACGATGCGGTGCGCGACGACTTCCCAGGGCGAAGCGAAGGAAAGCTGCTTCAGATAGACCGGGAGGAAACCCCAGATCGCATAAGCGCCGACGCCGCAGATCAGTCCGAGGCGTAGCGCGTCTTCAGCGGCGGTGCGCCCCTGCGCCGGCGTGGTCACGCCGCTTCTTTGACGAGACCGCGATTGAGAAGAAGTTCGGCGATCTGCACGGCGTTCAGCGCCGCGCCTTTCCTGAGATTGTCGGAGACGCACCAGAAGGCGAGGCCGTTCTCGACCGTCGGATCGACGCGGATGCGGGAAACGAACGTCGCGAAATCGCCGACGCATTCGACCGGCGTGACGTAGCCGCCGTCCTCGCGCTTGTCGACGACAAGCACCCCCGGCGCCTCGCGCAGGATCTCGCGCGCTTCATCGTCCGAAAGCTCTCGCTCGAACTCGACGTTCACCGCTTCCGAGTGGCCCACGAACACCGGCACCCGCACGCAGGTCGCGGTGAGCTTGATCTTGGGGTCGAGGATTTTTTTCGTCTCGACCGTCATCTTCCATTCTTCTTTGGTGAAGCCGTCTTCCATGAAGACGTCGATATGGGGGATGACGTTGAAGGCGATCTGCTTGGTGAACTGTTCCGGAGACGGCGTATCGTTGACGTAGATGCCCTTGGTCTGGGTGAACAGCTCGTCCATCGCCGCTTTGCCCTTGCCGGAGGTCGACTGATAGGTGGAGACGACGACGCGCTTGATCGTAGCCGCGTCATGCAGCGGTTTCAGGGCGACGACGAGCTGCGCCGTGGAGCAGTTCGGGTTGGCGATGATGTTCTTTTTCGCGAAACCGCGCACCGCCTCGGCGTTCACTTCCGGCACGACCAGCGGAACGTCCGGGTCCATGCGGAAATGAGAAGAGTTGTCGATCACGATCGCGCCCGAGCGCGCTATCTTCGGCGCCCATTCCTTGGCGACAGATCCGCCCGCCGCCATCAGCACGATCTGGACCTGGCTGAAGTCGAACGTCTCCATGTCGCGGCATTTCAGCGTCTTGTCGCCGAAAGAGATTTCGCGGCCGATCGACTGGCGCGACGCGAGCGCGAACACTTCCTTCACGGGGAAAAGGCGCTCGGCGAGAATGGCGAGCATTTCCTGACCGACATTGCCGGTGGCGCCGACGACGGCGACGTTGACTTCCATAACAGGCTCCGGGGTTTTCGAGTGCGAAAGACAATTAAAACCCTTGCAGAGTCAAGGCGTATGGCTTGCATCGGCGCATAAATTACGCTCGGCTCACGGTTTCGCGATAGTTTCGCTGAAAGCCGCGCCAATGGACCTAAACGATCTTGAATCTCTCGCCATCGCGACCGCGATCGGATTCGTCATCGGCTTCGAGCGCGACTGGAGGCGAGAGGAGGAGAAAAGGGAGCGCTCCTTCGCCGGCGCGCGCACCTTCGCGCTCACCGGACTGGTCGGCGCCCTCGCCAGCCTGATCGACGTCGACTGGCTCGTGCCGGCGGGACTGCTCGTCGTCGGCGCGCTGACCGTCGCGGCGCACTGGGCGAAGGCGCGCAGCGAGCCTGATTCCGGCGGCACCACCGAAATCGCTCTGTTCGCGACCTATCTTCTCGGCGTCACGGCGACGTCGCAGCCGGTGCTGGCGGCGGTCGGCGGCGCGGCGGCGACCATCCTTCTGGCGCTGAAGCCTTTGACGACGCGCGTCGCCGACGCCGTGGAGCCGCGCGAGCTGCGCGCCGCCCTGCGCTTTCTGGCGATCTCGGTCATCGTGCTGCCGATACTCCCCGACGAAAAGTACGGGCCTTACGAGGCGCTCAACCCGCGCAGCATCTGGTGGATGGTGGTGCTCATCAGCGGCCTGTCGTTCCTTGGCTACTGGCTGACCAAGCTGCAGGGCTCGCGCGGCGTTCTTCTGACCGGCATCGTCGGCGGCCTCGCCTCGTCGACGGCGACGACGCTCTCCCTGTCGCGATTGACCAAGGAAGGTACGGCGTCGGCGCGGGCCGGCGCCGCGGGCATCATCGGCGCCAATGTGGTGATGCTGGCGCGGGTCGGCGCGTTGCTCTTCGCCGTTTCGCAAACCGTTCTTCTGGCGGCGTGGCCGGCGCTGGCGGCGGGGATCGTCGTCGGCGGCGTCATCGCCTGGCTGCTGTGGCGCGGCGAGAGCGAAAGCGAGGGCGGCGAGATGAAGCTCGGCAATCCCCTGGAGCTGACGCCGGCGCTGATCTTTGCGGCGCTTATCGCCTTCATCTCTCTCGCTTCCCGTTTCGCAACCGACAGGTTCGGCGACAGCGGGCTTTACATCCTGGCCTTTCTCACCGGCCTCGGCGACGTCGACGCCATCACCCTGACTTCCGGCCAGCAGGCGGGCGCGGGCGGGCTCGACGTGACCGTCGCCGCCGCCGCGGTGCTGATCGCCGTCGCCTCGAACACGCTCGTCAAGATCGGCATGACGCTGTCGATCGCCGGCCGCGGCGCCGGCGCGATGGTCGCGGGCGCCTGCGCCGCCATCGTCGTCGCGGGCGCGGCGGCGTTCCTCCTTACATCCGTGCTCTGAGGATCAGGGTCGGGATATCCGGCGCAGGCGGCGGGCGTTCGGCTACATCTGCGACAGTATCTGCATGGTGCGGCTGAGGAAGTAGAGCAGCGCGCAGCTCGACAGCAGCCAGATCGCCAGGATCAGCGGAAGGTTCCTGAGCGTGAAGGCCGGATTTTCCTTGCGCTCTTTCCTGATGCGGTCGGGACTGCGGCGCTCCTTGCCTGCAATGATCCGGACGAAGTAATTGCCGAAATGCAGCCGCAGGTCGGCGGGCCGGGAGCCTGTCGCAGGCTTCGCCGCCTCGCCGGTTGCGACGCCTTCGTGGGTGATCAGGCTTTTTGCGCCGCCGCCGCTCCAAAAGAAGCCGCCGGGCTCATTCGCGAGGGAAATGTGATTCTGTGACATAGAGCATAACACCTTCAGGGCCGAAATCGTTTCGTCCGCCGTCGCAGCGCGTCATGCCAACCGTCGATCAGCAAGCCAGTAGCAGCAGAATCCTTAAAATCGCCTTCGCGTTCATCGTCAAAAAAATCCCTAAAATTGATTGGGACCGCGAGCGCCGCCGCGGTGAAAGCCGCCGGCCTAGAACCCGCCGCCTGTCTTGAAGCCGCCGCCGCGCATGCCGCCGCCGGTCCTGAACCCGCCGCCGATGCGGGGCGGGCGCGGCGCGCGCGGGGGGCGCGGCATGCCGCCCCTTCCCGGGTCCCATCCGCCGCCGCCCCAATTGCCCGGAACGCCGAAGCCGCCGCGCCAGTCGCGGCCGCCGAAATCGTCGTCCCAGTCGCGCCGGCGCGTCCGCTGGCTTTTCTCAATCTTGCGCCAGACGGCGTCGCGGGTGAGGGCGCCGCGCAAAAGCTCCAGCGCCAGCGCGCCGATGAGGTCGCCGCCGGGGAACTCCGAATACGGACTGTCGTAGCGCGCCTGCTTGAAGCGCCGCCGGATGTCTTCAAGGTCGCCGAGGCCGCGGGTCCGGCGTTCGAGCGCGGCGCCGCTCGCGCGCCGGCTCTCCTCCAGCTCCATGCGCTCGCGCCTGATAGTGATGAGTTCGTCGACGAGCCGGTCGTCGTCGAGCGTCTCGGTTTCGGCGGCGAGGACCTTGAGATCGGGGATGGGTTTGCGTTCGAGCGTTTGCGCCACTATCGCGCGCGCCTCGGCGAGCGGACCCGAGCGGCCGGCGGCGGCTTCGTTGAACCGCGCCTGAAGTTCGGCGCCCCGTTTTTCGGCGGCGGCGATGGCGCCGTCCAGCGCCTCGAGCGCGGCCTGCGCCTTCGCCGCCTCGTCGCGCAGCGCGCCGACGCCGTCTGCCTCCAGCGCCTCGCGCTCATAGGCCTCGACGGCGCGCGCCCGTTCCGCCGCGGCTTCCTCGACGCGCGCGACATGCTCGCCGAGCCGTTCGGGCAGTTCGAGGAGGCGCGCGTAATTAAGGCGCGCCTCGCGATAGCCGACAAGCCGCGCCACCCAGCCGTCGAGCAGCGCGAACAGCGGAAAGGCGCGGTAGCCGCGCGCGCCGTACTGGCGCTTGTGAAGATAGGCGAAGAGCGGGTCGGCCTCGTAGGGCGCGCCCTTCTCCTTGCGGTCGGCGCGCGCGAGCTCAAGCTTCTGCTCGGCGCGCCGCGCAATGGCGTTGGCCTCTTCGAGCGCGGAAGCAAGCGTTTCGTACGCCGGATCCTCCTCCAGCCGCCGCCGCGTCGCCGCCGCCGCGCTTTCATGGCGCTCCACGGCGGCGGCGAGCGTTTCCTCGGCGCGGCGCCGGTCGGCCTCGAGGCGCGCGATCTCGTTGGCCGCATTGTCTCGCGCCTCGGCGAGTTCGGCGATATGGGCCTCGTGCGCCGCCATCAGTTCCTTCGCCTTGCGGTCGGCGGCCCCGAGCGAGGTTTCGATTTCGTCCTTGCGCAGAAGGTCGAGGCGGATTTCGGCGAGCGCCCGGAAGGCGTCGATCTCGCGGGTTTCGAGCGCGGCGTGCAGGCGCGCATCTTCCGCCGCCGTGTCGCTCGCCCGCGCGATCGCCTTGCGCGCGGCGGCGATCTCGGCGTCGAGGCGATGAAGGGCGTCGCGGCCGGCGGTCATCTCACCACTCCAGTATCGCGCCGCCGGCGCCGTCTATGCCGTAGTCGGGCGCGAGCGCGCCCTTCGGCTTCCGGCCGACCACGGCGTTCTCGATGATCTGGTCGTCCTGCTTGTCGGCGGCGACCTTGTTGAAGACGCCTTCGGGCACGCGCACGCCCCATTTCTCGACGCGTTTCGTTTCCTGATCCTCCTCGCTCGATATTTCGAGCGCGTGGGCGCGCCCGCGCGCGTCGACAGCCTCGACGATGAGGTAGTAGTTGCGCGCGTCCGGCGCGTCGTCGGGGATGCGGAACACGCCCGAATATTCGCCGGGACGGGAGACGACGCGCACGGTGAGGTCGAGCGCGAGATCGCCTTTCAGCGTTTCGAGTTCGCCGAGCGCGGCGCGGGCGCCCTTGGCGTCGGCTTTCGCAAGGGCGCTCACGCCGTCGGCATAGGCCGTCTCGACCCGCGCCTTCGCATCGTCCGCTTCGGCGAGGGCGAGCGCCGCTGCGCGCGCGCTTTCAAGATTGGCCGGCAGGGTTTGCGTCAGCGCGATCTCGGTCCGCGCCGCCGCCGCTTTCTGCGGGCCGGCGACGCCGAACTCGTAGACGGCCGCGGCGAACAGCGCGAGGCCGAGCACGAAACCGACCGGCTTCATCCAGCGGTCGCGCGCCACGTAGAATTTCGCCAGCGAGATCGCGACGCCGCCCTTCGGCGGTTCATAGACGAAGCGCTTTTCCTCCAGCGCCTTCACGCCGTCGGCGAGGATGCGGTCGGGCACCTCGATGCCCTGCGCCTTGTAGATGTCCCTGAGCCGGTCGATCAGCGCCGCCTCGCGCGCCTCGGCGCCGAGCTCCATGTCGACGACGCGCTCGCGGTGGCGCAGCGTGTCGACGACGTCCATGGCGAGCATGACGTCGTCGAGCTCGGGCTTTCTGTCGGCGAGGGCGGTCCCGCTCATCGGCGGAAATTACGTCCGTTCGAGCGCCGCGCCGGCGCCGGTCTGGATGAGTTTGGTCAGCCGCTTCTTGCCGTCTTCGACGACTTCGCGGATCTCCTTCGAATTCTCTGTGGCGAGCTTTCGCATCTCGGCGATGATTTCCTGGCTGCGCTCCTGATAGGAGACGACGCTTTCGACCAGCTTCTTCACGGCGGCGGCCGAAACGGTCGGGCCGTAGCCGGCCTTGACCGCGGCTTCCTGCACCTTGCCGCCGATGTCGGACAGCGTTTCGAGGCTTTCGTCGATGCCCTTCTTCATGGCTTCAAGCGTCTGCGTCGACTCGTGCAGGCCGTGCATGCCGGTGAAGGTGGCGGTGAGCGCGGTCAGCACCGTCTCGTTGGTGCCGAAGAACGACACCGACTGCGCGTAGACCCGCTCCTTGGCGTTCGTCGTCTGCACGAGGCGGGTCATGATCACTTCCGACGTGTTGTAGGAAATGGTGAGGTTGTCGGAGAGGTCTTTCGCCACCTGATAGCGCTTTTCTTCCGCCTGAAGCGCGCGCAACGCCTCGTCGCGGTCGAGTTCGAGCCCGGCGCGCTCGGCCGCGTCGACGCCGGCGTAGGCGGAAACCTTGTCGGCGGCGGCGGCGAGCGCCGACTTCGCGGCGTCGAGCTTCGCCGAGGCGGTTTTGAGGATTTCGAGCGCCAGCACTTCCGACTGTTTGAGAGCGCCGCGGAAATCGCGGTAGGCCTCGAGGATGCGCGTTTCGCGCTCGACCTGGTTGCGCGTCTCCTTGGCGACGTCGAGATAGAGCTTCCTGATCTTTTCGAAGCGCGAAGCGATGTCGCCGCGCGTCATCTTCATCCAGACGTTGCCGACGCGCTCCATGGTGGAGATCTTGCCGTCTGCGTACTGATCGACCAGCGACTTGGCGTCGTCGCGGATCGAATCGAACGCTTTCGTGATGCCCTCGTAGCGCTCGCCGACGCTCATGCCGGAGACTTCCTGACGGACCACCTCGTTGAACCACGAGGCCTGGTCGAGCGTACGGGCGATGGCGGCGACGCGGTCCTCGTCGAGCGCGGCGATCTGGTTGAGGAGGGCGACGATCGGCGCCGGCTCGCCCTTCTCGGCGACAAGGCCGAGATCGCGAAGCCCTCCCATGGCGCGGTCGAGATATTGAAGCGCGGTGGCGCGGCTCTGCGCAGCGACGTCGGACATGGCGGCCCTCTCCCTGTTTCCGGCCCGCTTTACATAGGGGGGCGATCCGATGGCGCCTAGAGTTTGCGCCGGACCGAGCGCCGACGGCGGCGGCCCGTGCGCGCCGGCTTTATTGCGCCGCCCGGGGCGGGCGCTATAAGCGTCGGGCGAGATCGAACGGCAGGCGAGAGGCGGCTTTCAACATGAACATCCACGAATACCAGGCGAAGCGGTTGCTGAAGGATTACGGGGCGCCGGTCGCCGAGGGGCGCGCCGTCTACAAGGCCGCCGAAGCGGAAGCCGCCGCCAAGGAGCTGCCGGGTCCGCTCTATGTGGTGAAGGCGCAGATCCACGCCGGCGGGCGCGGCAAGGGCAGGTTCAAGGAGAAGTCGGCCGGCGAGAAGGGCGGCGTGCGCCTCGCCAAGTCGCCGGCGGAAGCCGCCGAGTTCGCGCGGCAGATGCTCGGCGCGACGCTCGTCACCAAGCAGACCGGCGAGGCCGGCAAGCAGGTGAACCGCATCTATATCGAGGACGGCGCCGACATAGAGAAGGAGCTTTATCTCTCCGCGCTCGTCGACCGCGGGCAGGGCCGCATCGCCTTCATCGCCTCCACCGAAGGCGGCATGAACATCGAGGAAGTGGCGCACGAGACGCCTGAGAAGATCGTCACCGTGCATGTCGATCCGGCGACCGGCGTCCAGCCGCATCACGGGCGGCGCATCGCGCAGGCCCTCGCCCTCAAGGGCGAGCAGGCCAAGCAGTGCGGCAAGCTCGTCGCGACGCTCTACAGGGCGTTCACGGAAAAGGACATGTCGCTTCTCGAGATCAACCCGCTCATCGTCATGAAGAACGGGAACCTGCGGGTCCTCGACGCCAAGATGAGCTTCGACTCCAACGCGCTGTTCCGCCATCCCAACATTGTCGACCTGCGCGACGAGACGGAGGAAGACCCGCTCGAACTGCAGGCGTCGAAATTCGATCTCTCCTACGTCAAGCTCGACGGCAATATCGGCTGCATGGTCAACGGCGCGGGTCTCGCCATGGCGACCATGGACATCATCAAGCATTACGGCGCCGAGCCGGCGAACTTCCTCGACGTCGGCGGCGGCGCGACCAAGGAGAAGGTGACCGAAGCCTTCAAGATCATCACCTCCGACCCCGGCGTCAAAGGCATCCTCGTCAACATTTTCGGCGGCATCATGCGCTGCGACATCATCGCCGAAGGCATCGTCGCGGCGGTGAAGGAAGTCGGCCTCAAGGTGCCGCTGGTGGTGCGCCTCGAAGGCACCAACGTCGAGCTCGGCAAGAAGATCCTCGCCGAGAGCGGCCTCGCCATCACCCCCGCCGACGATCTCGAAGACGCCGCGGCGAAGGTGGTGAAGGCGGTCGGGTGAGAGGCGGGCGCATGGCGGAGCGCTCCTCCTTCTCCTTCCTCCATCCCCTCCGCGTCCGCTGGGCCGAGTGCGACGGGCAGGACATCGTCTTCAACGTCAACTACTTCCTCTATTTCGACGTGGCGATGACGGAGTACATGCGCGCGCTCGGCTATGAGGGCGCGATGACCATGGAGTTCTTCACGGTTCACGCGGAAGCGGACTTTCGCGGCTCGGCGAAGTTCGACGACATGATCGATGTCGGCGCGCGTTGCGTCCGGCTCGGCGAGAAGTCGATGACGCTGGCGCTCGCCGTGTTCCGCGGCGACGAGCTTCTCACCGAAGGCTCGCTCACTTACGTGCACGCCGAGCTCGGTACGAAAAACACCACGCCCTTGCCGGCTTCTTTCATCGACCGCATTCTTTCGTTCGAAAAGATCGCGCCGGAAAGGAAGACAAGGTGAGCAGCATCAAGAGGCTGGCGCGCGATGCGGCGCTCGCGGCGGGGTTTTCGGGGCTGTACTTTCGCTATCTCGACTGGCGGCGCAGCCGCGGGCTTGAGAAGCCGCCGGCGGCGGATGCGGACGGCGTGCCGATCCCGCCGCTCGAAATGATGTTCCGGGTGGTGGCGCACGCCGACTGGCGGGAGTTTCTGCGCACCGGCGAGGAAACCGCCAGGGCGCTGGCGCGATACGCCGGCGAAGCCGGCGTCGATTTCCGCAACGCAAGCCGCGTGCTCGATCTCGGCTGCGGCAGCGGCCGCGTCATCCGGCACATGCCGAAGCTGACGGACGCGGCCCTGTTCGGCGCCGACTACAACGCCGAGCTTGCGGCGTGGTGCGGGAAGAACCTGACGGGGGATTTCCGCAAGAACGACCTGCATCCGCCCCTGCCTTATCCGGACGCGCATTTCGACATCGTGTATCTTCTCTCGGTGTTCACGCATCTGCGCATTCCGACGCAGCGCGAATGGCTCGCCGAGCTGGCGCGCGTCGTCCGCCCCGGCGGCGCCGCGCTCGTCACGTTTCACGACGAAACCCAGCCGGGCCTTCCCGATACGGATGAAGCGCGCGCCGCGCTGAAGAAGGACGGCGTCTATATCTACAACGACCGAGCAGAGGGATCGAACCTGATCGCCACCTTCCAGACCCGCGATTTCACCCGCGCGCTGTTCGGCGAGCTCTTCGACATCGCGCGCTTCGCGCCGGACGCCGAGTCGGGGATCGGGCAGACCCTCGCCATCCTGAAAAGGCCTACGCAAGGAGGCGCAGCATGAAAAAGATCAACATCCGTTCCGCCTTCGATCGCATACCGGAGCCCTGGTCGCCGCATATCGCCGCCTCCCTCAACGGCCAGGAAGTGCGTCTGGCGAAGATCGAGGGAAGTTTCGACTGGCATCATCATGACGGCGTCGACGAAGCGTTTTTCGTGGTGAAGGGGCGTTTCACCATGCGGCTGCGGGACGGCGACGTGGCCATGGAGGAAGGCGACCTCATCGTCGTGCCGGCCGGCGTCGAGCACATGCCGCACGCCGACGAGGAATGCTGGATCATGATGTTCGAGAAGGCGGGGACGCTGAACACCGGTGAAGCGGAGACCGAACGGACGAAGAGAGAGCTGCCGGTTTTATAGCGCCCTGCGCCATCTTCGGCGGTTGCCGGGGCGCGCCGCGCTCGTTATGACCACTGCGCTGCGCCGCCGCCAACCGGAACCGCCATGTCCATCCTTGTCGACAAGTCCACCCGCGTCATCTGCCAGGGCCTCACCGGCTCGCAGGGCACCTTTCACACCGAACAGGCGATCGCCTACGGCACCCGCATGGTCGGCGGGGTGACGCCGGGCAAGGGCGGAACGAAGTGGAAAGGCGGCGAGGCGGCCAGGGGGGCCGAGCTGCCGGTGTTCGATACGGTCGCCGAGGCGCGCGACAAGACCGGGGCCGACGCCAGCGTCATCTACGTGCCGCCGCCCTTCGCCGCCGACTCCATCCTCGAAGCGATCGCCGCGGAAATCCCTCTCGTGGTCTGCATCACCGAGGGCATCCCCGTTCAAGATATGGTGAAGGTGAAGCGCGCTCTCGACGGTTCCGGGACCCGGCTCGTCGGGCCGAACTGTCCCGGCGTCATCACCCCTGACGAATGCAAGATCGGCATCATGCCCGGCCACATCCATCGCGACGGCCATGTCGGCATCGTCTCGCGCTCCGGCACGCTCACCTATGAAGCCGTGCACCAGACGACGATGGCGGGCCTCGGCCAGTCGACCTGCGTCGGCATCGGCGGCGACCCGGTGAAGGGTACGGACTTTATCGACGTGCTCGAGCTTTTCCTCGCCGACGACGACACCCATTCGATCATCATGATCGGCGAAATCGGCGGTTCGGCCGAGGCGGACGCGGCGAAATTTCTCGCTTCGAACAAGGTGAAAAAGCCGACCGTGGGATTCATCGCCGGGGTCACGGCGCCGCCCGGCCGGCGCATGGGCCACGCCGGCGCCCTCGTTTCCGGCGCCGACGATACGGCGGCGGCCAAGATCGAGGCGATGAAAGCGGCAGGCATCGCCGTCTCCCCGACGCCCGCCGCCATGGGCCGGACGCTGCTCTCCCTTCTCAAAAAGTAAAGAGGTCGCGGCGTAGGCTTCCGCTTCTCCATTGAAACGCGGGGCGTTTGGCGTATCTAGGTGCCGTATCGCCCGCACAAACACATTCGGACTTGCGTCATGGCCAAAGACGGCGACGCCCCGGCCCTTGAGGGCCCTTCTTCTTCCGGCGCGCGCAACGGCGCCTCAACCTTCCTCAGCGGCGGCAGCGCCCAGTGGCTGGAGGCGCAGTATGCGCGCTTTTCAGCCGATCCCGGCAGCGTAAGCGCTGATTTGCGCGCCTTTTTCGCCGGTCTTTCCGATCCCGCGGGCCTCGCTGAAAAGGCGGCCGACGGACCGAGCTGGAGACGGCGCGACTGGCCGCCGCGGGTGAACGGCGAGGCGACCGCCGCTTTCGACGGCGACTGGTCGGCCGAGGCGCGCAAAACGGAAGAGCGCGTCAGGGCGAAGATCGAGGCGCGCCAGCCCGCCGCCGACCCGGACGCCATCCGTCAGGCGACCCGCGATTCCCTCCGGGCGCTGATGCTGATTCGCGCCTATCGCATTCGCGGCCATCTCATCGCCGACCTCGATCCGCTGCGCCTCGCCAAGCCGCACATCCATGAAGAACTCGATCCGGCCACCTACGGCTTCACGGAAGCCGACGTGGACCGGCCGATCTTCATCGACAATGTGCTTGGACTCGAAACGGCGAGCCTGCGCGAAATCCTGTCGATCCTGCAACGGACCTATTGCGGCACGTTCGCCGTCGAGTTCATGCACATTTCCGATCCGGCGCGGAAAGGCTGGCTGCAACAGCGCATCGAGGGACCGGACAAGGAAATTTCCTTCACGCCCGAGGGCAAGCAGGCGATCCTCAGAAAACTGATCGAGGCGGAAGGCTTCGAGCAGTTTCTCAACACTAAATATACGGGCACCAAGCGCTTCGGTCTCGACGGGGCGGAGGCGATGGTTCCGGCGCTCGAGCAGATCATCAAGCGCGGCGGCGCGCTCGGCGTCAAAGAGATCGTCATCGGCATGCCGCACCGCGGCCGTCTCAACACGCTCGCCGCCGTGATGGGCAAGCCCTATCACCATATCTTCCACGAGTTTCAGGGCGGCTCGGTGACGCCGGACGATGTCGGCGGCTCGGGCGACGTCAAATACCATCTCGGCGCTTCCTCCGACCGCGAGTTCGACGGCAACAAGGTGCACCTGTCGCTGACCGCGAACCCGTCGCACCTCGAGGCTGTCGATCCCGTCGTGCTCGGCAAGGCGCGTTCGAAGCAAGACCGCATCGAGGCGGGCGACATCGAGGAGCCGCGCACCCACGTGCTGCCGCTGCTGCTGCATGGCGACGCGGCTTTCGCCGGCCAGGGCATCGTCGCCGAGTGTTTCGGCTTCTCGGGCCTGCGCGGTTATCGCGCCGGCGGCTGCATCCACTTCATCGTCAACAACCAGATCGGATTCACCACGAGCCCGCGCTTCGCGCGTTCTTCTCCGTACCCGTCGGATGTGGCGAAGATGGTCGAGGCGCCGATTTTCCATGTCAACGGCGACGATCCCGAAGCCGTCGTTTACGCGGCGAAAGTGGCGACGGAGTATCGCCAGAAGTTCGGCGCCGACGTCGTCATCGACATGTTCTGCTATCGCCGCTTCGGCCACAACGAGGGCGACGAGCCGAGCTTCACCCAGCCCCTGATGTACAAGAAGATCCGCAACCATCAGACGACGCGGGAAATCTACACCTCGCGGCTGGAGGCGGAGGGCGTCATCGCTCCGGGCTGGGAAGAGACGGAGCGGGCCGGTTTCAAGGATTTCCTCACCAACGAATTCGACGCCGCCACCGCCTTCAAGCCGAACAAGGCCGACTGGCTCGACGGCCAGTGGTCCGGTTTCGTGCCGCCCGTCGACGACGACCGGCGCGGCGACACCGCCGTCGATCTCGAGACGCTGAAACGCATCGGCAAGACCATCACCTCGCATCCGACGGACTTCAAAGTCCACAAGACGCTGACGCGCATTCTCGAACAGAAGCGCAAGACGTTCGAAACAGGGCAGGATATCGACTGGGCGAGCGCCGAGGCGCTGGCCTTCGGCTCGCTGACCCTCGACGGTTTCGGCGTCAGGCTTTCCGGTCAGGACTCGCGGCGCGGCACCTTCTCGCAGCGTCACGCCGTCTTCATCGATCAGGAGACGGAAAAAACCTATACGCCGCTCCGCCACCTAAAAGGCGCCAAGGCGACGTTCGAAGTGCACGATTCCAACCTTTCGGAATTCGCCGTGCTCGGCTTCGAATACGGCTATTCGCTCGCCAACCCGAAATTCCTGGTGCTGTGGGAGGCGCAGTTCGGCGACTTCGTCAACGGCGCGCAGGTTCTGATCGACCAGTTCATTTCCTCGGGCGAGAGGAAATGGCTCAGAATGTCCGGCCTCGTCATGCTCTTGCCGCACGGGTACGAAGGGCAGGGGCCCGAGCACTCGTCGGCGCGCCTCGAACGCTTCCTGCAGCTCTGCGCCCAGGACAATATCCAGGTCGCCAACTGCACGACGCCGGCCAACTATTTCCATATCCTGCGCCGGCAGATGCGCCGCAATTTCCGCAAGCCGCTCGTCATCATGACGCCGAAGTCTCTGTTGCGCCACAAGCGCTGCGTATCGACTCTCGCCGAGATGGGGCCGGGTTCGTCCTTCCACCGCGTCCTGTGGGACGACGCCGAGTACAAGCCCGGTTCGACCGTCAAGCTCGTCTCCGACGACAAGATCCGCCGCGTCGTCCTGTGCTCGGGCAAGGTCTATTACGACCTTCTCGAAGAGCGCGAGGCGCGCGGGATCAACGATGTCTATCTGCTGCGCGTCGAGCAGTTCTATCCGTTTCCGGCGCATTCGCTCATCAAGGAGCTGCAGCGCTTCAAGAAGGCGGACATCGTCTGGTGCCAGGAAGAGCCGAAGAACATGGGCGCCTGGTTCTTCATGGAGCCGAACATCGAGTGGACGCTCGATCAGATCGGCGCGAAGACGAAACGCGCCAGCTATGTCGGCCGCCCCTCCGCCGCCTCGCCGGCGACCGGTCTGATGAGCCGGCACAAACAGGAACTCGAGGATTTTCTCAACGAAGCCTTTGCATAAGGGCGAACGGCGCCGAGGCCGAAAGCCCAGCTTTCGCAGAGCGCCGATACTCCGGAGACTGAACAGATATGGCTACCGAAATCCGCGTGCCTGCCCTCGGCGAATCCGTGACCGAGGCGACGATCGGGCGCTGGCTTAAGAAGCAGGGCGACGCGGTCGCGCTCGACGAGCCGCTGGTGGAGCTTGAAACCGACAAGGTTTCGGTCGAGGTGCCGGCCCCGGCGGCGGGAGTTCTTTCCGAAATCGCCGCGAAGGAAGGCGACACGGTCGAGGTGAACGCGCTGCTCGGTCTTGTCGGCGCGGCGGGCGAAGCGAAGAAACCGGCGAAGGCCGCCGACAAACCGGCCAAGGCCGCCAAGGCGGAAGCCGCGCCGGCGAAAGCGGCCGCCAAAGAGCCCGAAAAAGCTCAAGCGAAGGGCGGCGAAGAAATCGAAGTGCGCGTGCCGGAAGGCGGCGAGTCGGTGACCCAGGCGGATGTCGGCGAATGGTTCAAGAAAGAAGGCGACGCCGTCGCCCTCGACGAGCCGATCGTCAGCCTCGAAACCGACAAGGCGGCGATGGACGTCGTCGCGCCGGCGGCGGGCGTCCTGAAGAAGATCGCGGCGAAAGCCGGCGAAACGGTCGAAGTCGGCGCGCTGCTCGCGGTGATCGCCGCGGGCGAGACCGCCTCCGCCGGCAACGGCGCGGCGAAGCCGCAAGCCGCTGCGGCGCCGAAGCCGGCCGAAACCTCGGCGCCCCTGTCGCCGGCGCCGCGCCGGGTGATCGGCGAATACGGCGTCGATCCGTCGACCATTACCGGCACCGGCAAGGACGGCCGCATCACCCAGGGCGACGCGCTCGCGGCCGCGAGCGCGCCGAAGACCGCGAAGGCCCCGGCGCCCGCCGCGCCGCGCCAGCCCGGCGCGCGCGAAGAGCGCGTGAAAATGACCCGCCTGCGCCAGACCATCGCCCGGCGCCTTAAAGAGGCGCAGGAAACGGCGGCGATGCTGACGACGTTCAACGACGTCGACATGTCCGCCATCATGGAGCTGCGCAGTCAGTACAAGGACGTGTTCGAGAAGAAGCACGGCATCAAGCTCGGCTTCATGTCGTTCTTCGTGAAAGCCTGCGTCCACGCCCTGAAGGAAGTGCCGGAGGTCAACGCCGAGATCGACGGAACCGACGTCATCTACAAGAACCATTACGATATCGGCGTCGCGGTCGGCACCGATCGCGGCCTCGTCGTGCCGGTGCTGCGCGACGCCGACGCCCTGTCGCTCGCCGGCGTCGAGCTCGGCATCGCCGAACTCGGCAAGAAGGCGCGCGACGGAAACCTGTCGCTCGAGGACATGCAGGGCGGCACCTTCACCATCTCCAACGGCGGCGTCTACGGCTCGCTGATGTCGACGCCGATCCTCAACCCGCCGCAGTCGGGCGTGCTCGGCATGCACCGCATCGAGGAGCGCCCTGTCGCGGTGAAGGGCCAGGTCGTCGTCCGTCCGATGATGTATCTGGCGCTTTCCTACGACCACCGCATCGTCGACGGCAAAGGCGCCGTGACGTTCCTGGTGCGCGTGAAAGAGAACCTCGAAGATCCGCAGCGTCTGTTGCTGGATTTGTGAGGCCGCCTGCAGGTTGCGGACTAGCGGCGCGACCTGTAATCCGCCTTTACCGCGTACTGTCGCCCTTTGTCAGCTGCAACCCGCCACCTGCAACCTCTTATGACCCAATATGACGTCGTCATCATCGGCGGAGGCCCCGGCGGCTACAACGCCGCCATCCGCGCCGGTCAGCTCGGCCTCAAGGCCGCCTGCATCGACAAGCGCGAGACGAAGAAATTCGGCGGCACCTGCCTCAATGTCGGCTGCATCCCGTCGAAGGCGCTGCTGCATGCGTCGGAGCTTTTCGAAGCGGCCGGCAAGCATTTCCCGAAGCTCGGCATCAAGACGGGAGAGATCGGCCTCGACCTGCCGCAGATGCTGAAGCAGAAGGAGGAGGCGGTCGACGGCCTCACCAAGGGCGTCGAATTCCTGTTCAAGAAAAACAAGGTCGATCCCTATCTCGGGACCGGCGAGATCATCGCGCCGGGCAAGGTGCGCGTCACCGACGCCGACGGCAAGACGACGGATCTTGAAACGAAGCACATCGTCATCGCCACCGGGTCTGAAGTGACGCCCCTGAAGGGCGTCGAGATCGACGAGGAGCGCATCGTCTCCTCGACCGGCGCCCTGTCTTTTCCATCCGTGCCGAAACATCTTGTCGTCATCGGCGCCGGGGTCATCGGGCTGGAATTGGGGTCGGTGTGGCGCAGGCTCGGGTCGAAAGTGACGGTGGTCGAGTTTCTCGACCGGGTGCTGCCGACCAACGACGGCGAGGTTTCGAAACAGTTCCAGCGGCTGATGCAGAAACAGGGGATGGAGTTCAGGCTGTCGTCGAAAGTGACCGGCGTCGAAAAACTGAAATCGAAGCTCAAGATTTCGGTCGAGCCGGCTGCGGGCGGCGACAAGGAAACGATCGAGGCCGACGCCGTGCTCGTCGCCATCGGCCGCCGTCCGCATACGGCCGGCCTCGGGCTGGAGCGCGCGGGCGTCAAGACGGACGAGCGCGGCTTCGTCGTCACCGACCATTTCCGCACCAATGTCGACGGAATCTGGGCGATCGGCGACTGCATTCATGGGCCCATGCTCGCCCACAAGGCGGAAGACGACGCCGTCGCCTGCATAGAACTGATCGCCGGCAAGCCCGGCCATGTGAATTACGACGCGGTTCCGGCCATCGTCTACACCTACCCGGAAGTGGCGAGCGTCGGCCAAACCGAGGAAGAGCTGAAAAAGGCGGGAGTCGACTACAAGGTCGGCAAATTTCCTTTCACGGCCAACAGCCGCGCTAAGACCAATCACGAGACGGACGGCTTCGTGAAGATCCTCGCCGACGCAAAGACCGATCGCGTGCTCGGGGGGCATATCGTCGGCGTCGGCGCCGGCGAGCTGATCGCCGAAATCGTCTCGGTCATCGAATTCGGCGGCGCCTCGGAAGACATCGCCCGCACCAGCCACGGCCACCCGACGCGCTCGGAAGCGGTGCGCCAGGCGGCGATGGGCGTAGAAGGCTGGACGATGCAGGCCTGATCCGCGGCAGGAACTTCCCGGCCGCGCTTGTGTTTCTCGCTGCATGAGCGAGGCGCCTTCCGTCAACTCCTGTTCGCCCGGCGGCGATCCCGAGCGGCCGCTCGAATCGATCGTCGACGAGGCGATCGATCAGTCCGAGGACGGACGGGTCACTTTGCGGGCGCTGCTTGAAGCGTGGGGCGACCGCAGCTACGGGCCGCTGTTCATCCTTCTCGGTTTCTTCGCCGGCACGCCGCTCGCCGTGATTCCCGGCGCCGCGGCCGTCGTCGGCGTGCTGATCTCGCTTCTGGCTGCGGAAATGCTGCTGGGTCTGAAACACCCCTGGCTGCCCGGCTGGGCGATGAGGCGGTCGGTCGGGCAGAAAAGTCTGCGCGAGGCGCGCGCCAGGGCCGCGAAGCCGCTCGCCGTCATCGATCATCTGATTACGGAGCGATGGACCTGGGCGGCCGGCGAGGCGATGCGCCGGCTGGCGGCGCTGACTGTCGCCCTGCTCGGGCTGGCGATGATCCCGTTCGACGCCGCCCCGTTCGTCGTCGCCATTCCCGCCTGGACGGTCGTTGTGTTCGGCGTCGCCATCACCGCCCGGGACGGACTCGTGATGATCGTCGCGCTGGTGCTAACCGTCGGCGTCGGCGCCGTTGCGGCGAGTCTCTTCTAGAGCGAATTGCGTCCCGGCCCGAGCTGCAGCGCCTTGGCGAGCTTCGCCGCGAACGCTTCGGCTTCGCCGGGGCCGTAGGGGCGGGGCGCGCCGACGCCCCACACCGGGTTGGGCCAGGCGGCGTCGTTCTCATGCCGGCCGATGACGTGCACGTGCAGCTGGCGCACCTGATTGCCGAGCGCGGCGACGTTGATCTTGCCGGCGCCGGTCAGGCGCTGCAGCGCTTCGCTGATAGCGGCGATCTCCTCCATCAGCAGGGCGCGGTCGGCGCGCGTCAGTTCGAAAAGCTCGGCGACGCCTGGCCGGCGCGGCACGAGGATCGCCCAGGGGAAGCGCGACTCGTTCATCAGCCGCGCCGAGGAGAGGTCGAATTCTCCAATGGAAACAGTATCTTGCGCGAGGCGTTCGGAAAGGGCGAATTCGGTCATCTGTAGCCTAACTACTGGATTTCATGACAATTTCTATCCTAGATTGACGGTTCACGCCGCGGCTCCGCCGCGGTTTTCCATAAGAGCCGGGGCGATTCCGCTCCGGGGCGCTGGGGGCGGCGCCATCATCAGGAGGGTACATGACTGACGCTGTTGCTACGCCGGCCGCGGGCGCCGAGCGAAAGACGTGGTTCGGGCATCCGCGGGGGCTGGCTGTCTGTTTCTTCACCGAGATGTGGGAGCGTTTCTCCTACTACGGCATGCGCACCATCCTGGTGCTCTATCTCACCAAATACCACCTGTTCGACGCCGGCAAGGCGAGCATGATCTACGGCGCCTATGCGGGCCTCGTTTACATGATGCCGATCCTCGGCGGCTATCTCGCCGACCGTTATCTCGGGCAGCGCAAGGCCGTCACCTACGGCGCGATCCTTCTCGTCGCCGGCCACAGTCTCATGGCGTTCCACGGACCGCAGGCCTACATGGACGGCGACACGGTCGTCAGGAGCGATCTGTACATCAACATATTCTTCCTGGCGCTGGCGCTGATCATCACCGGCGTCGGCTTCCTGAAAGCCAACATCTCCACCATCGTCGGCGCGCTTTACGGCGAAAACGATCCGCGCCGCGACGGCGGCTTCTCCATCTTCTACATGGGGATCAACCTCGGCTCGTTCATTTCGACGCTGCTGGTCGGCTATGTCGGCGAAAAGTACGGCTGGAACTACGGCTTCGGCCTCGCCGGCATCGGCATGTTGTTCGGCCTGATCGTTTTTCTCACCGGCCAGAAACTGCTCGAAGGCCATGCGGAGCCGCCGAGCGTCGAGAAGCTGAAAGAGAAGTCGCCGATTGGATTCAGCAAGGAATGGACGATCTATCTCGGCGGCATCCTGCTTGTCGGGATCAGCTGGGTGCTGATGCAGTATCAGGAATTCGTCGGGCAGTTTCTCGGCTTTTCCGGCCTCATCATGCTGACAATTATCGTCGGCTTCGCCTTCATCAAGTGCGAGCCCGTGGCGCGCGACAGGCTGCTCGTCGCGGCGTTCCTGATCGCCATCCAGTCGGTGTTCTGGGCGCTCTTCGAACAGCAGGCGGCGAGCCTGACGCTGCTCGCCGACCAGCAGTTCAATCTCAACTTCCTCGGCATTCAGTTCCAGGCGTCGCAGGTTCAGTTCATGAATCCGATGTTCATCATCATCTTCGCGCCGGTGTTCGCGTGGCTGTGGGTGGCGCTTGCGAAGCGGAAATTCGAGCCGTCCAGCGCCGGCAAGTTCGCGCTCGCCATGCTGCTGGTGGGCGCCGGCTACATCGTGTTTTCGTGGGGCATGAGCCTCGACGAGGGGACGAACAAGAGCTTCGTCTGGCTCATTCTTATCTATCTTGCGCTGACGCTCGGCGAGCTGTGCCTCAGCCCGGTTGGACTTTCGATGGTCACCAAGCTCAGCGTGCCGTCGATCGTCGGCATGATGATGGGCACATGGTTCCTGTTCACGGCGCTCGGCAACTATGTCGCCGGCTGGATCAGCTCGCTGACCGGCTCGGAAGAAGCGGGGGCCGCGGCGGGCGCGCTCGACATGTCGAGCGTGATGAGCGTCTATACGCAGATCGGCTGGATCAGCGTCGGCGTCGGCGTGTTGATCCTCGTGCTCACGCCGCTGCTCAATAAGGGCATGCACGGCCGTCACTGATTTGCGGCGGCTTTGAAATGCGTCGGCCCGGCGGGTAAGCTCGCCGGGCCTTTTTGTTGGAGAATGCTGTGGCCGACAGGCTGAACCGCATCGTCACGCGCGGCGGCGACAAGGGCGAAACCTCGCTCGGCGACGGAACGCGCCTCGCCAAGAGCGAACCGCGCATCGCGCTGCTCGGCGAGGTCGACGAGCTCAATTCGTGGATCGGCGCGGCGCTGGCGCATCGGCCGGGAGAAGCCGTCCGCGAAACGCTGATAAGCGCGCAGCACGATCTGTTCGATCTCGGCGGCGCCCTGTGCTTCCCCGGCGCGCCGCTGCTTTCGGAAAAACATGTGGCGCGCGTCGACGAAGCGGCGGCGGCGCTTAACAAGACCCTGCCGCCCCTGAAAGAATTCGTTTTGCCGGGCGGCACGCCGCTTGTCGCTTGGCTGCATGTGGCGCGCACCGTCTGCCGGCGCGCCGAACGCACGGCGGTTTCGTTTCTCGGGGCCGAGCCCGGCCATGCGGTCGCCTATCTCAACCGGCTGTCCGACTATCTCTTCATCGCGGCGCGCGCCGAAGCCCGCCGCCTCGGCGTTCCCGAGACGCTGTGGGAGAAGGCGCGCAGCGTTTCCGGCGCCGGAGACAGCGGCTAGTCGAAGCTGACCGCGATGCGGCCGCTCTCCGCCGTGACCTGAGCCGGGACGCCGAAAGCGCGGGCGAGGTTGGCCCCGGTCAGCACGTCGACCGGCGCGCCGTCGGCGGTCAGGCGTCCATTTTCCAGCAGCATGATCCGGGTGCAGAATCGCGCCGCCAGAGACAGGTCGTGAAGGGCGGCGACGACAAGACCGCCGGCCGCGGCCCGCTTCGCCAGCACTTTCATGATGGCGAGCTGGTGGCGCGGATCGAGCGCCGCCGTAGGCTCGTCGGCGATGAGGACCGGCGCTTCCGCGGCGAGCGCCCGGGCGAGGTGGACGCGCGCCGCTTCCCCGCCCGACAGGCTTGTGGCGGGGCGCCTGCTCAGATGCGCGATGTCGGCGTCGGCGATGGCGCGCTCGACGGCCGCGGCGTCCTCGCCCGCGAGATCGGCGGGCGCGCCATAGGCGAATCGGCCGAGCGCGACGATGCGTTCGACCGTCATCGACCAGTAGATCGGCCGCGTCTGGGGCAGATAGGAGATCGTCCGTCCCCGGCGTATCGGCGCGAGAGAGGCGGCCGGCTCGCCCATGACGCGCGCCTCGCCGCTCGCGGCGGGCGGCAGACCGACGAGGGCGCGCAGCAGGGTCGTCTTGCCGGCGCCGTTGGGGCCGATGACGCCGATCATTTCATTCGCCCCAGCGCTGAATGAAATGTCGTTCAGCACCGCAGCGCCGTCGCGCGCCACGGACAGCTTCGCTGTTTCGATGAGCGCGCTCATGCGGCGAGCCTTTGCGTGCGCGCGGCGATCCAGACGAAACCCGGCGCGCCGATCAGCGCCGCCGCGACGCCGAGCTTCAGTTCCTGATCGAAGGGCAGGAGCCGGATGACGAAATCCGCCGCGGCGAGGATGACGCCGCCGATCAGCGCGGCGGGAACGATGGTCCGCGCCGGGTCATGGCGGGCGAGAGGACGAGCGAGGTGCGGCGCCACCACGCCGACGAAGCCGACGGCGCCGGCGATCGAAACGCTCGCCCCGACCAGCAGCGCCGCGCCGACGATGACCAGCCCCCGCGTGCGCGCCAGATCGGCGCCGAGGCTGAACGCCGTCTCGTCGCCGAGCGTCAGGGCGCGCAGGCCGCGTCCGGAAAGGAGAAGCAGCGCGAGACCGAGCGCCAGAAACGGCGCGGCGAGATAGAGATCCGGCGCGCTCCTGTTGGCGACCGAGCCGAACAGCCACGAGACGAGATCGGACAGCACGAACGGGTTCGGCGCGAGATTCATGACGAGCGCGGTGAGCGCGCCGCAAAACGAGGACAGGCCGACGCCGATAAGGATGAGCCGCGCCGTCGACACGCGACCGGCGCCGAGCACGTACAATATGGTCGTGGCGCCGAGCGCGAACACGACGGAGGCGAGGGGCGTCATCCAGAAAGCCAGCGCCGCGAGGTTGAAATAGACGGCGATGACGGCGCCGAGCGCCGCCGCCGCCGACACGCCGAGCACGCCGGGATCGGCGAGAGGATTGCGCAACAGTCCCTGAAGCGCCGCGCCGCTTGCGCCGAGCGCCGCGCCGGCGATCCAGGCGGCGAGGGCGCGCGGCAGGCGGATCTCCTGCGCTATGGTCGCGTAAACGGGATCGCCGGCGCCGAAGAGGCCGGCCAGCGCCGACTGCATGTCGATGTCGGCCGGACCGAACAGGCACGAGGCGATGACCACGAGCGCGCCGAGCCCGGCGAGCAGCGCGACCGCCAGCCGTTCCGAGAACGCGAGGGGCTTACCTTGCGGCATGGCGTCTCTCCATCGCGTCGACGCCGGCGGCGATGGCCTCGGCGGCGTCGACCGCGAACCATGCGGGACAGCTGATCGTATCCGCCGACAGATGAACGGTCGGCGTGTCGCTGAAGATTTCCCTCAGCGCCGGGTGCCTCGCGATCGACCAGTGGCCGATCAGCTCGCGGTCGGCCGTGAAGAATCCGGTGACGATCAGCGACGGCGGATGGAGCACGAGCGCCTCGGCGGGGAGCGGGGTCCAGAACGCCACTCCTGCTTCGGCGGCGGCGTTCTTGACGCGCGCCGCCTGGAAAATGGAATCGATCATCGTGCCGGCCCCGGCGGTGACGCCGCCCGGCGTGACATAGAGCGCGGCGTGCGGATAAAGCGGACGCTTCGCCAGCGCCGCGAGCCGCGCGTCGAGATCGGCGATCATCGCCTCGCCGCGTGCTCGCCGGCCGAGCGCTTCGGCGGCGGCGCGGATATTGGTTTTCACCGCGTCGAAATCGGCGGCGTAGCCGAGCGTCACGACCTTGACGCCGAGCCTGTCCAGCGTATCGGCGAGTTTCGGCGTTCCGCCCCAGACGCGCAGCGCGACGTCTGGACGGCGCGGCAGGATTTCCTCCGCGTTCGGCCGCGCTTTCGGAAATCGCTTCGCCTTCGCGCGCAGGAAGGAATCGTTCTCCTCGGCGAGCGGCGAAACGGCGACGATCTGCGCGTCGTCTGCGAGCGCGAGGAGGAACTGGTCGGCGCAGGTGTCGAGAGACATGGCGCGCGGCGCCGGCGGTTGAGCGCCGGCGCCGCCGGCGGCCAGAACGGCCGCCGCCAAAAGCATGTAAAAAAACGGCCTCAAATCCGCACCCTGACGCCGCCGAACGCAGAGACGCCCGGCTCGCCATAGAAGAGCACGTCCTGATAATCCGCATCGAAAGCGTTTTCGATACGCCCGAAAATCTCAAGGGACTTCGTGGCGGCGTAGGAGGCGCGGAGGTCGACGCGCGTCCAGTCGTCGATCGGTCCGTCGACGTCGCTCTCTTCGCCGTTGAAGCGGAAGGTCGCGCCGAGCGACAGGCGATCCGTGGCGCGCCAGTCGCCGTTGAGCGACACGGCGTGCTTCGGCTGCCGCAGCAGCGGCAGGCCGGTCAGGCGATCGGTCGCGTCGATGAAGGCATAGGAGAGGCTGAGATCGACGGCCGCCAGCGGATGCAGGATCAGCTCCGTCTCGACCCCCTTGCGCAAGGTGGAGGCGACGTTGACATAGGCGCCGCTCGCAAAGTCGAAGTCGATCTGGTTCTCCGTCGTCTGGCGGAAATAGGTGGCGCGCAGCGTGGCGACGCCGCCGAAGGACTTGTCGAATCCCGCGTCCCAGCCGTCCGATGTTTCCGGCTGGAGATCGCGGTTCGGCGCAGTCCCGCCGCAGCACACGAAGTTGAGCTGAAAGAGGCTGGGCGCCGCGAAGCCTTCGCCCCAGCTGCCGCGCAGCAACAGACCGGCCCGCTCGATATCGTAGGCCGCGGTGACGCGCGCCGTGGTTTGGCCGCCGAACGTCTCGTGATCGTCGTGTCGGACGCCGGCGGTGACGGTGAAGTTCTCGACCGGCGTCAGCGCCGCGAGGCCGAAGATGCTGTTGACGTCTACGGCGTCGTCGATGCCGCCGGCGTCGGTGTGCGTGCGCTCATGCTCGGCGCCGGCGACCAGCGAAATGCGGTCGGAGAGTTTCAGCCGCGCCAGATATTCAGCGGAAAAGCGGCCGCCTTCCGCCGCGAAGGTTGGCGCATCGTCGAGAAAGCTCTCGCGGTCGATGCGGTGGTAGCCGACGGTGACGATGTTTTCGAGCCTGCCGCCGAACAGCGTCAGCAGGGCGCGGCCGGCGGCCAGCGCCTGTTCCGACCGGTCCTCGTCTCCGGTGTCGGCCAGCATGAAGTCGGGCGGCGGAAAGCCGTCGAAATCGGTGCGGGCGTTCTGGTAACGAAGGCTGGTTTCGAGCCGGAAGTTCGACGCGAGGTCGAGGCCGATATTGGCGCTCGCTGCGTAGGCGTCGACGCCGTCCGCCTCGTCGCCGCCGTCGGCGCGGCTGACGCCGTCGCTGGTCAGACCGTACACGGAGATCCCGTAATCGACGGCGCCGGACGCGCCCGCGACGCCGGCGCCGCCGCGAAACGTCGCGAAGGAGCCGCCCTCGGCGAACAGTTGCGCCCCGGGCGCGCCTGCGCCGCGTTTGGTGGTGATCGACACGACGCCGCCGATCGCCTCCGATCCGTAGAGAATCGATTGCGGCCCGCGGATGATCTCGATGCGCTCGACGTCGGCGACATCAAGAGCGGCGAGGTCGAAACCGCCGCCCGGCGCGGACGGATCGTTGACGACGACGCCGTCGATGACGACCAGCGTGCGCCCCGCCGATTCTCCTCTTATGCGCAGCGCCGTCTGGCCGCCGAACGAACCGTTGCGGGCGATGGCGAGGCCGGCGGTCTGCGCCAGCGCGTCGGCGACGAACTGGTATTGCCGTTCGGCGAGTTCCGCCGCCTCGATGACGGTGACGGCCGAGCCCACCTGCGACAACGGCATCGGACTTTTGGTCGCCGAGACGACGATCGTGTCCTTGTCGTCCGTCCCGCCGTCCGCCGCCGCCGGCGAGACGAACGCGGTCAACGCCGCCGCGCTTCCGAGAACATGACGCAATCGGGTTTTCGCCCGACCGAAGAAAGTGTGGTTTTGCGCAATTCCGCCAGCGCATGGCTTTTCGTTCAGCATTCCGCCGCTCCATCCAGGACTACAAGGATGTCGCCATGTCGGAAGGCCCGGAGCATCGACCGCTCCGTCTCCGCTTTCCCGGCTGAACCCGGCCGCGAAAGAGACGACGTCGACGGCAGGTCTCCTGACTTGCGGGTCGCTGCGTCCTTCCTGCCTTCCCGAAGCCGACGCTTCAGTGGCGCTGGAAGAAGGACGCTCGCCGCTTACAGTTGCGGGCACAGTCGCGGATTTTCACCGCGTTCCCTATTCTCTCCCGGTTAGGGGAGCACCGTCTGGCGCGGACCCTATTCGGAGGGCCCGCGTCTCGCAAGCGGAATCAGGCGGCTTTTTTCGAGGCGATCCATTCGTCGACGAGATCGTCGAGCACGTCGAGCGGCACCGAGCCGTTGGCGAGCACGACGTCGTGGAACTCCCGCAGATCGAACCGGTCGCCGAGCGCCTCTTTTGCGCGGGCGCGCAATTCCTTGATCTTCAGCTTGCCGATCATATAGGCGGTCGCCTGGCCGGGGATGACGACGTAGCGTTCGATTTCCTTGCGCGCCTGCTCCTCGGAGACAGGCACGGACTTCACCATGAAGTCGATCGCCTGCTCGCGCGTCCATTTCTTCGAATGGATGCCAGTGTCGACGACGAGACGGACGGCGCGCCAGGCTTCGGTGCCGAGACGGCCGAAATCGGCGTAGGGGTCGGTGTAGAGGCCGAGCTCTTTCGGCAGCTCCTCGGCGTAGAGGCCCCAGCCTTCCGTATAGGCGCCGTAGCCGCCGAACCGCCGGAAGCTCGGCGTGTTTTCTAGCTCCTGCGCGATGGCGATCTGCATGTGATGACCGGGCGCGCCCTCGTGATAGGCGATGGCCTGCAACTGGAATTTCGGCATCGCCGCCATGTTGGCGAGATTCACATAATAGATGCCGGGGCGTGAGCCGTCGGGGGCCGGCCGGTTGTAGAAAGCGATGCCGGCGGCTTTCTCGCGGAACGGCTCCACGCGCTTGACGATCAGATCGGCTTTCGGCTTGGTGAGAAACAGCTCGTCGAGATGCGTCTTCACCTCGTCGATGACCCGCGTCGCCTCGGCGAGATAGGCGTCCCGCCCATCGTCCGTGTCCGGATAGAAAAACTGCGGATCGGTCCTGAGGAAGACGAGGAACTCCTCGAGCGTTCCCTGATAGCCGACATCGGCCATGATCTTGCGCATCTCGCCGTGGATGCGGTCGAGCTCCCTGAGGCCGATTTCGTGGATTTCGTCCGCCGCCAGCCCGGTGGTGGTCGCATAAGCGACCTGATGGTCGTAGAAGGCGGCGCCGTTCGGCAGCTTCCAGACGCCGTCGTCGCCGGTCGCATTCTTCGAAACCGCTTCAAACGAGGCGATCATCCGTTCATAAGCCGGTTTGACGTCGTTCACGAGCGCCGTCGCGGCCCGCGCCTTGAGTTTTTCTTTCGCGCCGGCGTCGGCGCCGAGCGCATCGATCTTGCCGGCGATGTCGGCGTAGAGCGCGGACGGCTCCCCGTCGTCGAAGGGCGCGCCCGCGATGACGTTGCGCGCCGTCTCGATCATTTGCGGGAACGCCCACGACGGCGGGATCACGCCCGCGGCGGCGCGCTTCTCGAACGTTTCGCGGTTCTGGTCGAGATAGTCGTCCATCGTCTCGAGGCGGACGATATAGGCCGCCGCGTCGTCGAGCGTGTCGACGCGGTGGAAGTTGATGAGGAAGGGAGGGGTGTTCTGGTGGGCGCCGCCGAACTGCGAAATATTGTATTCGCTGTCGCGCCATTGATAGTCGCGCTCGTCGCGTTCGAGATCGTATTCGTAGAGCCGGTAATTAAGCTTGCCGGCGTCGTCGAGCCTCGCCGGGTCGAACGAGGAGCGCAGCTCCGCGAGCTTCGCCTTCCGCCAGACCGAAAGCCGGTCGGCGGCTTCGTCGGTCGCCTGATCCCATTTGTCGTAGTTGGTTTTCCGGCCGAGCGAGGTCTGGGCCATCGGCGAGAAGGAGAGCTGTTCCTCGAACGCCGCCTCCAGCCAGTCGTAGAGACGTTTCGATTCCTCCTCGGGAGAAACTTTTGCGGCCGCTGTCGCCGCCCCTCCGCCGGAAGGCGTCTCCGGCGGCCGTCCGCACGCTGCGACTGCGAATACAAGAACGCCGACGGCGCTCGCGCGCGACAAGAAAGGTTTCATGATCGGTTCCCTGGTTTCGAGCGGATAGGGGCCGTCCGATTCGCCGGAACGGATGCGGCGGCGAGGCTAGCCGCCGGCCCCTGATTTTCAACCCGGCTTGCGGCGAACCGGTCGTCCGGCGGGCTTCGTCATAATTTCTGCAAACGCAGGGGCGATAAACTGTCCCGGACCGGGAGGTGAAATGACGGGGAAAGAGACTCCAGCCCCGGCGTCTGTCGACCGGCAGAAGCGAAAGGCGCGCTGACAGTTGCTATCCTGCAACAGCAGGGAAGGAATCAGCGGCGCTTCGGCGAACGGAAAAGGGCTATGCCGTGTATGATCTGCAGCACCGATGCGTTGATGCAACAGCGTTAACCAGTTATTATCCAGTCCTGACCGATTGCAGAAAATTAGCTATATGTCCGATGCCGAATTAGCTAGGACCTGACCCGAATAGGAACCGCGTTTTCAGGCGGTTTTCTTTGAAAGTTCACCTGAGGAGGGGATGCATGAAACTGAAAGCCGCTCTGTTAGTCGCCGCCGCAACCGGCGTCGCCGCCCCGGCCGCGCACGCTTATGAAGGCCTGTATGGCGCGATCGGCGCCGGCATTTCCTACATGGTCGAGGACCGCGACTTCGAAACGCAGGCTCCGGGGCTGTTCGCCGTCGACGGCGACGCGGATTTCGACAACGGTATCGGGATCTACACGGCTCTCGGCTACGCCTATGACAACCACTGGCGCACCGAGCTCGAATTCTCGTACCGCTCCAACGACATCCGTCATATCGCCGGGAATGGATCTTCCTTCAGCGGCTTTCCTGAAGGCACGCTCAGCGGCGATGTTTCGTCCTACAACTTCCTTGCGAACCTGATTTACGACTTCGACTTCGGCTCCAGCTTCATGACGCCTTATGTCGGCGTCGGCGCGGGTCTGGCGCGCGTCAAGGCCGACTTCACCGGCACCAATCCGGTCGGCGCCAACGGATTCACAACAGTTGGGATCGACGACGGCGACCTGAACTTCGCCTATCAGGGCATCGCCGGCGTGGCCTTCAAGCTCGCCGAGAACCTGATGCTTGACGTTTCCTATCGCTATTTCGCGACGGAAGATCCCGACTTCGTCGGCATGGCCGGCGGCGCTGCTTCGGGCTTCAACACCGAATACGCGACGCACAACCTGTTCGCCGGCCTGCGC
The DNA here is from genome assembly GCA_036337175.1 of Pseudomonadota bacterium. Lineage (GTDB taxonomy): Bacteria > Pseudomonadota > Alphaproteobacteria > Caulobacterales > Parvularculaceae > Amphiplicatus. The sequence continues at coordinate 486,332 of JAYZEQ010000003.1, forward strand.
TGGAACTTCGGCGCCGCCGCCGCGCCGGTGAAGGTTCAGTACAAGGACTGCTGGGACGGTTCGAGCGTGCCGGCTTCGGCCGAATGCCCGCCGCAGCTGGTCGAGAAACAGTCGGCCACGGCTGAGCCGATCGACGTCATCGTCTACTTCGACTACGACAAGTCGAACCTGACGCCGGAAGCGGCGGAGCTTATCCGCGAAGCGGCCTCGCGCGCGCTGGCTGGCGATATCGAACGGGTCAAGGTCGAAGGCAACGCCGACCGCTCCGGTTCGTCCGCCTATAACCAGGCGCTGTCGCAGCGCCGCGCCAACGTCGTGCGCGACGCGCTGGTCGCCAACGGCGTGCCGGCCGGCATCATCGACACGACCTCGTTCGGCGAGGACAACCCGGCCAAGCCGACGGCCGACGGCGTCCGCGAGCCGCTGAACCGCCGTACGGAAGTTCATATCAGCTTCGAATAGGCTGGTCTGATCCCGAAACATTAAAGCCGGCGCTTTGCGCCGGCTTTTTTGTTGTGGGCTGGCGCGGCGCTGACGCGACGCGCGTCAGGCGCCGTAAAGTTTCAGGAAAGCCTCGACGCCGGACTCGATCTGTTCGTCGATCGCCGCTTCCAGATCGGCGGGCGCCGCGCCCATCAGCACTTCGGTGTAGAGCGGCTCGGTGATGAGCGCGCCGAGCTGCCAGATCGCGCGCTCGGCGTTGTCGATCTTCAACGTTCCCCGAGCCGTCAGGCGTTCGACGATCGGCATCGAGGTCTTCACCATCAGGCGAGGCCCATGTTCGAGATAGGAGCGCCCGAGCGCCGGGGTGCGCGCCGCTTCGAAGGCGGCGATGCGACGCAAGGCGATGGCCTCCGGTTCGAGGATCGCCTGCAGGAAAATCCGCGACATCTGCCGGATGAATTCCTTCGGCGGCAGGCTCGCTTCGATCGCTTCGATGTCGAGCGGCAGGATGCGCTCGCAGGTGTCGTGAATGGCCGCCGCGAACAGCTCTTCCTTGGAGCGGAAGCGGTTATAGACGGTGCGCTTGGAAACGCCCGCCATCAACGCGATGGCGTCCATGCTGGCCGCGTCGAAACCCCGGGCGAGGAATGTTTTTCGCGCCCCGGCGATGATCGCCGCTTCCTTCTGATCGTCCGCGCGCGCGGGCTCTACTCCGACTGTGCTCATTCCTGCGCCCCTGAGTGCAAGGCGGAGACCCGCCTTAATTGTTGTTTTTCCGAAGCTTAGGGCGTTTTCGGCAGACTGAACATCCTGCGCCGCAACAACGGGCAGGCGGGTCTTTAGACCTCGTTAACCATGGGCGGCGAGCATCCGCCCATGTCGCCAGCCCGCTCCCGCAAGCGCCCGGTCCGCCGCCGCGCCCGAAAACGCCCGTCCCGCAAGGGCGCGCCCAAGGCCCGCCAGATCGTGCTCCGGCATGCGGCGAGCGCCGGCGTTTTTCTGATGACGGGGGTCGCGCTGCTCGCCGGCGTCGTCGCCTTCTATGCGCGCGACCTGCCGAGCACGGACGGCCTGTGGCGCGCCGAACGGGCGCCGAAGATTTCGCTGGTCGCCGCCGACGGCGAACCGCTGTCTGTGCAGGGCGAAAGCCACGGCGCGCCGGTGCGCCTTTCGGAGCTGCCGCCGCATGTGCCGCGCGCCGTTCTCGCGGTCGAGGACCGCAATTTCTATCACCATATCGGCGTCAATCCGGTGTCGATCGCGCGCGCGCTGCTGGTCAACGCCAGCGAAGGCGAGGTGATGCAGGGCGGCTCGACGATCAGTCAGCAGCTCGCGAAAAACCTGTTCCTGTCTTCCGACAGAACCATGAAGCGCAAGATACAGGAACTGTTGCTCGCGCTCTGGCTGGAGCACCGCTTCACCAAGGACGAGATTCTGACGTTGTATCTGAACCGCGTTTATTTCGGTGCCGGCGCCTATGGCATCGATGCGGCGAGCTATCGCTATTTCGGCAAGCCGGCGCGCAAGCTCAGCATCGGCGAGGCGGCGGTGCTCGCCGGACTGCTGAAGGCGCCGTCGCGCTATTCGCCGACCCGCAATCCGGGCGACGCCGGGCAGCGCGGCAGACTGGTGATCGACGCGATGGTGGCGGCGCGCTTTCTCTCTGAAGAAGCCGCCGTCCGCGCCCGGGCCGAGCCGGTTCGGCTGGCGGCGGCGCGCTTCGCCTCGGCGCCGTACTTCGTCGACTACATACTCGCCGAAGCCGCCGATCTGGCGCGCGGCGTCGACGCCGATCTCGTCGTGCAGACGACGTTCGACCCGCGCGTGCAAGAAGCGCTCGAAGCGGGCGTGACGGCCGGCGTCGCCTTGTCGCCGGTCGACGACGACGTGCAGGCGGCGGCGGTTATCGTCGACAGGACCGGCGCCGTCAGGGCGATGGTGGGCGGGCGCGACTATCGCGCAAGCCAGTTCAATCGCGCGGTCGCGGCGCAGCGTCAGCCGGGTTCGGCGTTCAAACCGTTCGTTTTTCTGGCCGGGATCGAGGCCGGCTTCACGCCGCAGGATCATCTTCTCGACGCGCCGGTGCAGATCGACGCCTGGCGGCCGGGAAACTATGGCGGCAAATACTATGGCGAGGTGACGTTGACCGAAGCGCTCGCCCGCTCGCTCAACAGCGCCACCATCCGCCTGCAGGAGCGCGTCGGCCGCGCGGCCGTGCGGCAGGCGGCGCGCCGCGCCGGACTGCCGGTGAAAACGCAAGGCCCGTCGCTGGCGCTCGGAGTCGATGCGGTGACGCCGCTGGAACTCGCGGGCGCTTACGTTCCTTTCGCCAATAACGGTTATCGCGTCGCGCCGTATGCGATCGAGAGCATCCGCACGGTTGAAGGCGAACTGGTCTATCGGCGCGATGCGGCCGTGGTTGAAGTTGCAGCGTCGCTACATGGAGTCGAGACGGTCAACGCCATGCTGCGCGCCGTCGTCGACTGGGGAACGGGGCGCGCGGCGGCGATTTCCGGTTTTCCCGTCGCCGGCAAGACGGGCACGACGCAGGACAGCCGCGACGCCTGGTTCGCCGGCCACGCCGGCGGTCTGGTCGGCGTCGTCTGGATCGGGCGCGACGACAACAAGCCGGTGCATGACATGGTCGGCGGCAAGACGCCGGCGGTGATCTGGCGGGAGGCGATGAGCCGGGCGCTCGACGCGACGGCGATGCCGGAGCCCGCCCAGCTGCTCGCGCCGCTGCAGGCGCGGGAAGATCCGATCGCCAACTATATTATAGAGCGCAGCTAGGCGGCGCGCCGCTCGGGCGGGCCATCGACGCCCCAGGCGTGAAGGTCGGCGCCATGCCCGGCGAACCAGTCCCGCGCCGCATCGACATCGACGCCGAGGCCTTTGAGCGTTCGCCAGTAGGCCGGCGAGTGATCGAGATAGACCAGATGCGCGCATTCATGCGCCGCCACGTAATCGAGAATCTCCGGCGGCGCGAGAATCAGTCGCCACGAGAATGACAGCGTCCCGTCGCTGGAGCACGAGCCCCAGCGAGAGCGGGTGTCGCGAATGCGGATCGCACCGCGTTTGCGGCCGAGTTTTGCGGCGTGAATGTCGGCGCGTTCGGTCAACGCGACGCGCGCCTGTTTTTTCAGCCAGTCGACCAGCCGCCGGTTGAGGTGAGCGGGGTCGCCGCCGACGATCAGTTTTGGGCGCTCGCCGGTCAGGCGGATCACTGGCGCGCGGGCCGGTCCATGATTGACGATGAGATGGTCGGTCCCCGCATAAGGGCAGACGCCGCCGGGAAGGAACGGCCGGGCGGAGGCCGCCTCGTCGAGCCGCGCCCGGATCCACGCCTTGCGCGTGCCGGCGAAGCGCAGCGCCTCGGGCAGGGCCCGCTGCGACGGGGCCGTCACCAGAACGCGCCCCGCGACGGGATCGACCTTGACGATCAGCCGCCGGGCGCGGCGGTTGACCCGCGCCGTCACCGGGGCGATCCGGTCGCCGAGATCGATAGAAGTTTCCACAGGCGGGGCCGGGGCTCGGGCTTTGTTTTTCCGCATACGCTGACGCAACACTGGCCTGAATATCGTTTGAGGTGTTTCGACTCGCCTTCCGCGACTCTATAAAAGCCGCACCGTTTCCGCCAGCGCCTCATTGTTTTCCGCCCATGGACGCATCATCGCCCGACATCGAGGACGCCGCCGTCACGCCGATGATGGCGCAGTATCTTGAAATGAAGCGCGCGGCCGAGGGCGCGCTCCTGTTCTATCGCATGGGCGATTTCTACGAGCTGTTCTTCGATGACGCCGTGCGGGCTTCGGCCGCTCTGGACATCGCCCTGACAAAACGCGGCGAGCACCAGGGTGAGCCCATCCCCATGTGCGGGGTTCCGGCGGCCACGGCCGAGGCCTATCTGGCCCGCCTGATCAAGGCCGGGTTCAAGGTGGCGGTAGGCGAGCAGACCGAGGACCCCAAGGAGGCCAAGGCCCGCGGCGGCTCGAAGGCGGTGGTCCGGCGCGAGATCACCCGCGTCGTCACGCCTGGCACGCTGACCGAGGACAGCCTTCTGGACCCCCGCTCGGCCAACCGGATTGCCGCACTGGCGCGCACCGCGACCGGCGAGGCAGCCCTTGCCTGGGCGGAGGTGTCCACGGGCGAGTTTGCCGTCACGCGGGTCTCGCCGGCGTCCATCCAGGCCGAGCTG
>JAYZEQ010000004.1:0-363454 GCA_036337175.1 Pseudomonadota bacterium
CGGCGTGGTATGGGGGGGGGGGTTGAGGCGCCGGGCCGCGGGGGGGGGGGGGGGGGGCCGGCGCCCGCCGCGGCCGCCCGACACGCGCAAAGTGCGCGTTTCCCCCATGCGCTGAGAAACAGGGGCCTGTGAAATTGGTTCCCGGGGATTTTTTACCGGCGCGCTGAATATCCGGAGAGGATTTCAGCCAGCCACCGCCCTGCCGTCAGGGCGGTGATGTCGCCGACGTCAAGGGAAGGATCGAATTCGGTGAGATCGACCGCCCGGACCTTCGGGTGAGCCGCCAGCCGACGGGCGGCTGCAAAGAATTCCCTGACCGGTATGCCGCCGGGGCGCGCGCCGGGCGCGCCTGGGCATTGCGAACGGTCAATGACGTCGATGTCGAAGTCCGCATAGATCGCCTCGCAGCGGCCGGCGAGACTGTCGAGCGCCTGCCCGACAAGAGCGGCGAGGCCGCGTTCATAACAGTCGCTCGCCGTATGAACCTCGATGCCGGCCTGTTTCGCGGTTTCGTGCATGCGCTTCGTGTTGGCGAAGGGCGCGAGGCCGATCTGCACGATGTTGGCGCCCGGGAGGCCGTCCTCGAGAAGCGCCCTTACCGGGTTGCCATTGGTCAGGCCGCAATCGGTGTCGCGAAGATCGAAATGCGCGTCGAAGGTTATCAGGCCGGTCTTTGAAAGGTCGGTGCCAAGGCCATGCACGCCGGGACGGGTCACTGCATTGTTGCCGCCCGCCACGATGACGAGGTCATGAACGCGAAGGGCGTCGGCGACGGCGTCGCGGATCAGCGGGAAGGATTGGTCCGGGGTCAGCGTTTTCAGGGCGAGGTCGCCGCGGTCGCGGACTTTCATCGCGGCGAGATCGACGCCCGTTTCAAGGTCGTAGACCGAAAGACGCTTCGCCGTTTCGCGCAGGACCTTCGGCGCAAGATCGCAGCGTCCCGGCGTCAGCGACTTTTCGCTCTGCGGCGCCCCGATAAAAACGACCCCGGCGTCGCCTTCGGCGGCGAAAAGGTCGGCGATCGACCGCCATCCCCGGCATTCAGAGGCGTCTGACAAGGCGGGGGCTCCTTCTGCGGTTGCGGGACGGGACGAGCCGGACTATAAACCTGTATATACAGCTTGTCATCAACCCGGAGCGGCGGCGTGTGGGACGTCCTGTATCTTGAAGCAGGCCTTGCGACCATGGCGGCGACGGGCGCGCCTTACGGCGTCGTCGCCGAAGGCGCGCTCGGCGTCAGGGACGGCCGCATCGCGTATGCGGGACCGGCGTCGGCGCTTCCCGGCGCGCCGGAAACGCTCGCGAAACGGATCGAGCGTCTCGGCGGCGGGTGGATCACGCCGGGCCTGATCGACTGTCACACCCACCTCGTGTTCGCCGGCGAAAGGGCGAACGAGTTCGAAATGCGTCAGTCCGGCGCGCGCTATGAAGAGATCGCAAAAGCCGGCGGCGGCATCCTGTCGACGGTGAGAGCGACGCGGGCGGCTTCTCTCGACGCGCTGGTCGCGTCGGCGCGCCGCCGTCTTGATGCGATGATCGCTGCGGGCGTCACCACGGTTGAAATTAAATCAGGCTACGGACTGACGCTAGAAGACGAACTGAAGATGCTTGAAGCCGCGACGCGGCTCGGGGAAGAGGCCGGCGTGCGCGTGAGGCGCACCCTGCTCGCCCTGCATGCTCTGCCGCCGGAGTATAATGAGGATCGCGCCGGCTATGTGCGCCTCGTATGCGAGGAAATTCTTCCCGAAGCCGCGCGCCGCGGGCTGGTGGACGCAGTCGATGCGTTTTGCGAAGGCATCGGCTTCACGCCCGCCGAAACGCGCGCTCTGTTCGACGCGGCCGGCGCGCTCGGCGTGCCGGTGAAGCTGCACGCCGAGCAGCTCTCCGAGCTCGGAGGGGCGGGCCTTGCGGCTTCCTGCAAGGCGCTTTCCGCCGATCACCTGGAATATGTGACCGAAGCGGACATCGGAGCGATGGCGGCGAACGGTACTGTCGCGGTGCTGCTGCCGGGCGCCTTCTATTTCCTGAAGGAAACAAGGAAGCCGCCCGTCGCCCTGCTGCGCAAGCGCCGCGTTCCAATAGCGGTCGCCAGCGACTGCAATCCCGGCACGTCGCCGATGCTGTCGCCGACGCTCGCCATGAACATGGCCTGCACGCTGTTCGGCCTGACGGCCGAGGAAGCGCTCGCCGGCATGACCAGCAACGCCGCCCGGGCCCTCGGAATTTCATCCGAGGCGGGAACGCTTGAAGAGGGCAAGGCGGCGGACTTCGCCGTTTGGCGCCTCGATCGTCCCGCCGAGATCGCCTACTGGATCGGCGCGGCCGCCCCGGAACGCGTGTTCGCCGCAGGCCGGGAGATCTCCCGGTGAGCGCGCAGCCGCTATACAGACAGGTCAAGCAGCATATTCTCGAACGCATCGAAAGCGGCGGGCTGCCGATCAACGCGCGCGCCCCGTCGGAGGCGGAAATCGTCGAGGCTTTCGGCGTTTCGCGGATGACCGCCAACCGTGCGCTCAACGAACTCGCCAAGGAAGGGCTGCTCGTGCGCATCGCCGGCAGCGGCACCTTCGTCGCCGACCGCCGGGCGCGGGGCGAACTGGTGGCGCTGAGGGACATCGCCGTCGAACTCGCCGAGCGCGGTCACGCGCACGCGGTCGACGTGCTGGCGCATGAGAAAGTCGTCGCATCGCGCGAGATGGCGGCGGCGTTCGAGACGCGCGCCGGCGCGCCGCTCGTCCATGCGCTGCTGCTTCACCGGCGCGACGGCGAGCCGGTGCTGCTCGAAGACAGGCTGGTCAGCGCGGCGTTGGCCCCCGGCTATCTCGATATCGATCTGACGCGCGTCTCAAGCTACGCCTATCTCATGGAAGTCGCGGTGCTGCAGAAGGTCGAACACACGATCCGAGCCGAACCGGCTTCCGCCGATGCGGCGCGACGTCTGAAAACGGCGAAAGGCGCGCCCTGCCTCGTCGTCCGCCGGCGCACCTGGTCGCGCGGCGAGGTCGCGTCCGTCGCGACCCTGACTTACGCAGGGGACCGCTACGAAATGTCGGGAGTGATCGCCGGCGAGGATCATTCCAGCAGGAGGGCTCACGCATGACCGATCCGAGAGCAGCCAACGCCCGCGTGGTGCGGCCGCGCACGGGAGCCGACAAGGTCGCGAAACACTGGACCACAGAAGCACCGGTCCGGATGCTGATGAACAACCTGTCGCCGGACGTCGCCGAACATCCTGAAACGCTGGTCGTCTACGGCGGCATTGGCCGGGCGGCGCGAAACTGGGCGGCCTTCGACAAGATCGTCGAGACGCTGGAGCGCCTCAACGAGGACGAAACGCTGCTAGTGCAGTCCGGCAAGCCGGTCGGCGTCTTCAGAACCCACGCAGACGCGCCGCGCGTGCTGATCGCAAACTCCAATCTCGTGCCGCGCTGGGCGAACTGGACGCACTTCAACGAGCTCGATCGCAAGGGGCTGATGATGTACGGCCAGATGACGGCCGGCTCCTGGATCTATATCGGCACGCAGGGCATCGTTCAGGGCACCTACGAGACTTTCAAGGAAGCAGGGCGCCAGCATTATGCGGGCGATCTGGCGGGACGCTGGATCCTCACTGCCGGGCTCGGCGGCATGGGCGGAGCGCAGCCTCTCGCCGCGGCGATGGCGGGCGCCTGCTGCCTCGCCGTCGAGTGCGACCCGGCGCGCATCGAGTTCCGCCTCAGGACGAAATATCTCGACGAGCGCGCCGACACGCTGGACGAGGCGCTGGCGATGATTTCGCAATGGACGAAGGCCGGGGAGGCGAAATCAGTCGGCCTGCTCGGTAACGCGGCGGACATATTCCCGGAACTTCATCGTCGCGGCGTCAGGCCGGACATCGTCACCGACCAGACGTCAGCGCACGATCCAGTCAACGGCTATCTGCCGAAGGGCTGGTCGCTCGCCGAATGGCGCGAGAAGCGCGAGCGTGATCCGAAGACCGTCGAGAAAGCGGCGCGCGCCTCGATGCGCGAACATGTGGAGGCGATGGTCGCGTTCTGGAACGACGGGGCGCCGACTCTCGACTACGGCAACAACATCCGTCAGGTCGCGAAGGAGGAGGGGCTCGAAAACGCCTTCGCGTTTCCCGGTTTCGTGCCGGCCTATATCCGGCCCCTGTTCTGCCGGGGGATCGGGCCTTTCCGCTGGGCGGCGCTGTCGGGCGACCCGGAGGACATCTACAAGACCGACGCGAAAGTTAAGGAGCTGATCCCCGACGATCCTCACCTTCACAACTGGCTCGACATGGCGAGGAAACGCATCGCCTTTCAGGGTTTGCCGGCGCGCATCTGCTGGGTAGGGCTCGGCGAGCGCCATCGCCTCGGCCTCGCTTTCAACGAGATGGTGGCGAGGGGAGAACTTAAAGCGCCTGTCGTCATCGGCCGCGATCATCTCGACTCCGGTTCCGTCGCGAGTCCCAACCGCGAAACGGAGGCGATGAAGGATGGGTCGGACGCCGTGTCAGACTGGCCGCTCTTGAACGCGCTGCTCAACTGCGCTTCGGGGGCGACCTGGGTATCGATCCATCACGGCGGCGGCGTCGGCATGGGTTTTTCGCAGCACGCCGGCATGGTGATCGTCGCCGACGGCACGGAAGACGCGGCTCGGCGGCTTGAGCGCGTGTTGTGGAACGATCCGGCGACCGGCGTCATGCGGCACGCCGACGCCGGCTACGACATCGCCGTCGACTGCGCGCGCGAGAAAGGGCTCGACCTGCCGATGCTGGGCGGAACCTGATTTTTCATGCGCGGAAACTTATCCCCGCCGATTCCGGCGGCCTTAAGATCAGTCCCATGATGCCCGATTTGCACCCATTCGCCCGAACAGACGTCAGCCGTGAGGCGCGTGCGCACGGCGCGTTTCGCGCGAAAGCCGGCTGCGAAGCGCAAGGGCGCTGGAGAAGCCCCATCGCGACAATGACGTTTCGCACGATCCGTATTGAAGAAAGAACCTGCGAATGCACAACGGAATTATTGAACTGAACCCGGGCCACGTAAGCCTCGACGAACTTCGCAGCATCTGGCGCGGCGCCAGCGTGTCGCTCGCCGCTTCGGCTTATCAAGCGATAGAGGCCTCGGCGGAGTCGGTGGCGCGCATCGTCGCGTCCGGCAAGGTCGTCTACGGCGTCAATACTGGCTTCGGCCTGCTCGCCAGTAAGCGCATCGAGCCCGCGCGCCTCGCCGAACTTCAGCGCAATCTCGTCATGTCGCACGCCTGCGGCGTCGGCGAGGCGCTGCCGGCGAATGTCGTACGGCTCGTCATGGCGCTGAAAGCGGTCGGTCTCGGGCGGGGGCATTCCGGCGTCCGGCGCGTCGTCGTCGAGCGGATCCTGACCATGCTGGAGAGAAGCGCTCTGCCCGTGATCCCATCTCAGGGGTCGGTCGGGGCGTCCGGCGATCTCGCGCCGCTGGCGCATCTTTCCGCCGCGATGATGGGCGAGGGCGCAATCGATCTCGGCGGCGCGCGTCTGCCGGCGGGGGAGGCGTTGGCGAAGCTTGGCCTTGCGCCGCTCGATCTCGGGCCGAAGGAGGGACTGGCGCTTCTTAACGGCACGCAGGTCTCGACCGCGATCGCCCTCGACGCCTTGTTCCGCGCGGAGAACGTCTTCGCCTCGGCGCTTGTCGCCGGCGCGATGTCGGTCGACGCCCTTCAAGGCTCCGACGCGCCGTTCGACGCGCGCATTCACGCGCTACGCGGCCAACCGGGCCAGATCGCCGTCGCGGCGTTTCTGCGCGACGCGATGAAGGGCAGCGAGATCCGCCAGTCGCACATCGAGTGCGACCGCGTGCAGGATCCATATTCGTTCCGTTGCCAGCCGCAGGTGATGGGAGCGGCTCTCGACATGCTGAAAGAGGCGGCGAAGACGTTGCAGATCGAGGCGAACGCCGTCTCGGACAATCCGATCATCTTTCCGGACACGGACGAAGCGCTGTCGGGAGGCAATTTCCATGCTGAGCCTGTGGCCTTCGCCGCCGACAAGATCGTCATGGCGCTGTGCGAGGTCGGCTCGATTTCCGAACGTCGCTTCGCCGTGCTGGTCGATCCGAAGATGAGCGGCATGCCGGCTTTCCTCGTCGAGGACGGCGGCGTCAATTCCGGTTTCATGATTCCTCAGGTGACCGCGGCGGCGCTGGTCGCCGAGAATAGATCGCTGGCGTTTCCGGCCAGCGTTGATTCCGTGCCGACATCGGCCAATCAGGAAGATCACGTGTCGATGGCGACGGGCGCTGCGCGCAAGGCCCAGACCGTCGCCATGAACGCCGCCGGCATCGTCGCTGTGGAGCTGATGGCCGCTGCGCAGGGCGTCGATTTTCATGCGCCCCACAGGACGTCGCCGGCGCTGCGGGCGGCCCATGACGAAGTCCGCAGGACGACGGCCCATCTGGAGAAGGATCGCTATCTTTCGGGAGAGATGCAGACGATGCAACGGCGCGTATTCGACGGCGATTTCGTCGCTTCGCCGAAGCTCGAACCGCTGGCGCGCGCCTTGTTCGATTAAGGAGCCGCGGCGAACCCGTTGCGCTCGGATTCGAACTGCGGCGTCGGGGCCATGGCGAGCGTATCGCGCGCGCGCACCGGATCGAGAAGGGAGATCGCGCCGAACTGGGTCAGAAACACGCGGCCTGTCAACGCTTCGAGAAAGTGCGACCGTTGCAGCTTGTCCATCACCGGCCCCTTCACCTCGGAAAGGTGGAAGGTCACGCCCGAGTCCTTCAGACGGTGATTGATGGCTTCGAGGCTTTCGAGGGCGCTGGCGTCGATATCGTTGACGGCCGGGCACATGAGGATGACGTGCTTCACCGCCGGCCGTTCGGCGATCAGCGCCGCGATGCGGTCTTCGAGGAAACGGGCGTTGGCGAAATACAGGCTTTCATCGACCCGCAGCGTAAGAATGTGAGGGCTGGTGACGACTTCGTGCCGGTCGACATTGCGAAAATGCTCCGTACCCGGCGCCTGGCCGACGATAGCGCTGTGCGGGCTCGCCGTGCGCTTGAGATGCAGAGCGAGCGAAGCCAGCACGCCGGCGCCGACGCCCGCCTCGACGCCGAACAGCAGCGTTCCCAGTATGGTCACGGCCATCGCCGCAAAATCGGTCTTGGAAAAGCGCCAGACCCGCGCCAGCGCCCTGAGATCGACCAGCGACAGAACGGCGACGATGATGGTCGCGGCGAGCGTCGCTTTGGGCAATTCGTGGAGCAGCGGCGTCAGGAGCAGCGCGGCGAGCAGGATGCCGATGGCGGTGAAACCGCCCGCCGCAGGAGTGCGCGATCCGGCGTCGAAATTAACGACGGAACGGGCGAAGCCGCCGGTGACGGGATAGCCGCCGGTAAACCCGGACGCGATGTTGGCGGCGCCGAGCGCGATCAGTTCCTGATCGGGGTCGATGCGCTGGCGGCGCTTGGCTGCGAGCGTCTGCGCGACGGAAACGGATTCGACGAAACCGATGACGCTGAGCAGCAGCGCCGGAACTGCAAGAGTGCGCCACAGCTCTGGGTCGAAAACCGGGGTTGTCAGCGGCGGCAGCCCTTGCGGGATCGCGCCGACGATGGCGACGCCCTTTTCTCCGAGCGACAGGGCTGCGCTCGCCGCCGTCGTCGCAATCACTGCGAGGATCGGCCCCGCCTTGGCGACTATGTCCGCGGCGCGCGGCGGCAGGCCCGCCTTCAGCAACAACGGCTTCAGTCCCTTACGCACCCAGAACAGGAAGGCCAGCGCCATCCCTCCTATCGTCATCGTGCTGACGTTCGCCTGGGGCAACGCGCCGAGAAGAGAGCCAGCGATTGCGGGAAGGGCGTGGCCGCTCGCCTTGACGCCGAGCAGCGCGCCCGTCTGGCTGAGCGAAATCAAAATCGCCGACGCCATGATGAAGCCCGTGATCACCGGGTGGCTGAGAAAGTTCGCCAGCGCGCCGAGGCGGAATATGCCGAGCAGCAACAGAAAAAGACCGGAGAGAAGAGCGAGAGTCAGCGCTGCGGTTGCATAGTCTGCCGTCCCCGTTTCGGCGACCCGTCCGACGGCGGCCGCAGTCATCAGAGAAATGACGGCGACTGGTCCGACCGCGAGGGCCCGGCTGGTGCCGAAGACCGTGTAGGCGAGCAGCGGCGCGATAGAGGCGTAAAGGCCGACCTCAGGCGGCAGACCGGCGAGCAGCGCATAGGCGAGCGACTGCGGAATGAGCATGATGGTGACGATCGCCGCGGCGATCAGGTCGTCCGCCAGCGCCCCGCCGTCGTACCGTCGCCCCCAGTCGAGAATCGGCAGGAACTGCTTCGCGTCCCTCATGCGTCAGAACGCATCGATAGGCAGTTTCAGATAGCGCGTTCCGTTGTCTTCTTTCGGGGGCAGCTCGCCGCCGCGCATGTTGACCTGAACCGAGGGAAGGATCAGCCGCGGCATGCCGAGCGTCTTGTCGCGGGCGGTGCGCATCGCCGCGAACTCCTCCTCGCTGACGCCGTCATGGGCGTGCACGTTGGCGCGCCGCTGCTCCTCGACAGTGGTCTCCCAGCGATATTCGTCGCGGCCGGGCGCCTTGTAATCGTGACACATGAAGAGTCGCGTCGCCGGCGGCAGCGCGAAGATCTTGCGGATGGAACGGTAGAGCTCGCGCGCGTCGCCGCCCGGAAAGTCGGCGCGCGCCGTGCCGTAGTCGGGCATGAACAGCGTGTCGCCCACAAAGGCGGCGTCGCCGATGAGATAGGTCATGCAGGCGGGCGTGTGGCCCGGCGTGTGGATGGCGCGCGACGGGATCGAGCCGACATGGAACACGTCGCCGTCCTTCATAAGGGCGTCGAACTGGCTTCCGTCGCGCTGGAATTCGGTACCTGCGTTGAAAATCTTGCCGAACGTTTCCTGTACGACGGTGATGTTGGCGCCGATGGCGATCTTGCCGCCGAGTTTTTCCTGAAGGTACGGCGCCGCCGAAAGATGGTCGGCGTGAACATGGGTTTCGAGAATCCACTCGACCTCAAGCCCTTCGCAGCGAACGAAATCGACAATCCTATCCGCGGATTTGCGGCTGGTGCGGCCGGATGCGGCGTCGAAATCGAGAACCGAGTCGACGATCGCCGCTTTCTTCGTAGCCGGATCGACGACGGCATAGCTGACGGTGAAGGTCGGTTCGTCAAAGAAGGCCGTGACGGTCGGTTTCATTTTTTCCTCCTTGACGGCTGGGCGCGCCCTGGCCGGCGACGCGGCGCCGGCTGGATTTTACCGCGCTTCGCAATGGGCGCGAAGGCGTTGCAGAGAGCATTTACGAGCGAAGCGAGACGATCATCGGCAAGTCTGTAGTGAATCATGCGGGATTCCCGGCGCGTCGCCAGCAACCCGTCGCGGCGAAGCCGGGCGAGTTCGCGCGACAGGACGGGCTGCCCCACGCCGGTCAGCGCCTCGATCTCGCCGACTGTATATTCGCCCTCCATCAACTGGCAGGCGATGAGCAACCGGTTGGGATGCGACAGCGTTTTCAAAAGCCCCGCCACTTCGCCGGCTCTGGTCTTCAGTTCTTGCAGATTCATCGGTTTGACGGTCATGGGATAGGTCCGGCGGTTCGCGAAAGTTGCAAGTTTCATATAAGACACTTATGTTAATTGACAAGTATCAGGGCTGCGACGAAACGAGCGCGGAGAAAACGGGAAATGACGGAGTTTACGCCTTATGCGGCCCTGGCGGGCGGAGCCCTGATCGGCGCGGCCGCTGTGCTCCTGATGGCGGCGAACGGCCGTATCGCCGGCATCAGCGGCATTGTCGACGGCGTGCTGACGCCGGCCGGCGAGGGAGTCGGCTGGAAGTCGGCGTTTCTCGTCGGACTGATCGCCGCGCCGATCATTTGCGGATTGGCGACTGGAGCCATGCCCCACGCGGATTATCCCCACGCTTTGCCGCAGATGGTTGTCGGCGGCCTTCTCGTGGGGTTCGGAACGCGCCTCGGCGGCGGCTGCACGAGCGGGCATGGCGTGTGCGGAATGGCGCGGCTTTCGAAACGCTCGCTCGCCGCGACAGCTACATTCATAGCGGCAGGCATAGCGACGGTTCTGGTCGTGCGGCTTGCGGCGGGAGAGTGATGTGAGAATTGTCGCAGCATTGGTCGCCGGGCTGATTTTCGGGTTGGGGCTTGTGATTTCCGGCATGGTCAATCCGGCGAAGATCATCGCCTTTCTCGACGTGGCGGGCGCGTGGGATCCGAGCCTGCTGTTCGTCATGGCCGCCGCTCTCGCGGTGACATTCGTCGGGTACAGGCTCGTCCTGCGGCGAGCCGCGCCGATGTTCGAGACGCAATTCCATTTGCCGGCGACGACCGTGATCGACCGCAACCTAATCATGGGCGCGGCGATTTTCGGCGTGGGCTGGGGACTGTCGGGTTTCTGTCCTGGTCCGGCTATCACCGCCGCGGCGCTTGGCGATCTTCAACCGTACGCCTTTATCGCCGCCATGCTCGCAGGGATGGCGGCAAGGCGCTTCGTCAGGTTTTAGAGCCGCTGGCCTTGCAGCCGCCTTCTGCTATGAACGCCCCGCCATGCAGATTCGGGCCGGAACCGACCTCAACGAATTTACGGACGCTTCGGCGATGCGCGCCGCGGCTTTATCCTTCATTACGGAACGGCTTTCGAAGGCAATCGAGGCGCGCGGTGAAGCGCTGCTGCTGGTTTCGGGCGGATCCACGCCGCTGCCGCTGTATGAACAACTGGCCAATGCGGAACTGGATTGGCCGCAAGTGAGCGTCGCGCTTGTCGACGAACGATGGGTTCCCGTCGACCACGCCGCGTCGAACGAGCGAGCCATTCGGGCCGCGCTGATGCAGGGCCGGGCGGCGAAGGCCCGCTTCGTCGGCATGAAGAGCGTTCATGCGAATCCGGCGGAAGCCGCGCCGTCGCTCGACGCAGCACTGGCCCACCTTCCGTGGCCGGCCGATGCTGTCGTGCTTGGCATGGGGCCGGACGGACATACGGCGTCGTGGTTTCCCAACGCGCACGGTCTCGACGCGGCGATCGATCTCGAAACGGATAGATATTGCGCCGCCGTCACCGCGCGCCAAAGCGCTGTAACCGGCGAGCACACCGGGCGCATGACTCTGACGGCGCCGCCAGTTCTCGCTTCGGGCGCCATGCTGCTGCTGATGACTGGCGACGAAAAAAGACGGGCCTACAGGAAGGCGCGCGCCACCGGCGCAGTCGAGGATATGCCTGTGAGGACGCTTTTTCTCGGCGACCTCACGAAACTTTTTTGCTGCTGGGCCCCGTAGCGGCTTGATCGGCGGAATTGAAACGGCTCTCATCGAATTCAGGCAGGAAGCGGCCCCCCATGAAAATCGACGACATTCTCAATCTCGCAAGCGTCATTCCCGTTATCGAAATTTCCGATGCGGGACTTGCAGGACCGCTCGCCGAGGCTCTTGTGAAAGGCGGCGTGGAGGTCGCGGAACTGACCTTGCGCACGCCGGCGGCGCTCGCCTCTCTGAAGGCGATGAAGGCCGCCGCACCGTCCCTCATCGTCGGCATGGGAACGGTGCTCACCGTCGCCGACGCAAAAAAGTCGATAGATGGGGGAGCCGACTTTCTCGTGTCGCCCGGTCTTACGCCGGCGCTTCTCGACTTTGCGCCGAAAGCGGCCGCGCCGCTGTTGCCCGGCGTGGCGACCGCTGGCGAGGTCATGCAGGCGCTCGACGCCGGCGTTTCAAGACTGAAATTCTTTCCCGCTGAGCCAGCGGGCGGCGTCGCCTATCTGAAGGCGCTTTTCGGTCCGCTGCCGCAGGCGCGCTTCTGCCCGACCGGTGGCATCAGCGCCGAGCGGGCGGGTGAATATCTGGCTCTCCCCAATGTGGCTTGCGTTGGCGGTTCCTGGATCGCCAGCGCCGCCGCCATCGACCGGAAAGACTGGACCGGGATCGAGTCTAACGCCCGCCGCGCTGCGGCGTTAAAAACCCGTTGAGGGCGCCACCGTGCGCACCCGGTTCGCCTTTTGAGCAGAAAGCGCCAGATTTTTGCCCAGTCATTGAAATTTTCTGTTGAAATTAAGGAATTTGCTGGATAGGAACACTTGCCGCGGCGCAGTATCGTCGCGATCAGGTTTCAACAGGCAGGGCGCAATGGCGAGCGAAATGGCTCAGGCGGGGTTGAGGACGGCTTTTGGCCGTTTTCCCGCGCGCGCGTCCGCCCAAAGCCTCGGCCGACTTCCCGTATCGCTGCTCCTTATTAGCCCCTGCAGGGGAGCGACCACGGAGTCTGCTGGCTAACGGATACAGGCAAGCAAGAAATCCAAAGGACCCGCTCCCCGACCCAGGAGCGGGTCTTTTGATTCTAGCGACCGAAAAGGATGACGGAATGACGACTGCGAAACGATCCGACGCCATCACCCGGGGGCCAGCCAAGGCGCCGGCGCGGGCGATGCTGCGCGCCGCGGGGTATACGGAGGAAGATTTCGAAAAGCCGATGATCGCCGTCGTCAACACCTGGTCGACGGTGACGCCGTGCAACATGCATCTCGACAAACTGGCGGCCCCGGTGCGCGAGGGCGTTCGCGCCGGCGGCGGCGCGCCGGTCGACTTCAACACCATCGTCGTCTCCGACGGCATCACCATGGGCGGCGAAGGCATGAAGGCCTCGCTGATCTCGCGCGAAGCGATCGCCGATTCCATCGAGCTTGCGGTGCGCGGCCACTCGCTTGACGCAGCCGTCATTCTCGTCGGCTGCGACAAGACGATTCCCGCCGCAGCGATGGCGCTGGCGAGGATGGATATTCCGGGCGTCATTTTCTACGGCGGATCGATCATGCCGGGCCTCTGCGCCGGCAAGGATATCTCCATTCAGGACGTTTTCGAGGCTGTGGGCGCCCATGCGAAGGGTGATCTCGACGACGCCGGCCTTCTGGAGATCGAAAAGCACGCCTGTCCCGGCGCCGGCGCTTGCGGCGGGCAGTTCACCGCCAACACCATGGCGATGGCCGTCGCCTTTCTTGGCCTCGCCCCGATGGGGGCGGGCGATCCGCCGGCCCTCGATGCGGCGAAGGCGGGCGAAGCCGAGCGGTGCGGCCGTCTCGCGGCGATGCGCGCCAAGGAAGGCGCGAATGCGCGCCGCTTCATCACTGAAACCGCGCTGAGAAACGCAGCGACCGCCGTCGTCGCCAGCGGGGGCTCGACCAACGCCGTGCTTCACTTGGCCGCCATCGCCGCCGAGGCGGGCGTCCCGTTCTCGATCGACCTCTTCGACGAACTCTCCCGCTCGACGCCGGTTATCACCGATCTGAAGCCCGGCGGGCGTTTTCTCGCGAAAGACCTTCACGCCGCCGGAGGCATGCGTCTGTTCGGAAAGCGCCTGATGGAGGGCGGCAAGCTCGCCGACGCGCCGACAGTTTCGGGGCGCAGCCTGTTCGAGGAACTTCAGAAAGCGGAGGAAACGCCACGCCAGCAGGTCGTCAGGAGCGTCGCCGAACCGGTGAAGAAAACCGGCGGCTTGCGCGTCCTTTACGGCGACGTCGCGCCGGAAGGCGCCGTGCTCAAGACCGCCGGCTACGCCGACGCCGCCTTCGCCGGTCCGGCGCGCGTCTTCGACAGCGAGGAAGAAGCGTTCGCCGCAGTCGGCGCCCAGAAGATCAAGGAAGGAGATGTCGTCGTCATCCGCTATGAAGGCCCGAAGGGCGGGCCCGGCATGCGCGAAATGCTGGCCGTCACCGCGGCGCTCGCCGGACAGGGCCTCGCCGGGAAGGTGGCGCTGATGACCGATGGGCGCTTCTCGGGCGCGTCCCACGGTTTCGTCATCGGCCATGTGGCGCCCGAAGCGGCAAATGGCGGCCCCATTGCTCTGATCGAAGAAGGCGACACGATCCGCATCGATCCCAACGCCCGCCGGATCGACGCTGACATCGACTGGGCCGCGCGCCGCGCAGCCTTCAAGCCGAAACCGCAACGCCGCATGGGCGGCGCCTTCGACAAATACGCCCGTCTTGTTTCCTCCGCCGCGAAAGGCGCGGTGACGATCTCAACTGACCAGTGAAAAGGGACCGACCAATGAGAGTGTATACGGACGATGATGCCGACAAGAACGTTCTGAGAGACGGAACGGTCGCAATCATCGGTTATGGCAGTCAGGGCCGCGCGCACGCGCTGAATCTCAAGGAGTCGGGCTGCACTGTGGTCGTCGGCGTCCGCAAGGGCGGCACGGGCGACAAAAGGGCGAGGGCGGACGGTCTGGACACCGCGCCGGTCCGCGAAGCGGTCGAAGCGGCGAATGTCGTCGCTTTATTGACGCCCGACATGAGTCACGAAGCGCTGTTCAAGGAAGAAATTGCGCCCGCCCTCAGACCCGGCGACGCGCTTTCTTTCGCGCATGGCTTCTCGATCCTGTACGGACGCGTCAGACCGTCGAAAGACGTCGACGTCATCATGGTGGCCCCGAAGGGCCCCGGCGATCTCGTGCGCCGCGAATATCAGCGCGGACGCGGCGTTCCCTGCCTATTCGCTGTGCATCAGGACGCTACCGGCAAGGCGAAAGACCGGGCGCTGTCCTATGCGAGCCTGATCGGAGGCACGACCGCCGGCGCGCTAGAAACAACGTTCAAGGAGGAAACCGAGACCGATCTGTTCGGCGAGCAGGCCGTGCTTTGCGGCGGCGCCACCGAACTCGTCATGGCCGGTTTCGAGACTCTTGTGGACGCCGGATACCGCCCGGAGATCGCCTATTACGAATGCCTGCACGAGCTGAAGCTGATCGTCGATCTTCTCTACGAAGGCGGCGTCGCCAAGATGCACGAATTCATTTCCGAGACGGCGAAGTACGGCGATCTCGTTTCCGGCCCGCGCGTCGTCAACGACGAAACGCGCCAGCGCATGCGCGAGATTCTGAAAGATATCCAGACCGGACAGTTCGCCCGCGACTGGATTCTCGAAAACCAGACCGGAAAGGTCCGCTACCAGCAGCTTCTGGACGCCGATCTCGCCCACCCGATCGAGAAGACGGGCAAGGAGCTGCGCGAGCGCATGGCGTGGCTGAAGCCCGGCGCCAACACCAAGGACGATTGAGGCAGCCATGACCGCGCCAAACCCGAGGGCGACCCCTTCCAGCGCCGATCCGGCTCAGGCTTTGAAAAAGCCGGGGGCGGAGCTGCTGCTCGACGCGTTGGAAGAACAGGGCGTCGATGTGATCTTCGGCTATCCGGGCGGCGCGGTGCTGCCGATCTATGACGCTCTGTTCAAGCGCGACACCATTCGCCACATCATGGTGCGTCACGAGCAGGGCGCGGTGCACGCCGCCGAAGGTTATGCGCGTTCGACCGGCAAGCCCGGCGTCGTGCTCGTCACGTCGGGGCCGGGAGCGACCAACGCGGTCACCGGCCTCGCCGATGCTCTGCTCGATTCCATTCCCGTCGTCTGCATCACCGGGCAGGTGGCTCGCAAGCTGATCGGCACCGACGCCTTTCAGGAATGCGACACGATCGGCATCACGCGCGCCTGCACGAAGCACAACTATCTCGTTCCATCCGCCGAGAAATTGTCCGCCATCGTTCACGAAGCTTTTCACGTGGCGACGAATGGGCGGCCGGGTCCTGTTCTTCTCGACATTCCGAAAGACATCCAGTTCGAGGAGGCCGTCTATACGGCGCGCGCCGCGGCGCGCAAACGCGATTGCGTAACGACGCCGCCAGTCGACAAGGCGAAGATCGCGCAGGCCGTCGACCTGATGCGCCGGGCGCGCCGGCCGGTTTTCTACACGGGCGGCGGGGTCATCAATGCGGGCGCCATCGCCAGCGAAGCGCTTCGAGCGCTCGCCCGTGAAACCGGGTTCCCGGTGACGTCGACATTGATGGGTCTCGGCGCCTTTCCGGCCGATCATCCGCAATGGCTCGGAATGCTCGGCATGCATGGCAGCGTCGAAGCCAATTCGGCGATGCACGATTGCGACCTGATGGTCGCCGTCGGTGCGCGCTTCGACGATCGCGTCACGGGAAGGCTAGACGCATTCTCGCCTGGCTCGCGTAAAATCCATATCGACATCGACCCCTCGTCCATCAACAAGAACGTGCCGGTTGATCTCGGGATTGTCGGCGACGCCGGCGAAATCACAGCGGCGATGCTCGCCGAGTGGCGCGCGCGCAACGCCGAGGTGCCTCTCGACAAGGGCAGGCTGGCGCTCTGGTGGGCCCATATCGATCAGTGGCGGGCGAAGAAGTGCTTCGGCTATGAGACAGCGCCCGACATCATCAAGCCGCAATACGCCATCGAGCGGCTGTATCACCTGACGCGCGGACGCGACGTCTACGTCACGACGGAAGTCGGTCAACACCAGATGTGGGCGGCGCAGTTCTTCCATTTCGACAAGCCGAACCGCTGGATGACGTCCGGCGGTCTCGGCACGATGGGTTACGGCCTTCCCGCCGCGCTCGGTGTGCAGGCGGCGCATCCGGACGCGCTGGTCATCGACATCGCCGGGGACGCGTCGGTGCAGATGACCATGCAGGAAATGTCGACCGCCGTACAGCACCGGCTGCCGGTCAAGATATTCATTCTCAACAACGCCTATCTCGGCATGGTCCGCCAATGGCAGGAACTGCTGCATGGCGGGCGTTATTCGCATTCTTATTCGGATTCGCTTCCCGACTTCGTCAAGCTCGCGGAGGCTTATGGCGGCGTCGGCCTGCGCGCTGAAACGCCGGCCGAACTCGATGCGAAGATCATGGAGATGATCGACTGCGACCGGCCAGTGCTGTTCGACTGCGTCGTTTCAAAGGAAGAGAACGTGTTTCCGATGATCCCGTCAGGCGCGGCGCATAACGAGATGCTGCTGGGCGCGGTGAAGGCGGAAAGCGTCAGCGCCGAGGGGAGGACACTGGTGTGAGCGATCAGCAATCACTCTCCGTCTATCCAGTCACCGCACCGGAAGAAGCGGCGCGCGAGGTCATTCTCGCGGTCATCGTCGACAACGAGCCGGGGGTGCTGGCGCGCGTCGTCGGCCTCATTTCGGCGCGTGGCTACAATATCGAGAGCCTCACAGTCGCCGAAACCGACGTTGAGAAACACCGGTCGCGCATAACGGTCGTGACTGGCGGCACCTCGTCGAAGATTGAACAGATCAAGGCGCAACTCGGCCGCCTCGTTCCGGTGCGCCGCGTTATCGACGTCACCGCCGAGAGCGACGCCATCGAACGCGAACTGGCGCTGGTCAAGATCGTCGGCAAGGGCGAACACCGCGTCGAAGCGATGCGCCTAGCCGACATTTTCCGCGCCAAGGCGCTCGATACGACGCACACCTCGTTCGTGTTCGAGATCACCGGCGCGCGCGAGAAGATCAACGCTTTCATAGACCTGATGCGGCCGCTCGGCCTTGTTGAGGTTTCGCGGACGGGCGTGCTCTCGATCCGGCGCGGCCCGGCGACTGACTGAAATGGATACGATTCACAGGAGAATTATTATGGCGCGAACCCTGAAGCTGTTTCTTTCGAATCTGTTCGAGCGACTTAGCGGCTTGGCGCTGCTCTTCTCCAGCGTGCCCGCCACGGTCCCTGTACGAATTCGAAGGAAACGACATGACTTCTCCCGCTGACTCTCACGTAAAAATCTTTGATACGACCCTGCGCGACGGCGAGCAGGCGCCGGGCTTTTCCATGGCGGTCGACGCCAAGCTCGTCGTTGCCCGCGCTCTGCGCGATCTGAATGTGGACATCATCGAGGCGGGTTTCGCCGCCGCTTCGCCCGGCGACGCCGCCGCCGTATCGGCGGTCGCCAAGGAGATAGAAGGACCGACCATTTGCTCGCTCGCCCGTCTCGCCGAGGCCGATATCGACGCCGCCCTGAAAGCGCTGACGCCGGCGAAAAACAAGCGCGTGCACGTCTTTATCGGCACCAGCCCGCTTCACCGGGAGGCCAAGCTGAAGCTGACCAAGGAGGAAATCGTCGAGCGCATCTACCGTCTCGTGCGTCATGCGCGTTCGGGCTGCGAGGATGTCGAGTTTTCGCCGGAAGACGCCATCCGCACCGAGCGTGAGTATCTGGTGGATGCTCTGACCGCCGCTATCGAGGCCGGCGCGACGACGCTGAATATTCCGGACACGGTCGGCTACACGACGCCGGATGAAATCTACGAACTGTTTTCGTTCTTGAAACGCACTGTGCCCGGCGCCGACAGGACGACATTCTCCACGCATTGTCACGACGATCTCGGCATGGCCGTCGCCAACTCTCTGGCGGCGGTGCGCGGCGGCGCTCGGCAGATCGAATGCGCCATCAACGGCATCGGCGAGCGGGCGGGCAACTGCTCGCTTGAGGAGGCGGTGATGGCGCTGGCGACCCGCCGCGACTATTTCGGCTTCGCAACGCAGATCGACACCACAAAACTGTACCCAGCCAGCCAGGCGCTTGCCCGCGTCACGCACAATCCGATTCCGAGAAACAAGGCGATTGTCGGCAAGAACGCCTTCGCCCACGAAGCCGGCATCCACCAGCACGGCGTGCTGGCCAACAAACGAACCTACGAGATCATGGACGCCGAAGCGGTCGGCATGCCGTCGAACTCCATCGTGCTCGGCAAGCATTCTGGCAAGCATGCGCTCGCCGCACGCATCGAGTCGCTTGGTTTCGATGTGGGCGACAACCGGCTCAATGTGTTCTTTGTTGAATTCAAGAAACTTGCCGACGCGACCCGAGAAGTCACCGATGCGGACGTCGTGCGGTTAGTGACCGGCGAGACCCGGGATGGCCGCGCCGGTCCCTGGCGGGTCAGGCGCGTAGAACTGCATGTGGACTTCGAGGATGACACGCGTCCGAAAGCGCGCGTCACCATGGAGCATCTCGATGGCACCATGCGCACGCTCACCGAAGAAGGCGGGGGGCCGATCGATGCGGCGTTCGCGGCGGTCTGCGCCGTCGCCGGCGTTGCGGGCCGCATCGTCAGTCTCGATATGCACCATACGGCCGAGCACGAGGTGGGGCCTGTGCACGCGCAAGCGGTGGTGGAAGTCGGCGATCGCCGCTTCACCGGCGTCGCCAACGAGGTCGACGTCGCCGACGCGGCGGTCGGCGCTTTCGTGGTCGCCATCAACCAGGCGGTCGATTTCGAAACCAACCGCGCCGTAATGGCCGGCGCGGCGTGAGGAGGCCGAAATGAAACCGCAAACCCTGCTCGATAAATTATGGGCTCGGCACGTCGTCGTCGAAGAACAGGAGGACGCGCCCGCCGTTCTTTATATCGACCTGCACCTTGTGCATGAAGTCACCTCGCCGCAGGCGTTCTCAGTGCTCGCCGATGAAGGACGTAAGGTGCGCCGCCCCGACCGCACGCTCGCGACGCTCGATCACTCGACGCCGACCCTTCCCGCCAATGCGAAAGGCGAGCTTTCCTATGCGACGGCGGAAGCAAAGCAACAGGTAGAGACGCTGATCCGCAATTGCGCAGCGCATGGCATTGAGTTGTTTGGGCTCGGCGATCCGCATCGCGGCATCGTGCATGTTATCGGGCCGGAGCTCGGCGCGACGCAGCCGGGGATGACCATCGTCTGCGGGGACAGCCACACCTCGACTCACGGCGCCTTCGGGGCGTTGGCTTTCGGTATCGGCACGACGGAAGTCGGCCACGTGCTGGCGACGCAATGCCTGCTGCAGCGCAAGCCGAAGTCGATGCGCGTGACGTTCGACGGCGTGCTGCCGCCGGGCGTCGGCGCCAAAGACATGGCGCTGGCGATGATCGCAAAAATCGGCGCCGACGGCGGCCAGGGCTACGCCATCGAGTTCGCCGGAGATGCGGTGCGCGCCCTTTCGATGGAGGGACGCATGACTCTCTGCAACATGTCGATAGAGGCGGGCGCACGGTCCGGCATGGTGGCGCCGGACGAGACGACTATCGCCTATCTGAAGGACCGTCCGCGCGCGCCGAAGGGCGAAGCCTGGGCGCGCGCCGTCGACGAATGGATGACGCTGCTGAGCGACGAAGGCGCCGCATTCGACAAGGAAGTAAGACTCGACGCCGCCGCCATTCGCCCGATGATCACCTACGGCGTTTCGCCCGACGCGGCGGCGCCGGTCGACGCCGCCGCGCCCGACGCCTCCGGCGAAGCGGCGCGCATCGCGGCGGACTATATGCGGATCGAAGGCGGCAGCCTGTTCAGCGACATCAAGGTCGACCGTGTGTTCATCGGCTCCTGCACAAACTCCCGACTGTCGGACCTTCGAGAGGCGGCACGCGTTTTCAATGGCCGGAAAGTGAGCGATGGCGTTATCGCTCTGGTCGTTCCGGGTTCTGAGGAAATAAAGCGCGCCGCGGAAGCGGAGGGGCTCGACAAGGTTTTTCTTTCCGCCGGCGCCGAGTGGCGAGAGCCCGGCTGCTCGATGTGCATCGCCATGAACGGCGACAAGGGGGCGCCGGGCGAACTCGTCGTTTCCACCTCCAACCGCAATTTCATGGGGCGCCAGGGCAAGGGCGTCCGCACCGTTCTCGCCAGTCCGGCGACCGCCGCCGCCTCCGCCGTTGAAGGCCGCATCGCCGATCCGCGTCCCTATCTTGAGGAAACCGGAGTCCGCCATGTCGTTTGAACCGTTTACGCGCCTGCGCTCGCGCACCATTGTTCTGGCGCAGGAGAACATCGATACGGACCAGATCATCCCCGCCCGGTTCCTGACGACGACGACAAGGCAGGGGCTCGGCGCGTCCGTGTTCTACGACTGGCGTTTCGACGACACCGGCCGCGCGCGCAACGCCTCTGTGTTCAACGGAGTCGAGCCGGCGAAACATCGCATCCTCGTCGGCGGCTCGAATTTCGGCTGCGGTTCGTCGCGCGAGCATGCGCCATGGGCGCTCGCCGATTTCGGCTTCCGCGCCGTCGTGTCTTCCGACATCGCCGACATTTTCAAGAGCAATGCGCTGAAGAACGGTCTGCTGCCCGTGGAGGTCGACGACGAGATGCACCACTTCCTGCTCGATCACCCCGGCGTCGAAGTCGAGATCGATCTCGAGCGAGAAGTAATCGGCGTGCTCGGCGGCGGCCGTTCGGCGCCGTTCTCCGTCGAGCGCTTCGCGCGGCGCTGCCTTCTTGACGGCGTCGATCCGCTTGGGCACCTGCTGAAGCAGTCTGCGGCGATAGAATCTTACGAGAAGGAACGGGCGTGACGCATCGCATCGTATTGTTGCCGGGTGACGGCGTCGGCCCGGAAGTGATGGCGGCGGCGCGCCTCGTTCTCGAAGAGGCCGGGAAGAAATTCGGTCTTGCGTTTGCCTTCGAGGAGCATCTGTTCGGGGGCGCGGCCATCGACGCGGCGGGCGAGCCGCTGCCGAAACAAACGCTGGACGCGTGCCTGGGGGCCAAAGCGATTCTTCTCGGCGCAGTCGGCGGGCCGAAATGGGATGGCGCGCCGAAACGGCCGGAGCAGGGATTGCTTGGCTTGCGGAAGGCGCTCGGCGTTTACGCCAATTTGCGGCCTATGCGCGTCCTTCCCGGCATGGAGCAGTACGGTCCCCTGAAGCCGGAACTTTCGAAAGGCGCCGATCTGCTGATCGTCCGCGAACTGACGGGCGGAACCTATTTTGGCGAGCGTACCGAAGGGCGCGAGCGTGCTACCGATGAAACGGTCTATACGCGCGAGGAAGTCGAACGGGTCGCGCGCATCGCCTTCGAGGCGGCGCGGGGGCGCAAGGGCAGGGTTCTTTCCGTCGACAAGGCGAACGTCATGGCCACGAGCCGGCTCTGGCGCGCGGCGGTGACCGATCTCTGGAAGCGCGATTATGAGGACGTTAAACTCGATCACGGCCTCGTCGACGCCGTGGCGATGAAACTGGTGCTGGCGCCGGCTTCCTTCGACGTCATTCTCACCGAGAATATGTTCGGCGACATATTGAGCGACGAAGCGTCGGTGATCGCCGGCTCCATCGGCCTTTCGCCTTCCGCTTCGCTGGGGGGCGCAATAGGCCTCTATGAGCCGATACACGGCTCGGCGCCCGACATCGCCGGGCTAGACAAGGCGAACCCCACCGGCGCCATCCTTTCGGCGGCGATGCTGGCGCGGCACAGTCTCGGCGCGGAAGACGTTGCTGCGGCGATGGAGAGCGCCGTCGAGCAAACGCTCGCCTCGGGCGCGCGCACGGCCGATCTCGGCGGTTCCATGGGATGTCGGGCGTTCGCCGAAGCGACGAAGGCCCGTCTCTGAAGCCAGTTAGCCGGCGAGATAGCCGCTGCGTTCCAGATGCTCGACGATACGAGTCGCCGCTTCCTCGGCGCTCATTTTCGATGTGTCGAAATCGAGCTCTGCGTTCTGCGGCGGCTCGTAGGGCGAATCGATGCCGGTGAAGTTCTTGATCTCGCCGCGCCGCGCCTTGGCGTAGAGACCCTTGACGTCGCGCTTCTCGCAAACCGCGAGCGGCGTCGAGATGTAGACTTCGAGGAACTCGCCGTCTTCGACGGCTTCGCGCGCCATGCGCCGTTCGCTCTGGAACGGCGAGATGAAGGAGACGAGAACGATCAAGCCGGCGTCGACCATCAGCTTCGCCGTTTCGGCGACGCGGCGGATATTTTCCACGCGATCGACATCGGTGAAGCCGAGGTCTTTGTTGAGCCCGTGCCGGACATTGTCGCCATCTAGCGTATAGGTGTGGCGGCCCATGTCGTGCAGCCGCTTCTCGACAAGGTTGGCGACCGTCGACTTGCCGGAACCTGAAAGGCCCGTGAACCACAGGATGCAGGGCCGCTGGTGCTTCGCCGTCGCGCGCGCCGCCTTGTCGACATCGAGATCCTGCCAGTGAACGTTCTGCGAGCGGCGCAGCGAGAAATCGATCATGCCGGCGCCGATCGTGTTATTGGTGCGCCGGTCGATCAGAATGAAGGCGCCTGTCGTCCTATTCTGCGCATAGGGATCAATGGCGATAGGATGGCTTGTCGACAGGTTGCAGAACCCGACTTCGTTGAGCGCAAGCGTTTTGCCGGATTCATGGCTGAGCGTGTTGACGTTGATCTTGTGCTTGAGCTCTGTGATGGTCGCCGGGATGGTGCGGTTCGCCGTCTTCAGCAGGTATTGCCGACCGGGGATCATGGCGTCGTCATGCATCCACAGCACATGCGCCGCGAACTGGTCGGTCTGCTCCGCCGGCGCGCGGCCGGCGCAGATGACGTCGCCCCGGCTGATGTCAATCTCGTCGGCGAGAGTGAGCGTGACCGCCTGATCCGGTCCAGCGGCTGCGAGATCGCCTTTCTGCGTGACGATGCGCGTCACGCGGGAGCGCTTGCCGGAGGGAACGACGACGATTTCGTCGCCCGGCGAAACCGTTCCGGAAGCGACGGTTCCGGCGAATCCGCGGAAATCGAGATCGGGCCTGTTCACCCATTGCACCGGCAGCCGGAAGGGCTTGTCGGCGCGATCGCTCGCCGTTTCGACGGTTTCGAGATAAGGCAGCAGCGCCGGCCCCTTGTGCCACCGCGTATTGGCGCTCTTGGTCGTGATATTGTCGCCCTCGAACGCCGATATTGGCAGGCAGACGATGGACTCGAAGCCGAGCTTCGAGGCGAAGGAACGGTAGTCGGCTTCGATCCTGTCGAAAGTCTCCTTCGAATAGGAGACGAGGTCCATCTTGTTCACCGCGACGACAATGTGGCGGATTCCGAGAAGCGACACGATGTAGGAGTGACGCCGCGTCTGCGTCAGCACGCCCTTGCGGGCGTCGATGAGGATCACCGCGACATCAGCGGTCGATGCGCCTGTCGCCATATTGCGGGTGTATTGCTCATGGCCCGGCGTGTCCGCGACGATGAACTTGCGCTTGTCGGTCGAGAAAAAGCGATAGGCGACATCTATGGTGATGCCCTGCTCGCGTTCGGCGGCGAGGCCGTCGACAAGGAGGGCGAAATCTATCTTTTCGCCCTGCGTGCCTACTTTCTTGGAATCGGACTCAAGCGCCGAGAGCTGATCCTCGTAAATCAGTTTCGAGTCATAGAGCAGGCGGCCGATCAGCGTCGACTTGCCGTCGTCGACCGAGCCGCAGGTGATGAAGCGCAGAAGAGATTTCTTCTCGTGCGCGTCGAGATAGGCGAGAATATCGTCGCTCGGTAGGAGGGCTGCTGCGTCGGCCATCAGAAGTACCCCTCCTGCTTCTTCTTCTCCATTGACGCCGCCTGGTCGTGGTCGATGACCCGGCCCTGACGTTCGGATGTGCGGGCGAGAAGCATTTCCTGAATGATTTCCGGCAAGGTCGCGGCGGCGGAGCGCACGGCGCCGGTCAACGGGTAGCAGCCGAGCGTGCGGAAGCGGACCATCTCCATTTTCGGCTTGTCGCCGTTGAGGGGCATGCGTTCATCATCGACCATGATGAGAGCGCCGTCGCGTTCGACGACGGGCCGCTCGGCGGCGAAGTAGAGCGGCACAATGGGGATGTTCTCGCGGTAGATATATTGCCAGATGTCGAGCTCAGTCCAGTTCGACAAGGGAAACACGCGGATGGATTCGCCCTTCTGAACGCGGGTGTTGTAGATATTCCAAAGCTCTGGACGCTGATTTTTCGGGTCCCAGCGGTGCTGCGCGGTACGGAAAGAGAAAATGCGCTCCTTGGCGCGGGACTTTTCCTCGTCGCGGCGTGCCCCGCCGAACGCCGCGTCGAACTTGTATTTGTCGAGGGCTTGCTTCAGGGCCTGCGTTTTCATCACGTCGGTATGGATCTGCGAACCGTGCGTGAAGGGGCCTACTCCCTGCGCGACTCCTTCCTGATTGATATGCACGAGAAGATTGAGGCCGAGACGCTTCGCCGTCTCGTCGCGGAATTTAATCATCTCCCGGAACTTCCAGGTCGTATCGACGTGAAGGAGCGGGAAGGGCGGTTTCGCGGGATAGAAAGCCTTCATCGCAAGGTGCAGCATCACCGCTGAATCCTTGCCGATCGAATACATCATCACCGGGTTTTCGGCCTCGGCGACGACTTCCCGGAAAATGTGGATCGACTCCGCTTCGAGGCGGTCGAGATGCGACAAGACGTCGGGGGAAACGAGCGGCGCTGCGGGCGCTGTGGCTGTTTTCCTGCCGCTCTCGCGCTCCAGCGCATCGAGTCGCGCCATCGCCGTTTCCAGCGTCTTCAGCGTGCACTGACCGCCGGCCTTGAGGCGGGCGAGCCCCTTGCCGTCGTTCAGCAGTTTTCGCGACACCGTCGACAGGGAGAGATTCGAGGCGACCGCCAGCCTTTCGGCCCTTGAGACAAGAAGTTCGATCTGAGACATGACAACCGTGGGAAAAAGCCCATTAGCTTGGACAGAATAATAGCGAACTCAGCGTGGGACAATGCAGAAACTACGCCATCACGCCGATCTGAGCGTATTTTAATGTGGGATTTTACCCATATTTTATGTACTTGAAGCGGTTCGGTGTGTGCATATATTTCTGTAATGACAGAAATTACTGTAAGAAAGCAGACGCTGGGGCCGGCCATTGAGCGCTTCATCCTGCATTGGGGCGATCTCGGCGGGCAGTGGGGCGTCAACCGCTCGGTGGCGCAAATTCACGCCCTGCTGCTGGTGAGCGATCGTCCGCTTACGGCGGAAGAGA
Source organism: Pseudomonadota bacterium (assembly GCA_036337175.1). Lineage (GTDB taxonomy): Bacteria > Pseudomonadota > Alphaproteobacteria > Caulobacterales > Parvularculaceae > Amphiplicatus. Next base: position 25,526 of record JAYZEQ010000004.1, read on the forward strand.
TCGCCGAAACGCTGGGGCTCGCCCGCTCGAACGTATCGACGTCCTTGAAGGAACTGCTCGCCTGGGATTTGGTGAAGCGAAAACCGATCCTGGGCGACCGCCGCGATTATTTCGAAGCGGAGGGGGACGTCTGGGAGATGGTCGCCCGGATCGCGGCGATGCGGAAGGCCCGCGAAGTCGATCCGGCGGCGGAAGTTTTGCGGAGCTGTCTCGAAGACGCGCGGAAAGATCCGACTGCCACGTCGGTCGCAGTCAGCCGCCTCGGCGATCTTCAGGAGTTGGTCGATACGCTCAACGACTGGTACGCGCAGATGAACGCCCTGCCTAAGTCGACGCTGCTGCCACTGATCCACATGGGATCGAAGGCGGTCGATTTGCTTGCGCCGTTCGTCCGGAAAAAAGAGGCGAAGCGGTCCGCGCCCGATGCGTAACGGACTGAGCTATAGTTCTTGTTGCGTGGTCTCTCTTCTCTCGATGGAGGATATTATGAGGACCTATGCCGGCCTTGAACGAACAATCGGACAGAAAGACGCGCCGTTTCGAGGGTTGCCAAATTCGGCGGCGGCGCTCGCCTATGCCGGCGCATTACCGTTGATCGTCTCTGCGCTTCTGATCGTCGTCAATCCGGATCTATACGGCTCTGCGGCGCGCACATTCATGATCGTTTATGGCGGCGCTCTTATCGTCTTTTTCGGCGGGGTGAGGTGGGGCGTTGCGGTGATGAAGCCCGGAGGCCCGACATTCATGAGCCTTTTAGGTGGTGCGCTGCCGCTCGTCGCCGCCTTGCCGCTGTTCTACCCCGGCGAAAGCTGGCTGAAGTTCGTTTTAATTCTTGCCGCCCTTCCGGTTCTGCTCATCGACGACTTGAAGGCGACGCGGCGCGGCTCGGGCGCGCCCGACTGGTACCTCGGCGTCCGCACCCCGCTCACTGTGCTGATGGGCTTCTCCTATCTGGTCGCTCTGGCGGGGATGTTGAGATCATAGAGCCCCTCGAGTCTTTGCATGGGTTGAGGAGAATCGCATCAACTGGTCCGGCGCGCGGCGTTTGCCACGCGCCGGAGCCTTCGTCCGGTTCTGAAGCTGTCTGATAAGGGAAGCAGGAATGCAGCTTTGGGAACTCGCTCTCCTCGCCGGCGCCGGAGTCGCATCGGGCTGGATAAACGTCGTCGCCGGCGGCGGGTCGCTGCTGACCGTTCCGATCATGGTGTTTCTCGGTCTGCCAGGGCCGGTCGCCAACGGCACCAACCGCATCGCGATCATCGCTCAGAACGTCACGGCGGTGCGCTCGTTCCGCAAGCTCGGCTTTTCCGATTTCCGCCTTTCCGCAACGCTCGCCGCTGCCGCCTCAGTCGGCGCGCTCGCCGGCGCGATGGTCGGCGTCGACCTTGAAGGCGAATGGTTCGATCGTACCGTCGCCTTCACGATGGTCGCGGTGATGATCCTGATGCTGACGGGCCGGGACCAGAACCGGCCAGAGCCCGACGCCTCGGCGAAAGCGAAAAATCTGGCGCTCGGGCACGTTCTTTTTGTAGGCGCCGGCTTCTGGGGCGGGTTCATCCAGATAGGCGTCGGTTTTTTGATGATGCCGATCCTCTACCGCGTCATGGGGCTCGATCTGGTTCGGGTGAACATGCACAAGGTGTTCATCGCCCTCGTTTTCTCCGTTGTTGCGCTGGCGGTGTTCGCCGCCAGGGTTCCGATCGCGTGGGAGGCGGGAGCGGCGCTCGCAGCCGGCAACGCTCTGGGCGGCTGGCTCGGCGCGCACTCCACGGTGCGCGAGGGCGCGCCGCTCATCAAGAAAGCGCTGTTTCTGGCGCTCGCCGCGATGGCTGTTAAGCTGCTGTTTTTCTGAGCGAATGCGTGGAAAGCCTGCGGAGCCGCGCAAGCGGGGGGCTGTCAAGGGAAAGTTTTCCTGAGGCGTTACGCCGCCGTTTTCCACAGGCGCCGAGCTTTGACAGAGTGTCGCAGGTCGGGCACGTATAGCGCCGCATTTCGGGCCGCGCCGGGCGCGCCCAACCGCTTAAGCCACAAGGGAAAATTCATGATCTCGCATGCCGTCCGCGCGCATCGCTCAAAGGACAATCTAAAGCGTGAGGACCAGCTCGCCTGGAAGATCGCCGCGGTCGCCGCCGATCCGGTGGAGGTCGACGCTGAGGCGACCGACATGATCATCAATCGCATCATCGATAACGCGTCGGTGGCTATCGCTTCGCTGAACCGCGGGCCGATCAAATCGGCCCGCGCGATGGCGAACGCTCATCAGCGCGCCGACGGGGCAACCCTGTTCGGAATGCCGGCGAGCCATCGAGTGCATTGCGAGTGGGCGGCGTGGGCGAACGGCACGGCGGTCCGCGAGCTCGATTTCCACGATACTTTTCTCGCCGCCGACTATTCGCATCCCGGCGACAACATTCCGCCGGTCCTCGCCGTCGCGCAGCAGGCGGGCAAGGACGGCAAGGCGCTGATCCGCGGTATCGCGACTGGGTACGAAATTCAGGTGAATCTCGTGAAGGCGATCTGCCTGCACGAGCACAAGATCGACCATATCGCTCATATCGGACCGTCCGCCTCGGCCGCCGTCGGCGCGCTTCTCGGTCTGCCTGCGGAAATCATCTATCAGTCCGTGCAGCAAGGACTGCATACGACCATCACCACCCGACAGTCCCGTAAAGGAGAGATATCGAGCTGGAAAGCCTTCGCGCCCGCCTATGCCGGCAAGCTCGCTATCGAGGCGGTCGACCGCTGCATGCGAGGCGAGGGCGCTCCGTCGCCGATTTATGAAGGCGAGGATTCCGTCATCGCCTACATTCTCAACGGCCGCACCGCGCGAGACAAAGGCGAAAGCCCTTATGAACCGACCTATCAAGTGCCTCTGCCGGCGAAAGGCGAGCCGAAGCGGGCCATTCTCGAAACCTACACGAAAGAGCATTCGGCGGAGTATCAGTCGCAGGCTCTGATCGACCTTGCATTTCGCATGGGCAGGGAGATCGAGAAGCGGGGCGGTTTCGACAAGATCAAATCGATCGTTCTGCATACGTCTCATCACACGCACTATGTCATCGGCACGGGCTCTGGCGATCCGCAAAAAATGGATCCGAACGCGAGCCGTGAAACCCTCGATCACTCAATCATGTATATCTTCGCCGTCGCTCTTCAGGACGGCGAGTGGCACCATGTGAGATCCTACGCGCCGGAACGGGCGAAGCGTCCGGACACGGTGCAGCTCTGGCGCAAGATATCGACCGTCGAAGATCCCGAATGGACGCGGCGCTATCACAGCCATGATCCGAAGGAAAAAGCCTTCGGCGCGAAGGTCGTCGTCACTTTCGATGATGGCTCGACCCTGATCGACGAACTCGGCATCGCCAACGCGCACCCGTTCGGCGCGAGGCCTTTCGGCCGGGCGGAATACATCAGGAAGTTCCGTACATTGACCGACGAGATTCTCGACAAGGCCGAGTCCGACCGCTTCCTCGATCTCGTGCAACGCCTGCCGAAACTCGGCGCCGAAGAAGTGCTGACGCTCAACCCCGTCGCGCCCGCCAGCTATCTTAAGGAAAATCCGGCAAAAGGAATTTTCTGAGAATGACGCAATGAATCTGGCGCTAGGCATAGCGCTCGGCATCGCAATCGGGGTCGGCATCGGCGTTGCGATAGGCCGGCCGGCGACAGGCGTGAGCGTCGGCGTCGTCATTGGAGTCGCAATCTCGGCGGCCATGCAGGGCGGTCGAGGTAAGAAGGGCGGGAGAAACGACAACGCGTGACGTTCAGCGGATCGTGAGTTGAACGGACCTCGGGGCGGGAGTGCGATGACGTCGCCGAACGCATTGCGGAGCAGGAGATACGATCATGAAATTCGCCATCCTTCTTCTGAGCGCGAGCCTCCTGAGCGCAGTCGCATGCGCCGAGACTGTCGCCACGACGGCGGCTGACGGCGTGACTGTGTATGGCGAGACATATTATGCGGACCTTCCGGACAGCGCGCCGCTGCTGTCGCTGTTTCATCAGGCAGGTTCGAACGGGCGCGGCGAATACGGCCCGCTGACGGGCTGGCTTAACGGCCTCGGCTATCGAGTCATCGCCTGGGACCAGCGCTCCGGAGACGGATATTTCGGCGCTGACAATAGGACGGCTGCTGAAGCCGACGGTCCGGACGGTTATTGCGACGCCTATCCCGACATCGAAGCAGGCGTCGCCTATGCGCACAAGGCCGCGAGAGGCGCGCCGCTTATCATCTGGGGATCGAGCTATTCGGCGTCCCTGGTCTGGCGGGCGGCGGCCGAGCACTCGGAGGAAGTCGACGGCGTCGTCGCCATGTCGACAGCGACCGGCGGCAAGCTCGACCAGTGCGGGGCTCTGATCGGGCTTCCGGGCGTCGCCGACCCCGGACTCGCCGTTTGGCCCCAAAAGGAAGAAAAGCAGGCGAAAGCGCTTAAATCATTGCTCTCGGCGAAGGATATCAAGGTGCTGATCGTCAAGGATGGCGTTCACGGTTCGTCGACGCTTGTCGATGGCCGCACCAAACACGATATGAGCGCCGCTAGAGCGAGCGTCGCCGAATGGCTCGCCGCCACAATATCAAATACTGAGGAATAGATGCTGTTCACCAAGAAGCACGCCGCTGAAAAGCGCGCCGATTTCCGCAAGGGTCTGGCCTCCGGGAAACTGCTTCAGTTTCCGGGCGCCTTCAATCCGCTCTGCGCGCAACTGATCGAGCGGAAAGGATTCGATGGCGTCTACATTTCCGGCGCCGTAATGGCGGCTGACCTCTGCCTTCCCGATATCGGCATCGCCACGATGACGGAGTTCGCCGATCGCGGGCATCAGATCGCGCGCGTCACCGATCTTCCCGCGTTCATCGACATCGACACCGGCTTCGGCGAGCCGATGGCCGCGGCGCGGACGGTCCGGACGATGGAAGAGATGGGGCTTTCGGGCTGCCATATCGAGGATCAGGTTATGCCGAAACGCTGCGGCCATCTCGACGGCAAAGAGGTCGTGCCCGTGGAGATCATGGCGCAGCGAGTGCGCGCTGCGGCGGAAGCAAAGCGCGATCCCAATTTCGTGCTGATCGCCCGCTCTGACGCGAGGGCGGTCGAGGGACTCGACAAGGCTCTCGACAGAATGAAGGCCTATGTCGACGCCGGCGCGGACATGATCTTTCCGGAGGCGATGGCGAACGAGAAGGAATTCGAAGCGGTGAGGAAAGCGGTCAAGGTTCCGATTCTCGCCAATATGACCGAGTTCGGCAAGTCGCGCCTTCTCAACAAGAAAGAGCTGGAAAATCTCGGATTCAATGTCGTGATCTACCCGGTGACGACCTTGCGTCTCGCCATGTTCGGCGCAGAACGCGGGCTGGACGCGATCCTCAAGGACGGCGACCAAAACGGGGTGCTCGACATCATGCAGCACCGGCGCGATCTCTACGATCTGCTCCGCTACGAGGACTACAACAAATTCGATCAATCGATTTTCAACTTCGAAGTCGGCGATACGCCGACCAGCTAACGGCCTCGGGAGGGCTGACTAATGACGGATACGGAAGTTAAGTACGGACTTGCGGGAGTTATCGCCGACGATACGGCGATCTCCAAAGTGATGCCGGAGATCAATTCGCTCACCTATCGCGGCTACAAGGTGCAGGACCTTGCCACCCAATGCCGCTTTGAGGAGGTCGCCTATCTCATCTGGAACGGCGAGTTGCCGAACCAGACGCAACTCGACGCCTTCGTCGCCGCCGAAAAGAGCGAGCGCGGCCTGTCCGACAACGTCCTCGCGGTGATGAAAAAGTTCAACAAGAACGCGCATCCGATGGATACGCTGCGCACCGCGGTTTCGTTTCTCGGTCAGGAAGACGATTCGGCTAACGATTCGTCGCCGGAAGGACTCTACGCGAAATCGATCAGGATGTTCGCAAAGATTCCCGAAATCGTCGCCGCCGATTTTCGTCTGCGCAACGGCAAGGAGCCGATCAAGCCTACGAAGAATCTCGCCTTTTCCGAAAACTTCTTCCACATGTGTTTTGGCGAAGTGCCGAAGCCCGAGGTCGTCAAATGTTTCGACATTTCGATGACGCTCTACGCAGAACACTCCTTCAACGCCTCGACTTTTACGGCTCGCGTCATCGCCTCGTCGCTGTCGGATATCTATTCAGCGACCACCGGCGCGATCGGATCGCTTAAGGGGCCGCTGCATGGCGGCGCCAACGAAGCGGTCATGCATATGCTTAAAGAGGTGGGAGACCCGGATACGGCCCGCGAGTGGATGCTGGACGCGCTGGCCACCAAGAAAAAAATCATGGGTTTCGGCCACCGCGTCTATCGGTCGGGCGACAGTCGCGTGCCGACCATGACTGACGCCTACAAGAAAATGGTCGACGTGATCGGCACGGACGAGGCCCAGAAGTATTGGAAGATCTCGCGCATCCTCGACGAGACGATGGTCGCGGAGAAGGGGATTTATCCGAATCTCGATTTTCCGGCAGGCCCCGCCTACTATCTGATGGGCTTCGAGATTCCGATGTTCACGCCGATTTTCGTGGTGAGCCGTATCACCGGCTGGACGGCGCATGTGATGGAGCAGCTCGCCAACAACAAGCTGGTCCGTCCGCTGTCGAACTACACCGGCGCGGCGCAGCGGGATGTTACGCCGATTGCGAAAAGATAGGACGGGAAGATGGGACACCCGATCGAGCGCAGCGACGCGGACAGAATGCGCGCCATGGATGCGGTCCGCGAACTGCTGCGTTGGATCGGCGATGATCCGCAGCGGGAAGGGCTCGTCGATACGCCGCAGCGCGTGGTCGACGCCTTTCTCGAATACTTCCGCGGCTATGAGGAGTGTCCGGAGACCTATCTCACCCGCACTTTCGAACAGGTGGGCGGTTATGACGAGATCGTCCTCCTGAAAGACATTCCGTTCCACTCGCACTGCGAACATCACATGGCGCCGATCCTCGGAAAGGCGCATGTCGCCTATCTGCCGAAGGACAAGGTCGTCGGCATCTCGAAACTCGCCCGCGTGGTTCACGCATTCGCCAAGCGGTTGCAGGTGCAGGAGAGACTTACGGCGGAGATCGCCGACTGCATTCAGAAAGTGCTGGAGCCGGTCGGGGTTTGCGTGGTCATAGAGGCGACCCACGCCTGCATGACCTGCCGGGGCGTTGAGACGCCCGGCGTGACAATGACTACGAGCCGAATGATGGGCGTTTTTCGCGAAGACGACAAAGCCCGACAGGAAGTGCTGAAGCTGATCGGCTTTTAAAATCAGGAGCTGACGAATGGCCTACGAGACCATCCTCACAGAGATCGACGACGGTGTCGGCGTGTTGACCCTGAACAGACCGCAGGCGCTCAATGCATTCTCCAATCAGCTCATGGACGAAGTGACGGATGCGCTGAAAAGTTTCGAGGCTGACGATACGGTCGGCTGCATCGTCATCACAGGGTCGGAAAAGGCTTTCGCCGCCGGCGCCGATATCAAGGAGATGGCGGAAAAATCCTACATGGATGTCTTCAGGGAAGAATTCATCACGCGAAACTGGGAAGAGGCGACGCGCTGCCGCAAGCCGGTCATCGCCGCCGTCGCCGGTTACGCGCTGGGGGGCGGCTGCGAACTCGCCATGATGTGCGACTTCATCATCGCCGCCGACAACGCCAAATTCGGCCAGCCCGAGATCACCATCGGCGCCATGCCGGGCGCCGGCGGAACGCAGCGTCTTGCGCGGTTTGTCGGCAAGTCAAAAGCGATGGAGATGTGCCTGACCGGCCGTATGATGGACGCTGAAGAGGCGGAGCGTTGCGGTCTGGTTTCTAGGATCGTGCCGAAAGGGGAGCTGCGCGCCGAGGCGATCAAGGTGGCCAGGCAGATCGCTTCCTTCTCCCGGCCTATTGTCATGCTGACGAAAGATTCCGTGAATCGCGCGTACGAGACCACGCTTTCGGAAGGCGTCCGTTTCGAGCGGCGCGTATTTCACTCCGTGTTCGGACTTGAAGATCAAAAGGAAGGCATGGCGGCCTTTCTGGAAAAACGCAAACCCGCGTTCAAAAACCGCTGACGCCTTTCGTCTCTTTCCCGAGACACAGAGTCGCGCTTCGGCGCAGCAAGGAAGCTGATGCATAATCTCGTCCTTGTCATCACGCTGATCGGCATTCTCGGCGTCGGCGCGCAATGGGTCGCCTGGCGGTTTAATTGGCCCGCCATCGTGGTCATGGCGATCGCGGGGCTCATGTCGGCGCCGATATTCGATCTGATGCTGCCGGCGGGCGCCGCTGCTACCGGCTTGCCGCGAATGCAGGCGCTTCTCGGCGACACGTTCCGTCCGATCATCGCTATAGCTGTCGCGGTCATTCTCTTCGAGGGCGGACTCTCCCTGAATTTTACGGAAATCCGCGGCCTCACCAAAGGCGTGCAGCGGCTGGTTTTCCCTGGCGTGCCGGTGGCATGGGGGCTTGGATCGCTGGCGGCGCATTACTGCGCGGGGCTAGCCTGGCCTGTGGCGATCCTTTTCGGCGGCGTGATGGTCGTCACAGGACCGACCGTGATTGTGCCGTTGTTGCGCCAGTCGAAGCTCAATCAGCGCGCTTCGACGCTGCTGAAGTGGGAAGGCATCGTCAACGACCCCTTGGGCGCGCTGCTTGCGGTGCTGGTCTACGATGTGATTGCGCCGGAAGGGCATGGCGTCGCCGAGCTCGGCAACGGCGGACTGTTTGCGTCGATCGGCCTCGCCTCGCTATTGTCGGTGGGTTTGGGCTTCGTGATGGGGCGCTTCGCGGCGATCGCTTTCCGACGCGGCTGGGTTCCTGAATATCTGAAGCCGCCGGTGCTGCTCGTGATGGTGCTCGCCAGCTTCGAGGCGGCGAATTTTCTCTGGGACGAGGCGGGCCTTCTCGCCGTCACCGCCATGGGCGTGACGATGGCCAACTCCAAGATCGCCAGCATCAACGAGCTGCGGATCTTCAAGGAGAACATCGCCGTCCTCCTGGTTTCCGGCGTTTTCATCATCCTCACGGCGAACCTTTCCATGAACACGCTGGCGGCGATCGATATGCGCGCCATTCTGTTCATCGGCGCCATGCTGTTCGTGGTGCGACCGCTTTCGGTTTTCATTTCGACGATCGGAGCCGGGCTTCCCTGGCGCGAGCGCTTGCTGATCGCGTGGATCGCGCCTCGCGGCGTCGTTGCGGTCGCCGTGTCGAGCTTTTTCGGCGCCTCGCTCGTCGGAGCCGGATTCCCGGACGGCGCCAAGCTCATCCCCCTCGCATTCGCCATGGTGTTCGCCACCGTGGTTCTTCACGGCTTCACGATAGGGCCGCTGGCCAAGGCGCTCGGCCTGGCGTCCCGCGAGAAACCGGGGGTGTTGATCGTCGGCGCCAGCCCCTGGTCGGTCGGACTGGCGGCGAAGCTGAAGGAAATGAAAGTGCCGGTGCTCATCGCCGACGCAAGCTGGCGGCGTCTGCGACCGGCGCGCCTCGCCGACGTAGAAACCTATTACGGTGAGATTCTTTCCGAAGTGACCGAGCATCATCTCGACCTCAATCGTTTTGGCTACCTGCTCGCGCTGTCCGGCAACGAGGCTTACAATGCGCTCGTCTCCACTGATCTCGCCCCAGAGCTGGGCCGGGCGGCGATCTATCAGGTGAACGCGCGCGGCAAGGATGAAGACGACAGACGCGCCTTGTCGTTCACGCTGCAGGGACGCACTTTCCTACATTCAGGCGCGCCGCTCGACGAGCTTCTGAGGCGCCACTATGTGGGCTGGATCTATCAGCGCACGCGCATTTCCGACGAGTATCCGCCGGAAACCTATCTCAGCGACCTGGGCGAGGATCACGAGATCGTTCTGGTGCAGCGGAAGGGCGCCTTGATTTTCGCATCGCAGGAACAGGCCGTGCGGCCGGAGATCGGGGATGTCGTTCTCGCTTACATACCCAAGCCCGTCGAAGCGAAAGGGGAGAAACCGGACGTCAGGACGGACGACAGCGCTCCCTCGAAACAACCCGTCTCTCCGACGCCCGTGGCGGATTAATATTTCATTTACCGGCGGGTTGCTTAACGACGCATTAGCGCTTGGCGCCTAGGGTCTTCGCGAGGGAAGGTTCAATGCGCGCGCGTACTCCGTTCGCCGTCCATGACGGTTCGCTGATCTCCAGCTATTCGGCGAAGTTCGCTGAAGCGCTCGCCATCAAACAGGCGGAGCTGGATGCGCGTGCGGCGCGCGCCGAGGCGGAACTCTCGATCCGCGCGCGTTCCGAGTTTCTTTCCAACATGAATCACGAACTGCGAACGCCGCTCAACGCCATCATCGGGTTCGCCACCATGCTGCGCGACAGCGACGCCTATCCGCTAGCGGACGAACAGCGTCGCGCCTACGCCGACTATGTCCTGCAATCCGCCGACCTTCTCCTAGGGCATATTAATACGATCCTCGAAACCGCCGCTCTCGACGGCGGTTCCGTCGAGATCGACAAGAGCGTGATCGACCTGGACGCGGCGCTGGACGCAGCGATAGAGCGCGCTTCCATCGCCGCCAAGGCGGCGGGCGTGGTCGTCGCCCGCAAAGGCGCTAAGACCGGCGCAACCGGCTGGGGCGACGCGCAACGTTTCGGCCAAGCGCTCGACCACCTCCTGCGCATGGCCGTGAAGGCTTCGCCGAAAGGGCAGCGAGTGTTTGTAAGGACGTCGCTGGGCGAACAAGGCTGGCCCGAGATCGCAATCCGAGATCACGGACCGGGGCACCACCGCATCGCCATCGCCAAGGCGCTGAGCGTCTTCGATGAAGTTCATCGCGGCCTCGACCGTTCGTTCGCAGGACCGGGAGTCGGCCTCGCCATCGCCAAGACGTTCATCGAGATGCAGGGCGGACGCTTCGCTATCGACAGCAGGATCGGCGCCGGCACGATCGCCCGCATCAGCCTGCCGCCGTCCGAAGAAGCCGCCGGACGGGACCACGAAGCAGAACGCCCCACGGAAGCCGCTCCCATGCGCCTTGCCGGATAAGACTGGAGAGAAGGGCCATGTCAGCCACAGAGGCAATCGCGAATGCGCCGCAGAGCGGGACGGGGGGAATGCCGCGCGTCGGCTCGGTCATCTCCGTCACAGGGTCGCACGCGCTTGTGCTGCTCGACGATACGCGCGCCGACGTCGACCGCGTCCACCGTCCGCAGCTCGGGGCGATCATGTCGATCGACGCCGGGGCCAGCATCGTATTGGGGCTCGTCTCGGCGATGAGCGTGCCGGCGCCATCTCTCGACGGGGCGGGCGGCGACATGCGCATCGTCGAACTTGAACTGATCGGCGAGTTTTCAAAGCCGACCTCGAAGACTCCTGCGCGTTTCCGGCGCGGCGTTTCTTCCTATCCGACGCTCGGCGACGAAGTGCATGTCGCGACCCGAGAAGAACTTGCGGCGCTTTTCGCGGCGAGCGGTTCGGCCAGCGTGCGTATTGGCGCAGTGAAACAGGACATGGCGATCCCGGCGACCGTCGGCGTCAACGAGCTTTTCGCGCGCCATTGCGCCGTGCTGGGAACGACCGGCGCCGGAAAATCGTGCGCCGTCGCGTTGATGATGCGCGCCGTGCTGGAGCGCTACCCGAACGCCCACATGGTGATCATCGATCCGCATAACGAGTATTCGCGCTGCTTCTCCGAACAGGCCGTGGTGTTCGATTCAACGACATTGAATCTTCCCTACTGGCTCCTCACCTTCGACGAAATCGTGGAAGTTCTGTTTCCGGGCAGGGTCGGTTACGAGGAAGAGATCGAGCTGCTGGCCGACCTCATTCCACAGGCCAAGAAAATGAACCTCGCCAACGCTTCGGGCGGCGTGCGCCCGTTGGCGGAACGGCGCTTTGGAGAGATTCTGTCGATCACCGTCGATACGCCGACGCCTTATCGCGTCTCGGAAGTGCTGAACCTGATCGACAAGGCGCTCGGCGGGCTTGAACATTCGCGCTCCATTGCGCCGTACAAGCGTCTCCGCAACCGGCTTTATACTGTCAGCCAGGACGCGCGTTTCTCCTTCATGTTCGGCGGGCTCACCGTTCAGGACACGATGTCTGATTTCCTCGGCCAGCTTTTCCGGATCCCGGTCAGCGGCCAGCCGGTGTCTATCATCGAACTCGGCGGACTTCCGGCCGAGGTCGCCCAGGTTGTAGTGTCGGTGACGGCGCGGCTCGCTTTCGAATTCGGTCTGTGGAGCCACGGCGCCGCGCCGCTGGCGCTTATCGTCGAGGATGCTCATCGTTACGCGCCGGCGCGCGATGACGAAGGCTTCGGGCCGACCCGGCGCGCGTTGGTCCGTCTCGCCAAGGAGGGACGCAAGACCGGCGTGTCGCTATGGGTGGTGTCGCAGCGGCCGACGGAACTCGACCCAACCGTGCTTTCGCAATGCAACACGATCTTTGCGATGCGTCTTGCAAACCAGCCCGACCAGGACGCCCTGCGCGCCGCCGTGCCGGACGCCTCCACCAGCCTTCTCGCCTGCCTTCCTTCCCTCGGCATGGGCGAGGCCATCGCCGTCGGCGAGGGCGTGCCGCTGCCGACCCGCATCCGCTTCGATGCGCTGCCGCGGGACGTCGTGCCTCGCAGCCTCACGGCCAGCTTCACAGACGGCTGGTCCGTCGATGTCGACGATGACGGCTTTCTCGACCGCATCGTCGAACAGTGGCGGGCGCAAAGGCTGCTTCTGCCGGAAGTCTGAACGGGGTTGCCCTGCGACCGGCCATGAGCACAATGGCCGCCGGAGGGCCCATGATTCAAAAATGCGTCGCCGCTCTCGCGGCCTGTTTTCTCGTCTCGTTTCCGGTTTCGGCCGCCAGCCCGACCATCGTCGTTCACGGCGGCGCGGGCGCACTCGAAAAAGGCCGCTACACCGAAGCCCAGGAAGCCGAATACAAGGCCAAGCTCGCTGAGGCGTTGAACGCCGGCTACGCGGTGCTCGAAGGCGGCGGCTCGGCGCTCGACGCAGTCGAGGCGACGATCGTCATTCTCGAGGATTCGCCGCTGTTCAACGCCGGCAAGGGCGCCGTGTTCACCCGCGAGGGCAAGAACGAACTCGACGCGTCGATCATGGACGGCGCGACTCTGAACGCGGGCGCCGTCGCCGGCGTCACGCAGGTTAAAAATCCGATCCGGCTCGCCCGCAAGGTAATGGAAAACTCCGAGCACGTCATGTTCGCCCGCGAGGGGGCGGAAATGTTCGCCAAGGAGCAGGGCGTGGAGCTGGTGCCAGAGCGCTACTTTTTCACGGAAGCGCGCTGGAAGAGCTACAAGGATGCGCTGAAAGCAGAGAAAGAAAAGAAGAAATCGGCGCTGCCTGTCGATTTCAAATACGGCACGGTCGGCGCCGTCGCGCTCGATCGCAACGGCAATCTCGCCGCAGGCACCTCGACGGGCGGCATGACCCTGAAGCGTTACGGCCGCGTTGGGGATTCACCGATCATCGGCGCTGGAACTTTCGCCGACAACAAGTCGTGCGCCGTTTCGTCGACCGGGTGGGGCGAATATTTCATACGCCTGACCATCGCCCGCGATATCTGCGCGCAGGTGGAATACGCCGGCAAGTCGGTTACGGATGCGGCGAACGACGTGATCTTCAGACGTCTCGCCCCGTTAGGCGGCGACGGCGGCGTCATCGTTCTCGGGGCGAATGGCGAGGCCGCCATGGTGTTTAACTCAAAAGGTATGTTCCGCGGCGTCAAGCGCGAAGGCGCCGAGCCGGAAGTGGCGATTTACGGTGACTGACGCTTCAGAGCAGGCCCAGCGATTTGAAGCTCGCCTCGCGATCCTTGCCGATCACAAGATGGTCGTGAACGCTGATATTGAGCGCTTGTGCAGCTTTTACGATCTGGTTCGTCATTGTCACATCCGCGGCGGAAGGAGTCGGATCGCCAGACGGATGGTTATGCACAAGGATTAGCGCCGACGCCGATAGTTCCAGCGCCCGCTTGACGACCTCCCGCGGATAGACCGGCGTATGATCGACGGTGCCGCGTTGCTGGATTTCATCGGCGATCAGGATGTTTTTCTTATCGAGAAAAAGGATGCGGAACTGCTCTATCGCCTCATCCGCCATCGCCGCGCGGCAATAGGCGAGAAGCTCGTTCCATGAGGAGATGACCGGGCGTTTCAGCACCCGCGCCTGCGCCAGTTTGACGGCGGCGGCGTGAACGATCTTCATCTCGACGGCCGTCGCCTCGCCGACGCCCTCGACTTCCATGAGGCGCTCGACAGGGGCGGCGAGCGCTTCCGCGAAGCCGCCGAACGCGCGGATCAAAGCCTTAGCGAGCGGTTTGACGTCGCCGCGCGCCCGCGCCCGGAAAAGGATCAGCTCAAGAAGTTCGTAGTCCTGCACTCCCGCGACGCCGGCGCGCAGGAACCGCTCGCGCAGACGTTCGCGATGCCCGGCGGCGTGATTGGCGGTTTCGGTCTTAGGCGCGTCGCCCTCAGGCATAAGGAGGTTTCGCGAAGCCCTTCGGGGATTTGGTGAAAATCTCGAAGCCGGTTTCCGTCACCCCCACGGAATGCTCGAACTGAGCCGACAGGGATTTGTCGCGGGTCACCGCCGTCCAGCCGTCCTTCAGCACTTTAACGTCGGGCTTGCCCTCGTTGATCATCGGCTCGACAGTGAAGAACATGCCCGGCTTCAGCGGCGTATCGGGCGCGCGCTGCACGCCGGCGAAGCGATCGCGATATTCCGCGTAGTGAACGACGTTCGGGGCGTCGTGGAACACGCGGCCCAGTCCGTGGCCGCAGAAATCCCGCACGACCGAGAAGCCCTCGCGCTCGGCGAGCGTCTGGATGGCGCGGCCGATATCGCGCAGTGTCGCGCCCGGCTTTATGGCCTCGATGCCGGCCATCATCGCGTCATGCGTCGTCTCGACAAGACGGCGCGCCTTCACCTTGGGCTCGCCCGCGTAATACATGCGGCTGGTGTCGCCGTGCCAGCCATCGACGATCACAGTGACGTCGATATTGAGGATATCGCCGTCTTTCAGCGTCTTTTCCGAGGGGATGCCATGGCAGATGACATGGTTGATCGAGATGCAGCTCGAATGGCGATAGCCTTTATAGCCGATCGTCGCAGGGACGGCCCCATGATCCATCACGAACTCGAAAATCCTGCGATCGAGCGCGTCCGTGACGACGCCGGGCTTCACATGTTCGCCGATCATGTCGAGGGCGCTGGCTGCGAGCCGGCCTGCGGCGCGCATGCCTTCGAAATCCTCCGGGCGGTGCAGCTTGATCGCGCCGGTGCGCACCGTGTCGAGATCGTCGAGATCAAAATCTTCCATTAGCGTCCGCTCAGCTCAGAAAAGGGGAGCGGTCCGCGCAGGGTCACCGCTTCGGTCGTAACATCGCAATCATAGCACAGAGTTTCAACGCCCGCCGCCGCAGCCCGAGCGAGTCCCTCTGCATAGGCCGGGTCGATGTCCGATGCGGGCCGAAAAGCTTTGCAATCGGGGCGCTGGACGACGAAAAGCATCGCTGCGCGAAAGCCCGCCTTAACCATCGCCTCTAGTTCGGCGAGGTGTTTCGTTCCGCGGGCGGTGACGGAATCAGGGAATTCCGCGAGACCGGCAAGGCGCACGAGGTGCACGTTTTTTATCTCCACGTAGCAGGGCCGCCCGTCCTTTCCGTCCTCAAGCAGCAAATCGATGCGGCTGTTCGCGCCATAGCGGACTTCGCGGCGCAACGAGGCGTAGCCGGCCAGCTCGGGTATCGCGCCCACTTGAACGGCCTCGGCGGCTATCCGATTGGGGTTGGACGTATTGACCGCGACGAGGGCGCCGTCGATTTCCACCAGCTCCCAGCTATAGGTGAGCTTGCGCCTGGGGTCGTCGTTTTGTGAGACCCAGACTTTCGCGCCCGGCAGGGCGACGCCGAGCATCGAACCGGGATTGGCGCAGTGCGCGACGATTTCCTCGCCGTCGTCGAGGACGATGTCCGCGAGAAACCGTTTGTACCGTCTGGCGAGACGTCCCGGGAGGAGAGGGGCGGAGAAACGCATGCGGGCACATGGCGCGCCGAGGCCGGTAGGTCAAGCTTTGACCCTCGCCGCAACCGAAGGGCGAATTTTGTGATGCCGCCGCCTTGGACTAGGCTCGCCTTTCCAGCAGATCAGCGGGGCGGGCATGGGTTTGATCGGGCGGCTTTTGCTTGGGACGATTATTGGCGTCGGCGGACTCGCCGCCATCGTCGTCTATAGCGTGCATGAATCGCGGAAGACGTGCTGCGCCTATCCCCCGGAACAACCCGTGACGGCCGCGCAATCCGAGCCCGGTTCGGAGAAAGCCGCCGAAACCCTTTCCTCGTCTCCATCTCCCGCTGCGTCTTCATCGGACGAAATGGTCGGGCATCCGGCGAATGCGAACCTGCGCATCAACGACGCTGGACTTCAGATCATCAAAGAGAGCGAGGGGCTCCGCCTTGAAGCCTACGCCGCCGGCGGGCGCTGGTATATCGGATACGGGCACGCCTGCACGGACTGCGCCGGCAAAACCATCAGTGAGACGCAGGCGGACGCTTATCTTCGGGACGATGTGAAGGGCGCGGAAGATGTCGTCAAAAAGCTGATCGCCGTTCCGGTGAACGCCAACGAATTTTCGGCGATGGTGTCGCTCGCCTACAATCTCGGCGGCGGCAACTTCGCCAAGTCCGCAGTGGTCTCGGAATTGAATGCGGGCGACCGCAAAGGGGCGGCGGACGCTTTTCTCAATCACAACAGGGCGGGCGGCGTCGTCAACGAGCATCTGACGGAGCGGCGCGAGAAAGAACGCGCGCTCTTTCTGTCCTGACAGGGAAAAGCGCCATCCCGGCCGAAACCGGGATGGTCTTGCGTGATCTTATTCGCCGGCGGCCGCTTCGCTCTGCTCGCCTCTTAGGTATGTGTTGAGGAACTTCACATAGGCCTCTGAAGCGGCGATGCGGTTGTCGCGGTTGAGGAAGCCGTGGCCTTCGTCGGGGAACACCAGATACTCCACCGGCACGCCGTTGGCTTTGACCGCCGCCACCATTTCGTCGCTCTCGACCTGCAGGACCCGTGGGTCGTTTGCCCCCTGTACGATCAGCACCGGCTTGACGATATTCTTGGCGTGGAACAGCGGCGAGATGCGTTGATGGCGCTCCTCATCGGTGGCCGGATCGCCCATCTCGTCATAGAGCGCCTTCTTGAAGGCTTCCCACCAGGGTGGAATGCTTTTCAGCGTCCTCACCCAGTTCGTGACGCCGAAAATGTCGATGCCGACATCGAAGACCTCCGGCTCGAAGGCGAGGGCCGCCATCACCATATAGCCGCCGTACGAGCCGCCGATGACGCCTACCTTGTCGCCGTCGATGGCGTCGAGACTTTCGAGGTAGGCGCGCGCATGCACGATGTCTTGCAGGTCGACCTCGCCATGCTTCTTGTCATCCATGTGGAAGAAAGTCTTTCCGTATCCGGACGAGCCGCGATTGTTCGCGGCGAGCACCGCATAGCCGTGATTGACCAGATGCTGCACCATGGCGCTGTAGCCGGTGCGGCTCTGTCCGCCCGGTCCGCCGTGCACCATGACAAGAGCGGGCGCGGGGTTCGAGGCGCTGGCGTCTTTCGGAATATAGAGCACAGACGGAATCTCGAGCCCGTCGAAACTCTTGTAGCGCACGACCTTGCTTGAAACGAGATGCGCAGGATTGATCGCCGGGTTCAGCGCCTGCGTAAGCTGGCGGAATTTCTTCTTCTTGAGATCGACGACGAAGACATTCGATGGGGATACGTCGGCGTTAATGAGGAAGGTCAAGGTTTTCTCGTCGGGAGAAAAGCGGACGCTCTGAAGGTCGCCTTTCGGCAATCCCTTGGGCAGGCTCACTTCCTTGCCGGTCTGACGGTCGAGAATCGTCACCGCAGTCGAGGCGTCGTCGTTGAGCGCGCTGACCCGGTAGCGGCCTGAGGGGGAGAAGATGACATACATCACGTCCCACTCGGCTTCGATCAACGGTTTTTTCTCGCCGCTGGCGATCGTATGCGTCCACGCCTGCGTGAATTCGCCATGTTCGTCTGTGCCATAGACGAGCGCGTCGCTTTCCGGCGTGAAATCGTAAACCGCGTGCGAGATGTCGCCTTCATGCTCGGTGATGAGCTGCGGTTCGCCTTCCGATTCGAGCGGCACCAGGTACAGATCGTCGTTGGCGGACGATTCAGCCTTTTGGGCAGCCGCCCACGCGCCGTCCCGGCTGACCGCGAAGCCGAGGAGGCCGAGATCGTTCTGATAGATCATGGCGCGGTCGAACGTCGTCGCGTCGTAGCGGTATAAATCGAAGAAGCGTTCGTCGCGTTCATTTGTTTCGACGATAAACGCATCGCCGCCGTCGACCCAGCCGATGAAGTTCGCTTTCACCTTTTCGCCGGGCGTCAGATCCAGCGGCTCGCCGGCGCCGCCGACATAGAGGTGATTAAGTTCGTTCCCGCCTTCGTCGAAGGTGTAGAGAAAGCGCTCGCCGTCCGGAAAATAGCTGACGGCGAAAACCGCGTTAGTGTCTGAATGAGTGAGAGCGGTCTGCGCGCCGCTTTTAAGGTCCAGCGCATAGGCGTTGAATACGCCGGTGGCGTTGCTGGTGATGAGGATTTTGGCTCCGTCCGGAGAAAACGATCCGTCCGGCGTCGCCGCATAATAGTCGGTGGTCTTGTAAAACGCCGCGGCGTCGTAGGTCGGCGTCGCTGCCGCCGCCACTCCCATAGTCGCAGCGGCGAATGCCGCGCCGATTAGGATGGAATGTTTCATGAGGGTCCCCTTCCGCCAGTCCGGCGTCTCGCGCGGCCGGAATCGCCAATGTCCTCGTATAATCCACTCAATGCGTTCAGGACAGTTCGGCCCGTCTGACAAAACAGTCACGTTGTCTCTTGACGCTTTCCTTAAGAGCCTGAATGTGGCGATGCAGCATAAGCAGGCGTCCTGAATGTCGAAACGGAAGACCGCCGCCATTCTCGCTATCGGAGATGAGCTTCTCTCGGGGCGCACGCGAGACGCCAACATGCATTATCTCGCCGGCTGGCTGACTGAACGCGGCGTGTCTTTGATGGAGGCGCGCTTCGTGCCCGACGCCGAAGCGGCGATCGTAGCGGCGCTTAACGCGTTGAGGTCGAACTACGATTATGTTTTCACATCCGGCGGCATCGGCCCGACCCATGACGACATTACGGCGGATGCTGTGGCGGCTGCGTTCGGGGTGAAAGCCGTGGAGCATCCGGAGGGCGTCCGCCTGATCGAGGAATGGTATGCGGCGCGAGGCGTCGAGGTGACACCGGCGCGACGGCGCATGGCGCGCATGCCGGAAGGCGCGCAGCTCATACTCAACAAGGTCTCGGGCGCGCCAGGCATTCGCATCGGGAACGTCTATGTAATGGCGGGCGTGCCCCGGATCTTCCGGGCGATGCTGGAAGCCGTGGAAGGCGAGATCGAGGGAGGCGCGATCATCCATGCGCGTGCTGCGACCGCTTACAATCTCCCCGAATCCATGCTCGCCGAACAGCTCCGCGTCATTCAGGCGGCTGTGAAGGGCGTCTCCATCGGCAGTTATCCAATCGACGGCGATGTGAAAGGCGTGACGGTTGTGGCGCGGTCCGAGAACGCCGCCGCCGCCGAAGCCGCCATCAACGCCGTTGCGGCCGCCATGCAGGCGCTCGGATTCGAGCCGAAATTCGAAGATCGCAAGACCGCGAGTCCATAGCGCCCTTGTGCGACTTCTGGCACAATGAGGGCGCTTGCATGGTCATTTCGTACGAGAGGACACTCGGTATGAGCGCCGTCGTCCGTAAGCTGTTTGCAGCAGCCTCGCTCGCCGCATTCATCGCTGCCGCCCCGTCTTTCGCCGCGCCGAGCGGGGGCGGAGGCGGCAGCTTGCCGTCGACGCAGGCCGACCCGGCGGAAGCTTACCGTGAGGGCGTTGAGGCGCTGCAGGCGGAAGACTTCAAAACCGCGGAAAAAAAATTCGGCGAGGTTTTAGCCGTCGCGCCCAAAAATCCGGAGGCGAACTATTTCATGGGGATCGCCAAGCTCGGCCGCGGCAAGACGAAGTCGTCGGTTCGATACTTCGAGCGGGCCGTTAAGGAGCGTCCTAATTTCACCGAGGCGCACGAGCGCCTGGCGTTGGTGCAGATCGAACTCGGCGACGCCGAAGCCGCCGCCGGGCAGCTTGCCGAACTGAAGGCGCAGTCGGCCGCCTGCGAAAGCCAGGAGTGCGGCGACGCCTATGTTGAACGGCTCGCCCTCGCCATTTCCCGGGTCGAGGCTGCGATGGCCGCGCCGTCGACCCCCGCTGGTGAGGGCGCAGACGAAGAAGGTGATGAAACCAGCCTGGCCCCCTCAGGTTCGGATTTCGCCGTCTTGTTCGCGAACAGCAATGACGTCGGCGCCGCGCGGTATCGCGAAGCGGTCCGCCTCATCAACGAGGGACGCTATGAGACGGCGATCGACGATCTTTATCGGGCCCAGACGGCCATCGGCCCGCATCCGGACATTCTGAACTATCTCGGCTATGCGCATCGCAAGCTCGGCCAGATGGACAAGGCGCAGGACTATTATGCGCAGGCGCTCGCCATCGACCCGGATCATCTCGGGGCGAATGAATATCTCGGCGAGCTTTACCTCGAGATCGGCGAGATCGGGAAAGCGAAGCGACAACTCGCCAGGCTCGACGTCCTTTGCGCTTTCGGCTGCGCCGAGCGTGAGGATCTGGCGCGCCTCATCGATCTCAAGCAAACGTTCCGCCGCGCCTCGCGGTGATCCGCGCTCTTTTCATAGTTCTCGCCGTTTTCTTATGGGCGACAGCAGGCGCAGCGGCAAAAGACAAGCTGCATGTTTCAGAAAAGCGCATCGGCGACGCCGTCTGGCTGGCGTCTGAAGCCGATGCCGTCGCCTTTCTCTTGAATTCTCCGGGCGAATGCTTGCGCGCTCCTGCGAGCAACGACGAACGCTATTTCGTGGAGGTTGGAAGAGCGGCTTTCCGCAGTCCGCTTCTGCTCGGAGGGCAGGCGGCGCGCGGCGGTCTTTCCTGCAATTCCTGCCATCGGGACGGACGTGATAATCCGGCGTTTTTTTTGAAAGGTCTTTCGGATGAACCAGGCACGGCGGATGTCACCTCATCGCTGTTCAGCAAGACGCGCGATGACGGCGTGCTTAACCCAAGACCCATTCCCAGCCTTGTCGATGCAGGAGCAAAGCAGTCGTTCGGAGAAATGGCGCCGGCGCCAAGTCTGCACGCTTTTATCACCAGCGCCGTGATCGATGAATTTCAGGGCGCAGAACCGCCGGAAGCTGTGATTTCGGGCCTTGCGGCTTATGTCGCCCATCTTGCCTCGGACGCCTGTCCTCCCACGTCGACGGAAAGCACGGCGCAGCATGACATGGAGGCGGTCGATCGCGCTCTCGCGGCGGCGGAAGCGGCGCTGAAACGCAATGACCGCGACGCGGCGGACTTTCTGTTGCTTGCCGCGCAGCAGGAGTTGGGGCGGGTGTACGAACGCTTCGCTCCGCACAGGAAGGCCCAGGCGAAAATCGAATCGTTGTCGAGGGAGATCGGCATGCTTCGCGCCGGCGTTAATGAGAACGCACGCATGGCTTTGGTGGAAATCGCCGAAAAGCGCGCGGAAGCGCAAAACCTCGCCACTTTCCTGCACAAGAGGCAGGCAAAGTCGCTTTACGACGCAAAAACGCTCGGACGGTGGCTTGCTCCCCGTTAGGCCGCTTTTCGCGCATGCGCTTTTAGCGCTAAGACGCTTTCCATGCTGAGCGTCATCGACATTTTCAAAATAGGCGTGGGCCCGTCGAGTTCGCACACGGTCGGCCCGATGCGCATTGCGGCGCGTTTTCTCGACGAGGCGGCTGCGGACGGCGTGATCGCGCTCGCTGCGCGCGCCAAAGTCGAGCTGCATGGGTCGCTGGCGCTTACCGGCGTCGGGCATGGAACCGACAAGGCGGCTATGCTCGGCCTTATGGGTTTCGCGCCCGACACGGTCGATCCCGACGAAGCGGAGAGAGCTGTTGAAATCGTCCGCAGCCAAAAGCGACTGAAGCTTGCGGGCGGGCCGGAGATCGCCTTCGATCCTTCGCGCGATATCGACCTTCGCGGCGATGTCATCCCGGAGATCCACCCTAACGAGATGCGGCTTTGTCTTTTCGACGCCGCAGGCGGCCTGCTTTTCGATCAGGTTTATTATTCCGTCGGCGGCGGATTTATCGCCAGCGCTAAGCAGCTCACCACGCCGGCCAGGAACGATATGATCGCCGGAGCGGAGAAGGGGCGCTATCCATTCGGTTCCGCTCACGAATTGCTTGCGATCTGCCGTGAAAAGAATCTCGCGATTCACGAAGTCATTCTTGAAAACGAGGACGATTTCCGTCCCCGCGCCGAGACGGAGGCGGCGCTGGACCGCATCTGGGCGGCGATGCGCGACTGCATCGCCAGGGGATTGAGGACGGAAGGCGTTCTGCCGGGGGGACTCTCGGTGAAACGGCGCGCGCCGGCGCTTTTCAAGCGCCTGCAGGAAGCGCCGCTCGCCAACGAACGCGAGCAGCTGTTCGACTGGCTCAATGTCTACGCCATGGCGGTCAACGAGGAGAACGCCGCCGGCGGCAAGGTGGTGACAGCCCCGACCAATGGAGCCGCCGGAATCATCCCGTCCGTGCTTAAACATTATTGCGCCTCGGACGGCGTCACCAATGTCGGCCATATCCGCACATTCCTTCTCACCGCCGCGGGCGTCGGCATGCTTTACAAGCAGCGCGCTTCCATTTCCGGCGCGGAGATGGGGTGCCAGGGAGAGGTCGGCGTGGCCTGCTCCATGGCGGCGGCGGGGCTCGCCGCCGTGTGGGGCGGGACGCCCGGCCAGGTCGAGCACGCCGCCGAGATCGCCATGGAGCACAATCTCGGCCTCACTTGCGATCCCGTCGGAGGACTCGTGCAGATCCCCTGCATCGAGCGCAACGCGATCGGCGCCGTGAAGGCGGTCAACGCCGCCCGCCTCGCGTTGCGCGCGTCGGAAGAACACAAGGTCTCGCTCGATCAGGTGATCGAAACCATGCGGCAGACCGGGCTCGACATGTCGCGGAAATACAAGGAGACGAGCGAAGGCGGACTCGCCGTCAACGTCGTCGAATGCTGAGCGCTAGGCGGCGCTGCTTTTTATACTCTTTTCCGGTCGCTTCGACGCGATGCAGCGGAGCAGGTGATCGACGACGGCCCTGTCGCCTTCGGCCTTCATCAGCTCGCGGGCTTCATCCGTGTCGATGATGCGCTTGAGACCGCGCAGCGCCGTCTCGGAATCGGTTTCGATCTGCGCCATCGCGGGCGCATCGGCGCCGCGCCGCACCGTCATCTCGCCTTTCATGTAGTAAACCGTATAGGGACGGTTATCGACGATCAGATGGGCGACGTAGCTCAGCGAAGGGTCGCGCTGGAACTCGGCGTACATTTCGACGCCGAGAGCGACGGAATCCGGCTTGTCGACATGATTGAACATCGTCTCGCGAACGTGCGGGTTGTCGACGGTCGCCGCCATGAAGCGGACCGACCAACGCATCATGGCGCGCACCGTGGGGCGCAGGTGCTCGCCGAGATCAGTGAGACGGTACTGCGATCGTTTTCCGTCGAACCCCTCGCTGGTGATGATGCCGATTTCTTCAAGTTCTTTGAGGCGTTTCGACAGAAGGCTGCCGCCGATTCCGGCGAGGCTGGTCTGAAGATCGACGAAACCGCGGGGGCCGAGGAGCAGATCGCGTACGATCAGCAGCGTCCAGCGCTCGCCGAGATTGTCGAGCGCATAGGCGAGCATGCAACCCTGCTTGTAGGTCCTGGTCACCAATTCTCCTTCGGGCGCTGGTCGCCAATCTAAACCATTTCAGCCATTTAGGCTGGGTGAACCTGCCAAATCGTGTAGGTTTTTTGACAGTGTGCCCATAAAAAATGACTTGCCGCTATATAAAAATCAAGTGTAAGATCAATTATCGAAACAGCCTCATAACGCCTTCAGGAGAGAATCCATGGCAAATCGGATCAAAACCCTCGTTGTAATCGGCGTTCTCGCCGCGACGCCGGCCTTCGCCGGTTCGTGGGACGCCGCCAAAGCCGTCTGCGCTGACGCTATCGCGGCTGAAGCCGGCGTCGATGTGGCCGCTCATGAAGCCACCCTCGACAAGGCCCGCGACGGCGCCACCAAGCGCGTGACGGTGAGCCTCGCCGCCAAGGACGGCTCCGGCGCGACCATCACCGGCGAGTGCAAGATGCGCGGCGGTGAAGTAAAATCTGTGAAAATCGACGCCTAAACCGGAATCTTGCGCTGCGGGAGATTGCTCTCGAGCACCCCCTTAAGACACGGCGGGAACAGGCTCGCCTTCCTCGGCCTCTTCCTGCGCAATCTCGAACACCGTCGGCGCGGCGCTCTTCGGCACTGGTACGAAGGGCGCCTTTTTTTCGTCCGGCGCCGGGGCGCGCATGAGGATGCGATAGAGGCAGACCCCGGCGAGCAGCACGTACACGGAGCCGATATAGTCGAAGAGGCTCGAGGGGCCGGCTATCGAGATCATCACGCCGCCTATTGTCGCGCCGATCACCGATCCGCAGCCGTGCAGCAACAGCAGTCCGCCATTGGTGGCGACGGCGTTGTCTGAATCCGCATGATCGTTGGCGTGCGCGGCGGCCAGACCGAACATCGGAATGATGAAAGCGCCGACCAGGAAGCCGAAAACCAGAAGCAGCATCGTCGATGTCGCGCCGAATTGCGCGAGAGAAAACGCTGACAGCGCGCCTGCAAGGCTCGCCATCACCATGACTTTGCGTCGGTCCATGCGATCGGACAACCAGCCCAGGGGCCATTGCAGCAGCGCCGCGCCGATAATGGCGGCGCTCATGAAAGCGGCGATGGTCGCCGAACCGTGGCCGAGCCGCTGAACATAGACAGGCGCCATCGCCCAGAAAGCGGCGTTGGCGAGAGCGCCCATGGGAGCCGCGATCGCCGCAGCGGGCGACACGGCGTAGAGACGCGGAATATCGAGCTTCGCCGTCTGGATCGGCTTCGGGGCCGGGCTTCGCGTCAGCGCGACAGGCACCAGCGCGAGGGAAATGAGGATCGAAATCAGCGCGAACAGTTCGAAGCTGGCGGGGCTGGCGACCGTAAGCAGCGCGTTGCCGGCCGTCAGCGCCAACAGATCGACGATGCGGTACACGGACAGGATTCGCCCTCGCGTCGAATTGGTCGCCCGCTCGTTGATCCAACTTTCGATGATCATGAAGAGGCCGGCGAAGCAGAAACCGGTAACCGCCCGAAGGATGGGCCAGACCACGACGTTGACGACGATGGCGTGGGCGAGGGCGCTCGCCGAGGCGATCGAGGCGAGGGCGACGAAAGTGCGGATATGGCCGACCGATTTGATGAAGGAGGGATTGATGCGGCAGCCCAGCACGAAGCCCGCGAAATAGGCCGACATCTGCACGCCGATCAGCGTGGTCGGAAAGTGCTCGAGGCCGGCGCGCACGGAAATCAGCGTCGACTGAAGACCGTTGCCGGTCAGCAGGATCGCCGCCGCGAGAAGAAGAGCGGAAAGGGCGGCGACGGCTTGAAACATTCAGGGAAGCTTTCGAGGAAGCGCCCGAGGATCGGCGCTCCGTAGAGTCGGCGCATACCGCCGCAGCGACGGCTTCGCAAGTGACAGATTGGGTCGATTCGCCCGCCCCGGCGCTTTGCCGGCCTGCGCGGGCGGTGTTACACCCGGCCTCCGGGCGGACGTGGCGGAACTGGTAGACGCAACGGACTTAAAATCCGTCGGCCGCAAGGCCATGGGGGTTCGAGTCCCCCCGCCCGCACCATCTCGCCCCTAGTTTTGAAGCCGCAACACCATGTCGAGCTGCACTGCGGCGCCGAACGGAAGCTGCGCCGCGCCGGTGGCGGTCCGGGCGTGTCTGCCGGGTTCGCCCCAGAGCGCGATCAGCAAACCGGATGCGCCGTCGATGACTTTCGGCTGGTCGGCGAAGTCGGCGGCGGAGCGTACGAAGCCGCGGACGAATTCCACCGATGCTATTCTGTCGAGATCGCCAATCACCTGTTTCGTTATCGCCAGAAGCTGGAGCATCGTGTCGCGCGCGGCGAGCCTCGCTTCTTCGAGCGATACGGTCGAACCGACTTCGCCGCGCAGGTCGCTCACCCGTCCGGAAACGAACAGCAGATCGTTTGAAACCTTTGCGCCGAGATAGTCGGCGACAGGAGGGCGAGGGGGCGGCAGCGCCAGGCCGAGTTCAGCGAGCCTGTTTTCGATGTCGCCCATCGGACGTGCTTCCGATTCCATGCGCCGCGCGCAGCTGTTTTAAATTATGCTTTATGCGGATCATAACCGCAACCACGGAGGAAAAGGTCGACGGCGTAATCCACATGCGCCTCGATTTCCTTGCGGCTGGGCGGCGCGCCGAGCGAGGTGCGAATGCGGGTCGGATCGGTGGTCATGCTGAGGCACAGCGCCGCCGCTCGTTCCGGCTGGTCGAGACGCGGGAGCAGTCCCTCGTCGCGCCATTGTTCTAGCGCCGCGCGGATAAGCGCTGTCCCGCGCGCTACAGCTTCCGCGTGAAGACGCTTGAGAGCGGGGACCATATGTCCTTCCGCCAGCGCCAGCCGGTTCAAGCCGGCGGCTTCCGTAGCGATGCGTGTAGCGATCTGGGCGCATAGCTCCTTGAGGTAGCGTCGCGGATCGACGCCGCTGGGATCCAGCGTGACCGCCTCGCCATGCGCAGCGACCGTGCGCTCGACGATCCGCCGCACCACGGCCTGAAGGATATCCTCCTTTCCCGAGTATCTCGCATAGATGGTTTTGGTCGAGGCGCCGGCCCTGCGGGCGATCTGCTCCATGGTCGTTCCGGCGTACCCGCGCTCGGTGAACAGCTCGAACGCCGCATCGAGAAGCCGACCGGGAAGTTCCGCGGCAGCTTCGGCGGTAAGCCGACCGGGGCCTGGTCTCGGCTTTTTTTTCAATAGCTTAGCGGTCATCGACGCTCCTTGCTCACACTGGTTTCCTAGCGGGTTTCGATTCTTTTTTCATGCTACCACTTGACAAAAAGAAAAGAAAACCTTTCTTTCCGTTCCAGCAAGGCCGGACCCGAATCGCGACTGCGACGCCGGGAGCCGGGCCAAGTGTGGGAGATATCGATGTTTGCGAGACTGACTCCGGCCACGCGGTGGCTGGCCGCTTCGTGCATGGCGTTGACCGCAGGATGCGCGACAAAACCCGATCTCGGCGTCGCGCCCGAGATTTCAGCGCCCAGCGAATACGCCTCGGCTCAAAGCTTCGCCGCGCCGGTAACGGCCTGGCCCGGCGACAACTGGTGGGTCGTCTATAACGATCCGCAACTGACTGCGCTGATCGACGAAGCGCTGGCCGACTCGCCGAGCCTCGAGGCGGCGGCGGCGCGGCTCCGGCAGGCGCAGGCGGCTTTGCAAAAAGCCGGCGCGCCGCTCGTTCCGCAAATCTCTGCGTCGGGCTCGGCGCTCGCGACGCGACGCGATCTTTCGACCGGCGACCTGCCAGAGTCTATCGGCGATTCCATCGCCGACGGCTGGTCGACGCGCGGCAAGGCGGGAGCGCAGCTCGAATACCAGCTCGATTTCTTCGGGCGCAACCGCGCCGCTCTCGCCGCCGCCGCTTCCGACGCAAAAGCGGCCGAAGCCGAAGCCGCGTCTGCGAGGTTGCAACTGTCGACAGCCGTCGCTCTCGCCTATGCGGACTTGCTGCGCTATTGCGCCAACCGCGACGCGCTGCGCGAGACGGCGAGGTTGCGCGCAGACAGCGCGGCGCTGGTTCATCAGCGCGAACGCAGCGGTCTCGAAAACCAGGGCGCGGGCCATCAGGCGGATTCCGAACTCGCGCGCGCGCGCGCCGATCTCGCCGCCATGGACGGAACCATCGCCCGCAGCCGCAACGCCATCGCCGCCTTGCTCGGCAAGGGACCGGACCGCGGGCTGGAGATCGACGAACCGTCAACGCCGGCTGTCGCTTCTTCAGGCTTGCCTGCATCCGTCGCCGTCGATCTGGTCGGCCGGCGCCCGGATCTGACGGCCGCCCGGCTTCGCGCCGAGGCGGCGGCGCAACGCATCCGCGTCGCGCGCGCCGACTTTTACCCGAATGTCGATCTTATGGCGATGGGCGGCATACAGACGATCAGCCTCGACAGTCTGGCGGGAGGGCCGCTCGCCCTTGCGCAGGTCGGTCCGGCGGTGACGTTGCCGATCTTTTCGGGCGGCCGCCTCGAAGGCGCCTATCGCGGCGCGCGCGCCAGCTATGACGAAGCCGTCGCGCTCTACGAAAATACGCTGGTCACCGCCTTGCGCGAAGTCGCCGACGCGATTTCGGACCGGCGCGCGCTCGACGCTGAGCTTTCCGAGGCGCGCAAGGCTCTGACGTCGGCGGAAGCGGCCTATCGAGTCGCCCGCCACCGCTATGAAGGCGGCCTTTCCAGCTACATCGACGCCCTCAACATCGAAAACGGTTTCGTCGCGCAGCGGCGGGCCGTGGCCGATCTAGAGACCCGCGGGCTCGCGCTCGACATCGTCCTCGTGCGCGCGCTCGGCGGGGGATTCACAGCTTCATAACCAGACAATCAACGGAGACAGCCATGCCTGACGATCACAAAATATTCCCGTCCGTCGCGGAAGCGACAGCCGAACCTCTGACGCACGGCTCTGCCAACGCTAAACGCAAACCGCGAAACAAACAAAAGCTGATGTTGATCGGCCTCGGCGCGATCATCGCCAAGATCGCGCTCGTCGCCGGCGCGCACTGGCTTCTGGTCGGGTCGCACTACGTGACGACCGACAACGCCTATGTCGGCGCGGCGACGGCGCAGATCGACGCGCAGGTTTCGGGTCAGATTCTTGAGGTGCGCGTCGAGGACACGCAATCGGTGCGCCGCGGCGATATCCTTGCCGTCATAGACCCCGCCGACGCCACGCTTGCGGAAAAACGCGCTGAAGCGGATTACCATCGCGCCGTGCAGCGCGTCAGCCAGTACTACGCGCAGGAAGCCTCGGCTGAAGCCGAAGTCAGCGCCCGCCAGACGGATCTCGACCGGGCGAGCCTCGACTACGCCCGCCGTCAGAAACTCGCCGCCACCGGCGCCGTGTCTGCGGAAGAACTGACGGCGACCAAGGCGGCCGAGGAGGCGGCGCGCGCCCATCTCGCCGCCGCCCAGCAGAACCTCGAAGCGCAACGCGCCCTGACGCGCGACGCGACCGTCGAGGACCATCCCGAAACCGTCTCTGCGCTCGCCGCCTGGGACAGCGCCAAGCTGGCGCTGGCGCGCACGGTTATCCGCGCGCCCATCGACGGCGTCGTCGTGCAGAAAAGCGTGCAGGTGGGCGAACGCATCGATCCCGGCAAGCCGCTGATGATCGTCGCGCCGCTGGCGGAAGCCTATGTCGACGCCAACTTCAAAGAAGGCCAGCTCGGCCGCGTCGCCATCGGCCAGCCGGTGCATCTCACTTCCGATCTCTACGGAGAGAAGGTGGTGTACCACGGCCGCGTCGCCGGTCTCGGCGGCGGCACAGGGTCGGCCTTCGCCATCATTCCGGCCCAGAACGCGACCGGCAACTGGATCAAGGTCGTCCAGCGCGTGC
Source organism: Pseudomonadota bacterium (assembly GCA_036337175.1). Taxonomy (GTDB): domain Bacteria; phylum Pseudomonadota; class Alphaproteobacteria; order Caulobacterales; family Parvularculaceae; genus Amphiplicatus. The sequence continues at coordinate 55,150 of JAYZEQ010000004.1, forward strand.
CGGTGCGCGTCAGTCTCGACGCAGAGGAACTCGCTGAACATCCGTTGCGCGTCGGCCTCTCCATGGAGGCCAAAATCGACGTCCGCAAAACGGCGATCTGAGGAGCGGGCCATGACCGCTACACACCAGGCGCAAGAAGGCGGCGACGCGCCGTTGAAGGGCGGCATGCTCGTCGTCGCCGCCATCCTGCTCGCGAGCGCGAACTTCATCGCCGTGCTCGACATGACCATCGCCAACGTTTCCGTGCCCAACATCGCCGGAAGCCTCGGCATCAGCAGCACGCAGGGCACGTGGATCATCACTTCCTATTCGGTGGCGGAAGCGATCGTCGTGCCGCTGACCGGATGGCTCGCCGGCCGGCTCGGGCCGATCCGCGTGTTCACCAGCGCGATGGTCCTGTTCGGCGTATTTTCGGCCCTGTGCGGCGTTTCCAATTCACTCGGCATGCTGGTTTTCGGCCGCATCATGCAGGGATTTTCCGGCGGTCTTCTGGTGCCGCTGTCGCAGATGCTGCTGTTGCGCATCTTTCCGAAAGACAAGGCCAACGCCGCTATGGCGATCTGGGCGATGACGACGCTGGTCGCGCCGGTTCTCGGCCCGATCCTCGGCGGCTGGCTCTGCGAGAATTATTCCTGGTCGCTGATCTTCTTCATCAACGTGCCGCTGGCGATGATCTGCAGCCCGCTCGCCTTCAAGCTTTTGAAACGCTACGAGGAAGCGCCGCGCCGCGCGCCGATAGATACTGTAGGGCTTGTTCTGCTGATCGTTTTCGTTTCGGCGCTACAGCTCATGCTTGATCTCGGCAAAGAGCATAACTGGTTCGAGTCGGTCGAGATCCGCGCGCTGGCCGTCGTCGCCGTCATCGGCTTTGCAATCTTCGTGATCTGGGAGCTGACCGAGCGTCATCCGATCGTCGATTTGCGCGTCTTTCGTCACAGAGGATTCGCCGCGAGCGTCGTGACCCTTAGTCTTGCATTCGGCGCCATGTTCGCCGCCAATGTCCTGACGCCGCTCTGGCTTCAGAGCTATATGGGCTACACCTCGACATGGGCGGGCCTGACGACGGCGTGGAGCGGCGTGCTCGCCGTCGTCGCCGCGCCGATCGCCGGGGCGCGGCTGGCGAAAGTCGATCCCCGCCGGCTTATTTTTATCGGCCTGTCCTGGCTCGCTTTCGTGACATTGCTTCGCACTTCGGTCACCAACGACGTCACCTACTGGCAGATCGCCACCCCGCTGATGCTGATGGGGCTCGGCATGCCGTTCTTCTTCGTGCCGCTGACGGCTTTGTCGCTCGGCAGCGTCGAGCCTCACGAAACGGCGTCGGCGGCGGGGCTGCAGAACTTCCTGCGCACCCTGTCCGGCGCCGTCGGAACCTCCGTCGTCACGACCGTCTGGGAGGATAAGACCAATTACGCTCACGCGGAGCTCGCCGGCCTCGCCGACCGCGAGGGAGAAGCGATGCGCACGCTGACAGGCTCCGGCATGTCTCACGATCAGGCGCTGGCGTCGCTGAACCAGCTTGTCGACAGCCAGAGCGTCACCATCGCCACCAATCAGGTGATGATGCTCATTACTTTTTCGTTCGCCTTCGCGGCTTTCGTGATCTGGCTGGCGCCAAAGCCCGCGCGCGCCGTCGATATGACACAGGCCGGGCACTGAGCAACTGGAGAGATGGCCATGACGCAACCGCTTCTTCCGGGCATATCGCTCACCCGGACTATCACGGTCGTTGAGTCGCTCACCGTTCCCGCCGTGTCGCCGGCGTTCGCCGGGTTTCGCGACATGCCGCCGGTGTTCGCCACGGCGTTCTTGATCGGGTTCATCGAGTCGACCTGCATAGAAGCGCTTCGCCCGTATCTTGGCGAAGGCCGGCAGACGGTGGGCACGCATGTCGACGTCAGCCATGCGGCGGCGACTCCTGCCGGAATGACCGTGACAGCGCATGTCGAACTGATCGAGGTGCAGGGAAGAAAACTGCGCTTCAGGGTTACGTGCCGCGACGACAGCGATCTCGTCGGCGAAGGATTCCACGAACGCGCCGTCATAGACCGCGCCAAATTCATCGACCGCGCAGCCGCGAAGGCCGCGGCGCAAGCAAATGGAAAAAGGACCGAACAGGGGAAATAAGATGTTCAGATTGGATCAGTTCACTGTAGGCGAATTCGCAGCGCGACGGGGCGTCGCCGCCATTCTGTTCGGCGCTGCGAGAGGGCAGCTGACCATGGATCAGGCGCGAGAGTTCGCCTTTCTGTGGCTGGAATATCCCGATCTCGCCCGATACGGCTATATCAACGTCACGGCGAATCTCGGCGTCTGCAAGCTCATGTCGGTCAAGAGTCTGCCGACTGTGCTGATTTTCAGAGATGGCGTAGTCGTGCAGACGTTTGAGGGCCTTCAGCCGCGGCATCGGATGGAAGAGGCGCTGCGGGTTTACGAGAGCCGTCCCCTTGCTGCGTGAGCGCGTCGTCCGCCGCCGCCGCGTCAGCCCGCCTTGCGTTGAAGCTCTTTGGTTTTGAGCTTCATGCCGACGGCGGCGATGGCGTCGATCGCCGGCATCAGTTCCGCGCCGAGATCGGTGAGTTCATACTCGACCGACGGCGGAGAAGTCGCTTTCACGGTGCGGCGGATGACGCCTTTGTCTTCCAGTTCGCGCAGACGGGCGGTGAGCACTTTCGCCGAGGCGCGGGGGATGTCGATCCTCAGTTCGCTGAACCGGCGCGGCCCGCCGCGCAGGTACCACACGACATTCGCCGCCCAGACGCCCGAAATCAGCTGCATGCACTCGGTGAGGGGGCAAAGCGGCGGCGGCGGGCTTTTGTTCTTGCGGATCTTCAGCGGCATCACGGGCTTTTGAGTTACTTCGCGGAAACCGGAAAGTGAGGTAGCTCAAGGAAACGTGGTTTACAAGAGAAACTGCCTCGCGCTTAACCTCCGCCCCGTCAATTCACTCTTTCAACGGAGCAAATCCATGAAGCTTTATTACAGCCCCGGCGCCTGTTCGCTCGCGTCTCACATCGCGCTTCGCGAAGCGGGCGCGTCCTTCGAAATCGAAAAAGTCGACACCAAAGCGAAGCGGACGGCGAGCGGAGACGATTATCGGGCGATCAATCCCAAGGGATACGTTCCGGCGCTCAAATTCAATGACGGCGAAGTGCTGACTGAAGGGCCGGCGATCCTGCAATTCATCGCAGACCAGAACCCGGCTGCGAACCTCGCGCCGAAACCGGGAACGCGCGAGCGGGCGCGCGTCAACTCCCATCTGAACTTCGTCGGTTCGGAGCTGCACAAGGCGTTCACGCCGCTGTTTTCGGGCAAGCAGTTCACAGCCGACGAGCGCGCGGAAATCGACGCAAAAATCGCATCGAAGCTCGACATCATGGAATCGGCGCTTTCGAACAACGGACCGTTCCTGACGGGCGACGCCTTCACCATCGCCGACGCATATCTGTTTGTCGTGGCGAGCTGGGGCAGGCATGTCGGCGTCGATCTCGCCAAATGGCCGCGTGTCGCCGCGCTGGTCAGAACCGTCGGTGCTCGCCCGGCCGCCATGGAAGCGATGCGCGCCGAAGGCATAGCCGCCTGAGCTCTTCGAACCGCCGCCGCTGCTCGGGCGACCGTGGAAGCGGCGGCGCGTCGACGAAAGGATTGCGGCCATGAATCAAACCGTCCGACCCGGCGACTTCGCCGCCGTCGAGTCTCTATTGTCTCGATATTTCGACGGGCTTTATGCGAGCGACGCGCCGGCGCTGGCGGCGATATTTCATCCGCAAGCGAATTATGTTTGCGCTGTGGATGGCGATTTCATCTATCGCACGATGAACGAGTATCTGCCCATCGTTGCAAAACGCGAGTCGCCGGCGAGCCGGAACGAGGCGCGCCGCGACAGGATCGTCTCGATAGAATTCGCCGGTCCCGCCGCCGCCGTCGCGCGCGTCAATTGCGCTATCGGCGAACGCTTCTTTACGGATATTCTCACGCTCGTCCGCGAAAACGGCGAGTGGCGCATCGTCTCGAAAGTCTTCCATTACGACAAGGCCGGGTGAGGAGACGCGTCAGCGGCGCCGCGCCTATTCCGCGGCCTGGCGCTGCATCATTTTCGAATGCGACCATTGCCGGCGCAGCGCCGACCGCCTTCCCGGATAGCGTTCAGGCAGAAAGTCCGCGGAGATCACCCGGTCTGTGCGGAAATGCCGGAAGTCGCCGCGAAGCTCGCACCAGGCGGCGATGATCCGCACCGTCTCGAAATAGCCGATGGCGACCGGCCACACGATGCGCTCGGTTTCGGCGGCGTCTTCTGCCCGGTAACGCAGCCGGACTTTTCCCTGCGCGTGGATGGCGGCGCGGAGCGCGCCCATGTCGATGGCGTCGAGCGGGCGCTGGCGGCAGCCGGTCGCCGGCGAGCCTGCGGGTTCGAGCAGGAAGGGACGGAGACGTTCGGGAGTGATGGCGATGACCTTGGCGACGAAATCCTGAGCGGCGCGCGCGAGCGTTTCATCTCCCTGACCGGCCACCCACTGCGCGCCAAGCATCGCCGCCTCGATCTCGTCGGGCGTCAGCATCAAGGGCGGCATGTCGAAACCGGCGTCGAGGATGTAGCCGATCCCGGCTTCGCCCCGCACCGGCACCCGCTGCGCCGTCAGCTCAGCGATATCGCGGTAAACGGTCCTGACCGAGGTTTCGAGCTCGGCGGCGATCTCCGTCGCCGTTACCGGCCGCCGGGTCCGCCGCAGAATCTGGATGATCTGAAACAGTCTTTCTGTCCGCCGCACCGGAAATTCCCGATCCCGTTTTGTTCCTGACAGCACGTTGGCAGGAGCAAGGCGATATCACAAGCGGACAGCCAAACGAACAACGCGGAGAGAGAAACCGATGATAACCCTTTATGGGGCGGGACCTATGTGGGGTCTGCCCGATCCAAGCCCATTCGTGACCAAGACCGAGACGCAGCTGAAAATGGCGGGGCTCGCCTACACGGCGAGGTTCGACGGCCGGGCCCGCGCCCCGAAAGGCAAAATCCCCTTCATCGAGGATAACGGCGAACTCGTCGCGGACTCGACCTTCATCCGGCGGCATATCGAGAAGAAGTACGATTTCGACTTCGATGAGGGGCTCAGTCCCTCGAAGCGCGCCGCCGCTTGGGCGCTCGAACGGATGCTGGAAGATCACCTTTACTGGGCGATGCTGTATTTCCGGTGGGCCGATTACGAAAACTTCTGGGCCGGGCCGGCCGCATTCTTCAAAGGCGCGCCGGAGGAAGCCGTCAAGCAGGCGCGGGAGAGCGCCGTCGAAAAGACGCGCGCCCACGGCATCGGGCGTCATTCGCCGGAAGAAGTCGCCAGTCTCGGCTGCGAGTCGCTCGACGCGCTGTCGGAGCTTCTCGGCGACGGCCCCTATCTGTTCGGCGACAGGCCGTGCGGCACCGACGCCACGGCGTTCGCCATGACAGCCGGGGTTCTCTGTCCGCTGTTCGATTCAGGATTGAGGGACGCCGCCGAAAGGCTGCCCAACCTCAAGCGCTACCGCGACCGGATGATGAAGCGGTATTATCCCGAACTCGTCTAGCGCTGGCTGATGGGAATATAGCTGCGGTTGCGCGCGCCGGTGTAGATCTGGCGCGGGCGGCCGATCTTCTGGCTGTCGTCCTCGATCATCTCCTGCCACTGGGCGATCCAGCCGACGGTGCGGGCGAGGGCGAACAGCACCGTGAACATCGTCGTCGGGAAGCCGAGCGCCTTCAGGGTGATGCCCGAATAGAAGTCGATGTTCGGGTAAAGCTTCTTCTCGATGAAATACTCGTCGGAAAGAGCGATGCGTTCGAGTTCGATCGCCGTGTCGAGCAGCGGATCGTCCTTGATGCCGAGCGCTTTCAGCACTTCATGGCAGGCCTTCTGCATGACTTTGGCGCGCGGGTCGTAGCTCTTGTAGACGCGATGGCCGAAACCCATCAGGCGGAACGGATCGTTCTTGTCCTTGGCGCGGGCGATGAACTCGGGAATGCGCTCCGGCGTGCCGATTTCCTCGAGCATGTTCAACGCCGCCTCGTTGGCGCCGCCATGCGCAGGGCCCCACAGGGAAGCGATGCCGGCGGCGATGCAGGCGAACGGATTGGCGCCCGACGAGCCGGCGAGACGCACGGTCGAGGTCGAGGCGTTCTGCTCATGATCCATGTGCAGGATGAAAATCTTGTCGAGCGCGTCGCACAGGACCGGATTGCACTCATATTCCTCCGCCTGCACCGCAAAGCACATGCGCATGAAGTTGGCGGTGTAGGAGAGATCGTTGCGAGGGAACACGAACGCCTGGCCGATCGAATATTTATAGGCCATGGCCGCGATGGTCGGCATCTTGGCGATCATGCGGTGGCTGGCGATGACGCGCTGCTTCTTGTCGGTGATGTCGGTCGAGTCGTGATAGAAAGCGGACAGGGCGCCGACGACGCCGACCATGATCGCCATCGGATGTGCGTCGCGGCGGAAGCCGTTGTAGAAATTCTTCAGCTGCTCATGCACCATCGTGTGCATGGTGATCGAATGGGTGAACTGGTCCTGCTGCTGGCGCGAGGGAAGCTCGCCGTGCAGGAGCAGGTAGGCGACTTCAAGGAAGTCAGAATTCTCCGCCAGCTCGTCGATCGGGTATCCGCGATACAGCAGCACGCCTTCGTCGCCGTCGATGAAGGTGATTTGCGACTCGCAGCTCGCAGTCGAGGTGAAGCCGGGATCGAAGGTGAAGGCGCCCGTCGCCTTGTAGAAATCCCGGATGTCGACCACCCGGGGGCCGTGGGAGCCCTCGTACATTTTGAGGTCAGTGGACTTGCCGTCGAGGGTCACCGTCAGCTTGCCGGCTTCTTTCATCTTGCTTTCCATCGAACGGCTCCTTTGTGCGGCGCATCATCTTATGTTGCGGCGCGATCATATTCAGTTGCGCGGGCGTTTCCAGCCCTAAGCTCAGCCCCTCTCAATTGCTTGATCGGCGAGCCTTTTCAGCGATTCTTCTGGCCCCAAAGAGTAAAGAACTTCCCCCAGCGAGGGCGATGGCAGACCGCCGGTCAGCGCGGCGCGAATCGCGGGGCCGATTTCGCCAAAACCAATATTTCGCCCTTCGGCGTAGGATTTCAGGGCGCCGTCCAGCGCCGCGGCGTCCGACCAGTCTGCGCTCGCGGCGAGCATATCCGCGACATTTTTGACATGCGCGCGCGCGCCTTCCTTTTCGAGCGGCTTGGCGGCTTTTCCGGTCACCGGCAGGGGACGCGTCGCAAGAAGGAAGGCGGCGGCGTCCGGCGCCTCTTTAAGCGTCGCGCAGCGGCTTTTGAGAAACGGCGCCGCCCGCCGCAGCTTCTCCTGCGTCGCGCCGTCGAGCGCGCGGCCTGTCGCCTCAATGAAGGGCGAGGAGCGTGACACGAACTCATCGTCTGAAAGACGGCCAATGTAGTGCGCGTTGACGTGGCGCAGCTTTTCAAGGTCGAGCCGGGCCGGCGCCTTGTTGATGCCGGTGACGTCGAAAATTTCGAGCGCGCGTTCGCGCGGAATGATTTCCTCGTCGCCATGCGACCAGCCGAGGCGCAGAAGATAGTTGGCGAGCCCTTCCGGCAGAAAGCCGTCGTCGCGATACGCCTCGACGCCGAGCGCGCCGTGACGTTTCGAAAGCTTCGCGCCATCCTGTCCGTGGATCAGCGGCACATGCGCGAAAACCGGAACGGGCCAGCCCATCGCCTCGTAGATCTGCGTCTGTCGCGCCGCATTGTTGAGATGGTCGTCGCCGCGAATGACATGCGTGACGCCCATGTCGTGATCGTCGACGACGACGGCGAGGTTGTAGGTGGGAGCGCCGTCGCTCCTTAGAATGATAAGATCGTCGAGAGCGTCGTTCGGAAACGTCACCTCGCCCTGCACCGCGTCGCGAACGACGGTTTGTCCCTGCTGCGGCGCGCGAAAGCGAACCGCGAAGGCCTTGTCCTTCGGGGCCGTCGCGGGATCGGCGTCGCGCCACGGGCTTTCGAACCGCACTTTCATTTCGCGGGCTTTTTCACGCGCCGCTTCCGTCTCTTGCGGGGTCATGTAGCAGCGATAGGCCGCGCCGCGCGCGAGAAGTTCCTGAGCGATCTCGGCGTGCCTCGGCTGCCGCGAAAATTGCGACACCGGCGCGCCGTCCCAGTCGAGGCCGAGCCAGGAGAGACCGTCGACGATCGCCTCGACCGCAGCCTCGTTGTGCCTGGCGCGGTCGGTGTCCTCGATCCGCAACAGGAATTTTCCGCCGCGGCCGCGCGCGTAGAGCCACGAAAACAGCGCCGTGCGCGCTCCGCCGATATGAAGGTAGCCGGTCGGCGACGGCGCGAAACGGGTGACGACATTATTGCCGGCGGACGAAACCATGGTTGCGAGGCTTTGCGCTTTCTTGTTTGCTGAGGGTCGGGGCGTGCGCGTCGCGTTTAGCACGAGTTCGGGAGCGCTTCGCCGGAAAATCGCATCGGGTCAATGCGGCGACGGCGTTTTGCGGCGAAAGGCGGCTATGGCGACGGAAGCCGGGGCGCGCGCAGGGGCGTTTGCACCGCAGCCTGCTCGTTTCGCGAGCGTATTGAAATCCCGTCTCGCCGCATGGGCGGACGCCGAGACTGGCCGGCTGGCGTTGTGGACGCCGGTCGCGCTCGGGGCGGGCTCCGTCCTCTATTTCAGCCTGAAAAGCGAGCCGCCGTTTCTTCTGTCGATGGCGGGGCTTGCGTTGGCGGCGGCCGGCTTCTGGGCCGGCGGCCGCTTCCGGGCGATCTTCGCCGCGCTGTTTCTCGTCGCCGCCGGCTTCGCCGCCGCGGATCTGCGGGCCGCATCGGTCGATGCGCCGAGACTCGCGGGCGAGTTGCCTCCCCGTGAGATTTCCGGGCGCCTCGTCTCCATCGAGGAGGCGCCGAAGCTGCGCCGGCTGATCGTCGAGGTCGCAACGATTGAAGGCGTCGACAGCGCGGCGCTGCCGAGACGGGCGCGCATCAGCTGGCGCGGCGCCGACTTCGACGTGCTGCCGGGAGATGTCATCTCCCTTCGCGCCGGGCTATCGCCGCCCCCGGCGCCGGAAGCGCCGGGCGCTTTCGACGTCGGGCGGCAGCTCTACTTTCAGGGCATCGGCGCCGTCGGCTACGCACTGAGCGCTCCGGAAAAGCTCGATGCCGGCGAACGAGGATTTATCGGCGCGCTTCAGATCCGCATCGAGCGCGCCCGTCTTGCGATCGCGCGGCGCATCACGGCGGCGGCGCCGGGCGCTTCGGGAGCGATCGTCGCCGCCGTCGTCACCGGGAAACGGGAGGCGATCCCGCTGGAGGCCGAACGCGTCCTGCAGGATTCGGGGCTCGCGCATCTTCTGGCGATTTCCGGGTTGCACATGGGGCTCGCCACCGGTCTCATCTTCTTCGCCGTGCGGCTGTCGCTGGCCGCCGTCGAGCCGGTCGCGCTGAGATATCCCATCAAGAAATGGGCGGCGGTGGCGGGCCTGCTGGCCGGGTTCCTGTACCTGCTATTGTCCGGAGGCGGATGGTCGGCGCGGCGCGCCTTCATCATGGCGGCCATCGTCTTCATCGCCATCCTGTTCGACCGTCAGGCGCTGTCGCTCAGAAACGTCGCCATCGCCGCGACGGCCATCCTTCTGATGACGCCTGAGGCGGTCATGCATCCCGGCTTCCAGATGTCGTTCGCGGCGGTGACGGCGTTGATCGCGGCGTACGAATGGGCCTCGAAACGCGCCGATCCGAACCGCAGCTTTGCGCTTGTCGATCGCGTCAGGCGATACATTGTCGGCATCGCAGTCACCGATACGATCTCGGCCGTCGCGACGGCCCCCTATGGCGCATATCACTTCAACCAGTCAGCCAATCTCGGCCTGATGGCGAACATCGTATCGATCCCGGTGATGGCGTTCTGGGTGATGCCGGCGGCGATCGTCGGCCTCGCGCTCATGCCGTTCGGTCTCGACGCTTGGGCGTGGAAGGCCTCCGCCGCCGGGGTCGACGTTTTTCTGTCGCTCGGCCGCACGGTCGCCGATCTCCCCGGCGCCGTCGTCGCCGTCGCGCAATGGCCGCCGGCGGCGCTCGGGATCATCACGCTCGGCGGGTTGTGGCTTTGCCTGCAATCGGCGCCGTGGCGCCTCGCGGGGCTGGCCGCGCTTCCTGTCGCCGCCCTGATGATCGTTTCGTCGCCGCCGCCCGATCTTCTCGTCTCAGGACGCGGCGACAACGCCGGGGTCTACCTGCGCGAGCCTGATGAACGTTCCTTCGCAATGTTCAATCTCCGCCGCAACAAGTTCTCGGCGCGGGTGTGGATGGAGCATGTCGGCCTCGACCCCTATCGCGCCAAGCCGGTCCCGATGGAGCGGTCCGGACATTGCGACGCCGGGGGGTGCGTGATCGAGATTAAAGGGATCGGCGTGTCGCTGCTCAACGATCCGGTGGCGCTCGCCGAGGACTGCGCGCGCGCCCGGCTGGTCGTCGCCTTCTTTCCGGTCAGCGACAGAAAGCGGACCTCCTGCGCCGCGACGCTCGTCGACCGGCGCGCCATATGGGACAGAGGCGCGCACGCGGTGTGGATAAGCCGAAACGGAAAAATCCGGACCCGGACAGTCGCAGAGATTCGCGGTGAAAGGCCGTGGACCCGGACAGCGCGCTAGTACCGCCGCATCAACCCCACGAGCCGTCCCTGAACCGTCACCCGGTCCGGGCCGTAGATGCGGGTTTCGAAAGCGGGGTTCGCCGCTTCGAGGGCGATGGAGCCGCCCTTGCGGCGGATGCGCTTGAGCGTCGCCTCTTCGCCGTCGACCAGCGCGACGACGATCTCGCCGTTGTCGGCGCTGTCGGTTCTCTGGATGACCGCCATATCGCCGTCATGGATGCCGGCCTCGATCATCGACTCGCCCTGCACCTCGAGAATGTAATGTTCGCCCGAGCGCAGCATCGCCTTCGGCGCGGCGAAGCGATCGACCTCGTGCTGGATCGCCTCGATCGGTGTGCCGGCGGCGATGCGTCCGAGCACCGACAGCTCCATCGAGCCCGCGTCTTCGAGCGGCGTCTCGCGGCGCGGCAGCGGCTTGCGGCCCGGCTTGCCGAAGCGGCCCTGAACGACCGACGGAGAAAACGCCCGGTCGGCGCCGCCGCGGGCGCTCGCGGTGTCGGGCAGGCGCAGCACTTCGAGAGCGCGCGCCCGGTGCGGCAGGCGGCGCAGGAAGCCGCGCTCTTCGAGCGCCGTGATCAGCCGGTGAATGCCGGACTTCGACTTGAGGTCGAGCGCTTCCTTCATCTCGTCGAAGGAGGGCGACACGCCGGTCTCCTTGATGCGGTTCGAAATGAACATCAGCAGTTCGCGCTGCTTGCTTGTCAGCATGTCTCCACCTTCCGCCCGCAGCGCTGCGGCGCCGAGCGAGCCTCCCTAATCCATTGATCCGGTTCGCCGACTGGCTTCCTTGCGCGCCCGAAACGACGACGGAACAAAACAACAACGTTCTATGGTTGTTCCTTGAGGGCGTCAACTGCCGACTGTGGAAAAACAGTCGCGGTCAGGCGATCCTGGGCGGCGCAAGCAGTGCGCGCGTGGCGGCGGCGATGTCGGCCTGGCGCATCAGGCTCTCGCCGACCAGAAACGCCCTGGCCCCGGCCTCGGCGAGGATTTCGAGATCGCCGCGCCTGTCGATGCCGCTTTCGGCGACGAGCAGGCGGTCGCGGGGGATCAGACGGGAGAGGCGGGCGGTGGTGTCGAGCGAGGTCTTGAAGGTCTTGAGGTCGCGGTTGTTGACGCCGATCAGCGGCGAGGAAAGTTTCAGCGCCCGCTCGACTTCGGCCTCGTCATGGGTCTCGACCAGCACGTCGAGGCCGTAGCCCTCAGCCGCAGCCTCAAGGTCGGCGGCCAAGGCGTCATCCAGGCACGCCATAATGAGAAGTATGCAATCTGCGCCCCAAGCCTTTGCTTCCGCGACCTGATAAGGGTCGATCATGAAGTCTTTCCTGAGGATTGGGAGCGAGCAGGCTTCGCGAGCGGCGAGCAGATAGCCCGGCGAGCCCTGAAAACTTGGCCCGTCGGTGAGGACAGATAGGCAGGCCGCGCCGCCCTGTTCGTAGGCGCGGGCATGAGCGGGCGGGTCGAAATCGGCCCGGATCAGTCCTTTCGAGGGGCTCGCCTTCTTGATCTCGGCGATCAGCGCGAACCCGGTCTCCGCCTTGCGGCGCAGCGCCGCTTCGAAACCCCGCGCCGGCCCGGCTTCGCGCGCCAGCGTTTCGAGCGCCGAGAGCGGCGCGTTGGCGCGGGCGAGGCGCACCTCGTCTTTCTTGTAGGCGACGATGTCGTCGAGAATGGTCATGCGCGTCCGTTCGAAATGGCGACAAGCCGGGCTAGGGCGTTTGCGGCGGCCCCGCCGTCGATGGACCGGGCGGCAAGGACGGCGCCTTCGCCAAGGTCCGCCGCCAGCCCCGCCACGATCAGCGCCGCCGCCGCGTTCAGAACGACGATATCGCGAAACGCCGACGCCTCGCCGTCGAGCAGTCGGCGGATAGCGGCGGCGTTCTCGCCGGGGCCGCCTCCCTTCAGCGCTTCCTTCGTGGAGACGGGAAGCCCGGCGTCCGCCGGATTGACGATGAACGCTCTCACTTCGCCGCCCGCGACTTCCGCGACGAAACTCGGGCCGGTCGTCGTCAGCTCGTCGAGCCCGTCGGCGCCATGGACGACCCAGGCGCGCTCCGCGCCGAGCGCCAGCAGGGCGCCGGCGATCGGCTCGACCAGATCCTGCGAGAAGACTCCCATCACCTGCCGTCTGGCTCCGGCGGGGTTGGAGAGTGGTCCGAGAACGTTGAACAGGGTCCGGACGCCGAGCGCCTTCCTGACGCCGGCGACATTGGCGACGGCGCGATGATGATAGGCGGCGAACATGAAACCGACGCCCGCCTCGGCGATCTCGCGGGCGATCACCCCCGGCTCGGCCGCGAGCCTGACGCCGAGCGCTTCCAGCACTTCCGACGAACCGGATTTCGAACTCGCCGATTTGTTGCCGTGCTTGGCCACCCTCGCGCCCGCGCCCGCCGCGACGAGCGCGACGGCGGTGGAGATGTTGAACGTGTCGGCGCCGTCGCCGCCCGTGCCGCAGGTGTCGATGGCGTCGGCGGGCGCCTCCACTTTCAGGGCGCGTTCGCGCATCGCTTCGGCCGCCGCAGCGATTTCCTCGGCGGTCTCGCCGCGGGCGCGCAGCGCCATCAGGAACCCGGCGGTTTCGACATCGCTCGCCGCGCCTTCGAGCAACAGACCGATCGCCGCGCGCATTTCCTCGCGCGCCAGCATCTGACCGCCCGCCGCCTTGGCGAGATAAGGCCGGAAAGCGCTCACGCCCGCCTGCCTTTGGCGAAGCCGAGGAAGTTTCGGAACAGCTCGGCGCCGTGTTCCGAGGCGATGCTCTCCGGGTGGAACTGCACTCCGGCGACCGGCGCGGCGACATGGGCGAGGGCCATGATCTCGCCGTCGTCGTCGGCGTGGGCGACCGCTTCGAGCGAGTTAGGCAAGCTCGCGGGTTCGGCGATGAGCGAGTGATAGCGCGTCGCGGTGAAGCCGTTCGGCAGGCCGGCGAAGAGGCCGGTTCCGTCGTGAAGGATGCGGCTGGTCTTGCCGTGCATCAGCTTCGAAGCGCGAACCACCCGGCCGCCCAGGCCTTGCGCGATGGACTGCAGGCCGAGGCAGACGCCGAACAGGGGCGTGCCGGTCTCCACCGCCGCCCCGACAAGGCTGAGACAGACGCCGGCTTCGGTCGGGGTGCAGGGGCCCGGGGAGAGGACGATCGCTTCAGGCTTGCGGGCCACGGCCTCCGCCGCCGTCAGCGCGTCGTTGCGCACGACATCGACCTCGAACCCCAGCGCGCCGATGAGGTGCACGAGGTTCCAGGTGAAACTGTCATAGTTATCGATCAGCAGGATCATCGGCGCAGAATCATGAAAGCGTGGACGGGTGACCATAGAGCGCGACGCGGAAAAGTGGATACCGCTTTTCGCGAGAATCGAGCGATTGACTGAAATTCAGCGCATGGCGCGGGGCGCCCGCCGCCGGCCGGACCCCGCACGGGGGCGAGGGCGCGGCGCAACGGTTGGATAATGAGCTCGAGACCGATCAGCAAGAGACGGCCCCGGCGGCGGCGCATCGGCAACGCCGGCTTCTTCGCGTCGCTGGTGATGGCGGTCGCCGGCGTCGTCATCGGGGCGAGCGGCGCCTATATGGCCGGACGCGGCGCCGCGGCGGAAGCGGCGCGCGGCTTCACCGGGCCCATCCGGCTCCGCGAGACGCCGCTGCCGCCGGGCGCCGATGTTTTCGCGGCCCGTTCCAGGATCGTCGAAAGCATGATCACCGGCGGCGCGCCGGAACGGTTCGAACCGCCTGCGCCGTCGTCGGGGCGGCCGAAGATCATCATCGTTTTCGACGATATGGGCATCGACAAGGCCGCCTTCGAGGAAGTGATGAAGCTTCCCGGTCCGCTCACCCTGTCGTTTCTTCCCTATGCGGACGGATTGCAGCCGCTTGTCGACCGCGCTGCGGCGTCCGGACATGAAATCATGCTGCATCTGCCGATGCAGCCGAAAGGCGCCGCCGATCCCGGCCCGCACAGCCTCGGCGCCGACATGACCGGCTCGAAGCTGCTGTCGGAGCTCGACTGGAACATGAGGCGTTTCGACGGCTATGTCGGCGTCAACAATCACATGGGCTCGCGCTTCACGGCCGACGAGGCGTCGATGAAGACCGTGCTGTCGGTGCTCGCCGACAAGGGGCTGTTCTTTCTCGATTCCGTCACCACGGGGGAAACGGTCGCCACGTCCGCCGGCCACGCCGTCGGCGCCACGGTGTTTTCCCGCGACGTGTTTCTCGATCCGGAAGCTGGGCGGGAGACGGTCATGCGCCAGCTCGCGCTGGTCGAGCGCATCGCCAACGAAACGGGGTTTGCGGTCGCCATCTGCCATGCGCGGCCCGATACGCTGAAGGTGATCGGCCCCTGGCTCACCTCCGCGCCGAGCCGCGGCTTCGAGCTTCAGCCGGTCAGCGCGCTGATCGACATCGGCGACAGCTGGTCGGCGCACACGCGTGTTGCGAAGCTTCAAGATTGATTCTGCCCAATGCGGCCGCGTGCGGGCGGTGCAAAAAAACTCCCCCGCGAAGGGGGAGTTTTAATGGCGCGGACGCCGTCGCTCAGTTGGTTGGCCAGTTCGCCCAGTTGCTGCAATGGCCGCCATTATCGCTGCCTTGCAAGCTCTGTTTCGCGTAGATGTAGCCAGCATTCATGACGGCGTTCGGCGAGATCCGGATCTTGCCGTTGGAATTGATGATGGCCGCGTTGCCGAAATGCCCTTGGCTGAGCCCGTGGCCAGCCTCGTGAAGCACCACCGACTCCAGATCAATCCTTCCGTTGCCCGGTCCATCGTTGGGATCGTTGTCCCAGAGGAATCCGTCATTGTAATAAATCTCACGGTACGCCGCGTCCGCCGTGCCGTTGTTGTCAATATCGGTGGGATTGCCCGAAGCATCCGTGAAGATGATGGTGAAGGTGACTCCAAGGATGCTATTTGCGCCGAACGCCGCGTTGAACCAGCCGACGGGAAGCACGCCGGCGTGACTGATGTCGGCGCCATTAATGTTTGGTTCGATGATGTTTGGGTTGCCGCCAAATCCGGGGATAAGCGACTGAATATACCCGATATCCGCTGGCGTATCGCCGAGATCTGTAATCGGAATATTCGAGCAGCTGACGTTTTCCCAAGTCTGCATCGCTGCATCAATCGCTCCAAACGTATCAACTGGGTCGGCGGACGGCTCGGTGCCGTCAGTACGGTACGTAATGTTCGTCCGGCCTCCGCGACGCGGGTCGCCGGGGACGAAATCAAACCCGAGCTGCTTATTGCCGACATCCTTGAACAGGAGAGATTGTCCCAAGGCGCCTGACTCGCCGTCATTCATCCATTCGACCATGCCGATCTGGATATTGTGTCCGCCGGCGAGCAGCTGCGCATTCGCATCAGCGACGATTGCGCTGATATCTGCTGCGTTCGCGCCAGCAGACATCATGGTCGCGCCCATAAGGGCAACCATCAACTTTTTCATGCGTATCCTCCGAGATGATGTGATTGAGCGAACGCCCGCCGCAATGCGACGCAACCCGTCGGGCGGCCTTCCATAAACCCGGGAAAACCGACTAATCGGCACGCTACTGTGCAGTCCCCCAAGGGCGCCAAGTCTATGAGTTAAACCGGGATTTAGGAAACGCATTCAGTGCGCGTAGCAGAGGATGCTTCGCAGGCTAAAAACAGAGATGGATTGCTTTAATTTCAGCTTGAAAGTGGCGACTTCCGGTCGCCGCCGCTGGGTCAATTTTGGTCGCCGCGCGAGCAGGCCGCTATTGCGGATGCGAACAACGCTTTCGCCTTGTTGACGCATTCGCGGTGCTCCGAAGCAGGATCGGAGTCGGCGACGACGCCGGCCCCGGCCTGCACATGCATGACGCCGTCTTTCACCAGGGCTGTGCGCAACGCGATGCAGGTGTCGACATTGCCGTCCGCCGAGAAGTAGCCGATGGCGCCGCCATAAGGTCCGCGCGCGTCGCGTTCCAGCTCGTCGATGATTTCCATGGCGCGGATTTTCGGCGCGCCCGTCACTGTGCCCGCCGGAAAGCCGGCGGCCACCGCGTCGACCGGATCGACGCCGTCGCGCAGGCGGCCGACGACGTTTGAGACGATGTGCATGACATGGCTGTAGCGCTCGACGATGAAACTGTCGGTGACCTTCACCGAACCGATCGTCGCGGCGCGTCCCACATCGTTGCGGCCGAGATCGAGCAGCATCAGATGTTCGGCGCGCTCTTTCGGATCGGCGAGCAGCTCCGTCTCCAGCGCCTTGTCTTCCTCCGGCGTCGAGCCGCGCGGACGCGTGCCGGCGATGGGGCGGATCGTCACTTCGCCGTTGCGCACCCTGACCAGAATTTCCGGACTGGATCCGACCAGCGAAAGCCCCTCGAAATTAAGAAAGAACAGGAACGGCGAGGGGTTGGTGCGGCGAAGCGCGCGGTAGAGTTCGAACGGCGGTTCGGCGAACGGCGCCGAGAAGCGCTGGCTGAGCACCACCTGGAAAATATCGCCGGCGGCGATGTACTCCTTGGCGCGCGCCACCATCGCCAGATAATCCGCCTCCGGCGTATTAGAGGAGACCGCGACGCCGGGATCGGCCTGGGTCGCCGTCGAGGGTGCGCGCATGAGCGGCGAGGAGAGGTCGCTGACGGCGTCGGCGAGCCGCTCGCCGGCCCGCGAATAAGCGGCGCGCGCCGAAACGCCGGACTCAGGGCGTACGGGCGCGATCAGCATTATTTCCTGTTTCACATTGTCGAAAACCGCGACGACGGTGGGGCGGATGAACATCGCGTCCGGCGCGTCGATCGCCTTGGGCGGCATCGCCGGCAGGCGCTCCATCTGCCGCGCCATGTCATAGCCGAAATAGCCGAAGACGCCCGCCGCCATGGGCGGAGCGCCGGCGGGGATGTCGATGCGCGAGGCGTCGAGAAGCCGCTTGAGGCTTTGCAACGGCGGCGCGTCGTCGCGGCGGAAGCTTGCTGCGTCCGCGGCTGCATCCTCGTTGATTTCCGCCACGTCGCCGGAGGCGCGCCAGATCACGTCCGGCTTCATGCCGATGATCGAATAGCGGCCGAGCTGATCGCCGCCTTCGACGGATTCCAGCAGGAATGAGTTGTCGCGCCGCGCGGCGAGTTTCAGGTAGGCCGAAACCGGCGTTTCCAGATCGCTGACGATGCGCCGCGAGACGATTTGCGCAATGCCGTCGGCGTAAGCCTTTTCGAACTGCGCAAAATCCGGCGACAGGCTCATTGCTGCTCGGAGAATATCTGCGAGACGACGGCGTTGTCGGCGCGCACCCCATACTCTTCGCGCAGCGTCGTCAGATAAGCGTCGAGCAGTTCCTGATCGAGCTGATAGCCGATGTATTGCGCGTAGCCGATCTCTTCGCCCGGACCGACGCGGTTTCTTGCAAATCCGATCTCGCGCACTTCGGCGACGATCTGCGCCTGGCCGTACCCGGCGGCGCCGGACACCAGAGCGCCCTTGTCGGCGAGGAACACGTCGCGGACCATGGCTCTCGAAAAAGTCTCGTTGGCGACGTCGCGGCTGAGCGTGACGACCAGCGGCGTGCGGTTGAAGGCGGTCGCGGCTTCTTCGAGCGTCTTGCCGGCGGCGATCTGGTCGCGAATGCTTTGCACCGTCGCCGCAATGCGCTGATCGCGCTCATCGGCCCGCCAGCGCTTCGCCACTTCGTCGGCGACGTCCTCGTAGGGGCGCAGGGCCGCCGGGGTCACTTCGTTGACCTGCACGAAATAGTAGCCGTGGCCCTCGGCGAGTTCGATCGCTTCCGACTCGTCGCCTTCCTCCATGCTGAACGCGGTCCTAAGCGCGTCGCCGGGGACATCGGCGACGATCGCGCCGCCCGGCGCGAAGCTGAACGAATCGACCGGGCCGATCCTCTGGACGGGAAAACCGGCCTGCGTCGCCGCCGCCGCGAGATCGGCGCCGGTGTCGCGCGCCTCCTCTATTTCCTCGACGGCTTCGAACAGGCGCTTGCGCGTATCCTGTTCGAGCAACTGCGATTCAAGTTCGTCGCGGACGTCCTCGAAGCTCTTGGTTTCGGCGGGCGTGATCCCGGCGAGCTGCACGACCGTCCAGCCGAACAGGCTTTTAACCGGATCGGTGACGGCGCCAATCGACAGGTCGGAAGCGAAGGCGACCTTCGCCACGGCGGGGTCGAGAAGATCGCTTTCGGAAACGTCGGCGAAGGTGACGGCGTCCAGCGTCAGACCGCGCTCGGTGGCGACATTTTCGAACGGCTTGCCGTCGCGCAGCGCCCCCGCGGCGGCTTGCGCCTGCGCTTCGCTGTCGAAAGTAATCTGGTAGAGGGTGCGCTTTTCCGGCGATTCATACAAACGCGCCCTGTTGGCTTCGTAGAGTTTGCGCAGATCCTCTTCAGGCGCGCTGAGCCCCTCGCGGAAATCGTGCTCGTCGAGCGTCACCAGCGTGAAAGTGCGATATTCCGGCGCTGTGAAGGGGGCGGGGTTGGCGTCGTAATAGGCCTTGAGCGCGTCCGGCGTCGGTTCGGCAGGAATGCCCGAGAGGTCGTCCGTGACGATGAGATACGCGACGCGACGCAGCTCGACGTCGCGCAACAGCATCGCCTCGACGAAGGCTTTCGGCGCGGGGCCGCCGGAGGACACCGACTGGATGAGCTGGTTGCGCAGCAGATCGGCCTTCAGCGTGGCTTCAAGCTGCGCAACGCTCATGCCGTTGCTCTGGGCGATGCTCTCAAGCCTGAACCTGTCGACCTCGCCGGTCGCCGGGTTGCGGAAGCCGTCCTCGGACTGAAGGTAATCGCGAACCAGAGCGCGCGGCATCACGAGGCCCAGCTTCGCGGCCTCCTGTTCCAGCACCGAGCGGGTGGCGAGCGAATTCACCACGAGATCGGGAAGGCCGTCGGCGATCGCCTGCTCGCGCGTGTAGCCGCCTTCGCTCTGATTGCGGCGCGCGGCGATCTGCCGGTTGAACTCGTTGACGATGGTCTGCTGCGAAAAGCCGACCTTGCCGACGCG
Source organism: Pseudomonadota bacterium (assembly GCA_036337175.1). Lineage (GTDB taxonomy): Bacteria > Pseudomonadota > Alphaproteobacteria > Caulobacterales > Parvularculaceae > Amphiplicatus. Next base: position 74,770 of record JAYZEQ010000004.1, read on the forward strand.
CAGAGGCGCATTCTGGGTGAAATTGCGCAGTTCCGGCACGCCCCACAGCGCGAACGCAAGTATGAGGAGGACGATGACGAACCACGCGATCACGCCTTTAAGGGCGGTGCGCACCTGCTTGAGCATTTACCCGGTCCCGCTGCGCCGCCCGCCCTCGCCGGGTTTGCGGCCTCGTTGATTTGCGGGCGAACCTAATCGCGCCGTCCCTGGAGAACAAGGCGCGATCAGAGGCGAGGCGCTGGACTTTAGGCGGGTCATTCAATAGGCGGGACGGCCAAGACAGCCGAGCGGGGAGGAAATGAAGCCGCTGATCGCCGGAAACTGGAAAATGAACGGTCTCGCCGCTTCCCTCGGCGAGATCGACGAACTGCTCAGGCTGCTGGGCGGAAAACCGCCCGCCGCCGCCGACGTGCTCGTCTGTCCGCCGGCGACAATCCTCGCCGCCGCTGCGACGCGCCTCGGCGGCTCGGGCGTCTTCGCCGGAGGCCAGGATTGCCATCCGGACGCCGGCGGCGCGCATACGGGCGACATCAGCGCCGAGATGCTGAAGGACGCCGGCGCCGCGTTCGTCATTGTCGGTCATTCGGAGCGGCGCGCCGATCATGGCGAGACCGATGCGCTTGTGAACGCCAAGGCCGGAGCCGCGCGCCGCGCGGGGCTGACGCCGCTGATCTGCGTCGGCGAAACCCGCGCCGAGCGCGAGGCGGGGAAGGCGGAGGCGGTTGTCGGAACGCAGCTTGACGGTTCGCTGCCGGGGTCGGGGGAAATGGTGGTCGCCTACGAGCCTGTGTGGGCGATCGGCACCGGCCTCACGCCGACGACGGCGGAGATCGCCGCCATGCACGGCTTTATCCGCAATCGGGTCGGCTCGCAGGTTCGAATCCTTTACGGCGGCTCGGTGAAACCCTCGAATGCTGCGGAGATTCTTGCGATCGATAACGTCGATGGGGCGCTGGTCGGCGGCGCCTGCCTGAAAGCGGCGGATTTCCACGCGATCATTAAAGCCGTCTAGAAACCGCGTCTTGTCTTGGCCTGCGCCTTGGCCTAGACACCCCCCTTCCCATTTCAGCGCCGGGACCATACCTCCCGCCTGTCGCCACCGAAAAAGCCCATGATCACCGTCATCCTCACCATCCATACCCTGATCGTGCTCGCCCTGATCGGCGTCGTGCTGCTGCAGCGTTCCGAGGGGGGCGCGCTGGGCATGGGCGGCGGAGGCGGCGGCTTCATGACGGGGCGCGGCGCGGCGACGGCCCTGACCCGCACCACTTCCGTGCTGGCGGCGCTGTTTTTCGTCACTTCCATCACGCTGGCGATTTTCGCCGGCGGCCGCGAGACCAATGATTCGCTCATTGAGGAGCTGACGCGCCCGGCGCCTGCGTCGCCGACGACGGAGACCGGCGCGCCGCCGGCGACGACGGCGGACGATCTGCTTCGCACGCTCGGGGCCGGAGCCTCGGACGAGCCGGCCCCGGCGACCACGGAAGATACGGCGGCGCCGGAGGCCGAACAGCCTTCGACGGACGCAGGCGACGCGCCTCCTGCCGAAGAACCCCAGCCCGAACTGCATAATTAACGGCCGGCGTCGGTAGCGGGTTTCGCCGCCGGGCGATTGACGGCGGCATATATTTCGTTATTTTCCAAAATAACGAACCTAGGTCGCATCCATGCGCGTCGCCGCTTTCATCACTCTTGCGTTCGGATTGTCGTGGGGCCTCTGGTACGGGGTCTCGCCGCTGATCGACCGCTCGCTGTGGGTGGCTCTGATGGCCGCCTACATGTTCGGCCCGCTGGGCGCCGCCCTGGTCACGGCGGCGATATTCGACCGGGGCTCAGTCGGGGCGGCGCTGGCGACGCGTTTCCGGCTCAACGGGTGGTGGCTTGTCGCGTGGCTCGCCGCGCCGGCGCTGATTTTTGCGGCGGTCGCGGTCGCCCAGCACCTGCCCGGCGCCTCGGCGCAACCATTTCTGGCCGGACTGGAGACTTCGATCCGCGAGTCGGGCCGCGCCTTGCCGCCGGAAATGACCGCGAAGGTTCCGCCGCTCCCCGTGCTGGTCCTGATCGCCATGGGCGCCGGGATCTTGCCCAACGCCATTGCGGCGTTCGGCGAGGAGGCGGGATGGCGCGGCTATCTGTGGTCGCAGGCGCGGGGCTGGGGTTTCTGGCGCGCGAGTCTGTTCGTCGGCCTTGCGTGGGGTCTTTGGCACGCGCCGCTGATCGCTGCGGGACACAATTACGGCGCGGCCTATGATGGTCATCCCTGGGCGGGGATCGCGATGATGACGGCGTTCTGCATCGCCCTGTCGCCGCTGATGGGATTGCTGCGCGACCGCGCCGGTTCGGTGTTTCCCGCCGCGATCTGTCATGGAACGATCAACGCCGTCGCGACCATCGGCGCGCTGCTCGTCGCCGGCGGCGCGAGCCCGCTGCTGACCGCCATGTCGGGCGCCGCCGGCGTCGCCGCGGCCGCCGGCGCGGCGCTGATTGTCGCATTCCTGCGTCCGAACAGGGCTCCGCTCGGTTAACCGCGAAACATTCGCGAAAATAGTCTGGCCGTCCCCCTTTCGCTTCGGCGCGAAAGCGGGTTAAGACGAACTTCCATGGCGCGGTACATATTCATCACCGGCGGCGTGGTCTCCTCCCTCGGCAAGGGCATTGCGGCGGCGTCGCTCGCGGCGCTGCTTCAGGCGCGCGGCTATAAAGTCCGCCTACGGAAACTCGATCCGTACCTCAACGTCGATCCGGGGACCATGAGTCCGTATCAGCACGGCGAGGTGTTCGTCACCGACGATGGCGCCGAGACCGATCTCGATCTCGGCCATTACGAGCGCTTCACCGGGGTATCGGCGTCGAAGGACGACAGCGTCACGACGGGAAAGATTTACGCCGGCATCATCGAGCGCGAGCGGCGCGGCGACTATCTCGGCGCCACCGTGCAGGTGATCCCGCATGTCACCGACGCCATCAAGGAATTCGTCCTGCACGATCCGGGCGACGCCGACTTTATTCTCTGCGAGATCGGCGGCACGGTCGGCGACATCGAGGGATTGCCTTTCTTCGAGGCGATCCGCCAGCTTCACAACGAGCTGCCGCGCGGGCAGGCGGTGTTCGCGCACCTGACGCTGATGCCGTTCATCCCGTCGGCCGGCGAGTTGAAGACCAAGCCGACGCAGCACTCGGTGAAGGAACTGCGCTCCATCGGCATCCAGCCCGACATCCTGCTGGTGCGCGCCGACCGGCCGATCCCCGAGTCAGAGAAAAGAAAGATTGCGCTGTTCTGCAACGTGCGTCCGTCGGCGGTGGTGCAGGCGCTCGACGCGCGCACCATCTACGAAGTGCCGCTCGCTTATCACGCCGAGAAATTCGACACCGAAGTTCTCGCCGCTTTCGGCATCGTTGACGCGCCGGCGCCGGACCTGTCGCGCTGGGAGACGATCGTCGATCGCGTCACCCGGCCGGACGGCGAAGTGAAGATCGCCATCGTCGGCAAGTACACGGTGCTGAAGGACGCCTACAAATCGCTCACCGAAGCGATCACCCATGGCGGCATCGCCAACAATGTGCGCGCCGACATCAAATGGGTCGACGCCAGCGTGTTCGAGCGCGAGGAGGACGCCGTTTCCGCGCTCGAAGACGCGCACGCGATTCTGGTGCCGGGCGGCTTCGGCGAACGCGGTTCAGAAGGCAAGATCATGGCCGCCAAGTTCGCGCGCGAGAAGCAGATCCCGTATTTCGGCATCTGCTTCGGCATGCAGATGGCCGTCATCGAGGCGGCGCGCAACCTGCTCGGCGAGCATGACGCGACGTCATCGGAATTCGGCGAGGGAGGCGTTCCCATCGTCGGCCTGATGACCGAGTGGACGCGGGGCAATGAGCGCGAAACGCGCAGCGCCGGCGGCGATCTCGGCGGCACCATGCGGCTCGGCGCGTATCCTGCCGTGCTGAAACCCGGCAGCCGCGTCGCGGAAGCTTATGGCGCGACCGAGATCGAGGAACGGCACCGCCATCGTTACGAAGTGAACATGGCGTGGGCGGGCCGTCTCGAAAAGGCGGGCGTCGTGTTCTCGGGCGTGTCGCCTGACGGCACGCTTCCGGAGATCATGGAGATCCCGGATCATCCGTGGTTCGTCGGCGTTCAATATCATCCGGAACTGAAATCGCGTCCATTCCAGCCGCACCCGTTGTTCGCGGCGTTCGTCAAGGCGGCGGTGGAGCGTTCAAGGCTCGTTTGAGCCGGCGCATCATGGGCATGGTCCCAAGCCCGCTGCGCAACGCGCCGCGCGCTGATCGATAATCTTTTCCTAAAAATTTTGGAACTGCGCGGCGCGCGTCTTGTTGCAGCGCTTGGACCACCTTGTACGCAGTAAAGAGGAGTCACTGTATGAGACCAGCAGTCGCGTTAGCGTCGGCCCTAGCCGTCCTTTCCGCATCCGGCGCCGCATTCGCCGCGCCGTGCACGTCCAGCACTTCCGGAACATGCTTCATCGTCGACGGCGGGCTTTCGGAGTCGAATCCGATCGCCATCGAGGATCAGAACGTCGCGCCCGGTTCGTATGAAGCCGAAGGGAGCTTTTCCATCGATCCGGGGGTTGTCGGCGCGCAAGCGTTCGCGGATGTGGCGTTCGACGAAATCCTGCCCGGCCAGAGCGCCGTGGCGTCGGGATTTTCGAACCTCACCATCTCTTTCATGCAGGGCGGCGTCGATCTCGGCTCGTTCCTGCTGACTAATCCGGACGGAACGACGCAAGGCGGCAGCGCGCTGCAATCGTTCGTGGTTTCGTTCATTTCGAGCGCCGATATCTTTTTCAAGATCACGGGCAATGCATTCCTCAACAGCGGCGCCGCGCTGCCTGATTTCAACATCAATCTCAGCGCCGTCGCCGGCGAAGTGCCGATTCCGGCGTCGTTCCTGCTGCTGCTTTCCGGCGTTGCGGGCCTTTCCTTCGCCGCGCGCAGGAAAAAGCCCGAAGCCGTATAAGCTGCGCTGTAACTTGCAAGCCGCGCTCCCCGCGAGCGCGGCTTTTTCTTGCTAGCCGATTTCGTCGATCAGGTCGGCGACCTTGGAGACGACGTCGACCTCGCGAAATTTCGGCGCGGCGACCGGCGCGTCCGCGTGCTCCACCGACCAGGTGAGGGCGTGGGGCACATAGACGCCCCAGCTTCCCGCCTCGATGGCGGGGATGACGTCCGATTTCAGCGAATTGCCGACCATCATCGCGCGGTCAGGCCCGTCGCCGTAGCGGGCGAAGGCGGTTCTGTACGTGGCGACGTTCTTGTTGCTGACGATCTCGACGCCGCTGAACAGTTCTCCCAGGCCGGACTGGGCGAGCTTGCGTTCCTGGTCGAACAGGTCGCCCTTGGTGATAAGGATGAGCCGGTGCGTCTCGGCGAGGCGCGCGAGGGTGTCCTCGACGCCCGGCAGAAGCTCGATGGGGTGGGCGTGCATGTCGCGGCCCGCATCGAGAATGTCGCGCAGCACCGAGGCGGGCACGCGCCCCTCGGTCACCTCGATCGCCGTCTCGATCATCGACAGCGTGAAGCTTTTGACGCCGAAACCGTAACGGCCGAGATTGCGGCGGCCCGCCTGGTCGAGGCGGGCGATCAGGCCTTCGCTTTCAGCGTAGTCGGCGAGCAGGGCGGCGAAACGCTCCTCCGTCAGACGGTAGAAATGCTCGTGCTGCCAGAGCGTATCGTCGGCGTCGAAGCCGATGGCGGTGAGGGTGCGGGACGAAGACATATGAGACTCGCTGACTGGACGGCGAAGTTGCGCCGTCGGCGCCGGTTTTAAGCATGGACGGGCCCGCGATGCTGCGAATATTTTATGCCCTGTATTAAGGACCATCCATATGACCGATCCCGCTATCGCCTGCGCCGATGCGCGCGTTCTGGGCCGTTCCTTGCGCGTCTGGCGGACGCTGAAGCGCATCAAGCAGGCCGCCGCCGCCGAGATGCTGGGCGTCTCTCAGGGCGTCGTGTCGCGCTGGGAGAGCGGGCGCCTTGCGCCGGGCGCCGGGCATGAGCAGGCGCTGCGCCGCCTGATGGGCGCGCGGCTCGACAGCGCCGCCGATTTCGAACTGGCGCGACTCGTAAAGGCGTCGAACCGCGCCGTGCATCTCATCTGCGATCTCACTCACCGCCTGCTCGCCCTGTCGCCGCGTCGCGAGGCGCAGTTGCGCGTGCCCGCGTCGGCGCTTGTCGGAACGTCGCTATGGGGATGCGCGAGTCCTGAAATCGTCGCCGCCGAAGCGCGCCTGCCGGAGCTCGGCTGGTTCGAGCCGAACGCGCCGGCGGTCGAGAGCTACACCGGCCCTAAAGAAACGGCCGCCCTGATCATTCCGCCGAGCCGCTTCCGCTGGGTGCGTTTCCAGCTCTCGGACGGAGCTTTCGCGCGACTGGTCGAGACCGTCGACGAGGCGCCGGCGCGCGCCTAAAACTACACCCATAAACAGAACGGGGTGGAAACGGCGTCATGCGTCTTCTGATTACAATCGGCCTCGCCCTGGCGGCGGGCGCCGCTCTCCTTCTCGCCGCTATCCGGCTTCCAGCCGTCGAGGACGCTTTGTTCGACCGCGCCCTGGCCGGCACGATCGGCGCCGACCGCTCGGCGCTGTTCGACGGCGACGGCGTGAAAATTTTCTTTTGCGGCACCGGTTCTCCGCTGCCGTCGGCGACGCGCGCCCAGACCTGCACGGCGATTTTCGCCGGCGACAAATTCTTTCTGGTCGATTCCGGCTCTGGAAGCTGGGAGAACATTCCGGCGGCGGGGATACCCGGCGGGCGTCTCGGCGGCGTGTTTCTGACGCACTTTCATTCCGACCATATCGGCGATCTCTCCGAGGCCAATCTCGCCTCTTGGGTTCTGGGGCGGCCGGCGAAGCTTTCCGTCTACGGACCGGCCGGCGTCGAGCGAGTCGTGAACGGCCACAACGAAGCCTTCGCCATCGACGCCCTCCACCGCACGGCTCATCATGGAGAGGGCGTCGCTCCCCCGGCGACCTCGGGCATGACAGCCGTTCCTTATGACGGGAGCGTTGAATCCGTCGTTTACGACGCGGACGGCCTCAAGGTGACGGCTTTTCCGGTGAAGCACGATCCGGTGGTTCCTGCCGTCGGCTACCGCTTCGACTACAAGGGGCGCAGCCTCGTCGTCTCCGGAGACACCGCCTACTCGGAGGAGCTGGTGCGGATGTCGAAAGGCGCAGACGTGCTGATCCACGAAGCGCAGGCGAACCACATGGTCGCGAAAATGCGGAAAGCGGCGGTTGCGGCCGGGTCCGCAAACACGGCGCAGATCCTCGCCGATATTCCGTCCTATCACACGACGCCGGAAGAGGCGGCGCGGGCGGCGAACGAGGCGGAAGTCGACTGGCTCGTCCTGACGCATCTGACGCCGGGACCCGATAACGCCATCGCCGAGCGCATCTTCATGCGCGGCGTTTCGAAAGTCCGCCCAGGGAATATCAGGGTTGCGAAGGACCGGATGCTCGTCGTCCTGCCGGAAGGCGGCGGGGTCCGGTTCGGCCGCCTGTAGCGAGACCCTTGGCGACAAGCGGGCGGCCGTCGCCAAGGGCTCCTCGCGCGAGGGCACAGGGGCGCAGGCGGCCCCCAAGCCGCCTGCGGCGTCGCGCGAGAATTCAGGCCTCGATGGGACTTCCGCCGCGGCGCATGGCGAAACGGAAGCCCGCCAGGCCCGCAAGGAAGAGCGGGAATGCGGCCGGGATCGGCACTTCGGCCGGCGGGCCGGACAGGTCGCTGACCTTCAGGCCCTTGATCCGGAAGGAGTCCTGCAGAAGCCCGAGGACGCCGTCGTCATCGGCGCCGAAGCCGAACATCGAGCCGATGAAGAGGTTCGGATCGATGCTGGGGAAGAGCCCCAGCAGAACCGACGCTTCGATGAAGCCGTCGAGATCGACCGCAAGGCTGATCAGATAGTCCGTGCTGTGACGCACGAGCTGGCCGCCGGATTCGAAGAAGAAGTCCACGTCGTCGTCGAGGTCGAATCCCGAGAACCAGATCCCCTCAATCTTGACCGTTCGGTCGAACGCGAAGATCAGCGCGTCGTTCTGACCGAGACCGTCAATATTGCCGGAACTGTCGCCCGTGCTGGTGACGCCAAGACCGACAGCGTTTTGCGTGACGGCGGCGTTGTTGGCGCCGGGAGAGATGACGGCGTTGGGAACGTCTGCGAACAGTCCCGCCGAGACGGTTAATCCGATCCCGTCCGAAGAGAAGCTGTAAGTGCCGTTTCCGTTGTTTACCCCGTTGCCGCTGGTGAGGTGGAATGTGGATGCTTCCGCGCATCCCCAAAACAACATAGCCGCAGCGGATGCCGCAGCAGTTACGCTACGCACGATAGCCATATCAAGTCCCCAAGTTACCCTGACATCGCCACCGCAAGTAGCAGTGTATAATCTCCACAACCGTCGTCAACAGATTGTTATGGTTAACGGCTAAAAAGTCATTAACCATAATTCGTGTCCGGACGGAAAAAGGCGTGTACGGACCAAAGGCCGCGCGCTTTGCGTTCGCCGCCGACGCGCGCTAGGCTTCCGGCAAGGCGAGGCGTGGAGGCGGCTTGCATAAACCCGTGCTGATCACCGGCGCGTCGAGCGGCATCGGCGAAGCGGCGGCGATTCGCCTCGCCAGGGCCGGCTTCCGCGTTTACGCCGGCGCCCGGCGCGTCGATAAGCTGAAGGCGCTTGAAGGGCTGGGCGAGGGCCGCATCACGGCGCTGGCGCTCGACGTGACCGATCCCGCGTCGATCGGCGATGCGCTGGAGCGCATCAAGGACGACGGCGCGACGCTCTACGGCCTCGTCAATAACGCCGGCGTTTCGGTGACCGGTCCGGTCGAGGAAGTCCCGCTCGAGGAGTGGCGGCGCGAATTCGAGACCAATGTCTTCGGCCTTGTCGCCATGACCAACGCCGTCATGCCGCAGATGCGCGCCGCCGGCGCCGGGCGGATCGTCAATATCGGTTCCGTGGCGGGGCGAATCGTCTCCCCTTTCATGGGCGTTTACGCGGCGTCGAAACACGCCGTCGAAGGGGTCAGCGACGCGCAGCGCCGCGAGTTCGCGCTTCATGGAGTGAAAGTCAGCTTGATCCGTCCCGGCTTCATCAACACGCCGTTCGGCGAACAGGAGCAGCAGGGGTTCGAGCCTTACATGCAGGAAGGCCGCCCCTATGCGCGGGCCGTCGCCGCCTTCAAGGCCTGGCACGCGAAAGGCCATCCGGCGGGCGCCGCGCCGGCGGAAGTGGCGGAGAAGATCCATCATGCGCTCACCGCGACGCGGCCGCATTCGCGTTACACCGCGCCGGCGAAATATGTCGGGCCTCTGATGCTCAGAAACCTTTTGCCATCGGCGCTCACAGACAGGATGCTCGCGCGGGTGACCGGGATCGACAGGGCGGAATAGGGGCGCGGACGAACGATGGAGAGCGCAGAGGATATAATTCGCATGCTCGGCCTCGAGCCGCACATCGAGGGCGGCTGGTTCGCCGAGACCTTTTGCGACACCCGGACCTCGGAAGGCCGGTCGCGGTCGACGGCGATCTACTATCTCCTGAAGAAGGGCGAGGAGTCGGTCTGGCACACGGTCGACGCCGTGGAGGTCTGGCACTATTACGCCGGCGCGCCGCTAGCGCTGCGCACCGCCGCGCCGAAAGGCGAAGCGCGCCGCCACATACTCGGCCCCGATCTCGCGGCGGGAGAGCGCCCGCAGCTGGCTGTGCCGCAAGGCGTGTGGCAGGCGGCCCGCTCGCTCGGCGACTGGACTCTTGTGGGCTGCACCGTCGCGCCCGGTTTCGAATATATGGGTTTTCACGTCGCCACCGAGGAAGAGCGCGCCGCCCTCGACGCGATGATGCCGCCGGGCTAGATGCTCGGTTCGTCTTTTGATCGCAGCGCAATCCGACAGGCAGGCCGTATGAAGGGCTCGATAGACCCGACCCGCGAGCAGTTCTCGACCATGATGAAGCTGCCGGACGACGGGCCGGTGTGGATGCTCAACCTCATCCGCCTGCGTAAGAAGGCGAAGTACGAGGACGGCCGCAAGGCGAGCGGCGCCGAGGCCTACGCCGCCTATGGCCGCGAGAGCGAGGAATTCTTCAAGGGAGTGGGCGGGCGCATCGTCTGGTCGGGCGCGCCGCAGCATGTTCTGATCGGACCCGGGGACGAGCGCTGGGACCTGTGTTTCGTCGCCGAATACCCTTCCGCGGCGGCGTTCGGCGAGATGGTGAAGAATCCCGGCTATCAGGCGGTCGTGCATCACCGGCAGGCGGCGGTGAAGGATTCGCGCCTTATCCGTCTCAGGCCGGGCGAAGCCGGGCGGCTGTTCGGTTGACTGGCGGCGCGCCAATCGCCGGGGCGTGAGCGGGCGAGGCTTGTTCGGGCCGTCGGTTTGCGGCTAGGAAAGCAGCCGCGAAAACCGGAAAATCCAGAGCAATCAATGCCAACGCCCATACTCATGCCCGCCCTTTCGCCGACCATGGAGGAAGGGACCCTTTCCAAGTGGAATATCAAGGAGGGCGACAAGGTTTCCTCCGGAGACGTCATCGCCGAAATCGAGACCGACAAGGCGACGATGGAGGTCGAGGCGGTCGATGAGGGCGTCGTCGGCAAGATCCTGGTTCCGGCCGGAACCGAGAACGTGAAGGTCAACGACCCGATCGCCATCCTGCTCGGCGACGGCGAGCGCGCCGAGGACGCCGCCGCTGCTCCGAAGGCGGAAGCCTCAGCGCCCGCCGCGGCTGAAACGTCCGGGAAGCCGGCCCCCCGGAAAGACGAAGCGCCCGCCCCGAAGGCGGCGCCCGCCGTCGTCGCCGCTTCGGACCCGGAGCTTCCCGAGGGCGTGCAGATGGTGAAGACCACCGTTCGCGACGCGCTGCGCGACGCCATGGCTGAAGAGATGCGACGCGATCCGGACGTGTTCCTGATGGGCGAGGAAGTCGCCGAGTATCAGGGCGCTTATAAAGTGTCGCGCGGCCTGCTCGAAGAGTTCGGCGACCGCCGCGTCGTCGATACGCCGATCACGGAATATGGTTTCGCGGGGCTCGGGGTCGGCGCGGCGTTCGCCGGGCTGAAGCCGATCGTCGAATTCATGACTTGGAACTTCGCCATGCAGGCGATCGACCACATCATCAACTCGGCGGCGAAGACGCGCTACATGTCCGGCGGACAGATGGGCTCGCCCATCGTCTTCCGCGGCCCCAACGCCGCCGCTTCGCGCGTCGCCGCGCAGCACAGTCAGGATTATGCGGCGTGGTATTCGAACGTGCCGGGCCTCATCGTCATCTCGCCCTATACGGCGGCGGACGCGAAAGGACTCCTGAAAGCGGCGATCCGCGATCCGAACCCTGTCGTTTTCCTCGAGCACGAGCTGCTCTACGGCGATGCGATGGACGTGCCGGACGTCGAGGACTGGGTGCTGCCCATCGGCAAGGCGAAGATCCAGCGCGAGGGAAGCGACGTCACCATCGTGTCCTATTCGCGCGGCGTGAAATTCTCGCTCGAAGCGGCTGCTAAGCTCGAGGAAGAGGGAATCTCGGCGGAAGTCGTGGACCTGCGCACGCTGCGGCCGATGGATGTCGAGACGGTCATCGCTTCCGTGAAGAAAACCAACCGCGTCGTCACCGTAGAGGAGGGCTGGGCGCCATGCGGCGTCGGCGCCGAGGTCGGCTGGCAGGTGACGCAGCACGCCTTCGACTGGCTCGACGCGCCGCCGGCGCGCGTCACGCAAGAGGATGCGCCGCTTCCTTACGCGGCGGCGCTCGAAGCCCTGAGCCTTCCGAACGCGGACAAGATCGTGAAGGCGGTCAAAGCGGTGATGTATAAAGATCAGGATTGAATGCGACTGGACGGGGAACCGAGGAAACGCTTGAGGGAGAACGACCTATGAGAATGTTTCTGTCTTTCGTCGCCGCGCTTCTGCTCGTCCCCGCCGCTGCGTTCGCGGATGACGCCGCCGACAAGGCCGCCATCGAGGCCGCCGTGCTCGACTATTTCCACGGACAGGGCGAAGGCTCTATCGAACGCCTCAACCGCGCCTTCGACGCCGACAATGCGACCATGGTCGGCGTGATGAAGAACGACGACGGTTCGGAAGTCGTGAAGTCGTGGAAGGACATGAACGAAGTCCTCGCCAACTGGTCGAAGGAGCCGAACCCCGCCGCCCCCGCGCGCGACGGCGAAATCCTCGACATGCACGTCGTCGACGGGCGCATCGCGACAGTCCTGTTCCGGTCGACGGACCGCTTCTACGACGCGCTGACCCTCGCCAAGGTCAACGGCCAGTGGAAGATCGTCGCCAAGGCGTTCGTCAGGCAGTGAGATGATCTATACGGGCTCATGCCATTGCGGGCGGCTGAAGGCGTCTTTTGAATCGCAAAAGACGCCGCAGTCGCTCGGCGTGCGCACCTGTCAGTGCGAGTTCTGCCGCCGGGTCGGGGCCGTCAACATTTCCGATCCCGACGGCGCCGTCGTCATCGAAGGCGCCGAGCGCGACATGCGCCGCTATCGCTTCGCGCTGAAGACCGCCGACTTCCTGATCTGCCGCGAGTGCGGCGTCTATATCGCCGCCGTCACCGGCGAGAAGGACAATATCCGCTCGACGCTCAATGTCGCCGGCCTGCGCATCAAGGACTTTCTCGGCGTCGAGGAAGCGCCGATGCAGTACGGCGCGGAAGACGCCGCATCCCGCGTCGCCCGTCGCGCCGCGAAATGGACGCCGACCAGATTCACCGACGCCGGTCTCAACGCCTCCTATTTTGGCCCCCACTAACGGAAACGCTCGTCATGCCCACGCCCATCCTGATGCCCGCTTTGTCCCCAACTATGGAGGAGGGCACGCTTTCCAAGTGGAACGTCAAGGAAGGCGACAAGGTGTCGTCCGGCGACGTCATCGCCGAGATCGAGACCGACAAGGCGACGATGGAGGTCGAGGCGGTCGACGAGGGCGTCGTCGGCAAGATCATCGTTCCCGCCGGCACCGAGAATGTGAAGGTCAACGCCGAGATCGCCATCCTGCTCGGCGAGGGCGAGAGCGCCGCCGACATCGGCAAGAAGAGCGAAGCGCCGAAGGCCAACGGCAAGGCGCCAGCTAAGGAAACTTCCGCTCCCCCGCCTGCGGGGGAGCCGTCCGCGCAGCGGACTGAGGGGGCCTCTTCCAAAGCTGCGCCCCCTCCGTCGACTTCGTCGACACCTCCCCCGCAAGCGGGGGAGGAGAAACGCGGCGCAAACGCCAACGGCCGCGTCATGGCTTCGCCGCTCGCGAAACGTCTCGCCAGGGCGGAAGGCGTCGATCTTTCGGCGCTGTCGGGCAGCGGCCCGCACGGGCGCGTCGTCAGGCGCGACATCGAAAAGGCGCTGAAGGACGGAACGGGCCGGAAAGCGGACGCGGGCGCGCCCGCCGCCGCAAGGGCGCCGGTCATCGCGCCCGCCACGGTCGATCCGCGCCTCTATCCGCCGGAGAGCTACACGGCGGTGAAACTCGACGGCATGCGCAAGGTCATCGCCAAGCGCTTGACCCAGAGCTTCAACCAGGAAGTGCCGCACTTCCCGCTCAACATCGACATCGAGCTGACGAAACTGCTCGAAGCGCGCGCCGCCGTGAACGCCCTGTCGCCGAAGGACGGCGAGGGCGCCTTCAAGGTGTCGGTCAACGACTTCGTCATCAAGGCGTCGGCGATGGCGCTGATGAAAGTCCCCGCCGCCAATGCATCGTTCACGGACGAAGCCCTGCTGCTCCACAAGCACGCCGATATCGGCGTCGCCGTCGCCATCGAGGGCGGGCTCATCACGCCGATCGTCTGGAAAGCCGAGACCAAGGGCCTCAGGCAGATTTCGGCGGAGATCAAGGATCTCGCCGGCCGCGCCAGGGCGCGCAAGCTGAAGCCGGAGGAATATCAGGGCGGCACGTTCTCCGTCTCGAACCTCGGCATGTTCGGCATCACGTCCTTCGCCTCGATCGTCAACCAGCCGCACGGCGCGATCATGTCGGTGGGCGCCGGCGAGGAGCGGGCCGTGGTCCGCAACGGCCAGATCGTGGCGCGGACCATGATGACGGTGACGCTGACCTGCGATCACCGGGTCGTCGACGGCGCGGTCGGCGCCGAGTTCCTCGCGGCTTTCAAGCAATTCATCGAAGAACCGTCGGCGATGCTGCTTTAACTGCGGCGCATCTCGCGCACGGCGGGATCGATCTCCAGCAGCGCGAGGCAGTCGAACAGGAAGTGCTCGGGCGCGAGGCGCGGACGCAGCTTCGCCACCGCTTCCTCCGTATAGATTTCGCGGATGTCGTCGGGCATCGACTTCACGCCGTCGCGTTTCAGCCGCGCGAACAGGAGCTCGTGCTGGTAGCGGCGGCGGGCGGCGCGCGTCCGACGCCGCCGCCATTGCGCCGCGCCGCGCGGGCTGAGCGGCAGGGGATCGAACTCGAAGAACGCGCCGGAGGCGACGGCGATCCGCTCGCGCCAGCCGTCATACTCGCCGCCGACCAGATCGGTTACCAGAAGATAGGAGAGGATGCCGTCCTCCCCGATGGCTCCGGCGGGGAGACGCAGCGCCCGGTCGCGCAGGCGCGCGACCGCTTCCCCGCGCAAAGCATAGAGATCGCCGGAGAGATAATGTTCCGTGTAAAGATGCTGCGCCCATTGAAGACGGCTCGCGCCGGCGGCCGGAAGGCCCGCCGCGGCGAACGCCTTCGGCGACCGGTCGAGCGCCAGCGCAAGAGCCCTGAACGCGCCGGGCGCCGGCCGCGAGTCGGCGTCGAGAAACACATGCATGTCGGCCTCGGGGGCGAGACGGTGCACGTAATCGTTCCAGGCGGACGTCTTGTCGGCGAGCGCGGCCTCGTGGACGCTGATCCGAGGGTCTGCGGCGGCGAGGGCGCGGGCGGCCAGCGCCGTCCTGTCCGTCGAGCCGTTCTCCATGATGTGAACAGCGTAAGGCGCGCCCGCGGCGGCGGCGTCGAGCGCCGCAACGGCGCGCGGCAGCGTCTTCTCCTCATTATGGGCGAAGATGCAGACCGACCACGCCATTAACCTTGCCTCCGGCTTTCGCGCCTGAGGGAAAGGGATTGCAAGTTCCGGGCAAGGCGCCGCCGGATCAGCCGTGATCGACGTCGCTTTTCCTGAGTTGGCGCGCCAGCCGCTCAGGCAGCAGCTTTTCTATGCCGTGCATGAGACGGTCGAACCATTTCATGCGGCGGAGAAACCGGATCGCCGAGGGCGCGACCAGCGCCAGCAGGACGAGTCCCAGAATAATGAAGACAAAACCGAAAGGGATCGGCGACGGCGTCAGCACGAGGCCCGCCAGCACCAGAAGGACCGCAAACACCGCGACGGCGAAACGGAAGAGAGCGAGAAAGATCGTCATTGCCTGTCCGGCTCCTCGTCTGCGCCGTCGGGCGCCGTTTCTTCGATGACGGACTTCATTTTCTCCGGCGCGCGTTTGCCCAACACGAGCGTCAGCCTGTCGAACCAGCCCCAGCGTTCGCGCAGGCGCCGGATCAGCGGCCGCGCCGCCGGATTGGCGAGGGCGATCAGGAAGGCGCCGAGCACGATCAGCAAAACCCCGGCCGGCAGGGGCGAGATAGCCGCGATGACGCCGTAAACCATCAGCAGCAGACCGACCAGCGATGTTGCAATGCGAGAAATCACGCCGTCCTAAACATTCCGGGTCGCCTTGAGCCGCCCTTCGGCGAACGATAGCATGAGGCGCAGAGGAAACGCCCTAGCAGAGGATGCTCATGCCAGACCACGCCGACGCGCCGCATGCGCGCGCCAAGTTCCGCGCCATGACCGAGGGCACGCAGGAAGACTGGATGATCATCGCCAGCGAGTTCGGGCCGTTCGCCGCCAACGGCGGAAAGCGCATCCTCGATCATCTGAAGCTGCTCGAAGGCGATTGCGGCGGCTTTCCGGTCGATCGCCTGACGCACTGCCTGCAGACCGCGACGCGGGCTTTTCGCGACGGGCGCGACGAGGAATATGTGGTGTGCGCGCTCCTGCACGATATCGGCGACACGCTCGGCGCCTACAACCATCCCGACATCGCGGCGGCGATCCTCAAGCCTTTCGTCTCGGAAGCCAACTGCTGGATGGTCGAAAAGCACGGCATTTTTCAGGGCTACTATTTCTTCCACTATCTCGGCATGAACCGGGACATGCGCGAGAATTTCCGCGGCCACCTGCATTTTCAGCGTACGGCGGAATTCTGCGAGAAGTACGACCAGAATGCGTTCGATCCCGACTACGACACCATGCCGCTGTCGGCCTTCGAGCCGATGGTGATGAAGCTTTTTCAGGCGCCGAAAAATTCCATTTACATCGAAACCCTGGCGAAGACGGCCTGAAGGCTGGGCCTATACCAAGGTATGAAGCGCCCTTCTCCGCGTAGAATAGGCGCGCGGCGTCCCGACGCTATTCTTCTCGCGGCCGGCATGACGGCCGGGCCGCACCGCGAGAGGGAGACCGATGACCAAGACCATCATGCTGATCCACGGCGCCTGGCTGAATTCGAAAAGCTGGGAAGGCTTCAAGGCGCGCTACGAAGCGCGCGGCTACAGGGTGATCGCTTCCGACTGGCCCTATGACGACGCCTCTCCCGCCGAGCTTCGCGCCGCGCCGCGAAAAGAGCTTGCGAAGAGCGGCCAGCGCGACATCCTCGCCCATTACGAGCGCCAGATCCGCCGGCTCGGCGAAGAGCCGATCCTGATCGGCCATTCGCTGGGCGGCGTGTTCGTGCAGCACCTGCTCGACAGAGGTTTCGGCGTCGCCGGCGTCGCCATCGACCCGGCGCCGACGCCGGGCGTGCCGCTCGGGCCGCAGGCGATCCTCTCGGCGCTGCCGGTGCTGGGCGATCCGTTCAGCGGCGGCAAGGTCATCACCATGACGCGCAAGTTCTTCAAGACACGGTTCGCGCAGACTCTGCCCGAGGAGATGAAGGACGATCACTACGACCGCTACAGCGTGCCGACCGCAGGCAAGGTCTACTGGGACGGCGTCATCGGCGCCATGTCCATCGACTGGAAGAACCCGAAGCGCGCGCCGCTCCTGTTCATCGCCGGCGGCAAGGACCTGATCGCCGACGCCAGCATGACGAAGGCGATCTACAACAAGCAGAAGGCGGCGCCCTCGGCGACCGAGTTCAAGCTGTTCCCGGACCGCTGCCACTGGACCTGCCTCGAACCCGGCTGGGAGGAAGTCGCGGACTTCGCGCTCGACTGGGCGGAGCGGCAGGCGGGCGCCGCGCCTTCGGCGCGCCTGCGCGTCGCGAGCTGACGCGCTGAAAACTTAGCGGCCGCACAGGCAAAAGCCCCGGCCTTCCGGCCGGGGCTTCAAGTTGCAGGCGCGAGCGTCTGGCGCGCTCTTTAGTTCCTGACTGTCAACTGCACGCCGACAATGCGCGGTTCGTTGACGAAGCCGGTGAGGTTGTTGAAGTCGATGCCGCCCTTGACGTTGTGCTCGTTGGTGACGTTGCGGGCGAAGACGGCGGCCTCGTAGCGGCCGTCGGCGCCGCGATAGCCGAGACGGACGCCGCCCTCGAAGTTGCCGCTGGTCTGGAACTCGGCCGATTCATAAAGGAACAGGTTGGTCTTGCCCTGCACCGCCCAGTCGGTGTTGGCGAACACCTCGCCGCCGAACATCGGATAGGAAAATTCGGCGAGCGCGTTGAAGGTCAGCTCCGGCGCGTTCGGGAAGGGATTACCGTCGATCATCGCCTGGCCGAAACCGTTCAGGGGATCGAGCACGGTGCACAGGCCCGAGCCGCACGGCGCCGTCGCGAGCGCGTCGTCCTTGATCTCGGTGTTGTTGTAGCTGAAGCCGGCGGCGACGAAGAAGTATTCCGACAGCAGGAATTCCATGTCGGCTTCGAAGCCCCAGCCGACGCCCTTGTCGGCGTTGATGACCTGGTTGACGTTGCCGGCGCCGCCGATGATCGAGAACTGTTGATCGTCGACGGTGTAGTAGTAGCCGGCGACGTTGACGCGGGCCCGGTTCTCGAGGAACTGCGACTTGAAGCCGGCTTCGTAGGAAAGGATCGTTTCCGAGGTCGCGACCGTCTGCGGATCGACGGCGCCCGAGAACGCCGCGAAGGCGACGTCGCGGCCCTGAATGGTCGGGCCGCGGAAGCCGCGCGCCACGCGGGCGTAGAGATTGAGATTGTCGCTCGCCTTATAGAGCAGCGACACGTCCCAGCTTACGTCCTCGTCGTCGGCGCTGGTCGGATTGACCGTCACGAGCGGCGGCAGGACGACGGCCTCGAAATCGCGCTCGTCGTCCGTGTAGCGAAGGCCGCCGGTCAGCGTCCACTGGTCGGTGAGATCGTACGACGCCTGACCGAATACCGCCCACGACTTGTTCTTGTGGCGCAGCGTGGTCAGCGGCGGGAAGCCGTCGCCGACCGTCGAGACCAGAAGGTCGGAGTCGAAATAATAGAAGCCGAGCTGCCAGCGCAGCGGACCGCCGCCGTCGCTGGCGAGACGGATCTCCTGCGTGAACTGGTCGAGATCGTCGACCGAGTCCTGCGTGTCGGACGGGAACGGAATGGTGTCCGGAAAATAGGGCGGCGCCGGCGGCATGGCCGGGTTGAAGAACGAATTCGGCCCGACATAGCCGCCGTCGATATCGCCGCGCGACATGCTGTCGGCGGTTTCAAACGCGGTGATCGAGGTCAGCACGGCGCCGCCGAAATCGTAGTCGATTTTGGCCGACGCTCCCCAGCCGTCCGACTCCTGCGGATTGTTGTCGCCGCCGTCGTAGAACACGGTGTCGCGGTCGTAGTTGCCGGGGACGAGATCGCCCGTGCCCTTTTCGAGAATGTTGGCGCGGAAGAGGGCCGAGGTGCCCTCGATGGAGCGGATATGGAAATTGAGAAGGGCGCTCAATTGTTCGGTCGGCGTGTAGAGGACCTGAATGCGGCCGGCGAGTTCGCGATAGCCGCCCATCACGTCGTCTTCGCCCGTGAAGCCGTTGTCGACCCAGTCGTCGCGGCGCTGCACGAGGCCGGAGAGGCGCGCCGAGAGAACGCCCGGAATGATCGGCCCGCCGACGGCGCCCTGCGCCGTCACGGTGTTGTAGGTGCCGTAGGCGACCTGCGCGAAGGCGTCGAACTCGTCCGACGGTTTGACCGTGGTGAACTTGACGATGCCGGCCGGCGTGTTGCGGCCGAACAGCGTGCCTTGCGGTCCGCGCGAGACTTCGACCTGCTCGACGTCGAAAATCGGCGAGCTTTTCAGCACGACGTTTTCAAGCACCACCTCGTCCATGATGATCGACACGGGCTGCGAGGCGGCGACGTCGAAATCGACGTTGCCGAGGCCGCGGATGTAGAAGCGCGGCGCGAGGCGGCCGTTGGAGGATTCCGCGTAGAGGCTGGGCACCCGCGCGGCGTAGGCGAGAATGTCCTCGCCGCCGGCCTGGATCGCCTGCACCCGCTCGGCGCCGAGGGTCGCCACGGAGATGGGCACGTCCTGCTGGTTTTCTTCGCGTTTTTGCGCGGTGACGGTGATCGTGTCGAGAACCGGACTATCCGCCGCGATGGCCGGGGCGATCGCCGTGAGCGCGGCCGCAGAAGCGCCGCTCAGGAGTGAAATTGTCCAGCCAAATGAACGCGTTGCGCGCAGTGCTTCCGCCATGAAATGAATGTCCCGATGTTGAGTGACCCACCGGGGCGGCGCATTCGCCCATGCCGCCCCTCGCGGGAGGGAAAGATGAATGATTTGCGACGCGGGCGTAACGGTTATATGCGCCGGGCGCAGTGATTGCGGCCGGGCTGTTGCCGGATTGCATCGCGGGAAGGGCGCAATTTCAGTCAGGCGGCGAGCCGTCTTTCGTAGAGAAACTCATAATCGGCGCGGCAGCGCTCGGCGATGGCGGCGAGAGGCGGGGAAAGTTCCACAGACTTTTCCACAGGCCTGTTGAACCCTGTGGAAGCTTTCACGGCGTCGTACCAGTGCGGCGCCCATGCGCCGTCGCTGGGACGCGGCCCCGCCGGCCACGCGAGCATTTTATCCGTATAGGGAATATCAAGCGCGCCGCAGAGCGCCTTGAGGACGCCGCCCGGATCGGCGAGCACGTCGGCCGCGTCGACCACGGGGCAGGGACGCGACCTCCTGGAAAGAAACTCGAAGATCCGCCGTTCCGCTGCAAAGCTGCCGACGATCGGCTCCACTTCGTCGAATTTCCGCGCGAAGGAGGCCACCATGCGGCGCGGGTCGCGGACAAGCAGGAAGGTTCGGCCGCCGAGCAGGAAGTCGAGGGGAAAATCGTCGGCGAGATGATAGGCGATGTGCTTGGCGAACAGGATGGTCGCCTCCGGCGCGCCGAACGTCTTCCCGGGCTCCGCCAGCCAGCGCGGCACGCCCTCCGCGTCGTTCGGCTGCGAGGCGAGCGTTTCATCGCGATAAGGATGATCGGCGCCGGTGCGCGCCAGATAGCTTGCATAGAAAGGCTCGTCGACCACCGCCGTATCGGGACGGTTTTCGAAACTGCGCATCATCGTCGTCGAGATGTTGCGCGGGCCTGAGAACATGTGAACGCGGATCATCGGCCTTTGCGTATTTCTTCCTTCGTGTCGAGAAGGCCTTGCTCCGGATCTTTGACGCCGCTGGCGACGAGTTTTTCCCAGGCTTCCTCTGGGGTCGCGGCATACTCGAACAGCGACAGGTCGCCCGCGTCGATCATGCCGTGGGCCACAAGATGTTCGAAGTTGACCGCGCCGCGCCAGTAGGTTTCGTCGAACAGCACGATGGGAAGCTTCGGCGCCTTTCCGGTCTGAGTGAGGGTCAAAAGCTCGAACAGCTCGTCGAAGGTGCCGAACCCGCCGGGGAAAATGACGAGGGCCTTGGCGCGCATGGCGAAGTGCATCTTGCGCATGCCGAAATAGTGAAACTGGAAGGTGAGGTCGGGCGTCGAGTAGGGATTTGGCTCCTGCTCGAACGGCAGCCTGATGTTGAAGCCGATCGACGGCGCCCCGACGTCGGCGGCGCCGCGGTTCGCCGCTTCCATGATTCCGCCGCCGCCGCCGGTGGCGATGACGTTGTCGCGGCGCCCGTCCTTGTCGGCGTCCTTGGCGCCGCCTTCCTCCGAGGCGATGGCCGCGAACCGGCGCGCCGCCGCGTACCAGCGCCCGTGCTCGCCGGGCCCGTTTTCCTGAATGCGCGCCGATCCGAACACCACGATGGTCGAGCGCACGCCCCAGGCGCGCAGGGCCTCCTCAGCCTTTTCGTATTCGAGCAGGAAACGGACGCCGCGCCGGGGTTCGTCGAGCAGGAAATCCTGATCGAGCGCGGCGAGCCGGAAGGCGGGCGAAGCCATCTGGGCGGCGTTTGAGGGCGGAGATTTCTTATTTGTCATAGCCGGGAAAATATAGGCAGCGGGGCCGCCGGTACAGCGCGGCTGGGGGAAATTTGATGGCTGTCGCCGTTGCTCTGGCGCGCATGTCAGGTCAGGGTTCCGCTTCGATTGGAATAGGGGTCATTCATGCTGTTCATTCGTCTCGCGGCGGCCGTCTCGGCGACGGTCTGCGCCTCCGTAGCGTTCGCTCAGACCGACTTCGATGCGGTCGAGATCAAAACCGTCGACCTGGGCGGCGGCGTCTACATGCTCGAAGGGGCTGGCGGCAATATCGGCCTGACGGTCGGCGAAGACGGCGCGTTCCTGATCGACGACCAGTACGCGCCGCTGACCGAGAAGATCAAGGCGGCCGTCGCGGCGGTGTCGGACAGGCCGGTCGAATACGTCATCAACACGCACTGGCACGGGGATCATTCCGGCGGCAACGAAAATCTCGGCGCGGCGGGCGTGCTGATCATCGCGCATGACAATGTGCGCGAAAGGCTGAAGGCCGGCATGAAGCGGACGTTTCCCTTCACCGACGACACGCCGCCGGCGCCGGAATCGGCGCTTCCCGTCATCACCTTCTCGAAGGAAGTGACGTTCCATCTCAACGGACACGAGATAAACGCCTTCCATGTGGAAAAGGCGCATACGGACGGCGACGCCATCATCCATTTCCGCGACGCGAACGTGGTGCATACGGGCGACTTGTTCTTCAAGGACGTGTTCCCGTTCATCGACGTCCAGTCCGGCGGGTCGGTCGACGGCTATCTGGCGGCGCAAGCGAAATTGCTGGCCATGGTGAACGACGATACGAAAATCATTCCCGGCCACGGGTCGCTCGCGAACAAGGCCGACCTGAAGCGGGCGAACGTCGCGCTGAAAACCGTGCGCGACCGGGTGGCGGCGCTGATCGCCGCCGGCAAGACCGAGGATGAGGCGGTCGCGCAGATCGATCTGTCGGACTACGACTCGTGGGGGAAGTGGTTCATCTCCAGCGAAACCATCACGCGGCTGGTTTACAGGTCGCTCAAAGGCGCCTGAGCGGGCTTACGCGCGCGGCGCGCCTGTTTCCGGCTCCGGCGCGGCCTCGATGATGCGCGGTTGAGGAGACGGCGCGGCGTACGGAACGTCGACGCCGAGCTCTTCCATCATCCGCACGATGTGGCGGGAGGAGGCGACGACCTCCTTGCCGCCGTCCGACTTGCGTTTGGTCAGCGCCACCTGGTTCTGAAGGGCCTCGACGGCGCGGAAGGCTTTTTCCGTGGCGGTGTTGAAGTCGCGCAGCAGGGCCGGCAGGTTCGGATCGTCGCCGAGCAGCGTGTCTTCGGCGACGCCCTTCATGCGGACGATCTCGTCGCCGACTTCCGACCACAGCCGGCGCAGCCGCCGGTCGGCGAACCACGCGCCCGCCATCGCGCCGAGCATCAGGCCGACGATGCCCGCCGCCGACGCCGCAAGAATAAGACCGCTCACCCCGACCCCCGTCAGTACCCGCAAGAGCCGATTGTTGGGGATTTACCGGCCTCTTGCAACCTCATCGGCGATGCGGGCGCGATAGAGCGCCTGCAGGCGCTCTACGACCGGTCCGCGGCGTTCCGAGATGGCGCGCCCGTCGATTTCCGACACCGGCGTCAGCCCGGCGAAGGTGCCGGTGACGAACGCCTCCTCCGCGCCGTAAACGTCGTGCAACGAAAAGTTGCGCTCTCGGGCCGCAATCCCGTTGGCGCGGGCGATCTCCAACACGACCCCGCGCGTGATGCCGCCGAGACAGTAATCGCCGGAGGAAGTCCACAGCTCGCCGTCCCTGACGATGAAAAAGTGCGTCGAGTTGCAGGTGGCGACGAAGCCGTGCGGGTCGAGCATCAGCGCCTCGTCGGCGCCGGCCTTCGCCGCCTGGATGCAGGCCATGATGCAGTTGAGCTTGGAGTGGGAATTGAGTTTCTGGTCCTGACCGTCCGGATAGCCGCGCCTTACATGCACGGTGAACAGGCGTTTGCCCTCTGTCGCCGTTCCGGCGAGCGGCGTCTTGAATTCAGGAATGATGACGATCGTCGGGGGACTGATGGTCGCGCGCGGGTCCTGGTACGGCGTCGCCTTGACGCCCCGCGACATCATGAGGCGAATATGAACGCCGTCATGCGCGCCGTTGGCGTCGAGGCAGGCGTAGAGCCGATCTTTCAGCGCCGCCGGCGAGACGTCCATCGCGAAATCGAGCGTCTTTGCGCCCTCATAAAGCCGCTTCAGGTGGCGGTCGAGAAAGGCGATGACGCCGCGCCCGTCCGGTCCCGGATGAACGCGCAATCCTTCCCATACGCCGTCGCCCAGCACGAAACCCGAATCGAACACCGACACTTTCGCCTCATGGCGCGGATAAAGCACGCCGTTGATGTCGATGAGAATGGCGTCGTTGCGCGGATCCTGCGCGTAGGCGTGAGTCGAGTGGGTCATTACGTTATCGCATTTCCTGACTTGCGCGCGCGGCGGATGCGGCGATTCCCGGACTGCATAATCCAATTCGACCTTGCGCAACCGCCTTGCGCAACGGGAGCCAATTTCAGCGTGTCGTTCCGGCAACGCCTGCGCGCAAAGCGTTTAGCGCATCTGCGGCGTCGGTGAGAATTGCTTACTGAGGACAAGGGCTGTGGTAATTTTTCTGCAGGAATCACGCGCATCGGCTGGTTGCAGTGCAACAAAGTTGCGTCCGCTCTTCTGCGCCCTGCATTGCGCGCAATGATCCTGCTGAGAACAAAAAACGTAGGGAGGATTGGCTTATGACTCGCAGAGGGAAAACCCGGCTCTTTACATGCGCGGCGGCGGCGGCGCTCGCCGCTTCGCCCGCCGCGTTCGCGCTGGCCGACGACGAAGTGAAGGACGAGATTCTGGTCACCGCCACCAAGCGGGCGCAATCGATTCAGGACGTGCCTTTCTCGGTGAACGCGCAGACCCAGGACGACATCCAGAAGACCGGATCGCAGAGCCTCGAAGACCTGTCGCGCAACGTCGCGGGTCTCGCCATCCAGAACCTCGGGCCGGGCCAGAGCCAGGTCGGCATCCGCGGGGTTTCGGCGGGCCAGATCGTCCGCGACCAGCCGGGCGTCAAGGAGCAGGTCGGCGTCTATCTCGACGAATCGGTGATCTCGCTGTCGCTGTTCACCCCCGATCTCGACCTTTTCGACCTCAACAGGGTCGAAACGCTGCGCGGACCGCAGGGCACGCTGTTCGGGTCGGGCTCGGTCGGCGGCACCATCCGCTACATCACCAACCAGCCGGTGCTCGGCGAATACGAGGGGATGGTCGAAGGCAGCCTCAACTTCATTGAAGGCGGCGAAACCGGCGGCCACCTCAAGGGCGTCGTCAACGTGCCGCTCGGCGACACGGCGGCGCTGCGTCTCGTCGCCTATCACACCCAATACGCCGGCTTCATGGACGCGCGGCTCGAAAGCGGCGGGATCAAGGAGAACATCAACGACGGCGAACGCACCGGCGGGCGCGTGTCGCTGCTGTGGAAACCAACGGAGTCGATCTCGATCACGCCGCGCTTCACCTATCAGAACATCAAGACCGACGGCTTCAACCGCCGCGAAATCTTCAACCTCTACGCAAATCCGTTCACGACCACGCGGCCGCCGACGACTTTTGCAAACTTCGACCAGCACCTGCTGCTCGAAGAGGCGTTCGAGGACGAGTTCATGCTCGGCGACGTCACCATCGAGTGGAACCTCGGCCCGGTGACGGCGACGTCGATCACCACCTATACGGACCGCGACATCCTCGTCAGCCGCGACGCCAGCGCTCTGACCGGTTCGGTCTCCGTGGATCTTGGCTTCCCGGATGAAGGCGTGCTGCTCGGCTCCAACCTGCGCGACACGACGGACCTGCAACAGTTCACCCAGGAAGCGCGTATCAGCTCCAGCTACGACAGCGCGCTGCAATGGCTGGTCGGCGTGTTCTATTCGAACACCGATCGCGACTACGCCCAGCGCCTGCCGACGCCGGGATACGATTTCTATACGGACATGGTGCTGGGCGCCGGCACGGCGGCGGCTACCGCCAATGGCTACGGTCCGGATTCGCCCTACAATTCCGACCTTCCGTACGACATCAGGCAGGTGGCGATTTTCGGCGAGGCGACGCTCGACATCACCGAGCAGTTTCACGCCACGGCCGGCGTCCGCTGGTACGACTTCAAGGAGGAGCGCCGGTTTACGACGGGCGGCCTGTTCTCCAACGGCGACGACCAGACGGACTCAACTTCTTCGGACGGGTTCTCGCCGCGCTTCCTGCTCAGCTACGACCTGTCTGATGAAGTCACCGTCAACGCGCAGGCCTCGAAAGGCTTCCGTCTCGGCGGCGTCAACGACCCGCTCAACCTGCCGCTGTGCACGCCGGAGGATGAGGCGATCTTCGGCGACTTCCAGGACTACACGGACGAGACGCTGTGGAACTATGAAGGCGGAGTGAAGATCAGAAGCGGAAAGTTCACCTTCAACGCCGCCGGTTTCTATACGGATATTTCCAACCTTCAGGTCACCCTCGACGCCGGCTCTTGCTCTTCGCGGATTTCGTTCAACGTTCCGGAAGCGCACACGCTTGGATTCGAGTGGGAGCTTGAGGCGGAAGTCCTGCCCGGTCTCGACGTGTCGGTCGCGGGAAGTCTTCTCGAAGCGGAGTTCGATTCAACGGTCGTCGACGGCATGGGCAACGTCGTCGCCGGCCTTGAAAAAGGAAACCGTCTCGCCTCGGTGCCGGAATTCCAGATCGCCGGCACCGCGCAATACAACTTCCCGATGGCGGGCGGCGACGGATTCATCGCCGTTTCCGTGCAGCATGTCGGCGACCGCTACACGCAGCCGAGCGATCAGGTGGACAATCCGAGAAGCTTCGTGTCGAGCCTGCCGTTCGGCGGCGCGACCGGCATGGATGCGACGATCGTTGACCTCAACCTGCCGAGCTATCAGCTCGTCAATCTCAGCGCCGGCGTGTCCTATGATAAGTGGGACTTCATTCTTTTCATGAATAACGTCACCAACGAAGAAGTGCTGTTCTCGTTCGACCGCGAACGCGGCGGCCGGGCTCGCCTCGCTTACCACGTCAATCAGCCGCGCACTTTCGGCGTGACGGCGCGGATGCGGTTCTAGGAAAGACCCGTCTTTAGGCGGATGAAGCCGCGGCGGCCCTTACGGCCGCCGCGGTCCGTTTCATGGCCGAAAGGACCGCCGGCGCCGAATCGGGTCTTGCAAAGATTGTCCGCTCAGCTAAAAGCGGCGGTCTCATTCCGGGGCGGGGGAGCCTCTTGCTTTTCAACTCTCTGACCTTCGTCGTCTTCTTCGCGGCGGTCGTGGCGCTGCATTCGATGCCGCTGCCGTGGCGCGTGAAGAAATTCAACCTGCTCGTCGCGAGCTACCTTTTCTATGCGGCGTGGAATCCGCCGTTCGTCCTGCTGCTGCTGATCTCGACGGCGGTGGACTGGAAAGCGGCGCAGTGGATTCACCGGTCGACGACCGAGGGCCGCCGCCGGCTGTTCCTGATCCTGTCGCTCGCCACCAATCTCGGCATCCTCGGCTATTTCAAATATGGCGGGTTCCTGCTCGACAACTTCACCATGCTGATGAAGTCGCTCGGCGTCGCCTATCAGGCGCCGGAATGGAGCATCGTGCTGCCGGTCGGCATCTCGTTCTACACATTCCAGACGATGGCCTATTCGCTCGACGTCTATCTGCGGCGCGCGGCGCCGACGAAGTCGTTGCTCGACTTTTCGCTGTTCGTCAGTTTCTTCCCCCAGCTTGTCGCCGGCCCCATCGTCCGGCCCTCGCAGCTTGTGCCGCAATTCGCCGAGCCGAAGCAGGCGACGCCGCCGCAATTCTACTGGGGCCTCGCGCTGATGACGATCGGCCTGTTCGAGAAGGTGGTGCTGGCCGATGCGTTCCTCGCCCCCGCCGCCGACGGCGCCTTCGGGGCGACGGGCGGGCTGCATCCGCTTGACGCCTGGACCGGGGTGCTCGCCTTCTCGGGCCAGATCTTCTTCGACTTCTCCGGCTATTCGACGACGGCCATCGGCGCCGCGCTCTGTCTCGGTTTCGCCCTGCCGAACAACTTCCTCTATCCCTACGCCGCCATCGGCTTCTCGGATTTCTGGCGGCGCTGGCACATCTCGCTGTCGACGTGGCTCCGGGACTATCTCTACATCCCGCTCGGCGGCAACAAGAAGGGGCGGCTGCGCACCTACGCCAACCTGATGATCACCATGCTGCTCGGCGGTCTGTGGCACGGCGCCAACTGGACGTTCGTCGTGTGGGGCGGCCTGCACGGGCTTTATCTCGCGGCGGAGCGGTTCTTCCGCGAACTCTTCGGCCCGAACCGCGGCTGGTACAACAACATCGTCTTCAAGCTCGCCATGGCGCTGCTGACCTACTTCCTCGTCAACATCACCTGGGTGTTCTTCCGCTCGCAGACCTTCGCGCAGGCCAAGACCATGCTCGCCTCGATGTTCGGCATGGCCGCCGAGCCGGAAAAGGTGCTTTACTGGAACGATATCGCGCCGGCGCTCGTCGTCGTCGCAGGCATGGTGGCGACCCACTGGGCCTTGCGGTCGACCACGATGGAATACGTGATCGAAAAGACGCCGCGCTGGATCGTCGGCGCGGTCTGGGCGTTCATGCTGTTCATGCTCGTCATAACGCAGGGGTCGGATAGTGCCTTCATCTACTTCCAGTTCTGACGCCCTCCGCCCGGCGCCGCCGCTCGCTTTCTTCGATCCCGAGCATGTGGAGCGGCCGGTGCCGGCGCGGCCGTGGGGGCGCCTGCTCGCCGCCGCGCTGATCGTCGTGATCGGCCTGACGGCGGGCTGGGAAGTCTACTGGCGCAGCAAGATGTTCATTCCCGGCGACTACAAGAACACGCAGGCGCTGTGGGCGCAGGAGCGGCGCAAGGCGGTCGGCGACGCGACGGTGATGATCGGTTCGTCGCGCATCTTTTTCGACATCGATCTCGACCTGTGGGAGGAAGCGTCCGGCGTCAGGCCAGTGATGCTGGCGCTTGAAGGCACGAGCCCGCGTCTCTTCCTCAAGGATCTCGCCGACGACGAGAACTTTCACGGGCTGGTCATCGTCGGCGTCACCGCGCCGGTCTTCTTCACCCAGGACGGCGGCCTGCGCGCCGACGTTCTCGACTATTACAAGAAGGAGACGCCGTCGCAGCGCGCCGACCACTGGCTGTCGGGCCCGCTGGAGCGGACTTTCGCCTTCCTCGACGAGCAGACGCGGCCGAACATCCAGATGATCACCGCGCCCTTGCCGCTGCGCGAAGGCATGCAGCCGCTGTTCTATCCGCGCAAGCTGTCGATCAGCGCCGCCGACCGCAACACCGAGATGTGGGAAAGGGTGATGGCGGACGAACGGTATCGCGAGGAAGCCAAGGAGCAATGGACGCTGATCCTTCAGAGATTCGCGCCGCCGCCGTCCGCCGACGGCTCGCCGCCGCCGCCTTTCCCGCAGGAAGCGATCGACGCGGTGATCGCCGAGGTCAAAGGCAATGTCGACAGGATCCGCGCGCGCGGCGGCGACGTGGCGTTCATGCGGCTGCCCTATGACGGGCTGTTCGCCGTCGCGGAGGATAACGGGTTTCCGCGCGAACGGTTCTGGGACGCGCTTCTCGCCGCGACCGACAGCGCCGGCGTCAGCTTCCACGATTATCCAGAGCTTCAAGGGTACGAGATACCGGAATGGTCGCATCTCGCGCCGCGCGAGGCCGAACGCTATACGCGGGCGGTGACGCCGATCTTCTACGCGAAGCTGAAAGAGAAAAACGCCGAGCGGGCGGCGCGCTAGTGCCTCAACGCAGTTTCAGCGTCATGGTGATGACTTCGTTGGCGTCGGCCCACAGCGCGTGGACTTCGCGTCCCGTCACCTCGAAACCGAGCTTCCGGTAGATATCCATCGAGGCGTCGAGCCCGTCGGTGGTCTCGAGAAAAACCTCGCGCCAGCCTTCGTTGCGGGCGTAGTCGATGGCGGCCCCGACCAGTTTCTTGCCGAGGCCGAGACCGCGCGCGGCGGGCGAGGCGAGCACCCAGCGAAGCTGTCCGCGGCCGCCCTCGCGAGCGACCATCGCCGCGCAGGCGACGAGCGCGTCGCCGCGCTCTGCGAGGAAGATGCGGCCCTTCGCCTTGTTGTCGATGACGAACTCCGCGACGGTGCGCGCGACGAACGCTTCGAACACCAGCCCGAAATGCCCGCCTTCGCCCTCATAGGCTGTCCCATGCAGAGCGATGAGGCGCCCGAGATCGCCGGACCGAAGATCGGTGCGGATGACAATGTCGCTGCTCATGCAGGCGATAGTGGCGCAGGCGGCGCAAAAATTTCAACAGGGATGTGCGCCGCCTACAGCGGTTTCATGCCGAGCTTGACGCGGGCGGCGTTGGCCTTGACGCGCATCTCCGCCTCCAGCGCCTTGAAGCGCGGGTCGTCGCGCAGGTCGTCGAACGTCGGCTGGTAAAATCCGTAAATTCCGTACCAGCCCTTGGTGATCGTCCGTTTCAGGCAGTCGATGGCGAGGTCGTCGTTTCCTTCAAGAACGGCGAGTTCGGCTTTCGCGAGCCACGTATACATGCCGTCGGCGCCGGCGTCGTCTTCGCGCGCCAGAACGTCCCGGAACATGGCGATCGTCTCGTCGAGATCGCGGCGCCGGCCGAGTTTTTTATAGGCGCGGCCGAGCGGGCCGAGCCACAGGCTGGCGTTGAAGGGTTCGGCTTCCGCCGCCTTGGTCAGGTCCCCGAAATTGCGGGTCAGATACTGGGCCGCCGCCTCGTACTGTCCCATCAGGGCGAAAACGCTGAACACGCTCTGAAGCATGCTCGACTCCCCGTAGGAAGGAGACGGCCAGGCCTCGATCGCCGTCAGCGCTTCCTCGCAGCGGTCCATGAGACACAGGATGACTATTTTCTGTTCTTCGGCGGCCAAGTCATAGGCGGTCTGAAGGTCGCCGATCAGGACGAGCGTCTCCACATAGAGTATCTTGTGGACGTTGCTCGGTTTGGGGTTGGCGCCCAACTTCACGACGGCCTCCGCCAGATCGCCCCGGTTGAATGCGATCTGGCCTCGCGCGAATGTCGTGTCGGCGGTTTCTCCGCCGCGCGTGCGCTCGACGCGGGAGATCAGCGCTTCCGCCTTGTCGAAATCGCCGGTGGTCGCGTAGTCGAAGGTGAGATTGTTGAGGGCCGGCCCGAAAAGCGGATCGCGGGTGGCGACCTCTTCGTAGATCTTGCGGGTTTCTTTCGGCTGGCCGTCCGTCAGCAGGGCGATGGCCAGCCAGTGCTGCGCGTCGGTGAGATTGGGATTGATGCTGAGGGCGCGTTCGAGCGGCGCGCGTATCTGTTCGAGCCGCGCGCCGCCGTTAAGCCTTTGCAGGCCGAGCGCCGCATGCGCCTCGGCGAGATCAGGATCGATGGCGAGCGCCTTGTCGATATACTTCTGCGAGATGCCCACCGCTTCCGCATAGGGAATATCCCCGTAAGTGCCCGCCGAGTCCGACAGCAGCATGGTGACGATGGATTTCTGCGCGTAGGCGGGGGCGTACTCGGGGTCGAGCGCCAGCGCCCGGTCGAGCAGGTCGCTCGCCTCCTTCAGTTGATCGCGATCGCGCGAGTAGATGCGCTGGCGCGCCAGCAGATAGAGATCGTACGCCTGAAAATCGGACGGCGCCGCCTCTTCGCTTGGCGTCCCGATCAGTTCGGTCTTGAGCGCCGCGCCGATCTTGCCGGCGATGTCGTCCTGCACGGCGAACACGTCGCTGAGTTCGCGGTCGTAGGTTTCGGAAAAGATATGATAGCCGTCGCGCGCCTTGACGAGCTGCGCGGTGACGCGGATGCGGTCGCCCGCCTTCCTGACCGACCCTTCTAGCACGTTGGCGACGTTGAGGATCTCGCCGACCTCGCGCAAGTCGCGGTTCTGCCCCTTGAAGGCGAAGGAAGAGGTGCGGCCGGCGACCTTCAGCTCGCGCGACTTGGCGAGCACGTTCAGCAGCTCTTCCGAAAGTCCGTCTGCGAAGTAGCCCTGATCGCTGTCCGGCGACATGTCGACGAAAGGCAGAACGGCGATCGACTTTTCGTCGGGGAGGGCCGTGTTTCCCGGTGAAGCCGCGTCGACGGCTGCAACGGCGGAAGCGGCTTCCGGGGCGACGGCGGCGCGCCCCGGCATCAGCCGGTCGATAAGGACCACGACAGCGACGAGCGCCAGCCCGCCGAGGATGGCGTAGTCGAGCTTGCGGCCGGTTCTGGCGGCGATGCTTTCGCCGGGCGCGACGGCGACGGTCGGCTTCACGCCCTCGGGGGTCAGTTCGAAGGCCCAGGCGAAAACCAGGGCGAGGGGGAAGCCGATGAGCAGGAAGCAGACGACCACCGTGTCGAACCAGCCCGGCATCGACAGGGCGCTTTCGAGTAGCGCCGCCGCCTGCGCCAGCAGCCAGCCGACGACCGCGTACACGCCCGCCACCCGGAATACGTTTCGCCGTTTCAGCTCGTCGAAGAAATTCAAGGCCGTCCCCCGCCCGTTTGCGGGACGCTATCACGTTCGCGGGCCGCTGCAACTGGCGAAAGCTAGGCGATTCCAAAGCGTTGGAGGGCGGCCTTGGCGACAGGCTCGCCCCATTCCTGGACGAAGTGGCCGGCTTCGGCGACTTCCATCGGCTCGGGGCAGCCCTTGATGAACTTCCTGAGGCCGTACATGGCGGGCGGGCCGAGCACCGGGTCCTGCATGCCGATGGCCATGAAGCTTTCGCCCTTCCACTCCTCGGACCAGAATTTCCGGGCCCGGAGCGACGTCTCGACGCCTTCCTTCGAGAGCGGGGTCAGGCCGCTCGCGCCCTTCTCCTTCAGCATGACGAGTTCGGGGAACCGGCGTACGCCGCCCTTGTAGGATTGGTCGGGGTAGGGCGCGGCGTAGGCGGCGGCTTCGGCGCCGGACAGGATGGGCGTCGCCCGCTTCATCAGCGCCGCGACGTCGAGATCGGGCTGCGAACGGTTGAAGGCGCGCCACATGCCGAAACCCTCGGGCGCCTCCTCGCCGGCGGGCAGGCCGGTGTTCATCACGAGGAGGCGCGAATAGCGCTGCGGCGCCTCCATCGGCAGAGAGAGGCCGAGAAGCCCGCCCCAGTCCTGCACGACGAGGCAGATGTTTTTCAGGTCCAGCCTTTCGACGAAGGCGAGGAGGGAATTGCGGTGAAAATGATAGGTGTACGTATCGTCGTCGGCCGGCTTGTCGGAGCGCCCGAAGCCGAACATGTCGACGGCGACGGCGCGATGGCCGGCGCCGGTGAAGACCGGGATCATCTTGCGGAACAGATAGGCCCAGGTCGGTTCGCCGTGAATACAGAGGAAGGTGACCGCCGCGTCGGCCGGCCCTTCGTCGACATAGTGCATCCTGAGGCCCTCATAGCCTTTGAGGCCGTCGATATAGCGCGGCTTGTACGGCCAGCCGGGAAGGTCAGAAAATCGTTCGTCGGGCGTGCGCAGGGCTTTGATCGGCATCGGCGGCCTCCTTCGGCGGCGCGCCGAGTATGCACGCGCCAAGCGGACGCGGCCATGACGGCGCGCAGTCGCCGCAGAGCCGCGATTACTTGAGCGGCGCCATGCCGAGCCGGGCGCGCTCGCCGTCGATGAGGCTCTTCATGCGCGCGATCTGCGCGTCGTACGCCGGATCGTCGGGGAGATAGCGGAGATAGCGGCGGTTCGCGAAAAACGGCGAACGCCAGCCTAGGTCCATGGCGCGCGAATATTCCCGCACGGCGCCGGCGACGTCGCCCGCGAGCGCCAGACGGTCTCCCTCGTTGGCGGCGAACATCGGCGAGCGCGCATAGAGCGTCCGGTTTTCGTCCGCCCATTCGCGCCAGATCGACATGACGCGCGCCGCGTCCGGATGCCCGGCGGCGTTCAGCGTCGCGGCGAGCGCGGCCGGGGAGCATAGGCAGGCGTTGAGCGCCGCCTTGAGGGCGTCGTCTTCCGCGAACCTCTCCGCGTAATAGTCGAGAATGGATCGCTCGTCGCCGGCGTAGAAAAGAAACGGGATGTACGCGACGAGCCCCCGCCACGACGTTGCGATGCCGCGCGAGTCGGCGCGGGCGAGGCTGGCGGCGCGATCAAGGTCGCCTTCGAGCGCCGCGACATGCGCCGGCGTGCGATGCGGCGTGTACGCCGCTTCCACCACCAGCGTGTGGAATTTCTCCGTGTCGCCGAGCGCCTTGGCGAGCAGCAGCGCCGCGTGGCCGGCGATCCCCGACGGATCCTTGCGGTAATCCACGTCGCGCATGCGGATGGCGGCGTCGGCGAGGCGGCCCTGATCCGCCATCACGATGGCGTAGCCGGCCTTGGCCGCTTCGTTGTCCGGCGAGATGCGCAGCCAGCGTCCGGCGGCGCGTTCCGCCTCGGCGAAACGGCCGAGCGAGCGCATCAGCACATTGTAATTTATGTTGGCGTCGAACAGGTTGGGATCGAGTTCGAGCGCGGCGGCGAGCGTTTCGTCCGCCTCTTCGAGCCGGCCGGAATAGAAATAGTAAAAACCGAGATCGTTGAGCGCCTGCGGAAAGCTCGGCCGTATCTCGATGGTCTTTTTCAGCGCCTCGATGGCCCGCGCATAATCGCCGTCGCCCTTGTAGTCGCTTTCGAGCGCGTAGAAGTTGGACAGCGACAGGAGAGCCTCGGCCGATTTCGGATCGGCTTCGAGAGCGCGGTCGAGATCGCGTTTCACGTCGTCGCGCACTTCGTCGAAGGACAGGTCTCCGACGCTGCCATGAAGGTCGGTCAGCGACAGGCGCGCATAGGCGCGCCAGGCGAGGGCCGGCGCATAGGCCGGTTCGAGCGCGATCGCCTGGTCGAGCAGCGCGATCGCTTCGATGTAAGGCTGTTTGCCGCTCTCGCTGATGCGGTCGCGCGCCAGCAGATAGAGGTCGTAAGCCCCGACCGAGGCGCGGGTCGAAGGCGCGGGGGCGTCAGCGGCCGCTCCCGGCAGGTACATTTTCAGTTCGCTGACGATCGAGCCGGCGATTTCATCCTGCACCGCGAAGATGTCGGTCAGGTCGCGGTCGTAGGTGTTCGACCAGACGTGAAAACCGTTGTCGGCGCGCACGAGCTGCGCGGTGATGCGCACCCGCTCCCCCGACTTTCTCACCGAGCCTTCGAGCAGATGCGCGACGCCGAGCGCCTCGCCGATGTCTCGCAGGTCGCGGTTCTGATCCCTGAAGGCGAAAGACGAGGTGCGCCCGGCGACCTGCAGTCCCCTGACGCCGGCGAGCAGGTTCAGCAGCTCTTCGGAAATGCCGTCGGCGAAGTATTCCTGATCGCCGCCGGCGGACATGTCCGCGAACGGAAGAACGGCGATCGAGTTCGCGCCGGCGGCGGGGAGCGGCGCCGCCGGGGTCTGCTCGCCGGCGCCCGCGACGGCCGGGGCTTCGCGCCTCGCCGGCGCGAGCCTGTCGGCGACGACGACGAGGATGGCCAGCAGCAGCACGCCGATCAGCACGTAATCGAGCTTTCGGCCGGTCTGCGTCGCAATGCTCGCGTCGGCGTCGATCTCGGCGGTCTTCTTGACGCCGTCCGGCGTGATTTCGAACGCCCACGAGAACAGGATCGCCGGCGCGAAGCCGATGGCGAGGAGAGCGATGACCAGCGCGTCGAACCAGCCCGGCAGGGCGAGCGCGTTCTCCAGGGAGGCGGAGACCTGCGTCAGCAGCCAGCTCACGGCGAGATACACCGCCGCCATCCGGAAGACGTTCCGCCGTTTCAGTTCCTCGAAGAGTTTCAAGGTCCTGCGCCCCTCGTTGGAGGGAGAACGCTAGCACGGTTCGTCAGGGCCCGGAACTGCGCCGGCGCGCGGCGCGTCCGGCTACTTCAGGCTCGGCGTATAGGTCCACACCCAGTTGTTGTTGAGCGCCGTCATGATGATCGACTTGCCGTCCGGGGTGATCCTGATCGGGCTGTCTTTGGGAATATACGGCCCCATCGCCATCATCGACGGATCGGGCGGGCCGGTCCAGGTCGAGACGGGTTCCTCCGCCGCCTTGTACAGCTTCAGCCCGGCGCCGCAGGATTCGGCGACCATCGTGTCGGGATGCTTGCGCACGCCCGTGAGCTCGATCGCCCCTTCGCCGTTCGACTTCATCGAGACGATATCGAAATGCTCGTACGGGCCTTTCATCTCCCCGGCGGGACAGCCGGCGTCCATGCCCGTGAGGTTCGAGACCGTCGCCGGGTGGTTGACGAATTTCGGCGCGCCGACGAAGGCGTTGGCGTTCTTGTCCCAGTCGAAGGAGAGCGTCACCTTCTCCACCACGTCGCCGTACTGGTCCGCGTCGGCGGCGGGGATCTGCACATGCTTGTCGGAGAGCACGCCCGTCGCCTCGTAATGGATGACGGCCGCGCTCGCCCATTTCTCCATCGCCGCCATGTCGGGCGTCTGCGCCGCCGCGCCGCCGGCCGCGCACGCCAAGCCCCCGGCCGCGAGGGCGGCCGGCTTGCACAAAGCCTTGAGGTTCATGATAACTCCCCGGTTGAACGGCTAAATCTACACCAACCCCGGTGAACCAGCGAGAGGCGAAAAATGGCTGAACTTGCGTGCGACGTCGTAGTGATCGGAGCGGGGCCGGGGGGCTATGTGGCGGCGATCCGGGCCGCGCAGCTCGGCTTCAAGACGGTCATCGTCGAGCGCGAGCATATGGGCGGGGTGTGCTCCAACTGGGGCTGCATCCCCACCAAGGCGCTGCTCCGGACCGCCGAGGTCTACGCCAACATGAAGCACGCCAAGGACTTCGGCCTCTCCGCCGACAACATCAAATTCGACCTCAAGGCCGTCATCGACCGGTCGCGCAAGATCGCCGACCGGATGGCGACGGGCGTCACGTTCCTGATGAAGAAGAACAAGATCCAGGTGATCGACGGAACCGCCAAACTGTCGAAAGGCTCGCCGGCGCCGATCGTGGACGTCAAAGGCAAGGACGGCGAGACCCGCATCAAGGCCAAGCACGTCATCCTCGCCACCGGGGCCCGCGCCCGCACCATCCCGCAGGCGGGACTCGAGCCCGACGGCAAGTTCGTGTGGACCGCCCATGAGGCGATGATCCCCGACGCCTTCCCCAAGCGCCTTCTCGTCATCGGCTCGGGCGCCATCGGCATCGAGTTCGCGAGCTTCTACAACGCGCTCGGCGCCGAGGTGACGGTGGTCGAGATGCTCGACCGCGTGTTGCCCGTCGAGGACGAGGAGATTTCCGCCTTCGCCCAGAAGCAGTTCCGCAAGGCCGGCATGAAGATCGTCACCGGCGCGACGGTCGAAAAGCTCGACAAGGGCAAGGAGACGGTCAAGGCGACCATCAAGTCGAAGGAGGGCAAGACCGAAACGGTCGAGGCCGACCGCGTCATCCTCGCCATCGGCATTACGGGGAACACGGAGAATATCGGCCTCGAGGCGGTCGGCGCGAAGGTCGAGAAGGGCCATGTGGTCGTCAACGAATGGCTGGAGACGGGCGTTCCCGGCCTCTACGCCATCGGCGATCTCGTCGGCGCGCCGTGGCTGGCGCACAAGGCGAGCCATGAGGGCGTCCTGTGCGTCGAGAAGATCGCCGGCGTGAAGGGCCTGCACCCGATGGACGTCACCAAGATTCCGGGCTGCACCTATTCCGCCCCGCAGGTGGCGAGCGTCGGGCTGACCGAGGCGGCGGCGAAGGCGAAGGGCTACAAGGTCAGGGTCGGCCGTTTCCCCTTCGTCGGCAACGGCAAGGCCATCGCGCTCGGCGAGCCCGAGGGCATGGTCAAGACCGTGTTCGACGAGAAGACGGGCGAACTCCTGGGCGCCCACCTCGCCGGCGCGGAAGTCACCGAGCTGGTGCACGTGTTCTCGCTCGGGCGCACCATGGAGGCGACGGAGGAGGACTTCTTCCACGCCATCTTCCCGCACCCGACCCTCTCCGAGATGGTGCACGAGAGCGCGCTCGACGCGTTCGGCCGGGCGGTGCATATCTGATGGGCGCGAAGCGTGAAGACCGGGGCGGCGACGGCGCCGTCAAGAAACACCGGATCTACACGATCAGCTTCGCCAGCGTTTACCCGCACTACGTCACAAAGGCGGAGAAGAAGGGACGCACCAAGGCCGAGGTCGACGAGATCATCCGCTGGCTGACGGGCTACACGCAGAAGGGGCTCGACGCCCAGCTCAGGAAAAAGACCGACATCGAACATTTCATCGCCGAGGCCCCGAAGCTGAACCCGCAGCGCAGCCTCATCAAGGGCGTCATCTGCGGCGTCCGCGTCGAGGAGATTGAGGACCCGCTCATGCGCGAAATCCGCTACCTCGACAAGCTGATCGACGAACTGGCGAAGGGGAAGGCGATGGAGAAGATATTGCGGGGGTAGGGAGAGTCGGACGGGTGCTGCGTCATCATACAGCGCCGACACTATTCGAGACTGTGTATATGTAGATAGCGCTCAGAATCAGTTAGAAAGAATATATGAAAAGCCAAAAAGCGACACCTGAAAGCCGCATTAAGGCCGCAGTTATTGATCGCCTGCTTTCCTCTGGCAGGTGTACAGACAATTCTGTTCTTATTACTGAACTTCCGATTGCGAATTATACACGACGTGCTGATGTAGTGCTTGCGAACGGAAGCTTGTGGGCGTTTGAAATAAAGTCTGAACGGGACAGCCTCATCCGGCTAGACGGGCAAATTTCAGACCTTCGGAGATACTTTGAGTTTCTCGTTGTCGTTGTGGCAGAGAGATTCGTAGATCGGGTCCTTTCGATGGTTCCCCCCAATGTAGGTGTGTGGGTTGCTGGACCCGGGAACTCTCTAAAAGAGAAGGTGCGTCCAAGGAAGGAACTAATTGCACCCGAAGCCGCTGTTGCGTTGATGACAGTATCTGAATTACGCCGACTTCTTGAGTGTAATGGCGTACAGAAAACGCGCCTCATGAAACGTCCTCGGCTTGAAGAGTTATGTCTTCAGCTTTCACAGCGAGATTTAGCGACCGCAGCTCGTCACGCGATAAAGCAAAGATTCCATAAAGGATATGGCAAATTCTTAAAACGGCGCGAGAAATCGGGAGCGTTGGCAGCAATGACTTGCCTTCAACGTGGGCTTAGGGCCTCAAAAGATAAGACTATAATGGTTAGTGAGCCTGCGCTTGAGTTGGGCAAAAGCGTTGATATATCTGACAACCATCCGCTCCGCGTAGAGACGCCTGTTGGCCCAATCTTAAAACGCCTAGTACGGCGCTAGAAATCTTCAACATCGTCTTCTTCCACAGGCGTCATGGCGAGAGCGATCTGTCGTTCCATGTGCATATTTGATCGCGCAGCAATCCAGTTTGCTGGAGAATTAAAGCCATCGGGAATGGTACCCCCCGCTGTTTGACGAATAATATTCGCGCCCCAGCATTCATCCGCAAACTCGTTGTCCCAGTCCGCTAGCTGAGTAATTTGGCTTGCGCATTCGACGTATCCACCGTCTTCTTGTCTCCGCCGCCTAAAAATCCATTGATACTCCAAGGCGTAGTCTATGCGAGGTACAAATCGAGCAATCATAGGTTCGAATGGTTCCGAATATATTGATCCGTGGTCGCCGTATATTGCAACCTGATCACCGCCAAGCTGAGAGTGGAAATCTCGTTCTAAAATATCAAGGGCAGCGCCACCATCTCCAAATGCGGTCACGGATCGCGGGAAACTTGTGGCGCATACTGCTATTCGTGTTGTGGGCTCTATTGACCGTAGAGCAGATATTGTTCTCCGAGCCTCTATTTGGCGAGCCTCCATTGATTGCCGAATATAGCCAAAATCCAGAATGATTAACAAGTTGGCTACGTCATCAACTGCTGACAGCGCGGATTCCAATAACGCCAATTCCGATGAAGGGTTTCTTGATCGAATTGCGACGACCCCATGCTCTCGCTCCATTCGCATGATCTGACGCACGCTAGATCGGCTGGGCGCGCTCGTGTGAAGGAGCGCGACAGGCGCTGCGGCCTCATGGGATGAAATAAACTCACGCCAAGCAGAGTATCCATTGGTGTGATCACAAAGGCGTTCATAGTCATCACAAGCTTGTTCGGGGATAATGTTTAGGTCAAGGAAGCATCTGCCAACGTCGTTTTGGATTCGTGCGAGCACCCGCTCTAGCTGCGTCATGCGACCAATTTTTCCTACGCTGATCACTGGAAGCAGCAGGTCGCGTGTGCTTTGCCGTAGCTCACGATACGCGCGTAATTCTGCTGATCTAGCACGAAGAACTGGAAGGTACCTTATGGCGTCTAAATCGCTTGAGTCATACGGCATCTTCATCTCCTACTGGTTCGGTGTCGGGCGGAGCTTTTCTCTTTGGCGGAACCGGCGCGCTTCCGCCAGCTAGTGTTACTACTCCAACCATTGCCTTCGCCATCGTTTTTGTTGAATCGGCCCACTCAGTAGCCTGTCGCTTAGCCTCAAGGATTTCCGTTTCTAAGATTTTGATCCTCTCTCGCTGTCTCGCGTTGGAAACAAGGAGCGCGATGGATATTGTCCACCCGCCGCCAGCGGCAAATGAAAGTGTAGCAAATTTGTCTGTAAAGAAAAAAGAAACGATTGCTAACAGTGATGCAAGCGCTGCCATTATGATTAGCGCAGCACCTATGAAGCTTGTCTCAGACAGATATCTATTGTCAAAAGACATAGAAACCTATTTTTAAGTACACTGAAAGTTGAGTCAACGGTTTAGCATAGTGGCGCGCTTTTGCTTCGGACATATGACGTTTGCTCGCCATTCCGGCACCGGATCGGGTGGGGCGGGGCTTGCGGCGGCAGCCGGAGCGCAGCGGATGGCGATCCCGGGTCTGCATCGCAGCACTGCGTGCTGCAATGCGCCCGGGATGACGGTTGTGGGGACGGGCAAACTTATCCCCGCGTTTCCGCGCCGCTTTATCCTTTCCGCACCGCTTTATTCTTTCCGCGCGGCCCTCGTGGAGCCTTCGTCCTGAGGAGCAAAATTCCCTTCGTCTTTCGAGACGCGGCGTCGCCGCCCTCAGGATGAAGGGAATACTGCGTCTCGAAGGACGAAGGCGCGGCAGGCCGCTCAGCGAAAGAAGTCCTCATGCCCAAACCCCGTTCCCCCAGGCCCGCGCGCCCTCTCCGCTTCTTTATCCTCCCGGGTCCGGCCGGATCGCGGAGCCGGGAAGCCGCGTCCGGCGTTAACCGGCCGGCAACCTTCGTTAACAAAGGGTAAAAAGTGAACTTGGTTAACGCGATTGTCCGTTGACGGCGGGGCCGTCCCGTATTTCAATCGTCCGTGTCGGAACAAATCCCCTCCGTGTTCTGACAAATCGATGGACCTCATGAGCGCCCAAGCGCGCCGGCGGCGGTCGCCGCGCGCGAACCCCCGTGCGTCTTGTCTGCGAGATCATGCGTTCGGCTCCGCACGACGGTACAACATGGAAAGGCATCAGACTGTCCGGACGGACCGACAGGCATGCAAGGCGGGCGCGGGCGAGCTGACGGCTCTCCGCGCCCGCCATTCTGTTCCGTGAGCGAAACAACGGGCCGCGGTTCCGCGCCCGGTCTTGTCGCCCCGGCCTTGTTGCATTGCGGCGACGCGGGACCCGCGCGGGGCGATGCTCCGGGCAGGGAGGGCGCTGGAGCCGGGAGGGAGAATCCGTGTAGGATCAACGCTCTGGATCAGGGCTCAAGGAGGCAATCCGATGACGGCCGTTCTCACCAACCTGCGCAACGCCGTGACGGCGGGGTTCATCCTCGCGCTGGCGCTGCTGCTGCTTTACGCCTTCGCCTGGGGCGGAACCTTCGACAAGGCGTTCTGGCAGTTCCTGTTCCGCTGGGCGCACGTTCTGTCCGGCGTGATGTGGATCGGGCTGCTCTGGTATTTCAACTTCGTGCAGATCCCGACCATGCCGAAGATCCCCGACGAGATGAAGCCGGCGATCGGCAAGCATATCGCGCCCGAGGCGCTGTTCTGGTTCCGCTGGGGGGCGATGTCGACCATCGTCACCGGGCTGATCCTCGCCTGGCTCAACGGCTACATCCTGCAGGCGCTGACGCTGGGCGCCGCCGGCGGCTTCGCCGTGCCCGGCCATATCGCCATCGGCATCGGCATGTGGCTCGGCGCGATCATGTGGTTCAACGTCTGGTTCGTGATCTGGCCGAACCAGCAGAAGGCGCTGAACATCGGCGGCAAGCACCCCGACATCGCCGCCGACGCCAAGGCCAAGGCGGCGCGCACGGCGATGCTCTTTTCACGGACCAATACGGTGCTGTCGTTTCCGATGCTGTTCGCAATGGTGTCGGCGCAGGGCCTGTTCCGTATCTCCTGACGGCTACTTCGCCTTCAGGAGCCGCTCGGCGTACGGCTTGGTGACGAGGAAGACGCCGCAGGGCGCTTCCCGCACCAGGTCGCGCGACGAGGAGCTGGCGAACAAGGCGCCCCAGAAGCCGCGCTGGTGCGAGCCGGTGACGATGACGTCGGCGTTCTTTTCGCGGGCGTAGGCGGTGACCGCGTCGCCCGGTTCGCCGTCGAGCATGGCGATCTCGGCGATGGAAGAGTAAGGCTTCGACATCGCCCTGAGCCGCGCGAGATGGTCGGCGCGGCCTTGCCTGTAGGCTTCGACCGCCTCCTGCGAGACCTCGCCGCCGACCGGTCCCAGCGCCCCGACGGGCCCCAGGGGACTGGCCGGCGCGCCGACCAGGGCCGGCCAGGCGCCGACGACATGCACTTTGGCATGGTCGCGCCAGGCGAGATCTTCCGCAGCCTGAAGAACGGCTTCGGCGAGATCGTCGTCGGCGTCGACGGACGCGATAATGAGATTGAGTTTCATGGGCTCCCTCCTTGCGAGGCGGTGCGCCTCTTTTAACACATGGGGACGGCGGCCGTTCCGCCAATGGGGCGGGTTGTCGCGGGACCGCCTGCGCCCGGCGGTCGCCAAGCGGCCGAAACGCCGCTACGAGTCCCCGTAACGAAAGACGGGAGGAGGCGATGAGAATCCGATCGCTCGCGGCCGCGGCGGTGCTGGCGGCGTCCTGCGCCGGGCCGAAAGACGAAACGGCCGGCGCGCCGGCCTCGCCGCCGCCCGCCGGCGTCGCCACCGACGCGACGCGCGCCGCCAACCAGGCGGTCGCGGCGCGCCTGCCGCTCGGCGACCGGGCCGACTTCGATGATGCGCGTCGCGGCTTCGTCGCCGCCATAGAGGGCGGGATCATTCGCGACGGCGACGGCGAGGTCGTCTGGGATGTCGCGCGCTACGCCTTTCTCGACGCGCCGGCGCCGTCCACGGTCAACCCGTCGCTGTGGCGGCAGTCGCAGCTCAACGCCGTGCACGGACTGTTCGAGGTCACAGACGGGTTGTGGCAGGTGCGCGGTTACGATCTCGCGGTGATGTCGGTTATCCGCGGCGAGAAAGGCTGGATCGTCGTCGATCCGCTGCTGTCGCGCGAGACCGCCGCCGCCGCGATGAAGCTCGTCAACGACAATCTCGGCGCGCGCCCCGTCAGCGCCGTCATCTTCACGCACAGCCACGGCGACCACTTCGGCGGCGCGCGGGCGCTGGCGAACGAGGAGGATGTCGCCGCGGGGCGCGTGCAGATCATCGCGCCGGAAGGATTCGCCGAGAACGCCGTCAGCGAGAACGTGCTCGCCGGCGTCGCCATGGCGCGGCGCGCGGCGTTGCAGTTCGGAACCGATCTGCCCGTCGGTCCGGCCGGCCAGGTCGATTCAGGCATCGGCAAGGCGCTGTCGTCGGGCGTCATCGGCTTCCTGCAGCCGACCCGCACGATCGCGAAGACCGGCGAGCGACTGACTTTGGACGACGTCGAGTTCGTATTCGTCAGCGCGCCGGAGAGCGAGGCGCCGTCCGAGTTCATGTTCTACCTGCCGCAGATGAAGGCGCTGTGCACCGCCGAGCTTGCGACCAACACCATGCACAACGTGCTGACGCTGCGCGGCGCCAAGGTGCGCGACGCGCTCGCCTGGAGCAAATATCTGGGCGAGGCGATCGAAATGTTCGGCGCCGGGACGGAGGTGGCGTTCGCGTCGCACGGCTGGCCGCGCTGGGGGCGTGACAGGGTGCTCGCCTATCTCGAAGACCAGCGCGACCTCTACCGCTACATCAACGACCAGACACTGCGCCTCGCCAACAACGGCGAGACCCTGCACGAGATCGCCGCGGAAATCGGCGAGCCGGCGTTCATGGGCGAGGACTTCTCCGTACGCGGCTATTACGGCACGCTCAATCACAATGCGAAGGCGACCTACCAGCGGTATTTCGGCTGGTGGGACGGCAATCCCGCCAATCTCGATCCCCATCCGCCCGTTGAGCAGGCCAAGCGCTACGTCGACCTGGCCGGCGGCGCCGACAGGATGATCGCGGCGGCCGCCCGGGCGTTCGCCGACGGCGACTATCGCTGGAGCGCCACGCTGATGAACCATCTCGTGTTCGCGGCGCCCGGAAACAAAGATGCGCGCGCATGGCTGGCGGCGTCCTACGAGCAGCTCGGATTCCAGTCCGAAAGCGCCATCTGGCGGAACTACTATCTCGCGGCGGCGCAGGAGCTTCGCGACGGCGTCAGGCCGCGCGACGGCGCCGACCTCGCCAATCCGGATTTCGTGCGCGCCATCCCGACGGCGGAATATTTCGACGCGCTCGCGGTGCGGCTCAATCCGGCGCGGGCGTTCGACGTGAAACTCAACTTCGTCTTCACGGACACCAGTGAGCGCATCGGCGTCTCGGTTCGCGACGGCGTCGCCACGCATCGCATCGGCGGCTATGAGGGCGCGCCCGTCACCGTCACCGCGACGCGCGCCGATTTCGACGAGATCACCCTCGGCCGCGCGACGTTTCAGGGCAAGCTGGCTTCCGGCGCGATCAGGGTGGACGGCGATCCGATGACCTTCGGCCGTTTTCTGCTCGCCCATGACCGCTTCGACGGAAATTTCAACGTCGCGGCGCCCTGACGGCGCGAGCGCGGGGGCGAATGGCCTTCCGGCGCAACTTCGATAGGATGGAGCGGGCGGAGCGGTCGACGGCGGCGTTGTGATCAGAACGGTTTCCTGTTTTTGCGTCGTGTCCGCCCTGACGGCCCTCTCGCCCGCTTTCGCCGGCGAAGCCGACGAACTGGTCGTCACCGGGGAACGCCGCGCCGTTTCCGTATCGACGCTGCCGGGCGGCGTTTCGGTCATCGGCAAGGAGGAACTGGCGCGCATCGGCGCCGATCATCCGAGCGAAATTCTCAACCGGGCGCCGGGCGTTCTTATCCATCGCGGCAACGGCGCTGAGCATCTGACCGCCATCCGCTCGCCGGTGCTGACGTCGGGAGCGGGGGCGGGGTCGTTCCTGTTTCTGGAAAACAACGTGCCGTTGCGTTCCGCCGGGTTCGCCAACGTCAACGCGCTGTTCGAGGCGCACACCGAGATCGCCGAACGCATCGAAATCGTTCGGGGACCAAGCGGCGCGCTGTACGGCGCCAACGCCATTCACGGCGTCGTCAACGTGCTGACGCCGGCCCCGAGCGCGGATTTTATTGCCGGGCTGTCTTTTTCCGGCGATACGGTCGAGCGCTACAAGGGCTCGGCCCATGTTTCCGGAACGCCTGGCGAGAGCAGTTT
The DNA here is from genome assembly GCA_036337175.1 of Pseudomonadota bacterium. Classification (GTDB taxonomy): domain Bacteria; phylum Pseudomonadota; class Alphaproteobacteria; order Caulobacterales; family Parvularculaceae; genus Amphiplicatus. Next base: position 119,721 of record JAYZEQ010000004.1, read on the forward strand.
TTACGCCGGCTTCTCCGCCATGTCCGAGAAGGGCTGGCGAGATGCCTCGGGCCTCGACGAGCAGAAGGCCACCGTGAGGTACGATTTCACGCGCGGCGCGGTCTCGGCGAAAACCGTTCTGTCGTTCGTCAACCTCGATCAGGAAACGGCGGGATTCGTCGTCGGCCCCGATGCGTACCGCGATCCGATTCTCCGGCGCGGCAACGACAACCCCGAAGCGTTCCGCGATGCGCGCGCCGTCCGGCTCTCAAGCGAAATAACCTTTGCGCCGCATGACGGGTTGCAGGTTTCCGTGACGCCCTTCGCGCGTTGGAACGAGATGTCTTTCCTGCTGCACTTCTTTCCGTCGAAGGCGCTGGAGGAGAACGGCCACTGGAGCGTCGGGGCGCAGTCCGCGGTTTACTACGACGCCTCCGAACGCCTGTCGCTGATCGCCGGGATCGATTGGGAGTATACGGACGGCTATCTGCGCGAAAACCAGACGATCCCCTCCGTCGGAACCTATGTTCAGGGACTGCACTACGATTTCGACGTGGCGGCGGCTTCCGTATCGGGTTTCGCGCAGGCGCGTTATGAATTGACGCCGCGCCTCGCCGCCGTCGTCGCGGCGCGCGCCGACTGGACGCGCTACGACTACGATAACCGCACGGAAGACGGCCTGTTCGGCCGCTTCCTGAGGCCGGCCGACCGCATCGACGATTTTCTGACCGTCAGCCCCAAGGCGAGCCTGCTCTACGAGCTTGGCGGCGGCTCGGCGTATCTCGCCTATGCGCGCGGCGCCCGTCCGCCGCAGACCACGGACCTGTACCGCCTCCAGGTCAACCAGACGGGCGACGCCGCCGATCCGGAAACCATCGACTCGGTGGAAGCGGGGTGGCGCGGCGCTCTCGGGCCGCGGATCGACTTCGACCTCGCCGCCTATTTCATGGAGAAGCGCAACTTCTTCTTTCGCGATGCCGACGGCTACAATGTCAACGACGGAAAGACGCGCCATGTCGGCGCCGAAGCGGAAGCGACATTCAGACTCGCCGATTCCCTGACCGTCGAGGCCAATGCGAGCTACGGCCGTCACACTTACCGTTTCGACCGTCCCGTCCTGTCCCTGCCTCAGGCGAGCGAGGCCATCGTTTCCGGCGCCGATATCGACACGGCGCCGCGCTGGCTCGCCGGCGGGCGGGCGCTCTGGACGCCGGCCTTCGCGCCGCTGTCCGTCGAAGCCGAATGGACGCATGTGGGCGCTTATTTCACCGACGCGGCGAACACGGTCTCCTATCCGGGCCACGACCTGCTCAACCTGCGTTTCGCCTGGCGGGCGGGCGACCGGCTGGCGTTCACCGCCGCCGTTCGCAACGCGCTCGATGCTCTCTACGCAGAGCGCGCCGATTACGCTTTCGGAGAGGAGCGTTATTTCCCCGGCGAGGAAAGAACGTTTGAATTCGGCCTGCGAGCCGCGCTATAGCAGACTCCAGCGTCTGATATATATCCATTAGTGGAGTAGGCTACATGGAGCGATTCCGCGCGCCCGCGTTCGGCGAGCCGGTTCCTTTTGCGCACCCTTCGTCCGAAGCCGTGAAAATGCTGCGGCTGCGCCGGTCGACCTCAGCCGACCTGCTCGGCGAGCCAGGCCCTGATCCCGAAACGCTCCGCACCATTCTTGAAATCGCCTCGAGGGCGCCGGATCACAGAAAGGTCTATCCCTTTCGTTTCATCCTGTTCGAAGGCGAAGCGCGGGAAAAGGCTGGCGCCATTCTCGGCGAGATTTTCGAACTCAACGAGCCGGGATCGGGCGACAGCCGGATCGCCGCCGAAACGAAGCGCTTCGCCCGCGCCCCCGTTGTCGTCGCCGTCGTCTCCGCCGTCGACCAGATCCACCGGACGCCGGAATGGGAGCAGGTGCTCACCGCCGGCGCCGTCTGCCAGAACATGCTGCTCGCCGCCAGCGCCCACGGCTTCGCCGCGCAGTGGATCACCGAATGGTGCGCCTATGACCGGCGCGTGCTCGACCGATTCGGGGTCAAGCCGGACGAACGCATCGCCGGTTACGTCTATATCGGCACGGCGAAGGAAGACCCGAAAGAACGCCAGCGCCCCGATCTCGATTCGCTGATCTCCCGCTTCGGCGGCTAGAATCTCCCTTACGCGATTGTGATTGCGTCGCCGGCATGACGGCTCGTTAATGCTGGCCGCGAGCCGCGTATAAGGTACCCTTCAATGAGGCGATGCGGTTCACGGAGGAGGGCGCCGATGCGCAAATCAATCATGGCTTCCATGGCGGCGGCCTTGCTGGCCCTGGGTTGCTCTCAGGGAAACAGCGAAACGGCGCAGGGATCGGACCCGAAGCCCACGCCCAAGATCGAGGGCGTCGCGCCGGAGGCGGAATTTTCCAAGGCGCCGAGCGGAACCTACGTCACCGATCCGAAGCACCGCTACATCACCTTCACCTATCTGCATCAGGGATACTCGCATCCGTTCCTGCGCTGGCGGAACTGGGAAGGCGAGCTGACCTGGAACGCCGAGGATCCGGCGGCCTCGTTGATCAGCGTCATCATCGATACGGAATCGATCGACTCCGGCGTCGACATGTTTGACGGGCACCTGAAGAGCGAAGGCTTTTTCAACGCCGAAGCCTATCCGGAAATCACCTTCGTCAGCACCAAGGCCGAACGCACCAGTCCCCGCGCCGGCAAAGTGACGGGCGATCTCACCATCAAGGGCGTCACCAAGCCGGTGACGCTAGACGTCGTCTTCAACAAGGCGGACGCCGCGCAGGACGGCGGCCACAAGATCGGATTTTCCGCCAAGGGGACGGTGATGCGCAGCGATTACGGCCTCGACAAATACGTTCCGATGATAAGCGACGAGGTCGAGGTCATCATCGAGGCCGAGCTTATTTCTTCCAGCAACTGACGGGCTCCCTATGGCGCAGGACCGTTATTCCAGGGGAGCGATCATCCTTCACTGGCTGATCGCGCTGCTCATTATCGGGCAGCTTTGCGGCGGCTTCTACATGGCTGGGCTTTCCGACGAGCAGGCGTCGCTGAAATTCCAGATCTTCCAGCTTCACAAATCGTTCGGCGTGACGATCCTGCTGCTGTCGATCGTGCGGCTCGGCTGGCGGCTGACCCACAAGGTTCCGCCGCTGCCGCCGGGCATGGCGGCGTGGGAGCGCGTCGCCGCGCGCGCCACTCATATCGCCTTGTATGTGATGATGTTCGTCACGCCGCTGCTGGGCTGGGCATATGTTTCGGTCGCGCCGCTGAACGTGCCGACCTACCTTTTCGGCGTCATTCCGTGGCCGCATATGCCGTTTTTCGAAGACGTCGCGGACCGCAAGGCGGTCGCGGAGATGTTTCACGAGTACCATGAGGCGGCGGCGTTCGTGATTATCGGCCTTCTCGCGCTGCACGTCGCCGGGGCGCTGAAGCATCACTTCCTGAACCGCGACGACGTGCTGTCGCGAATGTTGCCTTTGATCCGCTCACGGAGTTGAACATGCGCAGTTTCGTTTTCAGCGCCGTCATCGCTGTCGCCTTGGCCGCCTGCGGAGAGCCGGCCCAGAAGGCTGAAGCGGCCCCTGCGGCGCAGGCGTCCGCCGGCGCCTGGGCGGTCGACAAAGGGGCGAGCAAACTGTTGTTCACAGGCGCGCAGACTGGAAATAAATTCGAAGGCGCGTTTCGCAGCTTCGCGGCCGATATCGTTTTCGATCCCGACAACATCTCCGCCGCGTCCATCGACGTGACGGTCGATACGGGCTCGGCGGCGACCGGCGACCGCCAGCGCGATGCGGCGCTCCCCGGCGCCGACTGGTTCAAGACGAAAGAGTTTCCGACCGCTAAATTTTCCTCGCGCGACATCATCGCGACGGGCGAGAACGCCTATGAGGCGCGCGGAACGCTGACGATCCGCGACATCACCCGCGACCTGACCCTGCCGTTCACGCTGAGGATCGACGGCGAGCGCGCGCACGCCGAAGGCGCCGTCACCCTTGTCCGCACCGATTACGGGGTCGGGCAAGGCGAGTTCTCGACCGGAGAATGGGTGGGGCTCGAAGTCGGCGTGTCGTTCGTCATCGAGGCGACGAAAGTCCGCTAGCGACGCTTACGGCGCGACCTCGAACAGCAGCAGAATGGTTTTCTGCCGCGACGAGAAATTGTCGTCGGACATGACGTACAGCAGGGTTTCGCCATGCGGCCCGCGCCGAACGTCCAGCCCTTCCATATTGTCGACCACGAAAGGCGGGCTGAGTTGCGCCAGCAGGTCCGCCTTCATGGCCAAGTCGCCGGCGGAGGGCAGGGGCGCGCGCAACAGCCGGGCCCGGACGCCTTTCAGTCTGGAAAAGGCGCGTTCGAGAATGAAGAGATCGCCGTCCAGTCTTGCGGCTTCGGTGACAGCGTAGTCTTTTTTGTCGGAATACCTGACCGGCAGGCGCGGGCCGTCAGGGGTGAAGAAAAAGCCGTTCGCGCCGGAAGCGAACGGTTTCTCCGACAGCGCCAGCACGCCGTCGTCGAGCACGGTCACGGATTCGACGCCGTCATTGTAGGGCGGCGCGTCTTCATTGAATTCGGCGAACCGGAAATCGAAGACGATTTTTCCTTCATCGTCGATGCGGTAAGCGTCGATGCGATGTTCGCGTTCGAAGGAAACGAACAGGCGGCCGTCTCCCGACAGGGAAAGGCTTTCGGCGTCGGCGATGGAGCCGGCCAGCACGACGCCGTCCTTGTCGGTGATCGCCGACATGCGCCCCGCATGGGCTCCGGCGAGGCGGCCGTCCGCATCGTAGTCGAGCGCCGCCTCCAGCCACTGGCCGCGGTCGCTGATGGCGGTGAGCTGCGCGCCGTCCTCGCTGACGACGATGCCGGAGAATCCGCCGAAGGCCGGGTCGGACGAGGTCAGAACGGCGCCGCCGCGATAGATCAGCGAACCGGCGCGGAGAGGTTTTTCGGGCGCAGCGTCGCCGCGCAGCTGATAGGAAGCGCTCTGAATATCGACGGCGCGCCAGTCGCCGTTCAGGGGGACCGGAATGTCCTCGTCGGCGAAGGCGGCTGTGACGGCGGCGAGGCCGGCGGCCAGAACGGCGAGGGCGATACGCACTATGCGACCCGGTCCATTCGGCCGCGCTGCGGCGCTTCCTCGTCAAAAAGCTCGGCCAGCTTGTCGATCATCGCGCCGCCGAGCTGTTCGACATCGACGATGGTGACGGCGCGGCGGTAGTAGCGCGTCACGTCGTGCCCGATGCCGATGGCCAGGAGTTCGATGGGCGAGCGGTTCTCGATGCGGGCGATCACCTCGCGCAGGTGGCGTTCGAGATAGGCGCCGCCGTTCGCCGACGAGGTCGTATCGTCGACCGGCGCGCCGTCGGAAATCACCATGAGGATGCGCCGCGCTTCCGGCCTGCCCATCAGCCTGTCGTGCGCCCAGGTGAGCGCTTCGCCGTCGATGTTTTCTTTGAGGAGGCCCTCTTTCATCATCAGGCCGAGCGAGGTGCGGGCGCGCCGCCACGGAGCGTCGGCGGATTTGTAGACGACGTGGCGCAGGTCGTTCAGCCGGCCGGGTTTGGCGGGCCGTCCGTCCGCCACCCATTTCTCCCGCGCTTCGCCGCCTTTCCAGGCGCGCGTCGTGAACCCGAGAATCTCCACCTTGACGCCGCAGCGCTCCAGCGTGCGGGCGAGAATGTCGGCGCAGATGGCGGCGATGGTGATCGGCCGTCCGCGCATCGAGCCGGAATTGTCGATCAGCAGCGTGACGACCGTGTCGCGGAATTCCTGTTCGCGCTCCTGCTTGAAGGAGAGCGGCTGCATGGGATCGACGACGACGCGGGCCAGCCGCGCCGCGTCGAGCACGCCTTCGTCGAGATCGAAATCCCAGGCGCGGTTCTGCTGGGCGAGGAGCTTGCGCTGCAGTTTGTTGGCGAGACGGGCGACGATCGTGTGGAAATTCTCGAGCTGCCGGTCGAGCGAACGGCGCAGCCGCGCCAGTTCTTCAGGGTCGCAAAGATCCGACGCATCGGCGGTTTCGTCGAATTGCGTCGTGTACGCCTTGTAGGCCTCGCCGCTGTCGCCTTCGAGGCGGGCCCGGATGGAGGAGATCTTGGCGTTTTCCGAGGCTCCGTCCTTATCGTCGTCGGACTGTTCGAAATCCTCTTCGCTGAAATCGCTTTCGCCGTCGCTTTCGCCTTCCTCGGGCGCGCCGTCCTCTGGAATGTCGGCGACGCCGTCCTCGTCGTTTTCGGACTGGTCGTTGCGGTCGTCTTCCGCGTCGTCGTCGCCCTCAGCCTTCTCGTCGCCGGATTCGTCGCCGCCATCCTCGTCGTCGAGATCGAGGTCGCGCAGCACCGAGCGCGAGAGTTTCGCGAATGCTTCCTGATCGTCGAGATTGCCGGCGCCGGCGAGCCGGTCGAGCGAGGCGCCGGCGCGGCTTTCGACTTCCTCGCGCCAGCTTTCGAGAATGCGGCCGGCGGCCGCCGGTGACGGGCGGCCCGTCAAACGTTCGCGCAGCAGCAGCGCCGCGACATCGGCGAGCGGGGCGGCGTTCGCCGCGTCGAGAGAATTGTAGCCCTTGTCGGCGAGCGTCTTGTCGAGCGCGGCGGCGAGATTGTCGCCGACGCCTTTCATGCCCTGCGCGCCGATCGCTTCGCAGCGGGCGTTTTCGAGCGCCGTGAAGACAGCGAGCGCCTGCGGCCCCCTGGGGGCGTGGCGCGCATGCTTGGCGTCGTCGTGATGGGCGAGCCGTAACGCCGCAGCGTCGGCCTCGCCCCGCGCAATGGCCGCCGCCGCCGGGTCGAGCACGCGGGCCGGCAGCGGGATGCGCGCGCGCTTGCCGGAAACCTGCGCATGGTCGCCGCCGAAGGCGACCTCGACCTCGTTCTGCGAGGAGAGGGCGCGCGTCGTCTGGATCAGGGCGCGCTTGAAATCCTCGCGGGCTTTTTCCTTGGGCGTCATGGGCAGAGATGTCGCGTATCGGGGCGGTTTTGCCAAGTGGGCGCGGCGCCTGATCCGCCCCGCCTAGCCCGCCGCACCGGAGAAACAGATCAGATTTCCGTCAGGGTCTTCCACGATAAAGGCGCGCGCCCCCCACGGCTCGGTTTTCAGGGGCTGGCGGAACGCGACGCCCCTCGCCTGATATTCGAGAAACAGCGGTTTGGCGTCGTCGAGCGTCAGCGTGGCGGCGAGCACCGATTGCTCCCTCGCGAGAAAATCGCTGGCGAACACGGGACCGGCGGCCCGCCGCAGGTTCAGGCGTCCGCCGTCTCGGAACACCTGCGCGTAGAATGGGGGCTCGCCATAGGCGAAGGCGACCTTGAAGCCGAGCTTGTCGACGTAGAAGCGACAGGACGCCTCGATGTCGGAAACGAAAAGCTGCGGCTCCGCCGCGATGATGACCGAAGTCGCCGGTTGCGAAGACTTTGACGTCATGGAGGGAAGTTCCTTGATGAGCGCCTGCCAGTTCTCGAATCCGTGCTTGCGGGCGACAAGCTCCTGCGCGTCGCCGAGCCTGAAGTCCGCGTCGAGAATCTCCTTGTCCGAGAGCCCCTTGAAGCGCGGCAGGAACGATCTGATCGTTGCGGCTACAGGATAATACCGTTCGCGGCGCCAGCGCAGATATTGTTTGGCCTGCTTCTTGAGGTTTTCGAGATTCGGCATGGGGCGCGCTGCTATGGTTGGGATTGCAGGCGGGCGAAGCCCCTCCGGCCCGAAGACCGATGCGCCCTGCAGCAGCGACAGAAAACTAGGCGAACGCTTTTCGGCCGTCAATGAAAACGCAAGGACGTCGCGTCTTCCGGCGGGGAAGGCGGCGCAGGGTCGGATTGACTTCGCGCAGGACGGCCCCACATAGTCAGCGACATGATCTTTCGTCCCGCATACGTTCGGATGCTTCACCACGGCGGCCAGCTCGCCGCACGGCTGCACGCCCGGACCATAAGTCTGGCGCAGCCGGCAGGTCCGGGACTCCCTTAGGATAATCGGGCGAACGCCCCGACGCCGCTCCACGGCGCGCTTCCTTCTCATTCAATGCAATCGAAATCCCTCGCAACGCCGTTTGCAAACGGCGCCGGGTGCAGGAGCAAACTCATGTTGGTTAAATTAGACGCCGTACGGCGTCCGCCCGTTTTCATCAGCGAGTCCGACAAGACGCGGCTCGCCAGCCTTCTCGACAGGCTCGACGACGATACGACCGCCGCGACCATGCTCGGCGAGGAGGTCGATCGCGCGACCGTCGTCTCCGACCAATCCGGCAAACGCTTCGTACGCCTCGGATCGCGGGTCGAGATCGAGACGCCGCATTCCGGACGCACCCGGATCGTCCGGCTCGCCATGCCGGAGGAGACCGACATAGATCGCGGCGACCTGTCTGTGCTGACGCTCGCCGGCGCGGCGCTCATCGGCCTGCGCGAAGGCGCGGCATTCGCCTGGCGCGGCCCGCAGGGACGTATGCAGACCATTCGCGTTCTCAGGATCATTGACGACGGCGGCGGCGATTATGGTCCTTCCGCAGCATAGCGGCGATCTTGTCGCCGCCGCGTTCATGAAGGCGCGTTGGATGTGCAGGGACGCTCTTTCGCGCAAAAGCAGGATGTCGGCGGCGGAGCTTCTGCTCGGGCACGCCGCCGAAATCGCCGGGTCCGCCGATGGCCGCGATCAGCTTCTCAGTCTCGGCCTGTCGGCTGGCGCCGCCGACATCGTTGCCGGCCGCCCGCCGCTCGATGCGCCGCCGAGCGTCACGCTTACGCGCGGCCGTATTCTTTCTTCCGGCGAAGCGCGCCGGTTCGCCGAAAGCAATCGCGCCGCTCATGATGCGGCGGTTCGTCTGACGATAGAGATCGCAGGGGACGCGGCCCGTTTCGAGTCCGACCCGGGGACGCTTCGGCGAAGCCTGCGCGCCGTCGCCGCGCTGCAGGCTGCGTTGTGGCCCGCGCCGGAGATACCGGCCGGCGGCGAGACGCGCATGGCGATGATGCTTAGTGCGCCGCTTCTGCTCGAAAAGGCGGGCGGCCATAGGCTGTCGGCGAAATTTAACGCCCTGGCGGCGAGAGTCTCACGCCAATCATGACTCCAGCAGCCGCTTCGGATGCATGCCGTCGACATAGCCCATGAAGGGCGGACGGATATTGTAGCCGATGAGGCTTTGCAGATCCTCGTTGAGCGTCTTCGCCACTGATGGCGGCACGGCGAGAGACATGTTCTCCATGGTCCTGAGCCACTGGCCGCAATATTGCGGCGTGAGGCCCATGCGCGGCCTGTCGGAACGGTTGGCGCCGCCGGCGTGCCAGAGGTCGCCGTGGAAAACGATGGCGGACCCAGCCGGCATCTCGGTCGCGAAATGCGGATCGGCGTCGGACGGCTTGCGCCCGTCCTCCCATTTATGGCTGCCGGGCCAGACGATGGTGCCGCCGTTTTCTTCCGTAAACGGATCGAGCGCCCAGATCGCCGATACGGCGTGGCAAAGGCGCGGGCGCGGCGAGGGATAGAATCCCGCGTCGAAATGCGGAACCTGCCGTTTCTCGCCCGGATGGATGCGCACGGCGAGATTGGCGGAGAGCAGCGCGCCCGGCCCCATCATTTCCTCGAGGATCGCGAGAATACGCGGATGCGCCACCATGCCGTCGAGCGACCGGGTCTTGCGCAGCAGGGCGTAGGCGCGCTGCGTCAGGCGGCCTTCGAAGTCATTGCGCCCCATGGGGCCGACAAGCTCTTCAAGCGCCGCCTTGGCGCGGGCGTTCTCCTCCTCGCCGATGATATTCTCGAGAACGACGTAGCCGTCGCGTTCGATGGCCGCCACGTCGGCGGCGAGCTGCGCAGAGTCGATGCGCTCGCGCGCGGAAGGACGGTCAAGGCCGTAGGTGCCGGCGAGATCCTGATAGAGATCGTCCTGCGTCTCGATGCGCGGCGGGGCTTTTTTGGTCTTCGCTTCGCTCATGGCTTCGTCTCCTTGAGGCGCACCGCGCCGGCGATGAACGTCCACAGATTGTCGGCGAGGGTTTCACGGGGCGTCCGGTTTTTATGTTCGAGAGCGAGCGCGGAAGCTTGCCTGATGCCGCCGATGATCGCCGCGCCGGCGATTATCGGATCGACTTCGGAAGCGATCTCCCCGGAGCGCATGCCGTTTTCGATATTGTGCGCGGCGAGTTCGATCATCGCGCGCTGGCGGGCGATCTCGACGGCGGCGACTTCCGGCGTGCGCCCGAGCATGGCCAGCACTACCGGGGCGAGAGGCTCCGCATACAGAAAATCGACGACTCGCCCGAGCCGCCGCCGCTCGCGCCTGCCCCAGCTTTCGCGCGGGTCCATGCGCTCGTTGGCGACCGCCTCGTAGCGGTCGTAGAACGCTTCGACGACCGCCGAGACCAGCCCCGCTTTCGAGCCGAAATAATGATAGGCGAGGCCCGCCGACACGCCGGCCCGCGCCGCGACGTCGGCCATTTCCAGCGCCCCGTCATTGGCGAGCAGCGCCGCGCCCGCCGCCTCGATCAGGCGCGCTTTCGTTTCCTCGGGCGAGGCGGCGCGCCGGCGGGGGGCGGGTTTCCGGGCGAGGGCGGTCGGCATGGGCGATAACATCTCCGAAAGCGTCCGGTTTGCCGGGCGGCGGTCTTGGAGGGACCGGCGATCCCGCCCGCCAACACGGGTTCGAGAATTCATGCCACTGAATTGAATTCAATTCAATAGCCGATTGCGGCCGTGCGGCGCTTCTCCCAAAGTCGGCGCCGCCGGGCCTCAGGGAGCCGGCGCCGGGAAACGCCCCGGGAAGCAAGGGAGAAGAACATGAAAGCGTCGGTTTTTGTCGGCGCCAGCGTCGACGGGTTCATCGCGCGTCCGGACGGCGGGCTCGACTGGCTGCCGAACGATCCGGAAGACCATGGCTACAACGAGTTCATCGCTTCCGTGGACGCGCTCGTCATCGGCCGCAACACATACGAGACGGTGCTCGGTTTCGGCGGATGGGCCTATGGCGAAAAGCCGGTGTTCGTTCTCAGCTCGCGGCCCCTGACGCCGCCGCCGGCCGGCGCCGTCGTCGACCATCTGTCAGGCGAGCCGGCGGACATCGTCGCGCAGCTCGCCGCCAGAGGGATCGGCCGCATCTATGTGGACGGCGGCGTCACCATTCAGCGTTTCCTGCGGGCCGGACTCATTCAGCGCCTGATCGTCACGCGCGTGCCGGTGCTCATCGGCGAAGGAATTCCGCTGTTCGGGCCGCTGCCGGGCGACGTGCGGCTGACGCACGTCTCGACGCGGAGTTTTCCGAGCGGGCTCGTGCAGAGCGAGTACCGTCTCGGCGGCGGCGCCTAGCGGGCCGAGCCTTCCGCTTGACGCTACTTCACCCGGTAAATGGCGCAGAGTTTGTTGCCGTCGGGATCGCGCACATAGGCGAGGTGCATCGGTCCGAGGCCGCCGTTGCGCAGGCCCGGCGCCTCTTCGATTGAAACGCCGCCATGCTTCACCGCGACGTCATGAAAGGCGCGCACCTGTTCGGGCGACGTGCATTTGAAACCGATGGTGCCGCCGTTCGCGAAGGTCGCCGGTTCGCCGTTGATCGGCTCGCTCACGCAAAAGGTGTTGCCCTCATGCCGGTAGAACAGCCGTGTGTGACCGGCGGCTGTCTTGTTGAGCAGCGGCTCGCCCGCGCCGAGCACGCCGAGCACCGCGTCGTAAAACCGCTTCGAGCGTTCGATGTCGTTCGATCCGACCATTACGTGATTGAACATCCGTCTTCTCCGTCCCATTGCGCCGGCGGGTTTCACGTCCCGGCCGGGTGTCGCCACTGCTATAGAGAAACAACCGCCGGTCTTGAACTGATTTCCGTTCCTCTTCTGTCCGCCTCGATTCCCCAAATGGGGGAGCGGCGTAATCATCTGTAAACAAACGATTTTCGCCGAAATCGGGGGATAAGTCTCCCCGCTTTATCCACGCCCGTCGGGGCGGGCGCATACTGCATCGCCTGATCAATGCAGCAAAGGAGGCGGCTCATTCGGAACGAACTCGATATCCCCCATCGCCCCGGCGCCGGTTCCGGGCGGAGCGGCTGTCATGACGGGTTGCGGCTTGCGCAGCACGGCGAGCACGCCGTCCACGTCGGCGCCGCGGTCTTTCCTGAGAACGCTCTGTTCGAACGCGGCGATCTCCAGCCCCGCCTGTGCGGCGAGCCGGAGGATGTAGTCCGGCGAATGGGCGAAGCGAAGGCTCTCGCCGATGGTCCAGTCGGCGGGGCCGCCCAGTTCGATGGAGAAGGCGGCGAGCCCGCCGGGCGCGAGGCGCGCCGACATGGCGGCGACGATCTTCGAGAGATCGCCCGTATAGATCAGCACGTCGGCGGCGATGATGAGATCGTAAGGCTCGCCCGGCTCGGCGAGCGCGGCGAGGATGTCGGCGCGGGCGAGGCGGTCGTAGACCCCTTTCTTCTCCGCGGCGGCGATCATGCCGGCGGCGATGTCGACGCCTTCGAGCCAGGCGATGTCGGCCCTGAGCGCTTCGCCGGCGAGGCCGGTGCCGCAGCCGAGGTCGAGGGCCCGCGCGAAACGCCGTCCGTCATCGGACGGTCTGGCGGCGCGCAGCAGGGCGGCGAGGGCGCGGGGCGTCGCATAGCCGAGCCTCTCGACCAGCGCCCTGTCGAAATCGGGCGCGTAGGCGTCGAACAGCGCCTCGACATAGGCTCGCGGCGCCGCATCCACCTGCAGGGCGCCGCCGAGACGGGCGAGTTCGAGGATGCAGCCGAACGGGTCGGCGGGGTCGAGCTTCAGGGCTTCCCGGAAAGCCGCCGCCGCGCCGTCGCGGTCGAAACGGGCGAGCTTCAAGCGGCCAAGCTCGCGCCACGCCGCCGTCCACGCGGGCGCGCGCTCGATCGCCTGCTCCATCAGGTCGACGGCGGCGGCGAGATCGCCCTCGCGGGCGAGGTCGAGCGCATAGGAATAACGGCGGTCGGCGATGAGGTCGCCGGACGAACGGGGCGGACGACGCATACTGGTGTGAGCGCAGCGCAGGTTACGGCGGCGGGGAATTGGGGCCGGCCGGGGAAAAAATCAAGCGGAATCGGGAAGCGACGGGCGGCGGCCCGGTCAGCTCGTCTCGGCGAGGAAGGAGAGCTGCGTGATCATGGCGCTGCGCTCGCTGTCCATCTCGTCGGTGAGCTTCGTCGGATAGTCGCCCGTGAAACAGTGGTCGGTGAAGGCGGGGGCGGCGTCGTCGCGCGGGCCCTTGCCCATCGCCTCGTAAAGACCGTCCAGCGACAGGAAGGCGAGGCTGTCGCAGTCGATTTCGCGGCGGATCTCCTCGACCGACATGTTGGCGGCGATGAGCTCCTCCTTGGACGGCGTGTCGATGCCGTAAAAGTCCGGGAACAGAATGGGCGGGCAGGCGACGCGCATATGCACTTCCTTCGCCCCGGCCGCCCGCAGCATGGCGGTGATCTTGCGGGATGTGGTGCCGCGCACGATGGAGTCGTCGATCAGCACGACGCGCTTGCCCTCGATCGCGCCGCGGTTCGGCGAATGCTTGCGGGCGACGCCGGCCTCGCGGATTTTCTGCTGCGGCTCGATGAACGTGCGGCCGACGAAGTGGCTGCGGATCAGCGCCATCTCATAAGGCAGTTTCGACTTCTGCGCGAAGCCGATGGCGGCGGGAACGCCGGAGTCGGGGATAGGCGAAACGAGGTCGGCCTCTACCGGCGCTTCCTTGGCGAGCTGCTTGCCGAGCTTCTTCCGCAGCTTGTAGACGCTCTTGCCGTCGACCACCGAGTTCGGCTTGGCGAAGTAGATGAGTTCGAAGATGCAGGGCCGCGCGGTCGCCGGCGATGGAAACACCTGGTGGCTTTCGACCGTCCCGTCGGCGCGGCAGATGACGACCTCGCCGGGATGAATGTCGCGAACGAAACGCGCGCCGATGAGGTCCAGCGCGCAGGTTTCGGAGGCGAGGATGGGACTGCCGTTGAGATCGCCCAGCACCAGCGGCCGGATGCCGAGCGGATCGCGCGCCCCGATGAGAGCGTCGGGCGTCAGCACCGCGATGGCGTAGGCGCCTTCGACCAGCTTCAGGGCTTCGATCAGCTTGTTGACGATGGTGAGCTGATGCGAGCGCGCCGTGAGCTGCAGGAAAAGCTCCGAGTCCGACGTCGACTGGAAAATGCATCCCATGCCGACAAGTTCGGTCTTGAGCTTGCGGGCGTTGGTCAGGTTGCCGTTGTGGGCGACCGCGATGCCGCCCTTGGCGAGATCGGCGTAAAGCGGCTGCACGTTCCTGAGAACGGTTTCGCCTTGCGTCGAATAGCGGGTGTGGCCGATGGCGGCGCTGCCGGAGAGGCGGCCGAGCGTGTCGGCGTCGGAGAAATGGTCGGAAACGAGGCCGAGCTGGCGTTCGGAATGAAAAACCTTGCCGTCGACCGAGACGATGCCGGCGGCTTCCTGGCCGCGATGCTGAAGCGCGTGGAGTCCGAGGGCGGTGAGCGCCGCGGCGTCGGGCGTGCCGATGATTCCGAACACGCCGCATTCTTCCTTCAGCCGAGGCTCGCCGAGAATGAGATCGAGCTCCGACAGCCGGCGCCGGTATCGCGGCCCTTCGGCTTTAAGGTAGCGCGCGACGCGGGCGGCGAGGGCGGAGGGGGCGGTCATTGCGGATCGCTTTCCTTCAAAATATCCGCAATCGGATCCTTGTCCGGTCTTGCGGCGAGGGCTGCGCCCGTCGAAGTCTCGTCACTTACGTCCACGACCGCAGTCACGTCGCTGGCCGTCACGTCGTTGGTCGTCACCGTCGCGACGATCTCGGCGAGGGCGGATCGTTCGCCGCGGTCGTATCCTTCAAGCGCGGCGTCGTTGATCTCGCCGGCCGGCGCGTTGCTGGGGGTCGCGTCGAGCTTGGTGGACTCGGGGGCGAACCCTTCGAAAAACGCCGCCATTCCCTTTGCCAGAGGAAGCGTTAGCGCACCGTTGACGGCGGGCGGCCAGCGGTCTTCGGCCAGATAGTAGCTGTAGGCGAGAAATCCAAGCCCGATGAGAACCAGTCCGCGAAGGAACCCGAAAAGCCCGCCGCCGATGCGGTCGACCTGCGCGGCCTGGCCGGTGAGGCGGACGCTCCGGAGGCCCATGTGAAGGCCGAAATAGAGAAGGCAGAAAAGAACGACCACGAGGGCCGCGCCGATGGCGGCGGTGGCCATGAACGAATCGGCCGTTCCGGTCAGGCTCTGCAGGGGCTTCACCAGCAGGTAGGCGCCGAGCGCCGCGCCGCCGAGCGCCAGCAAGGTTCCGATCTCGCGCAACGCGCCGCGAATGACAGCAAAACCGATGGAGAGGATGAAGACGGCGATCACGATGAGATCGAACGAGGTCATCAGCCCGCACACCTGCTTCGGCCCGCTTTCGCCGCGGCGGCCCGAATCGTTATCCCCCGACGCCTCAATAGCCCCGATTGCGGGCGCGCTCAACCGCTGTCAGGCCCGCGAAGCGCTCCGCGCCCATGCGACAAGATCGGCGAGCGTCTCGGCGTGGTTAAGGGCGAGCGCCGCGTCCTTGGCGCCGGCCGGCGCGAGCGCTCCGGCGAACCCCAGCTTGCGCGCTTCGGCGAGCCGCGCGTCGGTCTGGTTAACGGGCCGCACCGCCCCCGACAGCGCGACCTCGCCGAACACCACGCGGTCGGCCGGGATCGGCGTATCGAACAGCGAGGACAACAACGCCGCCGCCGCCGCGAGGTCGGCCGCGGGCTCGGCGATGCGCAGCCCGCCCGCCACATTGAGGAACACGTCGTGCCGGCCGAAATCGAGGCCGCATCGCGCGTCGAGCACGGCGAGCAGCATCGACAGCCGCGCCGAATCCCAGCCGACCACGGCGCGGCGGGGCGCGGCGAGCGAGGAAGGCGAAACCAGCGCCTGAATTTCAACCAGCACCGGGCGCGTCCCCTCGATGCCGGCGAACACCGCCGCCCCGGAAACCGGCTCGCCGCCCTGCGTGAGGAACAGCTCCGATGGGTTGGACACTTCGCGCAGGCCCTCGCCGGTCATTTCGAACACGCCGATCTCGTGCGCCGCGCCGAAGCGGTTCTTCACCGCACGGAGGATTCGAAAATCCCGCCCCGCCTCGCTTTCGAAATACATCACCGCGTCGACCATGTGCTCGACGACGCGCGGACCGGCGATCTGGCCGTCTTTAGTCACATGCCCGACGAGCAGCAGCACCGCGCCGGTCGACTTGGCGAGACGGATAAGCTCCTGCACGCACGCCCTGACCTGCGTAACGGTGCCCGGCGAGGCGGGAAGCGCGTCCGACCACAGGGTCTGGATGGAATCGATGATGACGACGTCCGGCCGTTCGCTTTTCAGCGTGGCGAGGATGTCGCGCAGCGCCGTGGCGGCGGCGAGGCCGACTTTAGCGTCAGCGATGCCGAGACGCTGCGCCCGCAGCCTGATCTGCGCGGTCGCCTCCTCGCCGGAAATATAGGCGACGGTCGCGCCGCCTTTCGCGGCGCCCGCCGCGACCTGCAGCAGCAGGGTCGACTTGCCGACGCCGGGATCGCCGCCGATGAGCAGCGCGGAACCGGGCACCAGCCCGCCGCCGCACGCGCGGTCGAACTCGGCGTTGCCGGTCAGGAGCCGGGGCTCGAACTCGCCGCCGCCTTTCAGCGACGCAAGCGCGAGCGGCTTGCCCTTTCCCGACGCGCCCTTGGCGGCGAGCGAACCGGGCGGACCGCCTTCGGACGCCTCGAGCGCGATGGTGTTCCATTCCCCGCACGCCTCGCAGCGGCCGAGCCACTTGCCGTAAACGGCGCCGCAGGACTGGCAGACATAGGCGTCGGACTGTCGGGCCAAGGGCGATCCCTAACGGAAGCGTTGCGTCAAATGTCTGGCGAAGGAAAAGCCGATGATGGTCAGGCCGGCGCGAAAATAAAAGCGGTGGGCGAGATTGCGCTGCACGCCGGAATCGAGCGCGAAGACGTCGCAGTCCAGCGCCCGGGCCTTGCTTTCGAGATGGGCGAGCATCTTGCCGCCCCAGCCTTTTCCTCGTTCGCTCTCTTCGGCCACCAGATCGTCGACGTAAAACCGCCGGCCCGCATAGGTCGTGTGATAGGCGCGCCACAGACCGAGCGCGCGCGGTCGCCCGTCGCTTTCGAGAACGCAAAGCCCGGCCCCGTCGGCGAAGACTTTTTGCATCCACGCCGGGTAATCGGCGGGCAGGTGCGGCCGAAGCTGACGGTGCAGGGGTTCGCAGCGCGCCAGCAGGGCGGCGGTTCGTTCGGCCGGCGCGTCGGCCGCTGCTTCATGGAAAACGTCGGTCATGGCCTGTCGCAAGTTCCCGTTTCGTTCCGGCGTATATGCGCTGCTTGCGGCATGAAGGCAAGCCGGGCGATCGTGGTATGATTCAGCCATGAACCAGCACGTCCGACCCGAGCGCTCGCTCAACGACATGAACCCCTACCTGCACGGGCTTTATGCGCCGGTGCGGGAGGAGACGACCGCCGAGCGCCTGCCGGTGATCGGCGAGATTCCGAAGGATCTTTACGGCGCCTACTTCAGGAACGGCCCGAACCCGATGACCCCGCCCAAAGGCATGCATCACTGGTTCGACGGCGACGGCATGATCCACGGGATATGGTTCGAGAACGGAACCGCGCGCTACGCCAACCGCTACGTGCGCACCGCCGACTTCGAGGCGGAGCGGCAGGGCGCGGAAGTGATGCCGGGCATTTTCTCGCCGGCCCGCCCGGTCGAGGGCCGCTCCACCGTCTACAAGGATACGGCGAACACCGATCTCGTGTTCCACGGCGGGCGGCTGCTGGCGCTCTGGTACATTTCCGGCCAGCCGGTGGCGGTCGACGCGGCGACGCTCGAAACCGTCGGCGCTGAGACCTTCGGCGGCAAGCTTCCGCGCAACGTCTCGGCGCATTCGAAGGTCGATCCCGCGACGGGCGAATTCGTGTTCTTCGACTACGCGCTCTACGAGCCGAAAATGCAGCTCGGCGTCGCCTCCCGGGAGCGCGTGCTGACCCATTATCAGGAGATCGACCTGCCGGGTCCGCGTCTGCCGCACGATATGGGGCTTACGGAGAATTACGCCATACTGCACGACCTGCCGGTGGTCTTCACCGAGCAGGCGCTCAGGAATCGCATGTGGCAGATCCACGTCGCCGACCAGCCGACGCGGTTCGGCGTCGTGCCGCGCAAGGGCGGGGCGCCGAAGTGGTTCGAGTTCCCTTCCTGCTACATCTATCATGTCATCAACGCCTGGGAGGAGGGCGACGAGGTCGTCATGGCGGCGTGCAAAATGGTCGACAGCGGCTTCGCGCCGGATGTCGCCTCGCACGGACCCTATGCGCCGATGGTGAGCGTTCTGGCGCTGCGCGCCCAGCCTTTCCTGTGGCGCATGAACATGGCGACGGGCTGCGGCCGCGAAGCGCAGATCGACGACCGGCTGAGCGAATTCCCTGTCATAAATGGTCAGTATACGGCGCAAAAATCGACTTTCTCCTATCATGTCGTCATGGACGATCATGTGGAGCAGCGTTTTTCGGGCCTTCTGAAATACGTGCTGACCACCGGCGACGCCATCGCCCACGAATTTCCGAAAGGCGTCTACGGCTCCGAGCCCGTCTTCGCGCCGCGCGAGGGGGCGAAGGCCGAGGATGACGGCTATGTCGTGACCTTCGTCACCGACGCGGCGGCCAACCAGTCGGAAGCGCACGTCATCGACGCGCGAAATTTCTCCGCGCCGCCGCTCGCCAGGGTGAAACTGCCGCAGCGCGTGCCCGCCGGATTCCACGGCGTCTGGGCGCCGGGGGCGGAGATCGGCCAGGGCTGAGACAGTTTTAGCGGTCAGGCGTTTTCAGAAACAGCAGCACTGCTGCGGGACCGAGGGCGTACTGAAAGGCCCCGTTGTACGACGCGGCGCCGAGCGGCGTCTGCCACATCTGGAAATAGGCGCCGCCGACGACCATGAACAATCCGAACCACACGAACAGCGACATGCCGCAACTCAGAAAGGCGAATTTACAGGCGCTCGCAAATCTTTCGGGTTCTGCGCCGAACGCGGCGCCCATCTGCGCCGCGCCGATCAGCCCAAAAACGCCGATCAACAGCTCGCCGGCGATGATGACCCACAGGGCGGTCCAGATCAGCGCCGGCGCTGTCGCAGGCGGACCGAAATGCGCCGGGTAGACGGCGTGATCCGCCATGCTCAGCACGGCCGTCACGAACCCGTATGCGGCGTCGAGATTGACGATGTTCTGCCCGGCGTACATCAGGCCCTGCAGCGCGACGAAGACGACCAGAGCGATCTTCAGCCCTCGTATCATGTTCGTTCTCCCCTTGATTGCTCTCGGGTAAAGCATGAGGGGATGCGCCGCGCAGGTCAAAACCCCGGGCGGCGCGGGCCTTCGGACGCCGTCGTCCGCGACAAACCGGCCGCAATTCCTTCATTTGCGCGACGGCGCCGCATCCGCTAAGAGCGCGCGCGAAAGGAATCCCGTCATGCGCATCGACGCCATCGCCATTGGCGACAACCCGCCCGAAGACGTCAACGTCATCATCGAAGTGCCGGTCGGCGGACAGCCGATCAAGTATGAGATGGACAAGGAGGCCGGCGCGCTTGTCGTCGACCGCTTCCTCTACACGCCGATGGCCTATCCGGGGAATTACGGCTTCGTGCCGCATACGCTTTCCGACGACGGCGATCCGATCGACGTGCTCGTCTGCAACCAGCGGCCGCTGGTGCCGGGCTGCGTCATCAACGTGCGGCCTATCGGCGTCATGCTGATGGAGGACAATTCGGGCGTCGATGAAAAGATTCTGGCGGTGCCGTCGCCGCACCTGTCGCGCCGCTTCGAGAACGTGCGAGAATATTCCGACCTGCCGGAAATCACCTTGCAGCAGATCGAACACTTCTTCGAACACTACAAGGATCTCGAACCCGGCAAGTGGGTGAAAGTCGGCGGCTGGCAAGACGGCGGCACCGCCCGGCGTCTGATCGTCGAAGCGATCGAAAGAGCGAAACAGGCGAAGCGCTGACCGCGTTTCAGCAACGTCCCGCCGCCCGCCTCTTGCAGCCTTTCATTGACCGCCTCATTGTCTGCATGCGAACGGGGCAGCAGAGAAGGGGCGCCAGATGCTCGACCTTGCAATCAGCATCGCCGCGTGGACGGCGATCCTAACGGCCATCGCCGTCGCCGTCGCACTGAAACGGCGGGGCGGAGTCAAATGGGGGTGGTACGCAGCCGCCTGCCTGATATTCGCCGGCTATGCGTTCGCGCTCATTCACGGCGGCGAATACGTTCCGGTGAAACAACTGTTCCCGGACTATCAATTGCAATGGAACTGGGCCGGCAAGATCGCCTCGATCGGCTACACGCTGCTGATGGTCGCGCTGCTCGCCGTGGTCAGCCGCAAAACCGGCCCCGCCGCCGTCGGTTTTACGCTGCGGCAGAATGCGGGATCGGTCGTCCCTGCCCTGATCGTCATGGCGCTGCTCGTCGGCCTGTCGGTCGGCGCCGAGCTCATCGCCAGGGACGGAACCGACACCGGTCTCGAACGGCTGCTCTATCAGGCGACCATGCCCGGCTTCGACGAGGAGCCGATGATGCGCGGCGTCGCGCTCGTTCTGATGAACGAGGCGTTCGGCCGCAACTGGCGGGTGCTCGGCGCCGAGATGGGTTGGGGCGGGCTGCTGTTGACGCTGCTGTTCGGACTGATCCACGGCCTGTTCTACCAGGACGGCGCCTTCGCCTTTAACGGCGTCGCCGTCGCCATCACCGGCGTCATCGGCTTCGGCCTGCTCTATATCCGCGAGCGCACCGGCAGCCTGCTGCTGCCCATCGTCGCGCACAACGTGGTCAATGTGAGCAACTCATTTTTCTGAAGGCGCGGCGGCGGACGCGCTCAGCTCGCCTTCTTCGTCCACACCGATCCGCGCCGCAGCGCGTCAGCGACCTTGCCGGTGCGCTTGCCGCCGGTCGGATGGCTCTTCCAGAAACCCTGATCGAAGGTTCCCGCCGGCGCGCGGTAGATGACGCCGAGCGGCACGGGAAACTCGGTTTCTGAAAGCGCCAGCAGCATCTGCGCCAGCGTCGAGTTGGTCTCGTCATGAACGAGAATGTCCGTCTCCGGAACGCCGCCTTCGCCGACCGTCGCGATTTCGAGACGGAATGTCTGCGGGTTGAAGCGCAGGCCGCTCCGGCCCTTGTTGAACAGCAGCGGCTTGCCGTGCTGGACATGGATCTGGTGCTCGTCGGCGACCTTCTTCTCGGTGAAGCCCGCATGCACGTCCTTGTTGTAGACGATGCAGTTCTGGAAGATTTCGACGAAAGATGCGCCCCGGAATCCGTGAGCGGCTTTCAGAACCTCTGTGAGGTTCTTGGCGTCGGTGTCGATGCCGCGCGCGATGAACTTCGCGCCCGCCCCGAGCGCGAAGAGGCAGGGGCTTAGCGGCGCGTCGACGGAGCCTTTCGGCGAGGACGGCGAGCGCGTGCCGGGGCGAGAGGTCGGCGAGTACTGGCCCTTGGTGAGGCCGTAGATCTCGTTGTTGAAGAGGAGGATCTGCAGATCGACGTTGCGGCGAAGCACGTGCAGCAGATGGTTGCCGCCGATGGAAAGTCCGTCGCCGTCGCCGGTGACGACCCACACGTCGAGCGTCGGATTGGCGAGCTTCAGGCCGGTCGCGAACGCCGGCGCGCGGCCATGGATGGTGTGGAAGCCGTAGGTGTTCATGTAATAGGGAAAGCGCGACGAGCAGCCGATGCCGGAGACGAACACCGTTTCATCGGGGTCCGCGCCGATGTCGGCCATGGTCTTCTGCACGGCCTTCAGGATGGCGTAATCGCCGCAGCCGGGGCACCAGCGCACTTCCTGATCGGTGGCGAAGTCTTTGGCGGTGAGGGGAGCGGTCATTGACTAGTTACTCCGTATCTCAAGCTTGCATACTCTGGGGTCACTTCCTCGATCTGCGCCGGGCCGCCGCCATGCATTTCGCTATGAGGGTAAGTCAATTCCCAGTATCGCCCATCGTGAGCGTCCCAATACAAACGCGACCATCCATCATCCGTTGATTTTACGAAGGAAAATTGTTCGCGAGTCAGCCAATGTATGCGCTTTGAAATCTCAGTCCTCCGCCGCCTGTCGGTGACGACGGCTGTGATAATTTTCTCTTCAGATGTCGGCCGGAGAAAGCTCATCACTCCGCCGCCTGAGCCGTGCGCGGATAGTGCTCGCGGATCGCCGCCACGATCTCGGCGATCTTGAAGGGCTGGCCCGAAACCTTGGTGAGCGGAATGACATCCACTTCGAGCTTGTCGCGGAGCAGGGTGGCGCACTGGCCCATGTTCATTTCGGGCAGCAAGATGCGTTCGTAGCCTGACAACAGCTCCAGAAGGTTCGAGGGCAGCGGGTTCAGCCAGCGCAGATGCGTCTGCGCCACGTCGTATCCTTCCTTGCGCGCCGCCTCGACGGCCCGCCAGATGACGCCGTGGGTCGAGCCCCAGCCGACGACGACCATCGGGCCCTTGGAGGGGCCCTGTTCGACTTCCTGTTCGGGGATGAACTTGGCGACGCTCGCGACTTTCTTGGCGCGCAGTTCGCTCATCGCCTGATGGTTGGCGGCTTCGTAGGAAATGTCGCCGGTCCGGATGTCCTTTTCGAGCCCGCCGATGCGGTGCGCGAGCCCTTTCATGCCCGGCGCAGGCCAGGTGCGCGCCAGCGTTTCGGGGTCGCGGTCCCAGATGGCCCGCTTCAGATCCGCCGGATCGTCCGACTGCGGCGCCTGGGGCGGCGTCATGTGCAGGATCGGTTCGTAATCGTCCATGTCGGGGATCGCCCACGGACCGGCGGCGTTGGCGATGTAGCCGTCGGTCAGCAGGAACACCGGCGTCATGTGGCGGAGCGCGACGCGCGTCGCCTCGATCGCCGCGTCGAAACAGTCGCCCGGCCCCGCCGCGGCGATGACGGGGAGCGGCGCGTCGGCGTTCCGTCCGTACACCGCCTGATAGAGGTCCGACTGTTCGGTCTTGGTGGGCAGGCCGGTCGAGGGGCCGCCGCGCTGCGAGTTGACGATGACCAGCGGCAGTTCGACCGCGATGGCGAGGCCGATAGCTTCGGTCTTGAGGGCGACGCCCGGCCCCGAGGAGGACGTGACGCCGATGGCGCCGCCGAACGACGCGCCGATGGCGGCGCAGCATGCGGCGATCTCGTCTTCCGCCTGAAAGGTCGCGACGCCGAGCTCCGGCATTTTCGAGAGCGAATGCAGAAGCGGCGAGGCCGGGGTGATCGGATAGGAGCAGAACATGATCGGCTTGTCGGCCAGCTCTCCCGCCGCGGCGAGGCCGAGGGCGAGCGCCTCGGCGCCGGTGATCGAGCGGTAGTCGCCGGGCGCCATCGGCGCCGCGCCCAGTTCGAATTGCGGCAGTTCGGCGGAAAGCTCCACCGTTTCGGCGTAGGCGTGTCCGGCGTTGAGCGCCGCAAGGTTGCCGGCGAGGACCTCCGGCGCCTTGGCGAACTTGCGGTTGATCCACGCCTCGATCGGCGCGCGGTCGCGGCCGAACATCCAGAGCACGGCGCCGAGCGCCCAGAAGTTCTTGCACTGCTCGCTGTCGCGCCTGTTGAGGCCGGAATCCTTCACCGCCTCGAGCGTCTGCGTCTTGACCGGAATTTCGATGACCTGAAAGTCCGCAAGCTCGCCCGTCTCGCGGGGATCGGTCTTGATGTTGGCCTTGGCGAAATTACGCTCGTTGAACTCGTCCGTATTGAGAATGATGAGCGCGCCCTTCGGCAGAAGCGGCAGGTTGACCTTCAGCGCCGCCGGGTTGAAGGCGACGAGCACGTCCGGCGCGTCGCCGGCGGTGGCGATGCGCCGCGCGCCGAGATTGATCTGAAAAGCCGAGACGCCGAACGTCGTGCCGACCGGCGCCCGGATTTCCGCCGGGAAGTCGGGAAAGGTCGAAAAATCCGATCCGGCGAGGGCGGTCGATTCGGCGAACTGCGAGCCGAGAAGCTGCACCCCGTCGCCGCTGTCGCCGGCGAAACGCACGACGATCGATTGATGTTCGGGCTTGATCTTGGTCATAGGGTCTCGCGAGGCGTCCGCCGCAATAAGTGCTGGCGATCGGCGAAACCGTCAGCAAGAACAAGTCAATAGCGGGGGGCGAAGCCCCCCGCTGCGTCGCTCTATCATATCTCAACACGGGGCAGGGGCGGCAAGCCCTTCCCGTCGCCGCAGCGCAGCACGGGCGGGGCGCGAAGGCGGCGGCTTTCCGCCTGCGGCGGCGAGCGGCCTACCTATGCTCCCGGTTCACAAGCTTGCGACGCAGGCCGGATCGCTGATAGGCCTCTTTGCGAGCACCGAGACAGGACAACGCCATGAAATTCTTCGTCGACACCGCTGACATCGCCGAGATCAAGGACCTCCTTCCCACCGGCCTTGTCGACGGCGTCACCACCAATCCGAGCCTCATCATGAAGTCGGGCCGGGACTTCCGCGAAGTCGTCGCCGAGATATGCTCGCTGGTGCCGGGCCCGGTCAGCGCCGAAGTTACGGCGGTCGAAGCCGACAAGATGATCGCCGAAGGCAAGTCGCTGGCGAAGATCGCCGGCAATGTCACCGTCAAGCTTCCGCTCACCATCGAAGGCCTCAAGGCCTGCCGGGCGCTCGCCGACGATGGGCTGAAGACCAACGTGACGCTCTGCTTTTCGTCCAACCAGGCGCTGCTGGCGGCGAAGGCGGGCGCGTCGTTCATTTCGCCGTTCATCGGCCGGCTCGACGACATCGGCGCGGACGGCATGGAGCTGATCCGCGAGATCCGCGCCATCTACGACAATTACGATTTCAAGACCGAAGTGCTCGCCGCCTCCATCCGCACGCCGATGCATATCCGCGACTGCGCGCTCGCCGGCGCCGATGTGGCGACGGCCCCGCCCTCGGTCATCAAGTCGCTGGCGAACCACCCGCTCACCGACAAGGGCCTTGCCGCCTTTCTTTCCGACTGGGCCAAAACCGGACAGAAAATTCTCTGACGCTTTGAAGGAACCGCAATGGCGGACCTTGCAAACGAGGCGGCGCTTCTCTCCGGCTTCGAAGTGCGCGGCCGCCGCTCGGCTGCGCTGTCGTGGGAGGCGATCAAGGACGGATATTCACCCGCCGCTGATGGTTATGCATGGATCGCGCTCAACCGGCATCAGGAAGAGGCGAGGGAATGGCTGCGCCAGCATAGCAGGATTCCGCCGCTGGCCGTCGCCGCGCTGCTCGCCGAAGAGACTCGCCCGCGCATGCTGCGGATCGGCGAGGGGAGCGTGGTCATTCTGCGCGGCGTCAATCTCAATCCGGGGGCGGCGCCGGAGGATATGGTGTCGGTCCGTTTCTGGTTCGACGCGCAGCGCGTGATCTCGGTTCAGCTTCGGCGGCTGAAGGCGCTGAGCGATACGCGCCGCCTGCTCGACCAGCCGGAGACGACGCCGGAAACGGCGGGCGGCCTTCTGGCGTCTATCGCCGTCAGGCTCGTCGAGCGCATGGAGCCGGTCATTAACGACTATCGCGACAAGACCGACGATCTGGAAGAAGAAAGCATCGACAGGGCGGGCAAGGACATGCGCAGCCGTCTCGGCCGCCTCCGCCGCGACGCTATTATTCTGCGCCGCTATATTGCGCCACAGCGCGACGTGTTGAATGCGCTCGCCGCCGACCCGCTTGCGCCCTTCGACGACCGCACGCGACTCGAGTTGCGTGAAACGTCGGACCGCGTGACCCGCCTCGTCGAGGATCTTGAGGCCGTGCGCGACCGGGCGTCCGTGGTCAGCGATCAGATCGTCGACCAGCGCGCGGAAGAGATGAATCGCAACATGATGATCCTGTCGGTCGTCGCCGCTGTGTTTCTGCCGCTCGGTTTTCTTACAGGTCTCTTGGGGATCAATGTCGGCGGCATGCCGGGCGCCGACAACCCCGTGGCTTTCTGGGTCGTGGTGTTCCTCTGCATTTTGCTCGGCGGCGGACTGGCGGTTTACTTCAACCGGAAGGGATGGCTGTGAGACTAATCTGCCTTCTCGCTTTGTTATTGTTCGGCCTCGCCGTTCCGGCTTCGGCCCAGAGCGATTTCGAAAAGCAGATCGCCTCGACAACGGACGCCCTGAAGGAGATCCGCGACGCCATCGCCGACGATCAGCCGGACGATGTGCGCGCGCTGGAAGAGCAGCTCCGAGATCTTCGCGACCGATCGCGCAGCCGGCTTGATCCCATCGGCCGGGAAATATCGAAAGCGGAAGCGGACCGCTCGGCGCTCGGCGCGCCGCCGGGGGAAAACGATCCGCCCGAGACCGAGGCGCTGGCGCAGCGCCGCGCCGACATCAACGCGCGCCTCGCCAGCCTGCGCAGTCAGGAGATTCAGATTTCCGCCAACGTCGCGGAAGCGACGGAACTTCTCGCGCAACTGTCGACGCGTCGCGTCGGGGCGCTGTATGCGCATGCGCTCGAACGCGGCGAGTCGCTGCTGTCGCCGGCGTTGTGGCGAAACGGGCTGTCTTCCGCCGGGGCGACGCTCTCGAAAACCCGAACGTATGTCGCCGACTGGTCGGCGGCCAAACAAAAGGAGGGTGGTCTCGCCGCTCCGTTACTGGCTGTCGCCGCCGCCGTTGCGTTTTCGATTTTCATGTTTGGGCCCGTTCACCGCTGGATCAGCGCCAGTTTCACCAGCCGCATAGAACGGTATGAGCCGACCCCGGATCGCCGCGTCGTCGCGGCCGGGCTGAAAATGGTTGCGCGCGCCGCGCCGGGAATCATCGGCGGCTTGATCGTCTTTCTCACTCTTCGCGGCGTCGGGTTCATCACCGAGGATGGCAGGGCCCTTGCTCGCCTCGCCTGGTTCGCGCTGGTCGCGTTCCTGCTCGTCAACGGGTTCGTCGCCGGCCTGTTCGCCAGCACCAATCCGAAATGGCGCATCGCGCCCCTGCTCGAAGAACAGGGCCGGCGCGCCGGCGGCTATGTGGTGGCGATCGTCGCCATTTTCGGTCTCAAGACGGTCATGGGCGCGCTCGGCGAAGCTGAAGGCGCGGACATAGCGCTCGACCGGCTGCTGGACGGCGTAAGCGCTGTCGCTATCGGGGCGCTGCTGTTTCTGCTGTGCCGGCGGAAGTTGTGGACGGCGGCGATCGCCGAAACGGATAGCGACAAGACTGAACAGGACGCGGAGAAACCTGAGAGCGACTCCGGCGGCGGCTTTTGGCAGACGGCGCGCCGTCTGACGCGGGGCGTCGCGCTGGTGACCATGGCGGCGCCGTTCGTCGGTTATGTCGATCTCGCCGACTTCGTCACCTCGCGCTTTTATTCGTTGGCGCTCATTCTCGCTGTCGCCTGGTTCGCGCGGGCGCTGATGCGCGAGGTCGCCGCGTGGGCGGAACGGCGGCTGCGCGCTTCATCCGCAAGCGCCAAAAGCGACGATGAATCCGAGTCTTTCGACCGCTTCTGGATCAATGCTGCAATCGACACGCTTTTCCTGATAGGCCTCATCCCCGCCCTGCTGGTTCTCGTGGGTTTTCGCTGGAGCGCCGTCGTCGATCTCTTCGCGCAGGCGTTCTTCGGTTTTCGCGTCGGCGGCGTGCAGATACCGTCGCTCGCCAGCATTCTCATCGCCATCGTCGTTTTCTTAATCGTCATCGGGCTGACACGGATGATCCAGCGCGGGCTGGCGCGCGGCCCGTTCGCCCATTCGCGGCTCGATACGGGCGTCAAGGACTCGCTGACGACGCTGATCGGTTACGCCGGGCTTATCGTCGCGATGATCGCCGCCGTGACCGCGCTCGGCTTCAATCTCGGCAACCTGGCGATCATCGCCGGCGCCTTGTCGGTCGGCATCGGTTTCGGCCTGCAGTCGATCGTCAACAATTTCGTTTCGGGACTCATCCTTCTGTTCGAGCGGCCGATAAAGGTCGGGGACTGGGTGGTGACGAGTTCGGGCGAGGGCACGGTGAAAAAAATCAGCGTGCGCTCGACGGAAATCGAAACCTTCGACCGCGCCACCATCGTGGTGCCGAATTCGGAACTGATCTCCAGCACCGTCACCAACTGGACGCACAAGGACAAGATCGGCCGCATCACCGTGCCGGTGGGGGTTTCCTACAGCGCCGACCCGGAGCAGGTGAAGGACATCCTGCTGAAATGCGCCCGCGATCATCCGCTGGTGGTGCGTTATCCGGAACCGTTCGTGGTGTGGAAGGATTTCGGCTCCTCGTCGCTCGATTTCGAGGTCCGCGCCTATCTCCGCGATATCAGCAACGGCCTCACCGTCAGGACCGACTTGCGGTTCGCGATCTTCAAGGCGTTCAAGGAAGCCGGAATCGAGATTCCTTTCCCGCAGCAGGACATTTATATCAAGTCGCTGCCCGAAACCAGACAGCGCAAGAAACCCGCGCCGTCTTCAAAGGACGCCGAGGCGGCCGAGAATCCAGTCCCACCGCATGAACCTGATTTCGCCGAGGATGACTGACCATGCTTGAACTGCGCCCCAACTGCGAATGTTGCGACAAGGATCTGCCGCCGGAAGCCGACGCCCGCATCTGCACTTTCGAGTGCACCTTCTGCGCGGCCTGCGGCGACGACGTGCTTCACGGCGTCTGCCCGAACTGCGGCGGCGATCTCGTGGCGCGGCCGGTGCGCCCGGCGAAGCATCTCGCGAAATATCCGCCCTCGTCGAAGCGGATCGTCAAACCGACGGGGTGCGCGCCGTGACCTTTGTCATCGATCCGCCGCCGCAGGCGTCCGTCGCGGTTCACGGGGGCGGACGGTTTCCGGTGCGCCGCATCTTCTGCATCGGGCGCAACTACGCCGACCATGTGCGCGAAATGGGCGGCGATCCCAGAGCCGATCCGCCGGTTTTCTTCACCAAGCCCGCAGACGCGGTTGCGGCGAACGGCTCCGTCATTCCTTATGCGCAGGGAACGGACAATCTGCATTTCGAGGGCGAGCTGGTGATCGCGCTGCAAGGCGGCGGCCGTAATCTGGCGTCACGTCACGAAGCCGGCGCGCTTATCTTCGGTCCCGCTGTCGGCTGCGACCTTACCCGCCGCGATTTGCAGGCGGCGGCGAAGAAATCGGGCGGGCCATGGGACGCCGCCAAGGCGTTCGACAATTCGGCGCCGGTCGGCGCCATCGGGCGCATTGAGGACTTTCCGCCCCAATCGCTGGACGGCGCCCGGCTGGTTCTGAAAGTGAACGGCGCAGAGCGCCAGAACGCGCCGCTCGCCGACATGATCTGGTCAGTTCCCGAAATCGTCATGGCGCTGTCGCGGCTGTTTGAACTGAAGCCGGGCGATCTCATCTTTACGGGCACGCCCGACGGCGTCGGTCCTCTGAAACCCGGCGACAGGGTTGAGGTCAGTATCGGCCCGTTGCCGGCGCTGGAATTTTCGATTGGACCTGCCGATGACGCCTGACGAAAAGAAAGCCCGCTACGCCGAAGTCGAAAAGGAGATTGCGGCGGTTCTTGAAGGCGAAACCAATCTCGTCGCCCGCATGGCCACCGTCTCGAATATCCTGCATCACGCCTTCGATCACTATTTCTGGACCGGCTTTTACGTCGTCGATCCTGAAAGGCCGGAAGAGCTGGTCATCGGTCCCTATCAGGGCTCGCTCGGCTGCCTGCGCATTCCGTTCGGGAAGGGCGTATGCGGCGCCGCTGCGGCGAGACGGGAAACTGTCATCGTGCCGGACGTGCATGAATTTCCCGGCCATATCGCCTGCGACTCCCGCTCCGAATCGGAGATTGTGGTTCCCGTCCTCGATCGCGCCGGCAAGCTTATCGCCGTGTTCGACGTCGACAGCGACCGCAAGGCTCAGTTCGACACCGCCGACCAGATGGGACTCGAACGCATTTTAAAAGAGGTGACGCCATGACGGCAGCAGAGCTGGCTCTATTCGGCGCGGTCCTCGCGCAGGTCGCGCTGACCACCGTTCTTTACATCGCCCTCGTCCGCGCGAGGTTCGCGGTTGCGTCTGATCGAACGCAGGTGCGACCGGAAATGGCCTACGACCAGTCTGCATGGCCGCTCAAGGCGAGGCTGATCAGCAACTCGGTGACCAGCCAGTTCGAACTGCCGGTGTTGTTTTACGCCGGCGCGCTGTTCGCATTCGCCCTCGGCGGCGTGAACTGGATCGCCGTGGCGCTCGCCTGGCTGTTCGTGGCTACGCGGATAGCGCACGCCATGATCCACACCGGCAAGAACGTCGTCATGCGGCGGTTTCAGGTTTTTTTCGCCGGCTTCGTCATCCTGCTGGTGTTCTGGATCGTACTCGCCGCCCACGTCTTCGGCGGCATCTGAGCGGTCAGTCTTTCGGCTTCGGCGTCGCGACGCCCGCCTTTTCCAGCCCGGCGCGCAGGAATGCGGCCGGGTCGGCGAGCGGTTCGTTGGCGATCGCGCGCGCGAAATCAGCGGCGCTTGTCGCGCCAAGACCGCTGGCGGCGCCCAGGAAAACCTCCTGCTCCCATTCAGCGCCGCTCAACACACGGTCCAGAAACAGCGCCCACACGTCGTAGAGATTCTTCTCTCCTGCGCTCGCCGACTTCGTTTCCGCATCGATGGCGAGCTGCATCAGAAGACCGCAGGCGTAATAGTTCTCGAATGCGCCTTGCTCCGCCGACGCATTGAGCGGCTTGCCCGAAAGTTTTTTGAGACCGGAAGCGCAGACGCCTAACGCCTCGCCGATACGCGCCTGGACGTAATCCGGCGTTACAGCCTCAAGGTCGGTCACGGCGAGCGCGGCGAGCGCGTCGGCGCCGCCTTCATGAATCCATGACTGGTCCATGTTCCAGTCGCCGCCCTCGCGGGTGCGCTGAAAAAGGTGCGCCGCCTCGTGGGCGAAGAACCAGGGCAGGCGCCCCTTGAGTTTTTCGCCTGCCCCTTCGGCCCACTTCTCGCCGTAGAGGTGAATGAATATCTGGTTCGGCAAGGTGCCGCCCTGGGAATTGAAGCCGCTGCCTTCGGGCGGATAGGGATCGAGGGAGGCGAACAGCATTGGCTTGGCGTCGAGCGGCCCGAATTTTTTGGTGAAAAGATCGAGAAGCTTCGGCAGCAGCGTCATCAGCGCATCGCGCGCGTCGGCCGGAAAAGCTTCGTCGATAACGCCGATGACATGGCTAGACTCGACCGGTTTCGTCCGGCCCACATAGATGTTCGTGCCGCTGTCATTATCGACAAACGACGTTTTCCCCTTGTGAAGCTTGCCATGAACGATGCTGCGCGCGCCCTTGGGCGGCCTCACGGAGACGCGCCATTCGAGCGCTGCGTCAGGGGAGGGCGCTATGCAGTCGCCCACGCCTGCGCAGGCGTGGAACCGACCCGAATAGATAAGCAGGCCGCCGTCCGTGAACGGAGAGAAAGGCGCATAATCCTTCGGCAGGGAGACGTACCTGGCCTTCATGACGAAGCCGGCTTTTCGGAACGCGGCGCCGTCCTTTCGGCGGATAATGTCCGAGCCGTCCTCGTGAACGAGCTCGAAGGCCGCATCGTCGGGCGTCCAGCTGACCGCGCGCGATCCGTCGGGCACGCGCCACAGGCTCATGGCTTCGACAGGCTCCGCCGCGGTGTAGACGACGCGCCATTCTTCACTCGATGCGGGCGATAGATCGATGGCCGCCGGCGCGCCGGCTAGCGCCGAAGAGCCGGCTGCGAAAAAACTACTGAGGAGAACCGCATACCGCTTAAGCATGTCGACCGGATAGTTTGCAGTTTTAAGACTTGCAGACTGTTAGTCGTCGTCTCCGCGCCGTTCGTCGCGGCCGCTCTCCCGCCGCAACGCCGATTTGGCGTTTTCGATGCGCTTCCTGACCTCGATCGGTTCGTCGAGATTGGGGAGGGTGATGACGCCGACGCCGGTGCCGCGGATCACAAGCTGCCCATAGCCGAAAAGCCGCCCCCAGATGGTCTGATGCAGCGTTATCTCTTCGATCTTGTTGAGACTGACTTCCTGCGTGCTCCTAGAAATCAGGCCGATCTTGTAAACGAAGCGATAGGTGGTGACGGCGATTTCCGTCGTCCACAGAACGATGAGATGGAACAAGAGGATCAGCGAGCCGCAGGCGAAGGCGATCAGGGAGGCGATCCAGCCGGGGCGCATGTCGCCCAGATCGGCTCCCGGCGCCGCGCCGAATTGCAGCGCGAGAAACATCACCGCCGGCGCCGAGCCGAGCGCGAACCACAGGACCGGAAAGAAGCTGTAGGTCCAGTTGAAGTTGGCGCGGTAGAGAATCTCCTCATCCGACGCCAGCGTCTTCTCAACATACCCCGCCATCAGCCACCCCGTTTCAGCTCCCCTGCCGACTCCTATATAGAGACGGCCCGCGACCGCGGAAACGGCGGGCGCGTTGAATCGACGCCGCACAAGCGATAAGACGCGCGGCTGTCTCCCTGACGCCACCATTTCAACCCCGAGGAGCGCCCGCGCGCAATATGGCCAAGTACCAATACATCTACTTCATGCAGGGCCTCACAAAGTCCTTCGGCCCCAGCAAAAAGATATTGGAAAACATACACTTGCAGTTCTATCCGGACGCCAAAATCGGGGTCGTCGGGGTCAACGGTTCGGGCAAGTCGACGCTGCTGAAGATCATGGCGGGCATCGACAAGGAATTTTCCGGCGAGGCCTACGCCGCGGACGGCGCCAGGGTCGGCTATCTGCCGCAGGAACCGCAGCTCGATTCCACTAAAACGGTGTTTGAGAACGCCATGGAAGGCGTCGGCGAGATCAAGGCGATGATCGACGAGTTCAACGCCATCTCGATGGAGCTCGGCGAAAACTATTCCGACGAGCTGATGGAAAAGATGTCAGCGTTGCAGGAGAAAATCGACGCCGCCGACGCATGGGATATCGACTCGAAAGTCGAAATGGCGATGGACGCGCTGCGCTGCCCGCCGGGCGACTGGAAAGTCGATAGGCTTTCCGGCGGCGAGAAGCGCCGGGTGGCGCTGGCGCGGCTGCTGCTGTCGAAACCCGACCTTCTGCTGCTCGACGAACCGACCAACCACCTCGACGCCGAATCCGTCGCCTGGCTCGAGAACCATCTGCGCGAGTTTCCGGGCGCTGTCGTTCTCGTGACGCACGACCGCTACTTCCTCGACAATGTGACGGGATGGATCCTCGAACTCGATCGCGGCAGGGGCATTCCCTATCAGGGCAACTATTCTTCCTGGCTCGAACAGAAACGCAAACGCCTCGAACAGGAGGAGCGCGAGGAGGCGAACCGTCAGAAGTCGCTCGACCGCGAGGTCGACTGGATCAAGGCCAGCCCGAAGGCCCGTCAGGCGAAATCCAAGGCGCGCATCAACGCTTATGAGGAGCTGCTCGCCAAAGCCGGCAAGGAAGAGATCGGGCAGGCGCAGATCCAGATCCCGCCCGGCCCGCGTCTCGGCGGCGTCGTCATCGAGGCGGAGAATCTCAAGAAGGGCTTCGGCGACAAGCTGCTGTTCGACGGCCTGTCGTTCAAGCTGCCGCCCGGCGGCATCGTCGGGGTCATCGGCCCCAACGGCGCCGGCAAGACGACGCTGTTCCGCATGCTGGTGGGGCAAGACAAGCCAGACGAAGGCGCCTTGCGCGTCGGCGAAACGGTAAAGATGGGATACGTCGATCAGTCGCGCGACGATCTCAGCCCGAACAAGAATGTCTGGGAGGAAATTTCCGGCGGGCTCGACATCATCCAGCTCGGCAAGCGCGAAATTCCGTCGCGCGCCTATGTCGGCTGGTTCAATTTCAAGGGCGGCGACCAGCAGAAAAAGGTCGGCAACCTTTCGGGCGGGGAACGCAACCGCGTGCAGCTCGCCAAGATGCTGACCGAGGGCGCGAACCTGCTGCTGCTCGACGAGCCGACCAACGACCTCGATGTCGATACGCTGCGCGAACTTGAGCGGGCGCTCGAGGATTTCGCCGGCTGCGCCGTCATCATCAGCCACGACCGCTGGTTCCTCGACCGCATCGCCACGCACATCCTCGCCTTCGAAGGCGACAGCCACGTGGAATGGTTCGAGGGCAACTTCGCCGACTATATGGAAGACAAGAAACGCCGGCTCGGCCCCGATGCCGACATTCCGCACAGGATCAAATACAAGAAACTGACCCGATAGGATCGACGCTGAAAAAACGCGCTCCATTAAAGCTGAACCCGACGCAGCGTTCTCTGGCGCTGTTCGGGGCCGGCGCTGGGCTGCTCCTCATCTTCGTCTATCTGGCGCAGTTCGCTAAGGGCGACGCGCCGCACGCTTTCGATGCGCATCTTCTACGGATGCTGCGCACGCCGGCCGATGCAGCGGTTCCCATCGGTCCTGGCTGGCTGCGCGAATTCATGGCCGACGCGACAACGCTCGGCGGATGGCCGCTCCTGACCATTTTCGTCGCCCTGATCGCCGTCTTTCTCGCCATGCGCCGTCACTGGCGCAGCGCTCTCATCCTGCTCGCGGCGGTGCTCGGCCAGACGATCATCGTCGGCCAGATCAAGAACCTGTTCGGCCGGGCGCGCCCGGAAATCGTGCCGCATCTCGCCGAGGTGTCGAGCTACTCGTTTCCGAGCGGCCACGCGGCGAGCGCCGCGGCGGTGTACCTGACGCTCGCCGCCATCCTGTCGCGCGAGGCGGCGCCGCGACGGGAGCGGCTTTTCATCGTCATGACGGCGATGATCCTCACCGTCCTGGTCGGCGTCAGCCGGGTTTACCTTGGCGTCCACTATCCGACCGACGTGCTCGCAGGCTGGGCGTTCGGCGCCGCCTGGGCGAGCCTGGTGCTGCTCGCCGCCAGGTTTCTTGAGCGCCGGGGCCACGATTCCGGACTGTCATAATCCGGCGATAGACCCGCTCCCCGCCCGATGATAGGCGCCTCGCCCTAGTCTCGAAATTATGGGAGCCGCAGTCCGTGAAGATCAATAAAGTCCGCGCCTTGGCGGCGTTTTCCTGCCTCGCCGCCGCAGCCGCCTGCGGCGAAACCGAGGAACCCTACGAGTTTCACGGCGTGCTCGCGGCGCCGCCGGAAGGCGAGGCGAAGGGGTCGCTGCTGTTCCTGCCGGGCGAAGGCTTCGAGGCCGCCGCCTTCGGCGATCTGGCGACCAAACTCTCCGAGCGCGGCTGGTCTGTCGCCGTGCCCGACGGCGGCGAGAAAGCGTGGACGGCGGCGCTTTCGCAGCAGTTCGACCCCGAAAAATGCACGGTCGCCGGCGGCTTCGGCGAAGCGGGGCCGTTCGCGATGAAATACGGCGCCGAGCATGAAGCGGACGGCGTCGACGGCGTCATCCTGATGGGCGGCAACATTCCGGACGGCGAGACCTACATGATCAACGAATTTCCGGCGGCGATCATCACCGCGGAATTCGACTCGCTCGTGACCTCTGGCGCAGCGCAGATGCGCGGCAAGGACTATCCCGCCCATTCCTTCTTCATCAACATTCGCGGCGGAAGCCGCGCCGGATTCGTGCCGGGCGCGCATTTCGACACGGACGGCGAAGCGACGATGCCCCCCGAAGAGCAGCAGCGCGTCACGTTCGAGATCGTCGACGATCTGATGAAGCAGCTTTGCGCGGGGCGCGAGAGGCGCATCCGGGAGCTCGCCAAGAAGGCCGCCCGCCGCGCGGCCGGCGAACCGGAGACGTCCGACGACGACGATTAAGCCGGACGGACGTCTCCCGTTTCTGTCGGACGTTATTTCGCCTTGCCGAGCTTCGAGTTCCAGAAGCCGTAGGCGAAGTACACCAGAAGCCCGACGACCACATAGACCACGAAGAACCCGCGCGTGTGCGGATTGGTCATCAGCGACATCAGCAAGATGAAGCACAGGGCCGTGCCGAACAGAGCCGTGACGACGCCGCCCGGCGCGCGGAACGGCCTCACGAGCTTGGGCTCGGCGACGCGCATGTAAACGACCGTCAGGCAGACGATCATGAATGCGGCGAGCGTGCCGACATTGGTCAGGTCGGCGAGCTTGTCGAGCGACATGAAGCCGGCGAAGCCCGAGGCGATCACCCCGACGATCAGCGTATTGATCCACGGCGTCTGGAACTTCTTGTGCACTACCGAGAACGGCGAGGGCAGAAGGCCGTCGCGGGCCATCGTGTAGAAGATGCGCGTCTGGCCGTAGCACAGGACCAGCATCACCGACGACAGGCCGGCGATGGCGCCGATCTTCACCAGCATGGCGAACCAGGGCAGACCGATCTCGTTGACCGCCAGCGCGATCGGCGCGGGGTTGTCGAGCATGGTGTAGGGAACGATGCCCACCAGCACGCCCGAGGTCAGGATGTAAAGGACCGTGCAGATCACCAGCGAACCGATGATGCCGATCGGCATGTCGCGGGACGGGTTCTTCGATTCAGCGCCGGCCGTGGAGACGGCTTCGAAGCCGATATAGGCGAAGAAAATCACCGCCGCGCCATGAATGACGCCGCCGACGCCGTAACGGTGCGAGTTGTCTCCGGTGAAGATCGCGATGAATGCGTCCTTGAGCTGTTCAAGGAAGCTCCGGCCTTCGCCGACGGCGCCGAGCACGGTTCCGTCGGGCGCGACCGTAACTTCAGCCGGGATCAGCGGCGACCAGTTGTCGAAATTCACGTACAGCATGCCGATGGCGATGAAGGCGATGACCACCGATACCTTGATGACCACGATGATGTTGTTGACGGTGGCGGATTCGGAAATGCCGACCACCAGCAGCGACGTCACGGCGATGATGCCGAGAATCGCCGGCACGTTGGCGATCGCGGTGACATGCTCGCCGGCCGCGGTCACTACATCGACCCCGGGCGCGGCGGTTAACACAGCGGGTATGTTTATTCCCACATCGTGCAGGAAGCTGACGACATAGCCGGACCAGCCGACGGCCACCGTCGAGGCGGCGAGCCCGTATTCGAGCACCAGCAGGAGGCCCATGATCCAGGCGACGAATTCGCCCATTGAGGCGTAGGAATAGGAATAGGCCGAGCCGGAGACGGGCAGCACCGAGGCGAGTTCGGCGTAGCACAGCGCCACGAAGGCGCAGAGCGTCCCGGTGATGATGAACGACACCATGATGCCGGGCCCTGCGTACACCGCCGCCGCCCGTCCGGTGAGAACGAAGATGCCGGTGCCGATGATGCAGCCGATGCCGAGGAAGATCAGGTTGAGCGGACCGAGAGTGCGCTTGAGTTCGCTGGCGCCGTATTCAGCCTGCATCTGTTCGACGGATTTTCGCCGCATGAACCCGCCGGCGAACCCGGAACTTACCTGTTGATCAACCATGTCTTTTCATTCCCCTTCGATCCTCACGCCTTCAGGCTGTGAGTTTTTCTGGACTGGGCGTGGGTGATAAACGGATGATTCCCGCTTTGAAGGCCCGATCATCCGGTTTTCTTGACCTTTGATCCGCTGCCGACCGGTCCGGCGGCGTCGAGCGCCGGCCTCATTGATGTGCCCACTGCAACGCAACCTGGCCCCGGGTTTCCCTGCCGCCGAAGGTCGAGGAGAGTGACGGTATTTTAGAAATTTGCAAGGGGAGCCATAGGTCTTCTAAATGGCCCGCCGGCAGGAGCGGGCCGGAAGCAGCAGGAGGACGGCATGGTCGGCGACGGAAAACCCAACCCTGACATCGTCATCGAACGCGAGGACGGACCGACCAAGGGCCGGTACGTGATCCGTATCGACGGCCACGAAGCCGAGATGACTTATTCCAAGGCCGGCGACAAGCGCATCATCATTGATCACACCGAAGTGCCGGACGCCTTGCGCGGCCTTGGTCTCGCGCCGTTGCTGGTCAAGCGCGGCGTCGAGGACGCTCGCAAGGAAGGCAAGAAAATCATCCCGCTCTGCCCCTTCGCCAAGGGATATATCGACCGTCACCCGGAACTGCAGGACGTGCTGCAGTAAGAACCCTTCAGCAGCAGGCGTCGCTGGTCGCAGCATCCGGCGCCTTCGCTCCGAACGGCGACGACGTCCCGCAGCCGGGAAAGATGCCGTAATGCGTCGACCAGTCGCCGATGAATTCGAACCACGGCGCGAAGCGAGACTCGTTCAGCATCCGGAAGGTGTTGCCGCAGACAGGGAATACGCGGCCCTTTTCGATCACATGATGGCCGTCGAGAGTGAAGGCTTTTTCGGCGTGAGCGATGCCGCCTCT
Organism: Pseudomonadota bacterium; assembly: GCA_036337175.1. Lineage (GTDB taxonomy): Bacteria > Pseudomonadota > Alphaproteobacteria > Caulobacterales > Parvularculaceae > Amphiplicatus. The sequence goes on from JAYZEQ010000004.1 coordinate 157,771, forward strand.
GTAAACGACCGCCTGTCCGTAATCCTCGCAGGCGGGCTCAAGCCCGTCGATTCGGAAAAGCCGGTATGTCGCCGAATGAAACCGCGCCGGCTCGAGTTTCGCTTTCAACGCGGCGTCGCCGATGGCCAACACGCGATCCGAAACGAGGCGCGGATCGGCGAAACCTGCCCGCTTCGCCGTGTGAAGAAAGTCATTCCAGTAAAGCGCGCCGCCGAGACATTCGCCGCGGGCGATCGGGTCAGTGCGCAGATCGTCGGTCAGACGCCGGTCAGCGTATACGTCTGAGAAGTAGAACTCGCCGCCCGGCCTCAGCAGCGCATGCGCCGCCTCGAACACCGCCTGCTTGTCGGCGCAGAGATTGATGACGCAATTCGAGACGATGACGTCGAAACTGGCGGGTTGAAGGTTAAGAGCGCCGAGCCGCTCGATATCGCCTTCGATGAATTCGACATTGGGTCGCTCGTATCCGAAGCGGTCGGCGTGCCATTGTTGATGAGCGCGCGCGACGGCGAGCTGTTCCGGGGTCATGTCGACACCGACAACCGAACCGCGTTCGCCGACAAGGCGGGAGAGGGCGTACGCATCGCGTCCAGCCCCGCAACCAAGATCCAGGATGCGGGCCCCTTCCAGCGCTAGCGGCGCGATCAGCCCGCAGCCGTAATAACGGTTCGTGATTTCGGGGTGAATATCGCGCAACACCCCGGCCAGCCATGCCGGCGTATCGTCCAGCGTGCAACAGGCGTCGGTCTTCAGATCCGCCGACGATTGCAGGATCTTGCCGTAATAATCGCGCACGTCTTGCTGAATTGTCACGCCTCGGCCCCTTTTCGGTCCCAGCCCGGTTTCAGTGTTGTCGTTTCCCGCTCCGTCTTACAATGTCGGCGGCGGCGATTTACGCGAACGTGATGCAATGAAACCCAGAAGCTGGAACGGCGATCTCGACAATGCGCTTTCAAGCGCCATCGCCTTTGGCCTCGACCGCCCGGCGAGGGAGTTTTTGCACGGCGAAGGCCCGCGCGTCGATTTCACGGCGCCGGCGGGCGAGGCGGCGCTTCTGGCTCCCGACTCCGTGTCGTGGCGCGTCTTCAAGAATCCTGTGTCGCTGTTCATCGGCGGCGTCGCGGCGGTGCTCCTGGAATTCGCTGAGCCGAAAGTGCGCTCGGGGGTATGGGACCACTCGACCTTCCGCACCGATCCGGTAGGCCGGCTGAAGCGTACTGGCCTTGCTGCGATGGTCACCGTTTACGGTCCCGAGAGCGTCGCGAGGAAAATGATCGCCGGCGTCGTGCGCGCTCACGAACGCATCGAGGGAACGACGCCTTCGGGCGAAACCTACCGCGCCAACGATCCCGAGCTGCTGGACTGGGTGCAGGCGACCGCCGCCTTTGGTTTTCTCGAAGCTTATAGCGCCTATGCGCGCAGACTGAGCGAGGAGGAGCGAAATCGTTATTACGCGGAAGGCGGGAAGGCGGCGTCGCTCTATGGCGCGACCGGCGCGCCCCAGTCCATCGCCGAACTGGAGGCTCTGTTCGCCGCGATGGAGCCGCGTTTCGAACCGTCGCCCATCATCTTCGAGTTTATCGACATCATGCGGAAAGCGCCCGCCCTGCCGGGCCCCTTGCAGCTTGCGCAGCGGGTGTTCGTGCGCGCCGCCGTCGATCTCCTGCCTGCTTCCGCGCGCCGGGCCCTTGGTCTCACCCGCCGCTATGGGTTGAGGCCGTTCGAGGGGCGGGTGGTGCGGCGTCTCGGACGACGCGCCGACCGAGTGATCCTCAAATCGAGCCCTGCGGTACAGGCCTGCCTCCGGATGGGCCTGCCGGAGGACTATCTCTTCCGCCGCTCCTAGCCGAGGGTTTGCGCCGCAGCCTCAACGGTTCTATGGGAGGCGCGGCCCACATAAAACGGATTTCCATGACCGCCATCACGCCACAAATCGTCGCCGACCACGGCCTCAAGCCGGACGAGTATGAACAGATAAAGAAGCATATCGGTCGCGAGCCGAATCTTCTTGAACTCGGCGTGTTCTCAGTGATGTGGTCGGAGCACTGCTCCTATAAATCCTCGCGGCGGCACCTGAAAAAACTGCCGACGTCGGCGCCGTGGGTGATCTGCGGGCCGGGCGAGAACGCCGGCGTCATCGACATCGGGGACGGGCTGGCCGCCATCTTCAAGATGGAGAGCCACAACCACCCCTCCTACATCGAGCCCTATCAGGGTGCGGCGACAGGCGTCGGCGGCATCATGCGCGACGTGTTCACCATGGGAGCGCGGCCCGTCGCCAATATGAACGCGCTGCGCTTCGGGGCGATGGATCATCCGAAGACCCGCCATCTTGTCGGCGGCGTGGTCGCCGGCATCGGCGGCTATGGCAACTGCATGGGCGTGCCGACTGTCGGCGGCGAAACGAATTTCCACGAGGGCTATAACAACAACATTCTCGTCAACGCCATGACCGTGGGGATCGCCGAGAAGGACCGCATCTTCTATTCGGCGGCGCGCGGCGCCGGCAATCCGGTCGTCTATGTCGGATCGAAGACAGGACGCGACGGCATTCACGGCGCTACGATGGCGTCGGCGGAATTCGACGAAGCGTCAGAGGAGAAACGCCCGACCGTGCAGGTCGGCGATCCGTTTACGGAGAAGCTGCTCCTCGAAGCCTGCCTCGAACTGATGGCGTCTGACGCCATCGTCGCCATTCAGGACATGGGCGCGGCCGGTCTTACCTCGTCCTCGGTCGAAATGGCGGCGAAAGGCGGCGGCGGCTTCGATCTCGACCTCGACAAGGTTCCGCAGCGCGAAGAAGGCATGAGCGCCTACGAGATGATGCTCTCCGAAAGCCAGGAGCGCATGCTGATGGTGCTGAAGCCGGGCAAGGAGGAAGCGGCGCGCACCATCTTCGCCAAATGGGGCGTCGACTTCGCGGTGATCGGCGTCACTACCGATACGGGCCGGCTCGTCATACGGCACAAGGGAAACATCGAGGCCGATCTTCCCGTCGAACCGCTCGCCGAAAAGGCGCCGAACTATGACCGTCCGGTCGCGGCGCTCGAAAAGCCGGCCCCGCTCGAAGATCCGCAGGTCGTCATCCGCGAGGGTCTGGCGACGCTGACCGCGCCCGCCAAGAGCGAAGCCGAGATGCGCGCCGTGGCGCAGGCTTTCCTCGACGATCGCGTGAAGACTCTCTCCGGCGTCGAGGCGAGCGGCTGGAGCGTCGGTCACGGCGAGGCGAAAATCTATGCGCGCCTCGCCCCCGACGCGGCGGGCGATTTCGCTTCGCTGAAAGAGGCAGCCGACAATCTGAAGGAAACCGGCGTCATCGAAAGCGCAAGCGTTGAAAGCAACGAGGAGCCGGTCGATCTTTCCGACCGGGCCGGAGCGCACCCGATGTTGACCGCGCTCGGACTGCTCATGCAGTCGCCGGACCTGTGTTCGCGTCGCTGGATCTGGGAGCAGTACGATCACACTGTCATGGGCGATACGGTGATCGCTCCCGGCGGCGACGCCGCTCTGGTGCGCGTGCACGGAACGAACCGCGCTCTCGCCATCGCCACCGATGTCACGCCGCGTTACGTCAAGGCCGACCCGCACGAGGGCGCCAAGCAGGCCGTCGCCGAAACCTACCGCAACATCTGCGCGACCGGCGCTGCGCCGCTCGCCATCACCAACTGCCTGAATTTCGGCAACCCGGAGCGGCCGGAAATAATGGCGCAGTTCGTCGGCGCCGTTGAAGGCATCGCCGAAGCATGCGGCGCCCTCGATTATCCGGTGATCTCCGGCAACGTGTCGCTCTACAACGAGACCAACGGCCAGGCGATCCCGCCGACGCCGGCCATCGGCGGCGTCGGGGTGCTCGAAGACGCTACGAAAACGATCCGCATAGGCGGCGCCGAGGCGGGCGACGAACTCATCGCTATCGGCGTCACGCGAGGCTGGCTCGGGCAAACCCTCTACATGCGCGAGCTGTTCGGCCGGGAGGACGGCGCACCGCCGCCGGTCGATCTCGCCGCCGAGCGGCGCAACGGCGAAGCCGTCCGAAAATTGATCGCCGAAGGTCTGGTCACCGCCTGCCACGACGTATCCGACGGCGGATTGCTGGTCGCGGCCGCCGAAATGGCGCTAACCAGCGGCGAGGGGCTCGATCTCAGGACGCCGGTGAAGGCGCGCCGCGCCGCTTTCTGGTTCGGCGAGGATCAGGGCCGCTATCTCATCGCCTGCGCGCCGGGCGCCGCCGACACGCTGCTGCTTAAGGCGGCGATGGCTGGCGTTCAGGCGTCGAAGCTCGGCCGGTTCGGCGGCGCCTTCATACGCCTAGACGACGCCGACTCGATCGGTCTGCTCGATCTCAGCGACCTTTTCGAACAGCCTCTGCCCGCCTACATGCGCGGCGAGGCCGCGACCACGGAGACCAATTCCATGCCGATGCCAGCCGACGCCATCAAGACGATGATCCTCGAGGCGATGCCCGATGCGACGGTGGAGATCGAAGACCTCGCCGGCGACGGCGATCACTATCGCGCTCGCATCGTTTCGTCCGCCTTCAACGGCAAGAACCGCGTGCAGCAGCATCAGTTGGTGTACAGAGCGCTGAAAGGCAAGATGGGCGGAGAACTGCACGCGCTGGCGCTGGAGACAGAAGCGGCGGAGTAGCAGCGATCTGAAACCGGGCCGCGATTCGGGAAGGGGCGGCGTCTAGCCGGAAAGACTCGCAAGCCAGTCGTTCAGCCCGAAGTCGAACCTTGCATCGAGACCGAGCAGCAGGATGATGAAGACCGCGACCGGCGCAACGTAACGGATCATCAACCGCCAGAAACGGAAGACTCCCTCGCTGGCGTTGGGCAATTCGCCGCGCATCACCGTTCTCGGTGCGACCCAGCCGGCGAGGAGGGCGATTGCGAGGCCGCCGAGCGGCAGGGCGACGCTGCCGGACGCAAAATCGACCCACGGACCTGTTTCCGGCGCGACGATAGTCACAGCGCCGATGGTCCATGCGGCGGCCGCGAAAACCATCGCCGACGACGCGCGGCCCAGCTTCAGCTGTTCTTCGCCGACCGTCGAGCAGACGATCAGAAGCGAAATCGACGAGGTCAGGGCCGCGATGAAGGCGAGGAAGAAGAACAGGCCGCCGATGATCGAACCCGCCGGCATTCCCGCGAATACGGCGGGCAGGGCGCCGAAAATCAGCCCCGGCCCCGCCGCCGGATCCAGATCGAACGCGAAGACCACCGGAAAAATCATCAGCCCGGCGACCACCGCGACCAGCGTGTCGGATACGGCGATGACGCCGGCTGATGAAGCGATGTTCTCGTCTCGGCCGAGGAATGAGCCGTAGGTGATCATGATCGCCGCGCCGACTCCGAGAGAGAAGAACGCCTGCCCCAGCGCCGCCAGCACGATGCCCGGCGTCACTTCCGAAAAGCGCGGCGTGAAAAGGTAGGCGATCGCCTTGCCCGCGGCGCCCGTGGCCAGGGCGTATATGCTGAGGCCGGCGAGCATGAAAAAGAATATCGGCATGAGAATCGTCACCACGCGTTCAATCCCGCCGTGCAGGCCGCGCGCGACGATGGCGACGGTGACGCCCATGAACAACGTGTGCCAGAGCAGGGCGTGAACGACGCCGTTGTATAGCGGCGCTGCTTCTGCCGCCTCCGAGGCGCTCCTGCCCGCGAACTCTCCAAGGAAAGACATCAGCGAATAAGCCATCACCTGTCCGGCGATGACGCTGTAAGTCGTCAATATCAGAAACGACGCGATGACGCCGATCAGCCCGGCGACGCCCCACGCCGGCGATTTTCCGGCGTCTTTTGCAAGCCCCGACGTCGATCCGACTGCGGACAATCCTTTATGGCGTCCGACCGACAGCTCGCCCATCAGAATCGGATAGGCGACGAACAGCACGCAAAGAAGGTAGACGAGAACGAAAGCCGATCCGCCGTTGGCGCCCGTCTGGAAGGGGAACCGCCAGAGATTGCCGAGTCCGACCGCCGAGCCGATCGCCGCCATCAGAAATGCGAAGCGGGAAGACCATTGCGGCGCACCGCCGGTAGCCGGTTTTTCCGCCGGAGGTCTCGCCATGCGTCTCTCTCCCTTGATCGTTCGCGTCGCGGCGCGATCGTCGCGCGCCTTCGCGCGCTGCTGCCTGAAATGATTCCGGGTCGCGCGATGCTCACAGAATGAGCTTCCGGTGGCAACATCCTTCGGATTTGGCCCGCGGGAAGGCGCGCATCTTGCGCTTCGCGCGCAATTCATGTTGCATTGCGAAATAGGTCATGAAGAGGAGGGGCGTCACGCCGCGGGCATTTGACGAAATGGGCGATCCATCCGCCCCGAGAGCGCCCTACAGGGCGGTCGCGGAATGGATCGGAGAAAGCGGGGTTGACCTTCTCCGCCTCAGGAGCGAGGAGGCAGAGGCGATCTTCCGCCGTATCGGCATTACCTTCGCGGTTTACGGCGAAGGCGCCGACCCAGAACGGCTTATTCCCTTCGATCTCGTGCCGCGCATCTTCTCGGCGACGGAATGGCGACGCATCGACCGCGGCGTCAGGCAGCGCGCCCGAGCGCTCAACGCCTTTCTCTATGATGTTTATCACCGAGGAGAAATTCTGAAGGCGGGCGTCGTTCCCGAAGCGCTGGTCTATCGCAACAAGGCGTTCCTGCCTGAGATGATCGGCGTCGAGCCCCCGGGAAAAGTTTACAGCCACATTATCGGCATCGACATCGTACGCACCGACGAAACCGATTTTTATGTTCTCGAAGACAATTGCCGCACGCCGTCCGGCGTCAGCTACATGCTCGAGAACCGCGAGATCATGATGCGGATGTTTCCCGAATTGTTCGCGGGCGGAGGCGTCGAGCCGGTCGACGATTACCCGAAAGACCTAAGCCGCACCCTCACCGAACTCGCTCCGCCCGCGTGCAAGGGCGAGCCGACCGTTGTGCTGCTGACGCCGGGTTCGCTCAACAGCGCCTACTACGAGCATTCGTTTCTCGCCGACCTCATGGGCGTCGAACTTGTCGAGCCGCAGGACCTGTTCGTCGAGAACGGCCTTGTCTGGATGCGCACCACCCTCGGCCCGGCGCGGGTCGACGTCATCTACCGTCGCATCGACGACGACTATATCGATCCGCTCGCCTTCCGGCCGGACAGCATGCTCGGTGTCGCCGGCCTGTTCGATGTCTATCGCGCCGGCGGCGTCACGATCTGTTCGGCGCCTGGCGCCGGCATCGCCGATGACAAGGCGATCTATTGTTTCGTGCCGGACATGATCCGCTTCTATCTCGGCGAGGAACCGGTCCTGAAAAACGTCCCGACGTGGCGCTGCGAGCGCAAGGACGATCTCGCCTATGTGCTTGAGCGCCTGCACGAACTTGTGGTGAAGGAGGTGCACGGGTCCGGGGGCTACGGCATGCTGATCGGTCCGGACGCGACCGCCGCCGAACGCGCGCTTTACGCCGAACGCATCAAGGCGGACCCGGACGGGTTCATCGCGCAGCCGACGCTGTCGCTCTCGACTTCGCCAACCGTCGCCGCTTCCGGCCTCGCGCCGAGGCACGTGGATTTCAGGCCGTTCTGCCTGGTCGGCCGCGAAGCCAGGCTGGTGCCAGGAGGGCTAACCCGCGTCGCCCTGCGCGAAGGCTCGCTCGTCGTCAATTCCAGCCAAGGCGGCGGGGTCAAGGATACCTGGGTGCTGACGGAATGACCCGATGCTGAGCCGCTCCGCGGAAAATCTCTTCTGGCTCGCCCGCTACATGGAGCGGGCCGAGGCGACGGCGCGGCTGATCGAAATGGGGCGCCGCATGGCGATGTTGCCCGGTCCCGCCGGACGCGACGAGTGGCGTTCGGTCGCTCGCGCCGGCGCGTCCGGCGGTTTCATCGCCGCAGACGAACCCGCCTTCGAGGGAAACGTCGTCAGCCTGCTGCTTCTGCGCGAGGACAATCCCTCTTCGATACGCTCGTCTTTTTCCCGCGCCCGCTTCAACGCGCGCGCTGTCAGGACGGCCCTGACGCAGCAGATGTGGGAGACGCTGAACGACGGCTGGCGCCGCCTCGAGGGAGTCGATGAAGACGAGGCGCGGCGCGATCTCGTCGGCATCCTCGATTGGGTGAAGACTCGCGCCGCGACGTTTCGGGGCGCCGCCGACAGCTCGATGCTGCGCGACGACCGCTACGACTTCCTGCGTCTGGGCGGCCTGATCGAGCGCGCAGACGCGACGCTGCGGCTGCTCGACGTGAAATACTATGTGCTGCTGCCTGAAGCGGACGTCATCGGGGGCGGTCGCGATCATCATCAGTGGACGTCGGTGCTGTTCGCCCTGAACGGGCTCAGGGCGTTCCACCACGCATACAAGGGCGATTTCTCTCCGTGGAAAATCGCGGACTTCCTCATTCTCAACCGCGACTTCCCGCGCTCGCTGGCGTTTTGCTACAGTCAAATCGTCGAGCATCTCAACAATCTGTCCGTTCGCTATGGCGACCATCACCGCTGCTCGAAAACCTCATGGGATGCGCTGGTGCGCTTGTCGCGGACAGGGGCCGGCGAGATATTCCGCAACGGCCTGCATGAATTCGTGAACGACGCCATTGTCGTCAACAACCGTCTGGCGGCCGAGATTTCCGAAGCGTACTACTTCTGACGGACACTTCTATGCGCCTGAGCGTTCGCCATCTTTCGACATACTGGTACGATCCGCCTGCGGACCGTGTCGCCATGCGGTTGAAACTTTATCCATCCGAGTTCGACGGCCAGAAAATCGTCGAATGGCGCGTCACGGCGAACGGCGATCCGGTGACGCCCATTCTCACGTCCGGCTTTGGCGACCGCGAGGGATTGTGGCTCAATCACCACAAGACGTCGAAGCTGGAAGTCGTCGCCGAGGGGGCCGTGGAGACGGAAGACCGCATGGGCGTCGTGCGCGGCCTTCCCGCAAACCCGCCGGTCGGCATTTTCCTGCGCGAGACAGCTCTCACGAAAAGCTGCGAAAGCCTGGTCGAACTGGCTTCTAGCGCGTCGCGCGACACGCCGCTCGAAGAACTGCACGAGATTTCCCGCCTCGTTAGGGAGGCTGTAGAGTATCGCAGCGGCGCCACCGCCGCCGACACGACCGCCTCCGAAGCGCTGGCGCTGGGGGCCGGCGTCTGCCAGGACCACGCCCATGTCTTTATCGCCGCGGCCAGAGCGCGCGGCCACCCGGCCCGCTACGTTTCGGGCTATATGCTTGCGGATATCGGCGATGAGGAGCTGCACGAAACCCACGCCTGGGCGGAAGCCTGGGTTAAAGGCCTCGGCTGGGTTGGTTTCGACGCTTCGAACGGGATTTGCCCGACCGAAAGGTATATCCGGCTCGCGTGCGGCCTCGACTCCGTCGGCGCGGCCCCGGTTCGCGGAAATGTGCTGGGCGGGGGGAAGGAGAATCTGACAGCATCCGTTCTCATCGCGCAGGCCCAGCAATAACCGGGCGGTAATCGAATTCAGCGAGCATGCAGCCATGACATATTGCGTCGGCCTCAAACTCAACGAAGGCATCGTCCTTCTTTCCGACACCCGGACCAATGCGGGGATCGACAACGTTTCGCGCTACCGGAAAATGTTCACCTGGTCTGTTCCGGGCGAGCGGGCGATCGCGCTGATGACGTCTGGCAACCTTTCGATCACGCAGGGCGTCATCGCCCGGCTCGAACGCGCTATCGAGCAGGCGAAGATAAGCTCCGACGACGGCGCAGAGACGATCCTAACCGCGGAGTCGATGTTTCGCGTCGCGCAACTGGTCGGGGCCGAGATGCGCGGCATGCAGGCGCTGCACCGCGCCTCGCTCGAGCAGAGCGGTTCCGCCGCCGACGCCTCGATCATCGTCGCCGGACAACGCAAGGGCGGCCAGCCGCGCCTCTTTCTTCTCTATACGGCCGGCAATTTCATCGAGGCGACGGAAGACACTTGTTACCTCCAGATTGGCGAACATAAATACGGGAAGCCAATCCTCGACCGGGTCGTCACGCCTGATACGCCGCTCTCCGAAGCGCTGAAAGCGGCGTTCGTGTCGATGGATTCAACGATCCGCAGCAATCTCTCCGTAGGCATGCCGCTCGATCTCGCTGTCATCAAAAGCGGTTCTCTCGCTTTCGATATGCTGCGGCGCATCGAACCGGACGATCCCGGATTTCTGGACATCAGCCGCAAATGGTCGGAAGCGCTGCGCGAAGCCTTCCATAGCTTGCCGGAAGTTTAGGAACAGCAGTCATTTCTGTGCGTCGCGCTTGCGCCGGAGGGCGCTTTCGCTAAGGTCTGCGGCGTCTTATCAGGCGTTTTTCGCGCCCAATCCAAGGAGAAATTCGATGGCCGTCAATGGCAAATGGAATCTGGTGATCAAGACGCCCATGGGCGAGCAAAAAGGCGTTCTGACACTGGCCCAGGACGGCGACGCCCTGAAGGGCGAAATGTCGGGCGCCATGGGCGCCGTGCCGATCGAACAGGGCAAGGTCGAAGGCGATACGCTGAAGTGGAACGCCAAGGTGACGTCGCCGATGCCGATCACGCTTGAATTCGCCGGCAAACTGGACGGCGGCAACCTTGCGGGCACCGTCAAGCTCGGCGCTTTCGGCTCCTCGACTTTCTCGGGAACGCCCGCCTAGGGTTCGGAGCGTCCGATGCGTGCAAGGGTTGCTGCGTCCGTAATCGCTCTTTCGATCCTCGCCGCCTGCGGAGGCGAGGATCGAAGCGAAGTTTCGACGCCGGCTGCGCCGGAAGCCGGATCCCCCGAGGCGACGCCAGAAACCGAAGAAACCGTCGCCATCGATCAGATTGCGGAAGGTTTCGTAAAGCTGGCGCTCGGCGCCGGACAGCACGATCCCAACTTCGTCGACGCCTATGACGGTCCGCCGGAATGGCAGGCCGCGGCCATCGCGGACAAGCGCTCGCTTGAGGATCTCGAAGCCGACGCGCAACGGCTGCTGACGGATCTGGAAAAGCTTGGCGAGCCCGACGCCCGCGCCTTGATGCTGCAGAAGCTGCTGACGGCGGCCTTGACCCGCATCCGCATGACGCAGGGGCGGACATTTCCCTTCGATGAAGAAACGCGCCTGCTCTACGATGCGGTCGCGCCCGCCTACGATCTGAAGACCTTTGATGCGGCTCTGGCGGAGATCGACAAGCTGCTGCCAGGCGAGGGACCTCTCAACGAACGTGTGGACGCCTTCAGGAATTCCCTGGCGATTCCGAAGGATCGGATGCTCGACGTTTTCAACGCGGCCATCGCCGAATGCCGCCGGCGGACGGTCGCGCATTTCGATCTGCCGCTGAACGAGAGCTTCACGCTCGAATTCGTCACCGACAAGCCGTGGAGCGGCTACAACTGGTATCAGGGCGACTACGAGAGCCTTATCCAGGTCAACACCGATCTGCCGATCGTCATTGATCGCGCCGTCGACCTAGGCTGTCACGAAGGCTATCCGGGCCATCATACCTGGCATTCGTTGATCGACCGCGAGCTGGTCAAGGGCAATGGCTGGGTGGAATATTCCGTCTACCCCCTGTTCAGCCCGGCTTCAGTCATCGCCGAAGGGTCTGGCAACTACGGCATCGAACTGGCTTTTCCGGGGGATGAGAAAATCGCCTTCGAACGCGACGTGCTGTTTCCGCTGGCGGGGCTCGATCCTGAAAAGGCCGCGACGCTGGACGCTCTTAACAAACTTCGCCGCAAGCTTTCGCACGCGGATAACCATGCGGCGCGCGAATATCTTGAAGGCCGCATGAGCAAGGATGAGGCTGTTGAATCCCTGATGAAGTACACGCTTGCGAGCCGTGAGCGGGCTGAACAGCGGGTTCGCTTCATCGCGACCTATCGCGGCTACGTCATCAACTACAATGTAGGACGCGACCTCGTCGCGGGCTTCGTCGAGCGGGCCGAGGCGGCCGGCGAAAATCCTTGGGATGCTTTCGGATCGCTGCTGATGACGCCGCGGCCTGCGTCGGCGCTGACGGCGCGTGAATGACGCCCGTCGGGGCCTTGAGGGGGCTCCATCTGGCGCTGGGCGCCGTTCTCGGCGCGCAGGCGATCGTTTGGCTCGTAAGCGGTGTGGCTCTCAGTTGGCTTCCTTCTGATCTTGTCGACGGAGGCGGGCGGGCGCAGACCGTCATTCCGGCCGAGCTCGACGCCCGCAGCTATGCAAGTCCCGGCGGGGCGATCGCCCAGACGCCAGGCGCGAGCGAGGTGATTCTAAGACATTTCCTCGGACGCACCGTGTATCTGGCGAGAGGGCCGGCCGGTCCGGCGCTGTTCGACGCGCGGACCGGGGAAAAGTTGTCGCCCCTTTCCGACAAGATGGCGCGCGAAGTCGCAAGGCAGGACTTTGTCGGCGCCGCAGAGATCGCCAGTCTCGACCTTCTGATCTTGCCGCCGCCGGAGTTTCGGGGCGAGGCGCCGGTATGGCGGGCGTCATTCGCCGATGAGAGGCGGACGAGACTCTACATCTCGCCGTCGTCAGGAGAGGTGATCGCCCGGCGCAACCGTTATTCGTCCATCCATGATTTCTTCCGCCGACTGCACATGATGGACTATGGCGGCGACGGATCAGACTCGGACGCCGCTCTAAAAGTCTTCGGCGGCGCCGCTCTCGTTTATCTCCTGCTCGGTGCGGGGCTGCTCGCCGCTCGCCATAAGGCACGAAGCTCGAAGCAATAAAAAAGCCCGCTGTCGCGGGCTTTCATCAGTTCGCCACGGCGCGGGGCCGTTTAAAAAGCAAGATAGATCGGCTCCGGTCCGGTCTGCTTGGCGAGTTTCTCGTCATGCTTCTTTTCAGCCGTTTGACCGTCAGCGTCATTCTGCTCGCACTCTTTGATGGAGCCGGTCTGCTGGGTCGGTTCGGAGGAAGCGGGAGCCGCCGCTGCGACGGCCTTGGCGTTCCGTTTGAATTGCAACACGTCGAGGATCGTGGCGAGCATGCCGGGTTGCGGGGCTTCGCTTTCGGTCGACGCCTGCTCGCTGCTGGCGCTGAGCGAGCGCATGATCCCATTCGGCGCTGCATGAGCGGCCGTGGCGGTCATCAACGCGGCGAATCCTACGAGCAGAGCCCTTGGCATTTTCAACTCTCCCGCTAGCCTCATGGCATGGTGCGCCCTTGAACGCAACGCTTCTTGCGACGAACCGAAGGGCTAAACCCTTACGGTTCCGTCATTCGGAAATCGTCAACTTTTTGTGAACTCAAAGCCGTTCAGCGCCCGCCAAGAGCCGTTTCCGCCGGGGTGTAGTCTAGGCCGTGCGCCATCGCCACCGCTTCAAGTGTGACGCGGCCGCGATGGACATTGAGACCATTGCGCAAGTGCTTGTTTTCCTTGAGCGCTTCCAGACCCTTGTCAGCCAGCATCAGGCCGTAACGCAGCGTCGCGTTATTGAGGGCGTGCGAGGAGGTGAGGGGCACCGCGCCCGGCATGTTGGCCACGCAATAATGGACAATGCCGTCCACTACGTAGGTCGGGTCCGCATGGGTGGTCGGTTTTGAAGTCTCGAAGCAGCCCCCCTGGTCGATGGACACGTCGACCAGCACCGCCCCGGCCTTCATGCCTTTCAGCATGTCGCGGGTGACGAGCTTCGGAGCGCTGGCGCCGGGGATCAGTACGGCGCCGACCACCACATCGGCGAGGTCGGTCTCTTCGTCGAGCGCCTCGAAGGTGGAATAACGGGTTTTGACACGCCCCCCGAATATGTCGTCGAGCTCGGCGAGCCGGCGCTGATTGCGGTCAAGAACGGTCACGTCCGCGCCGAGGCCGGCGGCCATTTTGGCTGCATGGGTGCCGACCACGCCGCCGCCGATCACCAGCACCCGCGCCGGCAGCACGCCGGGGACCCCGCCGACGAGCAGACCGCGCCCCCCCTGCGGGGCGGTCAGCGCATAGGCGGCCGCCTGGATTGAAAGCCGGCCCGCCACCTCGCTCATCGGAGCCAGCAGGGGGAGGCCGCCGAAATCGTCTGTGACCGTCTCATAGGCGACGCCGGTGACGCCGGATTTTATCAGTCCCTTTGTCTGGGCGGCGTCGGGAGCGAGGTGAAGATAGGTGTAGAGGATCTGGCCTTCCCGCAACCGCTCGATCTCGACAGGCTGCGGTTCCTTGACCTTCACGATCATCTCGGACTGGGCGAAAACCGCCGCCGCATCCGGTGCGATTTTGGCTCCGGCGGCACGGTAAACGTCGTCGTCGGCGCGGATGCCGGCCCCGGCGCCGGTCTCGACCAGAACCTCATGGCCATGCGCCACATATTCGCGGACGCTGCCGGGCGTCAGGCCGACGCGGTACTCGTTATTCTTGATTTCCTTTGGGACGCCGACGCGCATTTCAGTCTCCTCGCATTTTCGGGCGTCACTAGCAGATTGTTGCGCTGGCCGGAAATGAAAATCCCGGGATGGGTCAAGAAAAACGTGCCGGGGCGATCCGGAATTTACAAAGCATCAGGGAAGCTTAACCGCCCGCGAATCTTTCCGCGCCACCATCCCCCTGCTTGCATTCCGGTCAAAGGAGGCCGTTAAATGTTGAATACAGCGCGGGTCGCGTTACCGCCGCCTATTGAAGTTCGACTGAAAAACGCATCGGAATTCGTCGACAACGTAACGGAATTCACCCGGGAAGACCTTATCGGTTTTCGGCGGCCGCTGGCGGCGACTTTTGCGTTCTCGGCGCCTCTCGTTCTCGCTTTCATCTATAATTACGCAGGCCTGCAGGCGACCCTGCAATGGGCGCTCGCCTATTGCGCGATAACGGCGTTCGGGCTGCTTCTGGTCGGTCGTCAGCTCTGGCCCTCGCTGGTGCAGGAATTCGAGGCCCGCTCGGAAGCCAAGCGGAAAGCGGTGGCCGACCTGCGCTGCGGCTTCGGCGAAGCCTCGTTCATCAGCCTGGTCCGCGCGCCGTACTTTATCGAACATGAACACGGGGTTCTTGTGCTCGCCGACGCGGGCGACTTCCGGACGCTGTTTTTCTCCGTCAGTAACGACGGAGAGGATCCTCGCTGGGCGTATTATCAGAGCGGCGAACTCAACCGCAAAGTCTGGCGCTGGCTCAGGCTGCCGATATCTCGCGATGTCGTGAGGTTCTCTACGGAAGGCTCCAAAGTCTACGGCGTCGACGAGATTCCGGTCATCGATTCGATCGACGCCTGGGAAGCCGTTCACACCGCCCTTGGCGAACCGCTCGACGGAGCCATCATCCACCGGCCGCTCGACGAGCTCGTCGATACGCTTGCGCGGATGGTCTAGCCCCGGCGCCGTTCGCCGGGATTCGGCGGGCCCTTACAAACGGGCCCGCCCGCTGCTACATGCGGGGCATGGCGACCCTAATCGATAC
Source organism: Pseudomonadota bacterium (assembly GCA_036337175.1). Lineage (GTDB taxonomy): Bacteria > Pseudomonadota > Alphaproteobacteria > Caulobacterales > Parvularculaceae > Amphiplicatus. The sequence goes on from JAYZEQ010000004.1 coordinate 173,094, forward strand.
GATTTCAAAGGCCGGCGAGCGGCATCCAGAAAAGCGCAATCGGCCCGAAAGCCCGACGCCGCGCAAGCCCGACTGGATTCGCGTGAAGGCGCCGACATCGGCCGGCTTCGTCGAAACGCGAGCCATCGTCCGCGCCAAGAACCTGCATACGGTCTGCGAAGAGGCGGCCTGCCCGAACATCGGCGAGTGCTGGTCGAAAAAGCACGCGACCATGATGATCATGGGCGATACGTGCACGCGCGCCTGCGCGTTCTGCAACGTCAAGACCGGCCTGCCGGGCCCGCTCGATCCTCAGGAGCCGGAGAATGTCGCCGCGGCGGTGGCGGAGATGGGGCTTTCGCATGTGGTCGTCACGTCGGTCGACCGCGACGACCTTGACGACGGCGGCGCAAAGCACTTCGCCGAAGTAGTGCGGGCGATCCGCAGGAGGTCGCCGGGAACGACCATCGAAATTCTGACTCCGGACTTTCTGCGCAAGGACGGCGCGGCGGAAATCGTCATCGATTCGAAACCCGACGTCTTCAACCACAATCTCGAAACTGTGCCGAGGCTTTATCTGTCGATCCGGCCGGGCGCGCGCTACTTCAACTCCCTGCGCCTTCTCGAAAAGGTGAAGGAGCGCGATCCGTCGATGTTCACCAAATCGGGCGTAATGGTCGGGCTCGGAGAAAGCCGCGAAGAGGTGATGCAGGTGATGGACGACATGCGGTCGGCCGGCATCGACTTCATCACGCTCGGCCAGTATCTGCAGCCGACCCGCAAACACGCGCCGGTCGACCGGTTCGTGACGCCGCAGGAGTTCAAATCCTATGAGACTATCGCCCGCGCCAAGGGCTTCCTGATGGTTTCATCGAGCCCGCTCACCCGCTCATCGCATCATGCGGGCGAGGATTTCGCGCGGTTGAAGGCGGCGCGCGCCGCGCAGGCCGGCGGCTAACGCCCGGAACAAAGATTGCCCGACAGCCGGAACAGTGACTTCGCGACGCACTATAACCCCCGTTCCCTACAGCGCCGTCGAGATGTTCGACTTGGTGGCGGATGTGGAATCCTATCCCGACTTCCTTCCGCATTGCGTTGCGCTGCGCATTCTTTCACAGGATGTCGACGACGGCGCGGGGACGCTCACCGCTGAAATGGTCGTCGCCTACGGCGCGTTTCGCGAACGTTTCAAAAGCTGCGTCCGTCTCGATCGCGCTTCGCGCACCATAGAGGCCAGCTATCTCGACGGCCCGTTCCGAAAGCTTTACAATTTCTGGCGCTTCGTCGACATGCCGGGCGGCTCGGAAGTCGACTTCACAATCGATTTCGAATTCCGCAGCCTGTTCCTTCAGGCGGCGGCGGCGACCGTATTCGAGCGGGCGTTCGAGAAAATGTCCGATGCGTTCATCATCCGCGCCGAGGAAGTGTACGGAACCGTCGCACGAACGCGCGGCGAAACGAATGCAGGCGCCTAGACGCCAATCATTGCGCTGAGGAACGCCAGTCCTGTCTCGACTGCTTTCGTTCTTACGAAATCGCGCGAACCGTGCGCGAAAACCCGGCGCTCCGTCCTGACCGTCGCATTCCGCCGGGCGAGACCGAACCACACGAGCCCCACCGGCTTTTCCGCATTGCCGCCCTCTGGGCCTGCGATGCCGGTGACCGAGACGGCGATGTCGGCATAGGAATGCGCTAACGCCCCTTGGGCCATCGCTTTGGCGACTTCGGCGCTGACAGCGCCGTGCCGCACGATCAGCGATTTCGGAACGCCGAGCATTTCGATTTTCGCTTCATTCGAATAGGTGATGAAGCCGCGCTCGAACACCGCCGACGATCCGGGTACGTCCGTCAATGCGGCGCCGATGCGCCCGCCGGTGCAGGATTCCGCGGCGGCGATCATCAGCCCTTCCGCGCCGGCTTTGTGAATGATCGCTTCGGCGAGATTCCAGATGCGGTGCGACTGGGTCATGCCGAACCGTCGGCGGGAAGGCGTACGGTCGCCGTGGCCATGGCGGCGAGGCCTTCACGGCGGCCGGTGAACCCCAGTTCCTCCGATGTCGTCGCTTTCACCGATATGCGCGACGGATCGAGCTTCATGATCTCGCCGAGCGCCGTGCGCATCGCCGCCCGGTGCGGCCCGATGCGCGGCGCTTCGCATATCAGCGTGATGTCGCAATGGGTGACGTCGCCGCCCGCTGCGCGGACGAGCGCGCACGCCTTTTCAAGAAAGATGCGCGACGGCGCGCCCTTCCACTTCGGATCGGAGGGCGGAAAGTGATCGCCGATATCGCCTTGGCCGATCGCGCCCAGGATAGCGTCGGTCAGCGCGTGCATGCCGGCGTCGGCGTCTGAATGGCCCTTAAGCTTCGCCGAATGAGGAATTGAGACGCCGCAGAGGATCGTCGCGTCGCCCGGCTCGAACTGGTGGACGTCGTAGCCGTGGCCGGTCCTGTATTCGTACATCGCTCTTTTCCGTCCAAGGAGGATTTCGGCCATGCCAAAGTCCTCCGCCTGGGTGATTTTCATATTGTCGGGCGAGCCTTGCGCAAGGCTGACCTTCAGGCCCGCCGCTTCAGCGACGGCGGCGTCGTCCGTCAGCGTCTGCCCCGAAGCTTTGCGATGCGCTGCGAGTATGGCGTCGAAGGCGAAGCCCTGCGGGGTCTGCGCCCGCCACAGCTTTTCGCGCGGCACCGTATCGGCGATGCAGGGATGATCGGCGCCGTCGGCGCGCTTGATCGTGTCGAAGACAGGAAGAGCGGCGATTGCGCCGTCGGCTGAATCCAGGGCCTTGATCACCCGCGAAATGACGGCGGCGTCGACGAATGGGCGGGCGGCGTCATGAATCAGCACTTTTGAGGGCGCCTCGCCCGCGAGGCTTTCGAGACCGAGCCTCACCGAATCCTGCCGTTCTGCGCCGCCGAAGACTGGCGGCATCAGCCTGTCGCGGCCGATCAGTCCGGCCATCGCCTCAGCGTAGAGGGCCTCGTCGTCGCGATGGATGATGACTCTCACTCGGTCGATCTGAGGATGATCGAGGAAGACGGCGGCGGTGCGGGCGAGCACCGTCTGGCCGGCCAGAAGGCGGTATTGTTTCGGTCCGCCTTCTCCGGCGCGCGAACCGCGGCCGGCGGCGACGATAATGGCGACGATCTTGCTCAACGGGCTCTCGTGTGAAGCGGGTTATTCTTTTCTTTCCGCGATTTAGCTCCTATCGACAAGCCGCGTCAGCCGCCTGAAGAGATCGCCGCAGTGAAAATCGGCCCCGTCGAACTCAAGAACAATATCGCCGTCGCGCCCATGTCCGGCGACAGCGACGCGGCGTTTCGGCGCGCCGCGGCGCACGCAGGGGCGGGACTGGTGGTTTCCGAGATGGTGGCGAGCGCCGAACTCGCCCGCGCCCGCCCCGACATGGTGCGCCGCGCCGAGGGCGATCCTTCTGTCAGGCCTTTCGTCATGCAGCTCGCCGGACGCGAGCCGCATTGGATGGCGCAAGGCGCGCGGCTCGCCGAGGCGGCGGGGGCGGACATCATCGACATCAACATGGGCTGCCCGTCGCGCCAGGTGACTGGCCAGCTGTGCGGCTCGGCGCTGATGCGCGATCTCGATCAGGCGCTGCCGCTGATCGAGGCGACGGTTACGGCGACGTCGAAGCCGGTAACTCTCAAGATGCGCCTCGGCTGGGACTGGGACTGCCTCAATGCGCCGGAACTGGCGCGCCGCGCCGAGGCGGCGGGGGTGCGGATGCTCACCGTGCACGGCCGCACGCGCAACGATTTCTACAAGGGCCGGGCGAACTGGACGGCGGTCCGGGCGGTCGTCGAAAGCGTAGCCATCCCGGTGATCGTCAATGGCGACATCGTCGATCTCGAAACCGCCCGTCGGGCGCTGCACGAGTCCGGCGCGGCCGGGGCGATGATCGGCCGGGCGGCCGTCGGCCGTCCTTGGCTGCCCGGCGCAATCGCGATGGCGCTCGTTTCCGGGGCGAGGGAGATAACGTCGCCGTCGCTGGAAGAGCAGCTCCGCATCGCCGTCTCCCACTATCGGCGCACGCTCGAAATTTACGGTCCGAGGCTGGGGATAAAAGTCGCCCGCAAACATCTTGCGGGCTATGTCGAGCACGCGCCCATCGCCATGGACCCGCTGGCTCGCCGGCGCTTGCGGGCGCTGATCTGCGAGATGTCTTCGCCGGACGCAGTGGTAGATGCGCTCGCCTGTATTTTCGAGGGCTGCGGGGAGAGGCTATTGACGCCTCTGGCGGCGTGATCAAATCACCTGCGGCCAATTTGCCACAAATGTGTTGATTTCCGGCAACAAGCATAGCAGCATCCCGCCTGGTTCACGGATTGCACCGGGAGTGAAGGCGGGTCGCCTCTTCCCTGTTGGGGTTCGGGCCATCCCGCGGGGGCGGATGAGGGCGTTTGGTTGTGTCCCGACAGGGCGAAGCGGTTAGAAAGCACGCGTGATCAAGGCGAGCGTCGACAAGGCCGCGCCTGACGGGCCGGCCCAACGAGCCAACTGGGCGCTATCCAACACGGCCGTGGCAACGGCTCTGGCAGGGGCGGTGCTGTTCGCCGTCGTGACCACCTGGCTGCTGCTTTCGCCGCTCGTCGAAAATATCAATTCCGGCCTCCTGACCTTGATGATCGTCGCGAACGTGTTGATCGCGGCGGGGTTCGCCATCCTTATTCTGTTCCGGCTCTGGCACGTGTGGTCCGACCGCCGCCACCAGCTCGCCGGATCGCAGACCCACATGCATCTGGTCGGCATGTTCGCGCTCGTCGCGGTGGCGCCGTCGGTGATCGCCTTCCTGTTCGCGTTCACCATTCTTCGCACAAGCCTCAATGACGTCTTCAGCGACCGCATCGAGCGCTATCACAATACGGCGCGCGATCTTGCGAACAGTCTGGTCGCGGAAAAAGCCGCTGACCTCGAAATCCTGATGCGCCAGATCGCATTCGACATCAGGCGTAACGAGGAAGCCGGCCTCGGGCTCGAAGCGACGCCGATCACCTTCAGGCAGTATCTTTTTGCGCAGGCGCAGCTGCGCCAGCTCGCCGCTCTTTATGTGCTCGACGGGCAGGGCAGGCTCCTCGTTCGCGCCGAAGTCGAAGAAGGCGTTTACAATCTTCCGACCGCAGCTGCGCTCGCCAATCTCAACGCCAACGCCGCGCCAGGCGAGCTTTTCACCTTCGGCGTCAATGACGACACGAGCCTCGACACCTTTCGCGGCGCTTTAAGCCTTCCGCAATACGGCGGCGGATTCATCATCGGTTATCAGTCCATCGACCCGGCGATGACGCAGCGCTTGTTTGCGGTGAACGCGCTGCGCTCCGACTGGCGCGAGGCGGAGAGGGGACGGAGCCGGGCCGAAAGCGTGTTTCTCGCCGGCTATATCCTTCTGGCGATCATCATCCTTTCCGGCGCCGTGTGGCTCGGTCTTTGGGCGGCGACGCGCATCGTCAAACCGATCGGACGCCTGATCGGCATGGCCGAACGCGTGTCGAGCGGCGATCTCGGGTCGCGCGTCGAAGTCTATCGCGACGACGGCGAACTCGGCGCGCTCGCCCGCTCGATGAACCACATGACCGCGCAGTTGCAGACGCAGCGCAACGATCTCGTCGAAACCAACAAGCAGTTCGACCGCCGCCGCCGGTTCACCGAGGCTGTTTTGTCGGGCGTCTCGGCGGGCGTCGTCGGCGTCTCGGCGGAAGGGCGCATCACCATCGCCAACCGTTCGGCGGCCGATTTGCTTGGCGTCGACGCAGACAAGCTGACCGGGGCGTCTATCAGCGAGACGCTGCCCGAGCTTGAAAGCATGCTCAACAGCATTTCCGGCGCCTGCAACATCGAAATCGCCGACCAGATCGAACTCATCCGCAATGATCGCATCCGTACGGTCAACGTCAGGATCGTCAGCGATCAGGTCGATGGCGAGCGCAGTCTCGTCATTACTTTCGACGACATCACGCAGCTTATCGCCGCGCAGCGGAACGCCGCCTGGGGCGACGTCGCCCGCAGGATCGCCCATGAGATCAAGAATCCGCTGACCCCGATCCAGCTTTCCGCCGAACGGCTGCGCCGTAAATATCTGACGGAAGTGAAAACCACGCCGGAGATTTTCGACAAATGCACCGAGACCATCATCCGGCATGTCAGCGACATAGGCCGCATGGTCGATGAGTTTTCGTCTTTCGCTCGCATGCCGAAGCCCGTCATTGCGCGTGAAGACCTACGCGAACTGGTGAAATCGGCGATCTTCCCGCAGCGCGTGGCGGCCCCCGACATCGAATTCAGCTTCGACGCGCCCGAACTGCCGGTTCTCGCCGATTGCGACGGCAGGCTGATCGTGCAGGCCTTGTCGAACCTTCTGAAGAACGCGACCGAGTCGATCGCCGCCCGCGCCGCCGGCGCGGAAGCCAGTTCGGCCGGCAAGATCAAGGTCGCAATCGTGACGCGCGCGAACGAGGCTCGGATCGACGTCATCGACAACGGCGTCGGCCTGCCGAAGACGGAACGTCACCGTCTGACAGAACCCTACATGACGACGCGCGTAAAGGGCACGGGCCTCGGTCTCGCGATCGTCCGCAAGGTCATCGAGGAACACGGCGGATCGTTGCGCTTCGACGACGACCATTCGCTCGGCGCCACGGGCGCACGGGTCAGCGTGGTGCTGCCGGCGAGAATGGAAGGCGCGGGCGACGCCCCCGTCAGGGCTGCGGCTGAGTAGAAATACAGGAAGGCGAACGAGGGTCAGGTATGAGCGTGGACATTCTGGTCGTGGACGACGAAGCCGACATCCGGGAGCTGGTGACGGGCCTGCTCGAAGACGAGGGGTTCAGTCCGCGATCCGCCTTCGACTCGGACACGGCGCTCGCCGCCGTTCGCGAGCGGCTTCCCTCGCTGGTCATTCTCGACGTATGGCTTCAGAATTCAGCGCTCGACGGAATTGAAATCCTCGAAGAACTGAAGAAAGCCCATCCGGAACTTCCCGTCGTCATCATCTCCGGACACGGAACGATCGAGACGGCGGTCGCGGCGATCAAAAAGGGCGCCTACGATTTCGTCGAGAAGCCTTTTAACGCCGACCGCCTGATCCTCGCCGTCAATCGCGCGCTCGAAGCTGCGCGGTTGAAGCGCGAGAATATCGATCTGCGCGAACGCGCGCCGGACTGGGGGCTGATCGGCGGCTCGTCGACCATCAATGCGCTCCGCAGCGTCATAGACCGCGTGGCGGACTCGCGGTCGCGAGTCATGATTACGGGCCCCGCTGGTTCCGGAAAGGAAGTCATCGCGCGTCTGCTGCACGCCAAATCGAGCCGGGCGGGACAGCCGTTCGTTGTCGCCAGTTCGGCGCTCATCGCTCCTGAGCGCATGGAGGAAGAACTGTTCGGCGTCGAAACTCAGAACGGAGAGCTTCGCAAGGTCGGCCTAATGGAGCGCGCTCATGGCGGCACGCTGTTCTTCGACGAGATCGGCGACATGCCGCTTGAAACGCAGGGCAAGATCCTGCGCGTGCTCGTCGATCAGCGGTTCAAGCGCGTCGGCGGCGATGCGCCCGTCTCGGTCGACGTGCGTATCGTTTCGACCACATCGCGGGACCTGCTGAAGATGGCCGAGACAGGCGCGTTCCGCGAAGATCTCTTCCATCGCCTCAATGTCGTTCCTATCCAGGCGCCGTCGCTTTCTGAACGCCGCGAGGATATTCCGGCGCTCGTCGCTTATTTCATCGATCGCATCGCGCGGGGCTCCGGCCTGCCGAAGCGGTCGCTGACGCCTGAAGCGCTTGCGGCCTTGCAGGCGTATGCCTGGCCTGGAAACGTCCGCCAGCTACGAAACGTCATCGAGCGCACGCTGATCCTTATGGCGCAGGACGGCGCGCAGGAAATCACCAGCGACCATCTTCCGTCCGAGATCATCGACGCCGGGCTGACCATTCCCGCCGGCGAGGGGCTCGAACAGATTATCGCCCTGCCGCTGCGCGAGGCGCGGGAGCGGTTCGAGCGCGAATATCTGATTGCCCAGATCAATCGCTTCGGCGGCAATATCTCTCGCACCGCCGCCTTTATTGGCATGGAGCGTTCGGCGCTTCACCGGAAGCTGAAAGCCCTTGGCGTCAACGGTCAGCCGCGCGTAGAAAGCGCGTGACCGGCAGCAAGGGATAGGACCGGAATGCGGGTGATCGTCTGCGGCGCCGGGCGCGTCGGCTACGGCATAGCGCGGCGTCTCGCCCGCGAGAACAACGACGTGACGGTGATCGATCAGTCGAAAGAGCTGATCCGGACTGTAGTCGAACGGCTCGATGTGCGCGGCGTCGTCGGCAATGGCTCGTATCCCGAAATCCTGTCGGAGGCTGGCGCGCGGGAAGCCGACATGATCGTCGCCGTCACCTATTCCGACGAAGTCAACATGATCGCCTGCCAGATCGCGCACACCTTGTTCAATGTGCCGACCAAGATCGCGCGCATTCGAGCGGCGGGTTATCTCGATCCGCGCTATTCGGACCTGTTCAGCCGCAATCACATTCCGATCGACGTCATCATTTCGCCCGAGCGCGAGGTCTCGGAAGCGATCATTCAGCGGATGTCGACGCCTGGCGCTTTCGAAATCAAGTCGTTCGCGGACGGCAGAGTGTGGGCGGTCGGCGTGAAACTGCGCGAGGATTGTCCGATCATCAACACGCCGTTGCGGCAGGTGGCGGAACTGTTTCCCGATCTCAAGATCACGATTGTCGGCATCAAGCGCGACGGCGAAATGTGGCGCGCTCACGCCGAGGATCAGCTCTCGGTGGCCGACGAGATATTTTTCATTTCCGACAGGGACGACGTCACCCGCGCCCTGGAAATCATGGGAGAGGCCGAGCGGCAGGCGCGGCGCGTGATTATCATTGGCGGCGGCAATATAGGCCTGCATGTGGCGAGCGGGCTCGAACAGCTGGGGTCGATGAAAATCCGCCTCATCGAGCACGACAAGGCGCGCGCCGAAGCCATCGCCGAGCAGCTTGAGCGCACCATCGTCCTTCAGGGCGACGGGCTCGATCGGGATCTGCTGCGCGAGGCGGGCGTCGCTGACGCCGAAACCGTCGTCGCCGTCACCGACAACGATCAGGTCAACATTCTCGCTTCCGTTGTCGCCAAGCGCGAGGGCGCGCGCCGGTCAATGGCGCTGATCAACGATCAGGATTACGGGGCGGTGTCGGAAGCGGTGGGCATCGACCGCTTCATCGACCCGCGCGCCACCACCGTGTCGACCATCCTGCAACATATCCGCCGCGGCCGCATCAAAGGCGTGTATTCTCTCTCGGACGGACAGGCGGAAATTGTCGACGCCATCGCTCTCGAAACGTCGCCGCTCGTCAACAAGCCGTTGCGCGAGGCGCATCTTCCTGAAGGGGTGATGATCGGCGCTGTGTTCCGCGAGGGTAAAGTGTCGATGCCGACCGGCGACACGGTCATCAACGCCGGCGACCGGATCGTGCTGATGGCGCTGCGCGACTATGTGAAGGACGTCGAACAGATGTTCCGCGTCAGCCTCGAATATTTCTAGAGATTCCCCCCCAACGAGGTTCCATGCCCAGGATCGCCTATGTCAACGGCCGCTTCGAGCCGATTTCAGATGCTTCGGTGAATATCGAGGATCGCGGCTATCAGTTCGCGGACGGAATATACGAAGTCTGCCTCGTCGTCGGCGGGCGCTACTGGGACGAGGAAGGCCATCTCGCCCGCTTCGACCGTTCGCTTAAAGAATTGCAGATCGCTCGCCCGATGAGCGATGCGGCGCTCCGAAACGTCATGCGGCAGATCGTCCGCCGAAACCGGCTCACGAATGCGCTGGTCTATATTCAGGTGACCCGCGGCGTCGCGCCGCGCAATCACCCCTTCCCGACGGAAGGCACGCCGCCCTCGATCGTCATCACCGCCAAGCGCGTCGACCTTGAGAAATACGACCGCCTTGCGAAGAAAGGCGTCGCCGTGGTGACCGCGCCCGACATCCGCTGGGGGCGCGTCGACATCAAGTCGGTTTCTCTCCTGCCGAACGTGCTGGCGCGTCAGGCGGCGGCGCGCGCCGGCGCGAGCGAGGCGTGGCTCGTACGGAACGGCAGGGTGACGGAAGGGTCCGCTTCCAACGCCTGGATCGTCAACGACGCGGGGGAGGTCGTCACACATCCGCTGACCAACGAGATCCTCGGCGGCATCACACGCGCAACGGTGATCAAATGCGCCGAGGAACTTCAGATCAAGATCGTCGAACGCGCTTTCAGTCTGGATGAAGCCCTTGCGGCGAAAGAGGCGTTTCTCACCTCAGCCACCAATCTTGTAATGCCCATCGTCGCCATCGACGGAAAGAAAATCGGCGGCGGCGCGCCGGGGCCGGTCGCAACCCGGCTGCGCGAAGCCTATATTTCCCATTGCGGCGCCAGGTAGCGGGCGGTGTCTTACAAAAGCGGTTGCGTTACGGGCGCAGCCGCGCCAGAATATTTGTGCAGTGCAGCAGCAGTCTGCATACTTTACCTGAGGCGAACAAAGAATGACCGAGAAAAAACAAAACCTTCAGGACACATTTCTAAACCATGTCCGTAAGGCCAAGATTCCCCTGACAATTTTTCTCGTAAACGGGGTCAAATTGCAGGGCGTCGTCACCTGGTTCGACAATTTTTGCGTTCTTCTCAAGCGCGACGGCCAGGCGCAGCTGGTCTACAAGCATGCCATCTCCACTGTGATGCCTTCCGCCCCCGTGACCTTGTGGGACGGCGAGGAAGGCGAATAGCGACTGAATTTGACGGCTCCAGACAGCGACCTGACGAAAGCGATCGTCATCCACCCGGCTATTGTCGGGGCGGACAAGCTTCGCGACGTCGATGCGCGGCTTGAAGAAGCCGTCGGCCTCGCTGCTGCGATCGATCTCGATGTCGTGCATGCCGCCTCGGCGCCGATTCACCGGCTGCGACCTGCGACCTATCTCGGCGAGGGGAAGGTGGAGGAGATAGGCGCGCTTCTCGATTCTTTCGATCCGCGACCCGGCCTCGTTATCGTCGATTGTTCCCTGAGCCCGGTGCAGCACCGCAACCTCGAAAAAGCCTGGAATGCGAAAGTGCTCGACCGGACGGCGCTTATTCTCGAAATTTTCGGCGAGCGCGCGCAGACGAGCGAAGGCCGTCTTCAGGTCGAACTTGCGCATCTGAGTTTCCAGCGCTCGCGGCTCGTACGGTCCTGGACGCACCTTGAGCGCCAGCGCGGCGGCAAGGGATTCCTCGGCGGTCCGGGCGAGCGCCAGATCGAATCCGACCGCCGCGATCTCGCAGTGAAGATCGACAGGCTGAAGGAAAAACTCGAACAGGTTCGCCGGACGCGGACCCTGCAGCGAGCCAAGCGAAAGAAAGCGCCGCATCCCGTTGTCGCGCTTGTCGGTTACACGAACGCCGGCAAATCCACCCTGTTCAACCGCCTGACGCGCTCGGACGTCATGGCGAAAGATCTGTTGTTCGCGACGCTAGATCCCACGATGCGCGCCGTCGATCTCGCTTCCGGCCAGCGCATCATCCTTTCCGATACGGTCGGATTCATTTCCGATCTGCCGACGCATCTTGTCGCCGCTTTCCGTGCGACGCTGGAAGAAGTGCTTGAAGCCGACGTCATCGTGCATGTGCGCGACGCCTCGCACGAAGACAGCGAAGCGCAGCGGATGGATGTCATCAAGGTTCTCGGGGAGCTAGGAGTCGAGGGCGATGACGAGCGGCCCGTCATCGAGGCGCTGAACAAGATCGACCGGCTCGAGGCCGAAGAGGCGAGCGGCCTTCGCGCCACATCCCGGCTGACCTACGATCGCGCCGCAATGACACTCAGCGAGCCGCTGCGCGTCGCCATTTCCGCCGTCACCGGCGAAGGCGTCGACGAGCTTGAGATGCTGATCGACCGCCTCGTCACCGCAGAACGCGAAGTCTACGTGATCGACCTTCCTTCGGCGGACGGCGCGGCGCAAGCGTGGCTGCACGCTCAAAGCGACGTCTTCGCCGAGGAACGGCTCGGCGAATCAACGCGCATCACCGCGCGTCTCACGGAGAAATCGCGCGGGCAGTTCCAGAAAGCGTTCCCGCACGCGCATCTCGCCGAAGCGCCCGCCGAATACCGCCGGCGCGCATGACCGTCGATCCCGGCAAGGTGGCGGCCCTGATCGGCGAGATCGCCGAAGACATCATCGCGCCGAAGTTTCGCAATCTCCCGAAGGAGGCGGTCCGCACCAAGTCCGGCCCGAATGATCTCGTGACCGAAGTCGACGAGATGGCGGAGCGGGCGCTTGAGAAGGCTTTGCGGGGCGTCGATCCGGGCGCCTATTTCATCGGCGAGGAGTCTGTGGCGCGCGAGCCGTCTCGGGCCGATGCGCTGGGCGGGCCTGGCGCCTTCTGGATCGTCGATCCGCTCGACGGCACGCGCAATTTCGTGCGCGGCGTGCCGGAGTTCGGCTCAATCGTCGCCTATGTCCGGGACGGCGAGATCCTGATGGGGTGGATATACGGCGTTCCCGACAAGGCGTTCGCCATCGCCGTCAAAGGCGAGGGGGCAAACTGGGCCGGCGCGCCGATCGAGGTCAAGCAAGCGCCTGATCGTCTGCGCGGACTTCGCTCGCTGTCATGGCTCAGAGACAGCGAACAAACGCGGCTTCGCGCCGTTCTGTCGAAGGATTTCGATACGAAGAACGGACATTGCTCCGCCTACAGCTATTTGCTTCTGGCGCGCGGTCTCGTGGACTTCAAGATTTCCAGCCGCATTCACCCATGGGATCATCTCGCCGGCGCGCTATTGCTGTCCGAACTCGGCGGGCGGGCGGCTTTTTTGGAGTCCGGAGAAGAGTACGGACCGCGCCCGCCGCTCGATCGCGCGCTTCTCGCTGTTGCGCCGCATCGAGACTGGGACGACCTGGCCGCCGCGCTGCGGGGGTGACCGCGCCGGTTGCAGGCGGGCGAAAACCTGCGCATGACTCCCCCTGAAGCGGGCGGGAGCCTCAGGGGTGAACGATACTTACGAGGGCAAGGTCTGCGTCGTCACCGGCGCGGGCTCCGGCATCGGCCGAGCGCTTTCGCTGGCGCTGGCGGCCCGCGGCGCGGCGCTCGCCATATCCGACATAAAACCGGACGCTCTTGCAGAGACGCAGGCGCTGATCGACGGCAAGCCGTCGAACCGACTACGAGCCGATGCGCTTGACGTCTCCGATGCGGCGGCGGTCGAACGGTACGCGCCGCTGGTGCGCGAGAGCCTCGGGCCGGCGGACTACGTTTTCAACGTCGCCGGTCTTGCCCGCATCGGCGCCTTCAAGGAGACGCCGCTCTCCTCGATCGAAAAGGTGATGAACGTCAATTACTGGGGCGTCGTGAGGATGTCCAAGGCGTTCCTGCCGCAGCTTATCGAAACGAAAGGCGGGCTCATCAACATCTCAAGCGTATTCGGGCTGATCGCCGTGCCGGGGCAATCGCACTACTGTTCGTCGAAATTCGCGGTGCGCGGATTCAGCGAGGCGATCGCCGCCGAACTCGAAGAAGAAGGCGTAAGAGTGACGTCGGTGCATCCAGGCGGCGTCGCCACCAACATTGCGCGCAATGCTGTTGTCGACGCTTTGCCGCCCGGGGCCGGTTCCGCAGCGGATGTTGCTGCGAACTTCGACAAGATCGCCATCACCAGCGCGGAAGCGGCTGCGGAAGTCATTCTCAAAGGAGCGGCGAAAGGCAAGCGCCGAATCATCGTCGGACCCGACGCGCGCCTCATATCTTTTCTGCAAAGACTTTTCCCGGCGAGCTATCCGAAGCTGCTCAAGGTCCTGCGAAAGGATTCTCTCAACCCGACTAAATGACGCCGAGTTTCTTTCCGACTTTCGTGAAAGCGGCGATTGCCTTATCCACCTGATCGTCCGTATGCCCAGCGCACATCTGGGTGCGGATGCGGGCCTTGCCTTTCGGCACGACGGGGAACGAAAACCCGGTCACGTAGACGCCTTCGTCCATCATCGCCGCGGCCATCTCCTGCGCGAGTTTCGCATCGCCGAGCATCACCGGGATGATCGGATGCTCGCCGGGCAGGAGATCGAAGCCGGCGTCGGCCATCCCGGCGCGGAAGCGTTCGGCGTTGCGGAAGAGCTGCCTGCGCAGGCCATCGCCTTTCTCGACGATTTCAAGCGTCTTGAGAGCCGCGCCGAGAAGAGCAGGGGTCAGCGCGTTGGAGAACAGATAGGGGCGCGCGCGATTGCGCAAAAGATGCACCACCTCCGCGGGGGCGCAGATGTAGCCGCCCATGCCGCCGCCGAGCGCCTTGCCGAGCGTTCCCGTCAGAATGTCGATGCGCCCTTCGACGCCGCAATGCGCCGGCGTGCCGCGGCCCTTAGGACCCATGAAGCCGGTCGCGTGGCAATCATCGACCATCACAAGCGCGCCATAGCGATCGGCGAGCCTGCAGATCTCCGGCAGCCTGGCGATATAGCCGTCCATTGAAAATACGCCGTCGGTGACGACGAGCTTGGTGCGAGCGCCGTCCGCATCGGCCTGTTTCAGCTGTTTTTCCAGATCCTCCATGTCGGAGTTGGCGAAACGGTACCGCATGGCTTTCGACAGGCGAACGCCGTCGATGATCGACGCATGGTTGAGCGAGTCAGAGATGATAGCGTCCTGCGCCTCGAGAAGCGGTTCGAAAACGCCGCCGTTTGCGTCGAAACAGGCGGCGAAGAGGATTGCGTCTTCGTAGCCGAGATAGGCGGCGATAGCCTTCTCGACTTCGCGATGCAGGTCGAGCGTGCCGCAGATGAAGCGCACCGAGGCCATGCCGAAACCATACTTGTCCATCGTCTGCTTTGCAGCGCTGACGATTTCGGGATTATCGGCGAGGCCGAGATAGTTGTTGGCGCAGAAATTCAGAACCTTCCGCTTTTCCCCCTTGTGCGACACCTCGATGACCGGTCCCTGAGACGAAGCGATCTCGCGTTCGAGTTTTTCCAGACCTTGTTCACGAATGTCGGCGAGCGTTTCGCCGACGCGGGCGTAAAAGTCGTCTCTGGCGGTCATTTCGAAGTCCTTCGGCTGGCGCCCGTGATGTGCCAGCCGGCGCCGGCGGGGTCAATTGCGCGGCGAGGGTTGCGCGGCCGCTCGAGCCTCGGCAATGATCGCGCCGGGCGGTTTGGTTGCGTCGCGCCTGATCCGGTCATAACGGGGCGAGGGGCTTTCATATGAAAACCAGCAGGCGCAGCCTGATCAAGGGCGCCGCGCTCGGCGGCGTCGCCGCAAGCGCCGGCGCGCTGACCGCTTGCGGCGAGCCGAAGCGCGGGGCCGACGCGCAGAACGGCGCCGTCGACAGCGAAATCTCGACGCGCACCATCGCCGAGGCCGAAAAGCTTCAAGGGCTCGTCTACACGCCGGCGGAACGGGCGATGATGCTCGAGGGGCTAGAGGAAAACCTCGAATGGCTCGCCAAGCTGCGCGCCGTCGAAACGCCCAACAGCCTCGCGCCGGCCCTGCTCTTCGATCCCCGCCTGCCGGGCAAATCCGTCGGGTCGCAGAAGAACGTGCTGACGCTCGGAGGCGACTATTCGGCGCCGGCGCCGTCGAGCGACGACGATATCGCGTTCGCCAGCGTCGCGCAGCTTGGCCGCTGGCTTCGAAGCGGCGCGCTGACAAGCGCAAGGCTCACGGAAATCTACCTAACCCGTATCGAAAAGCACGATTCCAGGCTTCACGCTTTCATCACCGTGACGCCTGACATCGCCCGCCGCGAGGCGGCGAAGGCGGACGCGGATTTCGCGGCCGGCAAGGACCACGGGCCGTTGCATGGCGTTCCCTACGGCGTCAAGGACCTCGCGGACACGAAAGGCGTCAAGACGACATGGGGCGCCGCTCCGTACAGGGAGCGTATTCCGGACTCCGACGCCGAAGTCGTGCGCAAGCTTCAGCGCGCCGGCGCGGTGATGCTCGGAAAGACCAGTTGCGGCGCCATCGCCTATGGCGATCTGTGGTTCGGCGAGCGTACGCGCAATCCATGGAACCCGGAGGAAGGATCGAGCGGATCGAGCGCCGGCAGCGCTTCGGCGGTCGCTTCGGGCCTCTGCGCCTTCGCCATCGGCACCGAAACGCTGGGCTCCATCGTGTCGCCGTCCGAGCGCTGCGGAACGACAGGACTGCGCCCGACTTTCGGCCGCGTCTCGCGCGCCGGCTTCATGGCGCTGTGCTGGTCGCTGGACAAGGCGGGGCCGATCTGCCGCACAGTCGAGGATACGGCGCTGGTGCTGTCGCAGATCAACGGCTACGACACGGACGATGCAAACGCGGCGCGCATGGGCTTCACATACGACGGAACGGCCGATGTTTCTGGCATGACAGTCGGCTACGTGCCGGAATGGTTCGAGAAAGGCGACGATGTGGACCGCGCCGCGCTCGCCGAGATGCGTGCGTTAGGCGTGACGCTGAAAGAGTTTCCGTGGCCGGAGACAGACTTCGATTCGTTGGTGCAGATCGTGCTCGTTGAGTCCGCCGCTGCATTTTCCGATCTGACGCTGAGCAACCGCGACGACGAACTGACCTGGCAGGACAAGGATGCGTGGCCGAACACGTGGCGCGCGGCGCGTTTTGTCTCCGCCGTCGACTATGTGCAGATCGACCGGCTGCGCCGACGCCTGATGCAGGAACTCTCCGCAGCCTTTGAGGGTTTCGATGCGCTGATCGGGCCCCATTCCGCCGGCGGCGCGCTGCTCGCGACGAACTGCTGCGGCCAGCCGCAGCTCGCCTTGCGGGCTGGATACGCCCAGACGCCGAACCGTACGCTGTTCGACAACGCGGAAGGCCCGGCGGAAAACGCCGTCACCACCCGCACCCCGCGCGGCGTGAGCCTGTGGGCGGACATTTTCGAGGAGAGAAAAATCCTCGCGCTTGGCCGCAGACTTGAGGCCCGGCTTGGGGTTTCGCGCGAGCGCCCTCCCGGATTTTAATCCGCCGTTCGATGGTTAACGGGTCGCTCACGGGTTAGGCTTAGACTTTCTGCGGCAGGATTGGTTGGTCGCCTGATGAAGCCCGTTTCAAGGCAACATATAGCGTTTGCCGCCGTCGCTTTGGTCGCCGCGCTGGCCGCAGGGTGCAGCAGCGGCGGAGGGGGCGGCGCGCCAAAACCGGTAGTCGCTAATCCTCCGCCTCCGCCTCCGCCGCCTCCTCCCGCGACGAATTTCAGGACCGCCGAATACAACGCCGATCCCGGGCTTGAGCAAGTGAACGTCGTTCCCGCCTATGAGGCCGGCGCGACCGGATCGGGCGTCATCGTCAGCATCATCGACACCGGCATCGATGTGAACAATCCTGAATTTCAGGGCCGCATCGATCCGCGCAGCGCCGATCTCGTGGTCGCCGGCGTCGTGCCGCCGTCAGAACAGCGCGCGGCCAGCCTTCAGGATATAGACGGACACGGAACGTCGGTCGCCAGTATTATCGGGGCGGCGAAGAACAATCTCGGAATCCACGGGGTCGCGCCGCAAGCCCGGCTCCTTGTCTTCCGCGGCGACAAGGAAGGCGATTCCAACACTATTCTGGGCGAAGCAATCGCCGAGGGCGTCGAGCGCTCCGCCACCTACGGCGCGAAGGTGATGAATCTGTCGCTCGGATCGGACGAGGCCGGCGCGGAAGACGACTTCAAGTTCATTTTCGACTTTACCTCCGACAACGACATTTTCGTCGCCGTAGCCGCCGGCAACGACGGTCTCGCCAATCCCGAACCTTCGGCGAGGGCGGCGACCAGCGCAGAGGCGGCGGGCGCCGTCATTATCGTCGGCGCCGTCACCTTCGGCGGCAACATCGCGTCGTTCTCCAACCGGGCAGGGACCGGCGCGCAGTTCTATCTTGTGGCGCCCGGCGTCAATGTTCCGACGACGAACAATAGCGGCGCCGCATCGCCGACCGTCACTTTCAGCGGCACCAGCGCGTCGACGCCGTTCGTCGCCGGGGCGGCGGCCCTGATCCGCGAATTGTGGCCGGCGCTGACCGCGTCGGAAGTCGCGGACATTCTGCTCACATCGGCGACCGATCTCGGCGCGCCCGGCGTGGATCCGATTTACGGGCACGGTCTCCTCAACATAGGGGCGGCGATCCAGCCGCTCGGCGGCGCTTCCACGGCCAGCGTCTCCGGCGGTTCCATGGAAGCCTCGACGATGAGTTTCGCCGGCGGCGGAGCGTTCGACGTTTCAGGCCTCGATCTCGGCGACTATGTTTTTCTCGACGGTTACCGGCGCGATTTCCGCGCCTCACTGAACGGACTGGTCAGCCGCGCGCCGGATCTGCGCTTCAATCCGGCGTCCTTTCTGCGGCCCAACGAAGGCATAAGCACGGCGTCGCGGCCCGCGGGCGCCGGTTTCGCCATGTTCCGGCTGACGCAAGCCGACGCCGACCTGCTCGATCCGATGGCCAACATCCGCGCCTCGGCGTGGAGCGACCCTTTCGATGCTGACCGCTATGAATACCGGTTCAGCGCCGCGCTGGCGCAGCCGGTCGGCGGGGGCGTCGATCTCGTCGCCGCACAGGGATTTTCACCGCGCGATGTGGACGCATTCCTTCTCGGCGCTGAGCCGATCCGTACGCTAGGCCGCGACGGTTTTGCTGACGCCTATCTTTCCGCAAGCGAAGACGCTTTCTCGACCGCGCTGCATTGGCGCGCCGGCAAACGGCTGTCGTTCCAACTGGTCGCCGCATACGCGGACGGCGGCGAAGCGTATGCTGAGCATCTGATCGACGGGTATCGGGATCTGCTGGCCGAGCCCGCGCAAACCAATCTGCGTCTCGGCGCAACCTACGCCTTGCGAAGCGGCGCGTTGCAATTTGAAACGGGCCTTCGTCGCGAAGAGGGCGGGCTGCTCGGCGCGCGCATCGGCGGGATTTTCGGCGACAACATCGCCAGCACGACATGGTATCACGCCGCCGCGCTGGACGTGCCGCTGGCGGCGGGCTGGCGCGCGGCCGGGCGGTACGCTGTCGGCTTCACTGCAACGGATGCAGACGCTTCGACAGGCGTTCTCGCCGGCGCCGAAGGCCTCGTCTCGTCGCAGTTCGCCGTCGGCGCTTACAAGACATCGGTTTTCGCGGCCGACGACCGCATCAGGCTCTCGGTGTCGCAGCCGCTGCGGGTCGAATCGGGGGCGCTGAAACTCATCGCTCCCGTACGCTACGATTACCTGACCGGCGCCTTCGACTTCGAGGAGCGCCGGGTAGGACTGGGCGAGGGGCCGCGAGAGATCGACTTTGAGGCCGGATACGCCTTCGGCGGCGCCCTGGGCGGCGCGCTGGAAGCGAGCCTGCTGCACCAGATGTACGCGACGCCGCAAGGCGGCGGCGCGACGGCGGCGATCGTTCGCGCCGGCTGGGACTTCTAGAGAAACCGCGCGACGACTTCCTTGTAGGAACGCGACAGTTTCAACTCCGCGCCGCCTTCAAGGATGATGAAATATTCGCCGTTCGAGTGCGGGTGAAGCTCTTTCACCTTTTTCACGTTGACGATCGCCGAGCGATGCACGCGCTGGAAGCGGGACGGATCGAGTCGCGCCTGCAGGGTCTTCATTGTTTCGCGGATGATATGCGTCTTGCCCGCGGCGTGAATGCACATGTAATCGCCCGCGGCGTCGATCCAATCGATCTCGTCGGCGTTGAGCATGACCACCTTCGAACCGTCCTTGAAGGAAAGGCGCTCGGAATAGCGCTCTTTCTCCGTCCACTCCGGTTCGGCGATCAGTTCCTTGATGCGGTCGCGATCGTCGTCGCTGAGCGAGGCGAGAAGCTCGACGAGGCGCGATTCGCGCTGCGCGGCGGCGCGCGACTTCATCGCCTCGCGGGCGCGGTGAATGGCGTCCTTGAGCCGTTCTTCCTCGACCGGCTTGACGAGATAATCGAGCGCGTTCGCCTCGAAAGCGTCGATGGCGTATTTGTCGTAAGCGGTCACGAACACGAAGAACGGCGCCGGCGCGCCGATCAGCGCGCGAACGACGCCAAAACCGTCGAGGCCGGGCATCTGGATGTCGAGGAACACGAGATCCGGCAGATGCTGCTTGATGGCCTTCACCGCCTCGCGGCCGTTGGTCGCCTCGGCGACGATGTCGATCTCGGAAAATTCGGCCAGACGCAGTTTCAGCCCGCGCAAGGCGAGCGGCTCGTCGTCGACGATGATCACGCGAATCTTTTCGGTTTCCACGTCAATCGCTCCTGGTTTCGTAAGGCAGCTTGAGGCAGACGCACAGGCCCGCCGGTTCTAAGCGCGACAGCAGGAACGCCTGCCGTCCGCCGTAAAGGTGCGCAAGGCGGTCGCGCATGTTCACCAGCCCGACGCCCATCTTGGCGTTTTCAAGCAATTTCGCCGGTTCCTCGGGCGCGTTCGGTCCGTTGTCGCAGACCTGAAGCCGCAGCATGTCGCCCTCGCGCTTGGCGACGATGGATATCTTGCCGTCGCTTTCCATCTGGGCGATGGCGTACTTGATGGCGTTTTCGATGGCTGGCTGCAGGATCAGCGAGGGAACCATCGCTTCACGGACGCTCTCGTCGATATCGAACTCGATCTCCAGCCGGTCGCCGAAACGGGTCTTCTCGATGTCGAGATAGAGCTGCAGCGCGCGCAATTCCTCGGCCAGCGTCGTCTTCTGCAATGGATCGCTGTCGAGAGAATAGCGCAGGAACGCAGACAGCCGTGTCAGCATGCCGTTGGCGGCCTTGCCCTCTTTTTCCAGAACCAGCGTTGAAATGGCGTTGAGAGTGTTGAAGAGGAAGTGCGGGTTGAGCTGATAGCGCAGCATCTTCAGTTGCGCCTGATCGGCGAGACGGGCCGAGAGAAGGGCGCGCTGGGTTTCGTCGCGCAGCGTCAGATAGTAGTTGATGCCGAAATAGAAGCCCGCCCACGACATCAGCAGGAACAGGTTCACCGGCAGGTCCGGAATAAGCACGTAGAAGAAGTTCTGCGTGCCGAGTATGTCCATTCGGCTCTGCATCCAGTCGTTGCCGAAGAACACGCCGAACGCCTGCGCTTTCACCGCCGCCATGACGACCGTCATGAGGATCGTGGTCGCCAGCGCCGTGGTCAGCAGAATAAAGGGCGGCTGACGCCGCGCGAAACGGAAGATCGGCCGCATGACGATCGAAGTGGTGAGGAAGCCGATCAGCGAGGAGGCGAAGGAAAAGCTGATCGACTGCGCCGAGCGTCCGCCGATCAGGGTGGAGACTGTGAAAATGTGAAAGAAAAAGAAGCCGAGCCAACTGGAAACCTGCAGGATCCAGAACATCCGCTCCTTGTCGGCGAACACCCAATTGATGGCCTTGGCGGACTTCCCTTCGGCGACGAACGGTCCCCCGACGCCAGGCCGAGCCGGCGCCGGCCGGCGCCCGCCCGCCTTGAATCCTATGGAAGCCATTGTATTCACAACCTTATTCGCCGCGCCCTCACCGTCCTTGATACGATGGTCCATCAATTGATCCTTCGCCGGCAAGGCGCACAAGATTAAAGCGGCGAGCGGCCCCCGCCGCGCGATGAACGCCTGCTCTTGCAGCCTTTGGTAGGCCTAATCGCTCGCCGACAAAAGCCGCACGTCGCCGCCGGCGGCCGTCGTGTTGATGGTCAGCACCCGTTCCGTGGCGTAGCGCCAGGGGGCGTCGAGCGAGGTGAGCAACGGACAGATCGGTCCTTTGCGGCCCGCCAGCATGCTGCGCAGGGCGAGACGGGCGGCCCGGCCGGAATCGAGCGCCGCCGCGCGTATGCGGGGATCTTCGAGCAAGCGGGCGGGCGCCGCGCCGAACGCTTCCAGCATCGCAAGTACCAGATTTTCCATGCCCGCCGCTTTCAGTGCGGCGGCCAGAGGAGCGGCCCACTGCCTGGAGGCTATGACGGCGTTGCCGGCGGCGAGCGCCTTGGCGGTTTGAGTGGCGATCGCTTCGGGGCCGCCCATGCAAACGACGACGCCGCGCCCCTTGAGGCGCAGCGTGTTGGATTCGCCCGTCGGACCCGGCAGGGCGGTCTGCTCGCGGAAGTCGGCGTTAAAAATCTCCGCCGCATGCAGAAGGACCTCGTGCGCGGCGCCTTTTGCTTCTGCCGCCGCGCGCTCGAAAACAGCGCCCCGATCCGAAACCAGCAGAAGCGACTCATAGGCGCGCTGCGCCGCCGCCACTGACGCGTCGTCGACGCCACCGGACGCTTCTACGGCGACCGCCAGGCTGACGCCGTCCTCGGGAAAGTCGCGCTTCTGCAACGCCTTCAGATAGTGAGGCCCGCCGGCTTTCGGCCCGGTGCCCGACAGGGCTTCGCCGCCGAACGGCTGTACGCCTACCACGGCCCCGATCTGATTGCGGTTGATATAGATGTTGCCGACGCGGGCCCGGCTCGAAATGAAGTGCATGGTCTCGTCGATGCGGGTATGGACGCCGAGCGTCAGGCCGTAACCGAGGGCGTTGATCTCGTCGACCACCGCGCCGAGGTCGTCCGCCGCATAACGAACCACATGCAGGACCGGCCCGAAGACTTCGCGTTTGAGATCGCGAATGGAATTCAGTTCGTACGCGACGGGCCGGACGAAGGCGCCTTCGACATCCGCCGCTTCTTTCGGCGCGCGCGCGACGAGGCGGGCCGACTTTTCCATCTCGGCGCAGTGCTTCTCGATGGAGGCGAGGGCCTCGCGGTCGATGACTGGACCGACATCGGTCGCAAGCAGCGCAGGGTCGCCCACTGAAAGCTCCGCCATCGCGCCGGCGAGCATCTCGCAGAAACGGTCGGCGACATCCTCCTGCACGCAGACGATGCGGCAGGCTGAGCAGCGCTGGCCGGCGCTCTGGAATGCGGAGGAGACGACATCGGTCACCGCCTGCTCCAGCAGCGCCGTCGAGTCGACGATCATGGCGTTGATGCCGCCGGTTTCGGCGATCAGCGTCGCGTCCGCCTTGCCCTTGGCGGCGAGCGAGCGGTTTATCGCCTGCGCCACTTCCGTCGAACCGGTGAAGACGACTCCGGAAACGAGCCTGTGCGCCGTGAGCGGCGCGCCGACGCTCGGTCCGTCGCCCGGGAGATAATGCAGCACGTCGGTCGGCGCGCCGGCCTCGTGCAGCAGCTTCACCGCTTCGAAGGCGATCAGCGGCGTCTGCTCCGCCGGTTTGGCGATGACGGCGTTGCCGGCGGCGAGCGCGCCCGTCACCTGACCCAGAAAGATCGCCAGCGGAAAATTCCAGGGGCTGATGCAAGCCACGACGCCGACAGGCTCGCCCGCGAGCTTTTCGCTTTCGTTCGCATAATAGCGAAGGAAGTCGACGGCCTCGCGCACTTCGGCGATGGCGTCTGGAATGTTCTTTCCAGCCTCGCGCACTGCAAGCTGCATGAATTCGTCGTCGCGTTCCTCCAGCATGTCGGCGGCGCGGCGGAAAATGCCGGCGCGTTCCTTGGCGGGAAGCTTCGCCCAGGCGGGCTGCGCCGCGGCGGCGGCTTCGCAGGCTTCATCGACCAGATCGGCGTCCGCGGGAACGACCGCGCCGACTCTCTCGCTGCGGCGCGCCGGATTCTTCACGTCTTCAGTCGCGCCCTGACGGCGCCTGCCGGAAACGATCGGGGCGGCGAGGGCGTCGACCGGACCGGCGACGGCTTTCGACAGCATCGCAGCGGCGACCGGATCGTTGGGGTCATCGCCGCGCGCCGAAAGCCGCGCGCCCTGAAACAGATCGCGCGGCGCCGGAATTTGCGGGTTGGAAAGCACGTTCAGCGCTTTCGCTTCCTCCACCGGATCGGCGACGATTTCGTCGACCGACAGTTCCGGATCGAAAAGCTGGTTGACGAAGGAAGAGTTGGCGCCGTTTTCGAGAAGACGGCGAACCAGATAGGGTAGCAGCTCCTTGTGCCCGCCGACCGGCGCGTAGATGCGCGAACGCGCCCCGGCTTCGAGAAGATGGTCGTGCAGCGCCTCGCCCATGCCGTGCAGGCGTTGCAGCTCGTAGTCCGTATAATCGCCGGCGATCTCCCGGACCATCGCGGCTGTGAGCGCGTTGTGCGTGGCGAATTGCGGGTAGATCGCATCGGTGTTGGCGAGCAGACGGCGGGCGCAGGCGGCGTAGCTGACGTCGGTCAGGACCTTGCGCGTGTAGACGGGATAGGTGTCGAGGCCCATCACCTGCGCCCGTTTGATTTCGCGGTCCCAGTAGGCGCCCTTGACCAGCCGCACCATGATGCGCCGCTCATGCGTGCGCGCCAAGGCGGCGAGCCAGTCGATGACGAAGGGCGCGCGGCGCTGATACGCCTGCACGACGACGCCGAATCCGTCCCATCCGGCGAAGGCCGGATCTCGAAGCGTCCGCTCGATCAGGTCGAGAGAGATATCGAGGCGTTCCGTTTCCTCCGCGTCGATATTGAACCCGATATTGGCCTGCCGCGCCATCAGCGCCAGGTCTTTCAGCCGGCCGCCGAGTTCGTTCAGCACACGATCTTTCTGGGCGTACTCGTAACGCGGGTGCAGCGCCGAAAGTTTTACCGAGATGCCGGAGTTGTCGACCGTGCGCTCGGCTTTCGCCGTCCTGCCGATGGCGGCGATGGCCTCGGCGTAATCGTTGAAATACTTCCTGGCGTCGGCCGCCGTGTGAGCGGCCTCGCCGAGCATGTCGAAGGAGAAGGTGTAGCGCTTGGCGGCGAACGGACGGCCGCGCCGTTCGGCTTCAGCGATGGTCTCCCCGAGCACGAAATGCTCGCCCATGATGCGCATCGCCTGCGCCACCGAAGCGCGGATGACGGGTTCCCCCACGCGGTCGAGCAGGTCCTTCGTCGCTTTCACCAGCTTGCGGCCTGGATCCTTCGCTTCGACATCGTCGAGCCAGGCGGCGGTGAGCATCAGCGCGCGCGTCGAGAAGTTGACGACGGGGAACGGACTTTTGCCCTTGTGCGCCGCCCAGTCGCCGGCCTCCACCTTGTCGCGGATCAGCGCGTCGGCGGTCGCCGCATCGGGCGTCCGCAGCAGCGCCTCGGCGAGGCGCATCAGCGTCACCCCTTCGTCGGACGACAGGCCGTATTCCTGGAGGAACTTGTCGATCAGGCCGGAACGCGACGCATTGGCGCGGGCCGAGGCGACGAAGGCCGCCGCCGCTTCCTGCGCCTTCTTGCGGGCGGCGGCCCCGATATCCGCCTCGGCGATCAGGCCCCTGGCCAGCGCCCCTTCGTCCGCCAGGTAATGCTCGCGGATGCGGGCGCGGAGAACGGACAGGGACGGTCGGTCGGTCATGGGGGCGAAGCCTTAACTGGGACGGAAAATTTGCGCCTGCCATAGCGCGCGCGGGGCCGCCTGTCATGGGTCGCCGGGGCGGTTTTCGCGCACTGCAGCGCGTCGTTGCGCGGAAGGGGGGCGGGGCCTAGGTAGAAGCGGTCCGCGCGAGCGCGTCGCGCCAGCCTGTAAGCCCGTTTCGAAAGGACGCCTTTCATGACAGACGCCTTCATCTACGACGCCGTCCGCACCCCTCGCGGAAAAGGCAAGTCGGATGGTTCCCTGCACGAAGTCACGCCGGTGCAGCTGGCGACGCAGGTTCTCGAGGCCGTCCGCGACCGCAACAATCTCGACACCGCCGCCGTCGACGACGTCGCCTTCGGCTGCGTGTCACCGGTGGGCGAGCAGGGTGCGGTCATCACCCGCACGGCGATCCTCAACGCAGGCTACGCCGAGACGACCGCCGGCATTCAGGTCAACCGCTTCTGCGCCTCCGGTCTCGAAGCGATCAACATCGCCGCCGCCAAGGTGAAGGCGGGCGAAGCGGACCTCACCATCGGCGGCGGCGTCGAGCATATGTCGCGCGTCCCGATGGGCTCGGACGGCGGCGCGTGGCCGGTCGATCCGTCAGTCGCCTTCAAGACCTATTTCGTGCCGCAGGGCATCTCGGCCGACCTCATCGCCACAAAGTACGGATTCTCGCGCGACGATGTCGACGCCTACGCCGTCGAAAGCCACAAGCGCGCCGCGAAGTCATGGAGCGAGGGCCGTTTCAAGAAATCCATCGTGCCGGTGAAGGACGTGATCGGCGAGGAAATCCTCGACCATGACGAAACGATCCGTCCCAACACCGACATGCAGGCGCTCGGCGCCTTGCCGCCCTCTTTCGTCATGCTTGGCGAGAGCATCGGCTTCGACGCCGTCGCCATCCAGAAATACGGCGACGTCGAGAAGATCAATCACGTGCATCACGCCGGCAACTCCTCGGGCATTGTCGATGGCGCCGCGGCGGTGCTGATCGGCAACGAGGAGATCGGCAAGAAGCTCGGCCTCAAGCCGCGCGCCCGCATCCGCGGCTTCGCCTCAATCGGCTCCGAACCGACCATCATGCTGACAGGGCCTGAGTTCGCCGCCCAGAAGGCGCTGAAGCGCGCCGGCATGACCAAGAAAGACATCGACCTCTGGGAGCTGAACGAGGCGTTCGCCTCGGTCGTGCTGCGCTTCATGCAGGCGCTCGACATCGACCACAAGGATATGAACGTCAACGGCGGCGCCATCGCCATGGGCCATCCGCTCGGCGCCACCGGCGCGATGATCCTCGGCACCGTGGTCGACGAGCTCGAGCGCTCCGGCAAATCGACGGCGCTCGTCACGCTCTGCATCGGCGCCGGCATGGGCACGGCGACGATTATCGAGCGCGTTTAATAATTCAGACGGGAACGGAACAATGACCTACACCGCCATGAAAGTTGAAATCGACGGCGACGGAATCGCACTCGTCACCATCGACCTCCCGGGCCAGTCGATGAACGTCTGGAACGAAGCGCTGATGACCGACTTCGCCGCCTTCGTTCAGGACTTCGTCAAGAACGACAAGATCAAGGGCGTCGTCATCACTTCCGGCAAGGCGTCGGGATTCCTCGCCGGCGCCGATCTGAGGATGTTGAGCCGCGGCGGTCCCGGCGGCGCGGCCAAACTGTCGCGCAAGGAGCAGTTCGAAAGCGTCTTCAATCTCAACAAGATGCTGAGAACCCTTGAGACCAGCGGGCAGCCCGCCAAGGCCCTCCTGAAAGGAGAAGCTTTCGCCAAACCCGTGGCGGCGGTGGTCAACGGACTGGCGCTAGGCGGCGGTCTAGAGCTGGTGCTCGCTTGTCATTATCGCGTGGTCGCCGACGATCCGAAGATCCAGCTCGGCGTGCCGGAAGTGCAGGTCGGCCTGTTGCCCGGCGGCGGCGGCACGCAGCGCCTGCCGCGTCTCGCCGGTCTTCAGAACGCGGCGATCATGGCGACGCAGGGACAGCCGATCGATCCGAACACCGCCAAGGGCTATGGCATCATCCAGGAAATCGCGCCGCGCGATCAGATCGTCGCCAAGGCGAAAGAGTGGGTGAAAGCCAATCCAAAAGCCGTGCAGCCCTGGGACAAGAAGGGCTTCAAATATCCCGGCGGCGCCGGCGCGATGGATCCGCGTTCCGTGCAGTTCCACATGGGCTCGAACGCCATGGCGCAGCGCGAGACCAATCACAACTATCCGGCTGTGCAGTATATTCTGTCCTGCCTTTACGAAGGTTCGATCGTGCCGTTCGACACGGCGATCCGCATCGAGTCCAAATACTTCTTCAAACTGCTGACAAGCGCCCAGTCGAGGAACATGATCCGCACCCTGTTCATCAACAAGCAGGCGGCGGAAAAGGGCGAACAGCGGCCGAAAGACGTCGAGAAGACGAAACTGAGGAAAGTCGGCGTCCTCGGCGCCGGCATGATGGGCGCCGGCATCGCCTATGTGACGGCGAAAGGCGGCGCGGAGGTCGTGCTGCTGGACCGCGAGCTGAGCTACGCCGAAAAGGGCAAGGCCTATTCGCAAGGCATCGTCGAGAAGGGCGTGTCGCGCGGCAAGGTGACGAAAGAGAAGGGCGAAGAGCTTCTCGCCCGCATCAAGCCGACGACCGACTATAACGACCTCAAGGACGTCGATCTCATTATCGAGGCGGTGTTCGAGGACCCGGACATCAAGGCGGATGTTATCAAGAAAACGGAAGCCGTCATCGGCAAGGATGTGATATTCGCGTCGAACACCTCGACGCTTCCGATCACGGGGCTCGCGAAACATTCCGAGCGGCCCGAGCAGTTCATCGGCATCCACTTTTTCTCGCCGGTCGACAAGATGCCGCTGGTGGAGATCATTCCCGGCGCCCGTTCTGGCGACAGGGCGCTCGCCGCGGCGCTCGACTATGTGGGGATGATCAGGAAGACGCCGATCGTCGTGAAGGACACGCGCGGGTTCTACACCAACCGCGTCGTCCCGCCCTATATCAACGAGGCGATGCTAATGGTCGCCGAAGGCGTCAAGCCGGCGCTGATCGAGAACGCCGCCAAGGTGCTTGGCATGCCGGTCGGCCCGTTGGCGCTTTGTGACGAGACCTCGCTCGAACTTGGCCTGCGCATCATGACAGCCACCAAGAAAGAGCTCGGCAAGGACTACAAGCCGTCGGGCGTCGAGGGCCTTCTCGAAACGATGGTGACCAAGCTCGGCCGCAAGGGGCGCAAGTCGGGCGGCGGCTTTTACGAATATCCGTCAGACGGCGGAAAGAAATATCTGTGGCCGGGGCTGTCGGAGTATTTCCCGCTGGCGAAGGATCAGCCGTCGCTGGAGGAAGCGAAGGAACGGCTTCTCTACGCACAGCTCATTCCGGCCGCGCAGTGCTACGCGGAAGGCATCGTTTCCGATCCGCAGTCGGCCGATCTCGGCGCGATTTTCGGCTGGGGTTTCGCGCCGTGGACCGGCGGGCCGATGAGCCACATCGACACGATCGGCCTCGATACGTTCGTGCGCAAGGCGGAGAGCCTCGCCCAGAAATACGGCCCGCGATTCAATCCGCCGCAGAAGTTCCGCGACATGGCGGCGAAGAATGAGACGCTTTACAAGACCGCGGCCTAATTCGCCGCTCATATTGCATTGCGGAACGCCGGCCTTGAGGCCGGCGTTTCCGTTTCGGCGGTGACGGCGCCGGTGAACGGGCTTATCACTCGAAGGCGGCAAGGACGGAGGCGTCGCGATGCTGAGATCCATAGGAGGCGTCATCGCCGGGGTGCTCGTCGGGGCTCTTATCGTGTACGTCGCGGAAGCGGTCGGCCATTCGATCTTTCCGCCGCCGGCCGGCGTCGATCTGAAAGACCCAGAAGCGCTCAAGTCGGTCATGGGCGAAATTCCGCTCGGCGCGAAAATCGCCGTGGTGATCGGATGGTTCGCGGGCGTTCTGGGCGGCGGCGTGGCGGCGCTGCTGATCGCAGGCCGCTGGGCGCCTGTCGCCTGGGTGGTGGCGGCGACCCTGTTCGCGATGGCGGGCATCAGCCTGATGGCGATCCCCCATCCTTTGTGGATGGTCGTCGGCGCGATCGTCGCGACTCTCGCCGGCGGGTTCGGCGCGATCCGGCTGACAAAAGCCGGCTACGCGCGCCCTGCGCCCAGACCGAAGCCGGGATTGTAGAGGCTCGATGACTTCCGACGCCGCCAGCGACGCGCCGGTCCCCGCTGCGACCGTGTTGATGCTTCGCGATCAGCCGCGGTTCGAAGTGTTGATGATCGAACGCCATGCGGATATCGGCTTCGCGGGCGGCGCGCTGGTGTTTCCGGGCGGGCGGATCGACCCCGACGACCGGGATGCGGCGTGGGCGGATCATGCGACGGGTCTAGACTCTTCGCTCGCCGCCGCCCAGATCGCGGCCGTGCGCGAGGCGTTCGAGGAAGTCGGCATCCTTATCGCCCGGGAGCGCGGGACGGATCGCTTCATCGACGCCGCGCGCGCCGCCGCCCTGTCGGGCCATCGCAAGGCGGTCGAGAAAAACGACGCGCTGTTTCTGGAGCTGATCCGCGATGAGAAACTCGCCGTCGCTTGCGACGTTCTGCGCGTTTTCGCCCGGTGGACGGCGCCGCCCGGCATGCACAAGCGTTTCGATACGTGGTTTTTCGCGACCGAGTGCCCGCCGGGGCAGGAGCCTCTGGAAGACGGCGACGAGGCGACGGAAACGATGTGGATCGCTCCCCAGGCGGCGATAGACGCCCGCGCCGCGGGCGCCCGGAAGATCATCTTTCCGACCGTGCGCAATCTCGAGCTTCTCGGCCGCAGCCGCTCCGCCGCGGAGGCGTTCGAATTTGCAGCGAGACGGATCATCAGGCCGGTGCAGCCGGAAGTCGTGGTCCGCGACGGCGTCAGCTATCTCAGCATTCCGGACGATCTCGGCTATCCGGTGACGGAAGAACCGCTCGACAAGGTGATGCGCGGCTAGGCGCCGGCGGATTTTGCCGACGCGATGGCGCGCCGCGTCAGCTCCAGCGCGACGACATCATAAAGGCCATGCGTCACCATCGGCGCGACGAGATTGCCGCTGAACCAGAAAATGACTCCGAGATAGCAGCCGACGAGTCCCGCGATGGCGGCGTAAAGCGCCGTGCGCGCATGAAGGAGCCCGAAGACGATATTCGGCAGGATGATCGCCAGGGCGACGGGCAGCATCGAGCTCAGCCATGTCTGAAAGACGCCGCGGAACAATAATTCCTCGGTGATCCCGGCGCCGATCGCCATCAGCGCGATGCGGGATGCGGTGAATTCGAAGCCGATCTGGGAAAAAAACTCGATCTGCGATTCCCGGAACTTCACGATCTCCGGAATATTGGAGCGCATGAACCAGAAGAGAAAACCACAAAGCGGCGCCGTCGCCGCGACGCCGAACGCGACGGCGCGGAATGTCAGAGCCATTTGCGGCAGGATCGGCGTCGAAAGGATGAAGCTGAAAGCGACGCCGGCGAAAAATGTCAGCAGCATCCCGCCAATGATGACGGCGAACGCGCGCGCGTCGTCGGCTGGCGCAGCGTCATCATCGTCGTGACCGCCGTTCATTCGGCGCCGCTCATCGACGGCGGACATTGCCGAGGACGCCGCGGAGTATTTCGCGCCCCAGCCCCGTCGACAGCGAGCGCACGAACGATTTCACGGCGGCTTCGGTGACGGTCTGGCGGCTGGAGCGGCGCTGCGCCTTCTTCTTGGCGGCGCGGCGGGCGGCTTCCTTTTCATCCTCCCGGACGCGGTCCTCGTTGCGGCGCGCGAGGATTTCGTAGGCGGACTCGCGGTCGATCTCCTTGGCGTATTTGAGCGACAGCAGCGAGGCGTTGATCGTCTCGCGCCGCTCGGCGTCGGTGATCGCGCCCATGCGCGAAGAGGGCGGGCGCACCAGCACCCGCTGCACGACCGACGGCGCGCCCTTGCCTTCCAGGGTGGAAACCAGCGCCTCGCCGGTGCCCAGTTCGGTGATGACGTCGACGGTGGCGAAAGCGGGGTTGGCGCGGAAAGTCTCCGCCGCCGCTTTGATGACCCGCTGCTCTTTCGGCGTGTAGGCGCGAAGCGCGTGCTGTACGCGATTGCCGAGCTGGCTCGAAACCGAATCCGGTACGTCGAGCGGATTCTGCGTAACGAAGTAAACGCCGACGCCCTTCGAGCGGATCAGCCGCACCACTTGTTCGATCTTGTCGAGCAGCGCCTTCGGGGCCTCGTCGAACAGCAGATGCGCCTCGTCGAAAAAGAACACGAGACGCGGCTTTTCCGGATCGCCGATTTCAGGAAGCTCCTCGAACAGCTCCGACAACAGCCACAGAAGAAACGTCGCATACAGCTTAGGCGTCTGCATCAGCCTGTCGGCCGCGAGAATATTGACGACGCCGCGCCCTTTTTCGTCAGCGCGCAGAAGGTCGATGAGATCGAGGGCCGGCTCGCCGAAAAATTTCTCTGCGCCCTGTTCCTCAAGCGCCAGCAACCGGCGCTGGATGGCGCCGACCGACGCTTTCGAAACGTTGCCGTATTGTGTGGTCAGCGCATCGGCCTGCTCGGCGACTTCCACCAGCAGCGCGCGCAAATCCTTCAGATCGAGCAGGGCGAGGTTCTGGTCGTCGGCGAATCGGAAGGCGAGGGTGAGGACCCCTTCCTGGGTTTCGTTGAGGTCGAGAAGGCGAGCCAGCAGCAGAGGGCCCATCTCGGAAACAGTGGTGCGGACGGGCGACCCTTTCTCGCCGTGGAGATCCCAGAAGCAGACCGGGAACGAAGCGGGCTCGTAGGGATCGAGCCCGATGGTCTTGGCCCGGTCGAGAAGCCCCTGTTTCAGCTCCCCGGCCCGCGACAAACCGGCCAGGTCGCCCTTCACGTCGGCCAAGAAGACAGGCACGCCAGCCGCTGAGAATCCTTCCGCAAGTATCTGAAGGGTAACGGTTTTTCCCGTCCCGGTTGCGCCAGCTATAAGGCCGTGCCGGTTGGCGAGTTTCAGAGAGAGAAGCGAGTCCGCTTCTCCCTTGCCGATGAAGAGGGCGCTTTCAGCGGTCATGAGCGGGCTCGCGCTGCTGCAGGGGGCCGTTTAGGCGGGCTCGGCGGCGCCCGCAAGGGCTGAAAACATCTTAGGAGTCATGGGGGTTTGGGCCCGTTGGTTGATAAGATGAGCAAAAATCAAGTAAAATGCCGTTGACGGAACATGATAATGGTTTCGTTTGGCGTCGGCGACGGGTCGTGGACGTGTTTCCCGGGGCTGGGAAAATCGTGGGGCGAACGCAGCCGAAGCAAGGCTTCAGCAACCAACAAGCACTGACAGTGAAGGACGGGGCAAATGCTTAGAATTCTGTTGATTATCGCGGTCGCCATTGCGGTCGTGATCGGACTTATGAAACTCACCGGCAAGGACGCCAGCGATATCGGCGCGGCGACCGAAAGCGCCGTTGAAACGACGGGCGATGCGGTCGAATCGGCCGGCGACGCGATGGGAGACGCCGCCGCCGACGTCGGCGAAGCGACCGAAGACGCCGTCGATGCGACCGGCGATGCGATGAACGACGCGGCCGACGCCGTCGGCGACGCGGCGAGCGACATGGCGGAAGGCGCCAAGGAGATGGCGGATGACGCCGGCGAGGCGATGGAAGGCATGGCCGAGGACGCCGAAGCCGCTGTCGACGAAGCGACTGATGAAGCTGCTGACGAGCCTGCCGCTGAAGAAGAGCCTCAGCACTAAGGCCGCATTAACCACGTTGAATCGCGAAGCGCCGCCTCCTTGCGAGGCGGCGCTTTCGTTTTGCCCTAACGGCGTCGCGACGGCTGTCGGATCGCCTTAACGATCCGGAAGCAGTCGGCCCGATAGAATTAGGACGCCCGAAACATACAAAAAGAATCTTCATGGCCGGCGTCATCGATCTCGATCACCTTGAGCTTTACGTTTGCGGCGACGCGGCGCTGCGCGACGAAATCCTGACCATCTTCACCGAACAGGCGGAGATGTGGATGTCGCGCCTCGATCCTGGTCTGCCGGATGAGGAATGGCGGAATGCGGCGCATGCGCTTAAAGGCGCCTCGCGGGGCGTCGGCGCCTGGTCGGTCGGCGATCTTTGCGAAGCCGCGGAGAAGCTTGTCGGCGGCGACGCGCGCAAGGCCGCCTCTCGACGCGCCGTTCTGTCGGAGCTTAACGCCGAGCTTGAACTGGCCGTCGCCGAGGCGCGCGAACATCGCGACGCCGCCTGACTTCAGCCCTTATCGTTTTAGCTCCGCCATCGCCTTGTCGATGCCTGAGAGCGTCAGCGGAAACATTCGCTCGCCGAACAGCTCGCGGATCATCTTGATCGACGGCGCGTAGTCCCAATGCTTTTCAGGCACGGGGTTGAGCCATACGGCGCGCTCGTAAATGTCGAGCGTCCGCTTGATCCACAAGGCGCCGGGCTCCTCGTTGAAATATTCGACGGAGCCGCCCGGCACGGTGATCTCGTAGGGGCTCATCGACGCGTCGCCGACAAAGATGATTTTATAGTCGTGGGGGTACTTATGCAGGATCTGCCAGGTCGGAATTTTCTCCGTCCAGCGGCGACGGTTGTCCTTCCACACATAATCGTAGAGACAGTTGTGGAAGTAGAAATACTCCATGTGCTTGAACTCGGAGCGCGCCGCCGAGAACAATTCCTCGCAGACCCGGATGAACGGATCCATTGATCCGCCGGCGTCGAAAAAGATCAGCACCTTGATGAGATTGCGCCGCTCGGGCCGCATCTTGATGTCGAGATAGCCGGCGCGGGCCGTCGCGTCGATGGTGCCGTCGAGATCGAATTCGTCGTGCGCGCCGCGCCGCGCGAAGCGCCTGAGGCGACGCAGCGCCACCTTGATGTTGCGCGTGCCGAGCTCGACCTGGTCGTCGAGATTTTTGTATTCGCGCTTTTCCCAGACCTTTACGGCGCGGCCCTGGCGCTGGCCTTCGTTGCCTATGCGCACGCCTTCCGGATTGTAGCCGCCGGAGCCGAACGGCGACGTGCCGCCGGTGCCGATCCATTTCGAGCCGCCTTCGTGGCGCTTCTTCTGTTCTTCGAGCCGCTTCTTCAGCGTCTCCATCAGCTTGTCCCAGCCGCCGAGCGCCTCGATCTGCGCCTTTTCTTCCTCGGTGAGATACTTCTGGGTGATGAGCTTCAGCCAGTCGGCGGGAATTTCCGCCTCGACCGCCTCGCCGACGGATTCGAGGCCCTTGAACACGTGCCCGAAAACCCGGTCGAACTTGTCGAGGTTTCGCTCGTCCTTCACCAGTGTCGAGCGCGAGAGATAATAAAAGCTCTCGACCTTGCGCGAGGCGAGATCGGCGTCCATCGCCTCCATCAGGGTGAGATACTCCCGGAGCGAGACGGGCAGACCGGCGCTTTTCAGCTCATGGAAGAACCTGGCGAACATGCCATCCCCCTAACATGGGGAAAGACGGGCCGACACTCATTTGGGCAGAAGGGCGCTTGCTGCGGAGAGGAAGATGTTCTATATTTGTTCTCATGCCTCCCGCCTCCTCAGCAACGCCCGTTTATGCGCCCAATACCGGGCTTCGCTATCTGTTCCTCGACTTCAACGCGTATTTCGCGGCGGTCGAACAGCATGACCATCCGGAGCTGCGCGGGCGGCCGGTGATCGTCGCGCCGCTCCAGTCCGAGCACACGGGCGCCATCGCCGTCAGCTACGAGGCCCGGCCTTTCGGCATCAAACGCGGAACGGCGGTTCGCGAGGCGCGCCAGCTTTGCCCCGGCGTCGCGGTCATGCCGGCGCGGCACGACCGATATGTGCAGGTCCACAAGAAACTGATCGCCGAAGTCGAACGCCATCTGCCCCTGGTGAAGGTCTATTCGGTCGACGAGGCGGCGTTCCGGCTCAACCGCTCGGAGGCGGCCGCCGAAGCGGCGCTGCCGGTGGCGCGCGCCGTGAAGCAGGGCATCGCCGAGAATATCGGCCCCGCGCTGCGCTCCTCGGTCGGGCTCGCGCCGACCAGACTGCTCGCCAAGCTCGCGGCGGAATCGCAAAAGCCGGACGGGCTGACCGTATTCTCTGCCGAAGACCTCCCCGGAAAGCTTCTCGATATGCCGCTTACGGACATTCCGGGAGTCGGGCCCGGCATGTCGGTGCGGCTCGCAAAGGCGGGGATCAACGACTTCCTGTCGCTGTGGAATTTGCAGCCCAAACAGGCCCGCGCCATCTGGGGCGGCGTGACCGGCGAACGGTTCTGGTACGCGCTGCACGGTTACGAGGTGGACGAGCCTGAAACGAAGAAGTCGATGATCGGCCACAGCCGCGTGCTGTCGCGTGAGCACGAGAGCCCGGATCAGGCGCGAGTCGTGGCGCGCGCGCTGCTGCTCAAGGCGGCGAGCCGGCTGCGGCACTACGACATGCACGCCAGCACAATCTCGCTCAGCGTCCGGCTGCGGCCGGACGGCCATTGGGAAGGGGCGCGGCGTTTTCCCTATTCCCAGAACTCGTTCCGTTTTCTGAAGCTGTTCGACGAGATCTGGGAGCAGTTCGTCGCCGACCGGAAAAAACAGCCGTCCCGCGGCGGGCCGCGCTGCGGCGGCGTCACCGTCTATCTCCACGGACTCGCGGAAGCGGGCAGCGAAAAGGTGATGCAGACGGATCTTTTCACGCCGGCGGCGCCGGAAGACGACCGGCAGGCGCGATTGTGGCGCGCCATCGACGCGATCAATTCCGATCCCGAA
Organism: Pseudomonadota bacterium; assembly: GCA_036337175.1. Classification (GTDB taxonomy): domain Bacteria; phylum Pseudomonadota; class Alphaproteobacteria; order Caulobacterales; family Parvularculaceae; genus Amphiplicatus. The sequence goes on from JAYZEQ010000004.1 coordinate 209,023, forward strand.
CACAAGTTCGCCCGCCTCGGCGGCGCCGCCGGAGAGGCGGCGGGCCCTCACCGGCATGTCACGCTCGCCCGCCTGCAGGGTCTCAACCTCAACTATCTCGGCGCCAAGATCGCTTTCTCGCGGGTGCCGGAAGAGGCGGAGTTTTTGTATTAGCGGCGTTGGTCACGCATTCAGGCTTGAAAGCTTTTCCAGCAGGAAGCGTCTGACCGCTTCATCCTCGCTGAGGCCGATCGCCCGCGAGTAAGCATCGCGCGCCTCGCCGTCGCGGCCGAGGCGCGCCAGCACGTGGGCGCGCGTAGCCCAATATGGCTGATAGGTCGCAGCCTGACCGGTTTGCAGCACGTTCAGCGCCGCAAGCGCATCCCCGTTGCGCCCCGCCTGAGACAGCGCCGCCGCGCGCCCGACCGCAGCGCCGGCTGACGGCGCGGTTGCAAGCAGCGCATCATAAAGCGCGACGATCGCCGCCGATGTGTCGTAGCCTTTGAGGCGCGCTGCGGCGTGCGCCGACTGAATCGCCGCTTCGAGCTGATAGCGGCCCGGCCGGCCATGCCGGCCCGACTCGATCAGCAGCGTTTCGGCTTCCGCTATCATCGGCGCATCCCACAGGCGCGTGTCCTGGTCGGCCAGCGAAACATAGGCGCCGCCCTTCCGCCGGGCGCGCCGCCGCGCGTGAGCGTAAAGCATGAGCGAGAGCAGACCACGCGCCTCGGGCTCTTCGGGCAACAGCGCGACGATGACGCGTCCCAGAAATATCGCTTCCCCGGCGAGGCCCGCGCGGCGCGGATCGGCGCCGTCTGCATCCTCCCAGCCGGTTCCGAAAGCGGCGTAGACGGCGGCCAGCACCGCCTCGAGGCGTTCGGCGAGATGCTCCGGGCCCGGCGTTTCGAAGCGAAGACCGGCGTCGCGGATCTTCTTTTTGGCGCGCACCAGCCGCTGGCCCATCGAGGCCGGGGCGACGAGAAAGGCCGACGCAATGCGCGCCGCATCGAGGCCGAGCACGGTTTGCAGCATCAACGGCGTTCTGACGGCGGGGTCGATGGCGGGGTGGGCGCAGACGAACAGCAGCTTCAGGCGCTCGTCGGGAAACCGGTCGCCCTGCATGGCGGCTTCGGCTTCTTCCGCGACAAGCGTCAGGACCGGCGCGGCCTCGTTGCGGGTTGCGGCGCGCCGCGTCCTGTCGATCAGCTTTCGCTTCGCGACAGCGAACAACCACGCTTCCGGCTCCTCGGGGAGACCGCGCTCGGGCCATGTTTCAAGAGCGGCGGCGAAGGCGTCGGCGAGCGCGTCTTCGGCTTCGGCGAGGTCGCGGGTGCGCGCCGCGAGCCACGCGAGCAGGCGGCCGTAGGAGGCGCGGGCGGCGTCTTCCGCTATCGCCCGCGCCCGATCCATCCTCAAGCTTCCGCCGGAACAGTGAAAACCGGACGGACTTCGATCTGGCCATAAGAAGCGGCGGGGCAACGCGCCGCCCAATCGAGCGCCGCGTCGAGATCTTTCGCCTCGATGACATAAAAGCCGCCGAGCTGCTCCTTGCTGTCCGTAAACGGACCGTCTTCCACGGACAGGCGGCCGTCGCGCTTGCGCACAGCCTTGGCGCGCCGCGTGTGATCGAGCGGCGCGCCGCCGATATAGGCGCCGGCGTCCTTCAGGGCCTGGGCGTAGGCCATATGAGCGCCGATGACTTCGCCTTGTTCGGCTTCTGAAGCCGAATCCCAGGCGTCTTCGTTATCGTAGAGAAGGAGCGCGTATTGCATGCCCTATTCCTCCCCGTAGTTGGGAATGGGGCGAACCTCGACGCGCCCGCTCGCCGCCGCCGGACATTTCGCGGCCCACTCAACCGCCGACGCCATGTCGGGCGCGTCTATGATGACAAACCCGCCAAGCTGTTCCTTGGCGTCGGCGAAAGGTCCGTCCTGCACGGAACGCCGGCCGTTTTCGACTGAAATCAGCGTGGCGGTTTCAGGGCCGCGCAGGGCGGAGCCCGATAGGTAGACGCCGCTTTCGCGCATGGAGTCCGCAAAAGTCATCCATGCGTTGAGGTAAGGGCCGAATTTCGCCTTGTCTTCGCGGGTGTCGAAATCTCCCGGCGACTCGTAGGCGAGAAGCATAACCTTCATGTCTGTCTCCTCACTTGCTTGGGCGCGCGCCATGCGCTCCCGTCGCCATGACGGTCGAAACCGGCGCATTTCGACAAAAGCCGAAAAATTATTTCATCGCGGCCGCGATTGAGGAAGCATCGCGCAAAACCGCCCGCCTGTCGCGGGGGTCACAAACTGCGGGCGAGGTGCTCGCGCGCCTCGGCGGCGATGGCGAAGGCGCGTTTGCGCTTTTGATGGTCGAACATCTGCGAGGTGAGGATCAGTTCGTCAGCGCCGGTGCGGGCGATGAAATCCGCGAGGCGACGCCGCACAGTCTCCGGCCCGCCGACGGCGGAGCAGGTGAGAAGCTGGTCGAGCATGGCGCGCGCCGCCGGCGGCAGCGATTGTTCGTAGCCTTCCCTGGGCGGCGGCAGCTTCGTCGGCGCGCCGGAGCGCAGATTGACGAACGCCTGCATCAGAGACGTTGCAAGAAATCGCGCCTCCTCGTCGGTGTCGGCGGCGAGCATGTTGAAACCGAGCATGACGTAGGGCTGTTGCAATTGCGCCGAGGGCCGGAAGCTTTCGCGGTAAATCGCGATCGCCTCCATCATCTGGGCCGGCGCGAAATGCGACGCGAAGGCGTAGGGCAGGCCGAGGGCCGCCGCGAGCTGCGCCCCGAAAGTCGACGAGCCGAGCATCCACAAGGGAATGTTCGAGCCTTCGCCCGGCACGGCGCGCACCGGCTGGCCGGGCTCGGCGGGAGCGAGGAAATGCTGAAGTTCGAGAACGTCCTGCGGGAAGCGATTGCCGTCGCTGTCTAGGGTCCGCCGCAGGGCGCGCATCGCCGGCATGTCGGTTCCGGGCGCCCGGCCGAGGCCGAGATCGATGCGGCCCGGAAACATGGCTTCGAGCGTGCCGAACTGTTCGGCGATGACCAGCGGCGCGTGGTTCGGCAGCATGACGCCGCCGGCCCCGATGCGGATGCGCGTCGTGCCCTCGGCGACATAGGCCATGACGACGGCGGTAGCCGCGCTGGCGATGCCGGGCATGTTGTGATGCTCGGCCAGCCAGAAGCGGTTGTAGCCGAGCGCCTCGGCATGACGCGCGAGGTCGCGGGAATTTTCGAAGGCCTGACGGGCGTCGCCGCCTTCGACGATGGGGGCGAGATCGAGAACGGAGAAAGGAATCATGCTCCGAACTTAGGCGCCCCGCCTCAGTCGCCGAAATCACGAATGAGATTGTTGCGAAGGTTGGCCAGCCGGTCGCGGACGGAAGCGGGCGCGCCTGCGGCGGCGAGCTCGGCGAGCGACCGTTCCAGATCGAACAGCATGGCGCGGCGCTCGGTCGATCGCACCCGGCTCCTGATCCAGCCCACGGCCGCGAGCCGCGAACCTCGCGCCACCCGCTCGACCCGGTGCAGGAAGGTCGAGGGATAGAGAACCAGCGACCCGGCGGGCAGCTTGATTTCGTCCTCGGCCCCGGCGCTGTCGATGACCAGCGCGCCGCCGTCATAATCGGACGGGTCGCCGAGAAAGAGCGTGAACGACAGGTCGGTGCGAACGCCGTCGATATAGGGCGCGTCGACATGCGCTCCGTATTCCATGCCCTCGTCATAGCGGTTGATCATCAGCCGTGCGATGCGGTCGGGCAGGGCGGCGGCGCGCAGCGTTTCGTTGGCGAGGATCGCCGCCGAGATCATCTCCATCGCGCCCTTGGCGGCGGGCGCCGACGGCCTCGCCTGAAGATTGTTCTTCGCCGCCCTGGCCCGGCCCTTGGCGGTGGCGCCACCATCCTCCCAGATCGCCTCGCCGGACAACGCCTCGCGAACGGCGGCGAGGGCGGAGCGGTCGAGTATGTCGGCGATCTGCAGTATCACGAGAGGACCTTGTTATTAAGAAGCGATTGCATGACGGCGCGGGCCGATTATGATGCCCGCCAACCTGAAAACGCCAGAAAAAGGAGCCGCCCCATGGCGCGCCGACTGAAACTTCTCGCCGGACTTTCAACGCTCGCCCTCGGCGGCGCCGTGGCGCTCGCCGGCTGCGGCTCCGAAGGAGAGGGGGCGGAGGGCGAAGGCGCGGAAGGCGCGGCCCAGAGCGTCGCCCAGCCTCACGACGCGCACGCTTCGGGCGGCGAAGGGGAAGGCGCCGAATCCGGAGGCGGCGAGAGCGAGGGCGCCAAAGCCGTCGACGCGGCGACCGACAATGTCGCCTACATCCAGCAGCTTCTGTTGATGCGCGGCCATATTCAGGCGGGCGCGGCGCTTTACGCCGCCGGGGAACAGGGCATGGCGGCCACGCACATGAAGCATCCGAAGGACGAGCTTTACGCGGGGCTGCTGCCGGCGTTCAAAGCCCGCAACTTCGCCGGCTTCGCCGACGATCTCGACGCGCTCGCCAATGCTGTGAAGGGCGGCGCGCCGGCGAACGAGGTGGATACGAAGCTGGCCGCCGCGCGCGCCGGCATCGACGCGGCGATCAAGGCGGCGAAGGCGAGTCCCCGCGAAGCGCTGCTCGCCGTCGCAGAAGTCCTGCGCACGGCCGGCGAGGAATACGACATCGGCGTCAAGGACGGCGCGATCGTCAATGTTCACGAATATCAGGACGCCTACGGATTTATGACGGCGGCGGGCGATTATCTCGGCCGCTACGACTCCGCCGGAGAGATTGGCGAAGCCGTCAGCGCCGCGCAGGCGCAGGTGGCGACGGCTCTCGAAGTCGCGCCCACGCCGCTCCCGCCGGAAACGGCGACGGCGACGTCGGAAGCGATCTATGGCGCCGCGGCGCGCATCGAGATCCTCGCCCGCGGTCTCTCCTGAGGACTAGCGCCGCCTGATGCTGCGGTCTTCGCGAATATCGCCGGCGCCGGGGCCCGGCGCATGGCCGCGGGGACGGAAGTCGTTCGGGTCCCACGGGCCGTAGCTGAACGACCGCGCGCCGGGACCAGGCTGGTAGCCTGTGAACGGCGTCGTCTCAGTCGGGAGTGATTTCTTGCCGGGCAGCAGCGCCCTCGCGGAATCGAGCCAGGTGACGGAGCGCGTGCGCCGAAGCGTCTCGGGGAACAGCGACATCAGCTCCATGATGTCGGCCGGCATGTCGGTGGAAACGATCAATCCCATCTCGCGCGCCTGCGACGCTTCTATCGGGTAATCATGCGTCCAGCGCCCGCTCGACAGAAGCTGCGCGATGTTGGCGGCGGCGTTCTCTGACACCGTTCCTTCGAGAAGTTCTTTCGCGGCGGCTTCTAGCTGTTCGATCGCCTTGCCGCCGAGATCGGCCAGCACCAGCGTGTAATCGTCGGTGGCGTCCGGCGACTTGGCCCTGGCGACGCGCAGGATGGAAGCGGCCGGAAGGCCGCCGATCTGCGGATCGATCGGACCCAGCACCGCATGTTTGTTGAGCACGATCTCGTCGGCGGCGAGGGCGATCAGCGTCCCGCCCGACATGGCGTAGTGCGGCACGTAGACGGTCTTCTTGCCCTTGTGCGCCTTGATGGCGCGGGCGATCTGCAAGGCGGGAAGCACCAGTCCGCCCGGCGTGTGCAGAACGATGTCGAGCGGCTGGTTCGCCGGCGTGCGGCGGATGGCGTCAAGAATGTCCTCGGCGTCGTTGAGATCGATATAGCGCAGCTGCGCGCCGAGAAAACCCATCGACTCGAAGCGGTGCACCAGCGCGATCACCCGCGACTTGCGTTTTTTCTGGATGCGCGTGAACCGCTTCTCCAGTTCAGCCTGACGCTGCGAGCGCATGATCGCCGGCAGGATGAAGAAGATGATCAGCAGAAGCAGATAAGGGAGCATTCCGACAAGCTGTTCCATGACGCCGCTCCTACACTTCGCCGCTCTGCCCGATCGGGTCAGTCATATTCTTTGTCCGGACCTTCACATGCGCGAAGGAAAAGGTGATCGCCGCCACCAGCTCGGTCATCGGATCGTCGGCGGGATAGGTCGCGCGCGTCTTCACATGCCAGCCATGCGTTTTCGCAAGCCAGAGCGACGTTCTGTACGGGACACCGTCGACGGGACCGATATTGAATCCCGCCGCCATCTGCTGTTCGAGTCCCTCATAGACGGGGTCAGGCTCATTCGATTTCATTTTCGCCAGCGGCACGGGGACAGTCGACTGAACGTCGAAGCGCTGGCGGATGGCGGCGGCCGCGCCGGAATAGCTCTCCTCGAGCGACATGCGCGGCCAGAACGAAGCGTAGAAGGTGAGATAGTGGCCGGAACCGGTTGCGTAGTCGCAGGCGACGTCCATGTTCCTGTCGTCGAACGACTTCAACTGACGCAACGTGAAGATGCGTTTTTCGTTGGCGAGGATTATCTGGCCGGCGCATTCGAGTCCGCTCGCATCGTGCCGCACCGCGTCGCCCTGCATATGCGACCAGCCGGCGGGCAGCGCCATGCTGGCGCTGGTGAAGAGACCCTTTAGCGGTTTCGTATGATCGTTCGCAGAACCGGTGTCTTGCTCATGCGCCGCCGCGTAGGACGGGTCCGCGCTTGCAGACGCCGCGACGGGTTCCGGCCTGACGAACTCGTAGTTGCGCGCCACGTCGACGCGGGTGAACGCCGTCGGCGGCGCCGGGGATTGCAGGTGAGCCGTCGCAGTCGGCGCCTTCGCAGGGCCGGCGCAACCGGCGCCCGCGCCGAACAGCAGCGCTAAAAAAGCGCCTTTAACTATCTGATTTTCCACTCGTACCGCCCCTCCGACACAACCCCCGGGCGAGGCGCTTCTTCGGGCGCCAGCCTCCCTGAGGGACATTGTGGCTGAAGGACGCGCGTTCGGCCAGTCTTGATGAGCGTGATCCGGCTCCCGACCGAACTCAGGCCGGCGCCGGGCGACGCCGCGGCCTCAGGCGCCTTCGCGGCGGGCGAGGAAGGCGAGGCGCTCGAACAGGTGCACGTCCTGCTCGTTTTTCAGGAGGGCGCCGTGCAGCGGCGGAATAGCTTTGCGGGGATCGCGTTCCCGGAGCGTTTCCTCCGGCAGTTCCTCCGCAAGCAGAAGTTTCAGCCAGTCGAGCAGTTCCGACGTCGAAGGCTTTTTCTTCAGCCCCGGCACGTCGCGGATTTCGTAAAAGATCTTCAGGGCGTCGGCGACGAGCTTCTTCTTGATGCCGGGAAAATGCACCTCGACAATCTCGCCCATCGTCTGCGCGTCGGGAAACTTGATGTAATGGAAGAAGCAGCGGCGCAGGAACGCGTCGGGCAGCTCCTTCTCGTTGTTGGAGGTGATGATGACCACCGGCCGGCGCGCCGCCTTCACGGTTTCGTTCGTCTCGTAGACGAAGAACTCCATGCGATCGAGCTCTTGCAGGAGATCGTTGGGAAACTCGATGTCCGCCTTGTCGATCTCGTCGATGAGAAGCACGGGCCGCTCGGGCGCGGCGAAAGCCTCCCACAGCTTTCCGCGCTTGATGTAGTTCCTGACGTCGCGCGCGCGCTCCTCGCCGAGCTGTCCGTCGCGCAGCCGGGCGACGGCGTCGTACTCGTAAAGGCCCTGGTGCGCCTTGGTGGTGGATTTGATGTGCCATTCGATAAGCGGCAGGCCGAGGGCCTTGGCGACCTCCACCGCCAGCACCGTCTTGCCGGTGCCGGGCTCGCCCTTTACGAGGAGCGGCCGCTCCAGCGTCACCGCCGCGTTGACCGCGACCTTGAGATCTTCCGTGGCGATGTAGTCGCTGGTGCCGGCGAATTTCACGTCTCAACTCCGCATGACCTGGAGACGCGCGCGCACCTCCGCTGTTGCGTTGCACTATAGGTAGGGGGCTGAGGGGCGGCAACGATGGCGCGCAGCGGAAGAATTCGACGGACCGCGTTGATCTTGCTGGCGGAATTGTTCAGGGTCGCCCCGCCGTCTCAACCCGGGGGCCTCCATGAAACGCGCCGCGCTGATCCTTATCGTCCTCGCCGCCGCCTGTTCGCGTCAGCCCGAAACGACGACGGCGCCGGAGCCGGCGGCCACGGTCGGGGAAGGCGCCTTCTTCGCCGTCAGCGCCGACGCGAAAGAAGGAAAACTGCTGGTCACGCTGCCGGCGCCCGACGCCGACGGGGTGATGCTTCGGGCCATTCACTCGGCCGGGCTTTCGGCCGGTCTCGGCTCCAATCCGGTCGGGCTCGACCGCGGTTACGCCGACGAAGGCAAGATCATCGCCTTCCGCCGGGTCGGCAAGAAAGTGGTCGTCGAGAAAGAGAACTGGGCCTATCGCGCTTCCGCCGACAATCCGCTGGAGAAGAAGGCCGTCGCGAACTCGTTCGCGCGTTCGTTCCTGTGGGCCGGCGACATCGCCGAGGAAAAGCCGGACGGATCGCTGGTGGTCGATCTCGGCGGGTTCCTCACAGGCGACATCCTCGACCTGAAGGGCGTGCTGAAGGCGGCGGGGCAGGGAAGCTACGCCGTCGACGCCGAGCGCAGCTTTCCCGATTATTCGTCCGTGCTCGTCTTTCCCGACAATGTGGAGCTTGACGCGTTTCTGACCCTGTCCGGCGACACGGCGGGCGACGAAGTTTCAGCGACCGCCGCTGATGGACGCTCATTCACGCTTAGCGTGCATCATTCCTTCGTGCGTCTGCCTGCGCCAGGCTTCCATCCGCGCGCCTTCGACGCGCGTTCGGGCGCCATAGACGTTCCCTACTACGATTTCAGCGCGCCCCTTTCGGCGTCGATCCGCAAGAGCTTCGCGCGGCGCTTCCGGCTGGAGCGCGTCGATCCCGCCGCCGCCTCGGGGCCTGTGAAGAAGCCCATCGTGTTCTATGTGGACTCGGGCGCCCCGGAGCCGGTGCGTTCGGCGCTGATCGAGGGCGCAGGCTGGTGGGCCGAGGCGTTCAGGGCGGCGGGTTTCGAAGACGCCTACCGCGTCGAACTTCTCCCCGAAGGCGCGCATCCGCTCGACGCGCGCTACAACGTCATCCAGTGGGTGCACCGCCAGACTCGCGGCTGGTCGTACGGCGGCGGCGTCTACGATCCGCGCACCGGCGAAATGCTGAAAGCCAACGTGGTGCTCGGCAGCCAGCGCGTGCGGCAGGACAGGATGATCTTCGAAGGCCTCGCCGGCGCCGACAAGACGGGAACAGGTTCGCCGGACGATCCGGTCGAGATCGCGCTGGCGCGCATCCGCCAGCTCGCCGCGCACGAGGTGGGCCATACGCTCGGCTTCGCGCACAACTTCGCCGCCTCGGTCAACGACCGCGCGTCGGTGATGGATTACCCGGCGCCGCTGGTGACCGTCGCCGCCGACGGGTCGCTCGATTTCAGCAAGGCCTACGGCGTCGGCGTCGGCGCCTGGGACAAGGTTGCGGCGCGCTGGCTCTACGGCGAGTTTCCGCAGAACGAAAAGGCGTCGCTCGATAAGATCCTCACGGACGCCTACAGCGCCGGTCTGAAGTTCGTGGACGATCCTCAGGCTCGCGACGTATCGACCGCCAATCCGTGGGGCAGCGTCTGGGACAACGGGACCGATCCGGTCGCCTCGCTTCGGCAGACGATGCAGGTGAGGGCGGTCGCGCTGGCGAATTTCGGCGAACGCTCGCTGAAGCCGGGCGAGGCGACCTCGGAGCTGCGCGCCGTCATCGTGCCGGTCTATCTCTATCATCGCTATCAGGTCGCGGCCGCCGCGAAGCTGATCGGCGGCTACGATTTCAAATATGCGGTGAAGGGCGATTCCGGCGCGGCGGGATCGCCGGTCGCGGTCGACCGTCAGCGCGCGGCGCTGGCCGCCATCGTCGCGACGCTTGATCCGGCTTTCCTCGACTTGCCGGACGCGACGCTCGACAGGCTGACGCCGGCGCTCGCCTCGTTCGGGCCGGGCAGCGGCGGGCAGGAACTGTTCGACACCGCAACGGGACCGATGTTCGACCTGACGAGCGCCGCCGACGCCGCCGCGACGGAAAGCATGAACGCGCTGTTCAGCCCGGCGCGTCTGGCGAGGCTCGTCGAAACGCGCCGCCGCGACGAAACGGCGCTGGCGCCCGAAGAAGTGTTCGCCGCCGTAGAGACGGCGGTGTTCGCGCCGGCGACGGCGGAGCGGCAGGCGGAGATCGCCCGCACCTTGCAGACCCGTTTCGTCTCGACACTGATCGATCTCGCCTCAGCCGAAAAAGGTTCGCTCGCGGTGCAGGCGCGCGCCGACGCGTATCTTCGGACGCTCAGAAGCAAGCTCGCGCCCGGCATCTTCTCCGGCGTCCGGCCGTCCGTGGATCAGGGGCACCGCGCCTTTCTCGCCGCGAGGATCGACGCCTATCTCAACCGCGCAGCGCCCGCCGCCAAACCGTCGGCGCCGGATGCGGAAGTCCCGCCGGGCTCGCCGATCGGATCGGCGATGGGCGAGGATTGCTGGTTCTGCGACCTTAGATAGCGCGAGTCAGGCTCTGTTCATCGCGAGGGCGATGAAAGCCCAGACGAAATACCCGCCGAGAAGCAGCCTCAAGGCGAACGCAAAAGCCGAAAGATAGCGTTTCGCCGCAAGACGCTGAATGAGGCGCACCGCGCTTATCGCAGAAACAACGACTGCGATCGCGCCGCCGATCAGCAACGCCCAGCCGGTTGAATCCATTTGCGCCTCGAAGCAATACGGCGGTCACCCCGCCAGTCCGATTTCCTTCAGCCGCTGCTTCAGGAACGCATCCGCGGTGATCGGCGGATATTTCGCGCCGGCGCCCTTGCAGCTCGGGATGCATTCGAGCATCGCCTGCGAGTGCGGGTGCATGAAGAACGGCATCGAGTAGCGCGAGACGTTGGCGGAGCCCGGCGGATTGACGACGCGGTGCGTGGTCGCCGGGATAACGTCGTTGGTGGCGCGCGCCAGCATGTCGCCGGCGTCGACGATGAGATTGTCCGGGTCCGTATCGACTGGCAGCCACTTGCCGTCGCGGTCGAGCAGTTCGAGCCCGCCGCCGTTGGCCGCGACGAGAATGGTGATGAGATTGATGTCCTCGTGCGCCGCGGCGCGCAGCGCCGCCGGGTTCGCGCCGGCCGGCACCGGCGGATAGTGGAGGAGGCGCAGGATCGAGTTGCCGTCCGTCGCCATCTTGCGGAAATAGTCCGCCGGCACGTCGAGCGAGGGAGCGAGCGCCTCGAGCATCACCATGCCGGCTTCCTCAAGCGCGTTGAACACAGTGAGGAAAGTGTCGCGGAAGCCTTCCGGCTTTTCCGGCCAGAGATTGGGCGGATAGACCTTTTCCAGCGGAGAGCCTTTCGGAAATTCGCGGCCCACATGCCAGAATTCCTTGAGGTCGCCGACCTTCGAGGTCTTGGCGTGCTCGGTGCCAAAAGGCGTGTAACCCCGCTGCCCGTCGACCCCGGCGCGGTATTTCATCTTCTCCGCCTCGGGCAGGGCGAAAAACGCCGCCGACAGCTCATAGGCGCGGGCCAGCAGTTCGCGGCTGACCGCATGGTCCTTGAGGATGATGAAGCCGTAATACTGGAAGCCTTCCATCAGCGCGTCGATGAACGCCTGTCGTTCGGCCGGGCCGCCATGGGTGTAGGCCTTGAGGCTGAGTTCGGGGACGCGCGTGAGTTTCCGGGCCATCTATTCTGTCTCTGTGTCGGCGGCCGCCCCTGTTTACACCAATCCGGGGCCGGGGAGCCACCGGGCGCGCGCCAGCGCCGATGCGCCGTTCGGCCGCGCCGCCGGGATTTCAGGAAGGGTCGGAAGGAGCCCGACTAGCCGCCGGCCTTGGCGCCGCGCGGTTTCATCTGCACTTTGCGGGGGGCCTTGAGCAGCGATTGCGCAAGCTCCTGCTCCTCGTCGCTCCTCAGCCTGCGGAACAGTTTATCGGCGCGCGCGCTGCGCGACCGAGGCGTCGATCCGAGACGCAAGAATAATTCACCGGTGGAAAGGTCAATCCGGCTCACGCGAGGCCCCCGCCCTGAGATGCTCGTCAAAGGAAGCGTGATTCGAACTGGTTAACGAATCGTTAAGATTGAGCGCCTGCAGCAAATACCGTTTCATGACGCGCCGCGATCGCCGGCCAGAGCGACGCCGCTTCCGGCAGGTCGAGACCGAAGCGCGAGCGCAGAACGCCGACAAGCTCCTCGGGCGTTTCGATCAGCCGCTTATCGGCGCCGCCCTCCGACAGTTCCTTCAGCACGCGGCCCCTCAGCGTCGCGTGCCGCCCATCCGGACTGCGCTGCTGCACGACGAGGTTCTGCACGAAGGGCGAGGCGGGGTCGGTCTGCAGGAAGGTGCAGGTTCTATGCAAAAGCGCCTCGTCCGCCGGTCGCGCCGCCACGTCGAAGCTGAACGGCGCGCCGTCGCCCGTCTCCTCGAACCGCCAATAGCCGTCGCCGGTCTCGAACAGACGCAGGCGGAACGGCGCGTGCGCGTGCTCGGCTTCCTCGAAAACGATGGGCGCGGAGAGGCTGCCGCCGAACCCGACATCGACGAGATAGGAACGGTCGAGCCTGACCATCAGGCAGAGATGATTGCCGAGAGCGGCATCGCCGCGCTGCTCGCGCATCACGCCGCCGGAAAGGCGCATGACCTCGAAGCCGATTTCGCGAAGCGCCCAGCCGAACAGGCCGTTCTGTTCGTAGCACCAGCCGCCGCGCCGGCGCGTGACGAGCTTGTCGAAGATGCTGTCCGGGCCGATGTCTATCGGCCGGCCGAGCTGCACGACGAGATTTTCGAACGGCACGGCGTGGAGGTGAGAGCGCATCAGCGCTTCGAGCGTTTCGAGGTCGGGGCGGAGGCGGCCGCGGTATCCGATGCGGGCGAGATAGGCGTCGAGCTGTTTCATGGCGGGGATGATTAGCATGGCGGGCGGCGCGCGCTATAGCTTCGGCAGGGGCGAAGGGCAGGCGGCATGAAGGAGCGTCAGGACGGCGCGAAGACCCGGAAGGCGCATCCGCTGGCGGCGGTCGCCGGCGCGCTCGCCGACGCCTCGGCGCCGGCGGTTTTTTCGGCGATCGCTTTCGTCGCCGGCGCGCTGACGCTGGCCGCCGCCGCCGCGCCCGACATTTTCCAGAACCGGCTGATGCTGCGCATGGTCGCGCCGCTGCCGGTTATCGAACTGTCTCACTTTTTCGCGTCGATCATCGGCGTACTGCTGCTGCTCGTCGCGGCGGGACTGAAACAGCGCCTCGACTCGGCGTGGATCGTCGCCGTCATCCTGCTCGGCGCGGGCGCGCTGTTTTCGCTGCTCTCGGGCGGACATTACTGGCGGGCCATCGGCCTCGCCGTTGTGATGATCCTGCTCGCCGCGTCGCGCGCCGCGTTCTACCGGCGGTCGGCGCTGCGCGAAATGAAACTGCCGCCGCTGTGGATCGGCGCGATCGTCGCCGTGCTCGCCGGGATCGCCTGGCTCGGCCTGTTCTCGTTCGATCATGTCGAGTACCGCGACGACCTGTGGTGGACCTTCGCGCGCGACGCCGAAGCCTCGCGCTTCCTGCGCGGCGAGGTGACGGCGATCGTCGCGCTCCTGATGTTCATCGCCTGGCGCCTGCTCAGCATCCGTTCGAAACCGCCGGGCGAGACGCGCGGCGCCGAAACCGACGCGCGCATCGAACGCATCCTCGCCGAAGGCGACAGTGTCCGCCCGGACGCCTGCCTCGCCTATCTCCGCGACAAGCGCTTCCTGTTCAGCGAAACGGGATCGAGCTTCATCATGTACGGCGTGCAGGGACGCAACTGGATCGCCATGGGGCCGCCTGTGGGACTGGCGGGCGAAAGCCGGGAGCTCGCCTGGACGTTCAAGGCGCTCGCCGACCGCTACCACGGCAATACGGTGTTTTATTCCTTCTCCGACGATTTCCTTCCGACAGCGCTCGATCTCGGGCTCAGCGCGCAAAAGATCGGCGAAAGCGCCGTCGTTCCGCTTGAGGATTTCTCGCTCGAAGGAGGCGCGCGCTCGAAGCTCCGCCAGATGCGCCGCACGCTGGCCAAGGAGGGCGCAAGCTTCGCGGTGCTGCCGTCCGAAGAAGTCCGTAAACGGATCGATGAGCTGAAGACCGTTTCAGACCAGTGGCTGGCGCGGCACAAGGGGGAGGAAAAGCGCTTCACGCTCGGCCGGTTCGACGCCGATTATATCGGCCGCTTTCCCGCTGCGGCGATGCTGCTCCACGGACGCATCGTCGCCTTCGCCAATCTCTGGGCGACAAGCAGATTGCGCGAGCTCTCCGTCGATCTCATGCGCTACGGAGAGGCCGCGCCGCATGGCGTCATGGAAGGGCTGTTCATCGAGCTGATGCTGTGGGGGAAGGAGAACGGCTACAGGTCGCTCGATCTCGGCATGGCGCCGCTCTCCGGTCTCGACCGGCGCCGTCTCGCCCCGGCGATCAGCCGCTTCGGGGCGCTCGTCTATGAGCTGGGCGAAGGCGTTTACGGCTTTGAAGGGCTTCGCAAATTCAAGGAGAAGTTCCGGCCCGACTGGAAGCCGCTCTATCTCGCCGCCCCGAACCGCGTCGACGTCGCCTTCGCCCTCGGCGGCGTCGCGCTGCTGACCAGCGGCGGCCTGAGGGGGATAATGGGGCGAAAAAGTTAGGCCGCAGACGGCGCGCCTTCGTTCAGAGGGCGCGCCGCTTCCGGTTACTGCTTGTCTTTCACGCCTTCTTCGCCGGCGGCGTCGCGATCGGAATCGTCGAACTCGATCGGCGCGGCTTCCGCATCCTGCGCGACGCCGTAATCGCGGCTTTTCTTCGACAGGCGGCGCATCGTTTCCTCCATGCCCTCTTTCGACACCGCCATGCTTTTCGCCGCCGAGACGCCTACGGACGAAGCGTCGTCGAAGTTGGCGAACTCGGCGCCGAGGAAGACAATCTCCCAGCCCTTCTTGCGGGCGCTGTCGAGGCGCGCCTTGACGGTTTCCTTGGTCATTTCCCGGCTCGCATTTTCGCGCCCGTCGGTCATGACGACGATCACGGCGCGCTTTGGCTTGTCTTCTTCAGCAACCGTCAGCATCGCGCCGATGGCGTCGAAGAGCGGCGTCATCCCGCGCGGGTTCGCCTCTTGCGACGTGACCGGCTTCCAGCCTGCGGGCGTTTCCTTCCGGCGGAGCATGTCGAACTGAAGCCCGTCCTGCGCGTCGAAGACAGCGAGCGAGATTTCTACGTCGAGCGGCGGATCCTGCTCCTTGGTGAGTTCGTCCGCATAGGCGTTGACCGAATTCAGCGCTTCGTCCCAGATCGACGCCATTGAGCCGGTGCGGTCGAGCAGAATGTAAACCTGAAGCTCGTCGGTCGCCGGCTTCAGGGCGCTGGCGCAGGCGGGCAGGGCTGCAAAAAACGTAGCGAGCAGCGTCTTGGCGATGGATGGCCAGAATTTCACGGCGGTCTCCCCTTGATGGATCGCGAACGGCGGCCGCCGCACGGATTACGAATACGCAAGGAGAGTTGAAGGAAATGATGGCGGAGCGGGGGCCGCGGAAGGCGGAAAGCCGTTCATATTGCGGCGCTTTGAAGGCCGCTACGCCTTGACCTTCACGTAGCGGCCGGGCGCGTCCTCGATGGCTTTCAGGCCGCCTTCGCCGGGGATGCGCGCCTTCACCTTGCCGGGGCTGGTCCTGTCCAGCCAGTCCATCCAGTAGCGCCACCACGAGCCGGGGTGCTTTTCGGCGCCGGCCATCCAGTCTTCGATTTTGTCCGGCAAGGCCGGGTTGATCGAATGGTGGTATTTGTTCTTGGACGGATGATTGATGACGCCGGCGATATGGCCTGAACCGGCCAGCATATAGATGACGTTCGAATGGTCCGGACCGCCGAACAGCTTGGCGGAATTGTAGACGGAGCGGGCGGGGGCGATATGGTCCGTTTCGCCCGCCTGCATGAAGATCGGGATTTTCACGTCCGCCAGCGACAGAAGCTCGCCGTCGATCGACATGCCGCCCTTCGCGAGCCGGTTCTTCTGGTAGAACTCGCGCAGGTAGAAAAGATGCACGCCCTTCGGCATCCGCGTCGCGTCGGAATTCCAGTAGAGCAGGTCGAACTTCGCGGGATCCTTGCCCTTCATGTAATTGTCGATGACGAACGACCAGATCAGATCGTTGGACCGCAGCATGTTGAAGGTCGTCGCCATGGCGCGCCCTTCGAGCACCCCGCCGGCGGCGTCCATCTGCTTTTCGATGGCTTCGAGCTGCGCGTCGTCGACGAAAAGCGAAAGGTCGCCGGCTTCCGAGAAATCCGTCTGGGCGGTGAAGAAGGTCGCCGACTTGACGCGGTCGTCGCCGCGCCTCGCCATCAGCGCCAGGCCGGTCGCCAGCATGGTGCCGCCGATGCAGTAGCCGATGGCGTCGACATCCTCTTCGCCCGTCGCGAGCTTCACCGCGTCGAGCGCTTCGAACAGGCCCTGGCGGATATAGTCCTCGAACGTCTTGTGGCGAAGCTCCGGCCCCGGATTGACCCATGAGACGACGAAGACGGTGCGCCCCTGCTCGACCATCCAGCGGATGAACGAGTTCGCCGGCTGCAGGTCGAGAATGTAGAATTTGTTGATCCAGGGCGGGAAGATCAGCAGCGGACGGCGGGCGACCTCCTCTGTCGCCGGCGCGTACTGGATGAGCTGCATGATCTCGTTTTCGTACACCACCTTGCCGGGCGTCGTCGCGATATTGTGGCCGATGCGGAAGAAATCGAGATCCGCCTGCCGGATGGAGAGCGCCCCTTCGCCGCGGTCGATATCCTCGAGAAGGTTCTTCATGCCCTTGAGAAGGTTCTCGCCCTTGGTCTCCAGCGTAAGCTGCACCACTTCCGGGTTGAGCATGGCGAAGTTCGTCGGCGCCACCGCGTCGATGAACTGGCGCGTGTAGAATTCAGCTTTCTTCTTGTCGTGCTCGTCCATGCCTTCGAGCTGGTGGACGGTCGTTTCGAGCCACTTGGCGAAGGTGAGGTAGGACTGCTTGACGAAGTCGAGCATCGGGTTCTCGCGCCAGGCCGGGTGCATGAACCGCTTGTCGCCGGGCGAGGGCTCGATCGCCGGCTTAACCTGTTCGCCGGCCATGCGCCGCGACATGGTCGCCATCAGCTTGGCGTAGTCGCCCCACAGGTTGAGCTGGCGCTGCATCACCGTGCCGGGATCGGCGGCGAGGGAGTTCATCATCTCCTGAAACGATTCGGAAATGTTGAGCGGGTCGGCCGCCTTCTCGCCCCGGGCGATGGCGAGGTTGGGATTCTTGCTGAAATATTCGCCGATCACTTCCTGGCTTCGGCCGGTGATCTCGGCGAGATAGGTCGAAAGCGCGTCGAAATCCTCGAACATGCTTTTCTGCGCGCCGGCCTGTCCAAGGGAGCCCGTTTCCGCCGCAGTCTTCTCGCCTCCGCCGTTCGCCGCCCCGTTGACGCCGCTTTGGGCCGGAGGCGGAGGCTCGCCCGGGGCCTTCGCCGCCTTGCGCGCCTTCTTCTTTTCCGGCTTCGACGCGCCTGCGGCCTTTTTGCCGGACAGGCGCGTTTCTTCAGCTTGCGTCATGGGGGCGGATATGGGTTATGTCAGCGATACTATCGTTATAGATGGCGGCGTTCATGGGTGCAAAACATTACGCGGCTTGGGGGCTGGCGGCGCTAATGGTCGCAGCATCCGGCTGTTCGGGCCTCAAGCGCCTCGCCCCGCCCGGCATCCTCAAATACGAGGAGATCGCCGGCGACCAGCCGCCGCATCCGGAAATCGTCAAGCGGATCGCCGAGCGCCGCCGCGAGATCGACCGCCGCTTTCCGAACCTCTCGGAGCAGCCGTCCGAACGGCCCGCCGAGACGCCTGAGGCTCAGCGCGAAGAACTCGCCGCTTCGTTGCGCGAGGCGCGCGACGAATTGCAGGCGGCGGTCGAGGAAGACCGCGCGGCCTCGGAAGGAGAACGGCAGGCGAAATTCATCCTGCCGGGCGACAAGGCGGATGCGGGACGCGACCTGAAAGACGTCGCCGCCGATCTCGCCTCGGAAGTCGAGCACGACGAGGCCGTCGCCCGCCGCGAGCGCAGCAAGCCCATGCCGCAGCCGCGCCAGAACGATCAATAGAGGCTTTGGGAATATGCCGGGTCCGGAAGAATTCTACCGCATCAAGCGCCTGCCTCCTTATGTCTTCGAGGAAGTGAACCGCCTGAAGGCGCGGCTCAGGGCCGAAGGGCGCGACGTCATCGATTTCGGCATGGGCAATCCCGACATGCCGACGCCGCAGCATATCGTCGACAAGCTGATCGAGACGGCGAAGAAGCCGCGCACCAACCGCTATTCCGCCTCGAAGGGCATTCCCGGCCTGCGCCGGTCGATCGCCCGCTACTACGAGCGGCGTTTCAACGCCAAGCTCAATCCAGACACGGAAGTCATCGCGACGCTCGGCTCCAAGGAGGGCTTCGCCAACCTTGCGCAGGCGATCACCGCGCCCGGCGACGTCATCCTCGCCCCCGATCCCGCCTATCCGATCCACGCCTACGGCTTCATCATCGCCGGCGGCGTCATCCGCGCCGTGCCGGCGCCGAGCCCGGAGGCGTATCTTTCCGGCATGTCGCGCGCCATCGCCCACATCACGCCGAAGCCGACGGCGATGGTGCTCAACTACCCGTCCAATCCGACCGCGCAGATGGTCGGACTCGATTTCTACAAGGATGCCGTGGCGCTGGCGAAGAAGCAGGACATCTGGATTCTTTCCGACCTCGCCTACAGCGAGATCTATTTCGACCAGCCCGCGCCCTCGATCCTGGAAGTCGACGGCGCCAAGGACATCGCCGTCGAAGTCAATTCGCTGTCGAAGACCTACGCGATGGCCGGCTTCCGCGTCGGCATAGCGGTCGGCAATGCGCGTCTCATCGGCGCGCTGGCGCGCGTCAAATCCTATCTCGATTACGGCGCCTATACGCCGATACAGGTCGCAGCCTCGGCGGCGCTCGACGGACCGCAGGCGTGCGTCGATGAAATCCGCGCCATCTACAAGTCGCGCCGCGACGCGCTCGTCGAAAGTTTCGCCAAGGCGGGATGGGACATTCCGGTTCCGCCGGCCTCGATGTTCGCATGGGTGCCGATTCCGGAAGACTATCGCGCGCTCGGCTCCGTCGGTTTCGCCAAGAAGCTGATGGAGGAGGCCGATGTCGCCGTCGCGCCGGGCCTCGGCTTCGGCGAGCATGGCGAAGGCTATGTGCGCATCGGCCTTGTCGAAAACGAGCAGCGCATCCGCCAGGCCGCGCGCAATGTCAAACGCATGTTGAGCCGGCGCAACGCCGCCTGAAGGGAGTACGATCAATGTCCGCGCCAGAATCCTATCTCGACCGGGTCCTCACCATGGAAGTCGGCCGCTGCACCGAAGCGGCGGCGATCGCCGCGTCGACCATGATCGGCCGCGGCGACAAGACCGGCGCCGACCAGGAGGCGGTGACGGCCCTGCGCGAGGCCTTCAACAAGCTGGAGATTGACGGCACCGTCGTCATCGGCGAGGGCGAACGCGACGAAGCGCCGATGCTCTATATCGGCGAGAAGGTCGGCACGGGACGCGGGCCGAAAGTCGACATCGCGCTCGACCCGCTCGAAGGAACCGATCTCACCGCGAAAGCCATGGCCAACGCGCTCGCCGTCGTCGCCATGGCGCAGGGCGGCACGCTGCTCAACGCTCCCGACACCTACATGGACAAGATCGCCGTCGGTCCCGGCTATTCCGACGGCGTCGTCGATCTCGACGCGCCGGTCGAGGACAACATCGCGGCCGTCGCTAAAGAGAAAGGCGTACCGACGTCCGAGATCACGCTGTGCGTGCTCGACCGCCCGCGCCACGACGCGATCATCGCCGCGGCGCGCAAGATGGGCAGCCGCGTGTTCCTCATTCCCGACGGCGACGTCGCCGGCGTGTTCCACACGACGGAAGCCTCGACCGGCATCGACATGTATGTCGGACAGGGCGGCGCGCCGGAAGGCGTGCTGGCGGCGGCGGCGCTGCGCTGCGTCGGCGGCCAGATGCAGGGCCGTCTCGTGTTCCGCAACGACGATGAACGGGCCCGGGCCGCGAAAGCCGGCATCACCGATCTCAACCGCAAATACGCGCTGCGCGATCTCGCCTCCGGCGACGTCATCTTCGCGGCGACGGGCGTCACCAACGGCACCATGCTCGACGGCGTCCGGTGGGAGCGCGAGTATGTGCACACCCATACGGTGGTGATGCGCTCGAAGACGGGCACCGTGCGCTACATCAGGGCGCGGACGAAAAGGTAGAAGCGACCGCTCAATGGTTTGCGACCTTGCGCTCCGGGGAGACGTCGGCCGACGTCGAAACCGGATCGAGCCACCTGGCCAGAATTTCATCAAGCGCCGCCTTGCGAACGGGCTTGGCGAGGAAATCGTCCATGCCGGCTTCGGCGCACGACCGGCGATCCTCGTCGAGGACATGGGCCGTCGCGGCGACGATCGGGGTGCGCGAAAGGCCGTGAGCGGCTTCAGTCTTGCGGATGCGCCGGGCCGCTTCGAAGCCGTCCATTACCGGCATGGAAATGTCCATGATGATGATCGCCGGCCGAACCTTTCGAAAGGCGTCGATCGCAGCCGCCCCGTCCGAGGCGATGTAAATATCGTAACGCGCCTCGTCGATCAGTTTCAAAAGAACGAGCTGGTTGACCGGGTTGTCTTCGGCCAGCAGCACGACGGGCCTGACGCCGCTGTATTTTTTGCGCGGCGGAGAGGGCGGGACCGTTTCGCCGAAGTCGGCGGCCAGACGCGGCTCGCTGCACGCCCTCGACGCGGTCTCGCTTAGGGCGCGGGCCATTGAATCCATAAGTTGCGAAGCGCGGATGGGTTTCGTCAGCCAAGCGGCGTACCGGGCGTTGCGCGCGTCCGGCTTTCCTTGCCCGAAATCCACTGAAGACAGCATGATGACCGGAGTCGATGCGAACCGCGCGTCCTTCTGCAGGCGAATGACGAACGCCTCGCCGTCCTCTTCCGGCATCTGGTAGTCGGTAAGGATGACGTCGAAAGGCGCGCCGCTTTGATGCGCTCGCTCAAGCGCGGCGAAGCCCTCTTCCGCCGAACTCACGATCTCGGAATCGAGCCCCCATCCTTGCGCAAGTTCCGAAAGAAGCCGCCGGTTGATTGCGTTGTCGTCTACGGCCAGCACCCGCGCGCCGTCGAACAGCGAGGCGTCGGCGGGCGCCATCGGAGAAACGGACGCGTCGACCGGCAGGCGCAGGGAGATCCAGAATGTCGATCCCTTGCCCGGCGCGCTCCTCGCGCCGATTTCGCCGCCCATCAGTTCGACAAGTTCCTTGCAGATCGCGAGACCCAGCCCGGTGCCCTGATATGCGCGGGATTTCGACGTGTCGGCCTGCTCGAATTTCTGGAACATCCGGGGGAGATCCTCGGAGGAGATGCCGATGCCAGTGTCCGCGACCTCTATGCGCAGTTCGGCGATGTCGCCGTTTCGAACGCCGTCTACGTTGATGAAGACATGGCCGGCGTGCGTGAACTTGATCGCGTTGCCGACGATGTTGCCGATCACCTGACGCAGGCGGCTCTCGTCGGCGACCACGCCTTCCGGCAATCCCGGCGCATATCGAATGATAAGCTCAAGGCCGCGCTCCATGGCCCGCGCCTGCATCATTGCGCCGACTTCGCCGATCATCCGGCGCAGGTTGAAACCGCCGGGCGAAATGCGCAGCTTGCCCGCCTCCAGCTTTGAGAAATCCAGAATGTCGTTGATGACGGCCATCAGGTTCGCGCCGGACGACGCAATAATCGACGCGATCTCCCGTTGGCGGTCGTCCAGATCGGTTCGCAGCAGCACGTCGGCCATGCCGATGACGCCGTTCATCGGTGTGCGGATTTCGTGGCTCATATTCGCGAGAAAATCGCTCTTTGCGCGGTTGGCCGCTTCGGCCCGGTCGCGCGCCTCGCGCAATTCTTCGGCGAGGGCGCGCAGGCGAACCGCCTCTTCTTCCTGACGCGCGGCGAGACGGCCGTCGTAACTCGATGCGATCATGCTGACGATCATGATCGTCAGGGTCGCGCCGATGACGCCGACCGCGAGAGCGTCGCGCGACAGGCCGACCGCCCCGGACGGCGCCTCCGCTAGAGGGATGACCGTGAGCGCCGCCATGCCGGTGAAGTGCAGCGCGCAGATCGCAAGCGTCATGACTCCGGCGGCGGCGAGCTTCCACATCCCGGCGCGCCGCCCGGACAAAAAGATCATGAACATGCCGCTCGCCAGCGCGGAGCCGATGACGAGCGATGCGGCTACATAAGCCCAGTCCCAGATAAGCAGCGCGCCTGCGCCGTAGGCGGCCATTCCGGTGTAATGCATTGCGCCGATCGCGCCGCCCAGCATGAGACCGGCGGCGAGCGCCGCATGGCGGCGCCCGACGAAGATCGCGTAGGCGAAGGCCGCGCCTGTGAGGACGACGGCGATCGCCGCCGAGGCCGCCGTTAGAAACAGGTCCAGGCCGTTTTCGAAATGATGCTCGTAGGCGAGCATGGCGAGGAAATGGGTCGACCAAACCCCGCAACCGCTCGCCAGCGCGCCGTAACATAACCAGCGCAGCCGTCCGCCGCCCGCCGCGTTGCGGGCGCGCCCGTAAAGGTCGATCGAGGCGAGGGAGGCGACCGCGCAAACGATCCCCGCCGCGATGACGAGACGCCAGTCGTGCTGCCCGACGATGCAGGCGTAAACCTTAATCATTTCCTGACGAGACCTGCCACCAGCCGCATACCCTGTGGTACCGGTAGCGCACGTCTGCTGAAGCAATGATTAAGCGCCCGCCGCAGCGTGACGTTGTCCGGTCACGAGGGCGGGAGCGCGGCGAACAGGACCGCTAGAGTCTCTTCTCGATGAATTTGGCCAGCGCGGCCTTGAAACCCTTTTGCTTCGCCTTCTGCTTTTCTTCCTCCGCCTTGCGCTCCTCGCAGGTCATGAGGCTGGGCAGGCGTTTGAGAACGTCGAGCATCGGGTCGATCTGCACCTCGGCGAGCGCGCCGCCGGCGATGCGCGCCGATCCGTCCGGCATCTCGATGCGCTTGATCTCGCCGTCGATCCGCACGGGGACCGGCATCGGGAAGGGGAGGTCGTTCGGAGCCCTCCATTTCAGGACAAGGTCGTCGCCGTCCTTCTCGACGAGAAGTTCGGGAAGCTCCGCCTCGCGCACATAGACCTCGAAAAACCATGACAGGTCGCGGTCGGCGACGTCGCTGGCGATGGCGACGAAATCGTCCGTGGTGCGGAAGCGCGGCTCGATGGGCGGGGTCAGCATATCGGGGTGCGGCGTGCCGTAGAGGAGGACGCGCTCGGCGGTCCAGAAATTGTCCTCGCCGACAAGGTAGCGCAAGGAATGCAGCACCCAGGCGCCCTTGGCGTAGATGTCGCCGCCCGGTCCGCCGTCGTCGGCGTTGTAGGTCTGGTCTTCCGAGTACTCGCCGCGCCGCGCCACCGGCACGCAGTTCCTGACGCCGAGATAGCTGCGATACATCAGCGCGTGGCGGACGGCGTCGCCGAGCACGTCCTGCGCGTAGACCGGCTGCATGTAGGCGGCGTTGCCTTCGTGCAGCCAGAGATCGGCGTTGTTCTTGACCGACATGAGGTTGCCGAACCATTCGTGCGACAGCTCGTGCTGGAAAAGGTCGTCATAGCCGCCGGCCCCGCGCGCATATTCGTTGCCATAGGCGTTGACGGTCTGGTGCTCCATGCCCTTGTGCGGCGTCTCGACGACGCCGAGCTTTTCTTCGCCCCACGGGAAGGGTCCGAGGCGCCGTTCGAAAAAGGCGACGGTCTGCGCGAACTGCGTATCGAACAGGTTGCGCGCTTCCTTCTCTCGCTCTTTAAGAGCCCAGAACATCAGCGGGACCATCGTTCCGTTGACGGACTGATACTCCTTCTCGATCAGCACGTAGGGGCCGACATTCAGCGCGATGCCGTAAATGTTGGTCGACAGGTTGGTCTTCCAGTGAAAGCGCTTGCGGCCGTCGGGAAGGTCCTCGACGCCCTGAAGCACGCCGTTGCCGACGGCGGTGAGGCCCGCCGGCACGGTGTAGAAGAACTCCGCGCCCTTGCGCGGCTCGCCGAGCGGATGGTCCTTGCAGGGGAACCACACGTCGCAGCCTTCGCCCTGAAACGCGGTGGCGATCCACGGCTCGCCCGACGGCGATTTCGACCACACGAAACCGCCGTCCCACGGCGCGCGTTTCGCCCGCACCGGTTTGCCGTGATAGCGCACCGTGACCGCGCCGGTTTCGCCCGGCTGCATCGCGGCGGGCAGGGAGACGAAAAGTTTCGCCGGCGTCTGCTCGTAGGCGAGCGCCGTTCCTTCCGCCTCGACGCCGTCGATCGAGTAACGGCCGTCGAAGTCGAGCTCGAGCCGCGCCATTTCCGTCGCGGCGGTGAACTCGATGGTGGAGGAGCCGGCGATGGCTTTCTTCTCCGGCAGGATCTCCTGATCGAGAACGTAGCG
The DNA here is from genome assembly GCA_036337175.1 of Pseudomonadota bacterium. Lineage (GTDB taxonomy): Bacteria > Pseudomonadota > Alphaproteobacteria > Caulobacterales > Parvularculaceae > Amphiplicatus. The sequence goes on from JAYZEQ010000004.1 coordinate 233,422, forward strand.
GTCGACATCGTAGGCCTTCTGGCCCTCGGTCATCGGCCCGCCCGTATCCATGACCGCCGGGTCGGGGCGCTTCTCCCCGCAGGCGGCGAGCGCGCCGGCCAGCAGGATGACCACCCCAAGTCCCGAAAATTTGAATGAATGACGCGAAACGTCCATCGTCGCCCCTCAGCTTTTTCAGTCCCCCGCCGGAAGAGGACATGTTTCCGGAACGACTTTCAACTGTAATGTCGGAGGCGGCTGCGGGCTTGCCTTGAAAGGCCCGAGCCCTCATCTCCGTCACGTCCCGCCCCCCTCCTGAAGGCAAGCATGTTCGGCTGGTTTGAATCCCGTCTCGACCCGTTTCCCGGGACGCGCCACGGCGCCCCGCCGAAGGGGCTTTTCGCCTTCGCCTGGCATTATGCGAAGGACGCGGCGCCGTGGCTTGCGCTGCTGTCGTTGCTGACGGCGATGATTTCGGCGGGCGAGGTGGTGCTGTTCGGCTTCCTCGGCGCCATCGTCGACTGGCTGGCGACCGCCGACCGGGCCGGCTTCATGGACCGGGAAGGAGGCAAGCTGTTCTGGATGGGCGCGCTGGTGCTCGTCGGCCTGCCGCTGACGGTCCTTCTGCATTCGATGGTCATCCATCAGGTGATGCTCGGCAACTTCCCGATGAGCGCGCGCTGGCGGATGCACCGGCTCCTGCTCGGCCAGAGTCTCTCCTTCTTCGCCAACGAATTCGCGGGCCGCGTCGCCACCAAGGTGATGCAGACGTCGCTGTCGGTTCGCGAGGCGGTGATGAAGCTGCTCGACGTGTTCGTTTACGTGGCGGTGTATTTCGTATCGATGGTCGCCATGGTGGCGAGCGCCGACTGGCGCCTCGCCTTGCCGCTCGCCCTGTGGCTCTGCGTCTATATTCTCATCGTCAGCCATTTCATTCCGCGCCTGCGCGCGATTTCCGAGAAGCAGGCCGACGCGCGCTCGATCATGACCGGCAGGGTGGTGGACAGCTACACCAACATCTCGACGGTGAAGCTGTTCGCCCATGCCGGGCGCGAGGAAGCCTACGCCCGCGACAGCATGGAAGGCTTCCTCAACACCGTGCATCCGCAGATGCGCATGGTCACGCAATTCCAGTGGCTGATCTATCTCAACAACTCGCTGGTCGTGTTCTTCATCGCGTCGATGGCGATTTATCTGTGGCTGGGCGAGCTGATCTCGGTCGGAGCCATCGCCGTCGGCATCGGCCTCGCGCTGCGCCTCAACGGCATGTCGCAGTGGATCATGTGGGAGGTCTCGGCCCTGTTCGAGAATATCGGCGTCGTTCACGACGGCATGGCGATGCTCGCGAAAAAGCAGGACATCGTCGACGCCCCGGACGCCATCGACCTGCCGCGCCCTGACGGCGCCATCGCCTTCGAGAAAGTGCGCTTCCACTACGGCAAGGAAAGCGGCGTCATCGACGATTTCTCGCTCTCGATCGCGCCGGGCGAAAAGATCGGGCTGGTCGGCCGCTCGGGCGCCGGCAAGACGACGCTGACCAATCTGCTGCTGCGCTTCTACGACGTGGAGGCGGGGCGCATTCTCATCGACGGGCGTGACATCTCGAAAGTGACGCAGGACTCGCTCCGCTCGCAGATCGGCGTCGTCACACAGGACACATCGCTGCTGCACCGTTCGATCCGCGACAACATCGCCTACGGCCGCCCCGAGGCGAGCGACGCGGAGATTCTCGACGCCGCCCGCCGCGCCAACGCGCTTTCGTTCATTGAAGCGCTGGAGGACCAGAAAGGCCGCAAGGGCCTCGACGCCCATGTGGGCGAGCGCGGCGTGAAGCTCTCCGGCGGTCAGCGCCAGCGCATCGCCATCGCGCGCATCTTCCTGAAGAACGCCCCGATCCTCGTCCTCGACGAGGCGACCTCGGCGCTCGACTCCGAGATCGAGGCCGCCATCCAGGAAAACCTCTTCGCCTTGATGGAAGGCAAGACCGTCATCGCCATCGCCCACCGCCTCTCGACCATCGCGGCGATGGACCGTCTCGTCGTCCTCGACGAGGGGCGCATCGTCGAGCAAGGCGCGCACGCAGAACTGATCAAGGCCGGCGGTCTTTATGCGGACTTGTGGGCGAGGCAATCAGGCGGGTTCATCGCGGCTGGCGTGAAGGAGACGGTGGCGGCGGAGTAGGCGCTTTCCTTCTTCCCCCGCTTGCGGGGGAAGTGTCAGCGAAGCTGACGATGGGGGTCTTTTCTGCGGACGATGAGCTTGCGGCGACCCCCTCCGGCCCCTTGGGCCACCTCCCCCGCAAGCGGGGGAGGAAAGACGCGCTATTCCTCCGCACACCCTGCTAATTCAATCCCGTGCCCTTTCGCCGTCTCGCACGCCGCGCCGCGTTGTGAGGGCAGCGAGCGCGCCGTCGCGATCTTCAGCGCTTCGCCCAGATTTTTCTCCGCGCTCGCCTTGTCGCCGGCCTTCGCGTCAAGGTCGCCCTGATAGACAAGCGCGTAGGCCAGGAAGACCTCCGTCCCCATCTCGCGGCGGAGCTGGACGCTGCTGGCGTTGAGGGCGCGGGCCTTCTTGAGGTCGCCTTCCTCCTCGGCGACGGCGGCGAGATGGCGGTCGATATAGGCGAGCTCTTCGAGACATCCATCCTGCGACGCGAGCACGCGCGCATCTTCAAGCGGCGTTTTCGAGCCTGCGGCGTCGCCAAGCACTTGCGGGATCAGCGCCGCGAAGAAAAGCGCGTTGGCGCGCGGGCAGGGCGCGATGAGATTGTCGGCGGCGTTCTGGAAATCGCCGACGAGGTCGGCGGCCGGCGCCAGGTCGCTCGCGTCATTGGCCGCCGCCAGCATGGCGAAATAGCGCGAGGTCGTCGCGCGCAGTTTTGTCAGCGCGGCAAGCTCGGGATCGTCGCCCGCCGCGGCGAGGCTTTCGGCCTCCGCGATGATCGGCGCCTGATCGGCGAACGCCGCGCCCGAAAGCTGCGCGCCCTGTCCGACGCGCAGCCGTTGCAGCAGCAGGGAAAGCCTTTCGCCGCCGGAGGCGTCAGCGAGCGCGCCGACTAACAGCGCGTCCGCCGCATCGAACTCCGCCGCAAGGAGACGCTGTTCGGATTGCTCGATCAGCGCGACGTTATCCGCCGCGCGGACGTCGGGGCTTGCGGTGAACGCAGCCGCGACGGTTGCGGCCAGTAGAACGCTCTTTCTGAACATCTGTTCTTCCCTGATGAAGCGATACCGATGAGTCTCCAGCCTCTGCGTTCGGAGAGCAGACGGCGGCCGGGCGCCTGTGTAAGGGAAAATCGCCGAGGGCGATATCAGAAGCAGGTGATGCGGAACAGGCCCGACGCACTCGCCCGCTCATCCCGGCGAAGGCCCTCGAAAAAAGCGCGTGCAAACTTATCCCCGTCCTTTCAGGCGCCCTTACATTGTCGGCATGGGCCGCAATGGGCGTCCCGGAGGTAAGAAAGCGCAGGGTGCAATGCAGTCGATGGCGGCGGGTTTAGGCGAAGGCGGGCTCCGGAAGATTCGGGCCTTTGCTGCGGCGCCAAATCCGGAATATCGGGCTGGAGCGCGCGAAAATAGCGGGCTGCATTTTTGGCCGACGCGCGGAGTTCCGGAATTCGCCCCTTGCGCGAACCGGGCGCCTCCCGGCGGCCGGACGTTTCGTGCGAAAGCCGGCCGCGGCCCAGCAATGGCGCGAACGAGCCGACTCGCGAGCGCGGTTGTTTCGCGCGATTGCCTTCGCCCCTGCGGGGCGCCGCCCGTGGGGAAAAACCGGGTCCTGTCCGGCCGGACGAATCGGGGGCAGGGTAGGCCCATGAATTCGGTATCGCTCAGACAGTTCGACGCGCCCGCCGAGGCGCTCGCCCTGCCGCCCGTCGGCGAAACCGCCTCGGGGAGGCGCTGGCGGCTGATCGAGGCGGACCCGCGCGAGGCGCTGGCCATCTCCCAGAAGGCTGGCGTCGAGCTGGTCATCGGCCGCGTCCTCGCCGAGCGCGGGATCACCGCCGAGACGGCTCTCTCCTATCTCAACCCGTCGCTGCGCGACCAGATGCCCGACCCCTATGTGCTTCAGGACATGGAGAAGGCGGCGGCGCGCCTCGCCCGCGCGGTGATCGACGGCGAGGAAGTCGGCGTGTTCGGCGACTACGACGTCGACGGAACCACCGCCGCGGCGATCCTCAAGCTTTACTTCAAGGCGCTCGGCGCGAAGCTGTCCGTCTATCTGCCCGACCGCATCCTCGAAGGCTACGGTCCCTCCATCGAGGCATTCCGCGAGCTGACGAACGGCGGCGCGAAAGTCATCGTCACCGTCGACTGCGGCGCGGCGGCGCATTCGGTGATCGAACGGGCGGCGAACGAGGGGATGGAGGTCGTCGTCATCGACCATCACCAGATGGACGGGCCGCCGCCCGCCGGCGCGCACGCCGTCATCAACCCGAACCGGTTCGACGACGTGTCGGGGCTGACCAACCTGTCGGCGGCCGGCGTCGCCTTCATGACGGTCGCGGCGCTGAACCGCCGCCTGCGCGAGGAAGGATTCTTCAAGGAAAAGCCCGAGCCGAACCTGCTGGACCTGCTCGATCTCGCCGCGCTCGGGCTGGTCTGCGACGTGATGCCGATCACCGGCTTGACGCGGGTGATCGTCGCGCAGGGCCTGAAAATGCTGGGCAAGGGCTCGAACCCCGGCCTCGCCGCGCTCGGCAGGCGCGCCGGCGTCAAGGGACCGCCTTCGACCTATCATCTCGGTTTCCTGCTCGGCCCGCGCATCAATGCCTCGGGACGCATCGGCCATGCGCGCCTCGCCCTCGATCTTCTGACCACGGACGATGCCGGCAGGCGCGGCGAGCTCGCCGAACGCCTGCACCTGATGAACGCCGAGCGGCAGGAGATCGAAGCCGCCGTGCTCGACGCGGCGATCGCCCAGGTCGAAAAGCGCGGCGTCGCCGAGAACGCCGTCATCGTCGCTTTCGACGAAGGCTGGCATCCCGGCGTCATCGGCATCGTCGCCGGACGCCTGAAGGAGAAATACGGCCACCCCGCCATCGTCATCGGCTTCGACGGCGAGACCGGCAAGGGCTCAGGCCGCTCGCTCGCCGGCGTCGATCTCGGCGCGGCGATCCGCGCCGCGCGGGACGAAGGGCTGCTCATCGCCGGCGGCGGCCACGCGATGGCGGCGGGGCTGAGCATCGCCCGCGGCGCGCTCGATCCCTTTACGGCCTTTCTCGCGGCGAGACTGGGCGCGGAGATCAAGGCGGCGCGAGACAACCAGACGCTTGACATCGACGCGCTCGTCGGCCCCGGCGCCGTGTTGCGTCCGTTCGCCGAGATGGTCGAACGCGCCGGCCCCTTCGGCCCCGGCAATCCGGAGCCGGTCTTCGCTCTCGCCGACATGCAGGTCGGAGCGATGAAGACGGTCGGGAAGGGCCACCTGTCGCTGACCTTGCGAAGCGCCTCGGGAGAAACCGTGCGGGCCATCGCCTTCCGGGCCGAGGAGAACGGGCTCGCGGCGTTCTTCGCGAAGGAGAAGAGGGCGCATGTCGCTGGAAAGATCCGCGCCGACGACTGGCGCGGAGGCGAGGCGGGACAGCTTCAGATCGTTGATGCGGCGCGGGTCGGATAGGCTTTCGCCTGCGGCGCGGCGGCCTTTCGAAAGCAGGCCGCGAGGGCTTGCATCGCGCGACGCTCCTCGCCTATACAGCGCCCTCGCCGCAACGGCGTCGCCGATGCGGGCCCTTCGTCTATCGGTTAGGACGTCAGGTTTTCAACCTGAAAAGAGGGGTTCGACTCCCCTAGGGCCTGCCATTCCTTCGCCCACAAGCCTTGCCGGACTTCCCGCGCCCGAAGCGGATCACGCCGTTTCGCAGCGGCCGGTGGCCTCAATCCTCAGGATCCCAGTAATCCGGCGTCGGAGGCGACTTCCGGAGCAGGGCGAGGGGAAGGGTGGCAAACCAGGGGACGGAAGCCAGCGCCGCGAAAACGACCGAACCGAACAGACTAGGCGGCTTGCCGGCGATCCGCCGCCGCTGGTCCTCGATGGAAAAGAAAACCGCCGAGATCAGGAAACCTGCGGCGTAAATCGCCGCCAGCCCAAGCCAGTTCACGATCGCCTCCCGAAAAGCAGCATCGGAAGGGCGATCGGAAATGCGGCGCCTTTTAACAAGGACAGCGCCAAATGCGGCCAGAACGGCGGCAGATCATCATCGGGCCCGAGCCTGACGAGAGGGAGGAGATAAAATGCGGCCCATGCTACAGACGCCGCAAGAACATAGGCGGTGAACACTATAGTGTATGTCATAGAAGCGCGGATGTGGCTTCCCAAGATTCAGTGTATATTTTTCTATATTATAACTGGACTCAATCAGCTTGCGAAGATGCCGCCCGAGGCGCTTTGCGCGCGCCGCCGCTGCCTTCGAAATCGAGGCGAGGGGTTCCCAATCGACCTTTTGAATTTTCCGGTCAGACATTGAGCCGGGGACAATTGATTTTGCCCCCGGCTTCGATTGTATTAAGTTATTGTTAACGACTGTCGTAGGGGTGGAGGGGTTTGATGAAACTGGTCAGGGGCGCTATCGCCGCCGCAGCGCTGTGTCTCGCGCCGATGGCGAACGCAGACGCCAAACCGCCTTTGAGCAAGGCCGAGATCGCCGACGTGCTGTCGTCGAGCGGCTACGCGGTCCAGGACTTCCAGTCCAATATGCTGGCGGTGGTCGTCGGCGAGCAGGTGATCCTGGTCGGCGTCGACGGGGCTGACGGCGACGTTTCCTACATCACTTATTTGAACGGCGTGTCGATCAACCAGATCGGCCATGAATTCCTCAGCAAATTCAACAGCGAGGTGAAGTTCGGCCGGGCCTATGTCGATCGCGACGGCGATGTCGCGCTGCAGATGGACCGCAACTCGGCCGGGGGCGTTTCCCTGAAAAACATCGAATCCGATTTCGATGTCTTCCTGCTGCTGATTTCGAAATTTCTGTCCGACCTCGAAGCGCGCGCTTCGGCCTGACTTCCGGTCGTCGGACTGGCGCAGGCTCTTCCGGGGCCTTCGTGTTGCGCTGCAACCTAGCGGAGAAAAAGCAAGACGAATTATCCAATTTCGTGCATTGTTTGCGCCGGAGGCGTGGCGTTCGGGCGCTGGCGGGGTATAGTAAATTAATCGACTCAGACAGATTCGGCGCGGTTGGAGCCTTATCGCAACCGCGGGCTGGGGGTAGCCGTTAGTATGGCTGAACTGAATGATGAGGCGGGCGACGCAGACGGCGGCGGTGGCGAGAGCACGTTCACGCTGATCGGCGTAATAAAGTGGTTCGACCCGACCAAAGGCTACGGGTTCATCATCTCCTCCACCGGGGAAGGAGATATTCTTATCCATTCCTCCTGCCTGCGCGAAGCGGGGCGGTCCACCGCGCGCGAAGGAGCGACGGTCGAATGCGAGGTCGTCCGGCGCCCCAAGGGACTACAGGCGCTGAGACTAATCAGCATTGATGAAAGTACCGCGACACCCGCCGCGCCGATACCGAGCCACACGCCGGCCGGCGACTTCGTGCGGGCCGTCGTGAAGTGGTTCAACAGGGCCAAGGGCTTCGGTTTTCTGACCCGGGGAGAGGATACCGAAGACATCTTCGTGCACATGGAGACGTTACGCCGCTGCGGCATGGGCGAACTCCTGCAGGGGCAGCGCGTGCAGGTCTCCTTCGCCTCCGGCTCCAAGGGGCTTCTGGCGATCGATGTGCGGCCGGATCCCGAAAACTGATCGCGCCGCCCGACCCTTTACATCAGCGCCGGTTTCGCCGACATCACCGCTGCCCGCAAGCGACGGCCGGAGCGTGGCGCAGTCTGGTAGCGCATCTGGTTTGGGACCAGAGGGCCGCAGGTTCGAATCCTGCCGCTCCGACCATCGCGGGGGCGCCGCCTCGAGCGGCAGGATGAAACGCTAGGGAGTTCGGCGCCATGCTTGCGCGCATCTATCAGCCGGCGAAAACCGCCATGCAGTCCGGGCGGGCGAAGACGCATCACTGGTATCTTGAGTTCGAAGCGGAGGCGGCTCGGCGCATCGACCCCCTGATGGGTTGGACCAGCGGCTCCGACACTCGCGCCGGACAGGTCCGGCTGACGTTCGACAGCAAGGAAGAGGCGGTCGCCTACGCCGAGCGCCAGTCGATCCCCTTCCAGATCGAAGAAGCCAGAGCGGTTACGCCGGTGCCGAAAGCCTATTCGGACAATTTCGCCTTCCGCCGCCGCAAACCCTGGACGCACTAAAACAGCATCCGTGCGCCGGATCGACCCCGTAGCTCAGCTGGATAGAGCGCTCGCCTTCTAAGCGAATGGTCGCAGGTTCGAATCCTGCCGGGGTCGCCATTATTCCGTCTCAGGAACTTCAGGCCGCCTACAATTCCGGCAGCTCGCTGGAATCGACGTTTTTTGTCGGCGCCGCCAGCTCAAGCTTGACGTCGACGCGTTTCTTGCCAGGAACGATCTGGAAGCGTTGAGCGAGATAGCCGGCCTTCGCAACCTTGACCATTCGCGGCTTGTCGATCTCGATGCGGCAGGGCGTGTCGCATTCGCCGAAGCCTTCAACCGTCACCTGCGCGCCCGGCGGATCGCTTTCGATGAGCGTGATCGTCGACGACGGCCCGCCGCCCAGCGTCTTGCATCCGGCGGCCGACAAAAGAACGAGAACCATCAACGCGCGCAGCATACCAATCTTCCCCTCAGCCTTTCACCGCCGCCATCGCCGAGAACGCCCGCTCGACATCTGCGATCAGGTCTTCTGCGTCTTCGAGACCGGCGTGAAAACGAATGACCGGCCCTTCCTCCTGCCACGGCTCTGCAGTGCGGCACCGCTCAGGATGCACATGAACGCAAAGGCTTTCAAAGCCGCCATAGGAATAGCCCATGCCGAACAGCCTCAGAGCATTGAAGAAAGCTTTGATCGCTGGCGCGGGGACCGGCTTGAGGATGACGCCGAAAAGACCCGAAGCGCCCGAAAAATCACGTTTCCAAACCGCATGACCGGGACACGTCCTGACCGCCGGGTGCAGCACCGTTTCCACTTCCGGCCGCTTGGCGAGCCATTTGGCGACAGCGAGCGCGTTCGCCTGATGAACCGGCATCCGCGCCGCGAGCGTCCGCATGCCTCGAAGCGTCGCGTAGGCGTCGTCGGCGGCGACCGACGAGCCGAGCTGGAGGAGGGCGTTGAAGATGGCTTTCGCCGTCGGCTCGTCGGCGCTGGTGACGGAGCCGATCAGACAATCGGCGTGTCCGGCGAGATATTTCGTGCCCGACTGCACGCTCACCGACGCGCCGAGCGCGATCGGCTTCAGGTAGAAGCCACCCGACCAGGTGTTGTCGACGATGAGCTTTGCGCCGGTTTTCTTCGCGATGCGGGCGAGGGCGGGAATGTCCTGCACCTCGAAGGTCAGTGACCCCGGCGATTCCGCGACGATGACTTTCGTCCGCTCCGTGACGAGGCTTTCGATATCCTCGCCGATCAGCGGGTCGTAATAGACGGTCTCAACGCCGAACCGCTTGAGGAAGCGGTCGCAGAATTTGCGCACGGGATCGTACACCGCGTCGGTGACCAGCACTTTGTCGCCGGCCTCGCAGAAGGCGAGGATGGAGGCGTTGATCGCCGCAAGACCGGAGGGGGCCACGCGCGTTTCGAAGCCGCCTTCGAGAATGGTCACCGCCTCCTCAAGCGCCCGGTGATTGGTGGTGCCGAGGCGCCCATAGACGATGCTTTTCGCGCCGTCGAGAAAGTCGTCGTAGGTCGGAAAGAGGAAAGTCGAGGCGCGCTCCACCGGATGGTTGACCGGATGAGCGGGGCGGCGGTGCGGCCGGCCGGCGACGATCAGTTTCGTTTCGTCTTTCATGCGCGCCTTCAGCCTAGTCTTCTAGCAGTTCGACCTGCCCGCGGCGCTGGTCGAACACGGTGAATCCGAGCTTCTGGTATAGAGGCAGCGCGGCGGGATGATCCAGCGTGCAGGTCTCCAACCGCACCGCCTTCGGCGACAGCGACCAGGCGAGTTCGATGACGTTGGTCAGAAAATAGCGGCCGAGCCCCACGCCGATGAAGTCGGGCGCCAGGCCGAAAAACTTGATTTCGACGAAATCCGCCCCGCGCGCGTCGACTTCCGCCATGCCGCCCGGGACGCCTCCCACATAGAGCACGTAGAGATAGACCGACGGATCGTGGAGGATAGTTTCGAGCTCGGCGTCGGTCAGCTTCTTGCGGCTGACCCACTTATAGGGTTCGCCGACAAGCCCATAGAGATAACGGTAAAAATGAACGGGCGGCCGCTCGGCTCTAAGAATGGCCACCTTGAACGGCGGACGCGCCGCAGTCGCCAGCAAGGGGCGGGCGCGCTGCTCAAGATAGGTGATGGTGACGTCAATCCGCCGTCCCAATGCTCAGGCTCCGGTGGCGACAGGGAAGCGGGCCGGATCGTTGTTCGAATCGCCCCACTCGGTCCACGATCCGTCATAGACTGCGTGGCGGGCGCGCCCAAGCCGTTCCAGGGCGAGGGCGAGCACGGCGGCGCTGACCCCGGAGCCGCAGGTGGCGACGACGGGCTTGTGTCCCGAGACGCCGCGCGCGGAGAAGATTCTTTCAAGTTCATCGGCCGGTTTGAGCGCGCCATCCGCCACAAGCTCCCCATGCGGCAAGCTTGCGGCTCCGGGCATATGGCCGCAACGCAGACCGGGTCGCGGCTCCGGGTCACGGCCCTCGAAGCGTCCCGCCGGGCGCGCGTCGAGAATTACCGCGTCTCCCGTCACTAGAGAGGCGCGTACGTCATCTGCGCTGCAGACGCGATCTGCGCGAAATTTTGAACGGAACGTTGAAGCGTGGCGTTTCACCGCCCCCGCTTCGACGGGCCGTTTTTCCGCGATCCATTTCGGCAGGCCGCCATTCAAGACCGACACCGCCTCATGCCCCATGACGCGAAACGTCCACCAGACGCGCGCCGCTGAAAACAGGCCAGCGTCATCGTAAACGACGATGCGCGCATGGGAGCCGATTCCGAGATCGCTCATCGCGCGGTCGAACTCATCCGGCGAAGGCAGCATATGCGGAAGCTTCGTCGACTTGTCGGCGATTTCATCTATGTCGAAAAACACAGCGCCAGGAATATGGCGGCGTTCGTAATCCTCTCGCGCGAACCCTGCTCCCGGCATTCGCCACGAGCCGTCGACGACAATAAGCCCGCTCGCGCCAAGATTGGCGGCCAGCCAGCCGGTTTCGACTGTTGGGACAGGCAGGTCAGTCACACGCCGATGTCAGCCCATCCAGGGCGGTACTGGCAAGTCCTTCGAACGCAAGAATTCCGGATTGTATAGTTTTGAGGCGTAGCGGTTGCCATAGTCGCAAAGGACCGTCACCACCGTGTGGCCCGGCCCCAGCTCTTTCGCCAGTCTGATCGCACCTGCAACATTTATCCCGGTGGAGCCGCCGAGGCAGAGGCCCTCTTCCCGCACCAGATCGTAAAGGATCGGAAGCGCTTCGCGATCGTCGACGCGGTAAGCGTCGTCGAACGTCATGCCCTCGATATTCGCCGTGACGCGACCCTGTCCGATACCCTCGGTGATCGACGTTCCTTCGGTCTCAAGGGTTCCGTTTTTAACCCAGGTGTAGAGCTTCGCGCCCATTGGATCGGTGAGAACGCAGCGGACATCCTTGTTGCGTTCCTTCAAAGCCATGGTGACGCCGGCGAGGGTGCCGCCCGAGCCGACCGCGCAGGTGAAACCGTCGATCTTGCCTTGCGTCTGCTCCCAGATCTCGACGCCCGTCGTCCGGTAATGGGTCTCCCGGTTCGCAGTGTTGTCGAACTGGTTCGCCCACAGAACGCCGTTCGGTTCGGTTTTCGAAAGCTCCTCGGCGAGCGCGCCGGAATAGCGGACATAGTTTTTCGGATCAGAATAGGGGACGGCATCCACCTCGATCAGCTCGGCGCCAAGAAGGCGGATTGCGTCCTTCTTTTCCTGACTTTGCGTGCGCGGGAATACGATCTTCACCTTGTAGCCGAGAATGGCGCCGACAAGGGCGAGGCCGATGCCGGTATTGCCGGCCGTGCCTTCGACGATCGTTCCGCCCGGTTTCAGGGCGCCGCGCTTTTCGGCGTCGCGAATGATGCCGAGCGCCGCCCGGTCCTTGATCGACTGGCCGGGATTGAGAAATTCCGCCTTGCCGAGAATGGTGCAGCCTGTTTCCTCCGAGGCGCGCCTTAGTTTGATCAGCGGCGTTTTTCCGATCGCCTGAAGGGCGTTCTCATGAACCTGCATCGACCTCTCCGAACCTGGCCCGTAAGGGCGTTCTCCGATAAAGCGCGCGAAAGGTCGGTCCGCAAGTCGCGGAACGCCGCAAAAGGCTCTTCGTGAGTCGAAAAACGCATGTGTGAATACGGCAACCACAGCTTGGCTAATGCTTGCCGTAGTCCGTCTAATCAAAGGCCGGTGAAATCAAGCGCGGGCGGCGGAAACCTGACAGACGTCCGTGGTCTGCGCGCGGAAGCCGGCCTCGCAGTAGCCGAGGTAAAAGCGCCATAGCTTCTTGAAGCGATCGTCGAATCCCATAGGGCGTATATCTTCCCAGGCGGCGAGGAAACGCCGGTGCCACTCATTGAGCGTGCGCGCGTAGTCCGCGCCAAAAGAGGATGCGGCGCGCCATACCAGGCCGGCGCGTTCGACCTGATCCTTGAGGACCGAGGGGCTTGGCAGCATTCCGCCCGGAAACACAAAGCGCTGAATAAAGTCGGCTGAGCGGCGATAGGTGTCGAAGAACCGGTCTGCAATAGTGATGATCTGAAGTCCGGCGACGCCCCCGGGTTTCAGAGCATCGCGGACCTTGTTGAAATAGGTGGGCCAGTACTTCTCGCCTACGGCTTCGAACATTTCGATCGAGGCGATCTTGTCGAACTGTCCGTCTACGTCCCGGTAATCGCGAAGCTCGAAACGGACCCTTTCGTTGAGTCCTTCCCGTTGAATGCGCTGGCAGGCGTAGTCGAACTGCTCTTTCGAAATAGTGACGCCGGTGATTTGCGCGCCGATGTCCCTTGCCGCGAATTCCGCAAACCCTCCCCAGCCGGATCCAATTTCAAGCACACGCTCTCCGGGACGCAATTCCATCGCCGTCGCCAGAGTGCGGTATTTGTTGGTCTGCGCGACGGAAAGATCCGCCGCCGGCGTCGGATAGCGCGCCGATGAATAGGTCATCGTCGGATCAAGCCACTTTTCATAGAAGGCGTTGCCGAGGTCGTAGTGGTAGTGAATGTTGCGGCGAGCGCCCGATTTCGTGTTGCTGTTAAAGAGATGCTTGACGTAGTCGATCCAGGCGACGAGCGGCGAGCCGAGGAAAGCCTCCCGCACATAGTCCGCATTTCTTGCAAAGATATAGAGACAATCGGCGATTGAGGGCGAGTCCCATTGATCGTCCGCGAAGCTTTCGAAAAACCCGATGTCGCCGCGCAGAATAGTGCGCCTGGCGAAAGCGTAATCCTTCACGAGGATGACGCCGACAGAGCCGGTTTCCTCCTCGCCGACAAACTTTAGCGCTTTGCCGTCCGGCAGAACGAAAACCAGCGCGCCATATTTGATTTTGGCGGCGAGATTGCAGGCGAGACGGAAAAAGACAGGCTCCTTCGCGAGCAGTCGGTCGCGATTGTCCGCCGTGACGATGACGGCGTTCGTCGGAACGTGCGTCGTCTCAGTCATGAATGGGATTGTAGGCAAATAATCAATCGCTTGCCAATCAACGTTTCCACATGTTCGCGGCCCTTTTCGCGTTGCAACATCACAAGCAGGAGACCGATCCCCCGGCGCCACATCTCGTTGCAATCGCGCAATCGCCCGACCAAAGTGACGCCGAACTTCCGGAGTCTTCGAATGTCAGCTTTCCGTCCGCAAAACACGCTCGAAACACACGATGTCGCAAACCAGCCGCCGCCTTTCGAGAATGTAAACATCTTTTCGGCCGACGCCGCCCTGACAGACGCAGTCGGAAAAGCCGGCGGAGCCGCGCATCTCGGGCGGCTTTCCTCATTCGGCGAATGCTGCGGGTCGGCGGAAGTGATCGAGTGGGGCGTTCAGGCGAACCGCAACCCGCCGCAACTAAAAAGCTTCGACCGTTACGGCCACCGGCTCGATGAAGTGGAGTTTCATCCGGCCTATCACCGCCTGATGGACCTCGGTCTCTCCGCTGGCGTCTCAGCGGCGGCGTGGAACGTTGAGAGCGGCGGGCATGTTCTGCACTCGGCGCTGATGTTCCTTATGATGCAGCCGGACGGCGGTACATGCTGCCCGATGTCCATGACCTATGCGGTTGTTCCGGCGCTTCGACACCAACCTGACATCGCCGCCGAATGGACGCCTCGGGTCACCACCGAAGCCTACGACCAGCGGTTCATACCCGCCTCTGGGAAGCGCGCGTCGACCATGGGCATGGCGATGACCGAAAAACAGGGCGGGTCCGATGTGCGGGCCAACACAACGCGTGCGGAGCACGTCGGTGATAACGAATACCGCCTCGTAGGCCACAAGTGGTTCTGTTCGGCGCCGATGTGCGACGCCTTCCTGACTCTTGCGCAAACCGATGCCGGACTCACCTGTTTCATCGTTCCGCGCTGGCGTCCCGATGGAACCCGCAACGCCATGCACATCATGCGCCTCAAGGACAAACTCGGCGACCGCTCCAACGCCTCTTCCGAAATCGAGTATCACGGCGCCTACGCCCGCCGTGTCGGGGAAGAGGGAAGGGGCGTCAGAACCATTATCGACATGGTGCAGCATACGCGCCTTGATTGCCTGGTCGGTTCCGCAGCGGGCATGCGCGCCGCGCTCACGCAGGCGCTTTGGCACGCGGCTCACAGAAGCGCCTTTCAGAAGAAATTAATCGACCAGCCGGCGATGGCGAGCGTTCTCGCAGATCTTGTGATTGAGAGCGAAGCTGCAACCGCGTTGGCGTTTCGCGTCGCCCAATCGTTTGACAACGCTCAAGGGAACGAGAAGGAAGCGGCGTTCATGCGCCTTGCTACACCCATTGCGAAATACTGGATCTGCAAACGTCAGCCAGCGTTCGTCAACGAGGCGATGGAATGCCTCGGCGGCGCCGGGTTCGTCGAGGAAAGCGCCATGCCTCGCCTTTACCGACAGGCGCCTTTAAACGCGATATGGGAAGGCTCCGGCAACATCATCGCGCTCGACATTCTCCGGGCCATCGCGCGCGAGCCGGCAAGCATCGAAGCGATCCGCGCCGAGCTTGCGACCGCACGCGGCGCGAACAGAGCCTACGATGCGCATTTGCGCGCACTTGAGAAATGGTTCGAACCGGGCGCGTTATCCGAATCGTCCGCTCGCGCCTTCGCAGAAGCCCTTGCGCTTGTGCTGTCGGCGACATCGCTTTGGCGCTTTGCGCCCGATCATGTGTTTGACGGATATTGCGCGGCGCGACTGGATCCTGACCAGCGTTCGCTTATTTACGGCGCCATTCCACCGAGCATCGATCGGGCCGCCATCATCAACCGCGCGCAGGTCGGCGGAGCCGCATAATCAGTCCTTCCTTATCGACCGGAACGCCTCCAGCGCACGCGTTCGGGCGAAGGCATGGTCGACAATGCGCGCCGGATAGGTTTTGCCAAGCGTTACGCCAACACTGGCTAGATCGTCTTTAGGCGCTTCCCACGGTTTATGAATGAACTTGTCGGGGGCTTGCGAAAGCTCGAGAACGAATCGTCTGACATAAGCGCCGTGCGGATCGAACTTCTCACCCTGGGTTACAGGGTTGAAGATGCGGAAGAATGGGGCGGCGTCAGCGCCGCAGCCGGCGACCCACTGCCAACTCGCGGAATTGTTAGCGGGATCGGCATCGACGAGCGTGTCCCAGAACCAGCTTGCGCCGTCCTGCCAAGGAATAAGCAAATCCTTGACCAGGAAACTCGCGACAAGCATCCGCACGCGATTATGCATCCAGCCGGTGCGCCATAGCTGGCGCATACCGGCGTCGACGACAGGAAATCCCGTTTCTCCCTTCGTCCATGCGGCGAAGCCCTTCTTGTCCTTTCGCCACGGCAAGGCGGCGAACTCAGCGCGAAGCGGCGCCGCTTCAAGGCCTTCATTGAAATAAAGGAGGTGATAGGAAAACTCGCGCCAGCCGATCTCGGACAAAAACTTCTCGCCCACCTCTCTGTCCAGCTCGCCGGCTTCAATCCTCGCGTGCGTCGCTCGCCAGACCTGCAACGGCGAGATTTCTCCGAAAGCGAGGTGAGGGGAAAGACGCGATGTCGCCTCCCTGTCTGGGCGGTCGCGGTCGCGCGCGTAATATTCCGCGGTCTCGTCGAGAAAGGCTTTCAGCGCTTCATGCGCCCCGGCCTCGCCGGGCCGCCAGACTTCGGCGAATTCCCACGCCCAGTCTGGATGAACGGGTTGCAAGCCCCAGCTGTCCAGATCCTCCGTAAACGGTGATTTGGGGAGTCCCCTGATCTTTCTGAGGCTGGGCCGAGCTTCGCGACTCGGACCGGCGGCGCGCAGCACTTTCCAGAAGGGCGAGTAAACGCGGAACGGAGCGCCGGCTTTAGTCTCGACTTCCCACGGCTCCCGTAACAACGCCGCGCTGAAGGACTTCGCTTCAACGCCGGCCGCCGTCAGATCGGCCTTGAGCTTTTTGTCGGCGGCGACATGAGCCGGCGCGTAGCGGCGGTTCCAGAAAACGGCCGATGCGTTTAAGGAGCGGGCGATTTCCGCCACCGTTTCCGCGCCGCGTCCCCGCCGCAGAACGAGCCGCGAGCCGGCCGCCGTAAGGTCAACGGAGAGCGCCCGGAGCGAACGGTGCAGCCACCATTTCGCTGCGCCCCCCGGCGCGAAGGCCTCTTCTTCATCGAATACAAACACTGGAACGACAGGAGCGCCCGACTCCCGCGCCGCGTGCATGGCGGGATTGTCAGCGAGCCGGAGGTCCCGGCGCAGCCAAACGATGATCGGTTGCGTCTCCACGATGGCGTGTTTCCGCGGCCAGTAGACCGGACTGGGCCCAATGGTTAAACTGTTTCGTGCAGCAGGGGGCGGCGGGGAACATGGCGTTCGAAGAATTATTGGCGAGGATCGGCTTGGGAGAGCTGGTGGCGGAGGACTTTTTCCTCGCCCAGGTCCTCATGATGAGCGCAGCGACTATTTTGTTTCTCGCCAGTATGGTGATGTGCGTCATGGCGTTCCGCGCCGCCGGCGCCGCACGAAAAGCCCGGAGCGAAGCGGAGGCGCATTTCCTCTCGGCGAAAGATATCGCCGTCGAGATGCGTCATCTCACTGCGCAGGTTGAGCTTTCGACCAAGCGGCTGGCGGCTAGCCCCGTCAGATCGGAACCGGTCGAGGCTGCGAGCGAAAAACCGATGCTTCTCGGCTCCGAAGCAAACATTGATGCGGATCGCGCGCCGTCGTCCGATGCAGCTAACGATTCCACGCCGCTCGAGGACAAGACGCTGAGCGCGGCCAGGGAAGCGGCGTCGGTTCCGAAATCCCTGGTGGGTTCG
The DNA here is from genome assembly GCA_036337175.1 of Pseudomonadota bacterium. Classification (GTDB taxonomy): domain Bacteria; phylum Pseudomonadota; class Alphaproteobacteria; order Caulobacterales; family Parvularculaceae; genus Amphiplicatus. The sequence goes on from JAYZEQ010000004.1 coordinate 250,910, forward strand.
CTCCTGCGCCGCAAACGCTGAACGGGCTAGAGCGTCAGCTTAATTTTTCTTGAACGTACTTCCTGAACGCTTCTGAGAACTCCGGCGTTTTCAGGCCCAGATCGACATTCGCCTGCAACCAGCCGAGTTTCGATCCGCAATCGTGGATAACACCCTCGCAAACACAGGCGTGAAACACCTGTTCGCTATTCAGCCTGTTCATCGAGTCAGTAAGCTGGATTTCACCGCCAGCCCCTTTCTCCTGTTTCTCAAGCAGACCGAAAATCTCCGGCTGCAGGATATAGCGGCCGATGATGCGGAAGTTGGAAGGCGCGTCTACAGGCTTCGGCTTTTCCACCATGCCCGTCATCTCGATGAGATTCCCTTTACGGGTTTTCGGAGCGATGACGCCATATTTGCTGGTCTCGGAGCGATCGACTTCTTCGACAGCAACCATGTTTCCGCCGGTGGCCGAGTAAGCGTCGACCATTTGCTTCAAAAACCCGGGCCGGCTCGGAACGATCTCGTCCGGCAGAGAAACGGCGAACGGCTCGTCGCCGACAAGCTCGCGCGCGCACCACACAGCGTGACCGAGGCCTAGAGGAGCCTGCTGGCGCGTGTAAGCGATTGTTCCGGCTCTCGGGACTCCGGCGAGCACTTCCTTCAAAAGCGCATCCTTGGACTTCTGCGCCAGCGTCGCTTCGAGCTCGAAGGCATGGTCGAAATAGTCTTCGATCGCGCTCTTGCCGCGTCCGGTGACAAGGATCACCTGTTCGATGCCGGCCTCGCGCGCTTCCGCGACCACATAATCTATCAAGGGTCGATCAACGACCGGTAACAGCTCTTTCGGTATGGACTTTGTGGCGGGGAGCACGCGAGTGCCGAGACCGGCCACGGGGATGACGATTTTACGGACAGGCTTCATCGGGTGTTCCAGCAGCTGGTTGAAGAAACGGCCTAAGGATTCGGCACCTTATTGATGGGGCTGTCCTGGATTTCAACCGCCCCGTCGATAGGCTCAAGGTAACGATATTCATGTTCGATCAGCGCCGCCACAGACCCGGCGCGCCGTTTCGCATCCTCGGCCAGATCAGCGTAGAACAGGTTGAAATGCGGCGTCCGCCATTTCGCGCCGAACCAAGCGTGGCGACGAAGGAAATTCTGCTTCGGACGGTCGACTGCGAGAATGCCGTCGACGCACTGCGCGCCGACCGCCCTTACGACAGGGGGCGGGGGTTCGCCGAGCCTGAGGCCCGTCGCCGATGCGGCGCCCTGATGATTCTCGGGACCGATATACTCTACGGCCTCGGTCCAGCTTAAAGGATTGATGCAGAGCAGCGGTCGTCCCTTCGTAGACCTCAGGTCGCCGCCTTCGGTCCAAGTCATAGAGCGATCACGAGCGCGGCGCATTTCCTCACTAAAACGGGGTTCGAGATCGGTATATGCGACTATGCAGCGCGTTTCTTCAGGCGAGCGGCAGGGCGGCGTTTGCGCCAGCGGTCCTTTGAAAAGGTCGAGCGGAACAGCCTGGCCGATGACGTAAGCGACGGCGAGCCGTTTCCGCAGGGCCTTGCTCCGCTGAAAATAGTCCTCCAGCAGGCCGAGCACATGTAGTCCGCCTTGCCCGTAGCCAACCAACAGTATCGGCCGCTCGCCGTCGGTTTCGGCGAGGAAACGCTCGAAAGCCCGGCGCACGTCGCGATAAGCGAGACGGCGCGCCGCGACGCCGTCGAACTTGTGGGTGAAGAAGGCGAACAACGTCGCCTGGCGATATCGCGGCCCATAAAGAGGACCGATATTGACGAAGGGACCAGCCTCGTTCGGCGCCGCGACATTCTCAAGTACGGCGTTCGCCGCTCCGTCATCGACAGGCGCGTTCCAAGCATCCTTCGAATAGTAGGTGGTCGAGTGGACGTAAAAGACATCCGCTGCGGCTTCGCCATCCCTGTTTTCTGGCCACAACGCCCACGCATCGCGACTTCCGTATTCGGGCGGCGGCGGGGGAGCGGCCACCTGAAACGGGATCGTGGGACTGAGCCGCCAGCGCGAAAGGGCGTCCTGAAAGAAAAAAGCGCCTAGGCCACAAAGGACGAGAAAACCGCCCAAAACGGCTAAAATAGTCGCCTGCAGCTTCATGCGCACTGATCGCACGCCCTGCTTTTGCGCATCTCCGCCCCTTTTACCGCCTTATTCGAATGCACAGCTTTAACCATGGCGAAACCGTCGCCGGGCTGATATCGAGCGCTCGCTACCGGCTGGCGGTAACTATCGAATAATCGGCGAATCCGCATCTGTCACGCCTCGCCGGATGAACATTGCGAAGCTTATAGGCCGCCCGCGAGGGGACGATGAACGACGACAAGCCGCCTGAAAAAGACAAAGACGAGAAGCCTCGCACCATGGACGCGCCTCTGATCCGCGCGCCAAAGCAGAGCTTTTTCGGAAATCTCCGCTCGAGTTTTCTCGCGGGGATTGTCGTTGTCGCGCCCATCGGCATCACCGTCGCCATCGTCTACTGGTTCGTAACCGGGCCGATGGCGAAACTCGATACATTCGTGAAGCGAGCGATTCCCGGCGGCGACAGCAGCATCGAAGCCATCACCCGCGCTATCCCCGGCTTTGGGGTGCTCGTCGCCATCATCGCTATCGTCCTGCTCGGCGCTTTCGCCAAAAACTTTATCGGGCGCGCCTTCATCCGCGCCGGCGAAGAACTGTTCGAGGCGATGCCGATCGTCCGTTCCGTCTACAAGTTTTTCAAAAATGTCTTCGAGACAGCGTTGCAGCAGTCCGAGCGCTCCTTCAAGGAAGTGGCGCTGATCGAATATCCGAGCCCAGGACGCTGGGCTATCGCCTTCGTCATAGGCGCAACGAAAGGCGAAGTAAAAAGCGTCCTCAGCGATGAATTCGACGACCCCGTCAGCGTGTTTGTGCCGACGGTGCCGAACCCGACCTCCGGTTTTCTTCTTTTCCTGCCGCGTTCGAAGATGAAACCGCTCACTATGAGCGTTGAAGACGCCGCAAAAGTTGTGTTCTCACTCGGGCTCGTCGTGCCGGAATTCGACGATCCCAGCGACGCCGTGAAGCAGTTGCAGGAACTCGCCGCCAAGGCGCAACCGGAGAAAAAGCCGCGCCGACCGCTGTTCCGCATCAGGAACGAATAGTCAGCCGGCTCGCAACAACTTCACCGCATCATCGCGGCTGAACAGGTAAAGCAATATTCTCAGCGCCGCGCCGCGCGCGGTTTTCAGGTCGGGGTCCTTCTCGACGATCAGCTTGGCGTCGTCGCGCGCCGCGGCGAGAAGATCGCCGTGGGCGGCGAGATCGGCCAGATAGAACAGCGGGAATCCCGATTGCGCCGCGCCGAGCAGATCACCCGCCCCTCTCAGACGCAAATCCTCCTCTGCGATGCGGAAGCCGTCCTCCGTTTCGCGAAGGATTTTGAGTCTCGCCGTCGCGGTCTCGCCGAGCGGTCCTTTATAGAGGAGGAGACACGTCGAAGGCTTGTCGCCGCGTCCGACCCGGCCGCGAAGCTGGTGAAGCTGCGCCAGACCGAAATTTTCGGCGTGTTCGATGACCATCACGGTGGCGTTCGGAACGTTGACGCCAACCTCGATGACGGTCGTGGCGACAAGCACCGAAAGCCGTCCCTCGACGAACCGTTCCATCACGGCGTCTTTTTCCGCCGGAGACATGCGGCCGTGCACCAGACCGACCCGGTCGCCGAAATAGGGTTGCAGCTCGGCGAAACGCTCCTGCGCCGCCATCAGGTCGATCGCTTCCGATTCCTCCACAAGCGGACAAACCCAGTATATCTGTTCGCCGGCGTTGGCTGCGCGGCGTACGGCGGCGGCGACCTCCTCAAGGCGCTCAATCGGAATAGTCCGCGTAGCGACAGGCTTGCGGCCCGGCGGCTTTTTCCGAATGGCGCTGGCCTCCATGTCCCCGTAAGCCGTGAGAGCAAGCGTGCGCGGAATGGGCGTGGCCGTCATCACCAACATGTCGGGACGCGGACCTTTCTCAGCTAACGCCAGGCGTTGATGCACGCCGAAGCGATGCTGCTCGTCAACGACGATGAAGGCCAGATCCTTGAAGCCGACCGTTTCCTGAAAGATGGCGTGCGTGCCCACGAGAATATCGATATCTCCGCGTGAAAGACGAGCTAGCTTTTCATATCGGGCCTCGCCCTTGTCGCGGCCGGTCAGAATATCAATCGTAACTCCCGCAGCGGCACATAGCGGCGCCATCGATTCGAGATGTTGCCGGGCGAGTATCTCGGTCGGGGCCATGATCGCCGCCTGCGCGCCCGTCTCAACGGCGTTGAGCATTGCAAACAGGGCGACTATCGTTTTTCCCGAACCGACATCGCCCTGGACAAGGCGCACCATGCGCTCGTTCGCCTCCATGTCGGCGAAAATCTCCTTGAGCGCCTTTTTCTGGTCTCCCGTTAACGCAAAGGGCAGGGCGGCCAATGCTTTCTTTCTCAACCGACCGTCGCCTTTTATTGCTCGGCCAGTCGCCTTCATCCTCACCCGACGGATCAGCATGAGCGCAAGCTGGTTCGCCAGCAACTCATCATAGGCGAGACGCTGGCGCGCACGATCGCCTGTCGAAACGCCGTGCGCGGATTGCGGCGTATGGAGGAGCCGCAAAGCCTCGCGCCAGCTCGGCCACCGCTGCTTTTTCAACCATGTTGGATCCTGCCATTCCGGCAGCAGGGGCGCCCGCTCAAGAGCGCCGGCGACGGCGCGGCGGAACACATTATTGGAAAGACCGGCGGTGAGAGGATAGACCGGCTCGATAAGCGGCAACGCGCCGATGTCCGCCGGATCGACGATATGATCCGGATGCGTCATTTGTCGGCCGCCGCTGTACTCTTCAATGCGGCCGCTGACGATGCGTTTTGCTCCCTCAGGCAGGGCCTTTTTCAGGTAGTCTTCGCGCGCGTGAAAAAACACCAGGGTCATGAAGCCTGTCTCGTCGGAGACGATGACCCGGTAGGGGAGGCGCTTCAGGCGCGGCGGGTCGTGACGGTCTACAGTCACCTCGACCGTGGCGAGCTGGCCGAAGGGAGCATCTGCGAGCTTGGGACGGGCGCTTCGGTCTATAAAACCTGTGGGCGGCTGGAACAGAACATCGACCACGCGCGGGCCGGCCGCTTTCGAAATCAGGAGCGCCAGCTTCGGCCCCACCTTGGGCAAGGCAGTCACATCGGCGAACAGGGGGTTCAGAACATCGGGCCGCATGGATATGCGCTTATCGTCGGTTTTGCGGGCGTTGTCTAAGCCAGGGAAAAGCGGCTATCTAGGGACGGTGAGCGTCTCCTCTTTTATCCGCCGCAAGCGCCTTCTCTATCAGGCGCAATATCGCGGTTTCAAGGAAGCCGACCTTCTGATCGGCGGTTTTGCGGCGGCGCATCTTGCTGGCATGGGCGAGACTGACCTCGACGAGTTCGAGAGATTGCTCGGCTTTCCCGACCACGACCTTTTCGCTTGGGCTACCGGCGCGGCGGAACCTCCTGACGGCGTCGCCGGACCTGTTTTCGAGCTGCTGCGCGCCTTCGACATATCCGCGATCACGGCTCCCTGAACGTCTCGCCGGTTGTAATCCGGCGAGGGCAGGGCTACCTGTCGCGCGCTAACGCGACCGCCAAATCCGGCGGTCGCGCGATAGGCGTTTTCCGGTTTGCAGAGTTGAGGCTTCGTATTCCATGACAATGGTATCGGCCAGCGCCGTTATCGGCGCCGATGAGGCCTGGACGACGCGCGGGGCGATCGATGTTTACGGAGCCCCCGAGGGGGCGGACGCCATGGCCGTCGCCACCGCCGCGCGCGTACGAAAGGGGCTCGTGCTGCATGTCGCCCGCGACGGCTCGCGCGCCGCAGCAATGACCGAGGCGCTGAAGTTTTTCGCCGCCGATATTCCGATCGTCGAATTTCCCGCGTGGGATTGCCTTCCCTATGACCGTGTTTCGCCCTCCGCAGCCGTCTCGGCCGCGCGTATGGCGGCGTTGGCGCTCCTCGCTCGTTATGGCGGAAAGTCCCCCCTGATCGTCACGACGACAGTGAATGCGGTCACCCAACGCACCGCGCCGAAGGAGGTCATTGCGGCGGCGGCGTTCGCGGCTCGCGCCGGTTCGACAGTTGCGATGAAGGATCTCAACGCTTTCCTCAGCGCCAATGGCTATGCGCGCGCCTCTACGGTACGAGAGCCAGGCGAATTTGCGGTGAGGGGCGGCCTGGTCGATCTCTTTCCTCCAGGCGCAGATGAACCTATTCGGCTCGACTTCTTCGGCGACACGTTGGAGACGGTGCGCGCGTTCGACCCGGCGACCCAGTTGACGACCCGGCAGCTTCAAAGCGTCGATCTTGCAGCCGCTACGGAAATTCTGCTCACGGATGAGACTATTCACCGGTTTCGAGCGGGATTTCGAACGGCGTTCGGCGGCGCCGTCGACGATCCTGTTTACGAAGCTGTCTCTGCGGGACGGAAATATGCAGGGATGGAGCACTGGCTACCGTTATTTTACGAACGCGTCGAAACGGTGTTCGACTTCATTGGCGAGGGTCAGGTGTTTCTCGATCACCTGGCGGAGGAAGCAGTCGAAGAACGTCTGAAGTCCATTGAGGACTATTATGCGGCACGCGCCGAAGACGCCAGCGAGCGCCGGCCGCGCGACAGTGAATTTTCAGCGCCGGCGTATAGGGCGCTTAAGCCGTCGGCGCTGTATCTCTCTACCGACGAGTGGGGCGCTCAGCTCGCCGCCGTCGATCTGCGCCGTTTGTCGCCGTTTGCGCCGCCGGAGGGACGGCGCGCCTTCGACTTCGGCGCGAAGGTCGGGAGGAGTTTTGCGGCGGAGAGGGCGGCGGAAAAAGTAAACGTCTTCGACGCGGTTCGCGAACATATCGACGCCCTGCGCGGGGACAACCGGCGCGTCCTTCTCGCGTGTTGGACTGAAGGCTCCGCAGACCGCATGGCCGGCGTCCTCTCCGATCATAACGTTCGCGGCATCCAACGTATGGCCGGATGGGCGGAGGCGGCGCGCGCCAAAGCGAACGCCGTTTCGGTTGTCGTGCTCGGACTCGAAACAGGCTTCACGACGCCGGATGTCGCCTTCATCTCGGAACAGGACATTCTCGGCGACCGTCTTGTCCGGCGAGGGCGCAAGAAACGGGCTGAGAATTTTCTTACTGAGGCGTCGAGTCTTCTCGTCGGCGACCTTGTGGTGCATGTCGATCACGGCGTCGCGCGTTATGCGGGTCTCAAGACACTCGACATTCAGGGTGCGCCGCATGACTGCCTGCAGCTTGAATACGCCGGCGGCGACCGACTGTTTCTTCCTGTCGAGAACATCGAGCTTCTATCTCGCTTCGGCTCTGACGATCCGAACGCGCCGCTCGACAAACTCGGCGGCGCAGGTTGGCAAGGGCGCAAGTCGAAGATGCGCGCCCGCATCAAGATGCTCGCCGAGCAGCTCATCGCCATCGCAGCGAAACGTGAAATGCATGCGGCGGACATCATCAATCCGCAGGAGGGCGTCTATGCGGAATTCTGCGCCCGCTTCCCCTACGCTGAAACCGAAGACCAGGAAAACGCAATAGCCGACGTCATCGAGGATCTCGCCAAGGGCAGACCGATGGACCGGCTGATCTGCGGCGATGTGGGTTTCGGCAAAACGGAAGTCGCCCTGCGCGCCGCCTTCATCGTCGCCATGACGGGGAGGCAGGTCGCCGTAATCGCACCGACAACGCTCCTCGCCCGCCAGCATTACAAGAACTTCACCGACCGGTTCAAAGGCTTTCCTGTGAAAATTGCGCCGCTCTCGCGGCTCGTCAGCGCCTCAGATGCTGAAAAAATCCGCGACGGGCTAGCGAGCGGCGAGGTCGACATCGTCGTCGGCACTCATGCGTTGCTGGCGAAATCGATCAAGTTCCGCGATCTCGGGATGCTGATCATCGACGAGGAGCAGCATTTCGGCGTCAAACACAAGGAACGCCTCAAAGAATATCGCTCCGACACTCATGTTCTGACGCTCACTGCGACGCCGATCCCTCGCACGCTGCAGCTCGCCATGAGCGGCATCCGCGATTTGTCGCTGATCGCGACGCCCCCCGTGGACAGGCTGGCGGTGCGCACTACGGTCGGACCATTCGACCCTGTGGTCGCGCGCGAAACGTTGTTGCGGGAGCATTATCGGGGCGGGCAGAGTTTTTACGTCGCGCCGCGGATCGCCGATCTCGACGGCATCGCTGAGTTCCTGACCGAGCATGTGCCCGAGGTGCGCTTCAAGGTTGCGCACGGCCAGATGCCAGGCGGCGAGCTTGAAGACATCATGAACGCCTTCTACGAGGGCAAGTTCGAAGTGCTCGTATCCACTACAATCATCGAATCCGGTCTCGACATTCCGACAGCGAACACGTTGATCGTGCACCATTCGGACCGCTTCGGGCTTGCACAGTTGTATCAGCTTCGGGGCAGAGTAGGGCGGGCGAAGTTGCGGGCCTACGCCTACCTGACGACGTCTCCACGGACCGCCCTGACGCCCGGCGCAGACAGGCGCCTGAAAGTCATGCAGTCGCTCGATACGCTTGGCGCGGGCTTTACGCTCGCCTCACACGACCTTGATATTCGCGGCGCAGGCAACTTGCTCGGCGAAGAACAGTCAGGCCATGTCAAGGAAGTCGGCGTCGAACTGTACCAGCATATGCTGGAGGAAGCGGTCGCCGAACTCAGGGAAGGCGCCACAGCGGGCGAGGATGTGTGGTCGCCTCAGATCAATATCGGGGCTTCGGTTCTGATCCCGGACGATTACGTCTCGGATCTCAACGTTCGCATGGGGCTTTACCGTCGCCTTGGGGACATCACCGAGCAGGGCGACATGGAAGCGTTCGCGGCCGAATTGATCGACCGTTTCGGCCCTCTTCCGGCGGAAGTCGAACATCTGTTGCAGATCGTCGCCATAAAGAGCGTATGCCGCCGCGCCGGGATCGCCAAGGTCGATGCAGGACCGAAAGGCGCGGTGATCTCTTTTCGCAACGACAGCTTCGCCAACCCGGCGGGGCTTGTCGCGTACATTTCTTCCTCGCCTTATGATGTGAAACTGCGACCCGATCAAAAAATAGTCTTCAAGCAGGAGTGGCCGGACGAACGCCTGCGTCTTAAGGGATGCAGGAAGATCGTTTCCATTCTCGAAGAAATAGCGCTCGAAGCGGCGTAGCGTCTTTCAGCGCTCCGCCGTTTTCGGCGTCGCTTGGTTGAGGGCGGCGAATACGCGCGCGACCGTTTCATCGACGCGGCCGCGACGTTCACGCTGGACAGACGCCGTCGCGGCGGCCACCGCGAACGAATAGTTTTCGCCCTTGGTGCGAAACATGGTGTTGGCGATGACGCCCGATACGCGCCGGGCGGCGACGCCAGCGTCGGCTTCGACAGTCGCCGGCATCAGAATGACGAACGTGTCCGAAGTGAGACGCGCGACAAAATCTTCCGGCCGGGTAACGCGATTGATAAGACGCGCTGCATCGGTCAGCGTGCGCGAGGCGCGCGTTTCGCTGTCGTCCCGCGCCGCCGGAGACAATCTTACGCCGACTACTGACAATGGTCGCCTGGTCTGGTCTGCGCGGGTGAAAACACGCTCTGCATGCATGGCGAAAAATGCTGGCGCGAAGACCCCGGACGCCTTATCGCGCACGCCGTCGCCCGAACAGGCGGATAGAAAGCGACGCATCGCCGCCGCCAGCCGGGCGCGGCGGCTCACCGATATGATGCGAGCGCCCAAGTCTTCACTCACATGCCGCTCAAGAAGCGTGTCCGCAATATAGGCGCTGCTGTATCTGCGATTGCGCGTTTCGAATCCGTCCCCGCCAATGACGATGAGCGGCAGATCCTGAAACTTTCTGTGTCGCCGCATAGAGCGAGCGAGGCCCATCAGAGGATCGCCTTCATTCCGGGGAATGAAGACGGCGCAGTCGAATCCCCCGGTTTCCAGCGCATGCATTGCCTGGGCGGCCGACAACGCGCCAAAGACACGGTCTGAAATGGCTTCCGCAGCCGACAATGCGGCAAGCGACGAAGGGCCGGGCGCGCCGGCGACCAAGACGGAGGGCGCCGCATTCGAGGTTTCTATGGGCGGAAATTCCGACAGACGGGTCGATGCGGCGATGCTTTTCAGTCTTTCGCCAGCCTCTTCCGCAATATTGCGCAGACGTATTCTGTGGCGACATGCGTCGACTGCATTGGCGATATCCTCGCCGGCCAGTACGAGATCGCCCGTACGTCTTAAATGCGCGCGCTCGGTCGCCGACAACGTGAACGGCGCAATGTAAACGAGGCCGCAATCGGGAGCCGCCTGACGCGTGAGTTGCGCAAGCGTTTTAGCCGCCTTGGCTGAAAGGCGATGCGCGCGCAGGTCAACCACCGCGACGTCGGGAGGCAAAGCGCTATCGACGTCTACGAGGGCGTATCCCGCGGTCTCGAACAACGGGCGGGCGCGTTCCCTCCCGGTTTCATCCGGAGAGAGCCAAGCTATGCGCGCCCGGGCCGATTTGATGTCGAAATGGGTCATCCGTCGCCGCTTCCTCGTCGGCGCGGAGGAAAGTCATGCCATCTAGGGAGACCCGGCGCCTTGCACGCGATTATTCAATTTGCGGGCCGCTTTGGCGTTTTCGCTCGCGAGTTGCGAGCCGGTCGCCGCCTTCGCCGACGCGGCGACTATAGCAGGCTCGGCGAGACATATATCCGCTTCCCCGGCGGTAGCGAATCCGCCGGAGGCGGCTCGTTCGCGATAACAGGGAAGCGACGCGAGGAACTCCTGCGGTTTGTTATCGGGTCCGGCCTCACGGTAAAGCTGGGCCGTCGAAATGCCGACATAGCGCCAGTGCCACGGCTCGTAGCTGTCAACGCCGGGAAGGTAATCGTTACCCGGCGGGTAGGAGAGAATGAAACCGAACCGGAAAGCGTTCTCTTCGAAGCACTGATAGGTGGCGTCGCTTTTTCTCATCAGGCGTCCATCGACGTCGATGTCGGCGGCGAGGCCGAGCTGGTGTTCGGACATTCCAGGAGGCGTAACCGTGCCCTTGTATCCAATCCTCGAATAAAGATCCTTTTGAGTCGTATAAGCGCGATACCCTGAACGCAAAGTCACGCGTTCGCCGGACTCGCCGCGGCACAAAGAGATCAACTGAGCGAGCCGGGCGGGAAGGTTTGCTTCACGCGGATCGGCGCCTTCGTCGGCGGCGCGGCGGAGCTTCATCTCATCGAGGTCGGCGTTCTTGCTGAGCGGCACTGAGAAGTCGGCGGCGGAGACAAGATCGACCGGCGCATAATTGGCAGGGAGCACAAAATACTGGGATACGGGCCGGTCGATATCCAGCCGCCGGTCCCGCGCTCGATTGGCGGAGTAGCGCTGCGCGCCGAAAGCATCGCGGAAAAGCGACCGCATATGTTCGTAAAGCGCCTGCGCTTCCGTAGCGCGACCCTGACGCTCGTATATACCGGCGAGAAGCTTGATATAGAGGCTGAGGTCGGGACTGTTGGAACCCTTGACTTTTTCCTGAGCGTGAAAAGCGTCGAGGTAAAGTTTTTCGGCGTCGTTGAGGCGGCCCATTTCGGCGTAGACGGGTCCCAGGATCAGCGCGATTTGAACTGTACCCTGATTGTCGGCGCCGAGGATTTCCTTTCGGATGTCGAAAGCGGCTGAAAGAACGCCCGCGGCAGCGTACAGGCCGTCTGATCTCATCGCATAAAAGGCGCCGAGCGAGGCGAGTTGACTGGCCGCTGCGAGCCGCGCCTCCCGTGATCCCTGGAACAAGTCTCCACCGCCGGTGGGTTTCAGGCTCTCGGCGAAAAGATCGCCTGCAGCCTCTATCCGGGATGCGTAGTAGGCCTCAAGCGATTCGACCTCTTCGCTTTCGCTGCGCGCCGCCTCGTCGCCGGCCAGATCGAGAAAGGCAGAATAAATTGCTGCAGCCTTGTCGAGTTCCCCGGCGAAAATATGGGCGCGGGCGAGGCCGTCCTCCATTTCCACCCTTTCACGGGCGGTGAGTCCTTCAGCCCATTTCGAGGACAGCGCCTGTTCGGCGAGAGACGCGCCGCGGGAGAAGTTCCGGCGGGCGATCTGGGCTTTAGCGAGATCGGCTTTCAGCGGCGCAAGAGCTTCTTCATCGGTTCCCGCTTCGCGCTTCATTTTCAGCACTCGCTCGCCATAAGGCGCAGCGCGTCCCGGAGAGCGTGAATCAAGCAGGACATCGAACCGGCTTTGGGCGGCGTCGACATCAACCCGAACGATGATATTGAACCAGGCGGCGTACGCCATAGCCAGCGTCGCGAAGGCGACGGCGAACATTATCTGCGGACGCAACGACATTGCCGTTCCGCTGCCCCTCGACTTAGCCCAGAACCCCAGTTGCGAAACGGTAACATCATCTTTTGACCGATGCGAGCCTCGACTGCCGAGAAATTGTCTCCCGGCGCGACAGGAAGTGCGGAATTGGCTAAGCGGACGCCTATAGGCGACACGGAGCAAAAGCCATGCAAGGAGCCGGACGACGGCGCATTTACCTGATGCGCCATGGCCATGTGGACTATTTCGATCCGGAAAACCTCGATCCTCGGCAAGTCATCCTTACCGCCGAGGGCCGAAGGCAGGCTCAGGCTGCCCGCGAGGCTCTCCGTCATGTCCCATTCGATATAGCCGTGCACTCCGGCCTGCCGCGCACGCGAGAAACCACCGAAATCGTACTTTCGGGGAATAGGGGACATCCGCCCGCCTTGGCGGAACCGGGCATAGAAGAACTGAAAAGCGGCCGACTGCTCGTTGGCAGCCGCGAGGAACTGGCCGCCCGGCTCGCCTTCTGCTTCGATGCGGCGGCCGCGCCGGGCGCATCGTTTTTGCCTGACGGTGAGACCTTCGCAACGGCCGAACGCCGTATCGTCTCCGCGATCGAAAAACTGATCCTCAGCCGCGTCTGGCGGACGGCGCTCATCGTTGCGCACGAGGGCGTCAACCGCATCCTTCTGGGCTGGGCCTCTAACGGCGGACTCGCGACCATAGGCGCTTTCGAACAGGATCTCGCTTGCGTCAACGTCATCGATTTTGATGTCACCCCGACCTGTGACGGCAAAGGACTGCAACTTGAGCGGGCTATCCTCAAAGCCGTCAACGTGACCCCTTATGACTACGTAAAGGCCGGGTTGCCCCGCACCAGCCTGGAACACCTGTTCGACGTTGATTTCGGCGGTGCGCGGCCTTTGGATCCCGCTCGGTGAGCGACAGGCTGCTTACCATTGGGGTATCCAGCCCGGGAGAAGGGCTGGGCCGCCGACCCTACCTTTGTCACATATTTTTGGTTAAGCTCGAGGCTGGGGAAGCATTCGTGAGGGTTGAGCCATGGCCTATGGGGTGAAGCGCGGCGTCAAGGCGCCGGGGGAATATGGCGTTGCGGATTTATTCGGACTTGGCCTTGCTGGCGCGGCGGGCATCGTTGCGGCGCTGATCACCGATTACCAGCAACAGGGCGAAGCTTCAGCGCTTTATACGATCAACCAATGGGTTGTATCGGCGAGCCGGATGTTCGGTTTGGGGGACGTACCGCTTTGGGCGATCGTCGTAGGGCTTCTCGCTATCGGCGCAGGATCCATCTTCTACTTCCAGCCCATCACCCGTCAGGGCGCCTTCGCCCAAGGCTTCGGCCTTCTCGCCGTGTTAATGACCGCGGTGCCTTCAGATATGGCTGGCGGGCTTCAATCGGCAAGACCGGCTGACGATCTTCCCGGTCTCGAACCGGCCGCCTTCATCCGCGACGCCTCCATCGAACCGGCGCGCCTAATTCAAGCTGCCTACGCTCCTGCAGAAGCCCGCCTTTATCAGGTTCAGGATGAACGGACTGTCGCCAAGTACGATGTCACCTTGGTGATAAACTTTTCCGACGGCATTCCCGAAGACATAGACACGATGATCCGCCGCGGCTCCATCCGCGGCCGCCTGCACAACGAACAGACCGGCTCCACCTACAACCTCTTCCGCAACGCCGGCGGCATGCTGCAACGTCAGGGCAACCAGCTGATTATTCGCGCCGGTGTGCCCGCCAGGTCGGACACGGCCAAGCTCTGGGTGCGGATCGAATGCGAAAAGTACGCGATCGAAGAGCAATCAGCAGAGGCGAGACTTGGCCAGCCGCTCAACTGGCGCATCGATATGCAGCCGACTTCAACGCCTTTGTTCATGCAGCGGCTTAACAAGTCATACTGGTTCTGATCCATTCCAAAAAGCGCGATGATCTGCATGGGAAGCGCGCTTTTTGAAATCGACGCCATCAAGGATCTTCCGCTCTGGGGGCAAGTTTATATCGCCTCCCGCATGATCCGGCGCGCGCTCTATGTGCTTCCAGCCAGCGCGCCGGAAACCCTGAGGAAAACGTATGAAGCAGGATGCGACGCGATTGATCGCTGCGCAGAAGCGGGCGAATGGCTGAAATCAGAAAAGCCCGCAATCAAACGCGCCGGCGATTGCAAACCCATCAGGGCGACCAGCCAAATCGCATCCGCCTTCCATTACGTAGCGGATGCAACCCACGCCGCTCACGACTCGCTCGATTTTTCTGCTGCTGAAACCTCATCGGTTAGGTCGTCCTACACGGCGATTGGCCTTGCTGCGCGTTCGCCCGGGTTGAATGCTTTGCAGGCGACGATATTCGCCGCTTCGGATCTCGATCAGCTCCGCTTCGCCTGCAAAGAGGGCAATGTCGGGCGATATGACGGTTTAGGATCTCACGTCATCGGACGGATGGCGCCCATCTATCCGCCCCGCGAAAAAGGGGCCGGTTCGCCCGAGTTATGAGCAATTAAAGCCGGGGGGCATGAATGTCGTGGCTGTCGTCATTTTTTTCGGCCCTCATCGTAGCGCTGGTCTGCGGGGCAGGCTCTGTGTGGCTGTCGCTTCACGCCGTGCGATGGCATCAGGTCTCAAACTTCGAGGGCGCGGCTGGTTTCGCAGTAATGGGACTGTCTCTTCTCGGCGCGATGGCGGGATTTCTGATAGGTCTCATTATGGCGCGGGTTGCGGTCGCCTTCGGCTGGGCAGGGTTCGGCGGACAATTGCTCTGGTCTTTAGGGACAGGGCTTGGCGTGCTGGCGCTCGTTGCGGTCGTTGCACGCGTCACTGCCGACGTTCCGCCGACAATTCGCAACCGCCCGCTGGATCTGGCGATCGAAGTGCGCTTTCCGCCGGAACAAATTGAACCGCCGGTTTTTGCGGAAGATGAGGCAAGCCTTGAATTAGGCGTGCTGCACGCCGGCAAGCCGGTCATGCGCAAGCGTGTGGGCGGCTCTCTCGAATTCGATCAAGCGCGGCAAGAAGAAGGGCGCTGGATCGTCCCTGGCCGCGTCGAGCTTTTTACCTCGACCGGAAGGCGCATCCTGTTAATCGCTCTTCGCGACAAGAGTGAAGGGTTTTTGGTCCCGCTTTCCGGGCGTTCTCTCTCTACCGACGGGGATTGGAGCGGGTGGCTTCCTGAAGTTCCTGCGCCGGAAAACGACCAATCGCTGCGTCTTTCCTATCGTTTTCGGGTGGAGGAGTCGGAAGATTAACGCGGTCTGGCGGATGGGGTGGGATTCGAACCCACGGTGACGTCGCCGCCACGCCGGTTTTCAAGACCGGTGCCTTCAACCACTCGGCCACCCATCCAGCGGGCGGGACAATAGGGTCGCCGGAAGAAATAACAAGGCGCGTGGGGCGGCCAAATCAGCCCCAACTCGGCTTGCAGAGGGGCTCAAATTCGCGCATTAGGCGCGCCATGATCCGTTGTGTCCCGGCCAGCGGCGGAAGGATTTTTGCGTCCGCGTTCGCGGCGCTGACGCTCGCCGCATGCGCGACGCCGGGCGGCGGGCCGCTGAGCGGAGAGGGGACCAGGCCTCATTACAAAGTCGGCCAAGCCTATCAGGTGAATGGACGTTGGTATTATCCGCGCGAACAGCCTGACTATAACGAGGTGGGCGTCGCATCCTGGTACGGCGACGAATTCGACGGACGCCCCACCGCGAACGGCGAGCGTTTCGACAAGAACCGGCTTTCGGCGGCCCATACGACGCTGCCGCTGCCGTCTGTCGTCGAAGTCGAGAATCTTGAAAATGGCCGCCGCGCCGTTATCCGCGTCAACGACCGCGGTCCGTTCGTCGGCGACCGCCTCATCGATCTCTCGCACGCCGCCGCCCGGGAGCTCGGATTCGAGCAGAAGGGGCTCGCGCGCGTCCGCGTGCGCTATCTCGGGCGCGCCGAGCTCGCCGCTCTGGCGCCTCGTCCGGGCCAGAAGGCGCAGCCGCTTGCTGATAAGCCGACTCCGATGAGCGCCACCATCGAGCGTGCGCCAAACCCCGCGCCGCCAAAAACAGGTTCCGGAAAGGGAGAATTCTCGCCGGAATCGCCGGATATTATCGCCCAGCTCATTGGCGAAGCCGATGCGACGGCCTCGGCCGGATCAACTCAACCTCTCAAGCCCGCGCCGCCGCCCGAGATCTGGATCGATGTCAGGCAGTTCCTTGACCTGGCCGACCTCGACATCGCCCAGCTTTCCGTCTCAGCCATGGGGCCTGCGCGCGTTCGCTCGATGACGAGCGGTCAAGGACAGCCCGCCTACTTGCTGCAGCTTGGGCCATATAAAGACGCTTTAGCCGCAGAGGCGCGCTTGGCCGCGCTGCGCGAAGCGGGCTACGCTGAAGCGCGAATTTCCGACGGGTCGTTCTAAGCTCGGCCCGCGTCCACGCATCAGACAACCGGAGCGTAATCGCCGATGACTTCGCCTTTTCTCGCCGCCCGACTGCTGACCTGCCTTGTCCTCGCCGCTTCACTCGCTTCTGCGGCCCGGGCTCAGTCGATCACGACTCCGGCTCAATACGCCATCATCATGGATTACGACACCGGCTCAGTTCTGTACGAAAAAGACGCCGATACGCCGACAGCGCCCGCTTCCATGAGCAAACTCATGACGGTCGCGATCGTCTTCGAAAAACTGAAAGCCGGCGAGCTGTCGCTCAACGATGAGTTTCACGTCAGTGAAAAAGCCTGGCGTATGGGCGGATCAAAAATGTGGGTGAGGGTCGACACTAATATCGCCCTTCACGATCTGTTGCGCGGCGTCATCGTCCAGTCCGGCAATGACGCATGCATCGTCATCGCCGAAAACATCGCGGGGACCGAGGAAGCATTCGCAGATCTGATGACCCGCAAGGCGCGCGAGTGGGGCATGAACAACTCCACCTTTGCTAACGCCACTGGCTGGCCCGATCCCAAACAGAAAATGAGCATGCGCGACCTGGCGCTGCTAGCGCGCAAGATCATTCATGATTATCCCGACTACTACGAGCTTTTTGGCGAGCGCGAATTCAAGTGGGAAAAAATCAACCAGCCTAACCGTAATCCGCTCTTCGACATCGTCGACGGCGCCGACGGGCTGAAAACCGGACATACTGAAGAATCCGGCTACGGCCTAGTTGGCTCTGCGAAACAGAACGGCGTGCGACGCATCATCGTCGTCAACGGTCTTGGCTCAGAGAAAGAGCGGGCGCAGGAATCGGCGCGGCTGCTTCGCATCGCCTTCAACGACTTCGTCAATAAGACGCTCTACAAGCCAGGGGACATCGTCGGCGACGCGCTGGTGTTCAAGGGCGTCGCGCCCTCGGCGCCGCTGATCGTGCGTGAACCGGTGTCGATGATCCTCGGACGGCAGGCGGCGGAGTCGGTCAAGGCGACGGTCGTCTATGAAGGCCCTGTGCCGGCCCCGATCAGCGAAAACCAGCAGATCGGCTATCTGAGGATAGAAACCGAAGACGATGCGCGCGAATTTCCTCTGTTTGCAGGCAAGGCCGTGAAAGAACTGGGCTTCCTGGGCAAGGTCGGCCTCGCCGCAAAGACATTGCTGGCGGTCCCGCAGAAGGAAGAAGCGCCGCAGCCGGTCGCGCAGTAAATGGAGAACGCTTCGTCCGAACCGCGGCGAGGACCCTTCATCACCTTCGAAGGCGGCGACGGGGTCGGCAAGTCGACCCAAATACAGCGTCTCGCGGCAATGCTGCGTGCGGAAGGCCATGAGGTCGTAGTGACCCGCGAGCCCGGCGGCTCGCCAGGCGCCGAGACTATTCGCAATCTGCTCGTTCAGGGCGCCGCCGACCGCTGGTCGCCGCTCGCCGAAACGCTGTTGGTGTTTGCGGCGCGCGCCGATCACCTGCAACGCACGATCAATCCGGCTCGCGCGCGCGGCGCAATCGTGCTCTGCGATCGCTTCACCGACTCAACAATCGCCTATCAGGGCGTTGCTGGAGCGCTGGGAGAGGACACTATCGCGCGCCTCGCCGAGCTTGTCGTCAGCGGCGATAGTCCGGACCTCACCATTGTTCTCGACGCTCCTTCGTCGCATGCGCTATCGCGCGCCGACGGACGCGGAGGCGACAATCGTTTTGAATCCAAGGGCGCCGAATTCCAAGAGCGTGTGCGCCAGGCTTTTCTCAAGATCGCCGCCCATGATTCTGACCGCTGTGTAGTTGTCGATAGTTCCGCACCCGTGGATGATGTGGCGGCGCGCATTGCAGATATCGTCCGCGAACGTCTTGGGGCGAGGCTGTCGTCATGACGGAGCCCGCCCTCCCGCAATTGCGGGCCGCAATTGTCGGACGAGCCGAAGTCGAAATGCGACTGCGCGCGGCGATCGATGAGGGGACCCTCAGCAATGGCTGGCTGATCGCCGGCCCGAAAGGCGCAGGCAAGGCGAGCCTCGCTTACCGAATCGCCCGGGCGCTGCTTGATCCTGCCGCTCTGTCGTCCGCAACCGACCTTTCCATGCCTTCCGACGCTCGCACCTTCCGTCTTGTAGCGGGCGGGGCGCATCCTGATCTATTTCTCGCCGCACGCAGGTACGACGAAAAACTTCAGCGCTATGAAACTGAAATTACAGTTGAAACCATAAGAAACCTATCGGCCTTCCTTAACCGAACAGCTTCCATGGGCGGCTGGCGGGTGGCGATCATCGACATCGCCGACGACATGAACAGGAATGCAGCGAACGCGCTCCTGAAGGCGCTCGAAGAGCCTCCTGCAAAAACCGCACTGCTGCTCTTATCCGTGCAGCCCGGCAGACTCCTCGCCACCATCCGCTCGCGCTGCCGTCGCATTGATCTGCGGCCGGTCGATGCGGAAACCATAGCCGCGCTTCTTGAGGACGAGGCCGGCCTATCAATGCAGCAAGCGAAAGAACTGGCGAAAGCCGCACAAGGCAGACCAGGTTACGCTCTATCGCTGGCTGCAGGCGAGGGCGGAGAGGCGGTTTCGGCTGTAAGCGCCTTTTTGAACGCCGCAGGCGGCAATGGGGATGTTTCCTCCGTCGTTGGACGGTTGACGGGCAAAGCTGCGGCGGAACGCTGGGAAATTTTTCTGCCGCTCCTGCTGGAGTCCGTTGGGGAGGCCGCCCGACGGCTTGCGCGCGGAGAAACGGTCGGCGCGCCTTTCGGCGGCGCCAACGCCCCGGCGCTTGTCGATGCGCATCGCGAGCTCGCCGCGCTCGCCGGGCGAGGAGACGCGCTCAATCTCGACCGCGCTCAACTCATTCTCGCCTTGGGCCGCACCCTGCATAACGCATTGCGAGCAAGGGCGGCATGACCAAGCCAGCTCTTGTAGACAGCCACGTCAATCTGCATTCGGAGAAGTTCGCAGAAGACCTTGCCGAGGTCATCGCGCGCGCAAGAGACGCCGGAGTCTCGGCGATGCTGACGATCTGCGACAAGCTTTCGTCCATAGATACTATTGCGGCGATCGCGGATGCGCGGAGCGGAGTCTGGCGTTCTGTCGGCGTGCATCCGCATTACGCGAAGGATTACGCCAACCTTACTTCGGAAAGACTGTTGCAGCTCGCCGCGCCGGGAAAAGTCATCGGCGTCGGCGAGTGCGGTCTCGATTTTTATTACCTGTACTCCGAGCAGGAAGCACAGGAGAGGGTGTTCCGGGCTCATGTCGAAGCAGCGCGCGAAAGCGGCTTGCCGCTCATCATACACACGCGCGACGCCGACGAGGCGATGCAGGCAATTCTCGAAGAAGAGTACGGGAAGGGCGCTTTCACGCCTTTGCTTCACTGCTACACGGGCGGCATCCAGCTCGCGGAAGCGGTGATCGGCATGGGCGGCTTTGTCTCATTCTCCGGAATCATTACTTTCAAGAACGCAAGCGATCTGCGCGCAGTCGCCAGCAAACTGCCGCTTGAACGCATTATCGTCGAAACCGATTGCCCTTACCTTGCGCCTGTTCCGATGCGCGGGCGGCGCTGCGAACCTGCGCATGTCGTCCACGTTGCGGCAAAGCTCGCCGAGATCCGCGGCATAAGCGTCGAAGAGACGGCGAAGATCACGACAGAGAATTTTTATCGGTTATTTTCACGCGCCAGGCCTGAGGAGCGCATTCCGTGAACGGACAAACGGGAGAGGGCGCGTTCCGGCTAATAATCCTCGGCTGCGGCTCGTCGGGGGGCGTGCCGCGCCCCGGCGGCCCTGACGGATCGGGGGACTGGGGCGACTGCGATCCGAAAGAACCGAAGAACCGCCGTCGGCGCTGTTCGGCGCTGGTTCAGCGCAGCCCCGACGGAAGCTGGCGGCCGGAGGTTACGACATCGGTTCTGATAGACACGTCCCCGGATCTGCGCGAGCAGCTTCTCGACGCGCGCTGCTCGCGGATCGACGCCGTGCTGTTCACCCACGATCATGCCGATCAGTGTCATGGCATCGACGACCTTCGCGCTTTCGCGTTGATGCAGCGCGCCCGCGTGCCGGTGTATATCGATAATGAAACTTCCGGAAATATTCCGGAGCGCTTCGCCTATTGCTTCACGCAGGAACCGGGGAGCCTCTACGTTCCTATACTAGAGCGATTGAAAATGCCGGCCTGCGGCGAAACGATCGAAATCGAGGGGCCAGGCGGTCCCGTGCCGGTGACGCCATTCCTGCAATTTCACGGGACAGTGAATTCGCTCGGCTTTCGTTGCGGAAACATCGCCTATTCGAGCGATGTCGTAGGACTTCCGGACGAAAGCTTCGATCTGCTTCGCGGCGTCGGGACGTGGATTGTCGACGCGCTTCAGTACAAACCGCACAAGACTCACGCGCATCTGGCGCTGACGCTGGAATGGATTGCGCGTGTGAAACCCGCCCGAGCCATCGTCACCAATTTGCATAATCACATGGACTACAGGACATTGCTTCGCGAACTGCCCGCGGGCGTCGAGCCCGCTTATGACGGCATGATCCTCTCGGGCTCGGCCCAAGGCTAAACGGCGCGCCTTCGGCGCTCACTTGGCGTGATGCAAATTTGCGACAATATAAATTGTGCGAAAAGCAAATGACGATACATGCTTATTCGCGATAGTCGCGCCCCGGCCGGTAGTCGGCCGTCGCCTCCGCTTCCAGCGCTTCGAGGGTCATCGGGGGCGACTTCCACTGCTCGGCGGCGAACAGCGGCGCCTGATCGGCGTAGTGCGGGCTCGTCGCATCCAGCGTCGCCGCGCCGAATTGATGGATGGTTTTGATCTCCGGCGCGCCGCCGTCCTCAGGCCAGTCGGCATAGAGAACGTAAGTGTCGCCGCCGGCGGCGGTCCACGCGCTACGAATGTCTGTTCCGTCTGGATAGACGGCCCTTAACGTCTCCGGAGCGCCGTTGACCGCCCAGCTTTCGTCTCCCCGCTTCAACCGCATGGCTTCGCTCCACAACGGGTCGATGCGCCCGAAAGCAGCCTTCAATTCGTCCGCCGCCTGCTTCAGAGCGTCTCTCGGGTCCGGCGTCTCGGCTTCCTCGCCGGCGAGATACCAGCCGAGCGCCAGCCTGCCGGTGCGAATAGCCAGCGGGGCGCTGCGGCTGTCTTTCGATGCGGACCTGTCCCAAGCCTTGAGCAAAGCGACGGCTTCCCGAAGCTCCGGATCGTTCGCCGCGCTCTTGTCCGAGATCAGCCCTTCTATCAGCCGGGCCAGGCGAGAATTCGACGAATAGAAATGATCCATCTTGTAGGCGACGAATTCCTCGCCGCTGATGGACGCATCCGCGCCGTACAGCTCCTGCTCGCGCAGGCCGCGATTGGTTGTGCGCATGTCGATTCCGTATTCCAGTGGAAAGTCTTCCGTTTTCGGACTGTCTTCTGCGGATGAGGATTCGAACGGATTGTTGTTGGCGTTGACGACATAGCCCGAGGCTGGGTTGACAACATGCGGCGCGGCTCCGAAAGGACGCACGCCCTTCCAGACCAGATCCGGCCTGTCCCCCGGCGCCGGCTTCGACCAATCTTGTCCAGCGGCGCGTAGCGGAATGGCGGCGTTGTAATAATAGGCGATATTTCCAGCCGCATCGGCATACACAATGTTGAAGCTCGGGATCGCCTGCATGGCGACCGCTGCGCGCCAGGAATCAAAACTCGTCGCACGGTTCATTCGATACCACTGCTCAGCGGCGCGTATATCGCCCATGCCGCCGTACGAAACGGCGTAGACACCCGACGGCGTCACAAACGCCGGTCCGTGAACGGACCGATAGACGGCGCGCTCCACAGGCAGTGAAAAAGGTCCGAACAGCTTGACGCGCAGTTTCACGCTTGCCCGCTCCAGCGCCTTCCAGCCCCCATCGAAACGATATTTCGTCGGTTTCTTCAGGTCGTCGACGTCAAGTTTGTAGACGTCGACGAGATCGGGCTTGTTGACGGTGAACGCCCAGCCGAGAGTCGGTCCCGCCCCATGCAGGATCATGGGAGAACCGGGAAACAGCCCGCCGATCATATCCCAGCCCTCGTCCGATTTGACACGCGCTTCGTACCAGGCGACCGGGCCGGTATAAGGCTGGTGCGAATTCACCATGAGCCGAGTGTGACCGTCGCTCGACCGGGACGGCGCGACGGCCATGGCGTTTGAGCCGATTTCCACCCCGGGAGGGATATTGAGAAACGCCTGCCGGGCCTGCTCGAGAGAGGCATGGGCTTCAGGATTAGCCTCGAACAACGTTGTCAGCTGTTCGTCGAGCCCGTAGAAAAACGGCGTTCGCGCGACGAAGCCGGCGACTATATCTTTCGCTGTAACGGGAGCGACGCCCGGCGCGCAGCGTCCCTTCGCCTCCGCGCACCAGAAGTTGACGCCGGCGGCATAGCCGTCGAGCAGCACCCGCGTATCCTGCGACAGCGCCGTCTCGTACTGCGCATTGATGTCGTTCCAGACATTGAGCGCCGCGACCAGATAGTCGGTGATTGCGCCGTCCTTGCCGGTGCGAAGCGCCAGCTTTCCGCGCGAGAAAAGCAGCACTGTCTCGATCGTCTCCCAGTCGTCCTGCGCATGTGCATAGGCGAGCCCGAAAGCGACGTCGGCGTCGCGGGAGCCGTAGATATGCGGAACGTCAAAACTGTCGCGCAGGATGCGCGCGTCATAGGCCGAAGCCGCCTCTCTCGCCGCCGTTGCATCGAACGGGGCCGCGCGCGGCGTCCACAGCCAAGCCCCGGCCCCGATCATGACCGCGCTGGCGAAGACGCCCGAAATGACTGCGATTTTCTTCATGCGCCCCTCGCCCGCTGTTCTGTTTTTCGGTCCCCTGTGTAGCGCCAAGCCTGCATCATTGCACCGGCGGCGCGCAGCGTGCTTCTCGCCGCCGTTGCCAGTCCGTCACATATTGGCGATAGGGAGGATTCTGAAAGTCAGCAGGAGCCCCAAAGACATGCGCCACGTCCTCGCCGCCGCTCTCCTCGCCCTTCCCGCCGCCGCAGGCGCCCAGGACAACGCCCCAGCGCTCCCCGTCTCGGACCCCTATTACGTCGATGGCGAGACAACCATCGCCGCCCGCCGAGCGGTCAAGCCGATCACCAAAAGAGCCAAGAACGTCATTTTGTTCATCGCCGACGGCATGGACCCGACGACCGTCGCCGCCGCGCGCATCTATGACGGCCAATCGCGCGGTGAGACGGGAGAAGAAAACTACCTTTCCTTCGAACGCTTCCCGTATCTCGCCATGTCGAAAACCTACAACACCAACGCGCAGGTGCCCGATTCCGCCGGCACTATGTCGGCGATGATGACGGGCGTGAAAACCAAGGCGGGTGTGCTCTCGGTCACCAACGGCGCGAATTATGGCGACTGCGCATCGGGCCTCGCCAATCGCGCCCTGACTCTCGGCGAGCTCTCGGAACGCGCCGGCATGGCGACCGGCGTGATCTCGACGGCGCGCGTCACGCACGCCACGCCGGGCGCAGTCTACGCGCATACGCCTGATCGCGACTGGGAGGCGGATGTCGACCTTTCAGAGGAAGCCCAGACCCACGGTTGCAAGGATATCGCCCGCCAGCTCATCGAGTTCCCCTTCGGCGACGGGCTGGAAGTAGCTTTGGGCGGCGGGCGAAACAACTTTCTCACGACGGAAGAGACGGATCCGGAATATCCCGAGCGCAAGGGACGGCGGCGCGACGGCCGCGATCTCACGAAAGAATGGACCGCGAAGTCTCCCGCTCATGCTTATGTCTGGAGCAAGTCGGAGTTCGACGCGATCGATCTGTCATCGAGTCCCCGCGTTCTCGGCCTGTTTGAACCGTCTCACATGCAGTACGAGACCGACCGCGACGCCGACGGCGCCGGCGAACCGTCGCTCGCCGAGATGACTTCGAAGGCGATCGACATACTGGCTAATGACAAGAATGGCTTTTTTCTGATGGTCGAGGGGGGGCGCGTCGATCACGCGCACCATGCGGGCAACGCCGCTCGGGCGCTCCGCGACGCGCAGGCCTTTGCTCAGGCCGTCGCGGCGGCGCGCGCCAAGACTAGCGAGAAAGATACGCTGATCGTCGTCACCGCCGACCACGGCCACACGCTCGCCATTCAGGGTTATCCGAAACGCGGCAACCCAATCCTCGGCCTCGCAACAAGCATTCCGGGCGGCGAAGGCGGTTCAGGCGACGGCCCGGCGCTGGCGGCGGACGGCAAACCCTACACCACGCTCGCCTATGCGAACGGGCCGGGGTCGGTGTTTTACGGCGACCTGAAGGACGGGAAGCGGCATGCGCCGACGGCGGAGGAAGTCGCGGACGTGAACTATCGCCAGCAGGCGTTGAATCCCTCCTCCTCGGAGTCTCACGGCGGCCAGGATGTGACCATCTACGCCTCGGGGCCGCGCGCCTATCTTTTCGGCGGCGTCGTGGAGCAAAGCTACATCTTCCACGTCATCAACGACGCGCTGAATCTCACCAAGCGCGCCGGCGCCGAATAGGGTCAGGCGCGCACGGCGAAGATCAGGTGGCCATCATCCTCGATGTCTCGGCCTTTCGGCTCGGCCCTTTCGTTCCAGGCCGAGGCGAGCGCGGCGCGAACCGCTGACGGCGGCGTCAGCACATGTCTGTCGCCATAGCCGGTCGTCAGGGCCATGGCGGCAAGGTCGATGGTGAAGGCGTCGCCGGACATCGCCTCTTCGGCGAGCTGGAGCGCTGCTCCCTCCCCCACGATCAACGACACTAGTCCCTCATGCAACGCCCGCTCCACGAACGCCGGCGAAAACGAAAGTCCGAGGACGCAGGCGAGGCCAAGCCTCTTCAGGGCGTCGACCGCTTCGACCGTGCGCGAGCCGAAGCCGAACTCGCGACCGACAAGCAGAATCGCCGCCTGTGAAAAAGGGGGACGCTCAAACAGCGATTCTGGTATGAGCCGGCCGCCCGGATCGATGCGCATACGCGCAAACGCCTGGCTCGGCCGATCGCCGTTGTGAGGCGCGATAAAGTCCGTATCAAGATGATCCCTGAACAGAGGGATGATCGGCGAAGTCAGGGTCCTAAATAACGTCATTATCCGCTCTCACGCGACGCCCGGTGGTCGGACCGAAGGCTTGCTGGCGAACGCCATCGCTGGCGGAAGACCTCCGTCTCCGCTTTCTCCGTTGAGAAGCAGCCCCTGGTCATCCCCCGGTCGGCGGCCCTAGCTCATGCAATCCGCACGCTCGAAGCGCGTCGCGTGATTTTGTCAGGCGGTCAATTGAAACATAGTTAACGCAGGAGGAGCTGCCTGCGGTTCTTCTCTCAGACGCCTGTTTCAATGAAGGTATTTGGGCTGGCGGTCAGACCGGATCGAGCCAGCCCCATTTGTCCTCGGTTTCCCCGTTGAAGAGACCGAAAAACGCCGACTGGATTTTCTTGGTGACCGGATAGGCGCCTTTTCCAACAGGAATTTTGTCGACGCTGCGCACCGGGGTCACTTCCGCCGCCGTGCCAGTGAGGAAGACCTCATCGGCTGCGTACAGCATCTCGCGCGGTATCGGCTGTTCGACCACTTCTACGCCCAGCGACCTGGCGAGCGTGACCACCGTATCCCTGGTGATACCGGAAAGGATGGAGGAGGCGGCTGGTGGGGTGATGACCCGGCCCTTCAGTACGACGAACAGATTCTCGCCCGCCCCTTCGCTGACGGTGCCGTCATGGGCGAGACCAATGCCTTCGGCGAAGCCGCGATCCTTGGCTTCCATGCTGACCAGCCGGCTGGAGAGGTAATTGCCGGCCGCCTTGACGCCCGCCGGGATGGTGCCGGGAGCAAAACGCCGCCAGCTCGAGACGCTGACGTCGATGCCCTTGGCGAGCCCCTCCTCGCCGAGATATGCGCCCCAGGGAAAGGCGGCGATGACAAGATCGGACGGGCAGGCCTGAGAAGCCGGCCCCATTTCGCCGTAGCCGAGATAGGCGATTGGGCGGATATAAGCGGAGTCGAGCCCGTTCTCGCGCACGACATCGCGGCACACGCCCATCAGATCCTCGACCGAATAATCTATTTTGATCTTGTACACCTTTGCCGAGAAAGCGAGGCGCTCGATATGCTCTCTATTGCGGAAGACGCAGACGCCCTTGTGCTTGGTGTTGTAGGCGCGCATCCCCTCGAATACCGCTGTGCCGTAATGCAGGCCGTGGGTCATGACGTGCGTTGTCGCTTCCGCCCACGGGATCATCTTCCCGTTTTTCCAGATGAGTTTTGCTTCCTGTATCGGCATCTTTTCCTCCGCTCCGTGAAACGCCGGCGCGTTGCGCCCGCTTGTCAGTCCGGGCTAGACCGGCTTGGCGCATCAGCCCAATGCAGTCAAGGCGTCCGGGAATGGCGGAAACAGAGGACATCGGATCGGCGGCGGCCCGGCTCACCAGGGCGCGCCGGATCGTCGTCAAACTGGGCTCGGCTCTGCTCGTCGGGCCGGACGGCGCGCCCGCCGCCGGACGGTTCGCGGGCCTCGCCGCCGATATCGCCGAATTCCGCCGGCGCGGGTCGGAGATTATCCTCGTCAGCTCGGGCGCGATCGCGCTAGGGAGACGGCGGCTAGGGCTCGGCCCCTCCGCGCGTCTCGCAGAAAAGCAGGCCGCCGCCGCAGCCGGCCAAACGCTGCTGATGCAGGCGTGGCAGACGGCGCTGGCGCCGCACGGGCTCGCCGCCGGCCAGCTGCTTCTCACCCTCGACGACACCGAAAACCGCCGCCGATATCTGAACGCCCGCGCCACAGTCGAGGCGCTGCTCACGCTCAACGCCATCCCGGTGATCAATGAAAACGACACAGTCGCTACCGCCGAAATTCGGTACGGCGACAACGACCGCCTCTCGGCACATGCGGCACAGATGACAGGCGCGGACGTTTTGGTCATGCTTTCTGATATCGATGGTTTGTATACGGCAGATCCCCGCAAGACCGGCACGGCGCGGCATATTTCGGCCGTCGCCGTTATTACATCCGACATCGAGGCGATGGCTGGCGGCGCGAATTCTGTCACCGGCGTCGGATCAGGCGGAATGGCGACCAAGGTCAGCGCAGCGAAGATAGCCGTCTCAGCCGGTTGCGCCGCAATTATCGGGCAGGGCGATGTCGACAGGCCCCTCTCTGCAATTTTGGGCGGCGCTAATGCGACGCTCTTCATGCCTGTTTCAACGCCCGAACGCGCCCGCCTCGCATGGATTGGCGGCAGGCTTCGTCCGGCCGGCGCGCTTCATGTCGACGCCGGCGCCGCAGCTGCGCTCGCAGCCGGGAAAAGCCTGCTCTCGGCAGGCATCGTTCGCGCTGATGGAGATTTCAGACGAGGCGACGCTGTGTCAGTGATAGATCCGTCCGGCGCAGTGCTAGGCCAGGGCCTAAGCGCCTACGACGCCGACGAAGTCCGCAGGCTGGCCGGTCGAAAATCCCAGGAAATCGAGGAAATTCTGGGTTACGCAGGGCCCAACGCGGTCATTCATCGCGACGATCTTGCGATCGCTGGACGCGGCGCCGATAAAAGGACCTAGCCTGGCGAACCCATGAGCGACAAAATTTCCATAGAGCAGATGATGCGCGATATCGGCCGCGATGCGCGTGCGGCCGCGCCTGCGCTGGCGCGCGCTTCCACGGCTCAAAAGAATGCGGCCCTGACTGCTGCCGCCCGCGCCATCGCCGAAAATCGCGACGCTATTCTTCGGGCGAACGCTGAAGATTATGCGAGGGCCGAAAAGGCCGGCGTTGCGGGAGCGATGCTTGACCGGCTGAAACTCGACGCCAGACGCCTCGAGGGAGTGGCGGGAGCGCTTCGCGATATCGCCGCCCTGCCCGACCCGGTCGGAAAAACAGTATCGGAATGGAGCCGCCCGAACGGGCTGCGCATCGAGCGCGTCCGCATCCCAATCGGCGTCATCGCGATCATTTTCGAAAGCCGACCCAACGTCACCGTAGACGCCGGCGCGCTCTGCCTGAAATCCGGCAACATCGCCATCCTGCGGGGAGGCTCGGAGGCGTTCGCTACATCGCAGGCGCTGCATCGGTGCCTGACGCAGGGCATGGTCGAAGCGAAACTTCCTCCCAAGTGCATCCAGCTCGTGCCGACTACTGATCGCGAAGCGGTCGGCAGCATTCTCGCGGGACTTGACGGCGCCGTCGACCTTATCGTGCCGCGAGGCGGCAAGTCCCTTGTAGAACGCGTGACGAAGGAAGCGCGCGCGCCGGTGTTAGGACACCTCGAGGGAGTCTGCCACGTCTATGTCGACGCAGAGGCCGATATTGAAAAGGCGGTCTCCATTGTCGTCAACGCCAAGATGCGCCGCACCGGCGTCTGCGGCGCGGCCGAAACCGTTCTGATTGATAAAAACCGTCTCAACGGCTTATGGCCGCCCGTCGGGGCGGCTTTGCGCAAAGCCGGCTGCGCCATCCGCGCCGATGCGGCGATCGCCAGACTCGACCGCGAGACATCTCCTGCGACCGAACAGGATTGGCGTACGGAGTATCTCGACGCAATCATCGCAGCGGCGGCGGTGGACGGCGTCGACGGCGCGATAGAGCACATCGCGCGCTACGGCACGGGTCACACTGATTCAATTGTCACGGAAAACGCCGAGACTGCGCAGCGTTTTCTTTCCTCTGTCGACAGCGCCATCGTCATGCACAACGCCTCGACGCAATTCGCCGACGGCGGCGAATTCGGGCTCGGCGCCGAGATCGGCATCGCCACGGGCCGCCTTCACGCGCGCGGCCCCGTCGGTCTCGAGGAGCTTACGACCTACAAGAACGTTGTTCACGGCGACGGACAGATACGCCCCTAACCGGAGCTGGCATGCCGACCAACGATAACGAAACGCCCATCGCCCGCCTTCGCGCCATCATGGCCGCGCTGCGAACGCCCGAAACGGGATGCCCATGGGACCTGGAACAGGATTTCCGAACCATTGCACCGTACACGGTCGAGGAGGCTTACGAAGTCGCCGACGCTATCGAGCGTAATGACCTGAAGGCTCTGAAAGAAGAGTTGGGCGATTTGCTGTTTCAGGTCGTCTTCCACTCGCGGATGGCTGAAGAGATCGGCGCCTTCAGTTTTGACGACGTGGCGACTTCGATCAGCGACAAGATGCTGCGCCGGCATCCGCACGTATTCGAGACGCGCGACGGCCGCAACGCCCGGGAGCAAACCGTTCTTTGGGAAGAGCAGAAGGCCCAGGAACGCCTTGCGAAAGGCGCAACAAGCCTGCTCGACGACGTTCCTGTCGGCCTGCCTGGCATGACACGCGCAGTTAAGCTGCAAAAGCGCGCCGCCAGAGTCGGGTTCGACTGGACCGACGCCGAATCTGTCCTGTCGAAAATCGCCGAAGAGGCCGAAGAACTTACACGCGCCGTCAAGGCGAAGTCGGCAGATCAGATTGAAGATGAATTTGGCGACCTTCTCTTCGTGATCGCCAATCTCTCCCGTCATCTCGACGTCGATCCGGAAGCCGCTGTTCGTCGTACAAACGAAAAATTCATCCGTCGCT
Organism: Pseudomonadota bacterium; assembly: GCA_036337175.1. Lineage (GTDB taxonomy): Bacteria > Pseudomonadota > Alphaproteobacteria > Caulobacterales > Parvularculaceae > Amphiplicatus. The sequence goes on from JAYZEQ010000004.1 coordinate 281,144, forward strand.
TCAGGCATATAGAACGCCGCCTCGCCGCGCAGGCGCGAGCGCTTGACGAAGCGAGCCTGGACGAAATGGAAGAACTCTGGGTTGAAGCCAAACGCATTGAGCGCGAAGACGGCTAAATCGTCAGCCGCCGTATCCGCCGCGCGGACGCAGCGGCTTTTGGAGGACTGCGTAGACGCCAAGAAATGCGAAAGCCACAAGCGTCTTCACGACAAGATCCGACACCAGCCACGCGAACCACGGCGCGCCGAGATGGCCGTACGCCCAAGGGAAATAGATCGCCGATTGCACGGCATAGCCGATAAGCATTGCTATAAGCGGGGGACGCCACCATGCGCCGCCGCCCCGCGTGACGTCGTAAACCCCTATGGCCGCGAATTGCCCTAGCATCGCTGAGACCACGAAAGCGAGCACGAATCGAACGCTCGGAAGATCCTGCGCTTCGACACTGGGCGCGAGGTAGGACAGTTCCGCGAACGTCGCGACCGCCGCGACGCCCCACGACGCCGTCACGACGCGCGAGGCTTCATCGCCGCCGAACCGCCGCGTTATCAGGATCACCAGCGGCATCACCAGCGTCATGACGAAGCCGCCGATGGAAAGCCAAAGGCCCGGCTTTAGGCCCGGCGAGTCGAACATGCGGTCGAAGCCGCGGAGCGGCAGATCGACGGTCAGGAAAGAGGCAAGAAGCAATGGCGTGACAAGAACGGCGAGGAGAACGAGCCGCATCATGGAGGCGGCGAATACCGCCGACTCCCGTGCGAGCTTCTGCGCAGGGGTCTCCCTGACGGGTTTACGATGCTCGACCGCAGGGATTTCCATATCGACGCCTGCAACCCTCGCAATTCCGCTTCGCCCGCCCCGGATACGCGACCGGCCGCCATCCGGAAGGGAACGCGCAAAATTCACGCCGATTCCATGATGAATCGGCGTCGATGATGATTCTAGATCATGCCGGCGTTAGCCCCAATGGCCCGGGGCGGGCGTCAGGAAGCTTTTGCGAGCTCGCGCTTCACTTTCCGCGCATTCGGCGAGAGCGCCTCCTCCTTGGCTTTGGCGAGGAAGGCGTCGAGTCCGCCCACATGGTCGATCGTCCGCAGGGCGGCGGCCGTAACGCGGAATTTATAACCGCGACCAAGCTTATCGCTATGCAACGTGGCGTTGCACAGGTTGGGCAAAAAACGCCGCTTGGTCTTGTTGTTCGCGTGGGACACGTTATGCCCCACCATCGGGCCGGTCCCGGTGAGTTCGCAGCGGCGCGCCATGGTCTTTGATCCTGTTTCGCGGGGACGCGCCCCCCGATGGAGGCTGGCGCGTCGGGATTCTTCGGAGCGCGTGCGTATAGGCGAGCCCTTCCCGCCCGTCAAGGCAAGGGCCGCGCCAAAACCGCGGCCAGGTTTGCCGCAGACGCGAACAGTCCTTATCTCAGCTTTGGAGCCGGAAAGACCGCCCCTCAGTGACTGAATTCGTTCCTTTTGGCGATCGGCCCGGAGCCGACCCAAGCCCTCCCCAGGCTCCGGCCGGCCCCCTGACAAGGGGAGCGCCGCCCACAGCCGTCCTGGGCCCCACCAATACCGGCAAGACCCACTACGCCATCGAGCGGATGACGGCCTACGGGTCCGGTATGATCGGTTTGCCGCTGCGTCTTCTCGCGCGGGAGGTGTTCGACCGGGTCGTCGAAAAGAAGGGAGCACGGGCCGTCGCCCTCGTCACGGGCGAGGAAAAGATCATTCCGTCTTCGCCCCGGTACTGGGTGGCGACAGTCGAGGCCATGCCGCTCGACCGCGACGTGGATTTCCTCGCCATCGACGAAATCCAGCTCGCCGCTGATCCCGAGCGCGGCCGGGTGTTCACTTCAAGGCTTTTGCATGCTCGGGGCCAATCGGAGACGCTGTTTCTCGGATCGGAAACGATGCGGCCGATCCTGCGGCGGCTGTTTCCGCAGATCCGATTTGTTTCCCGGGATCGTTTCTCCACCCTTGCCTACACCGGCGCTAAAAAAGTGACGCGCCTGCCTCGGCGAAGCGCCGTCGTCGGATTTTCTGGAGACACTGTTTACGCCGTCGCGGAACTGGTCCGCCGTCAGCGCGGCGGGGCGGCGGTGGTTCTCGGCGCACTGTCGCCGCGCACTCGCAACGCGCAGGCGGCGCTCTATCAGTCTGGCGAGGTTGATTATCTGGTCGCAACCGACGCTATCGGCATGGGACTCAATATGGACATCGACCATGTCGCCTTCGCCGCCAGCCGAAAATTCGACGGCCGTACGCGGCGCGCCTTGCGCAACGATGAACTGGCGCAGGTGGCGGGCCGCGCCGGCCGCCATCTGCGGGACGGAACGTTCGGCGTCACGGCGCAATGCCCGCCATTCGGCGAGGATGTAGTCGCCGCGATTGAAGAGCATCAGTTCGATCCTATCCCGGCGTTACAATGGCGCACGGAAGTTCTGGACTTCTCGTCCGTTCACGCGCTGACGCATTCGCTCGCCAAGACGCCGCCGCGCATCGAATTGCAGCGAGCACCGCAAGGCGACGACGAGGACGCGCTGTTCCGCCTGATCGCAAACGACGCAATCAAGGACATAGCTCGCGGCGGCGCCTCTTTGTCGCGCCTGTGGGAGGTTTGCGAGACGCCGGACTTCCGGAAAACCGCTCCGGATGCTCACGCTCGCCTTCTCGGCGAAATCTACCTTCAGCTCTCTCATGACGATGTCATTTCGAACGACTGGCTTGCGCCGCGCATCGACCCTCTCGACCGCGCCGATGGCGACATCGATTCCCTGTCTGCGAGGATCGCGCACATCCGGACATGGACCTACCTGTCGCATCGCTCACACTGGCTGAAGGACGCCGCTTATTGGCAAGAGCGCACCCGGGCGATAGAAGACTCGCTTTCTGACGCTTTGCATGAAAAACTCACGCAGCGTTTCGTCGACCGCCGCACTTCGGTGCTGTTGAAGAAATTGAAGGACGAAACGCCGCTTCTCGCCGGCGTCACTGAGGACGGAGAAGTCATCGTGGAAGGCCAGTTTGTCGGCCGCCTCTTGGGGTTTGAGTTCATTGTCGATCCGCGAGCAAGCGGCCTCGACGCCAAGCGCATGCGCCATGTCGCAGACCGCACGCTCGCTCCCTTGCTGGCGGCGCGAGCCGCAGCGCTTGCGAACGCCGGCCCCAATGAGCTTTCCCTTCGGGAAGACGGATCGATCTGGTGGCGGCAGGGACCTGTCGCCCGTCTCGAAAAGGGACCGACGCCGCTTCGGCCCAATCTCATCGTTACCGGCCTGGACAGCCTGTCGTCTCATCTCAGAGGAAGGATTCAGGATCGCCTCGTCGCTTTTCTCGCGTCGCGCGTCGAAGGTCTGCTCGGAGAGCTTATCGCCCTGCAACAGGCGTGCGATGCGACGGGCGAAGGCGCTCTTGCGCCGCTGGCGCGCGGCGTAGCGTTCAGGCTGGTTGAAAATTTCGGCGCCATGTCGCGCGCCCAGTTCGGCGATGACCTCAAGCAACTCGATCAGGACGAGAGATCGAAGCTCCGGAAACTCGGCGTCCGCTTCGGCGAGTACACGGTGTTCATGCCGTCGCTGCTGAAGCCGGCGCCTGCTCGTCTGCTGACGCTTCTCTGGGCGCTCTGGGTCGGACGCAATCCGGCTCAGTTCCAGCCGCCGAAAGCTGGTCTTGTGTCTCTTGCGGCGGATAAGGATCTTCCGCACGCTTACTATTATGCGTCTGGCTATCGCCCGTCCGGCGCCCGCGCCGTCCGCATAGACATGCTCGAAAGGCTCGCCGGACAAATCCGAGCCGAGCGCAAGGATGGCGAGTATCGCGGCGGGTTCGAGCCGACCTCGCAGATGATGTCGCTGGTCGGCTGTTCCGGCGAGGATTTCGAAGGCATCCTCGCGTCGCTCGGCTACCGCAAGCAGACGATCAAGGTGCGCAAGCCGGCGATCGCAGCGCCCGCGCCCGACGAAACGGCCCCCGCCGATGCAACGCCGCCTGCTGCGGAGACTTCGATAGCCCTTGGCCCCGACTCAGAAGCCCCGCCGGTTGAGGCCAACGACACGCCGCCGCCCCAGGCGGACGAGACCTCCTCCACGCCCGAGCCCACCGCGGTTGCATCGCCTGAACCAGCCGTCGCGGCGACCGAAACCTCATTCTCGAGCGAAGAGGTTGAAATCACAGTTTGGCGTCAAGCGCCGCGCCGCGCACCCAATCCGCGGCGGCCTCAAAACGAACGCCGCGCGGGCGAGCGCAACGGCGCTGAACGGCGCGACGGCAAGCCGACGCGTCAAGGCTCCGGTTCGGACGGGCCGCGCGGCGGCAAGGAAGAGCCTCGCCGCACCCGCAGCCCCGAGCGCTCCTTCGACGGCCGCCCCCCGCGCAGCAAGGGCGGCCCCCCTCCGCGCGACCGCCACTCTCGCCCGCACCAGCCGGGCATGCCGCAGCATCGCAAAGTGGCCGACCCCAATTCGCCTTTCGCCGTGCTCGCCGGTCTGAAGGACGAACTCTCCCGCCAGCAGTCGCAAGGCGATCCAACGCCGAAGCCAGAGAAGGCGCAGTGACCGGAGACGGTCTTGAAATCGCTGTAGGCGCCGCCGGTCCCGCCTCGCAGCGCATCGACAAATGGCTGTGGTGCGCACGCATGTTCAAGACGCGCACCCTCGCGACGAAAGTCGTATCCGCAGGAGGCATACGTCTTACACGCGCTGGGGATACGACCCGGGTCGAGAAAGCAAGCACAACGGTTCGACCAGGCGACGTCCTTTCCTTTCTCCTCGGCGAGCGTCTCAAAGTACTCGAGGTGAAGGCTTGCGGCCTGCGGCGCGGCCCCGCCAGCGAAGCGCATCTTCTTTATACCGATCAGTCTCCGCCGCCGCCCCTCAAGACTGCAGACGATGCTGCGCGCGGAAGAGACAAAGGCGCGGGCAGGCCCACGAAGAAAGACGGGCGCGCCATCGCGCGCTTAAAAAGCGCATTGTAAGGCGATCTTATGCTCTCAAAACTCGCTTCGCTGTTTTCCGGACGCACCCGAACGGACGATGCGCCATCCGCCGACGATCTGCCTTTCGCAATCGCGGCCCTGCTCATTGAAGCGGCGCGAGTCGATGAAAATTATGAGGCGCGCGAGCAATCGTTGATCGAGAATGCTCTCATCGAGCGTTTCAGCATCGACAAGGAGTCCGCCTCTGCGTTGCGCTCTCGTGTGGAAGCAGCGCAGGCTCAGTCAAACGACCTTCACCGCTATACTAAAATCGCCAAGACAATGAGCGGCGCCGACAAGATCGGCTTCATTGAAAGTCTGTGGCGCATTGCTCTGTCGGACGGGAAACGCGACCCCTACGAGGACGCCCTTATCCGCCGCCTCTGCGGTTTGATCTACGTGAGCGACCAGGACAGCGGCGCTGCGCGGCGGCGGATTGAGAATGAGTTGCAGAGCGCAGGACAACAGTGAACGGCTGCGCCCCCCTTCTTGCGCGAACCCCGCAACCGGCTAATAAACGCTGACGCCGGTCGATTGGAGCGAGACCCTATGACGTATGTGGTGACCGAAGCCTGCATCAAATGCAAATACACGGACTGCGTGGAGGTGTGCCCAGTCGACTGTTTCTACGAAGGCGAGAACATGCTCGTCATCCACCCCGACGAGTGCATCGACTGCGGCGTCTGCGAGCCGGAATGCCCGGCCGAGGCGATCATCCCCGATACCGACGACGCGGACGGCAAATGGGTGGAGCTGAACTCGAAGTATGCGGCCTCATGGCCGAACATCACGCAGAAGATCGACCCGCTGCCCGATGCGGACAAGTTCGCTCAGGAAAAGGACAAGCTGGATAAATATTTCAGCCCCAACCCTGGCGAAGGGTCCTAGCCGGCCCATTCCCTGGGCAGCCAATTGGTTTCAATCGCCGCATTGTGCGTAGCGCAATGTGAAATTTTATGCTATTGTCACGCAAAGTTCGGCACAGGGCGGTCGTAGGTGTAATTATGCCGCCGCTTGAAGGACGAAGAGCAAGCCGCTGATATAGCGAGACATTTCTTTTTCCAACAGGACGTCCGATTTGCTTCGCCGGTTTGCCGGCGGATAGAATTAGACGGTTGCGACGCCCCTAAACGGACAACGCTCGCGCGTTCTCCGGAGGCCGGATTTGATCGTGCAGATTGCGCGGCCCGCAGCAGCTCAACCGCTGGCGGACGCCGCCGCACCCGACAGAGAGTAGGCAATGGCGACCAAGACTGCTGCAAAACCGGCTCAGAAGCGCGCGAAGAAACCCGAGGCCAAGCCCGCCGCCCGCGTCTCGTCCGCAAAGAAAAAGACCGCCGCCAAAAAGGCCGCCGCTCCCAAGAAAGCCGACAAGGCCAAAAAACCGGAGGCGAAGAAGCCCGCCAAGGCGGCAGCCGCAAAGCCTGCCGCGACAGCCAAGGCTCCCCCGAAAAAGGCGCCTGAAAAGAAAGTCGAAAAGAAAAAGGCCGCCGCAAAGCCCGCCGCGACCCCGACCTTTGCGACGAAAAAACCGAAACAAAAACCTGAGCCGAAAGTCGCAGCCAAATCTGCTGCTGCGAAAGCCGCGTCGAAGCCAGAAACCAAAGCCGTCAAAGGGAAAAAGCCCGTCGCCGAACAGGCGGCCAAGGCGCCGAAAGAGAGCGCCGCCAAGAAAAAACCGGAAACGCCTGCGAAGAAGAAACCGCTCGTCGGTCAAAAACCGCGAACCGAAAAGTCTGCGGCTGCGATCGACGGTTCAGTTCCTCCTCAACCTCCAAAGGCGTCCTCGTCAGTGAACAATTCAGTTGTTAAAGCGTCTCCCGCCTCCGCCGAGGCCAAGCAGGATTTCAAGGTCAACGATCACGTCGTCTATCCGGCGCACGGCGTCGGCCGCATCGTCGGCATAGAAAAACAACTCATCGCCGGCATCACCAACGAACTGTTCCTCATCGACTTCGAGCAGGAGAAGATGAAGCTTCGCGTTCCGACCGCAAAAGCCAAGGCCGTCGGCATGCGTCCCCTTTCCGACCCCGCTCTCGTCAAGAAAGCGGTGGAAACGCTGAAAGGCCGCGCTCGCATCAAGCGCACGATGTGGAGCCGCCGCGCCCAGGAGTACGAAGCCAAAATCAATTCGGGCGACATCATCGCGGTCGCCGAGGTCGTGCGCGATCTCTACCGCGCTTCCGACCAGCCCGAGCAAAGCTACTCCGAACGCCAGCTCTTTGAAGCGGCGCTCGACAGGCTGGCGCGCGAAGTGGCGGCCGTGAACAAATCGACCCTCGATGCAGCGCTGGCGGAACTCGACGCCTCGCTGCAGCAGAAAAAAGCGGCGTAAGCCAAGCGCTCACTCAATAATTTACGCTGGCGCGCTGCCTGCAGCCGCCGGCGTTTTCATATCGAGAATTTCGATCTGCCCGGGATGGACGAGATCTATCGAGGGCCCGTTGATCGAGGCGACATAACCGCGAACGCGAAGCGACGCGCCAGCAAGAGCCATCAGATCGAGGCCATCCTCGACCCAGCGCTTCGCAAGCCCCGTTCTCGCCGAAGCGGTAAAATCGTCGCGAAAGTCTGCGCCGAAGTTCAGATAAATCCTGCCGCCGCGCTTGGCAGCCGCTACAGGCGCGCCTTCAACGAGGTTGAACCCTCCGATCGCATACCGGGCATCGGAGGCGGCGAAGATGCGATAATGCGCCAGTCGCCACAGACCCAACGCAGCGTTTCGGGCGGCATGCTCAAGTTTCAGAAGACGGGCTATGAACACGGCGTCATCAGTTTCCGGACGAACGCGTGCTGCGCCGACCGCAACCAGCCTCTCCTGCACGGTCGCCAGCAATATACCCGGATGGCTTTCCACGTAGAGACGGGCCATGGACCGTCCCCATCTGTCTTCCGGGCCGACTTCTTCAGTGCGGACTTGCCCAGACAGCATCGCGGCAAGGGTTCGCTGCGCCTCGTCTGCGTATGGTTCAGCTACGCCGGCGCGGCTAGGCGTTATTATGTCCGCCAAGCGAATCTCGCGCCCGTTGACCCTAATCCCTACGTTCGAAGCGGGCGAAAATTCCGGAGCGGCGGCTGCGTCAGCAGCGGCGATCGCAAGCGCTCCGCTGCCGACAAGAAAACTTCGGCGCCTCAACCGCCCATGGCGACGCGCACTTTCGCCTGTGCGCTGCGCCCCTCTGCGTCGACGACGACCACATCGTAAAATCCCGGCGCCTCGGGACGCCAGACGGCCCGCCCGCTTCCCGGCTCGACCGGAGCCGGCGCGCCGCCGACATACCAGCGATAGCCTCCCGCCCCGCCCCGCGCGGCGAGAGAAAATCCGCGCCCGTCATTTGCAGACGCATCCGCGTACAGCTCGACGCCGTCGCGAGGAAAGGTGATTTCGGGCGGAATTGTTCGCTTCGGCGGCGAGAACTGCGCAATGGCGGCGCCTCCGCTCAGATCGTTTGCACGCACGCCCGCCGCTGCGTTAGGATCGAACCGCCAGATCATGTCGAACAACGATACAAGCAGAGGGGCCGCAGCCTCTCTGCCCGTTGCGCCCGGCCGAGAGGCCCCATCGGCGCGGCCGACCCAGGCGACCACGACGTACCCGCCGGCATGTCCCGCCGCCCAGGCGTCGCGATAGCCGTAGGATGTGCCGGTCTTCATGGCGATCTTCGGCGCGCTGGCGGATAGCGTAGCCGGCGCCCTGCCTTCGAGCGCCGGCGCGTCGGCGAGGATGGCGCTCACCATCGCTGCGCTTTGCGAGGAAATAAGGTGAAAGGCGGCGTCATCGGACGACGCTCGTTCGTCCGTTGTCCATCGCAGCGGAAGGATCAGCCCGCCGTCGGCAAGCCCTGCGTAGAGAACGCCGAGATCGCGCATGGTTACGCCTGCGCCGCCGAGAGCCAATGTCAGGCCGGGCCTTGCGTCAGCGCGTTTCGGCGTCCGGACGGAGACGCCCGCCGCCTTCAACAGCGATTCAAGCCGCGGCGCGCCGAGACGGTCGAGGAGCTTCACGGCGGGCACATTCAAAGAGTGCTGCAGGGCGTCGGCGACATGAACGTCGCCGCGGAAAATCCTGTCGAAATTCTCAGGCGCATAGCCGTCGAAACTTTGCGGCATGTCTTCAATCACTGTCGCCGGTCCGACCAGACCGTCATCGAAGGCGAGCGCATAGATGAACGGCTTAAGGGTCGAACCCGGCGAACGCAGGACATTCGTCAAGTCGATCCAGCCGCCCTCCGCCGAAAGACCCGATGACCCGACGGCGGCGCGCACTTCGCGGGTTCTCGCGTCGATGATGATCGCCGCCGCCGTCGCCCCGTCGTTATTGGAGGCGGCCGCATTGGCGACGATGAGCTCCGCAGACTTCTGCAAGGAGAGATCGAGAGTAGACCGGATGACGGGCGCATTCTCTTTCAACCCCCGCGCGGCGAGTTCGCTGGCCGAGTGGTAGGCCGCGCGCGGGAATATTTGACGCGCCTCAGGAAGACGCGCCTCATCGGCTTCAGCCGCGAGCGGCCGCGCCAAAAGCCCGGATGCGGAGAGTTTCACCAGAATTTCGCCGCGCGCTTTCCTTGCAGCCTCGCCCTTAAGGTCCGGACGTCTTGCTTCCGGCGCCTGGGGCAAGGCGATGAGAAGCGCCTGCTCGGCGTCGGTCAGCGCCGAAGGTTCCTTGCCGAAATAGGCGAGGCTGGCTGCGCGCACGCCCTCGAGATTCCCGCCATAGGGGGCAAGCGTGAGATAGAGCTCCAGTATTTGACGTTTGCTCAGCCGACGCTCTATCTGCGCCGCGCGCATCATTTCGATGAGCTTCGACGAGACGGTTCGTGGACGCGGTTCGAGCAGACGCGCCGTCTGCATGGTGATCGTCGAGGCGCCCGACGTAACGCGCCCTGTCGTCAGCGCGTCCCATCCGGCGCGCGCCACTGCGAGCGGGTCGACGCCGCCATGTTTCCAGAAGCGTTTGTCCTCGATGGCGATGAGCCGATCAATAAAGACGGGATCAATGTCGTCCAGATCCGCATTGAAACGCCAGCGCCCTTCTGGCGTCGTGAAGGCGTGCAGCCACTTGCCTTCCCGATCGAGCACCAGGGGGCTTATCGCCGGTTCTTCTATCGGCGGCGGCGCGACCGCATCCAGAAAGGTCGGCAACAGCAGCAACCCGCCGATCCCGATGACTGCCGGCGCCCACGCTTTCCTAACGACCGGTTTTCGCAAGAACTGAATACTTGTTCCGACGATCCTACTCAGCGCCCGCCTCATCCCGAGTCTTGCCGGGATGAGAAGTAGAAAATGCCGCGCCTCATCCGTCATTGCGCGGCGGCGATGTTCAGACTTTGTGCGGCCGTGCGTCCGACGACTCCCGGCCTGTACATGTCTTCGATTACCGCGCCGGGCATTACGAAAGTCCCGGGCGTGACAGCGCGGACGATATAAGCGAGCGTAAAGCGGTCGCGCCTGATATCTATCGCGGCTACGAAACGGTCGTCGCGCGCCTCCGCAACTTTCGTATAGCTGATTTCGCCGACCCACTTGTACGGCCCGGAGTCGTTGTACCCGGCGCCGTCTTCGGGTTTCAGAACAGCCTCGATCTCGAATCCCGCCGGCAGCAGGTCGGCGATGATCGCCGGATGCAGCCGGTCGGCCGTCGCCTGTCCTGTCAGGACGACGACGAGGCGGTCGTTCTGCTTCACGGCGCCGAGATCGGCGGGCCGCCCGTCGCGGGTGGCTACGCGCTTTTCAAGAGCGAACCCCTGCGCGGTCGCCGGCGGCGCGCTCGACGGCGCGCCGGAGACCGTCACGGTGCGGAACACCGGTCCGTCGCCGTCGTTGCGGTAGGATACGCCGTCCTTCAGCGCCTCCGAATCGAGCGTGAAACTCGGCGCCGGCTTGAGGTTTTCAAGCCGCTTGCCGCCCGAGGACAGAGCAAGAGGACCGGCGTTTTTCAGCAGGGCCTGACTGGCGAGCAGCACGAAGGCTTTTTCCTGCGTATGCAGTTCCTCCGGCGCGCGCATGAGATCGGCGAAACGGCCGGCGAGACTGTCGACAAGATCGGCGCGTCCCGCTTCGGCGGCCAACGCCAATACGCCTGCGGCGTCGCGCAACGGCGTCTGATAGTAGTCGCCAGTGTTCTTGAAGCCGATGGCGTCTACTGCTTTTTTGAATGCGCTGGTGGAGCGCGCCCGGTCGCCCATGAGGGCGAGCGCAGCAGCAATGTGTGCCTTGGCGAGCGGGCTCGGCGTCTTATCGAGCAGCGCATCGTGGAAATAGCGCAGGTCGGAGAGATCGGCCCGGCCGGCGCGCGCCAGAACATAGAAGGCGTAGGCCGCCGAACGACGACGTAGGTAATCGTTGGTGTCGTTTGAGCCCGTTCCGGTATTGGCGGTCACCTGATAGCGGACCGACATCCAGCGATCGACGCGCGCGATCTGGGCGAGCGCGTCGTAGGCGCGATTCATGGACTCTTCAGGCACGCCGTAGCCCTGCTGGCTGGCGCGATAGAGGAAATCGGCGACATAGGCGCCGAGCCAGGGCGACGCCCAGCCATCCCCTTCGGCCCACAGGCCAAAGGCGCCGTCGCTGCTTTGCCGCTCGAGCAGCGTATTCACAGCTTTCTGCACGCGCGGCCTGACCGCTCGTTCCGGCCCCCTGCCCGCCTCGCCGCCGAGAACGTCGACGAAGAGCAGCGGCATCGCCGAACTGGTTAGCTGTTCAGAGCAGCCGTAAGGATAGCGATACAGAGAATCCAGCAGCGGGCCGGGTTCGAGGCCGCGCAGCCGAGAGAACGAAACCGTCGCCTCTCCGGAGCCCGGGACGAACGAAGCCAGCAACGCCGGCGTCGCCGTGAAAGTCTCGCCGGGCGCAAGCGACATCGTGCTCGTTTCGGTGACCGGGAAATACGGCGTCCGCACCTGAATGGGGTAGGAGCGCTCTACGGCGAAACCATCCGGCCCTTGAACATTCAGGGTTACGGCGCCGATGCCTGTTTCGCCGGCTGAAAGCGTAAAGCGCTGCTGCTTTTTCTCGCCTTTCGCAAGACTGAAGGTCTGCGAGGACGACAGCGAAATCGGGCCGTCGCCGGCCAGCGTCACCCGATAGTCGCCCGCAGCGCCGTCGACATTGTCGATAAGAAGCGTCGCGTCCGCCTTGTCGCCGGGCGCGAGGAATCGCGAGAGCGAAACTTCGGCAGGAACGGGATCGCGCACCGTCAGCGGCCGCGACGCCGACCCGAGCTTGTCGGCGCTCCAGGCGACCGCCATCAGCCGAAGTTCGCCATTGAAGTCGGGAATCTCCACCGGCACGCGCGCCTTGCCGTCAGCGCCTACCGTCACCATGCCCGAATACAGCGCCACGGATTTGGTGGGCACCACGGTGAGCCCTTCGCCGCCGAGCTGGTCGCCGCCAAACCGCGCCGGCGCGCCGAGATTGGCGTGAAGGATGCGGCCGTAATCGTCTCTCACTTCGACGCCAAGACGCTTCTTGCCGTAATAGTAGCCGACAGGATCCGGCGACGAAAACTTCGTCAGACGGAGAATGCCTTCATCGACAGCCGAGAGAGTCAGCATGACTTTCTCGCCGCGCTGCGCGCCGGCGATAGTGACAGGCATGTCGACTTTCTGACGGGGGCGGAGCAATTCCGGCGCATCCACCGACACGGCGAGCTTCCGAGCCGACATGTCGAATGGCGCATAAGCGACGGCCATAGCGCGGCGCGGGACCGGCCGGTCGACAACGTCGCGCGGCGTGACGACGGTGGCGAGCACGTAGAATCCCGCTCCCCATGACGGGTCCGTGTCGATGATGATTTCGCGGCCGTTCTTGCCGACGTTCAGCCGTTGCACAAGCTGCACCTTGTCGGTAGCGACGGTGACGATGGCTTCGCCTGCATATGGCGGATTGAGGAAGAAGCGCGCGCGGGCTCCCGGCGTAATCGGTTCGGTCGGCGTGGATAGCGCCGCTTGGTCCGGCGTGTCGGCGCCCGCCGCATAGGATCGCCAGCCGACATAGAAACGGATATCGGATTTCGCGCCGCTTTCCGGGTCGGTGACCATCATCCGGTAAGAGCCCGGATCGAGCGACTGGGTAATCTTGACGGGCTCATCGGCGGCGACTTGCGCGCGCCCTTCGCCTACAAGCACGTCCTTGTAGGAGCGCCGCCAGCGCCATTCGCCATCTTCGCGGTACCAGTCGAACCAGTAATCCTCCTCGACCAGGCGCCATTCCAGACCGGAAGACAACGTCTCGCCGTTCCAGCCGAGCACGACCGCGTCGATCTCCACAGGCTCGCCCTGGCCTACCCCGCCGCCGTCGCCGGCGAGCCTGAGCCCGACATAGCGCTCGTCCGGACGCACCGGAATGCGGGCGCTTTCGCGCACCACGCGCCCGCCCGGCTCGACGACGCCGACGACGAGATCGGCGCGCAGCGGCGCGCCGACGCCTTTCGGCGCGTCATCGACGGCGAGCTCGAGCGAAGCGTTCCCGGCGCCGTCGAGCGTGGCGTTCGGCAGTTTCAGAAAGCGCTCGTCGAAGCGCCCGTCGACCGGACCGAAGCGGTACGCCGAAAAGTCCGGGAACGGATTAGGATCGAGCCGCAGACGCGCTTCCGCCTCGACAGCGAGCCCGGAAGCGGGCGCGCCGTAGAGGAAACGGCTTTTGACGTTGACCGCGCGGGTATCGCCGGGACGGATCGGCGTCTTTTCGTCCATATCGAGCGTCACTTCGAGCCGTTGAGGTACGAAGTCCTCGACCGAAAAACTCGCAGAGCCGACATTGCCGACTCCGTCCGCGGCGACCTCGAGGGTCCATACGCCGCGCGGCGCCGACGACGGCACGGCGAAATCGCGTGCGAAACCCCCGATTTCAGATTTCTCTATGCGGATTTTCTCCGCTTCCGTGTAGTTCGGCCGGCGGACGATGAGCGTTAGCGGGCGGTCGGCGACGGCGAGACCCGCATCGTCGCGCAGCAGGCCGGTTATATGCGCCGTTTCTCCCGGGCGGTAGATGCCGCGGTCGAGATAGACATAAGCGTCAAGCTTCGACGGCGCGGCGCGTCCCGACACGTTGCGATCGGAAAGATCGAGAGGCGCGCGTTGCAGGTCGATGACGGCGAAATCGTCCTGCGCGCCATACGCCATGATCATGCGTGGCGTCAGCGGATAGTCGCCATGCACCGCGGGACCGTCGAACCGGGCGCGTCCGTCGCCATCGGTGACAGCAGTCGCAAGCTGGTCGTTGTTCGTCGCGATCAGCGTCAGGTTGACGCCGGAAAGCGGCCGCGCCGTCGACAGGGAGCGCGCAATAACGTCTATGCCTTCGCCGCTCGAATAGGTGGTGAGCGCGATGTCGGTGAACATCACCCAGCGCCACGCCTGCGCCGTGCGGTATTCGTCGGCCCCCGGCGAGACGTCCCGGATGCGCACGAAATAGGCGCCGGCTTTCAGATCTTTCAGCGCCGCGCCGAGCGGAAAAACGGTGCTCTTCGTCTGGTTGCGGTCGCCCTTGACGTTCAGCTCGCCCTTGTAAACGAGCGCGCCCACATCCTCGCCGTCTTCGGAATCGTAGACATAGTAGTAGTCGTTTTCGGGGACAGAATCGCCCTTGACGATCTCCTTGCGCGCCAGCGACCGGTCGGAAACGCGTCGCACGGTGATTTCGATCTTTTCGACGTTAACCGTCTCGACGCCGAGCCCGTCGGCTTCCAGACGCGGCAGGACCACGCCGTCGCCAGCGAAGCCGACATAGGCGGGCTTGTCACCGAACGCGATCGCCACTTCCTGCGGCCGTTCGAGCTTGTCGCCCGAGGCGCTTGGCAGGCCCGCGCGCAGCGTCGCGCGATAGTCCTTGTCGAAGGCGAGCCCGGAGATGCAGAGCGTCTGTCCCGCGACTTCTACGGCCGGGCGAACGCTTGGGGAAAGGCGCACATAGTCCCCATAGTTTGTCTTGCCGCTTTCATCGAGACGAGCGCTGAACTGGAAGCAGGCTTTGGGAGAATCGCCCGACGTATCCATGTCGAGGCGGAGAAACTGAAATCCTTCCACGACGGCAGGACCGGGACGCCGCGCATTCTCTCCTCGCGAACGCTGAAAATCTCGCCGGGGTCCTGACGGCGTATCGATCCCCGCCCCTTGCGCGATCGTCTGGCGGGCCCCGAAATCGCTCCCGCCCGGTATGACATAGCGGCCCAGCAGCAACCCGACCGCAAACGCTGCGAGAATCGCCGCAGCGATCGCCACCGCACTCTTACGCGCCATGAAAGTCTCCCTGTCCCGCCCCTCGGCCTCTAGCGAGGCGTCTCTTCCCATCGGGCCAGAGGATTATGGCGGTTTATCGCCGCAAGGAAAACGATTCAGGGGCCGAAATCAGAAATTTGGGTGGTGGAACCCGGTTGTCATTTTCGGGTAAGGAGATAGCTCTAGGTCTCGGGCGGAGCCGTCCCCGTAGCTCAGCAGGATAGAGCACCAGATTCCTAATCTGGGGGCCACAGGTTCGAATCCTGTCGGGGACGCCATTCGCCTGAACCGAGCCCTCAGGCTTTCACCAGGTCCAGCCGGATCAGGCTTTCGGCTGTCGCTACGACGGCCTCTTCCCGCGACCGGGGGGTCCATCCGAGCAGACGCCTAGCTTTTTCGTTCACGGCGTTCTTGCGTTTTCCCAGTTCCGGCAGGATCTGCTTGACAGCCGGGTCGCGCAACGAGGCGAGGCGAACCAGCCAGTTGGGCAATTCCCGGTTGGGCGCTTTCTTCGCGGCGTTTCCAAGCCGCGCCTTGAGCGTTCTGGAAATTTCAAGGATAGACATGAAATCTCCGGCGACAGCAAGAAAGCGTTCTCCTTTCGCAGCCGGGTCGGTCATGGCGCGCAGATGCAGGTCTGCGACATCGCGCACATCGACAGCGCCGAAATACAATCTCGGGCATCCGGGCAATGCGCCGTCGAGCAAACGCTGTACAAGGAGGATCGACGTCGAATAGTCGGGCCCGAGCACAGGGCCGAATACGCCGACGGGGTTGACGACCGAAAACTCAAGGCCGCCGCCTTCGTTCGCGATGAAATCCCATGCGGCGCGCTCGGCAATCGTTTTCGATTTCACATAAGCCGTAAGATCTGCTCCGCTGAGATTGGTCCAGCTTGTTTCGTCGAACGGCTTGTCTTGCGCTGCGTGGCCGTACCCGATCGCTGCGAAAGACGAAGTCAGGACAACACGCCGGACGCCGGCGTCGCGCGCCGCTCGCAAGACCCGCAATGCGCCTTCGCGGGCGGGGACAATCAGTTCGTCTTCATGTTTCGGCACGCCGGCGGGAAAAGGCGAAGCGATATGCAGGACATAATCGCATCCCGCGGTCGCTTCTTTCCACCCGGCGTCGTTTTCCAGATCGGCGACGAAAAAGGACAGGCGGTCAGCCTGATTGGTTCCGCCTTCCTTCAGCATGGTCCGCACATCGCTCTCGCGTCCGGCGCTTCTCACTGTCGTCCGCACGTCATGGCCTGCGGCGAGGAGCTGCAGGATTGCGTGACTTCCGATAAAGCCGGATCCGCCTGTAACCAGCACTACGCTCATAGTCCGCTCCTTCGCCGGCCGCGCCTTCGATCCGCAGCGTCAACATATTCTTAATGAACCAGGCTGTCGAAGCGCATTCTTCGGCTCAGGCGGGCGGGGTCAGCACTTGGGAAATGTTTGACAGGTTACAAGCGTTGACGACAGCCTAAGCGCCCAACGCGAAAATGCGACGACAGATCAGAATAGGACAAGAAGCCCCACCGGGCCATCATACACACAATGCGCGACGCCCTACTCCTGATCTTTGTCATTGCGTGCCTTATCGCCGCCATGCGTTACCCGTTTGTGGGGATTTTGACCTGGGCGTGGTTTGCGCTGCTGACGCCGCATCAGATGGCCTACGGCGTCTATGGATTGCCTCTCAACGTCATCATCGCAGGCGCGACGCTCGCGTCCATCGGCCTCTCAGGAGAATGGCGACGCTTCAGGCTGGATCGCATCACAGCGTTGCTGATAGCATTCGCGTTCTGGCTCTCGATCTCGCAGATATTCTCGATTGAGCCGAAGAACTCCGCGCTCTACTTCGACCGCTTCATCAAACTGCTCGTCTTCGTCATCCTTGTCGCCCAGACCGCCAATGACCGGCTGCGCTTCCATGCGCTGGTCTGGATGATGGTGATCTGCATGGGATATTTCGCGGCCAAGGGAGCGCTGTTCACCCTGCTCACCCTGGGGCAGTTTCACGTGCAAGGCCTCGAGAACACCATCCTTGAAGACAACAATCATATGGGGATCGCGCTGGCGACGACCCTGCCGCTGATCCTGTTTCTACTGGGGGAGAGCAAGCATCGGATCGTTCGCGCCGGACTAGCGATCCTGTTCGCCCTGACGATCATCGCCATTCTGGGCACCCAGTCGCGCGGCGCTTTCGTTGCGCTTGTGGTGTTCGCCGGATTCTTCTGGCTGCGCTCGAAACGCAAGTTATCGATTCTCGCAGGGCTCAGCCTGATTCTCGTTCCAGCGATCATCTTCATGCCGTCGAAATGGTACGAGCGAATGGGCACCATCGCCGCCGCCAGCGAGGACGCTTCGTTCATGGGGCGTGTGGACGCATGGGTCATTAACACCAAACTCGCCCTAGCTCATCCGATAACCGGCGCAGGCCTTCGCAATTCCTACCAGCCTGACATCGCCGCCCAGGTCGATCCAGAGCGCGCTGAAAGCGCCAAGGCGGCCCACAGCGTTTATTTTGAAGTACTCGGCGGAACGGGATTTGTCGGCCTGATGATCTATCTGTCGCTTCTGGCGTCTGCGTTTCTCGCCGCGCGCTCCTTGCATAGCAGGCATAGGGCTCCGACCGCTGATTCCTCAGCGGCGCGATTCGGCTACTTCGCGCAGATCGCTCTCATTGTGTTTTGCGTCGGCGGCGCCACGGTCTCGCTTGAGATGTGGGATGGCTATTTGCTTATCATCGCGCTGATTGCTGCGTTGACGAAAGTTGAAAAGGCAGGCGTCGCGAAGAACGATCAAAAGACTGCGCAGACCTCATGGCGCATCAAGGCGCGGGGCGGATCTGTTCGGCCATCCGCCCGAAGCGAATCATCAACGGCTTAGGGAATTATTTCTGTCCGACGAAAGCGGCGCCGGCTGAGGGCTGAACGTCCGCCACATGATGATGAGCGGCATGACGGCGCGGAGCGGATTCGACTCTCCTCAAAGGCGTAACCTTTGAAGATTCGTCGGGACACTCCGTCCCGACTTCGATCTGCACGGTCGATTCGCTGATGCCGTATTTTTCCTCGAGAAATGTCTTGATGCTGTCCAGGGTCGAGGCGGCGACGCCCTCTTCGGCGATGCAGGCGTGCAGCGTCAGGCGCGGATGTTCCGGCGTGAGCTGCCAGATATAGACATCGTGCACGTCGACGACGTTGGGAGCAGCCTGTTTGACTCCCTCGATGAGCCTCGCAACATCAATATCGCGCGGCGCCCCTTCAAGCAGAATGTGACTGGTCTCGCGCAACAGCCGCAGCGCCGAGCGACCGATTAGAGCGGCGACTAGCAGCGACAGGATCGGATCGATGCGCGTCCAGCCTGTCGTCATGATGACCAGCGCCGCAATAACCGCCGCCACCGAACCGAGCATGTCGCTCATCACGTGCAGCATTGCGCCGCGAATATTGATGTCGCGGGTGGGCGCGCCATGAAGGACGAGGTAAGCCACCGCATTTGCGCCCAGACCGATGAGGGCGATTATCAGCATCGGCTGCCACTCGACCTCTATCGGCGTCAGCAGCCGCATCACCGCTTCGTAAACGATCCAGCCGAGCAGCGCCGAGAGGAACAGTCCATTTACGAAAGCGGCGAGGACCTGGGTCCGGCGGTAACCAAAATGCAGGCGGTCATCGGCGGGGCGGCGCGACCACCATTGGGCGCTCACAGCGAGGCCGAGCGCAAACGCATCGGTAAGCATGTGGACGGCGTCGGCGACCAGCGCCAGCGAGCCGGCCAGGATGCCCCCGACCGCCTCGACAACCATGAAAACGGAAATGACCGCAAATGCGACGAGCAGCCGCTGCGTTCCCCGCCCCTGGTCGTGGTGTTGATCGCAATGCGTCACGCGCCTGCCTGTCAGACTCGTTGTGGTACGCCCGCCGCCCTGTGTGCTTCCGGGGAGACATTACGCTTGCTGCACGCGCCAGTGCAAGCACAGAGGGCTATCTTGGGACGCCCTCCCGTTTCAAAATGACAAGATAGTCGAAAGTTATAGGACGACGCCTTGAAGAAGGGTGACGTGATAACATCTTGACTGCTAGTCTCGGGTGCGAGACTTGACCCCGCCGCCCTAGATCGGCGGGTCTAGTTTGAGTGCGGTGAGAGGGGATTTCGCCGGCGTGTTCAGCGACGAGCATATAGTGGGCGGCCTTCTTGCGGCCGGGATAGCGGCTGGCGTCAGCACCCTCGGCCTTTTGTCGATGGCCCTGCTCGGCGACTGGGGCAAACGCAACAGCCCGTATTTTTCCGCCTTCGCCATCGGCATTCTTCTCGTCGCGGTGATGTTTCACCTGACGCCGGAAGCGCTCAGCTATTCGCTGGACGCCTGGATATGGGTGCTGGTGGGGCTGGGAGTGATGGCCGTCATCGGCCTCTCGCTCAGGACGTACACGGATCGCCGCATTGAAGGAGAAAATCTCGCCTTCGGCTACGCCTCGATCATCGCGCTTGGAACCCATTCCCTGCTCGACGGCGTCATTTATCAGACTACCTTCCACGATGAAGCGTTTACTGGCTGGCTGGCGACTTTCGGCCTGTTGCTTCATGAATTCCCCGAAGGAGTGATCGCATTCTTTCTCTTGCGTGAGGCGGGGCTCGATACGGTCCGCGCCGGTTTATGGGCGTTCGTCGCAGCTTCCCTGACGACAGTCGTCGGCGCGCTGGGAGCCGCCTACTTTATCGACCTCGTTCCGAAAATTCCGTACGCAGCCCTTCTTGGCGGCACAGCCGGCGCTTTGATCTATATCATGGTGTTCCACCTCGGCCCCCACGCCTTCCTGACGCCGAACAAGCGCGGCTACATGATGGCGAGCCTCGGCATTATCATTGGGATAGGCGCCGTCGTGCTGCGCCATGGCGTGCATTAGGGGCGAAGCGCCGTGCAGGCTCAGTTTCGACAGCCTGCGATGCCGGCTGCGGGAGAGACCGCGCGCCAGCCGTCCGGAGATTCAACAGATACGAGGCCGCGTTCAAGATAGCTGCCCCCGTCGAAACCCAGACTGAACCGGCTCTCTACTTTTACAGTGAGGCCGTCCGGTCCGGCGAACGTCTGGCGCTCGAAAACGCCAAAACCTGCCGCGCCTGTCCCTTCAGTGCGCGCGAGTTCGAGGGGCTTGCCGCCGATAACGATTTCCGCGCTTTTGCCTGCTACATAGCGGAAGATCGGCGCAGGTCGGTTTTGGTCGAGCGTCCAGAGAATCATGCCGCACGAGCTTGACGGCAGGCTTGCGTCAGCGAGCGCGTTCAGAGTCACCGCCGCTTCAGGAGATAGCGGCGCCGCATTGGAGACCGCCTGCTGTCGCTGCGCGGGATTGGTGGCGCAGCCAGCGGCCGCAGCGACCGAAACTAGAAGAATAATATATCTCGCGCTCATGAGCCGGCCGTGCGGATCGTGCCCGTCGATGCATAGGTCAAGACGCCGTTCTCCTGTTGAAATCCCATATAGACAAGCGCTTGTTCGAGCTCAGCGCGACTCGGCTGGGCGGAGGCTTCAAGAGTATAGGCGAAACCAGGTTTGAGATGCAGCGCCAGATTGGCGCCGCCTTCGGCGCCGCTCCCGGAAAGCTCGACTATCAGATCGCCGCCGTCACAGCGGGCTGCGCCATTTAACTCGAATCCCTCGCCGTTCAGACGCTGCGCAGGCGCATTCAAGGCGTCGGTCCAGACGGTCGCGTCGGCCCGGCGGCAGCCTTTTTCGGATACCGTCAGGTCTTCAATCCGCGCTCGCCCGCGTCCTTCCAAAGGAGCCCCTAGAAAAGCGTATCGGCGAACGGAGCCAAGATCGATCATGACCTCGCCGTCGCGGAAAGAATACTCGCCCCATCCGGCTGCTGCGATGCCGTGTCCTGACACCGCCCCGCCTCTAGCCTCGACCGCCGCTGCAAGCTTGCCCCTCAATAGGGCCCCGGGCCGGAGGCGATAGGAGATATCCCCAAGCGAGACACCGTCGACCCGGGCGTCGGCGATCACCCCTTTCCAGATCGTGCCCTCGACCCGACCGTAGGAAAGCGACGACGCGCCAGCAAGAGGGGCAATAAGGGAGGCAGGCGCATAACCGCCGAGCGTCACGGCGAACACTGCAACGCCCAGAGCGCCAAGAAGCTTTGACGATTTTGACAGCTTTCGGTGCATCCCGCCTACCGTGCAAATGTCATCTGCGCGCGCACCAGGCCGGTGTTGTCGCCTAGTCGCGCAATATCCGCAGTGACGACGCGGACGCCATAGCGTTGATCCAGAGCGGCGAACATGCCGAACAGTTTATCCGGCGCGACGTTTGCGGCCTGCGCCTCTACGCTGCCGTCGGGCCGTTCGTTGGTGAAATTCAACGTCACATCATTTGCAGTCGCTGCTTCCCGAAGCGCCGTGCGTATGGGCGTTTGCCTATCTTCGCCCGCGCTAACGTCGCCGAACGCAGCGGCCTCTGCGACAAGCCGATAATTCGTCTCAGCAAGACGCGCGCGGCGTTCCGCGTCCGCACGCCAGCTGCCCAGTGGCGCGGCGATAAGCTGCAAGACGACGAAAAGTCCGGCGACAACCGCCAAGACCTGCAAGGCGAGCTTTTCGCGAGGCGACAGATTTTCCCACCACGCCTTCATCGGGTCACCGTCGCAAGCTCGCCCACCCAATAGGCGCCGGAGCGACGATAACCGCCATTGTCGCGGGTCGTAACGCCTTTCTCGGCGAGGCGGGATTTCAGCGTTTCAATATCGAGATCGGAACCGCTCTTGACGCTGACGACCATTTCGCCCCGAGCGGCGTCGAAGCTGATGCGGTCTATTTGCACCTTATTGTCGATCTCGACCGCTTCGGCGAACCGGCTCGCCAGCGCCAAAAAGGAACGGCCGCCCCCGCCGGCACCCAGCAGACGGCGCGCATGGCTCGCGGGATCCTGACCGGCGGAGTCCGGAAATGCGGCGCGATGAATGGAAAAGGCGGCCGTCTCCAGCCTGTCCGCGATTCGTGCTGCGCGCAATCCGTCAGCAAAGGTGAAAACAGCAAGAGCAGCGAGAGTCGCCGCAAGCAGAGCGCCGCTTCTTCGCCACGGGGCGAGCGCCGGTCCCCAGGAACGGCGTCTGCGAAACTCGCCTTGCAGAAAGTTCGCAGGCGCGCGTTCCTCGAAAGAAGAACCATAAAACGCCAACAGATTCGCATCATCGGCGAGCCCCAGCCAGTCGACGGCGTCAGCCTGCGGCAACAATCTCAGGCGCGCCTGATCTCCGTATACGGTCAATCTCTCGATGTGCTCGACAAAAATCGCGGACGAAATTTCCGGGAAAAAAGCAGCTTCGATGGCGAACCCCCCGCCGCCATAGGCGACGACAACGCGCTCTCCGTCGAAAATCGCTGCGCCCTGCTTCGCTGTGGATAGCGGCGCTAAATAGTCCGCCGTCAGAAGGCTAAGCTCGATGCCCGCCTCAGCGAAAAGAGAAAGCCAAGTCTCGACGATGCTCCGGCGGACGCCGAGGGCGAGACCCTCGCCCGCCTCCATGGCGACGGCGATGTGAAGATCGTCTATCGGTTCGGCGAGTTCGTCCTCGAGGAGATAGGCGGCGGCGCTGCGGAATTTCCCCTCCGCCTTGGGCGGAGCGGACATGCGCCGTATAGCGACCTGTTCGCCCGGAAGAACGGCGGCCACCAGATCCGCCGAATGCGCGTGGTTGGCTATTTCAGCCAGCCCGGCGGCGTCAGCCAGCCGGCCGCCCTCGACGAGCCGGCCTTCAGCAAGCAGCCCCCAGCGAATGGGCTCGGCGGGCGACTGGCCGAGCAGGAGGATCAGCATCTTACCCATCAATCGTTTCCCCAGCGCCGCGAGATCAGCCGCGCCGTCCCGGCATCATCGATCTCGAACACCAGCGTCGCGTTAACAACGGCGCTGTCATAGGCGATTTTCGCCCTCGCCTCGATATAGCGGGAATAAAGCTTCACCCGGTCCTTCGTCGCCTCGCTGATTTCGAGCCCCGCAAAGGCCGGGTGGGCCCAGAAGAGCTCGGCGGAGGCGTATCCGCCCGGCGGCCGATCGGCGATCACATCCCTGGCTGCGGCGATGCCGACAGCCCCACCGAGCATGCCGGAAAGGAGCGGCGCGTCTTCGGGCCGCAACATGTTGATATTCACCGGAGACGGCGAAATAGTTGGCTGCACGCAGACGAACTTTAGCAGCTTCAGGTAGAATTCAGCATCAATCTCGGCCAGCGCCCGCAGCTCTGACCGGTCGGCGAGAAGGGTCGCCCCGGTCCGGTAAGGAATCGGCCGAGCCGTATAGTATGAATCCTCGGCCCCGTTAGTCCCCGCAAGATTATCGGTGTCGATCCAGTCCACAACAAGATCAGCGAGAGTCTGGGCGTCCCCTCCCGAGGCCCCGACCGCCTCCAGAGTCGCCGCCAGCTCCGCAGCGCCGGCCGGCCGGGCCTGGAAAGCGCCGTCTCCGTCGGCCACGACCAGCGCGTTGACATTGATGCAGCGTGTGGCGTCGGAAAACCAGATAGTCGCCACCCCGTCTTCCATCGGCGCTTCGAAGGGACGCTCGACCCAGGGATCGTCGAGCTTCATGACGCCAGGGGTTTCCCGCGCTGCAGCGGTCAGCGCCGCCGACGCCAGCGTTTCGACCCCGAAGGCGCGCCAGATAGCCTGCGAGCGCTCCCGCGCATTGATCGCGCGATGCGCCGCCAGCGCCATATTGTCGGTGACCGCCAGAACGATGAACGAGAGCGTGACGATCAGCACAAGAACAATGACGAGCGCCGCGCCCCGCTGACGGAGGGAAGCGTTTCTGGCAGAGGGTCTCACTGCTCGCCCCCGATCTGCGGACCGACATCGCCGATCCAGAAAAGCTGGCGCAGAAAGCCGACACGCGGCAGCGCCGCCGTGAGCGCCACGGCCTTTGGCGGACCGCCGGCGGCGCCGGGCAGCGGCCAGCCGTCGGCCCATTCAAGTCCCGCCGCGGTCTGTCCGGCGAGAAAGGAAATGCGCATTTCGCTAGCCCTCGACAGGAGCACCCTGTTAGCAACGGGCTGGCCGCGAGCGTCGTCGAGATAAGGCCGGGAGCGGCGAATAAGCGCGCCGTCCTTTTCTATATACTCAACATACTGAAGGCTGGAGCGCGGCGCCTCGCCCTCCGGGTTCGCCCAGCCGCTGCGTACGAAGGCGGCGAGCAGGCGCTCTCCGACGACCGATGGGCGGCGCAGGGTTTCGACCCCCCCCAGAAAAGCAGGGCCCGCCGGCGCCCCGTAGGCGTCGCGCACCGGACGCGCGACGGCGAGCGCGAAATCCTCTTTCATCAGCATGCGCGCGGTTTCGATCTCACCGATCTCGCTGTTCGCCTTCGCGAGCTGATCGCGCGCATCCACGGACAACCGCAGCGCATACACGGCGGCGCTGGCGATCAGCGTGAAGATGAAAAGCGCGATCAGCAGCTCGACAAGCGTCAGGCCCTTTTGCCCATTTTTCATCGGTCGCGCTCGCGCTTGAGTGTGGTCGCCGCGGCGAGCACCTGCGCGCTGTCGGCGCGGCGCACGGCGAGATCGACGCGCACAAGCCCGTCGACGCCGATCTCATTGACGGTCTGGCGGGCGATCCAGTTCGCGCCGGCGAATTCGATCTCGGATTCCGCCTCTCCGCGCTCAAGCGGCGCCGCGCCGGCCATTGTCTCGACCATCAGATTGTCGACGAGCACGCCGGCGATGACGCGGTCTTCCGACGTCGACATAAAGCGCGCGCTCTGCCCGATAAGACCCAGGATCGCAGTGACGACAAGGCTTAGAATGGCCATAGCCACCAGCGTTTCGATGAGAGTCAGGCCGCGCTGCGATTCAGCTGAGGTCATCACGGGATACCCTGACCTTACCGGCCGCATCGATGCTCACCGTCCAGCTCTGCCGACCATCGGAGAACACCACATCGTACGCATCCGTCATACCGATCGGGTCCAGCGACATCCATTGCGTCTTCTGGCCGTCGGTCGACGCCCTGCCGGCGTCGTTGGCCTTGGTGGAGTCCTCTTTCGCCGTAGCGGACATGACGATGTTCGCGGGCAGACTGCGCTCGGGTCTGAGACGCCCTTCTCCCGCTTCGAGCCAGTCCTCGCCGTCATAGCGCTCGAACGCGTACCCGGTCGGGTTCATGCGCACGCGCGCCGGCGCGCCGCTCATCACCGCTTCCTCTATTCCTGCGACAAGCCTTGCCGCGAACCGTTCCGCCTCTCCTTTGGCGCCGGATCGCGGCGGCGGGGCATTGAACACGGCGACTGTCGTCGCCAGCGCCAGGATCGCGACGACCACAAGCAACTCAAGCAGCGTCAGGCCGCTTTGACGTGTCAGTTGTCGATCCAATTGCCGATATCCGCGTCCAGCCCTTCCCCGCCAGGTTTGCCATCGGCGCCAAAAGAATAAACGTCGAATACGCCGTGTTCACCGGGATAGCGGTACTGATAGGGCGTTCCCCAGGGATCGTTCAGCGAGCCGCGCCGGAGATAGCCGCCAGGACGGTACTGATCGGTGTTGGCGCCGGAAGGCGGTTCGCTCAAAGCCGCCAAGCCCTGATCCGTGGTCGGATAGGTGGGCATATCGACACGGTACTGCTCGATGGCGTTTTCTATATTGGCGATGTCGATCTTCGCCTTGCGCACGGCGGCGCGGTCGCGCTCGGGAAGCACGTTGACGACGACGATCGCCGAAATGAAGGTGAGAATGGTCAACACGACCAGAAGTTCAATCAGCGTAATGCCGCGCTGGGCGCGACGTTTGGCGAGACGTTTGCGAAGCGGGTCGGTCATATCAACTCCAGTGGCGGGCGTTATCCTGAGGCCAGAGTATTGAGCCGCAGGATCGGCAGCATAATGGCGGCGACGATCAGCATGATCGCCCCCCCCATGGCGACGATGATCGCCGGCTCCAACAATCTTAGCGCGACCGTGGAGGCGGCATCAAATTCCTCTTCGAGCTGAGCCGCCGCCTTGTCGAGGAGCGCCGGCACGGCGCCGGCGCGCTCGCCGGCCGCGACCATATGGGTCATCATCGGCGGCAGCACGTTGGCGCGCTTAAGGGCGGCGGCGAGCGAGGCCCCCTCCCGAACCTGCGCGATCGCCCCGTCGAGGCGCTCGCGGATGAACGCGTTCGAAACCGTGCGATGCGCCCCGGCGAGACTGTCGAGAAGCGGCGCTCCTCCGGCGAACAGGGTGGACAGGGTGCGCGCGAAGCGGGCGCCGTCCAGTCCTCGCAAAAGGGGGCCCACGACCGGAACTTTCAGAAGACGGGAGTCGACCGCGCGCTTAAAAACCGGGTTTCTCATCGCCCGCCAGAAACCGGCGATAAGCAATATCACCGCCAAAAGGCAGTAAAGTCCGTAGCCCGATATGAAATCGGAGAGGCCGACGACGAACTTCGTGACCGCGGGCAGTTCGCCGCCGAAGGTGTTGAACTGCTCAACGATCTTCGGCACCACCTGAGTCATCAGCAGGGTGACGACGCCGCCCGCGACGACAAACAGCACGACCGGATAGATCAGCGCCGCGATCGCCTTGTTGCGCATCGAGCGGTTCTTCTCAAGCATGGTCGCAAGCCTGTCGAGCACGCCGGCGAGATCGCCCGACGTTTCGCCGGCGGCGATCACTGCGCGATAGATAGGCGGGAACGATTTCGGATCTTCGCCGAGCGCGTCGGCGAATCGCCAGCCTTCCATAACCCGCTCACGAACAGCGAGAAGTCGCGTGCGCGCGCCGCCCGCTTCCGATTGCAGGGCGATGGCGTTGAGCGCTTCCTCGAGCGGCGTCGACGCGCCTATAAGCGCCGAAAGCTGGCGCGTGAGCATGACCAGCTCAGATCGCTTGACCCGGGGCTCGGCGCGTCGCGCAAAGCCTCCGGCCCGCTCCTCGCGAGGAGCCGAAACGCTGAGCGGCGTAAGGCGCAACCGGCGCAGTTCGCGCCTCGCCTGCCTGGCGGTGTCGGCGCTGACGACGCCGCGGCGCGACCGTCCGCCTGCATCGACGGCCTCATACTCAAAGGCCGGCATCGTCGTCCTCCTGACGCACGACCCGCAGAACTTCTTCCAGGGAGGTCAGCCCGGCGCGCACATGCCGGAACCCGCTTTCGGCGAGCGTGTCAGCGCGCTGGAATGCATGAGCGGCGAGAACCTGTTCGCCGGCGTCTTCGTGGATCAGCTTCTTCAGCGTGTCATCGGCGACGACCAGTTCGTAGACGCCGATGCGGCCTTCATACCCCGTGTGACCGCAGCGGCCGCAGCCCTGCGCAGCAAACACCGTTGCAGGCTCGTCTTCCCCGAGACCGAGAAGCTTGCGCTCAGCGGCGTCCGGCTCATGCGGCGTCTTGCAGGTCGGACAAAGCCGCCTCACCAGCCGTTGCGCCAGCACGGCGGTGATGGTCGATGACAGCAGAAACGGCTCGGCGCCCATGTCCCTGAGGCGCGTTACGGCGCCGACGGCGGAGTTGGTGTGAACCGTCGAAAGAACAAGATGGCCGGTGAGCGCCGCCTGGATGGCGATTTCCGCCGTCTCGACGTCCCTGATCTCACCGACCATGACGATGTCCGGGTCCTGCCGCAGGATCGCTCTGAGGCCCGTGGCGAAGGTCATGCCGACTTTAGGATTGATCTGAGTCTGGCCGACACCGTCGATGGCGTATTCGACCGGATCCTCTACTGTGAGGATGTTGCGGCTCGGATCGTTCAGCAGGTTGAGCGCCGCGTACAGAGTCGTCGTCTTGCCCGAACCTGTCGGGCCCGTGACGAGAATGATGCCGTTCGGACGCTGCAGCGCCTGTTTCAGCCGCCCCAGAATTTCGGCCGGCATACCGAGCGCGTCGAGATCGAGCCGCGCCTCATCCTTGTCGAGGATGCGCATGACGACGCGCTCGCCGAAACGCGCCGGCAAAGTCGAGACGCGCACGTCGACGGTCTTGCCGCCGAGCGCGATGGAGATGCGGCCGTCTTGCGGCACCCGCTTTTCGGCGATGTCGAGCCGCGCCATGACCTTGACGCGCGACACCAGCACAGGCGTCATCCGGGACGGCAGCGACAGAATCTCGCGCAGCACCCCGTCGATCCGCAGACGCACCGAAAGGCTTCTCTCATAAGGCTCGATATGGATGTCGGAAGCGCGCGTCTTCACCGCTTCGGCGATCAACGCATTGATAAGCCGGATCACCGGCGCGTCATTCTGGGTGTCGAGCAGGTCCGCTGTCTGGGGCAAACCCTCGGCGAGCGTCGCGAGATCGCCTTCGTCGCCTTCCATCTCGAAGTCGCCGGCGCGAATGCCGTCGACCGAATAGATCTCGGATAGACGCCTTTCGAAAGCGTCGGACGGCATCCGGTCGATGACAATAGGCGCATTAACGGCGCGGCGCGCCTCGATCAGCGCGGTGGCTTCGGGCTGGCCTCTCGCGCCGAGCACGACGGGCATGGCGTCCGCATCGAGCACGACCAGCCCGCGCTCTTTCGCGAACGCATAGGTCAGCTTCGCCTTGGTTCTTCCGCTCTCGCTCATTGATCCTGGCCGGAGAACGACGGCGGAGCGCCGCTCAACCCTGTCGCCTGCTCGATCAGCCGCTCAAGATCCGATTGCGGCGCGCCGCGGTTAAGCATTTCGCGCGCCTTCAGATAGTCGATCTTCTTCTGCGTCGCCGCAAGTCCGGTTTCGCGGTCGCGCAGGATCGTCGGACGAATGAAGACCATCAGATTGCGCCGTTCCTTGGAGCGGGCGGACGACCTGAAGAGATTGCCGGCGATAGGGATGTCGCCGAGAAACGGCACTTTGTCGCTTGAGTTGAAGGACTGCTCGTCGATCAGACCGCCGATGACGAGAATGTCGCCGTCGTCCACCAGCGCGGTGGTCGTGATTTCCCGCTTGTTGGTGATGAGGTCCGTCGAACTCGAAATGATCTGTCCGGCGACGCTCGATGTCTCCTGCGTGATCTTGAGAGTGACCGTGCCGCCGTCGTTAATCTGCGGGGTCACCGTCAGGATGACGCCGACATTCTCGCGCGACACGGTGCGGAAGGCGTTTGCGAAATTGTCTCCTACCGCCTCTCCGGTGGTGATCGGAATTTCCTGGCCCACGGAAAGTTTCGCTTCCTGATTGTCTAGCGTCACGATCGACGGCGTCGAGAGAACGTTCGATGTGCTGTCCTGTTTGATCGCCGTCAGGATGGCGCCGAAAATCGTGCCGTCTCTGGTCTTGCCGGCGCCGCCGAAGGCGAATCCGTTGATGCCGAGAAATGAATTGATGGCGGCGTTGGTCAACGCGCCGCTGATGGTCGGCGGGTTGTTGCCTCCGTTGTCATCATCGCTGTTGTCGTCGTCGTTATTATTGGAATCATCGTCTCCTAGCCCTCTTCCCTCCAGCAGCAGAGCGCCCGCCGCCGCCAGGATGTTCGGCTGGGTCGACTGGAAATTCGTCATCGAGAACGGCACCTTGCTGCCGCCGGTGCCGGAGGTGAAATACTGGATGCCGAGTTCGCGGGCCGTATTGTCGGAAACCTCTACGATTATCGCTTCAACCAGAACCTGCGCGCGGCGCAGGTCGAGCTTGGCGATCACATTTTGCAGCGTGCGCTGAATGTCGGCGTCGCCATTGATGATGATGGCGTTGGTCGGTTTGTGGAACGATATGGCGGCGCGATTTGAGGAGGCGACGGTCTGACCGTCGCCGGTCTGACTTTGCGCGTTCGCCACTTCCCGCAGCAGCGGGGCCATTTCCTCCGCATCCGTATTATTTAGATAAATGACCGAAAGATCCGATTTCGTGCCGCCAATGCGATCAAGTTCCGCTATAACGCTTTCAAGCCGCGACATCAGGGCCGGCTCGGCTCGAACAAGAACGCTGTTGCTGGCTTCGACGGGCACGACGCTGACCTGGGCGCGCTGCCCGCCGTCCTCGGATATTTCCTGCGCAAGACCGCTGACGACGCGCGCCACCTCCGCTGCGGAAGCGTTGTTGAGCGGTATCGTGCGATAGATGGTCGGATCGCGGTCAAGCTGGGCGAGGACCTGCCTCAAACGCCTCACGTTGTCGGCCGTATCGACGATGATGACCGAATTGCTGGAGCGCACCGGAGCCACGACGCCCCGCTCGTTGGTGATCTGCGAAATATTCGCGGCCGCCTCGCGCGCATCTACGAACTTGAGACGGACGATCTCGGTGACGATATCGCCGCTGGCGCCTTCGCCGACCGGACCCGCCGCGCGCGGACCTTCCTGCACCGGCACGATCTTGTATTTGCCTGTGCCGACCGGCGTCGCCACATAACCATTGACCCGCAGCATCGCCTGGAACAGCTCCCAGGCTTCGTCCGCGCAAAGCTGACCATTGGGCGGCGATTTGATGGTGACGCGGCCTGCGACGCGCGGATCGAGCAAGAACGTCCGGCCGGTGCGCATGGCGATCTCGTCGACTACCGCGCGAATATCGGCGTCGTCGTAATTGATTTGCGTACCGCAGTTCTGCTGTCCGGCCTGCTGCGCGCTGGCTTCGCTCACGGCGGCGACCGCGACGCAGCCCGTCGCCAAAATCGCCGCAATTACTCTTACTTTCATCCGATCCGATCCCCGCACGCCGTCAGCTTGCCGACGCCAATGAAATTTCAACAGTCTCGGACGACCCGTCCCGGTCGACCGTCAGCATGACCTGGTCCTGTCCGGCTAGAGCCGACAGCAATTGCGAGACGCCGTCGAGGCCCGTCGGGGCCGGAACGCCGTTAACCGAAACGAGTACGTCGCCCTCCCTCAGACCAAGCGATTCGAAGGCGCGTCGGTCGCCGGCCGGATATAATGCAAACCGTACGCCGCCAGGACCGCCTTCTCCGGCCTGCGCCGGGCGGATTCGAACCAGCTGTGAAAGAGATTTGATATTGCCCGGCATATAACCGCGCATCGGCTCTTCGTCCGTCTGCGGCTGAGCGGGTGGAACCGCTTCTGCAAGGGGCGGTTTCTTATTGGCCAATCGCAGAGATTCTCTCGCCCCTGCCCGGGTGATGATCACCTGATCGGGGTAAACGCCCTCTAATTTTGCACCGCAACATATATCCTCGCCGACAGCGAACGTCCCTTGCTTGCCATCAGGGGTCTGAATAATCGCCGCCCCGCGCTCCGGATCGACCCAGGTGCCATGAAGAACCAGGGCAAGGGTCGTTTCAGCCGCATCGGGGACGACTGAGCCCGAAACGTCACCCGGGGCCGTGTCTGAAAGCGTGAAGGGGTTTTTCACGGTTGCGGGCGCTTGTGCTGAACGCGCTGGCGGAACGGCGGGCTTGGCGGGAACAGGCAGGGGGGCGGCGAGTTTCAGGACGGTCTGAGCGAGCAGGATCGCCAGGACGATAACCAGAGCCGCTTCGACGATCCGAGGGGCGACAGAGGCCGGCAGCACCCGCCCTAACCGGGCGCCGGCGCGGGCCGCAGCCGCCGCCGTCCTGCCGAGCTGATCGCCGCCGATCACCGCCACTGTACAACCGCCTACGCTTTCCGCCGGCCAGGGGCCGCCCCCTTCTCGCCGGCAGAATAACCAAATAGCAGAGCAGCCGCCCACCGTCTCGTGAGCGGCTGCCGCCGCGGATCCCCCTATTTTAGACCAGAAACGTAACCTTAACGTTAGAAAGTACGCTTCAGGCTCATCGAGATCTTCCGGCCGAGGCCGTAGCTGTCGAAATCGACCACGGAACCATCCGGGAACACCTGCTTGGCCTCATAATCCTCGCCGAGGATGTTCTCGATCTTGAAGCCGATTTCCCAGTCGCCGCCGAACCGCTCGAAGCCGCGGCTATAGACGAAGTCGAGGCTGACTGGCGGGCGTTCGATGACGCGCGGCGCAAGGCCGCCCGACTCGATCGATTCCACGTTGCGGATGCGGGCGGAAGCGAAGTTAACAAGAATGGTCGCCCTCGAGTCGTTTTCCTCGTCTTCAACGCCGAGCTGGATGTTGAAGAGATGGTCCGACTGACCCTGCAGCGACCGGCCGTCTTCGAAGACCGATGTCGCCGGCAGGACGTTCGGCGTAACGCCCGCCGATGAGACGATCGGAGTGACGACATCGCCGTCAGCCGAAACAGAGGACTGGCTGAAAGTATAGTTCGCTTTGAAGACGAGGTCCTTCGTCGCGACCATGCTCCAGTCGACAATGTCCGCCAGAATGAAGTTGCGTTCGAATTCGAATTCAAAGCCGTAAAGCTCAGCCGACGGCGCATTGATGTAGGAGATGACAGGAATGCCGCC
Source organism: Pseudomonadota bacterium (assembly GCA_036337175.1). GTDB lineage: Bacteria > Pseudomonadota > Alphaproteobacteria > Caulobacterales > Parvularculaceae > Amphiplicatus. Next base: position 313,584 of record JAYZEQ010000004.1, read on the forward strand.
GATATCGCGGGCGAAGCTTTCCTCGATCGGGTTCGTAATGTCCTTATAGAACCCGCCGAGCGTGATGAACTGACCGCGGCTGAAATAGTATTCGATCCGCGCGTCGAAGTTATTGATTTCGCTGTTGACGAGGAAGGGGTTGCCGCGGATCAGCAAGTCCGTCTGGTCGTCGATGAAGAAGGCCGGCGTCAGTTCGCGGAACTGCGGCCGGGTGATTGTTTGCGAGAAGCCTGCCCGTACTTGCAGGTTCCCGAGGGGGTTCCAAGTCACCGTCACCGCCGGAAGGAAATACTGCTCGTTGATGGGTACTTCAATAAACGACGAAACAGGCGACGTTGTCGAATAGGCGGATGTCACTTCCTCCCCATCTTCGAAGCGACCGCCCGCGGCGACGCGAACATACTCGCCAAGCTGCGCGTCGAGGCCGACATAAGCGCCATGCACCGTCAGAGTCGACGTCGAGTTATCAAGATCGATTTGAGCCTGCAGCAGGGCCAGATCGAGAATAGGCGTGCCGACGACGGAAGGAGCCAGAAGTTGATCAATCCGGCTCGTTAAAATCTCCGGCGGAAATCCGATATTCTGGTTGTATTCGAAGTTCCTGGACATGGTGTCGCGGGTCTTGTCCGAGTACGCATAACCGAACTTCACGTCGACTTCGCTTCCCATAACGACAAGAGGAAGCACAAAGTCGATGCCGGCGTCGAAGTTCTCGTCGTCGATCCGCGAGAAGAACACAGTGTTCGGAGTCGAGCCGGTGACCTGGCCAGCGTCGTATCTAAAGGAATCCGTCGCCACATAGTTGGATTCCAGATATTGCTGCCGTTCGGCGAACGTTTCGAGATCGCGGTAGAAAATCGGATCGAAAGACGAACTGTCGAGCGCGCGCACGTATGTGTATTCACGCTGGTACGGCGCGTCGCGGAAAGCCTTGCCATAAGCGGCCCGCCAGGTGACCGTCATGTCGTTGACGGAGGGAAATGCATGATCCCCCCGCAACTGGGTCTGCCACACCTGACGCTCCAGGAATTGCAGGTTCGACTTGTGCGCGGCGGTCCCGAACGGGTCGGCGCCGTCAAGACCTTCCGATATGCGGGCCTGTTTTTCCGTTGATCGGAAGATCAGGTTCGTAAAGGTCAGCGTGTGATTGTCGCCGATCTCGGCGCCGAACGAGGCGACGCCGTTGAGATCGACGACGTTCTCGGTGCTGGTGAAATTGACGTCCTGCCCTTCAAGGCCAGGTATGCCCAGCACCGCGCCGGGCGTTGAGGAAATGCCGTAACCCTGTTGCCTCACTCCTTCGCGGGTCTGCCAGTCGCTCGCGAGGCTGAGCGCGATGGTTCCGCCGATGCTGATATCATTGCTGATGTCGAAGCGATCTCCGACGGCGAGATTGAACGAATAGTTCGGCGGGATCGTATTCGACGTGATGACGGTGGTTTTGGCGTTGTCGAGACTGACGTCGATCGCTTCCTGATTTGCAGACGTAATCAGACCGGATTCAAACACGTCCTTGAGCGGTCCTGGAACGGAGCGCGTTCCGTCGTCGAATCCCAGCCAATCCAGTTTGCCGCCGTCATACGAGAGGCCGTCCTTGAAGGTCGTCTCCGTATCGAGGCCGATGCTGCCGCCGACTTCGAAGAAAAACTCATCGGGAAGCGACTTTGTGCGCAATTCGACAAGGCCGCCGCCGAACTCGGCCGAGTATTGCGGCGAGAAGGTTTTCTGGACGAGGGTCCCCGACAGCGCCGACGTCGGGATAATGTCGAGCGGCACGACCCGGCGAAGCGGTTCCGGGCTCGGCAGCGGCGACCCGTTAAGCGTTACGCTGGAGTACCGTTCGTTCAGGCCGCGCACGACGACGAAGCGTCCCTGGCTGAGCGACAGACCGGTCACCCGGCGCAGCGCTTCGGCGATATCGCTGTCGCCGGTGCGCTGGAAGGCCGTTTCGTCGAGCACGGCCGAGATTTCCGACGTCGCCCGTTTTTCGTCAGGGATGTTGACGCCTCGCACGACGATCTCATCCCCGACTTCCTGGGCGAAAGCGCCCGACAGTCCGCTTAGCATCGTCGTCGCCAAGAGCGCCGATGCCGCGGTTTTCCACTTTCTCATAGTCCCCACCTCTAAATCAGGCCGCCCGACATGGGCGATACATTCTCAACACGGAAGATAAGGTTCCGGCGGCAAACGCCGCCGGAACGAGCTTGACTTAGAGGCCGCGCGACCAGCCGATGAACCAGTTGTCCGACGCGTCTTCGACGGCGCCGACATAGGTCACGGCGTCGAAGAACGGATCGATCGCCGTCGGATCGGTGACCGGCGTGACTTCGTTGGCGTGCGGAACCAGCGGCGTGGTCGTGCCCGGGAAGTTGGTCAGCGTCGACGTGTCATGCTTGACGTTGTTCGAGCCCGCGGCGAACAGGGTTCCGCCGAGACCTGAGAACTGGTCGTTGGCCGGAAGCGGCAGTTCGTTGGCGTTGAGGATCAGCGAGTCGACCGTCGGATCGGGCAGCAGCGTGCCGTCGCGGGTGAACTCAAGACCTTCGACGAAGTTGGTGGCGATCGTGTTGATCAGACGTCCTCGCGCGCCATGCCGGAACTGGATCGCCTCCCCGCTGGCGCCTGTGCCGTCGCCGATCAGCGTGAAGTTCGACATCACGCCGTTGGTGCGCGGCAGGTTGTCGAACGTGACTTCGCGGTTGTCGTACTCGATGCCGTTGTCGTTTTCTGCGAAAGTCGTGTCCTGCTTGACGATCACGAATTGCGCGTGTCCGACCCAGCCGTCGGTTACGTCGAAAGAGTCGTCTTCCGCGCCGACCAGCACCAGGTGCTTGACGTTGACCGTGCCTCCGAACAGCTCGATGCCGTCGTCGGCGCCGTAGAGAGAGTTCACGTAATCGACTTCGGTGCCGTTGCCGACGCCCTGCAGCGTGAACGAGTTCGCTTCGTTCGAACCGGAGAACTGGAAGCCGGAATATTCGATCCGGACATAGTTCACCCGGCCGGAATTGTCGTTCACAGTGGCGCCGCCGAATACGCCGGACCCCGCCTCGCCGTTCTTGTTGCAGTCGACGGAGCCGCCGATCGCCGCTGGATTGACGGTGCAGTGGTTGATCGGGGCACGGCCGTTGATATAGAGCCCGCCCCAGTCTTTCGATGAGCCGTTATTGCTGAAGACATGCTCGCGGCTGGTCAGCACGACCGGCGCGAATTTCGAGCCGTTAGCTAAGATTTGCGACCCGCGATTGACGATCAGGATATCGAAGCCGTTGGCGCGGCCGTCGCTGATGATCGTCACGCCCGGATCGATGGTCAGAACGCCCGCCTGCGCGCCCGCCGTCGGGTTCATCGGGTCTGGGCCGCGATCCTGACCGACGAAAGTCGTGCCGACCACTTGATAGAGGTTGCCCGCCGAAAGCGTGAGGTTGCCTGTGATCGTCGCCGGCAGACGGCAGATGTTGGCTTCGGAGCGTCCAGCGGGCACCGCTTCGCCCGTATTCGTCGTGCCCGCGGGACAAGCCACTGAAGTGCCCGGGATCGAGCCCGGAACGGTCCAGCCGGTCGTCCAGTTATTCGTCGGCGTATCGGACGGGCCGAAAGCGCCCACATAGTTGGCCGCTGTGAAGAAGGCGCCGAGCGACGTCGGATTGATCGCGGTGATCGCCGGCGCGCTTTCGTTCGGTCCGGGGAACACGCCAACCAGCGAATCGGCGGTGTTCTGGATGTTGTTCGCGCCGGCGTTGAAGACGGTCAGGCCGCCCGCCGCGAATTGCGTGTTGTTACCGTTGAAGGCGAAGGCGTTTACCACCGGCTGCGGCGGCGTCGTGCCATCGATATCCCACTCGAGACCTTCGGACGCGTTGGCGACGATGCCGTTGATCAGCGTGCCGTCCGTGCCGTGACGCAGTTGCACGCCCTCGCCGCGCTGCGCGCCGATCAGCGTCAGGTTTGAAAGCTTCGGATTGGAACGGGGCAGGTTGTCGAAGGTGACTTCGCGGTTGTCCGCTTCGATCAGGTTGTCGCCATGACCGGACTCCTGAACGACGAGGCCGAATTGAAGATTACCGACCCAGCCGTCCGTCCAGTCGAAGTTGTCGTCGTCAGCGCCGGAACCGATGAGATATTTTGCGTTGACCGTGCCGCCGAAGAATTCGAACGAGTCGTCGCCGTTGCGCAGCACCTGGATATGATGGAGATTCGTGCCGGAGCCGACGCCTTGAAGCGCGAGGCCGTTAAGTTCATTTGTCGTCGAGAATTGGTAGCCAGCGTGCTGAATGCGCACATAGCTCATCGAGCCCGAGCTGTCGCTCGCCGTCGCGCCGCCGAACAGACCCGAGCCGCCTTCGCCGTTCTTGACGCAATCGACCGTGCCGCCCATCGCCGCCGGATTGACGGTGCAGTGGTTGATCGGCGCGCGGCCATTCAGGGCGACACCGCCCCACTGGCTGAAGCCGCCGGTGCCGTTCGGCTGCCCGTCGTCGAGGAGGTCCTGCGCGCTGGTGAAGATGATCGGCTGGGTCGGGGTGCCGTTCGCATTGATTTGGGATCCGCGCGTTACGAACAGCACGTCCACCGTGCCAGACGCCGGAACGTTGTCGAAGTCGGCGCCGAACAGGACAGCGCCGGGGGCGATCGTCAGGTTGGCCGAGGCGCCGCCATCCGTGCCGACCGCAACCGCGCCGGAAATGAGGTACGGAAGGCCGCCGTTGGCGGACAGGTTAACCGAACCGGAAAGCGTTCCCGACAGAACGCAGAAGGCGCGCTGAACGCTGTCGCCGAGGTCGACATTGTTATTTTGCGTGGTGCCCGCCGGACAGCCGCCCGGAGGCACGTTGTTCTGGGCCAGACCGCCCGACCCGCCGCCGCCGCCGGGAATGATGATGGGCGTAATCGGCGTGCCGTCGCCGGGAGACGCCACATCGGCGTTCGAGCACGCGGCCAGAAGGCCGAGCGAACTGCCGGCGAGAAGAATCGTGCGCATATTGGAGAAAAGTCTCATGGTGTCTTGACCCCCGCGGGATGTTGACGCTGCTAAAACTGGATGAGCGTCGCCCCACGCGTCGCCCACGGGTGATGGGCGTTAGTTTGGCCTAACGACAGTCGCGTGACATATAGTTTGCAAATTTATGACGCTTGAAATCAGAGACAGCGCACCGTGTACGCATCTTTTTCAATACGTGGTTGAATCGACGGGAGTTGCAGCACAGCGCCATAACATGCACTTTGTGCGCACTTCTTTATTTTGAGGGCAACGCGATTTTCATTGAATGGGTCTTCTTCGCAACAACGACGCTCGCCGGTCTGCTGATCGGCAGCTTTTTGAACGTGGTTATTCATCGCGGTCCAGCGATGTGGGGACTAGTTGAACGCAAGAATCACAGAACCGGCGACCTCATCGCGCCTCGTTCCTATTGCCCGACATGCGGAACGCCGATCGCGCGCCGCCATCTCGCGCCTTTGATCAGCTATTTCATGTTGCGAGGCCGCTGCGCGGCCTGCAGCGCGCCAATCCCTATTCGCTATCCTTTGGTGGAAATTCTAGGCGCCGCCGCGGCGCTCGCGGCGAGTCTCGCTTTTGGATTCACGATTTCCGCAATTCTTGCTGCAGCGTTTCTGTTCTGCCTGATCGCTCTTGCTGCTATCGACTTGGAGAGCGGCTATCTTCCGGACGCGCTCACCCTGCCGTTGCTTGGACTGGGCTTGCTGGCGAACTTCAGCGGAACGTTCGTTCCATTTCCCGACGCGCTCATCGGCGCGGCGGCCGGCTATATCGCCTTCTCGCTCATCAGGCTGATTTATGCGGCCGTCAGGGGCCGGGAGGGGCTGGGCCAGGGCGACGCCAAGCTGCTTGCGGCGATGGGCGCGTGGATCGGCTGGCAAGCCCTTCCTGCGGCGATCTTCCTTGCATCCGCTGCGAGCCTTGCAATCATCCTCGCCATAAGGCTTGCGGGCCGAAAAATCGACGCAACAACAGCTTTGCCGTTTGGGCCCGGCCTATGTCTCGGCGGCGCCATCGCCCTGTTCGGAACCCAAATGGACCTTTCAGCGGTTCTTTCGGCCTATCCGGCCGGATAGGCGCGTAGCTGACTATTTTCCCTTGAAGGACGGCTTGCGTTTCTGCAGCACGGCGGCGACGCCTTCGCGGCAATCTTCGCTCACAATCAGTTGCGGCTGGATCATCGCCTCGAAAGCCATTGCATTGCGAAGACCCGCCTGCGCCGCCGCACGGAAGGTTCGCTTCGTCGCGGCGAGCGCCAGCGGCGCGCGTTGCGACAAACCCTCCGCCCAGTCGAGCGCTTCCTCCTTTGCTTTGCCTGAAGCAACCACGCGATTGACCAGCCCGAGTTCGAGGCAACGCTCGGCGGAGATTTTCTCTGCTTCGATCGCAAGCTGATAAGCGCGCGCATATCCGACTTCTTGGGTGAGCAGCCACGAGAGGCCGCCATCCGGCACGAGACCGATGTTTGAGAACGCGCTCATCAGATAGGCGTCCGCCGCCATGACCCGGAGATCGCAGGTGAGCGCCAGACTCATCCCGATACCGGCGGCCGGCCCGTTGACGGCTGCGATCACGGGCTTGTCGCATGTCTGGATGATCGACAGAAAGGCGCCATACTCAGCGTTCAGAACATCCTCGATCGTGCGCTCGCCCGATGCGTCCGTAATATCCGCCCCAGCCGAGAAGCCGCGCCCCTCCCCGGTGATGACCACCGCCCGGACCGCCTTGTCGGCGGAAGCTTTCGCCGCGGCGTCGGCGAGGTCGGCCCGCATCTGCTTGTTGAACGCATTGAGCTGTTGCGGGCGATCCATGGCGATGAGAGCGACATGTTCGCTTGTCATCTCGTATTTGACGGTCATCAGAAACCTCGTTGCGGGGTTCACGTTTTCACGATCATCGGCCCGCGCGCGCCGTTCGCCAAGTCGCAGACGCAGTCGCCGGCGACCCGCCCCTTACCTGCTCCGGGGCGTCCGACTATATGCAAGCCCGGACCGCTTGCTTCGATGTTTTGACCAGCGTCGCCGAAGGCGATAGGCCAGACGCACAGCCGAGGAGTTTTGACCGATGATAGAGGGCCGTTTTTTCCGCCAGGAATGCTTCATCAATAACGAATGGACCGGAGGCGGCCAGACTATTTCGGTGAACAATCCTGCGACCGGCGAAATAATTGGCGCCGTGCCGAAGTTCGGCCGCAAGGAAACCGCCGCCGCCATAGACGCCGCCCACGCCGCCTTTCCGGCCTGGCGGGCCCGACCGGCGGCTGAACGCGCCGAATTCTGCCGCAAGATCTACGAAGCCCTGATGAACAATCAGGATGAGCTCGCTCGCCTGCTGACCATTGAAATGGGCAAACCGCTCGCTGAAGCGAAGGGGGAAGTCGCCTACGCCGCGAACTTTTTCAAATGGTTCGGAGAAGAGGCGAGACGCGTTTATGGCGACGTCATCCCCTCTCCCTGGGCCGACAAGCGCATCATCGTCACCAAGGAACCGGTGGGCGTCGTCGGGTCGATCACGCCATGGAATTTCCCGACGGCGATGATCGCCCGAAAGGTGGCGGCGGCGCTGGCGGCCGGGTGCACAATCGTCTGCAAACCCGCCAGCCAGACGCCCTTCTCCGCCCTCGCCTACGGCGTCATTGCGCAAGAGGTCGGCCTTCCGAAAGGCGTTATCAACGTCATCACCGGTTCGGCGTCAGAGATCGCAGACGAGATGTGCGAGAATCCCAAGCTGAAGAAAATCACTTTCACAGGCTCAACCGAAGTCGGAAAGAAGCTCTCGTCGAATGCGCTGAAGTATATGAAGCGCGTATCCATGGAGCTTGGCGGCAATGCGCCCTTCATTGTTTTCGAAGACGCCGACCTCGACCGGGCGGTAGCCGGGGCCATCGCCTCGAAGTATCGAAACTCCGGACAGACTTGCGTATGCGCCAACCGCTTGCTGGTTCAGTCATCCGTATACGACGCCTTCGCTGAGAAACTCTCTGCGGCCGTTAAAAAACTCAAAGTCGGCGATGGACTCGAGTCCGGCGTCGAGCAGGGGCCGCTGATCGACCAGGCGGCCGTCGAAAAGGTCGAGGAGCATGTCGCCGACGCCGTCAACAAAGGCGCAAAAATCCTCATGGGCGGTCATCGCCATCCGAAAGGCCTCAGCTTCTTCGAACCGACCATCCTCACAGGCGTGACCCGCGACATGGCCGTCGCCAGGGAAGAAACTTTCGGTCCGCTGGCCCCGCTCTTCCGTTTCGACACAGAAGAAGAAGCCGTCCGCATGGCCAACGACACCGAGTTCGGACTCGCCTGCTACTTCTATACGCGCGATCTCGGCCGCGCCTTCCGCGTCATGGAAGCGCTCGAATACGGAATCGTCGGTCTCAACGAGGGCATCATATCCACCGAAGTCGCGCCCTTCGGCGGCGTCAAGGAATCCGGCATGGGCCGGGAAGGATCGAAGTACGGTCTCGAGGACTATCTCAACATCAAGTATGCGCTGGTCGGCGGGCTTGAAGGAAAGGCGTAACGCCGAAAGCTCCCCCGGGAAAACTCCTTACAAACAGTCGTTCACAGGCTTACACGCCTGTTAACCATCTCACGCTAGCCTCGCGAAAATTTCCGGCTCCGGAGCCGGATTTTCGTGAGGTATTTCTATGGCCGTTAAGTCGGCGTTCCCGAAAGGTTCCGACGCCGCGCCCTCCGGCGCGCGTTTGATGACCACAGCGCTCGCAGCCGGTACATGCGCGGTCGTGCTGATTTTCTTCCTCTTCGCCTCCTATTACGACATCACGCAACGCGGCATCCGCCGAGCGGAAGTCGAGCAATATCTGCATACGATCAGCAGCGCGACCGCTTGGGGCATCGACAACTGGCTGTCGGCCAGAGTGCAGTTCGCCAATGAGGTGGCGCACCATCTGGAGGAAGCCAAGCCCGGCGACGATCTCGTCGAGGAATTGAAAAGCCCGCTCTACGAGAAAACCTTCTTGTGGACGTATTATGGCGAGGCGAACGGCGCCTATCATATCTGGCCGCCCGACGACACGCTGCCGGCGGATTACGATCCGCGCACGCGGCCCTGGTATATCGACGCCGCAAAAGCCAGGGAAACGACCCTGACCGAGCCGTACTTCGACATTACGACGAATGTCGAAACCATCACCGTCGCCTCCCCGGTCTACAGAAACGGCGCTCTTGCAGGCGTCGCCGGCGCGGATTTCTCGACCCAGTCGTTGAGCGAGGTTCTTAAGGACACCGATCTCGGCGGTCTCGGCTACGCTTTCCTCGTCACTGGCGAGGGCAAGATCCTGGCGCACCCTAACCGCGACATGGTCTCTAAATTACTTAGCGACGCCTATCCCGGCACGACGCCGCGAATGGACAATTCCATTCAGCACCTCGATGACGCGGAAACGCCGCAGATCATCCGATTCGTTCGCATCCCGTCTCTTTCGGCCGTTGATTGGCGGCTCGCCGTCGTCATCGACCAGCGCAAAGCCTATGCGGGCCTTCGCGAATTCCGCGCGTCGGCGCTGGTGGCGACGATAGCCGCGACGCTGCTGATGATTCTCGTGCTCGGCTATGTAATCCATCGCCTGCTGGTGCGCCCGCTCGAAAAGGCGCGCCTCGCGGCGGATGCGGCGAGCGCGGCGAAGTCGGAATTTCTCGCCTCGATGAGTCACGAAATTCGTACGCCCATGAACGGCGTCCTCGGCATGGCCGAAGTCCTTCTCAATACCGATCTCGACAAGCATCAGCGGGAGTTCGCATCGATCATCGTTTCGTCCGGCCAGGCGCTTATGACGGTGATCAACGATATTCTCGATTTCTCGAAGCTGGAAGCGGGCAAGCTTCGCCTGGTCTCTGGCGGCTTCAACCTGCGCCAGATGGTCTACGAAATTGCTACGATGATGCAGGCGCGCGCCCTCGAGAAGAACATCGAGATGATCGTCCGCTACGCGCCGAACCTTCCCGAAGGCGTCGTCGCGGATCAGGCGAGGCTTCGCCAGGTTATCGGCAACCTCATCGGCAACGCGGTGAAGTTCACCGAAAAAGGCCACGTGCTCATCGACGTTTCCGGGGAGCGCGACGGCGAGAATGTCAACCTTGTGGTGAGCGTCAGCGATACCGGCATCGGCATCAATCCGACGCAGATTCCGCGTATGTTCGAGAAGTTCGAACAGGCCGACAGTTCTCACACCCGCAAGTATGGCGGCACCGGCCTCGGCCTTGCGATCTGCAAGAACATCGTCGAACTGATGAACGGAGAGATCAACGCCGAAAGCACGCCTGGTCAGGGGTCGCGTTTCTGGTTCAAGATTTCCGCTCCGGTCGACAACAGGATCAAGGCGTTCCCCGTCATATCGAACGCCGCCTTCGACAGCGTCCGCCTCCTTGCGGTCGACGACAACGCCGTCAACCGCCGGGTGATCGAAGAACTTGTGAAGGGCTGGGGTCTGCGCGCCACCATCGTCGCCGACGACAAGGAAGCTGTGACGGCGCTTGAAAAATCGGTCAACGAGCAGGATCCCTATCACGTCATTCTGATGGATCATCAGATGCCGGGCGTCGACGGGCTCACCCTGACCCGACGCATCCAGGAAAAGCCGCACTTCAAGCAGATCCCTGTGATCATGCTGTCGTCCATCGATGCTATACACGCCAGCACGACGCCGTCGGCGGGACCGTTCGCCGGCTATCTCACCAAACCGGTCCGGCCGTCGCAGCTGATGGACCTTCTCGCCCGCGTCCTGTTCGACCCCGCGACGCAGTCCCTCAAACAGGCCGCCGCTGCGCTTGCTGCGCACGCGCCCAGCGCGCCGACGCAGCAGCCGGATGGGCGAACCAAAGTGCTCGTCGCCGAAGACAACGCCGTCAACCAGCTCGTCATCAAGAACATGATCTCTCCGGAAACCTACGAAGTCATGTTCGCCGACAATGGCAGGATCGCCGTCGATCTCTACGCCAAACACTCGCCGGCCATCGTGCTCATGGACCTCTCCATGCCCGAAATGGACGGATTTGAAGCGACCCGACGGATTCGCGAGATGGAAACCGAGCATGGATTGCCTCGCACGCCGATCATCGCGGTGACGGCGCACGTGCTCGAACAGGATCGCGAAAAATGCCGTGAGGCGGGCATGGACGATTTTCTGCCGAAGCCGGTGCGCAAGCCGAGCCTAACGGGATTGATCGACCGCCTGCTGAAAGAAACAATGGGCTTGCCGGAGGCGAAAACCGCCTGAGCGTCTATCCGCCGGGCTTTTTCCGGGCGCGAGCCGGTCCGGCGGCGGCTTTCTCCGCGTTCAGCGCAGCAGCGGCGCGGATCAGCGCCTTGAACGCCTTTTCGTCGATCTTGTCTCCTTCATGGAAATCGATGGCGCGCCGGACGGCGCCGTCGAGGCTCGAATTGAAAAGGCCCGAAGGGTCCTTGAGCGCGGCGCCGTTCGCGAAGGTCAGCTTCACCTTGTCCTTGTACGTCTCGCCTGTGCAGAGGACGCCGTCTTTCTCCCATACCGGAACGCCCGCCGGGTTCGAGGGCTTGCGCCATTTCACCGTTTCGGCGACGCCCGGGACCGCCTCCCATATGAGGGCGCGCAGGCGCGACAGCGTCTTGCCGCGCCAGTCGCTCAGTCTGCTGATTTTCTCGTCGATCCGACCGGACAAAGATTCAGACCCCTTTTTCTTCGTCGGTACCCTGACCCTTGCAGGCGCCGTCGTCTTTCTCGCCATCGCCGTCTCCGCTTTCCGATCACATTTTCTCGCCAGGCAGTTTGCATGCCTGCTTCACCCAGTCGGCGAACTGCGCTTCGTCGAAACTTCCCTCAGGAATGTCGTAGTAGCGCACCGCCTCGTACTTTGATTTGCCGGGCGGCGGCGGCCGCAGGCTTGCGCCCCGGAAGAAGGTGACCTTCACGTAGTTCGTGAAGCAATGAAAGCTGAGGAACCAAACGCCGGTTTCGACTCCGTAAAACGGCGAGTTCCATTTCACCGCCTTGCTGACGCCGGGAACGGCCTCCGCGACGATCGCGTCTATGCGGCGGCCGACATTCCTTTTCCAGCCGGGCATCGCATCGATATAGGCCTGCACAGGTCCGTCGCCCTCGCCTTTCGCAATCTGCGGGTTTCCGCCGGAGAGAAGCTTGGGCTTTGCAGTTTTTCGGGTCGTCTTGCCGGGCATTCCTGTTCCTATCCGCCGGCGCTTCGCTTTTTGGCGACATAAGGCAGGAAGAACATGTAGAGGCCCGTCAGCGCCAGCAGGGCGAGCGGAAGCAAAGGCAGGTAATACACCCATTGCGCGGGCTGCGCGCCCACGCCGAGCGCCGCGAAAATAGTTGCGACAACCGCCGCAAAGACGATCGACACCCAGCGGTGAACCTGCCGTATCCAGACGTTCCAGTTCATGTAGCCTCCCTTTTAATAAGCCGCCGCCGTCGGACGCCGCTATGTCCGGGCGAGAACTTCGTCCAGCTTGCCGAAGAACTGCTTCCACCCGGCGTGCGCGCCGCCATAGGCCTGCTTCTGATCAGGACGGAAACCCGCCTGCTCCATGCGCAGATGCGTGCCCGAGGCGGTCGGCGTGAGCGTGAAGGTCACGACGCTATTCAGCGCGAAGGCCGGATCGGCATGGGCAAAGTTCCAAGTGTAGGAAAGCGTGCGGTTCGGCTCGACTTCGAGCACTTCGCAGTCAAGAACGCCGCCCCACTCGCCGCTGAGATTGAAACGATGGCCGACGACAGGCTTGAAGTCGTTTTTCATCAGCCATTCCGCGATCAGGTGCGGCTGTGTCAGCGCGCGCCAGATCTTTTCCGGAGGATGCGCGAATTCGCGTTCGACCACGGCGGCGCGGATTTCGGAGGCGTTCATTGATCCATCCTTTTCAGCAAATCCTCGAGATCGTCGAAGCGGTTGCGCCAGAACCCGGCCATTCGGCTTGTCCAGTCGACCAGCGGCGCCAAGGCGCCGAGCTGAGCGCTGTAATGCGTTTGCCTGCCCTCATGGCGGTCGCGGACCAGCCCCGCCCGCTTCAGCACGGCGAGATGTTTCGAGACCGCCGGCTGCGAGACGCCGGCCTCGGCCGTCAGGGCCGTCACTGTCTGATCTCCGCGGCGGCAGAGCTGCTCGAAAATCGCCCGCCGGGTGGGGTCGGCCAGGGTTCTGAACAGCAGATCGTGGGCGTCAGCCATGCCAATCTATAACTCTCTAGTTATTGATTGTCGTATAACTGCTGAGATATGAATTAGTCAAGGCGCTCTGTAGATTAATTGGATGTGGACTTGCGGGACTTCGTCAGCGGAAGCCGACTCGCGAATCATTCATATCGTTTTGGTTATGTATTGCGCTGCTAGCGCAGAGCTGGGCTCAAAACTTGAAAAGTTTCTCGGCCGCCGTCTTGCTCGCTCCCCGATCGCCCAGCGCCTTTTCGCATCGGGCGATCTCGGCCTTGAGCGAGGCGATGCGTTCTTCCAGATCGCCCACCGACATCGAGTAGAGATCCTGCTTGCCGATTTTCTGCAGGGTCAGGTCCGGCGCTTCTTTCGGTTCGTCGATATCCATCCCGGTCCTCAGGTCCGCGCCGGCCGATTTTGCGGGATCGGCGCGAAGGGTTCAAGGATGGGAAGGTTCAGAGAGCGGGCGCCGGCGCATACGACGCAAGCATGGCCGCCGCCGGCATAACCACGGCCGTGAACACATCCGCCGAAGCGGCGATAACCCCGCCCACGGCGCCTGCGAAGGCGGTGAAGACGGCGGCGGTGGCGATGATGTCTTTTGCGGCGTTCATGGCTGTTTCCTCAGGCGCTGTTGTCCGACCTCAGGCAATGACCTTAAGACAAACCGCGCGGCGCCTCTGTGAGCAGGATCACACGCGCCGTCGTTCAGTTAACAGCTACCCCCGGAGATTCTCATGGCCAGTCAGATCCCCGCCACCATGCGCGCCGTCGAGATCTCGTCGCCGGGCGGCCCCGATGCGCTGAAACCGGCGCAGCGCCCGACGCCAAAGCCGGGACCGCGCGAAGTGCTGATCCGCATCGAAGCCGCAGGGGTGAACCGGCCCGACGTCCTGCAACGCATGGGCGCCTATCCGCCGCCGCCGGGCGCGAGCGATCTGCCCGGCCTCGAAGCCGCCGGCGAAATCGTCGCCGTGGGGCCGGACGTTCTCGCCGACAAGGTCGGCGACAAGGTGTGCGCGCTGCTCCCCGGCGGCGGTTACGCCGAATATGCGACGGTCCATGAAGGCTCTTGCCTGCCTATACCCCGCGGCTTCTCGATGGCGGAAGCAGCGAGCCTGCCGGAGACCTTTTTCACCGTCTGGGCGAACCTCTTCGAGGACGGCGAACTCAGCGGCGGAGAGACTCTCCTTCTGCACGGAGGCACGAGCGGGATCGGCGTCACCGCCATCATGATGGCGAAGGCGTTCGGCGCCGGGGTCATCGCCACCGCATCGAGCGAACAGAAGATCAAAGCCATCCGCAAGCTCGGCGCCGATCACGCTTTCAACTACGCGACCGACAACTGGGAAGAGAAGATCGCCGCTCTCGGCGGCGTCGACGTGGTTCTCGACATGGCCGGCGGCGATTTCGTGGCGCGCAATCTCGCCTGCCTGAAGCCCGGCGGACGCCACGTCTCCATCGCCATGCTTCGCGGCGCGGCGGCGGAAATCGACATCTTCGCCATCATGCGCAAGCGCCTGCGGTTGTCGGGATCGACGATGCGCGCCCGCGACGCCGAAGAGAAGGCGCGTATCGCGTTCGAGCTTCGCCAACGCGTCTGGCCGCTTCTTGAGTCGGGCAAAATTCGCCCGCAGATCGACCGCATCTATCCGCTCGCGGACGCCAGCAAGGCGCATGAGCGCATGGAGAAAGGCGAGCACATCGGCAAGATCGTGCTTTCCTGCGTGGATGCATGATCCGTCTTGTTTCACCGCCCCTGCGATGAGCGACGACGAACCCCGGCGCTTTCTAAGCGCGCTGTTCGACGAAGCGGTCCGGGCCGTTTCGGCCGAAGCGGCGATGCCTGCTATCTTGCCCGCGCCCGAAGGCGGCAGAACGCTGATCGTCGCCGCCGGAAAGGCCGCCGCGGCGATGACCGCAGCGGCGGTCAAGAGTATCGAGGGCGATGTTTTCGGTGTCGCCGTCACCCGTTACGCGCACAGCGTCGCGCAGGGCGCCATTCCAGCTTCCATTGACGTAATCGAGGCTGGCCATCCGGTACCCGACGAGGCGGGAATGCATGCTGCCGGGCGCGCGCTCGAGTTCGCCCGCTCGCTGACTGCCGACGACCGACTGCTGATGCTGATCAGCGGCGGCGCGTCTTCCCTGCTCGTCCTTCCGGCTCCCGGCGTCAGCCTTGCTGAAAAGCAGGAGATCACGAAGGCGCTGCTCCGTTCCGGCGCGGCCATCGCTGAAATCAACTGCGTGCGCAAACACCTTTCTTCCATCAAAGGAGGGCGGCTCGCCGTCGCAGCCGCCCCGGCGAGCGTTACGACGCTGGTCATTTCGGATGTTCCGGGCGATGACGCATCATTCGTCGGCTCCGGTCCGACCATCGCCGATGATACAAGTCTCGCCGACGCTAGAGACATATTGCGCCGCTACGGCGTCGCCTCCTCGCCCGCTATCGAAACAGCGCTCAGCGATCCGGCCAACGAGACGCCGCCGCCTGATGCGCCGGGACTTGCCGATGGCGACATTCGCATCATTGCAAGGGCGCGCGACGCGCTCGATGCGGCTGCGCGGCGCGCGCAAAAGGAAGGATATAGCGTTCTCGACCTCGGCGACGATCTCGAGGGCGACGCGGCGCAGCTCGGCCGCCTCCATGCAGAGCTCGCGCGCTCCCTCGCCGCTCAGGGCGAAAAACGGCTCATACTCTCCGGCGGCGAAACCACCGTCGCCGTCAGGAACAGGAACGGCAGAGGGGGGCGAAACCTCGAATATCTTCTCAGCCTGGCGGTTCATCTGAACGGCGCGCCGGGGATTTCAGCGATAGCCTGCGACACCGACGGGATCGACGGTACGGAAGACAACGCCGGCGCGATCGTCACGCAGGACACGCTTGTCCGCGCCAGAACGCTCGGACTGGACCCCAAGGCGTTCCTTGCCGCCAACGACAGCTATACGCTTTTCGCCGGGCTCGGCGATCTCGTCGTGACCGGCCCGACCCGGACCAACGTCAACGATTTCCGGGCGATCCTCGTCGATCCTTGAGAGCGCCCTGCCGCGCTCGGACTTCCCGTCTCCCCGGTCCAGCCCGGACTCGGCTTTTCAAGGCTAAGAAGGCCTCGCCTGGGCCGCCGCCGATTTCCCGCTTGGCCAGACGGCTCAATCTGACTATATAGCGGGCCAAGTCGCGTTAAACGCGCCGCTTTCTCCTAAATCTCAGGGTTAGCGCGGCCTCCGGGAAGCCGGGGGCCGGACAGGAAACCGTTTTCGGAGTCGTTCCATGGCCGACAAGCCCCTGATGCCCATCGCAACCGCCGTCTGGCTGATCGAGAACACTTCTCTCAGCTTCGACCAGATCGCCGATTTTTGCGGTCTGCACCCGCTGCAGGTGAAAGGCATCGCCGACGGCGATGTGGCGGCCGGCGTCCGCGGCATCGACCCGATCACCAACAACCAGCTCGTCCGCGAGGAGATCGACAAGGGCCAGGCCGACCCGGATTACCGGATGAAGCTGATGCGCCCGAAAACGATGCTCGCCGAAAAGCCTCGCAAGGGGCCGCGCTACACGCCGGTCTCGAAGCGCCAGAACCGTCCGGACGCAATCGCCTGGATGGTGCGCAACCATCCGGAAATTTCCGACGCGCAGATCGCCAAGCTGCTCGGCACCACCAAGTCGACCATCCAGTCGGTGCGCGACCGCACGCACTGGAACTCGGCGAATATCACGCCGCAAGACCCCGTCGGCCTCGGCCTATGCACGCAGCTCGAACTCGATGCGCTTGTGCGCAAAGCGGCGGCGAAGAAAGCCCGTCTCGAGCCGACCCTCCCCGATGAAGGGCCGTCCCTGAAGCCCGCCAGCGAAACCGTCGCGCCGCCTGCGGAAGAGGAAGAAGACGACCGGCGAAACGAAAAGGTCGATCTCGAAAAAGTCTTCGCCAGCCTCGGCGGCGGCAAAAAGTCGGATCGCAGCGACGAGGACGACGAGCGCTAATCTTCGTCGTTCTGGCGCTCGGGACGCGCGCCGCCGGCGCGCACCATACGGCCGCCGTCGATATAGATGCTCTGCCCCGTAATGTAGGAAGCAGCATCGGAAGCAAGGAAGAATACCGTTTCGGCGACCTCTTCGGGGTCGCCGAGCCGTTTCAGGGGCACGGTCTCCCTAGCCCTCTTACGGTCCTTTTCGCCCGCCGCCTCAGTGTTGATAGCCCCCACGCCGACTGCGTTCGCCCTTGCGCCGTACGCTGACAAAGCGAGCGCAACGGCCTTCGTCATCTGGTGAAGTCCGCCCTGCGACGCGGCGAAGGCGACGTGGTCGGCGGCGGCGGTCACCGCCTCGACCGACATAAGGTTGACGATGGCGCCGCCAGCGCTTTCGTCTTTGCCGTCGGCCGACTGTTTAATAAGCTGGCGCGCGACCGCCTGGTTGATCAGAAATGCGCTCTTGAGATTGGCGCCGACGACGCGGTCGAAATCTTCTTCGGAAGTCTCCAGAAACGCGGCGGAATATTCCTCTCCGGCCATATGCGCCAGCACATCGACGCGACCAAACGACTCGAGCGCTTCCGCGACGATATTATGCACATGAAGACGGTTAGCGACGTCAGCGAGAACGAATGTCGCCTCCCCTCCCTTGCCTTTGATCTCCTCTACAAGGGAACGACCGATTTGTTCGTCCGTGTCCGCCAGAACCAGCCGGTCTCCATCGCGGGCGAAACGCCTGGCGCAGGCAGTCCCTACAGCCGTTGCGGCGCCAGTCACGATCACGGATCGACGGGGCACAAAATTGTCCTTCCTGCAGGCGCCAGAGCGGCGGGGTTGGAGTCGGTCCCAGAAACAAACAAGGCGTTCCCGGCGTCGTCGGAACGACGCGCCGGAACGCCGGTTTCCTCTCTATGCCGCCGGCTGTGCTGTGACGTCGCCGGCCTGAGTGCGGGGTCTAGTGCGGTTCGAAATTCCGCAGCCTGATGCTTTCTATCTGGTCTTTGATACGAAGTTTGAGGCGCTTGAGTTCGGTCACCCGGATTTCATCGTGGCTGGGATGTTTCATTTCGGCGGCTATCGCCGTCTCCAGCTCCTGATGCCGCGTATTCAGCGTATCCAGGTGAGCTTTCATCGCCATAGTCGACCTCCTTCGCTGTTGGAAGACGTCAAAGTAAATCATGCAGGCGCCCCTCCTGTCGATAGTCCGATGGTAAGGCGGCGTTAACGATTACGCTTTGCGCGGCCTGCCTGACCGGGTTATCTGTTGCCGCCCAACCCATTGAGCGGACTGTGAAAAAGCCTGACCGAATCATCCTTGGCGTGAGCGGCGCCTCCGGCGCAATCTATGCGCGCCGGGCGCTCGAGGCGCTGAAGGCGACGGGAATCGAATCGCACCTCGTCATCAGCAAGGCCGCCGAGATGGCGATGGCCTACGAGCTGGGCGACAGGGCGAAGGATTTCGCCGCCCTCGCCGACCATTCCTACGCCGTGTCCGACGTCGGCGCGCCGATCGCCTCCGGATCGTTCCGTACACGCGGCATGTTGATCGCCCCCTGCTCGGTCAGGACCATGTCGGAGATCGCCACCGGCGTCACCACAAGCCTTCTCACCCGCGCAGCCGATGTCGTGCTCAAGGAACGGCGCCGTCTGGTGCTGATGATCCGCGAGACGCCGCTGCACCTCGGACATCTGCGCACCATGACGCAGCTCGCCGAGATGGGCGCGGTCATCATGCCCCCTGTTCCCGCTTTTTATGCGGAGCCCGAAAGCGTCGCCGACATCGTGGACCAGTCAGTCGGTCGCGCGCTCGACCTTTTCGATATCGACACGCCGCTGGCGAGACGCTGGGGCGAAGACCTCGAAAAAGGCAGGCGCGGGTGAGCGCGGACTTCTGGGAATGGTCGATCGAGCGCTACGAATATGACGGCGTCGCCTCGCGCCTGCTGTCGCTCCAGGACAATCTCGACCTCAACGTCAACATCGTGCTGTGGTGCGGGTGGTGCGCTGAAAATTTCGGCGACATTCCCGAGCTGGTCGTCCGCAAGGCCCTCGACCTTTCCGCGCACTGGTCGCGCGATGTGACGGGCGCCTTGCGATCGGCCCGCCGCGCGTTGAAATCGCCGCCGCGACAGGCGGACGCGACCGCCGCCGAAGCACTGCGCGAAGAGGTGAGGCGCGCCGAACTCGCCGCCGAAAAGATTGAGCAGGAGATGCTGGCTCGTCTCGCCCACGATATGTTGCCGCCTCCAAGCGACGCTTCGAATCCGCTGGCGAGACTACGACGCAATCTTGTAACTTACGCTTCCATTGCAGGCGCGCAACGCCGCGAAGGTTTCTCCGTGACCGCCCTCGAAGATCTGGCTCGCCGCCTTATGCCTGACGCTGCAAAAATCGAGGAGAATGAAGAATGAGCCGGCTGGCGTTGATGGTCCTGTTGCTTGCTGCAGCAGGCACGCCGGCGCGCGCCGACTCCTCCTCGTCCGGGGCGGAAAACGAGCTTCGCGCCATCACGCAGGAACTGCTCGACGCCGTCGCCCCCGGCGACGTCGCCGTCTGGGACAGATATCTCGACGAGACGCTCATTCATGTGGACGAGAATGGCACGGTCCGCGGCAAGGCGGAGCTTCTCGCCACCCTGACGCCGCTGCCGCCCGGCCTTGTCGGCAGCATCGCCATCGACACGTTCCGGTCCAGCCTGCACGGCGACACCGCCATCGCGGCTTATGAAATTCAGGAACACCTCGACTATCACGGCCAGATCCTCCGCTCGCGTTTCCGTTCGGTCGATACGTGGCGGAAAACGGAAAACGGCTGGCGCCTGATCGCCGAACACACCGCCGCCGTGCTCAAAGATCCGCCCGCCATAGAACTGCCGCGCGCAACGCTCTGCGCCTATGCCGGGCGGTACCGCCTCACCGAGGAAATAGAAACGACGATCGTCTGCGACGACGAGGGACTGCTTTCGAAACGCGCCGGCCGGCCGGACGCCCGCTATCTCGCCGAAACGGAAGACATGTTTTTCTCGCCCGGCCAGCCGCGCACGCGACGCTATTTCCAGCGCGACGACGCCGGCGCGGTGACAGGCTTTGTCGACAGACGTGAGGGGGAAGACATAAAATGGCGGCGCGAATGAACCGGCCGGCACGGTGCGAAGCGGGCGAGGCCGCGCATGCATGACGACAAGACGCCGAAGAACGGGGGCGTGAAAGATCCCCGTCAATTCGAGGCGCGCGAACAGGATTTCGCGGGCGCCAACGACGAGGCATTGCTGATCAAACTGCAGGTCATGCAGCAGGAGCACGCCGATCTCGACGCCGCGATTCGCGCCCTTGAGGCGCAGCCGCATCACGATCGTCTGTCGGTCGCGCGCTTGAAGAAACGAAAGCTGCGTCTCAAGGATCTGATGCAGGAGATACGCGACCAGATGACGCCGGACATCATTGCGTGACGCGACGGCGCCGCGTCATTCTCACCGGCGCGGGCGGGCGCATCGGGCGCGCCATCGCCTTCCGCCTTGCGCGCGACTATGAAGTGATCGGCCTCGACCGCGCGCCAGCTTCCGTCGTTCAAGTGATTGGCGACGTCGCCGATTTCGAGCTGCTTGAGCGAACTTTTAAGGGCGCAGCGGCCATCATTCATACAGCCGCTCTGCACGCCCCGCATGTCGGGATCGCCTCGGAAGCAGAGTTTCAGCGGATCAATGTGGAAGGGACCCGGCACGTCATTGCTGCGGCCCGCGAAGCCGGCATACGCCGGCTCGTCTTCACCAGTACGACGGCGCTATACGGCAAAGCGTCGAGACGGGCCGACGGCGCCGCCGCATGGATCGACGAAGATACGCCGCCTGAGCCCGTGACGGTCTATCACCGCAGCAAGCTCGAAGCGGAGAGTCTGCTCGAAGAAGCGGCCTCTCCTTCGCTGTCCGTTCGCATCCTGAGAATGTCGCGTTGCTTTCCGGAGCCTGCGCCGACGATGGCCGCCTACCGCCTGCATCGCGGCGTGGACGCCCGCGACGTCGCCGAGGCGCATGCGCTGGCGCTAGCAAACGACGGCCCCGCCTGTCAGACCTTTATCATCTCTGGCGCGACGCCGTTCCGGCCCGAAGACTGCGCTGCGCTCGGCCGCGACGCGCCATCCGTCATCGCTGCGCGCGCGCCCATTCTCGCCGAAGCGTTTACGGCCAGAGGCTGGGAGCTCCCCGCGCGCATAGACAGGATCTATGTCCCCCACAAGGCCGAAACCGTGCTCGGCTGGCGACCGCGTTTCGGCTTCGAAGCGGTGCTGTCGATGCTGGATCAGGAAATCTCCGAGGTGCTGCCGCCGACCGAGCGCGCACAGGGCGAAGAATAATCCTTATCGCGCCTTCTTCACCTCGTACATCGCCGTATCGGCGAGCTGCAGAGCTTCCTCGATGGTCGCGCCCTTGCGTATCTCGACGACGCCGCAGGAAATACGGGCGGTGAAGGTTTCTCCCTTCCATTCGACCGGCGTCGCGGCGACGAGATCAGCGAGCATCCGCGCTTTCTGCCGCGCCGTCGCCTGATCGTTCTGGGTGAGGATGATCCCGAATTCATCGCCGCCGAGACGGCCGACCGCATCGGTTTGCCGGATATTCTCCGAGAGCACGGACGCCACATGCGCCAGCGCAGCGTCGCCGGCGGCGTGACCGTACCGGTCGTTGATTTTTTTCAGGTCGTTGAGATCGGCGAACACGAGCGCGGAAGGCGTCTCGTAACGCTCCGCCATGGCGATGGCGCGGTTAAGATCGCGCACAAAGGCGCGGCGGTTTGAGACGCCGAGCAATGGGTCGGTGTCGGCCAAATGCTCGAGTTCGCCGATACGGGCGCGCGTCGAGGCGAGCTCGTCGCGCAGCTTCTGCACTTCGGCGACAAGCGTCGTCAGCGCCTCGCGGACGCGCGGCGTCAGCTCCTCCGGGGGGATGCCGGCGATGGAAATTTCATCGACGGGCGAGACAGGGGAAACGCCGGCGGCGCGCGAGACTTTGCGCGTCGACTCGACGGTCGCGGCCGGCGCGGTTTTCGAGGCGTCGGAAACTTTCATCGTGACCCATTCAGTCGCATGACAGTCCATGCGGCGGCAATCATGCCCAGTCGCGCGATTGTGAGGCGCGTCCCGATTCGGCGCAAGAAAACCTCGCTTTATCGCTTCGACCTTGAGGCTCATGGGCCAAACGCGCGACGTTTGTCGCGCGGATCAGGACGCGCCAATCCCCTTCTCAAAAGCGCGGCCAGACCCCGCGTCCGGAAAGAGGAGACGCCGGTTAACGCGCCCCCGTCCAGTCGGCCGGCGTCTCCTCGATCTCTCGCTGAAAGCAAGTCTTTCCCTCCGGGGACCTCCGCAAAAAATATTCTTTCGCACAGACGACGGGCGCTGGCGGTCCGCTCGGGCGACGCGCATACTCTCGGCGTGGCGCGAGGGGGAAAGTCATGATTCGAGCCGTTGTCTGGATCGCCGCGGCCTGTCTTCTCGCATCGCCCTGCGTCGCCAAGATCGTCCCTTTTCCAGCCGGCTTCCGCGCTCAGGAAATCACCCTTGACGGCGTAACGATCCATGTGCGCGTCGGGGGCGAAGGGCCGGCCGTCATCCTCCTGCACGGCTATGGCGAGACCGGCGACATGTGGGGCGCGCTCGCCACAGATCTCGCCCGCGACCGGCGCGTTATCGTGCCGGACTTGCGCGGCATGGGCCTCTCCTCCCGCCCGGAAGGAGGCTACGACAAGAAGACAGAGGCCGAAGATATCGCAGGCGTTCTCGATGCGCTGGGCGTCAAGCAAGCCGAACTGGTGACGCACGATATCGGCAACATGGTCGGGTTTGCCTTCGCCGCGAAGCATCCCCAACGCGTCACAAGTTTCGTGATCATGGACGCGCCAGTGCCTGGCGTCGGTCCGTGGGAAGAGATTTTGAAAAATCCCCTGCTCTGGCATTTCCGTTTCGGCGGACATGACATGGAACGCCTCGTTGCAGGACGCGAACGCATCTATCTTGACCGCTTCTGGAATGAGTTCTCCGCCAACCCGGCGCGTTTCGACGAAGCCTCCCGCCGCCACTACGCCAAACTCTATGCCCGACAGGGCGCAATGCGCGCCGGCTTCATGCAGTTCGCCGCATTCGATCAGGACGCACTCGACAACAAGAAGCTTCTGGAGAGCGGCAGACTGAAAATGCCGGTGCTCGCTGTCGGCGGAGAAAAATCCTTCGGGCCGACGATGGCCCATGTTATGCGCTTCGCCGCCGACGATGTGCGCGAAGCTACAATCGCCGACGCCGGCCACTGGCTGATGGAAGAGCAGCCTGACGCTACTGTCGCTCTTATCCGGTCCTTCCTGGATTCCGTCTCGGTCAAGCAGCTTGTCGCGGAGCGCTTGAATCGCACGGACATCGACGTGCTGGCCAAGGGCGGACCAGGCGCCGGAACCTCGGGCGTCGCTGGCATCCGGACGACGACCCTTATCGGAGATCCGTCAGCCGCCGGACCATATGTCATTGAAATTCTCGTGCCGGCCAACACCCGAATCGCGGCGCACAGCCACCGCGACAATCGCACGGCTACGGTCGTTTCAGGCGAATGGTACTTCGGGTATGGCGACGTCGCCGACGAAGCCGGCGCGGAGGCGCTCGAAGCGGGCGGTTTCTATACCGAGCCCGCCGGCCAGACGCATTTTGCATTCACGCGCGATGCGCCAGCGGCGGTCTACATCTCCGGATTCGGCCCTACGGACACCGTCTATGTCGAGGCGGACGACCAGCCGCAATAAGCGCAGAGAGACCTGGTTGTAGCGCTTTTCTCGCCGCATTTGCTTGTCCGCTCGCCCGGTCCTGCTATAAGCGCCGTTTTTCCGAGGGTCCGGAGGGCAAACGCTGTGGCGACAGAAGGCGCGAAGGCCGCCCCGCTTGTCGGCGTGATCATGGGCTCCCAGTCGGACTGGGAGACGATGCAGCGGGCCGCCGCTGTCCTCGACGAATTTTCCGTCGCCTATGAGGCGCGCATCGTCTCGGCGCACCGCACGCCGGAGCGGCTCTACGCCTACGCCAGGGATGCGGCGTCGCGGGGCCTCAAGATCATCGTCGCCGGAGCCGGCGGCGCGGCGCACCTGCCCGGCATGGCGGCGGCGATGACGGCGTTGCCGGTGATCGGCGTGCCGGTGAAGTCGAAAACCCTGAAGGGCCTCGACAGCCTGCTCTCCATCGTTCAGATGCCGGCCGGCGTTCCGGTGGCCACGGTCGCTATCGGCGAAGCCGGCGCCGTCAATGCGGGGCTGCTCGCCGTTTCGATCCTTGCGCTGTCCGACGCCGGCCTCTCGAAGCGCCTCGTCGCATGGCGCGCGAAGCAGACCGAAGCGGTCTCCGTCGCCCCGAAGGATGCGTGATGCCCTCCGAAGGCGGCGACAGTAAGTTCTCTCCTCTCCCGCCCAACAGCGTCATCGGCGTGCTCGGCGGCGGCCAGCTCGGGCGGATGCTCGCTCTCGCCGCCGCGCGGCTCGGCCTCAGGACGCATGTCTTCGCGCCGGAAGAGTTCTGTCCGGCCGCCGACGCCGTTTCGCGCCGGACGATTGCTTCCTATACTGATGAAAAAGCTCTGGCCGCCTTCGCGCAAGCCGTGGATGTCGTCACCTATGAGTTCGAAAACGTCCCGGCGGAAACCGTGACGCTGCTCGAATCATTCGGCGCCCGCGTCGCGCCGGGCGCAAAAGCGCTGGCGGTCGCGCAGGACAGACTCGTCGAGAAGGACTTCGTCAATTCCATCGGGGCCAGGACTGCGCCCTACTTCGCCGTCGACGATATCGCTTCGCTCGAAGAAGGGCTGAAAAAGATCGGCCGCCCGGCGATCCTGAAAACCCGCCGCCTCGGCTATGACGGCAAGGGCCAGACGACGATCGGCGAAGACGCGACGGATCTCGGCCTCACATGGGAAGAGGCCAAAAAAAAGGCCTGGGCCGAGATCGGCGCGCAGCCGTCCATCCTCGAAGGCTTCATCGACTTCGCCTGCGAAGTCTCGGTGATCGGCGCGCGCGCCCGCAACGGGGACATCGCCCTCTACGATCCGCCGCAGAACAAGCATCGCGGCGGCATTCTCAGAACCTCGACCGTGCCGGCGTCCGTGAGGCCGGAGACCGTCGCGGAAGCCCAGGGCATCGCCGCCCTGATGCTCGAAAAACTCGATTATGTCGGCGTCATGGGCGTCGAGTTCTTTGCGCTCGAAAACGGCTCGCTGCTCGTCAACGAGTTCGCGCCGCGCGTTCACAATTCCGGCCACTGGACGCTCGACGCCTGCGCCTGCTCGCAATTCGAGCAGCATGTCCGCGCCGTCGCCGGCTGGCCGCTCGGCGATCCTGCCCGCCACTCCGACGCGGTGATGGAGAACCTTATCGGCGACGAAGCCGAAGGCTGGCGCGATCTCGCCAAAATGCCCCAGCTCGCCGTGCACCTTTACGGCAAGGGCGAGCCGCGCCCCGGCCGCAAAATGGGGCACGTGACGCAGGTGAAGCGCCGCGCGTAGGCGCCCGCTTTAGGATGCTCCGCCGCCGGAATAATAGGGCGGGTCGCTGGCCGGAAAGCTTTCCTTGAGCGCTTCGTCGATTTTCGCTTCCTGCTTGGCGCGCGACGGCTTCGACGCAGGATAGCGCTTCTTCGCCAGCCAGCCGAACATCCCTTCGCGGGCGAATCCCTTGTCGCGAAGTTTCGCTTTCATCTTCTCGATCTGCATGACGTTCTCTATGCGCTTGTCGAGGAACGCCTTCGTCGCCGTTTCGTCAGCGCTGTCGTCGGCGAGCCAGCGGGCGAAGGTGCTGGTCCACACGCCGGTGAGAATGGCGCGCTTGGAGTAGAAATTGAAATCCGTCGACCTGTCGTCAAGGCCGCGCCAGACGGCGTCGGCGGTGTTCCAGGCGAGCTTCGCGGCGAGCGGCGCGAAGAGCGGCAGAGCCAGGGTTCCCGCCGCGCGGCGGGCCGCTTCCTTGTGAGGCCTGAGGAGGGCGAGGCGCTCCCGAACCGCGAAAGCGACCTTCTCGCGGATTTTGAGTTTCGCGAAGCCCGCTCCTGTCATGTTAGCGGCCATCGCCTCGTCCGCCGTCGCCGACCAGTAGGCGAGAATATCGCCCACCCCGCGCGGAAAAGCGGCGGCGAGCTCGGCCCGCCCGACCCCTGCATTGACGGCCGCCTTGCGCAGGGAAACCGGCGTCCAGCCCTCGAACGGGGCGGAAGCCAGCATGGCGGCGAAAAGCTTGACGCGCACAGCCTCGAATCCGTCGTCAGGGGCGGGTTTTCCGGCCGGTCCGGGCGCTGTGCTCTCCATGCCTCAATCCTACCGGAGCCCCGGAAAATCGCCATGCGGCGTCTCGGCCGACGATGGACAGCGGGGGACCCTTTTGCTATAGGCCGCGGGCCGAGAAAGCCGAATGAGACGGCTTGCCGGCCGGAAACAAGGTTCAGCGTCACGCCCTCAGGGGCCCTCCGGGCCGGGTCGTGGCGCTTTTGTCTCAGAAGGAGGACGGGTTCTGGTTCAGATTATTGTCCGCGACAACAACGTCGAACAGGCGTTGCGCGCGCTGAAGAAGAAGATGCAGCGTGAAGGCACTTTCCGCGAAATGAAGCGCCGGAAGTTCTATGAAAAGCCTTCCGAGAAGAAAGCCCGCCAGAAGGCGGAAGCCGTTCGCCGCGCCCGCAAGCTGATTCGCAAGCGGCTGCAGCGCGAGGGCGCCGCCTAGGGCTTATAGGGCCGGGCCCGATGAGCCTTGCCTGACGGAGTATTCCGTCTCATCTTCGTCCGGGCTGCGTTATTTCGGATAGGGTTCGCCATGCGACTTCTTTCTGTGCTCTTCGCTTTCTGCCTCCTCCTCACCGCCTGCGAAACGGTCAAGGGCGTCGGCCGCGACGTGACCAATGCCGGCGAGGCGATCGACGACGCTTTGACAAAGTAGCCGTTAGGCGCCGACAGATCCGAACCGAACTAGGCCGGGCCGTCCCGGCCTTTTTCTTGACCGGCCGGGCGCCTCGCCCGCCCTTTCAGGTAAAATCGGCCGGTCCGGAACGATTCGCGAGCAACCGTGTTTTTGCGCCTGAGCCGCCATCCGGCGTTGACGGCTGAAATTTAACCATGTTTGTTCCAAAGCTGGTCATCGTTGCGACATAGAGTTTGGGGACATATCCGTTCCGCTTGGACAGACCGGCGGCTGAAGAACCGGTTGAGCGGGATATGCGGCGGGGAGTGAATGTATGCGGGTAAGAGCGGCTTGCGTTCTGGCTGGGGTTGTCGCGGGGGTCTGCGCCGCATCTCCCTCCTTCGCGCAGCAGAACATCGACGAGCCGAAGCTCGACCCTTTCTTCGGCAAGGCCTACCGCGAGCCGAAAGAGCCCGAATACGTCCAGAACGACGACGAGTTCGACAATGAGGGCTGGTCGCCGCTGCGCGGCATGGTCGGCATCCTGACCTTCAT
This sequence comes from Pseudomonadota bacterium, assembly GCA_036337175.1. Taxonomy (GTDB): domain Bacteria; phylum Pseudomonadota; class Alphaproteobacteria; order Caulobacterales; family Parvularculaceae; genus Amphiplicatus. Next base: position 341,167 of record JAYZEQ010000004.1, read on the forward strand.
GACGCCCGAAACGACCAATCTCAGCCTCGGCGTCGGCCCTATCGTGCGCCCCGACTATTTCGGCTCCAACGATTATGAGCTAGCCGCCGATCCGCAGGCCTACGTCAAGTTCCGCAATTTCCTGTTCCTCGCCGACGACGGCGCCGACTTCGCGCTTTTCGGGTTTTCCCGCTTCAGCTTCGGCCCGACGATCCGGCTCGTCCGCGACCGCGAAGAAAGCGACAACTCGGCGCTCGTCGGCCTCGGCGACGTGGGCAGGACGTTCGAGTTCGGCGGATTCGCCGCGACGACGCTGCTCAACCGCTACTCGATCCGCTTCAAGGTGCGCCACGGCCTCAAGACCGGCCACCGCGGCACCATCGTCGACGCCTCGACCACCGCGCTGCTGTTCCGTTACGGCCGGCTGTCGACCTCCCTCACCGCGCAGGCGAGCTGGATCGGCAACCGCTACGCCGACGCCTATTTCACCGTGACGCCCGAGCAGTCGCTGGCCTCGGGTCTTCCCGAATACGACGCCAACGCCGGCTTCCGCGACATCGGCGGCAGCTTCAACGCCTATATCAATATCGGCAAGCGCTGGTCGCTGAACCCGTATTTCACGTACAACTATATCTTCGACAACATCGCCGATACCCCGATCATCGCGCTTGAGGGCGATCGCAATCAGTATACGGCCGGCTTTCACATCATGCGCGAATTCAAGTTCAGGATGCACAACTAGGCGCGCAATCCTCGCTCAGTGCATCGCCTTGACGATCTCTTCGCACATCTTCTTGGCGTCGCCGAACAGCATCATGGTGTTGTCACGGAAGAACAGCTCGTTCTGAACCCCTGCGTAACCTGACGCCATCGAGCGCTTGACGAACAGCACCGTGCCGGCGAGTTCGACGTCGAGGACGGGCATGCCGTAGATCGGAGAGGTCTTGTCGGTCTTCGCCGCCGGGTTCGTCACATCGTTGGCGCCGATAACGAAGGCGACGTCCGCGCCGCGAAATTCCGAGTTGATGTCTTCGAGCTCGAAGACCTCGTCGTAAGGCACCTGCGCCTCTGCGAGCAGCACGTTCATGTGGCCCGGCATCCGTCCTGCGACGGGATGGATGGCGTACTTCACTTCGACGCCCTTCTTCTTCAGGGTGTCGGCCATCTCCTTGAGCGCGTGCTGGGCCTGCGAGACGGCCATGCCGTAGCCCGGCACGATGATGACTTTCGAGGCGTTGCCCATGACAAACGCCGCATCTTCCGCCGAACCCTGTTTCACCGGCCGGTCGTCCGCGCCTCCGCCGGCGCCGCCCGCCGCATCCTCGCCGCCGAAGCCGCCGAGGATGACCGACACGAACGAGCGGTTCATTCACTTGCACATGATGTAGGAGAGGATCGCGCCCGACGAACCCACCAGCGCGCCGGTGATGATCAGCGCCATGTTCTCCAGCGTGAAGCCGATGCCCGCCGCCGCCCAGCCCGAATAGGAGTTGAGCATCGAGATGACGACCGGCATGTCGGCGCCGCCGATCGGGATGATCAGCAGGAAACCGAGCGCGAAGGCGAACAGCGTCAGCCAGAAGAACGTCATCGGCGACTGTTCGCCGGTCAGCAACATGCCGATGAAGATGACGATCAGCAGACCGAGACCGAGATTCACCGCATGGCGCATCGGCAGGATGATCGGCTTGCCCGACATGTTTCCGTTGAGCTTCAGGAAGGCGATGATCGAGCCGGAGAACGTGATGGCGCCGATAGCGACCCCGAGCGACATCTCGACGACGGACTGCAGATGGATGTGTCCCGGCTCGCCGATGTTGAAAGCCCGCGGCGCGAGAAACGCCGCCCACGCGATGAACACCGCCGCGAGACCAACAAGCGAATGGAACGCGGCGACGAGCTGCGGCATCGCCGTCATCGGCACCTTGCGCGCGATATAGGCCCCCGGAACAGCGCCGGCGGCGACCGCCAGCAGGATCAGCACCCAGGTGCCGAAGCCCTTGTTCTCGAGCACGAACAGCGTCGTCAGCACGGCGATGCCCATGCCGATCATGCCGAAACGGTTGCCGGCGCGCGAGGTCGCCGGCGACGACAGGCCCCTCAGCGCCAGGATGAAGAGGATGCCCGAAACGACATAGAGGAGAGCCGGAAGGTTTTCGCCCATATCGGCCCCTACTGTTCTTTTTTCTTGTACATGGCGAGCATGCGCTGCGTGACGAGGAAGCCGCCGAAGATGTTGACGCTGGCGAGCGCCACCGCGAGGAAGCCGAAGAGCTTCGGATAGAATCCATTGAGCGAACCCGAAAGATCCGCGCCGACTGCGATTAGCGCGCCGACAATGACCACGGACGAAATCGCGTTGGTGACCGACATCAGCGGCGTGTGAAGCGCCGGCGTCACCGACCAAACGACGTAGTAGCCGACGAAAATCGCCAGGACGAAGAGCGCCAGCAGATAGACGAAATCGGAAGGTCCGCTGAGCGAAGCGGCCAGCGAGGCGAGCTGGTCGGCGAAGGTGCGCGCCTGCTCTGCGGCGGCGTTGGCGGCGTCGGCGTTGCCGGAAGCGGTGGCGGCGGCGGCTTCGGCGGCGCGCGCCGCTTCCTCGGCGGCGCGGGCGGCTTCCTCAACTGTTTCACGCTGCGATTGCATGGGCGTATCGCTCCTTGCTCGTTCTAGCCTTGCGGACCGTTTCCTTCGGCCGCGGCGGGCGCAGGGGCCTGCTCTGCGGACGCTGCAAAATTCGGATGCACGACCTTGCCCTCGCGGGTCAGGCCGACGCCCTTGAAGATCGGATCTTCCCAATCGACCGCGAAGGTCTTTGTCTCTTTGTCCCAAAAAGCCGAGATGAAGTTATAGAGATTGCGCGCATAGAGGCTCGACGCATCGGTCGCCAGTCTGCCCGCGACATTGGTGAAGCCGAGGATGATGACGCCGCCCACGTCCACCGCTTCGCCCGCTTGACTCAACGCCACATTGCCGCCCGCCTCGACCGCGAGATCGACGACGACCGAGCCCGGCGTCATGCCGCGCAGCATCGGCTCGGAGATGAGTTTCGGCGCGGGCCGGCCGGGGATCAGCGCCGTGGTGATGACGATATTCTGCTTCTTCAGATGCTCGCCCACATGCTCGGCCTGCCGTTTCTGAAAGTCGGCCGACATTTCCTTGGCGTAGCCGCCTGATGTTTCAGCATTTTTCATGGCCTCTTCATCGACGGTGACAAAAGTCGCGCCGAGACTCTGCACCTGCTCCTTGGCGGCGAAGCGCACGTCGGTGGCCGAGACCACCGCCCCGAGGCGGCGGGCGGTGGCGATCGCCTGAAGGCCGGCGACGCCCGCCCCCATTACGAAGACCCGCGCGGCGGAAACCGTGCCCGCCGCCGTCATCATCATCGGAAGCGCTCGGCCGTAATAGGCGGCGGCGTCGATCACCGCCTTGTACCCGGCGAGGTTCGACTGAGACGACAACACGTCCATTGACTGCGCGCGGGTGATGCGCGGCATCAGATCCATGGCGAAGGCGTCGACGCCGGCGTCGGCGTAGGTTTTCAAGAGCGCGGGCTCCGCATGCGGAGAAAGGATGGCGGCGAGCTTCGCTCCACGTCCGAGGAGCGAAATTTCTTCCGTTGTCGGGCGCTGCACCTTGAGGACGAGATCGGCCCCGGCTGCGGCGCCCGCCGCTGTCTCGGCCAGCATCGCGCCCGCGTCCGCATACGCCTTGTCGCTAAAATTCGAATGCGCGCCGGCGCCCGACTGCACCGTCACTTCGGCGCCGAGCGCGACGAATTTTTTCACGGTTTCGGGCGAAGCGGCGACGCGCGTCTCGCCGGGGCGCGTTTCCGAAAGAACGGCGATCTTCATCGATCCTCCTGACGGACGGCGGGGACGGCGCGAGCCGAGAACGATAATCCTGCGAAGGGCCTGGTCAGGTTCGCGCGGTGGGACAAAACGCTAGTGCGAGAAGAACGTCTTCACGATGAAGAAGACGGCGAGATAGGTGATGACGGCGGCGACCAAAGCCGTTCCGACGCCGTTGGCGAGCACGAGATTCGTGAAGAACACGGTCAGCGCCAGACAGAACGGCACGCCAACCTCGCCCGACGCCTTCATGATGGCGCGGTACGTCTTGCGATGCTCCTCCGCATCGTGAGTGCGCTGCGCCGCATCCTGAGCCATGGAAAACCCCTGCTTGAAGCCGAAATCGGGTGTTTTGTGGCGGAATTCAGCGGCTTGGGCAAGAGGCCGGGGCGCCTCACACCCCCGCCCGCACCGGCCAGCTCGACAAGAGGGCCCGCATCGTCGAGATAAAGGCGATAGGCTGCTCCATCATCAGGTGATGGTGCACCGCCGGCATCAGGATGAACGGAGAGCGCCCCTGCGCCTGTCCGCGATGGTGCTCGAAGCCGGGCCCGCGCGCGAATAGCGATTCCTCGCCGTACAGAAAGGCCAGCGGGCAACGCGCCGCGAGAAACAGGTCGCGGTCGAAGTGAATTTCGAAATTGCGCCCGTGGGACGGGTCGAATTTCCAGCGCCACCCGGTACCGCCGCCGGGCAGCGGCGCCTCGACAAGGCCTTCGCGCGCCAGATGATCGACGAGATAGAGCTGGTCGCAGGGCTGGTTAGGCAGGAAGCGAAAGCGCTCGATCGGCTCGGCGATCGTCGAATAGACCTTGACCGACTTTTTGGCGTCGTCGGCCGACTTCGCATCCCGCATTGGACGGTTGACCGTATAGCCCTCATCAGGGTCGGGCTCGGAGATCGGGCTGTCGATGACAACGGCGCCGCGCAACTGTTCGCCGCGCTTCTCGACCGCCGCGAGCGTCACCCAGCCGCCGAAGCTGTGGCCGACCACCAGCGGTCGCCCGCCCCGCATCAGTTCCGTCGCCTCGATCACCGCGAACACTTCATCGACAAGACAGTCCATCGAGTAGCGCGGCCGCCAGTCGCTGTCGCCCATGCCGGAAAGATCGAAGGCGACGACGCGGAAATGACCGGCGAAGAACGGCGCGAAAGGCCGCCACCAGTTGCGATGGGCGCGCCCGCCGTGAATGAAAACGAGACCGCGCCCGCCGACCGGCCCCCACGCCGAGTACGCGATCTTCGCGCCGGCGACTTCCACCGATCCTTCCTCGGAAGGTTGGGAGACAGCCCATTCGAACCATGACGGAGCCGGCGGCTTGGCGCCGCCCAGTCCGGCGAGCGGCCTGATATAGTCATCTCTGGCGTCGGCCATCGGGCGTTCCCGCATTGCAAAATCCGTTCGCCGGTCATAGCGCATTCGCGCCCGGCGCACAGCCTCGGCCGTCAGCCGGTCTTGTCGCCCACCAGTTTGCTGATGGCGTCGAGATAGGCGGCGAAGGCCTTGCGGCCCGCCGGCGTGATCCGGGCGCGCGTGTTGGGCTTGCGGTCGAGAAAGCTCTTCTCGATTTTCACGTAACCCGCGTCTTCCAGCTTGCGAAGGTGCACCGAAAGGTTGCCCTGCGTCGCCTGCAGCACGGTTTTCAGCTCATTGAAATCCGCAGCCTCGACATCGACCAGATAGGCGACGATGCCGAGCCGCATCCGGCCGTGGATCACATCGTCGAGCTTGCCGATGTCGAAGGCGGTCATGGCGTTGGTCAAGCCGCCTGCTTGCCGGCGCGCATCATGGCGTATCCGGGAATCGCCATCAGCACGAAGAGCGCGACGCCGAGAGTCAGGAGGAACTTGTCAGGGCTTTCGATCAGCACGCCGCAAGCGATGGAGACGGCGAACCAGCCCAGCGACACGAGGCCGAGCCATGCGCGTTTGCGAACCGTCCATGCGACGTACCAGGCGACGCCCTGAAAGACGCACACGACGACCGGGTGATAGAGCCAGACCGTGATGCTTTGCGTCAGGTGGGCGCCGTAGGCGAACACCACGGCCAGCACGAGATTGGCGATGCCCGCGCCCTGAAACACCGCCTCCAGCGCGCGCGAAGAGCCTGCGGACTTCGGCGCCTTGCGCTCGCGCCAGATCACGACGCCGAGCACTGCAAGAAACACGAAAGTCGGACCGAAGCTCACGGCCAGCATAGCGGGTTGCGAGAACTTGACCACGCCGACGACATCGAGCCAGTTGGCGAGGCATTGGAGACCGTAAAGCAGCCCCGCCCAGATGAAGATTTCGCCGGCGACGGTCTGAAACTGGCCCCCGCCGTTCACCAGCGAGCGCATGAAGGCGAGATCGCCGCGCGCTTCTGCAATGTCAGGATCGGTCATGTCGGTTCCTTTTATTCCGCCGCCGTCGCCGCAAACGCCGGGTTCGCGCCGCGCGTTTTCTTTTTCCGGGTTTTCTTGCCGTTCAGAAGCGCGCCGACGAAGCTGTATCGCACGAGAAGGTCGTAGCTGAGAAACGTCGCGGCGTAGGTGAGCAGCAGGACAGCCGGAAATTTCACGGTCCACGGCGCGTCGACGCCGAAGGCGAGCACCTGAAGCGCCATCACGACAGGCACGTGCACGATATAGACCCAGTACGACGCATCCGCCGCATAGCGAATCGCCGGATTCGGCGCCGAGAGAAAGCGCATGGCCGCGCCGACAAGGCCGAACGTCCAGGTCCAGACCGCCGAGCCGTACACGGCTGCGTAGGCGGCTTTCTTCCAGTCCTGCGGAGCGGGCGTCAGCACCGGCGCGAGTCCCGCATAGGCGATCAGGCCCGCCGTCAGCGCGATGGCGAGCGCCAGATTGAGCGCCCAACGCTTCTGCAGCGTTTCAAGCAGACGCGGCTGCCTCTGCAACAGCCAGCCGAAACCGAAGGCGACGCCGTAAGCGATCAGCGCCGGCCTGTTGGGCACGAGCCCCGTGTCGGGCGTCGGCACGCCGAACCACAGATACCAGTCATGCATCAGGAACAGCGCCGTGGCGGCAGGCGCGGCGAGCGCCAGGAAGCCCAGCGGCTGCTCGACAATCGGCGCGACGAAACCATCCGCGACGCCGCGCCAGCCGCCCTTGCGGTCGACGGCGACGACGACGCCCCGGAGCGCCAGCGCTGCCGCATAGAAAATGATCAGCACATAGAGGAACCACAGATGGGTCAGTGGAAATGTCTTGGCCGTCATCGGCGCCGGGGGCGGTGCGGCTGCGGCCGCTTCGGGGCCGACGCTGGCGACATAGCCCCAGATGAGGCAGGCGACGATTCCGGCGAACACGAAGGGCCAGAAGATCAGCAGCGGCAGCGCGATACGCTTTACGCGGTTGCCGATGAATCCGGCGACGCCCCGCCTGTGCAGCATCATCCGCGCGAAGAACCCGGCGAGCAGGAAGAACAGCGTCATGCGGAAGATGTGCGAAATGTAAAAAAGTCCGCCGAGCGCGGCGCTCTGGTCGTCACGGACGATCCATATCTGCGGGTCCGGCAGAAACGACATCGAGGCGTGAAAGGCGACGCCCAAGAGAAGCGCCCCCGCCCTCGCCGCGTCGAGCGCATGCAGTCTTTCCCCCGCCGGGCGCTCCTGAGCCCTTTTCATTGTCATAGCCGCCGCCTTTCCTTCGCCGCCCGCCGGATGCAGGCGCCGAGCATGGGCATAAATGAACTAGTTTGTCTTGTAAACTACTTTATACGAAGGTCGAAGCTCGCCGCCGAGCCGGCCTCGGGCGGACCGGAAGCGTTTCGTTTTCAGGTATTCGCCGGCGGCGGCGTCGACGTGGCTAAGCGAACGGCTTCAGGAGACATCGGCGCGGCGCAGTCTATCCGTAAACGAACGATTAACCATAACCGTCTCCTGCCCCGGAATGACACGGTTTAAGCGCAAATTTACTCCGTCCCTGTAGGTGTCAGCGGCTGATATTTCCTTTGAAAGGCCCAGCCGCAAATGGCGAAAACCATCCTGATCGTTGACGACGACCCGACGCAGCGCCGCCTGATGCGCGCCGTATGCGAGAAGGCCGGGTATCCGGTGCTGCAGGCCGACTCGGGCGAGAACGCCCTGTCGCTTCTCCAGAGCCAGCAGGGCGCGGAAGCGAGCCTCGTCATGCTCGATCTGCGAATGCCCGGCCTCGGCGGCATGGAGACGCTGAAGCGCATCAAGTCGTTCCGCGAGGAGCTGCCCGTCATCGTGCTGACCGCGCAGGGCGGCATCGACACGGTGGTCGAGGCGATGCAGAACGGCGCAGCGGACTTCTTCGTCAAGCCGGCGAGCCCCGAGCGCGTCATCGTTTCGATCAATAACGCCCTCAACATGTCGACGCTGAAGGGCGAGGTCTCGCGCCTCAAGCGCAAGAAGGAAGGCTCGCTCGGATTCAAGGATCTGGTCGGCGAGAGCGCCGCGCTCCGCCACGTCATGCGTCTCGGCGAGCGCGCCGCGGCGTCCAACATTCCGATCCTGATCTCCGGCGAATCCGGCGTCGGCAAGGAGATGATCGCCCGCGCCATTCAGGGCTCGTCCGAACGCTCGGGCCGTCCGTTCATCACCGTCAATTGCGGCGCCATCCCCGAAAACCTCGTCGAAAGCATTCTCTTCGGACACGAAAAGGGCTCGTTCACCGGCGCCGTCGGCAAACATGTCGGCAAGTTCCAGGAAGCCGACGGCGGCACCATCTTCCTCGACGAGATCGGCGAGCTGCCGGCCGACATGCAGGTGAAGCTGCTGCGCGTGCTGCAGGAAGGCGAAGTCGATCCGATCGGCGCCAAACGTCCCGTGAAAGTTGATGTACGGATCATATCCGCGACAAACCGGGATCTCGCTGAAGAAGTGAAGGCCGGGCGCTTCCGCGAAGATCTGTTCTACCGTCTCAATGTGTTTCCCATCGTCGCGCCGCCGCTGCGCGAACGGGCGGAAGACATTCCGGCGCTGATCGACCACTTCATCCAGCGCTACAACGCCGAGGAGCGCCGCGACGTGCGCGGCATCCAGCACGAAGTGCTGGAAGTGCTGATGAAGCAGCCATGGCCCGGCAACGTGCGCCAGCTCGAGAACTCTATTTTCCGCGCGGTCGTTCTCGCCGAGTCGCCCTACCTGACGGCCGCCGACTTCCCGCTTCTGTCGAAGGAGTTCGAGGAAGCCGGCATCGACATGGGCCCGCCGGTCATCGACGAACACAGCGAAGAAGAACCGCGCCGCGAACCGGCGCGCGCCTCTTCCGCGGCGCCGGCCCCCGCTGGCGACAGCCCGATCAGCGTCTTCGACCGCGAAGGCAATCTGAGAACGCTCGAGGACATCGAGCGCGATCTCATCCGCCTCGCCATCGAAACCTACGAAGGCCGCATGTCGGAAGTCGCCCGCCGCCTTGGCATGGGCCGCTCGACGCTCTACCGCAAAATTCGCGACCACGGTCTCGAGGTGAAGCGGGCGAGCTGAACGGCCGCCCGCCAGCATTTTTCACAGGCGAAAACCCGCAAAACAATACGCCTGTATCGCTTTGCATTAACCATGTTTCGCCAGCAACGATGCAGGTTTCGGCCATTTTCGCCGGAATCCGAAACTGACTTATCCCCGACCTTTCGGGCCGCCTTATGCTGATCGTCGCGTCAGGTTCGCAAGGACACGGCGCAAGACTTTCGGCTCTTTGACAATTGAAGAAGTTGAACGCATCGCGGCGAAAGGCCCAAAGGCGACCGGCTGCATGCGTTTGCAAAAAAACGGACGGGCTTCCTGCTCGCCGTTCCCGCCGTCCTATGGCCTGCGCCGCGCGCATCGGGCCGGGGCGGCGGGAGCGGCGAACGGGGCGGTCAGGCTTCGCCCAGCGCGGACAGATAGAGATCGAGCAGCGCTTCCTGCTCCTGCCTTTCGGCGCGATCCATCTTCCGCAAACGAACGATCTGGCGGAGCACCTTGGTCTCGTAGCCCTCGCCTTTCGCCTCGGCGTAGACTTCCTTGATGTCGCCGGCGATCACCGCTTTTTCCTCTTCGAGCCGCTCGACGCGTTCGATGAAGGAACGCAACCGCTCCCCTGCGACCGTGCTGGACCCGGCCGGACCGTCGCTCTTCGCTTCCAGTATCGCCGCTGCGCCGTCAGCCATGCTCTTACCGCCTTGGTTACGATTTCGGGGAAGCCGCTTCATCCGTAAACGGACTGATGGCTTCCGCTCTGCCAGATAAAAATGCGTCGCTGATTCGGGCAAGCGGGAAGTCGCCCGTGTGGAAAAGTAACGGGACGGCGTCGGCCCGCGGACTATCGACGCCTGAAGAGGAGCGCGCCGTCGCCGCGATCGCGCTGTGGAAAACTTTGTGGAAGCGCTGGGGAAACCCGCTTCAGATTTCCTGCCCCGCCAGCTCTTTGCGCAGCGTCCTGGCGCGGCGGCGGGCGTGCTCGTCATGCGGGTTCCATTCGAGCGCCTTCTGGAACATGTCGTAGGCGGCCCGTTTTTCGTTATTGCCGAGGAGGATCTCGGCGAGCGCGATCCTCACCTCGAACTGGCGCGGCTCTAGCTCGAGGGCTTTCGAGAAGTCGGCGATCGCCGCCGCCTGATCCTCGAGCGACAGGGCGACGACGCCCCGCAGGGCATAGCCTTGCGCGAAATGTGGCGCGAGGCCGACCACATGATCGAGCAGAGCCGAGGCAAGTTCGAAATCGCCGGAGTCGGCGCTATCGAGAGCGCGCGCATACAGGAGGTCGACTGTGTCGCTCGCCGCGTCCGCCCATATTTCAAGAATGCGGTCGGTGGTGGCTTCGGCGCTCAGCGCGTCGCCGGTGCGGAGCTCCTCGAACAGGCTGTCGAGCCGCTTGTCGGTCTGATCGGCCGCAGCCGGCGCCGCGAGCGCGAACAGCACTGAAACGATGAGCAGAAACAGCCGCATATGGCGTCACGTTAACGACGCCCCAGGCTTCCGACAATTCAAAAAGCAGAAATACGCCCGCGAGGCCGGCGCGACGGCGTTAACCCTGACGCGCCTTGTAGCGGGGGTTGGTCTTGTTGATCACGAAGATCCGGCCCTTCCGGCGCACAATACGGCAGTCCTTGTGGCGGGATTTCAGGGACTTGAGAGAGCTTCTGACTTTCATGACGGACTTCGCTGGCTTGGTGGCCGGTTGAATTCGGAGCGCGGGGGATAGCGGGCGCCGCCGCACCTGTCAACCGCCGGAGCCGCTTCCCCGGCTCAGTATAACGGGCTTCCGGTTAACGACCGCGCGAATCACCCGGCCTTCATGGTCCGGGCCAGCGGCGGCGGATCGGGGGCGAGCCGAGCCTCGCCGACCGGATAGACGGCGCTCCGCCCCATCACCCAGGCCGTCACCCGCCCGAAAAGGGGCGCGAAAGCCTCGTCCAGCACGTTGAGGCCGCCCGCATAGGCGCCGAAGGCCGGCATCACCAGCCGCGTCCCGTCGGTCGCGAAACAACGCCGCCTGAGGCTGCCGGTGCTTGAGACGACCCGGGCGCAGGGGTGGAGATGCCCTGCGATCTCGCCGGGGGACGGCCCCTCCGCCGGCTCGTGCCGCAGCGCCAGCCGGCCGATGCGTTTGGCGGCGACCACCTCGCCGGCGAACCGTTTCGGCGGGATGGGATCATGGTTGCCGAGCACCCAGACCCAGTCGCGCCCCCTCATTGTCTCTTCGAGCAGCGCCGCGTCTGTCTCATCCATGCGGGCCTCGGCGCCGCGGTCGTGAAAGGCGTCGCCGAGCGATACGACGCGCTTCGGTTCGAAGCGGCGGATGACGGCGGCGAGCCGCCTCAATGTGGTGCGCGTATCGTAGGGCGGCAGCAACACGCCGCGGCCGGCGAAGGCGCTGCCCTTTTCAAAATGCAGGTCGGCGACGATCAGCGTCTCCTCCTCGCGCCAGTAAAGCGCGCCGGAAGGGCACGGCGTGAGCAGCGCGCCGTTGACGCTCAGGGCAGGTCTGTCAGGCACGCCGCATGGCCTCCGCGATCAACTGATCGGACGCTTCCTCCAGCATAGCCTCGTTCGCCTCGCCCGCCACCGGCTCCTTGCCGATTTCCAGCATAACCGGAACGGCGAGCGGAGAGACGCGCCCCGGCGCCGAATGCCTGATGCGCCCGCGCACTCGCGCCAACAGGTCGGAAAGACGCTTCAGATCAAGATAGCCGCCCGCCGCATCCTCCCATGCGGCGCGCAGGAGGATGTGGTCGGGCTCGTGCTCCTTGAGGACATCGAAGATCAGGTCGGCGGAGAACATCACCTGCCGTCCTGTCTTTTCCTGCCCCGGATAGCGGCGCTCGATCAGCCCGGCGATGACGGCGCAATTGCGGAAGGTGCGTTTCATCAGCACCGACTCGGCGAGCCAGTTCTCGAGATCGTCGCCCAGCATGTCCTCGGCGAACAGCGCGTCCATATCGACCTCCGACATATCCTTCCGTCCCCAGATGGAGACGGCGTACTCGGTGGCGACGAAACCGAGCGGCTGAAGGCCGGCGCGTTCGAGCCGGCGGGTGAGCAGCATGCCGAGCGTCTGGTGCGCGAGACGACCGTCAAACGGATAACAGACGAGGAAATGGCGATTGACGTAAGGAAAAGTCTCGACGAGCAGCTCGTCGGGCTCGGGGATAGCCGAATGCTCGCGCTGCATCTCCAGCCAGTCGCGCACCGGCGCGGGAAACGCCTTCCACTGTTCCGGCGCGGCGATCATGCGGCGCACCCGGTCGGCGAGATAGGTCGACAGCGGGAACTTGCCGCCCGCCCAGGACGGGGTTTTCGGGTCTTGTCCCGGCGCGCGGGTGACCAGCGCGTCCTGTCCCTCGACGCCCTCGAAGCGCAGGATCTCGCCGGCGAACAGGAAGGTGTCGCCGACGGTCAGTCCTTCGATGAACCATTCTTCGAGCGTACCGAGCTTGCGGCCCGGCCTCTTCGGGCCGCGCGACGTCATCAGCCGGATGTTGAGCGCCGGCGACTCGACGATGGTGCCGACATTCATGCGGTACTGCTGCGCGGCGTCGGCGTTGCGGATGCGGTAGAGCCCTTCGGGCGTCTTCACGATGCGCCGGTAGCGGTCGTAGCTTTTGAGCGCATAGCCGCCGGTCGCGACGAAATCCAGAACGCGCTCGAACGTCTCACGTTCGAGCCCCGCATAGGGCGCGGCGGATACAATCTCCGTATACAGTTTTTCCGGGTCGAACGGCGCGGCGCAGGCCATGCCGAGAATGTGCTGGGCGAGGACGTCAAGGGCGCCGACGCGCGGCGGCTCGCCGTCGAGCGCGCCTTCCGAGATGGCTGCTTGCGCGGCGAGACATTCGAGCACCTCGAACCGGTTGCCGGGGATCAGCAGCGCCCGGCTCGGCTCGTCCATGCGGTGGTTGGCGCGGCCGATGCGCTGGGTGATGCGGCTCGCGCCCTTCGGCGCGCCGATCTGGATGACGAGATCGACGTCGCCCCAGTCGATGCCGAGATCGAGCGTCGAGGTGCAGACGACGGCGCGCAGCGAGCCTTTCGCCATCGCCGCCTCGACCTTTCGACGGCGTTCGACGTCGAGCGAGCCATGATGCAGGGCGATGGCGAGATTGTCGTCGTTCATCCGCCACAGCGCCTGAAAGGTCATTTCCGCCTGGCTGCGGGTGTTGACGAAGACGAGAGTCATCCGGGCGCGGCGGATCGCATCATAAATCTCGCTCCAGGCATGGCGCGCCGAATGGCCGGACCACGGGATGCGCTCCTCGGAATCGAGCACGCCGACATCGGCGCGCGCGCCGCCCGCCGCGCGGATAAGCGCCGGCTCTTCCGAGAGCTTGCCCTTCCCGCCGAGAAAATCGAGGAGCGGCTGCGGGTCTGGAACAGTGGCGGAGAGTCCGGTCGCGCGAAGCCCAGGCGCAAGCGCGCGCAGCCGCGCGAGCCCGAGCGCCAGAAGATGCCCCCGCTTGCCGCCGGCCATGGCGTGCAGCTCGTCGACGATCACGCATTGTAGGCCCGCGAACAGCCGCGCCGAATCCTTGTGCGACAGCAGCAGCGCAAGCTGTTCGGGCGTCGTCAGCAATATGTCGGGCGGGTTGAAGCGTTGGCGCTGGCGGCGCGCCGGCGGCGTGTCGCCGGTGCGGGTTTCGAGAGACACGCCGAGCCCCATCTCCTCGACCGGCGTCTTGAGATTTCGGGCGATATCGACGGCGAGCGCTTTCAGAGGCGAGATGTAAAGCGTGTGCAGGCCTTTGCCGGCGCCGTTCTCATGCAGGTCGACAAGGCTCGGCAGGAAGCCGGCGAGCGTCTTGCCGCCGCCGGTCGGTGCGATCAGCAGGAACGAGCGCCCCGCCCGGCCGGTTTCGAGACAGTCGAGCTGATGCGCGCGCGGGCGCCAGCCGCGCGACGCGAACCATCGCTCGAAGATCGTCGGCAGGCTGACGATGCCGGCTCCGGCGCGAGGGTCAGCGCCCATGCGCCGCGCCCGACAGGTTAACGCCCCGCGCCGCCGCCCTGTTCAAGGCGGAGAACGCTTGATAGAAGCGTCGCCGAAAACCGGCGCCCGATGACCGGAGGGGGACTATCCGCGTGCCTGCGCTTTCTGTCGTCATGCCCGTCTACAATGGCGGCCGGTATCTCGATCTCGCCATCGAAAGCATCCTCGCGCAATCGGCGGGCGATTTCGAATTCATCATCATGGAAGACGGCTCGACCGACAACTCCCGGTCGATCGTCGAGGGCTACGCCAGCCGGGACCCGCGCATCCGCCTCGTCGCGGACGGAACCAACCGGGGCATCACCGCCCGGCTCAATCAGGGGATCGCCCTCGCCTCGGCGTCGCTGATCGCCCGCATGGACGCCGACGACATCAGCCTGCCGCACCGCTTCGCCGCCCAGCTCAAAGCGCTAAGAGAAAATCCGGCGCTGGTGCTGATCGGCAGCCGCGTCACCGTCATCGACCCCGACGGGGACGAGCTGACGGAAATGGGGGCGCTTAGCCATGAAGAGATCGACAGCGCCCTGATGAACCGCACCGGCCAGCCGGTGTATCATCCGAGCGTCATTTTCCGCAAAGACGCGGCTCTGCGCGTCGGCGGCTACGACGAGTCGTATCTCGCGGCGCAGGACCACGATTTCTTCCTGAAGCTTCTCGAACAGGGGCGCGTCGAGAATCTCGCCGAACCGCTGCTGAAATACCGCGAGCATTTCAGCAAGCTCGGCGTGACGCGCATCGCCGAGCAGGAACGGGCGATCACCGGCGCCATTCTCGCCGCGCACCGGCGCCGCGGCACGACGCCCGCTTCAAGCGAAACCACCGGGGTCAAGAGGCGGCCGGTGAGCCGCGCCGAAACGCATCGCAAATGGGGCTGGTGGGCGCTGCAGAGCGGCAGGCTGAAATCCGCGCGCAAGCATGCGCTGCGCGCTATGCGTCGCGACCCTTTGAACAGGGAGTCGGCGCGCCTTGTCTGGTGCGCCCTGCGGGGACGCTAGGCGTCTTCAGGCTGCGACCAGCACGCCCTTGTCGGCGAGAAACGACTTCAGCTCGCCGTTTTCAAACATTTCGCGGACGATGTCGCAGCCGCCGACGAACTCGCCTTTGACGTAAAGCTGCGGGATGGTCGGCCAGTCGGAATATTCCTTGATGCCCTGGCGCATCTCCGGCGAGGCGAGAACATTTTCCGAGCCGTACTCTACGCCGAGATAGTCGAGGATCTGCACGACGGCGGCGGAGAACCCGCATTGCGGGAATTGCGGCGTTCCCTTCATGAACAGCATCACGGGATTTGCGTCGATTTTCGCCTTGATCGCCGCATGCGCGGGGTTATCGCTCATTCTCACCGGTCCTTCGAAACGCCAGCCTGAGAGCTAGGCGCCCGCCAGTGGGGCGTCAAGTGGCGAGACGCCCAAGCTTCTCAAGCAGGCCGGCGGGAATATCCGGCGGAGCCGCCAACACTTCCGCGAGATGCGCGGGTTTGGTCGTCGTCGTCAGGGCGGCGTCGATGGAAGGGTTGGCGCGCACAAATGCGAGAGCGAGCTGCGCTGGCGTCCATCCCTCAGCCGCCTCCAGCACCGGTCTGGCGGCGCGCGCGGCGCGCAACTCGGCGCGGTTTTTCACCGTCGCCCGGCCGATCCGCCACACGTCGCCGAGCGATCGGACCCGGTAAAAGTCCGGGGCGTATAGACCCTGCGCCAGAGGGGCGATGGCGAAAACGCCGACGCCTTTTTCCTTAGCCCGCTCGAACGCAGCAGCGTGGCCGGAACGAAAGATATTGTAGACGCCCATGACCGCTTCGGCGCCCGCTTCAATGGCCTGATCGAGCCCCGCCCCCTCCCCGCAGACGCCCCAGCGATCGATCTTGCCTTCCTTTTTCAACTGCGAGAGCAGAGGCGCCGCCTCGCCCAGAGCGTTCGCCGAGGGCCCGTGCAGATAGAGCAGATCGATGCGTTCGCGGCGCAACCGCCTGAGGCTCGCTTCGACCGCAGCGCGGATGGCTGTTTCCGAGAAATCTTTCAGGGGCGGCCCAAAAGACCGGTAACGCGTGCCGACCTTGGTGCTGACGAAAGCGTTTTCGCCGACAGCCTTCAGCGCCGCGCCAAGACGACGCTCGGCTTCGCCGCCGGCATAAAACCCCGCCGTGTCGAAAAGCCTGATCCCGCCCGCCATCGCCTGCGCGACGAGACGGACTGCTTCGGTTTCCGGAAACCAGCGCATGCCCCAGGCGCCGGAACAACCGAAGCCGAGCCTAAGAGGAAACTGAAACGCGGGATCGTTCATGCGCGTCGCCGATCTTCGTCGCGGGGACGCTTAGCGCAATTCCTCACGCGGCAGAAACGGCGCGTCAGAAAGAGGCGCTGGTCGGCGTCACCACGCCGTTGCGAAGGGCGGACCGCAGGACAGCCGCCTCCGCCTCGGCGCGAAGGCGGTCTCTTTCCAGTTGCGCCAGCGATTTTTCCACGGCCGCCATTTCGGCTTTCAGCGCCTTTGTCTCCGCCAGACGTTCGCGTCGCTCCGCGACGCCGGTCGACGGCGATTTCAGCGCCATGTCGATCGAAGCGAGGCGGTGCTTGATGTCCCACAGCGCGCGCTGGGCGTCGCTGTAGGCGTTGCGCGCCGCGGCCGCTTCCGCCTCGGCGAGATAGAGCGCCTCGCCGTTGCGGAAAGCCTCGCCGAATGAAGCGGCGTCCTGGCTGTCGCAAACGCCGTTATAGGCGGCCCCCGACGCGCCGAGCGCGAAACCATTGGCCGGCGTGCAATACGCGACGACGCCTTCGCTCCAGCCGGCGGCGTAAAGCGCGTAAAGGGAGTCCGCTCCGGCCTTCGGCGTGCAGGCGTGCGTTTCATAGCGCGCATGCGGCGCGCCCATGCCGGCGGCGCCGTCGGCGAAGCCGATGGCGCGCCAGTCGGCGCCGGCGCAATCCGGCCCGAATGACGCGCACGCCGCAAGCGCGAACGCTGAAGAACCGACGCCGACAATTCGCAAGGATTGACTCCCGCGCCCATCACCCATGCGCGAAGCATTCGCCGATTCGGGTTAAAAGAGGCTGAGGAACCGCCGGAACGATTGGCGCAAATTTGCGCCGTCACGCCACCCGGTCGAGCGGCGCGCCCGTCTCGAAATAGGCGTCGATATTGGCGAGCAGCCGCAGCGCCATGCCGCTGCGGCTTTCCATCGTCGCCGAGGCGATGTGCGGCAGGCAGAAAGCGTTGGAGAGCGAGCGCAGCTCCTCGCGGATGGGACCCGGCTCGGTTTCGAACACGTCGAGGCCGGCGGCGAACAGGCGCTTTTCCTTCAGCGCCTCGATCAGCGCGAGTTCGTCGACCACCGGCCCGCGCGCCATGTTCACCAGCACCGCCGTCGGTTTCATTTTTTGCAACGCAGCGGCGTCGATCAGGTGATGCGTGTCGCGGTTCAGCGGGCAATGCAGCGTGACGATGTCTGAGGTCGTCAGAAGCTCGTCGAGGCCGACCTGCCGCGCGCCGGTCTCGCGTTCGGCGTCGGGCTGCGGGCGCCGGCCGTAGAACTGCACGGTCATGTCGAAGCCCCGCGCCCGTTTCGCGACCGCCTTGCCGATGTTGCCCATGCCGATAATCCCGAGCGTGCGCCCGGTGACGCGCTGGCCCCAGCTGTCGGGCGTCTGCATGCCGCGCGGATCGCCCGCGACGGCGATGGCGAGGCCTTCGCGGAAGCGGCGGCAAGCGGCGATGATGAGACCGATCGTCGTGTCGGCGACGCAGTCGTCGGTGACGGTCGGCGTGTTGGAGACCATGACGCCGCGGGCCCGCGCGGCATCGACGTCGATATGGTCGTAGCCGGCGCCGATGGAGGCGATGAACCTGACGCCCGGCAGGGCGGCGAGAAAGGCGTCGTTCACATCGTCGAAGGCGGTGGCGAACACGACTTCCGAGCCTTCGGCGAGCGCCGCGAACTCATGCAGGCAGAAGACGAAATCGCCGTCCGGCTCGCGCACGTCATACTTGGCGCGCAACATGCCGGCGAGCGCGCCGGGGAGCTTGCGGGGCGTGGCGATGACGGGCTTTGTCATGGGCGTCTGAGCTCGCTGGCGAGGCCTGCTTCTTCCAGCACGCGGCGGGCTTCGTCAAACTCTTCGTCGACCACCAACACCCGCCGGGGGAAGAGGCCGATGGAGCCTTCGACGATGCTGATGTTGCGGTCGGCGACGAAGTGATGGATCGCCGCCTCGCTGAGCAGCGCCTCGACGATGTTGAGGATCGAGGGATCAGTGGTGCGGAGGAGTTCTTTCACGCCGGCGAGCCTCGCAGCTTCGCGGCGCGCTGTAAACGAGACCGGGGGAATGTCAGCCCTTCTTGCGGGTCCGCCGCCAGCTTTCCATCGCCTGGGAGATGGCGAAGGTCTCGCGGTATTTCGGCGAGTCGGAAGGACGCGGCGGCCGCTCGGCGGTCAGCGCCATGATCTCGGCGAGCTTGTTATGCGCCGCCCCCGCCTGCCCCGCGCCGATATAGGCGTGAAGCTCGATGAGCGCGTCCGACAACGGATCGTCGGCGCGAATGACAAAATAAGGCTCGTCCTCGGCGAGATCGTCGTAGCAATCGAATTTCGACTTGTTGGCTTTCGATCCGGTGGGGATGGGCATAAGAGCATTCCATAGTACTCGCATTTCAAATTACACGATTCGCCGGGAATATTCTCAAGACCGGACATAGAAGGTGCGAACAAATTGGTGGGTTATTCCTAAAGCATGGCGCGCATCTCGACCCGCCTAAGTGCACCTTTCTCGCTATGGGGTTGAATATTTGCGGATCTCATCAAGATAAGCACGGTCGCTCTCGTCCTTGAATTTTTTCTTGTTTTCCGACAATGTCTTCAATTTCTCATAGATGCTTCTGTAAATGATAAAATGAGCTTGATTGGTAAGTTTTTTCTCATCAACTTCGTCCATTTCCACGTCTTGTTCGAGAAAGCAGTTCAAAAGGTCCATTAGGCCATCCTTGTCAATTTCGCTGATAAGACGCCATTCGATTTTGCCTGGAATTTGAAAATGCCCTTTCCCGTCCTCAATTTTTAAGATTTTCATAGCCTTCCCTTCTTTCTTCATAGGCTAGGGCACCAGCTTCCAAACAGCCCATGGTGATTTCCCAAGTGCTTATGCTTTTGCCGTCGGTCGACAATAGTTCCTTGTTGGTTGGAAAACCGGAATAAATGCGCCACTGAGGTTCGCCCGCTTCCATTTCTTTTCTGGTGCAAAGGAGATAATCGGGCCTGATCGACGCGCCGACCGTATTGTTATGTGTGACGAGCACGACCGGCATCATCTTGGCTATATCTTTGATGATTTCATTCACCTTGTTTTTGAGAAAAATATTGTCGAATGAAGATTCCGGCTCATCGATCAATAGCATGTCAGCGGATTGTGCGTCCTCAATCGCTTGAAGTAAAAAATACTCTGAGCGCTCTCCACCGGAGGCATCAAAGCCATCCTTGTTGAGAACACGATAATCAATTTTGACAAAGTATTTGGAAAAATCGGCAGTGACGACAGGCCCGCCGATCTCTCTTAAAGCCTGCAGATATTGATACGGGTCATCATAGGCTTCGTAAGCGTCGCTAAACTTCATTTTTGTTCCGCTTACTTTTTTAAGTTCGCCTGCACCGTTGAAAGCTCCGACCTCAGCGACGAGATCGAACCCCCTCAAGTGCTTACGTTCAATTTGCCTAGCTTTTCGAGCAAGCAGCGCAATCTCTCTGAATTTTTCGACCTTTTTTAAATTCATTACAATATTGTACGGCTCAAGTCCGGAAATCGGCGGCGCAGCCGTCCTGAATTGAAGATCGTCTTTGACTTGTTGGATTAATTCATTGACCCAGCCTTTTTTCAATCGCTCTTCTTCTTTTGCGGCATATAGGCGCATCAGCTCAACATAGAGAGCTTTCAAGTTTTCAAGGGGCAAATGTTTATCGATTATCTCTCTAAACTCTTCATTACGAACCAAGTTTTTTGTTGATCCGATCAGGTCCATCAACCCCTTCTGGTCGATAGCCTGAAACGGTTCGTCTGAATATAGTTTGGCCTTGGAATAAGCGTCCTGTTTTTTTATCTCTTCTGCATGCTGGAGAAGGGACGCAATATAGCTCTCAACGGAGCGTTCGTCTTTTTCAAGGTCAATGTCAGCGACGTCCTCGATGACGCGCTGAAGCTCGGCCAGATAATCTTTCGAAAACACGCTACGTTTTTGGCTCAGGTATTCACTGAATCGCCGCTGGTCCTCGGCGTCATCTCTTGCGACTAAGGAAAACTGCTCCAAGTAACGGACATTATCAAAATTTTCGTAGATGCGCCTCAATGTGTAAGACTTCCCGGAAGACCGCTCTCCCACGATTACATTCAGGCCGGTTGATAATTGTTGGCCGTCTTCAAAAACTTGAAAGAGCTTGTGTCCGTCTTTTTCTGATAAGGCAACTTTAGCTTTGTCGCGCAGGCAATGTTTTATTATTGGAAGACTGATTTCATCGCAATCTAAATAGGTTTGCCTAATAGAAAAAGACGAGAGGCCTTGGTGGATACGGCAGTCGCTGAAATAGACCGGCGTCAGCGCTTCTTTTCTGTTCATGCAATAGATGAACTTCTTGAGGCTGCTGACCTCGCCTGCAACGACATGCGGGCTCAAGCGAACAAGAGTTTCTTCCTTGACGGCGGGGCTCTTATAGTAATGTGGAATCAACAAGTATTTCGAAAGATCGCCAAAAATGTCCTTCAACTGCTTGACACTTATTGGGGTGCTGAAGCTGTCATAAAAATGGGATTTAATCTGCGCACATTTTCCATCAAAGTCGTTTAAATCGCCACTATCACCAATTACCAATATTTGCCCTCCTTCCAAATCAATTTCAATGCCGGGGAAGACAGGGATCGTGGATTGGTCGAGGATGTTTTTGAATTGATCTTTGTCGAAAAGATTATGGTTTGTAATTGCAATACAATCGAGGGACGCTACTTCAACATACTCGTTTAGCTTCTCTATGGAAAATGTGAAATCAGCGTCTAAGGGGCTCGGAACAGTATGAATATGTAAATCAATCTTGTTCATGAAAGAGTCTCAAAACGTGGAGGTCTACCACTTAATACTTTTGCGACTGACCCCAGTATTGCATATTTTTACTGTTATTCAACTGAAGACTAACGTCCGCTTTGGCCCACAGAGCAGACCTACTCCCCAGCCGCTAGCCCGCAAAAAAAGCCCCGGACAATGCCGGGGCTTTTTTATTAGTTATCGAGGAATGATCGCAGCTTCCGCGACCTACTCGGATGCTTCAGTTTCCGGAGCGCCTTCGCCTCGATCTGGCGGATGCGTTCGCGCGTCACAGAGAATTGCTGGCCGACCTCTTCGAGCGTGTGATCGGTGTTCATGCCGATGCCGAAGCGCATGCGGAGGACGCGCTCCTCGCGCGGCGTCAGCGAGGCGAGCACGCGCGTCGTCGTCTCGCGCAGGTTCGACTGGATCGCCGCGTCGATGGGGAGGATCGTGTTCTTGTCCTCGATGAAGTCGCCGAGATGCGAATCTTCCTCGTCGCCGATCGGCGTTTCGAGGGAGATCGGCTCTTTCGCGATCTTCATCACCTTGCGGACTTTTTCGAGCGGCATCGAAAGTTTTTCCGCCAGCTCTTCCGGCGTCGGCTCGCGGCCGATCTCATGCAGCATTTGGCGCGAGGTGCGGACGATTTTGTTGATCGTCTCGATCATGTGCACCGGAATGCGGATGGTGCGCGCCTGATCGGCGATGGATCGGGTGATCGCCTGCCGGATCCACCATGTGGCGTAGGTCGAGAACTTGTAGCCGCGGCGGTATTCGAACTTATCGACCGCCTTCATCAGGCCGATATTGCCTTCCTGGATGAGGTCAAGGAATTGCAGGCCGCGATTGGTGTATTTCTTGGCGATGGAGATGACGAGGCGGAGGTTCGCTTCGACCATCTCTTTCTTCGCAATGCGCGCTTCGCGCTCGCCCTTTTGCACCATGGAGACGATGCGGCGG
>JAYZEQ010000005.1:0-245083 GCA_036337175.1 Pseudomonadota bacterium
GGCCCCCCGCGCACGGGGGCGGGGGCGGCGCCCCCGCGCGCCCCCCCCCCCCCCCCCCCCCCCCCCCCCCCCCCCCGACTCTCCCCCAGCCTTCATCAGACGCAGGAACGATCCAGCAAAGCCGGTGTTCGATAAGCGAGGCCCGCCGGCAGGCTTTGACGCCAGTCAGGTCCTCGCTGTGTTATGTAGAAAGGAGGCTGTCATGCTTGGATGGGCGCTGACTTTTCTTATCGTCGCTATTATCGCCGGCGTTTTCGGTTTCACCGGAATCGCGGCGGCGTCGGCCGGGATCGCGAAGATTCTTTTCTTCGTCTTCCTGATCCTTTTCCTTGTGGCCATGGTTGCGCGCGCCTTGCGCGGCCGAACGCCAATGTAAAGCGGACGATAGCGCAAAAGGAGACGGGCGCCGGTCACCGGCGCCTGTTTCTTTATCGGCATGCAGAAGAAAACGGCCGCATCGTGCGGCCGCTTTTTGGTCAGGCTATGCGGGACAAGCCTAGTCCTTCACAGCATCCTCTATGTCTTCTCCGACTTCCTCTATGCTGTCGCCGATTTTCTCGGCGTCGGACTTCCGGCTTTCATTGATGGCGTATACGCCGAAACCGATCACCGCGGCGACGCCGATGACGGCGAATATCTTCGTTGACGAACCCATGGGCGCTCTCCTTCCTGTCTGAGCATGGAGAACACGCGGCGGAACCGCGCGTTCCCCTGGACGCGGACGGAGGTCAAACCGCAGCCGCGGGCGCTTGCTTGCACTCGCCGGACTCAACATATGACTGGAGGCGGGCGCGGGCGCGCGACAGACGCGATCGGATGGTCCCGACAGGCACGTTCATCGCCTTTGCGGCCTCTTCGTAGCGAGCGCCGTCAAACACGATCATCGAAAGAATCGCCTGATCCCGGACCGGCAGCATATCGAAACAATTGACCAGACGATGGAATTCAAGAACGGCTTCCTGCTCGCACTCGGTCCTGAGTGCTGATTGCGGCGCATCTTCGATCGCGGTCATTGCGCCGCGGCTTTTGTTTTTCCGGATCTGATTGAGAAATACGCGACGACAGACAGTGAACAACCACGAGCGGAGATTCGCGCCATCGAACAGATGAGCCTTTAACAGGGCGCGTTCGATAGTATCCTGCGCCAAGTCTTCGGCGTCTTCATAACTTCTGGTAAGCAACAGCGCAAAGCGGCGCAGGGCGGTGACTTCGTCTTTCAGCAGCTCGGCTAATTGACTGCGGATCATCGTCAGCTCCTTTGTTTGGCTGGATGCCGTAATGATGCCTATGCGGATTATTTGGGCAACCTATTCCGCATTACTGTTCGTTAGACAAACGGCTTGCGGCGAATTACGAATATTTCAGTTGCCCGGCGCATGTAGAAATCAAATTAAGGCACACTGTGGCGGACATTACAATACGCACACGGAGCATCAAGCGTTCATGCGGGATTCGCGCTGTCCGAGTTTCGCCGCAATCTTGCGAACCTGAACACTGGAAAACAGATTCGCATTTCAAAAGCGCACTTGCCGCGCCTGCTTAATTCTCCTTAAGATACGGAAAACTATGCAGTTTTCACAGCCGGAGCGGGCGGCGTCTTGACCTTTCGCCCGAACAAAGCCGAAACGCCGCGCTGCCGAAGGCGCTTGCGACTGCTGTCGCACGGAATATAGAAGGCGCCCGCCTGAGCGACGGCTTGAAGGAGCCATTTTGATGACGTCCGCGGCCGCGCCTGCAAAAGCCGGAATCGAGCTTTCTCGCCGTGAGCGCAAAAAGCGCGAAACCCGGCTGAAAATCCTTGACGCGGCGCTCAGCCTGATGGCCGAGCGCGGCTATGACGGCGTAAAGGTCGAGGAGATCTGCGCGCGAGCCGACGTCGCGAATGCAACTTTCTTTCTGCATTTTTCCACAAAGGCGTCGCTGATTTCCGCCTTTAACGAGCAGGTTTCGCAGAAAGTCGCCGAAAGGCTGGAAGGATTCGATCTCCCGGCTATCGACAAGCTCGAACTGCTCCGCGCCCTGATGCTGGACGAATGGAGCCGCCACAGCGAGTTGTTGCGGGCGATCGTCCGTGAAGCAGCGGCTCAGGACGCTTCCGGCCTTGCGGAATCGAGCTCCAGCCTCGTTTCGCTGGTCTCCGGCATTGTCGCCGAAGGCCAGGCGAGCGGCGAGCTTTCGAACGGTTTCGACCACGACCTCGTGGCCCAGTGCCTGGTTTCCACATGGCGGGCGACGACACTGCAATGGGCCGCCACGGGCGACGCCCGCGCGGCGCGGCGCGCCAACAGACAGGCGCTTGATCTCGTTCTGAGCGGCGTCCTGCCCCGCTAGGGCCCGCCGACAGCCAGATCCCCCCACCAGGCGGGGCTCTTTTCACAAGCCATTGAAAAACCGCGCTAATTAGCAGCGCCCTTCGACGCGCTGTTGCGTCGCAGCAAAATTACTAGACTGAACTCTATTTTTGTATAATATCCGATCATATCGCATCGCCCCGTCGCGTATCCGGTGCGGAACAAACAACAATTGCGCGGGAGGAAGAGATCATGGGCAAACGGCTGGTCGACGTTTTCAGGGAATGGTCGCCCGAACAGCTTACCGGGCTCGACGCTTCTTTTTTCTACGCTGAAAGCCCCAAGACGCCCATGCATATCGGGTCGTTCGCCATTTATGATCCGTCTACGGCGCCCGGCGGCTTCGTTCGCTTCAAGGACATCCTGAAATTCATCGAAGACCGACTGCATCGGACCAAAACGTTTCGCCGCAAACTCCGCACCGTGCCGCTCGGCGTCGACCATCCCTACTGGATCGACGACCCCGAGTTCGACATCGAGTTCCACGTCCGCCACATCGCCCTGCCCCAGCCCGGCGACTGGCGGCAGCTCTGCATCCAGGTGGCGCGCATTCATGCGCGGCCGATGGACATGGCGAAACCGCTCTGGGAATTCAC
Organism: Pseudomonadota bacterium; assembly: GCA_036337175.1. Classification (GTDB taxonomy): domain Bacteria; phylum Pseudomonadota; class Alphaproteobacteria; order Caulobacterales; family Parvularculaceae; genus Amphiplicatus. Next base: position 2,948 of record JAYZEQ010000005.1, read on the forward strand.
CGTCATCGAGGGGCTGGACAACATCCCCAACGTGCCGAAGGGCTCATACGCCATTGTCTCGAAAGTGCATCACTGCGCCATAGACGGCGCGTCGGGCGTCGACATCGCCGAAGCGCTCCACAGCCTAGAACCGGTCGACGAGGTGGAGGCGCCGGAACGTCCATGGACCCCGGGCCGAAAGCCGGGCGACATAGAACTCCTAAGCCGCACCTACTGGAACAACGTGTTGCGTCCGTTCCATGCCGTCGACGTGGCGCGCCGCATGGCGCCGGGCGCGCTCAAGTTCGCCGCCGGCATCACTCGCGGCGACATCAAACTTCTCGGCGCGCGCCCGCCCCGCACCCGTTTCAACGGCGTCGTTTCGGCCCACCGGGCTGTCGACGGCGTTTCCTTCGAACTCGAACAGGTCAAGCAGATCCGCCAACGTATTCCCGGCGTCACCGTCAACGACGTCATGCTCGCGGTCGTCGGCGGCGGCATGCGCAAATACCTGAAATCCAAAAACGAACTTCCGGGCGACTCCCTGATCACCATGGCGCCCGTCTCCGTCCGCGCGAAGGACGAGAAGAATTCGATGGGCAATCAGGTGACGGCGCTGTCGATCCCGCTCGGCACGCACATCGCCGATCCGCTGGCGCGCCTGCATTTCGCCCATGAAAGCGCCATGAACCAGAAGGCGATGTCGAACGCCATCGGCGCGCGCCAGCTTTCGGAAGCGGCCAAGCTTGCGCCGGCGATGGTCTCAGGCATCGCCGCCCGGCTCTATGCGCGGCTCGGCCCCGCCAATCGCATCGCGCCGATGTTCAACACCACGGTCACCAACGTGCCGGGACCGCAAGTGCCGCTGCATATGGCCGGCGCGAAGATGGTGGCGTCGTTCGGTCTGGGACCCGTCGTCGACTCGATGGGTCTGTTCCACGCCGTCACTTCCTATTGCGGCCAGCTCGCGATCACCTTCACCGCCTGCCGCGATATGATGCCGGACCCTGCTTTCTATGCAGCCTGCCTGCAGGAATCCTTCGACGAACTTTACGAGGCCGCCGTCGCGCCGCGCGAGAAAAAGCGCAAGACCGTTAAAGAGGAAAAGGCCGCGGAAGCGCCCGCTGACGATTTGACCCAGATCAAGGGCCTTGGCCGCAAGATGGCCAAGAAGCTCAATGAAGCCGGCGTCACGCGCATCGCGCAGATCGCCGCTCTGTCGGCGGACGACGCCGCGGCGCTCGACGAACGGCTTGGTCTTGGCGGGCGCATGTTCCGCGAGGGCTGGATCGCGCAGGCCCGGCTCATCGCGCAGGGCGGCGCGCCGGACGCAGCCGCCGCATCGGTGCACTAGGAAAGATCATGGCCTTCGTCAAAGCCAACGGCATAGAGATCGAGGTCGAGGATTTCGGCGACAAGTCGAATCCCGCCGTACTGCTCATCATGGGCCTTTCGGCGCAGCTCACCCTGTGGCCGACGGCGTTCGTCGACGCGCTCGTCGCCAGAGGTTTCCGCGTCATCCGTTTCGACAACCGCGACATCGGTCTCTCTCAGAAAATGCACGAAGCGCGGGCCCTCAGTCCGTTCCTGTTCATCGCCGCCGCGCGGCTGTTCGGCGCGCAGCGTCTTGCGCCCTATACGCTGCATGACATGGCGGCCGACGCGGTCGGCGTCCTCGACGCGCTCGGCGTCGAGAGCGCGCATGTCGTCGGCGCCTCGATGGGCGGCATGATCGGCCAGATCGTCGCCGCGGCGTATCCCGGGCGCGTGCGCAGTTTCACCGCCATCATGTCGTCCACGAACAATCCGGCCCTGCCGAAGGCCGAAGCCTCCGTCCTCAAGGCGCTGTTCGCCAAGCGCCCGCCGGCGAAGTCGCGCGACGAACTGATCGACCGCTCCGTCGAAGCCTGGAACATCATCGGCACCAGGGACGGCGGCAACGATCCGGTAGAGTTCCGCAAACGGATCGCCGCCAATGTAGACCGCTGCACCTATCCCGCCGGCGTGCGCCGGCAGGTCGCGGCCATCGTCGCCACCGGCGATCTGCGCCGCTGGACCCGCGCCATCGCCGCGCCCACGCTCGTCATTCACGGCTCCGCCGACCCGCTGGCGCCGAACGCCGGCGGACGCGATATCGCCGCCAATGTCGAAGACGCGAAACTCGAAATCATCGACGGCATGGGCCACGACCTGCCGCCGAAGCACTTGCCGAAAATCACTGAACTCGTCGCCGATCATCTGAAGTCGGCGGAAGAGAAGGCGCGCGACAGTCGCGCCGCATAAAAGCCGACGCCATCACTGGAATTGAAAAGGAGATCTGACATGGCAGCCAAGAAAACCACTGCGAAGAAAGCTACGGCGAAAACCGCCAAGCCGCGCGTCAAAGCCGAAGCGGCGGAAGCCGAAACCAAAGTCGAGTCGATCCTGAAGCGCATTCAGGACGGCTTCAAGGAAGCGGGCGCCGCGCTCGCCGAATCCGGCGCGATCATGGACGAAAAGCGCCGCGAAATCCTTCTGACGCTGATCGAAAACGCGCAGGTCAACACCGACTCGACCTTCAACGCGCTTCGCGGCGTGATGGAAGCAGAATCGGTCACGGACTCGCTGCGCATCCAGCGCGACGCGTTGCGCGACGGCATCGAGCGCAATCTCTCGCAGGTCCGCGACGTCGCTTCGCTCACCGCCCAGTCCGGCCGCGAGACGATCGAACCGGTCGCCGGCTACCTCGCCTCGCTACGCTCAAAAGCGAAGTCGGGCGCCAACGCCTGATTCTCGCCTGAGCTCTAGAACACGCAGCCTGCGGCCGCTCTCTCCCCTTGAGGCCGCAGGCGCGCAAGGCCGTCGCCCCTCCCGCGGCGCCTTGAAGCCGGCGCGGCGACGCGCCGGCTCTGCTTTTTCAGGAATGATAGACGTGTCCGCTCGACGGATAAGCGAGCTTTCGCCAGCGGTTCGTCGTGCGATCGAACGGCCTCCAGCCATGTTCTGGAAGCGCCAGCCGGTCGGCGACGGCGAAGAACACGAACGGATTGACGCCGAGCCCGCAATGGCTGGCGTAGACTTCGATATTATCCGTAAGCGGCGTTTCCGGTTCGATAGACCCGCGCCACGGAACGACGCCGTCGGTGCGGCTGAATATCGACGTGGACGGCACATGCGCCGGAGGCTTACGCAAGGTCTCGACCATAGACGCCATGTCAGCCTCGCTGAACGGCGTGTCGCCGACGCGGCGATAGATCCACGAAACGCTAGTGCCGTTAGGGCCGACGCCGAAAGGACTGCCGAGCGTTATCACCTGCCTGATCTGGTCGGGCATACGCTTGGCGAGTTCGCGCGCCAGAACGCCGCCGAGACTCCAGCCAACGAGACTGACCTTGCGGCGGGTTTGCCGATAGAGATCGATCACCTGCTCGGCGAGATACTCGCTGTCCGGTCCCGCCGTTCCCGGCCCCATGTTGCGGCCGAGGTTCCATCCTTGCGTGCGATAGCCCTTCGATTTGATGAAACGGCGCAGGAAGGTCGTCGAATTATCGCTGGTAAGAAAACCGGGACAAACGATCACCGGATGACCGTCGCCGTTCGGCGCGAAGCGCAACAGCATTTGCGCGGCGGGAAGAGTCGCCATTTCGGAAAGCGCACGGCCGGCTTCGAGGACCGGCAGCGGGAATGGCGGCGGACTTAGTTCCTCTGCTGCCGAAGCAACCATGCGCAAATACCCGAAACGTCAAGAAGAATCCTACCCTGATTTTCAGGGTTGGGAAGGCTCGAATGCAGGGTAAATGGTTGTTTGCACTGCAACATTCAAGACGCGAAGCGCGCCTTACAGCGCCTCGGAGACGCCATAGGCCTCCATCTGGCTGTGCAACCGGTCGACGTTGCATGACAGGATTGCGATGTCATGCGCGTCGCCGTCGCGATCGATGACGTGATCCTTCAGGAGCGCCTCGCCGCGAAAGCCCAGTTCCTCGAAGATGGCGATGGCGCCTTTCTGGTCGACCGTCATGTGCGCGATCAGCTTTTTCAGCTCCAGCCGCAGCGCCTTGCGGAAGCCTTCCTGTATAAGCATGCGTCCGAGCCCCTGCTCGCGCGAATGCGGAGACACGAGGACGCGAAGCTCGCCCACATGCGGCGACCAGGAGAGCGGGTCGCGCACCAGCGCCACGCAGCCGAGTATGTCTTCGCCCTTGACCGCGAGCAGGGTCCAGATGGTTCCCGCACGGATCGCCTCGACCCAAGCCGAAACGACTTTCGGGTTAGTGATGTCGCGGCGGACATAAAGAAGATCGTGAGTGGGCAGCGACTTGGCGAAGTCGTGCACGTCTTTCTCGTCGGCGCCGCGCATCTCTCGCAACAGAATCTCGCTCGCGCCGAGCTTCACATGCAGAGGATAGCGGGATTCTTTTTGCGTCGTCATACGGACCGTTCCGAAAGCCAGATATCGAGTTGCGGCCAGAGCCGCCTTACCGCGTTTGGCCCGGCGACCAGGCTGATGTGCCCGCCCTTGAGCACGATTTGCTGCTTGTCGTCGGAGCCAGCGAGTTCGATCAGGGGTTCGCTCGCCGCGCGCGGAATGATGTGGTCATGTTCCGCGATGGCGTGCAACAGCGGAACCTTGATGTTGGCGATCCTGGCAATTTTGCCGCCCACCTTGAGCGTGCCCTTGTACAACTTGTTCTCCCACAGGAGCTCTTTGGTCGTCTGACGGAAATACTCCCCCGCCAGCGGCAGGGTCTCGGTCGCCCAGCGGTCGAACTTGCGGAACGACTCGACGAACTCGTCGTTCCACATATTGTCCCACAGCTGCACGCGCGAGGCCGCCTTGCCGGACGGGCGAAGCATGTCGAACGAGGTCTGTATGAGATCGGGAGGCACGTTGCCGACCATATCGACGAGCCGGTCGACGTCGAAGTGCTTGCGCTCCGACCAGGCGCTGAACAGACCCATTTCCGACCAGTTGATCGGCGTGGTGAAGCAGATGAGATTCTTGAGCGGCCCGCCCGCATGGGTCGCGGCGTAGATGGTCGAAAGCACGCCGCCCATGCAGTAGCCGACAATCGTGACGTCCTGCTCGCCGCTGGTTTCCTGGACGCGGCGGATGCAGTCGGGGATGAAATCCTGCGTGTAATCGTCGAGACCGAGTCTTTTCTCCTCGGGGCGGGGCGGGTCCCAGTCGATGACGAAAACGTCGTATCCCTTTTTCAGCAGAAACTCGACGAAGCTTTGTCCCGGCGCGATGTCCAGCACATAGGAGCGGTTGGTCGTGGCCATCACGATCAGGATCGGAACACGATAGATTTCATCCGACTGGGGATGATAATGATAGAGATTGAGCGTGCCGCGCTTGTGGATGACGTCTTTCGGAGTCAAGCCGACCGGCGGCGCGGACGACGCGAAATATTCAAGCCCCTTTATGTTGCGCTGGATGGTCCGTTCGACGAGTCCTCGAACCCGCGCGCCAAGCTTGTCGGCGTCCTGTTGCTGGCCCGCGGACAATCAGCGTCCCTCGCCCTTGCCGGATTTCTTCTTGTCGCCGCCCTCTTCCCGCTTCGGGGGCTTCCTGGTGCGCGGCGGCCCCGCGACCCCTTCCGACGACGCCGCAGAGGTCCCCGCCATGCGCGCCAGCATGGTTTCGATGCGGACGAGGCGGTCGTCCATGGAGATCAGCCTTTCGCCGAGCGCGGTGATGTCCTCCCGGCTCGGCATGTTGAAGAAGGCGAGCTGCCGCGCCATGTGGTCGCTCATGCCCTTCTGGGCGCGAAGCTGAAGGTTCGAGGCGAGATTTGCGGCGCCTGCGAACTCTTCTGTTCCCATCAGCGTCGTAGCGAGCGAGTCGACGCGCTCCTCAAGGCGCGAGATCGCCCCGCGCAGGGCGTCGGCCGGGTCTTTAACCGGTTTGCCGGAAATAGGCGTCCTCCCAGAACATCGCGGCAAGCCGCGATTTTTCCCGCCATTGTCTCAGCGCTCTTGACCGGATGCAAGATGGCGTCGCTCGCCGGGCTTCATCCATGATAAGAGGGCGCTCCGACGATAATGCGACTCGCATGAGGAGCGGAATGCGCCATGGCCGACATTTACCAGTTCGAAGCCAAACGGAACGACGGCAGGACAGAGAAGCTTTCCGCCTACGAAGGCAAGCCGATGCTGATCGTCAACGTCGCCAGCAAGTGCGGGTTTACCCCGCAATATGAAGGGCTCGAGGCGCTGTACCGCAAGTACAAGGACAAGGGTTTCGTCATTCTCGCCTTTCCCTGCAACCAGTTCAGCGCGCAGGAGCCCGGCGACGACGCCGAGATCGCCAATTTCTGCAAGTTGACTTATGACGTGACCTTTCCCCTGTTTTCGAAGATCGACGTCAACGGTCCGGGCGCGCATCCGCTTTATAATTATCTCAAGAATGAGAAGTCCGGTTTTGCGGGGACGCGCTCCATTAAATGGAACTTCACGAAGTTCCTGGTCGATCGCGCCGGCGAGGTGAAAGCGCGGTTCAGCCCGCAGACGACGCCGAAGCTGCTCGAACGGCACGTCGAAAAGCTGCTGTAGGAGGGCCGGTGGCCAGGAATCCGATCATTCTCGCCATCGACCAGGGCACGACGTCGAGCCGGGCGATCGCCTTCAATCTCAGGGCGGAGATCGTCGCCATCGAGCAGGCGGAGTTCCCGCAGCACTATCCCGCCGACGGCTGGGTGGAGCACGATCCCGAGGACATCTGGCGCACGACGCTCGACACGGCGCAGCGCGCTTTCGCGGAAGCGGAAGCGAAAGGCGGCGAGGTCGCCGCCATTGGCATCACCAACCAACGCGAAACGACCGTCGTCTGGGACCGCAAGACGCTCAAACCAATCTACAACGCCATCGTCTGGCAGGACCGCCGAACCGCAGATGTCTGCCGGCGGCTGAAAGCGGAGGGTGTCGAACCGCTCGTGCGCGAACGCACTGGACTGTTGCTTGACCCATACTTTTCAGCCTCGAAGGCCGCGTGGATCCTCGATCATGCGGATGCGCGCGACGCAGCCGACAAGGGAGCGCTCGCCTTTGGCACGATCGACTCCTTCCTCATCGCTCGCCTTACTCACGGCCGGGTTCATGCGACCGACGCGACGAACGCTTCGCGCACCAGCCTCTACAATATTCGCAAGAATGAATGGGATGCGGAGCTTCTGAAGGCGTTTCGCGTACCGACTTCCATTGTGCCGAAAGTTTTCGACTGCGCCGCCGACTATGGGGCGACCGACCCGTCTCTGTTCGGGCGGGCGATCCCGATCTACGGCGTCGCCGGCGATCAGCAGGCCGCCGCCATCGGGCAAGCATGTTTCACGCCGGGCTCGATCAAAAGCACCTACGGCACGGGCTGCTTCGTGCTGGTGCAGACCGGCGAAACATTCGTCCAGTCGAAGAACAACCTCCTCACCACCATCGCCGCGCGTCTCAATGGCGAAACCTCCTACGCGATCGAAGGGTCGATCTTCGTCGCCGGGGCGGCGATCCAATGGCTGCGCGATGGGCTCAAAATCATCTCGAACGCGAAGGAATCGGAAACGCTCGCCAGATCGCTCGACGGAAATCAGGGCGTCTACCTCGTGCCCGCCTTCACCGGGCTCGGCGCGCCGCACTGGGCGCCTGAGGCGCGCGGCGCCATCTACGGAATCACCCGCGCCACCGGCCGCGCCGATCTCGCCCGCGCGGCGCTCGAATCCGTGGTTTATCAGACAGCGGACCTTCTTGACGCCATCCGTCAGGACGGCGTCGCGCCGGATGCGCTACGGGTTGACGGCGGCATGGTCGCCAACGACTGGCTGATGCAGTTTCTCGCCGACATTCTCGCCATGCCCGTCGAACGGCCAGTGGTCATGGAAACGACGGCGCTCGGGGCCGCGTTCCTCGCCGGCCTTCAGGCGGGTCTCGTCGGCTCGACGAACGATATCGCCGCCATCTGGCGTCGCGATGCGCGCTTTGAACCGAAAATGAAGGCGGGAGAACGCGACTCGTTGCTCGGCGGCTGGCGCAAGGCGGTCGAGCGGACGCTCGGCTGAGCCCTATCCCAGCCGCTCGCGATGCCAGCGCAGATGGTCCTCGATGAACGTCGCGATGAAGAAATAGCTGTGATCGTAGCCGTCCTGTCGACGTAAGGTCAGGGGCTGGTCAGCCGCCGCGCAGGCCCTGACCAGGAGATCGGGCTTCAACTGCGTTTCGAGGAACTGGTCCGTCGTTCCCTGATCGACAAGGATGTCGGGAACGCGCGCGCCGTCCTCGATCAACGCGCAGGAGTCGTAGGCCCGCCATGTCGAACGATCCGAGCCGAGATAGCCGCCAAGCGCCTTTTCGCCCCACGGGCAGTTCATCGGCGAGGCGATCGGCGCGAAGGCGGAAACGGACTTGTATTTCTGCGGATTCTTCAACGCGATGGTCAGCGCGCCGTGTCCGCCCATGGAGTGGCCGCTGATGGCGACGCGGTTCATGTCGGCGGGCAATTCGGTTGCGATCAGCTTGTAAAGCTCGTCGTTGACATAGGAATACATGCGATAGTGCTTCGACCATGGCGCCTCGGTCGCATCCACGTAAAAACCCGCGCCGAGCCCGAAGTCGTAAGCCTTGTTTGGATCGTCCGGCACGCCATCGCCGCGTGGGCTCGTATCCGGTGTGACGATCATCATGCCGAGTTCGGCTGCGACCCGCTGCGCGCCGGCTTTAACGGTGAAATTCTCTTCGGTGCAGGTGAGGCCTGAAAGCCAGAGAAAAACCGGAAACGGCCCCGCCCCCGGCGGCGTGAAGACGGCGACGCGCATTTTCGTCCCGGTTCCGCGCGACTCGTGAGCGAGCACGCGCTGTACGCCGCCGAAACACCTGTTTTCGGAAACCGTCTCGGCCATCAAAATGCTCCGTACGCGGCGCGCTTCTGGCAGCGCGCCGCCTTGCTTCACGGAGACAGTAAGCCTCTATTCGGCCGCAAAGCAATAAGTGCAGATCTTGTTGCCGTCGGGATCGCGCAAGTAAGCGGCGTACGAGGTCGGCGTGAATTTGCGCGGGCCGGGAGGGCCTTCGCAGGTTCCGCCGTTTTTCAGGCCCGCCTCATGGAAGGCGTGCACCGCCTTGCGGTTCGGCGCGGCGAAGCCCAGCGTGCCGCCGTTGGCGAAAGTCGCCGCCTTGCCGTTCGCTGGCTTCGTGACGATGAATTCCGGCCCGTCCTTGCCATACATGGCGGCGTTATCGCCCATCGGACCGACATATTTGTAGCCGAGCGCCCCGAGCGTCGCATCGTAGAACTTGCGCGCCTTGCCGAGATCATTGGTGCCGAGCACCGCATGCGTGAACATGGCCATACCCGTTTCTCCCTTGAGCGCCGCCGCATCGTTCAGGGCGGCGGTCGCGATCGCTGCCGGTCACATCGGACGCGCCGCCGGCAGCCCCGCCGACGCGCCCGCCTCTCCTCCGCGGCCTAAAACCTGACCACGGAACGGATGGATTTCCCTTCATGCATCAGATGGAAGGCGTCGTTGATCTTTTCGAGCGGCATCTGGTGAGTGATGAGCGGGTCGATTTCGATCTTCTTTTCCATGTACCACTCGACCATCTTCGGCGTGTCGGTGCGCCCGCGCGCGCCGCCGAAAGCGGTTCCCTTCCAGACGCGGCCCGTAACGAGCTGGAAAGGTCGCGTCGAAATCTCCTTGCCGGACTCCGCGACGCCGATAATCACCGAAACGCCCCAACCGCGATGACAGCATTCGAGCGCCTGACGCATCACGTCGGTGTTGCCGGTGCAGTCGAACGAGTAGTCGGCGCCGCCGCCTGTGAGTTCGACGACTTTGTCGACGACGTTCTTCGCGCCGACTTCCGCCGGGTTGACGAAATGCGTCATGCCGAACCGTTCGGCCATGGCGCGCTTGGCCGGATTGATGTCGACGCCGACGATCCGGTCGGCGCCCGCGAGCTTCGCGCCCTGAATGACGTTGAGGCCGATGCCGCCGAGACCGAACACCGCGACATTGGCGCCGGGCTCGACCTTCGCAGTCCAGATCACCGCGCCGACGCCTGTGGTGACGCCGCAGCCGATGTAGCAGACCTTGTCGAACGGCGCGTCGTCGCGGATTTTAGCGAGCGCGATTTCCGGCAGCACGGTGAAATTCGAGAAAGTCGAGCAGCCCATATAGTGATGGATGGTCTGCCCCTTGTAGGAGAATCGGCTGGTGCCGTCCGGCATCAAACCTTTGCCCTGCGTGGCGCGGATCGACGTGCAGAGATTCGACTTGCGCGACAGGCAGGTTTTGCATTGACGGCATTCCGGCGTGTAGAGCGGGATCACATGATCGCCCGGCTTGACGCTGACGACGCCCGCTCCCACTTCGCGCACGATCCCTGCGCCCTCGTGGCCGAGGATAGACGGAAACAGCCCTTCCGAATCCTTGCCCGACAGGGTGTAGGCGTCGGTATGGCAGATCCCGGTCGCCATGATCTCGACCAGCACCTCGCCCGCTTTCGGTCCTTCTAGGTCAAGCTCGACGATCTCGAGCGGCTGGTTGGCGGCGAAAGCGACGGCGGCGCGGGTTTTCATCGGCGACCCCATTTCTTATCTGGTTGAGCGAGGGCCGCATCATGCAACGCCGCCCGCCGCGACGGAAGATGCAAGTCGACGGGCCGCAAAAAAACGAAGGCAAAAGGATACGCCCATGACCCCCGAGCCGACAGCCGCCGAAATAATATCATTCTGGCGCGAGGCGGGGCCGAAACAATGGTTCCGAAAAGATGACGCCTTCGACGGGCTGATCCGTACAAGGTTCGAGGCGGCGCATCACCGCGCGGCGCGCGGCGAACTCACGGAATGGGCGGAGGGGGCCGAAGGCGCCCTCGCTCTCGTCCTCCTGCTCGACCAGTTTCCGCGCAATCTCTATCGCGGCTCCGCCCATGCTTTCGCCACGGACGGCCTCGCCCGCCGCATCGCAGATAGGGCCCTCGCCAGAGGCTTCGATCAGCAGACAGAGGAAGCGCTTCGCATCTTTTTCTACCTCCCGTTCGAACATTCGGAAGACGCCGGCGACCAGGCGCGCTCGCTGCGGCTTTTCGAACGGGCCGGCGACGATGAGTATACGCGCTATGCGAAACTGCACGCCGAGATCATCGAGCGTTTCGGCCGGTTCCCGCACCGCAACGACATGCTAGGCCGCATCTCGACCAAAGAGGAAACAGACTACCTCAACTCTGGCGGTTTCGCGGGCTAGGCGCCGCCTGCCTTGCTCTCGAGCATGTCTAGCGTGTCGCCGAGACGGTAAGCGCCGCTCGCCCGCGCGGCGCGGAAGCTGTCGAGCGCCGCTTCGCGCCGCCCTTCACCCATCGCCGCCACGCCGGCTTCGAAATTCGAGCGGAAACTCCTGAAAGCCGCCGACGCGGCGACCTGCTCGTCGCCGACCAGCGCGTAAATCGCCGTCGCGTCGTGGCGTCCCTTTACGGTCACCTCGCCGAGCCCGACGACCGCAAACGCCGGAACGCGCGCCATCGTATCGGCGGAGATGATGATCGGCGCCTGGAATTCCTTCGTCGCTTCCTCGAGGCGCGAGGCGAGGTTCACCATGTCGCCCAGCATCGAATATTGCAGCCGGTCCTGCGACCCGAAATTGCCGACGCGCGCCACGGCGGTGTGAAGGCCGATGCCGATGCGGATTTCAGGCACGACGAGCGCCTTATCGGCGCGCCAGCCGGCGTTGAGCTTGGCCAACGCATCGAGCATGGCGAGCGAGGCGCGGCACGCCTGCGCCGGGTGATCGTCGATATCGACCGGAGCGTTCCACATGGCGGCGAGACCGTCGCCCATATACTTGTCGACGAGCCCTTTATGCTCGGTGACGATGCGGGTCATCGGCGTGAAATACTGATTGAGCAGCACCGTCACCTGCTGCGGCGCGAGATTTTCCGATATCGTCGTAAACCCGCGAATGTCGGAGAAGAAGGCGGTGATCTCGCGTTCTTCTCCTTCGAGATTGAGCAACGAGGGATCGCGTTCGAGCCGGTCGATAATCAGCGGCGACAGGAACTTGCCGAAGGCGCCTCGGATGAACCGCCGGGCGATCTGCTCCTGCTGGAACATCACCACGAACGCGCTGAGGAACGACGCTGCGACAACGAGGCTTGGCGTCACCGGATCGATCAGCAGCCGCTCCGCCTTGAACGCATAGAAAGCGCCGCCGAACATGCCGCCGACAACAACCAGAGAAACGGCGAAGCCGAGCGTCGCCGACAGACGTGGCAGAAGCAGTAGAAGCACGAGGCAAAAAAACAAGGCGGTTCCGATTTCAACCGGCCGCATCAGATCCCAGGCGCGAAAGAGCGTCTTGCCGGATAAAGCCTGCTCGATGATCTCTGCGTGGACATGAACGCCGGGCCGCTCGTCGCCGAGCGGCGTGACGACGACATCACGCAATCCCTCAGCCGTGGCGCCGACCATAACGATGCGCCCCCGCACCTCTTTCGCCAGCGCATCGGCGTCCATTCCCATCGCGTCCGCCGCTGACAGACGGCGCTTCGAGACGGCGTCGCGGGCCGAGTAATGAATCCATATCCGGCCGTCGGCAGCGGTCGGCAGGCGCAGGCCGCAGACGTGAACGCCCGATACGGATTTTCCGGCGACGCCGGTGACATGCGTGCGGCAAGCGCTTTCCGAAGCGCGTTTCGCATAGGCGGCCGGCGCCAGAGACGGATCTAGACGCGGCGCGGCGACGCGCAACGCCTCGACGGCGAGGCTCGGGTACAACTGCTTTCCGTCGCAGGCGAGCGCGATCAGCGGCGCGCTCCTGACGACGGCGTCGCCGCTGAGCCCGGCGCGCGCAAAGCCTTCGCCCCTCGCCGCTTCGCGCAAAGCGGGAAGCGCCGCGATGACGCTGCGAAAGCTCGGCGCAACCTGCGCGAGCCCCGCCGCATCCATGCCCTGCACGCGCGACGCGGCGAGCGGTTCCGGACAGCCGCCGCCGGACGTCGCGCCGCCTGAAGTCATGTGCAGGACCGAGGGCGCCCGCGCCAGCGCGCCTGCGAACATCCTGTCATGATCGAGCGGCGAGAGATCGCCCGCCATGAGTTCCCCGGCGATGCTTTCGAGCGGCGGAGCGTCCGGCCAGTTCCGCGATACGTTGGCGGGGCTGGTGCGGTCCGGCTCGGCGAAGATCACATCGAGCACAATCGCCGCCGCGCCCGCCTCGTTCAATCGGTCGACCATCGTTGCAAATAGATGCCGGGGCCACGGCCATTGCCCGTAGCGCTCCAGCGCCGCGTCGTCGATCTCGATGACTTTCACCGGCGCCGCCTCGTTAACGCGCGGCGCAAGTCGCTGGAACTGGTCGAAGACTCGGTCGCGGGCGCTATCGATCAGGCCGGGCTGCTGCAAAACGACGGCGAGCGCCAACGCCGCGCCGATCGCTCCGGCGACCCGCGGGCCGAGGAAGTTCCGTCGCGACGCCATAACGGCCGGGCCTTAAAAACAGGAAACGGTGCAGGCGGAGCCCGGCGAGAACACCATTTCGCGAAGTTCGCCCACGCCCTTGCCGCCTGCGCCGTCGGTGAAGTTCATGAACGCATCAGCCGATTGCGCCGCGTTTCCGGCGAGGTCGTTTCTGATGATGAAGATCAGCGACTGGATGTTGTTTCCATCGAAATCGCCGCCGTCGAAAGCGAACACGCCCTGTCCGCCCAGCGCGCTGTTGAAAGAGGTCTCGCTCAGATATTCCGTGAACTGGAAAGTCGAGCTGGTGTTGAAGTTGAACAGGTCCGCAGAGATGAACGACTCGCCGCCGCCGATGGTGCGATCGCCGAAATTGATGTCGATCTGCCCGTACATATTGCCGAAAGAGTCGCCGTCGACGGGATTGGAAAGGAAGGCGCTGTTGACGCTGGCGCCGCCTCCGTCGAAGTAAAAGGCCCCGGTTCCCAGCATGGCGCCCAGCGAATCGAGTTCGGCGATCGTGCTCGGCGCATAGTTGGCGCCGAAAAACTCGTCGCCGGCCAGCACTTCGGCGTAGAGGTGAGCGCCGGTGTCGGCCGTCAGTATGGCGGCGATGTCGGCGTAGACAGGAACGTCCGACCCCTCGACCACAAGCGCCTGCCCGGCGACGAGGGCGCCGCTGTTCGTCAGTCCGCTGAGCGGATAGAGCGCCATATTGAACAGCCCCGATCCGAAAGCCACGGGCTGGTCGAGCGAAATGAAAGCGTTGGCCTGCTGGTTGCCGGTCGCTGCACTCGCGGCGGCTGTCATCACCATGAAGGAGCCGGGTCCGCCGACAGTCTTGTTGTTGAAATTGACTTCAAGCTGCGCATAAGCGAGGCCGGTCACGGGGCCGATCTGCCCCGTGGTCTGGGCGACATTCGGCGTGAAACCGGAAATCTTCACCGTGCCGCTGGTCTGGTGAGCGGTGAGATCGTCGATGGTGAAAACGTCGGACAGGCCGAAGTCGAAATAGGCGAGCTCGCCAGCGCCCGGCATGAGTTGCAGGTTGAGGGCTTCGGCGAGCGCATTGACGGATCCGTGTTGCGGATCCAGCGCGGTGAAATCGACCGCCACGTCGACGGTGACGGTATTCCCTGCGCCCTGCCGGATGGTGACTGCGAAGGCCTGCGTCGGGAACATGGCGAGCCCGTTCTGGCCGCTCGGAAAAGCGATATTGGCGCTCGCCAGCAGCGCCTGCACGTAGGCGGCAGGAACGGTGCCGCCAAGGAAGAAATCGTTGTCGTCCGTTCCGAGATTGCCCGGATCGAGGATGCTGAAGTCGAACTTCACGAACGAGGCGAGCGCTTCCGGCGCAATCGTATGCGAGGCGCTGTCGATGTTGATCTGGATTAGCACGACGCCTTCATCGACCAGCGTCGCTCCCGACCCGTCGTCGACGAACAGCTGCGCCGGCGCCAGCGCGAATATGTGGCCTGAGGCGGGCGCGAAATTTTCGGCGTAATATTCGAGCGCGTCGAGCGGCAGCACGTCGCCTACGTTGACCGGGAAAGGCGGCGTCTCAGGTTCTTCAGGAGGCTCGCCGGCCTGGAACGGCTGTTCGGGGAAGTTCTCGGTATTGTCGTTGTTCTGCTGACCGTAGTTGTTAGCGACCTCGATCCCCCACTGGCCGTTCTGTCCGCCCTGCCCGGAATCGTCCTCTGGATCGCTCTCATATTCAGGATTATCCGGCGTCTCGTCGGGAACGCCGGGAAGGAACGCCTGGTAGATGCGGCGGAGAAGCTCAGGATCCGCCCGGAAAGGCTCCGACACGCCGTCAGGGCCGATGCGCACCGCCCAACCGGGTCGCATCAGTTTCGCTTCAATGGCTCTGCGATTGTCTCCGGTCCAGAATTCCACCCGTCCCTGCGGCGTCAGCCCGTTATTGTCGAGCGCCGGCCCTTCCAGCAGCGCGTAAACCACGCCGTCGAGCTCGACCAGAATGACGTTCGTGCCTCGCACGCCCATCGTTACGCCGGATTCCTGGATCTCGACATCCGTCGAGCCGGACTCGGTGTCGCGCCCCGAGGCGTAGCGGAAGCCGCCGCGCACATAGTTGACGAGCCGGCGGCGGCGCGCGCCTTCGTCGTCGTAGAATTCGCTGATCTGCGCCTCGCTTTCCGGCGACAGCGTGTAGGTGCTCCAGTCGCAGAGCTTAAGCTGGAGATGCGAGTCGGCGCCGGTGCGCGCATAGTCTTCGCTGAAGACATCGTCGCCGGCGGCGGGGCGCTCATAGTCGCCGCCCCCTTGCTTGAGACCGACGTCCGGTCCGACAACCGCCGTCGCTGCGCCGGCTTTCGGATTCGACGTATCCTCGTCGAAACACTCGGCGGCGTTCGCGGCGAAAGGCGCAGCCGACAGGGCGACAAGAGCGGTCGTCAGTTTCAGGGCGCTCGCAAACTTGATTTGCCTACGCATCGGTTTCCCCCTCAGAACGCAACGCGCTTCGACAGCAGAAGGCTGACCTTGTGCGTGTCGTAGTCGAAGTTGGGAATGTTGGAGTCGACGTTCTCGTATTCGTACTGGGCGATAATATTGATCGTCGACAGGGCGCGCGGCATGTCGACGCCGCGCAGGAACCATGAAATCGGCGCGCCTGCGGTCACACGGGCCCGATAAAGCCATTCCTCACGAACCGTCGACGGACTGACGAAAACATCGACGGCGTCGTAATCGGATTTCTCAGCCCACCCGCTGATCAGCGTGAAGGCGCCGCCGCCATGCAGCCATATATGCTGCGCGAAGGCGCCGTAACGGTCAAACGACTCGAATCCCGTCTCGCCCTGCTTGTCCATCCACAGGCCCTCGACCGTCAACGCCATGGTCGGATTCATGTTCCACGCGACGCCGGGGCGCGCCGACAGCCGCCGCCCCGTGCGCAGGGAGGCGGACATGTAGTCGGGCACGGAGCGGAAGTCCTCCTGCTCGCCTCGGAAGTTCACATAGGCCCGCAGGGTCGGATTGAAACGATAGAGAAGCTCGACCTCGCCCCCATAAGTCGCCAGATAGTCCTCGCCGGCAAGCCAGATGAAGCTGCCGCGCGCTCGGGGGCTGACGGAAAAATCGCCGAAATTGAACGTGAAGCCCGTCGCCAGCGTCACCGCGTCGATATCGAGGCTATCGATCTCGTTCTTGTCCGAGCGATAGTAGGAGGCTTCGGCGTTCAGCGTATGCCCGGCCTGAAAGCCGAGATCGTGACTTACCCTTCCCTGCACGGAGGTAATCCATGCGTAATCGGCGTCGTCCGGCTGTGCGGCCAGCGGAATATCGAGAAAAAGGATCGTGCCGCTGGACGGCGCCTGATTGCGGTTCTGGTCCCATTCGACGCCGGCGGTCAGCGTCAAGGATCCGCGCGTCGTCTTTTGCAGGCGCTTGATGCGCTCGAGATAGACTTCCGCCTCGGCGCGCACCGTCGAGGGGAGCGCGTCCCCTTCGAGCGCCTTTTCGAGTTCGAACCGCGCGCGATCCAGAAGGCCAAGACGGTAGAGCACGAGCCCGTAAAGCACCCGCACGTCATGAAGCTGCGGCTGAAGCAGCAGGATGCGCTCCAGCGTCGCGGCGCCTTCCTTGAGATCGCCGTCGGCGATCTGCTCGCGCGCATAAGCGAGATTGAGACGGACATCCTCCGGCGCTGCGAGCACCTGGGAAAATGGGATCGAGCCGCTGCGCCGCTCCAAAGCCGCTTCGCGCTGGTCGGCGGCGCGCGTCTCGCGTTCCACAGTGTCCCTGACGCTTCTTTCAGGCTCCTGCGCGAGCGCGCCCCCGCCGATGAGCCCAACCGCCATGGCGGCGGCCCCGATTACGCGAAAAAACGACATTCACCCCTACCCCCGATTGCCGCGCGGCGCGCTCCGCGCCGTCGGCAGATCGCCATACCCTTCCTATGCGGCCAAGTCCCCAAATCCCGCGACGCGCCGCCCGCAACACGGTCCGGCGGCGGTCCGTTCCCCAAACTATGTCCCCGCGGCGCAGAGGAGACAACCGTTTTCAGCCCTTCACGCGGGGCAGCAAATAGCGTTCCAGAAGGGCTTCGGGGCCGGCGTCAGCCGAACTCGCCGACATAGAGACGCCAGATGATCACATAGTGGGTCAGGTGATGGACCATCTGGTCGAACCCGAACGGCAGCCAGAAAGACTGCTTGGCGGGATCGTTGTAGCGCCCGAGCAGCAGCGGGCTCGCCTTGATCCAGTCCATGGCGAAATGCGCCACGAAATCGAACAGGGCGAGGTACCAGAGGGCCGGCTCCACATAGAGCACGATGGCCAGCGTCAACCCGGCGTGCACCAGCACATGCGCTGACAAAGGATAGATAAAGCCAGCGCCCGGGCGCGACTTGCCGGCGACCATCCAGGCGGTCTGCAAGGCGTAGTCGGCGATGAAGTGCTTGAGCTGGAAGACAGCCAGCAAGGCGAAGATGAATTGCGTTTCCGCCGGCATTATATGCTCCGTCGCTCTCGCGAGCCCGGGCGGCGCCGGTCCCGCGAGCAGCCCCTCGCTTGTTATCGCAACGCTTCGCCCAAAGCGCCGCGCCGCCGCCGTAACATGTTTCGTCTCCGGCGGCGACGATCGCGAGGGGCGGCCTCGGCGGCGGCCAGCGGCGCGGCGGTGATTGACCGACCCCTTGCGGCCGGGAATCTATGCCCATCCGGGGGCGGCTGTCACCTTGCTGCTGGCAACGCCGAAATCAGTTCTCTGACGCTGGCGGCTTCCTCGGAGCCCGGCGGCAGTTCTGCGAGGAGCTTGCTCCAGTGGACTTTCGCCGCATCGGGATCGTTCGCCTGCTGCGCCGCGACGCCGAGAAAAAACAGGGCGAAGGGCTGAGCTGCATCGTATTTCAGGATTTCTGCTAGGGCGGCTTCGGTTGGAGCGTCTATCGGCTCACCCTGCGCGTCGAGGCGGGCGAGCATCGCCTGCGCTTCGCTTACCCGCACGCTTACGTTGTCGGGACTGAGCGCCACGGCGCGCGCGAAGGCGTCAACGCTGTCGTCATATCGTCCGAGCACGCTGTAAGACCGGCCGAGCATGAGCCAGCCTTCGAGGTCGTCAGGGTTTTGTTCGAGCCGCGCCGCCAGCCCGTCAACCATGCCGGCGATCATCGCGAGGCGCTGTTCGTCGGTCATCGACTGCGCGGCGGCGATTGCGTCGGAGGACGGGCCGCGCGGCGTCGGCGCAGAAAAACGCGCCAGCGCCTCGGCGTTCAACCCGGCGTTTTCAGGAGGCGTTCCGAGTTCTCCGGCGATCCGTGAAATCTCCCGATTGACGATGGGAATCCATGACGCATCCTCCGGCGCTCCGTTGGCGAGGGCCACGAGAGCATCGAGCGCCGATTTTCCATCGCCCGCCTGGTCCATCTCCAGCGCAGAATAAAATAACGCGCGCGGTTCTTTCGGATCGAGCGAGAGCGCATGCTTCAGCACCGCCGAAGACTCCTCGCTGATGATGCCGCCATTGGCCATGGCGAGCGCTTCTCCCAGCGCCGCATGGAGGTAGGCTCTGTCCGGCGCCAACGCCGCCGCTCGCGCGAAGGAAGCCGCCGCCTCGCCGAAGCGGTTGAGGGACGCATACGCTTCGGCGAGCATCATCCAGCCGTTGAGATCGTCGGGGTTTTCCTTGAGGCGCGCTTCCAGCGCCGCGATCGACTCCGCCAGCGAGGACGCCGGCTGTTGCGCCGTCGGCCCGATTTCCTGCGCCAGTCTGGTCGGTTCGAGATCGGGATCGCCAAGCCGGAAGTAGAGCGCAAGCGCGGCGACAGGAATGGCGCCGACCAGCAGCACCGCCGCCTGGCGCAACATCGCGGAAGCGCCGCGCGCCTTCTTCGTCTCGTCGGCGCGGGCGGCGCTCAACAGACGGCGACGCGCCTCAAGATCGGCGATGGCGGCGTCCTCTTCCGACAATATATCGGCCTTGCGGTCGCGTTCGATGTCCAGCAATTGCGCGGCGAGATAATCCTTCTCGTCGGTCGCCTGCGGTTCTTGCCCGGCTCGCAGAAGCGGCCAGACGAGAAAGGCGAGAACAGCCAGCGACAGCGCCGCGAGGAAAAGCCAGATCATTCCGCCTCGCGCTCTTCGAGCAGATCCTTAAGAGCGGCCGCTTCCTCTTCGCTCAAGGCGGCGGGCGCCGCCGGACGCAGGCGCCGGACATAGAATACGCCGCCCGTCAATCCCGCGAGGAGAACGAGCGCCGGAAACACCCACAAAAAGATTGTGTTCCCCTGCACCGGCGGACGCAGCAACACATAGTCGCCATAGCGCTCAACAAGATAGGCGAGAATTTCCTCGTCGCTATCGCCCGCCGCCAGTCTTTCGCGCACCACGACGCGCATTTCCTTCGCGAGATCGGCGTTGGACTCGGCGATCGACTGGCTTTGGCAGACGACGCAGCGCAGCTCGCGGTCGAGGGCTTCGGCGCGCGCCTCCAGCGCCGCGTCGGCGAGCATTTCGTCGGGCTCGACGGCGAACGCCGCTGTCGCGAAGGCGAGACCGGCCAAGACTGCGGGGAAAAGCTTCATGCCCGTTTCAGCTTTTCGATCAGGGGGCGGAGCGTCTTCTCCCAGACTTCCGGCGTGACCGGGCCGACATGCTTGTAGCGAACCCGGCCTTCTTTATCGATGACAAACGTCTCCGGGGCGCCGGTGACGCCGAGATCGAAGATCACGCGGCCTTCGGGGTCGTCGCCGATGCGGTCGTACGGGTTGCCGAGACGCGCCAGCCACGCAGCGCCGTCTCCCGGCTTGTCTTTCCAGTTGAGCCCGTGAATCGGCACTTCGCCGGCGGCGGCGATCTGCATGAGGAACGGATGCTCGACATGACAGCTCACGCACCAGGAGCCGAACACGTTCAGCAGTGACACCTCGCCCTTCAGATCGGCGGCGGCGAGGCGCTTGTCGTAACCCTCGATGGGCGGCAGGTCGAACTCAGGCAGCGGCCGGTCGATCAGAGTCGACGGAATCGCGGAAGGATCGCGCGTCAATCCTACGGCGAACGCGCCGGCGATGGCGGCGAACACGACAAGCGGCGCGATGACGAAAATATTCTTCATGCGGTCGCCGCCAGCGCCCGTGATGCTGCGGCTTCGGGACGACGCGTCTTCGCGGGCCGACGGCCGCGATCGCTCAATGCGAGTACGCCGCCGAACGCGCCGATCGCCGCGCCCCACCACAGGCAACCGACAAGCGGGAAGAAATGCAACCGCACCGGCCAGCCGTCGCCCGTCGCGTTTTCGCCGAACGAGATATAAAGATCGCCAGTTCCCCGCGAGCTGATCGCCGCCTCCGTCGTCTGCATGGCGCGGATCGGATAGAAGCGCCGCTCGCCGACAAGCTCGAAAACGCCGGCGCCCTTCCGCGCCTCGTAAACGGCGCGCTCGGCCTGATAATTCGGACCTACCGCGTTCGCGACTGATTTCAGCGTGACGCCGTAGCCGGCGAAGGAAACCGTTTCGCCTGGCCGCATGAGAAGGATGCGTTCTTCTTTCCATAGACTGACCCCGGACGCGCCGAGCACGAACAATGCGAGGCCGAGATGCGCGATGGTCGCTCCGTGCGCGGCGCGCGGCAGCCCGCGCAGGCGCGCGAGACTATCCTTCAGCGGCGCGCGGAAGAGCCTGGCGCGTCCCGCGAGATCGGCGAGCGTTCCCCCCGCGAGCCAGACGGCGAGCGCGATCATGCCGGCGCTCATGGCTTTTTCTTTCGCCGCGAAAACCGCAACGATGATGGCCGCAACAGCCGCCGCTCCGGCGGCTGGCGCGAGACGCCGCAGCGTTTCGGCGAGATCGGCGCGCTTCCATGGCAGCAGCAGTCCCGTGGCCGCGAGCAGCAGCAGCGTCGAAGCCAGCGGCACGAACACCGTGTTGAAGTAGGGCGGCCCGACGGAAATCCGCTCGCCGGACAGAACATCAACGAACAGCGGATAGAACGTGCCGACGAAAACCGTCGCGCAGGCGGCGACAAGCAGGATGTTATTGATGATCAGCGCCGTTTCGCGGCTGACCGGGGCGAAGGCGCCGGTCGGCGTCAGCGACCCGGCCCGCGCCGCGTAGAGGGACAGCGACCCGCCTATGGCGGCGGCGAGGATCATCAGGATGAACACGCCGCGGGCCGGATCGACGGCGAAGGCGTGCACCGAGGTGAGTATTCCCGACCGCACGAGGAAGGTGCCGACAAGGCTCAGCGAAAACGCCGTGATGGCGAGCAATACGGCCCAGCCTTTCAGCGCGTCGCGGCGCTCGACGACGCGCAGCGAATGGATGAGCGCAGTGCCGGCGAGCCATGGCATGAAGGACGCGTTTTCGACCGGATCCCACGCCCACCATCCGCCCCAGCCGAGCTCGTAGTAGGCCCACCACGCGCCGAGCGTGATGCCGATGGTGAGGAACGTCCACGCCGCCAGCGCCCATGGACGAACGAGACGCGCCCACACGCTGTCGGCGCGTCCGCGGATCAGCGCGGCGACGGCGAACGCGAACGGAATCGAGAAGCCGACATAGCCGAGGTAGAGAAACGGCGGATGGATCGCGAGACCGATGTCCTGCAGCAGCGGATTGAGCCCCTGCCCGTCCGCCGGCGTCGGAATGAGGCGTCCGAACGGATTGGACGTGAACAGAATAAAGGCGAGAAACGCGGCTGCGATCAGGCCCTGCACGGCGAGGGTCAGCGCGTGCAGTTCGAGCGGAATGAATTTGCCCTGACGAGCCAGCGCCGCCCCGAACAGGGAGAGAATGAGAACCCAGAGCAGCATCGAGCCCTCATGGTTTCCCCACGTTCCAGTGAACTTGTAGAGCAGCGGCTTCTGCGAGTGCGAGTTCTCGAAGACGTTGACGACCGAAAAGTCGGAGGTGACATAGGAATAGGCGAGGCTCGTGAACGCAACGGCGACAAGCGCCAGCAGAGCGTAAGCGCAGCGCCGGCCGAAGGCTGCAAAGCGCGCGTCGTCCGTTCGCGCCGCAGCGAACAGAACAGGCGCCTGCGCGACCGCAACCAGAAGCGCAAGAATGAGGGCGAAGTGCCCGATTTCCGGTATCATTTTACTCTCGCCCGACTCTCATCGGCTGTTATGGACGGCAGTATAGCGGCGCCCGCTCTTGGATGAAGGCGGCTTTTTCGCACGCGATCCGCCCGCCAGCCATCCGGGAGTCGCCGAAATGCCGTAAAATGCTGCTTCCTGCCTGGGCCGTAATGCTGGAGACATTCTTATGATCCGTCGTTTATCGCTGAGCGCCACCGCCCTGACATTCTTGCTGGCGGGCTGCGGCCGCATCGGGACGCCGACCAGCGAAGCGCCGGCGCCCGCGCTCGCGGAATCCGAACCGCCCGCGACGGAGGAGACCGCGCCGCCGGCGCCAGCCATTACTTCGACGACCTATCGCTGCGGCAAACAGACGGTCGCCGCAGAGGCGCGGGGCGATACGCTGCGTCTCGAGATCGGCGGCGACGCGTTCACGCTGCGGCAGGCCGTCTCCGCTTCCGGCGCGCGATACGAGGCCGCAGGCGATCCGTCCACCTACTTCTGGACAAAAGGCGCCAACGCCCTTCTGTCCCTGCACGGCGTCGCCTATCCCGAATGCGCCGTGCTCACCGGCAGCGAGGAAACGCCGATGCAGAAAAAAACCTTTTCAGCGCGCGGCAACGAACCCGGCTGGAGTCTCAACGTCACGGATGACACTATCGTGCTGCTGGCCGATTACGGCGAACGCCGCGTCGCCGCGCCAAAACCGCAAGGTGAAAAGCATGACGGCGTGACGCGCTATTCCATTCCCGCCGAAGAGTTGAGCATCGTCATCGAAGATGCGCTCT
Source organism: Pseudomonadota bacterium (assembly GCA_036337175.1). Classification (GTDB taxonomy): domain Bacteria; phylum Pseudomonadota; class Alphaproteobacteria; order Caulobacterales; family Parvularculaceae; genus Amphiplicatus. The sequence continues at coordinate 26,171 of JAYZEQ010000005.1, forward strand.
GCGCCGACGACGCCACGGGCATGCCGCATCCGAACCGCGTCACCGTGCATCTCGGAGAACGCACGTTCACCGGCTGCGGCGGCGAACCGTCGGCGCTCCTCATCGGACCGGAATGGATCGTCGAGGACATCAACAACGGCGGGATCATTGATGCGTCGCGCGCGACGCTTAATTTCGCCGAAGACGGTCGCGTCTTTGGACGCGCCTCCTGCAACACTTACAATGCGCAATATGCGCTGACCCGCGAAGGGCTGACCTTCGGCATGGCTGCGACCACGCGCATGGCCTGCGCGCCGGCGCTGATGCAGCAGGAGCAGCGGTTTCTCGACGCGCTCGCCGGCGCCGTGCGGTTCGAGATCGACGAAACCGGCGCCCTGATCCTGCATACGACCGATGGGCGGCGTATCCTGGCGCGGCGCGGCTAAAGCCGGGTCGCCTCGATGATCGCGCCCGCGCCTTTGGAGAGAAGATCAAGCCCCGCCGCCCGCCCGGCCTCGCGGGGCCTGTCGGCGGGACCGGACCGGCGCGTCTCGATGATCGTCGCCCCATTCTCGCTGATGACAGCTGCGCGCAGATGCAGGACGTCGCCCTCGATCGTCGCGTGGCCGGCGATGGGCGAATTGCAGTGACCGTTCAGCACCCAGAGCGTCTCCCGCTCCGCTTCGGCGCAGCGCCGAGCTTGCGCGTCGTCGATGGCCGCCAGACGAACGCGCGTCTCCCACGCTGCCAGCGGACATTCCACCGCGACGATCCCCTGCCCCACTGCGGGCAGCATTTCATCGGCTGTAAACAAGTGCGCGATCCGGTCAGCGAGACCGACGCGGATCAGGCCGGCGCGGGCCATGACCAGCGCGTCAGCGGGACCGGCCTCGCCGCCATCCGGCAGCTTCTGTCTGGCGCCCTCGTCCAGCTTGCGCACGCGCGTGTCGGCGGCGCCGCGAAAGTGAATCACTTCGGCTTGCGGATAAAGCCGGCGCAGAAAAGCGGCGCGGCGCACCGAATTGGTGCCGATCTTGAGCCCGGCGGCGGCGCCGGCGCGCACCTCTTGCATCGAGAGTCCGGGACGCAAAATCAGCGCGTCCTCGGCTGGCTCGCGTTTCAGATAGGCAGCGACGACCAGACCTGGCGTTTCCTCGTCGCCGGGCATGTCCTTCAGCGAATGCATCGCCGCCTCGAGCCCGCCGGCACGCATCGCTTCGCGAATTTCAGCGACGAAGGCCCCTCCTTTGCCGCCGTGCTTTTCGAGTTTCCCGATCTGGTCCCGGTCGCCGGACGGCGTGAAGCGCACGACTTCCGGCGCAAGGTCGGGCCATGCGGCGCGCAATTGCGTCGCGACCTCTTCGGTTTGCGCGATCGCCATCGCGCTCGATCTCGTTCCAATGCGCATCGTCTCAGGGGGCGGCGGACGGACATCGCTTGATACAGCAGTCAGCCGCCCGAAGGAAACCGCCGCCTTGCGAAACCGCGCCCCTCGCGCGACAGTCCCGCGGCGCCGGGAAAAACCATGACTCCGAAATCAGCAAAACAGTGGGAAAAGCTGAAAAAGCTCGCGCTCTCGCTAGGCCTGCCCGGCGTCGTCGAGGCGACGAGCTGGGGCCAACCCTGCCTCAAGGCGCACGGAAAATTGTGGCTGTGGTGGAGTCCTTCTGAAGACGCGCCGGTCTTCAAGGTTCCGTTCGAGGAGCGCGACATGCTGGTCGAGGCCGATCCCGACTCTTATTTCTTCACGCCGCACTATCGCAATTACCCGATGGTGCTGGTGCGCCCCGACCGGCTAGATCCGGAATGGGCGCGAACCAAGCTGCTCATCGCCTGGCGCGACATGGCGCCGAAACGGCTCCTCAAGGCCTATGACGCCGAGCAGGAGGCGAAAAAGCGGAAGAAGAAATAATCAGGAGGCGAACGGTCAACCGCTGTTGCCATCGGAAAGCGACAGCCTCTGTCCGTCGAAACTGGTGACCGAGCAATAGACGCCTTTCGACTTCAGCCGCGCGCAAAGAGCCGACGCCTTTTCCTGCGTGGTGAATCCGCCGCCGACAAGGCGCAGGAATTCGCCGCGATCCTCGATGCTGACTTTCTCGACTCGCGGTTCGAGCAGGCCGAGCTCGTCCGGATTCTCGCGTTGCAGCTTGCGCCACCCGCTGCGCGCTTCCGCCTCGTGACGATACGAGGCGAGATGCACCCCGTAGAGCACGCTCGAAAGCGGAATGGCGCCGGCGGCTTCGTTTTCGAACACCGTTTCTTCGACAGAAGCGAAGGAAGGCTGCACCAGGCGCGGCGAAGAATCGACCGGGGCCGGGGCGCCGGCGAGCGCGCGGTCGGCTTCCGGCGCGGCGACCACCGCCTCGGGTTTGACCAGTGGCGTGGCCGGCGCGGGCTTGGGCGCCGGCGCTTCGGCGGCGGCCGTTTCGGCTGGCTTGTCGGGCTTTGGCGCGCTGGCGGCTTCAAGCTGGGCCACCCGCTTCGTCAGGCGAGTGTTTTCCGATTCGAGCTTGGCGACCTGCGCTTCGAGTTCGGCGGTGCGCGCGAAGCTCCAGGCCAGATCGTCGGCGGCCGGCCCGGTGATCACCGACCCGTCATCCTTCTTGGCGAAGGTCGTACACGCGGGCAGCATCGCCGCCATAGCCAGCGCCGCCAGCCCGCGCGCCATGGGCAGGCCCGTAAATCCCGCCATCTTGCGCGGGGTCGCCGGGTGTCGCATGAGCCTCTCCGAAGTAAGCTGAATACGCATCAACAGGGCTTGTCGGATGTCGCCAATTGGACCTGATTCTCAGCTGGGCGTCGCTCGCACCTTAAAGGCCTTGCGGGCCCGCGTCGACGGCTGGCGGTCAACCGGCCTGACGGTTGGCTTTGTGCCGACAATGGGCGCTTTGCACAAGGGGCACATTTCCCTTGTCAGGCATGCGGCGAAGCTTTCCGACAGGGTCGTGGCAAGCATTTTCATCAATCCCAAGCAATTCGCCGCCCATGAGGACCTTGCGACCTATCCCCGCAACGAGGCGGCGGATCTGGAAATGCTTGCGGCGGCCGGCTGCCATCTCGCCTGGTGCCCGTCTCCAGAGGAAATGTATCCCGCCGGCTATCAGACCGCCGTGTCCGTGGAGGCTGTCGCCGCCGGCCTGGAGAGCGATTCGCGGCCGCATTTCTTCGGCGGCGTCGCAACGGTCGTCTGCAAGCTCCTGAATCAGGTGCGCCCTACCGTCGCGGTGTTCGGCGAGAAGGACTACCAGCAGCTTCTGGTCATCAAGCGCATGGTCAAGGATCTCGACATGCCGGTTCAGATCGTCGGCGGCGAAACGGTGCGCGAAAGCGACGGCCTCGCCATGTCGTCGCGCAACGCCTACCTGAACCCGCAAGAGCGCAAGATAGCCGCAAAACTCAATGAAGTGCTCGCGGCTCTTGCTGAAAAACTTGAGGCAGGCGCGCCGGTGGACGAGACGATGATCGAAGGCAGGACGCTGCTCGGCGCCGCCGGGTTCGATCGCATCGATTATCTGGAAACGAGATCGGCGGCCGATCTTGAGAGCGTGGGGCTTGGACCTCTCAAGATCGGCGCGCCGGCGCGCGTTCTGGCGGCGGTCGTGGTGGGGCGAACGCGCCTGATCGACAACTGGCCGGTCGCGCGGGTTTAGGCGTCGGAACCGCTCAATCGAGCCTCGCGCGCCGCAAAGGAAGCGAGCTCGCCCTTGGCGAGGGCGCCGTTGCGGTTGCGGTCGGCTGCGTCGAAACGGGCCGCCTGTTCGCCGAGATACTCGTCCGCCGTCAGCAAGGCGTCATCGCCGGCCAGAACGTAAAACTCCGAGCGCGCCACCGCTTCGACGCGGGCGCGTTCGCCCTGCGACAGAGCCGAAGGCGCGGCGACCGGCAGCGGCACGATGTTGGCGCTGTCCCCGCCCGTTTCGATGGCGATGAAGCCGTTGAGACGCGACAGTTCCGCCGACACGATGGCGAGCGAGGCGTATTCGTCCGCATCGAGAGCGCCCGAACGATCGAGGTCGGCGCGGTTGAAAATTGTTTCGGCGTGGGCGCGCGCCTGATCCGCGCTCAGCATGCCGACGGTTCCACCATAGGCGTAATCTGCGGTCTTCAGGCCGGAAGCGAGCGCCGCGCTGACTCCGATCGCGAAAATAGCGACGGCGGGAGCGGCGAAAGCGGCGGTGAGGTCGCGGATCATGGAAACTCTCCTCGTTTACAGGAGAGATAGTGGGCGCCCATCGCGGCGCCAGAAGGGGCGATTCAAGACCTTGTGAGGGCGATATTGGCGGGAATCGGGCGGAACGCCGTCTATGCCCCAATAATGCCGCGCAGGTAGCGCTCCGCCTCGCCTTGCCCGCCATGAGCCGCCCAGCCGAGCGGCGTGCCGCGCCACATCGTATCCTCGATGTCGAGCCGGGCGCCGTGGGCGATCAGCATCTCCATGATCGGAAGGTCGCCGTCGAGCGCCGCCTGATGCAGCGGCGTCGAGTGGCTGTGGCACGGCATGAAGCGGTTTGGCTCCGCCCCCGCTTCGAGGCAGAGCCGGACCGCCTCGCGCTGCCGGTTGATGACCGCCATGGCGAGCGCCGCATTCTTTTCGTCCTGCGAGGCTTGCGCGAGCAACGCCGCCAGATCGCCGTCCTTGCCGAGCGCAGCGGCGATGGGCGCCGAGAGCGGCTCGCCATGATCGAGCAGCCATGCGACAGGCGCCGTCTGCCGGTGGCCCAGCGTCATCAGGATGGCCTGCGAGGACGCCATGGCGCCCGCCCCGATCAGCGTTTCGACCAAGGCGAGCTGCTGCTCCGCCGCCATCATCCCGTTGGTCATCACCAGCTCCAGCGCGTAGTCGAGATCGGACCTCTCGACGCCGCGCCGGATCATCTCCTCTGCGACGGCGACGATATTCGCCGGCGCCGCCGGAACCAGCGTCGGGTTGTTGGCGATGAACCAGAACAGCTTGGGATCGCTGAAATAGCCCCGAGGACCTATGTCGGGCTCGATGGCGCGCATATGAAGAAGATGGGGATGTTCGTCCAGCAGCCGCCGCAGCGCCGGCAAATCGCCGGTCTGGATCGCCGCGACGGCGGCGCGAAAGCTCCCGTCCTCGATTTTCGGATCGTCCGAGCAGAGATAAAGAATCCGCTCGCGCTCCGCGGGCGAACCGTCCCGGGCATAGTCGTATGGCCTCAAGCCCTTCTCATCGCCCTGCCAGACGAGCGCGCCGCTGCGCAGCAGAAGTTCGACCAGAGCGGCCGGCCCCCGCCGCGCCGCAGCGTGGAGCGGCGTCGCTCCTTCCGCACAGCCGCGCCGGACGAACGCCCCCGCGTCCAGCAACATCTTAACGACCGCAAGGCGCTTTTCGGCCGGGGCGGCGCTGTCGCAGGCGCGGAATAGCGGCGTCTCCACTTCGTGCGGATCGCCGTCAGCCGGCGCGCCTTCCGCGAGCAAGCGCCGCACCGCCGCCTCGTCCGCTCCTGCCGCGGCGACGAACAGGGGAGATCGTTTCTGCGCGACCGATCGCGCCTCGTCGACGGCGCGCATCAGCGCAGACCAGTTATCAAATCCGTATTCGGCGGCGAGACGGCGCTGGGCCGCTGCAAGGGCGACGCCGTCGCTCTTTGCCTGCCGTTTGGCCTGCTTGCGCAAATGCTCTTTAGACGGATGAGCCGGCAGCCGCCGGCGGGGCGCGGAAGTCATGGCGAACCCTTTCCTTTTCGCCCGGCGTCCGCTGACGGGCAGGAAAAGGTCAGGATCGAAAAAGCGATCGAGGGGCGGGCTAAGCCCTTTCCGCGGACGGGAGGCCGCCTTGCCGGCCTGCGCCGACTGTAAAAGACGCTCAGGCGGCCGGCAAGCCAGGCCGCAGCCTACAGAAACCGGATCCACCAGAGGCGGCTGCGGTCCTTGACGGCGCCGAACCATGTGCACGCCGGGTAAAGCGCCAGAAGCACCGCGAACCACGCGGCGTAGACGCCGATCAGCGGCAGGCCATAGCCGTCGGGGGGCGTGAGGTTCGGTCCTACCCCTTTCCAGACAAGCTGCTCGTGCGGCCACCCGAGCGCCGTCGCCAGAGCCAGCGCCGCGCCGTGAATCAGAAACAGGTGGATGGCGTAAAAGAAAAACGGAACCCGTCCGTAAACCGCGCAGATTTCGACCAGCCCCCGCCGGTTTCGCGGCGCGGCGGCGTATGCGAGGAACACCGCCATCAGACCGAGCATGAGCAACGAGAACTGCAGCGACGGCGGGTATTTATCGACGTTGAGGAAACTTGAAAGAGTTCGCCAGAATTCCGGGTACGCCGTAAAACCATTCCACGCGCTTTGTCCGACGCCGGCGAGGCGGGCGACAGCGAAGGCCGCAAGCGCCGTCGCTCCGACGACGAGCAGACGCCGCGACGACGGCTTGCCCTGCGGCGCGAGCCATGGCGTCGCCGCATAACCTAGCGCCATAAGGGCGAGCCACGGAACGATGGAATAGAGAACGATTTTCGGCCCGAGCACGGGAAGCTGCGCGAAGCCGCCCGAATAGAGCACGGTCACGAGCGGGCCGGGTTCGTTGACGCTGATGGCGTTATGGCCCGCTGCGAAAGCGGCCGCGACGACGAGCAAGAGAAGGCGAGGAACGAAAATCAGCCCGGCCATGACGATCATGCTCGCGCCAAGCGACCAGATCACGCCAAGCCAACTCCAGCCGGGATTGAACGACCAAGCGAAACCGAACACCAGCAGTTCGAGGGCGATCAACCACACGCCCCGGACGACGAGAAACCTTGCAACGCGCGCCTTTCCGGCTTTCCCCGCCATCAAAGAGGCGCCCATCCCGGCGATGAAAAAGAAACCAGGCGCGCAGAGGTGAGTGACCCAGCGCGTCAGAAAATAGCCGAACGTCGTCTGATCGAGATCGACTGGATTGAACTGCGCCTCCGAAAAGAAAATGCGGACATGATCGAGCGCCATCAGCGCCACGATCAGGCCGCGCGCCGCATCGAGCGACAGATCGCGGCCGCCTGCCGGCGAGGAGGAGTGAGTCGGTTGGAGGTTTCCTATCCGAGAGCCGGTTGTATCGGCCGCCATTCAAAAGCCCCCTATTTCGCCCGCCGCCTATTCAGCGGGCTGCAGCGCGGGCGGCGGATCGGCCGAAGCTGTCGCGCCCTCCCCGCGCATGCGATTCCAGCGGTCCTTGATCATCTTCGACGTCAGGCGCGAACCGTCCGGCGACCAGCCGGGCGCACCGAACATGTAGCCGAACGCCTCCCGCGCCGATTTCGCGTTCTTCACGTCGCGGGCGATGCCGAACCATTCATGGAAGGAAATCACAAACGGATTGAAAGTCCCGAGATTCTTGATGATGCCGTAGCGAGGCTTTTCGTCGTCACGCTCAGGAACAAAAGTCCCGAACATCCGGTCCCAGATTATCAGAGCGCCGGCGTAATTGGCGTCGAGATAGCGCGGGTTGGTGGCGTGATGCACGCGGTGATGCGACGGCGTGTTGAATATCCATTCGAGCGGACCCATGCGGCCGATCTGCTCGGTGTGAATCCAGAACTGATAGATCAGGTTGAGCCCGCCGACGAAGATCAACATCGCCGGATGGAAGCCGAGAAAGACGAGCGGCGTCTTGAACAGCAGCGAGCCGATGATCTGTCCGGTCCATGTCTGCCGAAGCGCCGTCGTAAGATTATAGTGCTGCGAGGAATGGTGGACGATGTGGCTCGCCCAGAACCACCGCCGCTCGTGGCTGATGCGATGCCACCAGTAATAACGGAAATCGTCGACGACGAAGGCGAGGACCACCGCCCACCATGTGTTCGGGATATCGAACAGGCGGTACTGGTAGGCCCATACATAGACGGCGAACACCAGCGCCCCGCCGCCGAACAGGGGCGCGATCTGGCTCCCGAGGCCCATCAAGAGGCTCGCAGCCGAATCCCGTGTTTCGTAGCGGCCGCGCCTCGTCACCCGCCAGACCGCCATTTCGATCAGCACGAGCAGGACGAAACCGGGCACCGCCAGAGTGACGACATCGGGAAAAGTCATGTCCATGGCCGGCAATATAGCCCTAGCCGGAAAGCCTGCCAGCCCAGCGCACAGCCTCTTCCGGCGAGCCGGCGGCCAGTTTCAGGGACCATTTCGACGGATCGCGGAGGCGCGCCGCAACTTTGTCCCCTTCGGACTTGACCTCGACGGCCCCGAGCTTAACCCGCCGCGTCGCCAGTCCGTCGCCGAGCGCGAAGACGAAGGCCGCCTCCGCTCCGTCCTGAGAGATGGCGACCGCCGCGCTGCCATCGTGGCTGAACAGCCACTCGCCAGGACGGAAGTCAGGCTCGTCAAAATCGAGCCGTTCGCATGCCGCCGCCTCATCGACCGTCGCCGATTTCCAGGCGCCGAGCAGGAACGACACGCCGACAAGAACGGCGACGCCGCCGAAGGATATCAGCAGGTCGAGATAAAGATTGCCGGTCATCGGCCAACCCTCCGCGTCGCCCGCATGCGGGATGAGCGCGGACCAGATTAACCGACGATTTCGGAATCCTTGAAGAAGAAGGCGATTTCCTGCGCCGCCGTGTCGGGGCCGTCCGAGCCGTGCACGGAGTTCTCGCCGATCGATTCGGCGAATTCGGCGCGGATCGTGCCGGGATCGGCCTTCTTCGGATCGGTGGCGCCCATGATCTCGCGGTTGCGGGCGATGGCGTTCTCCCCTTCCAGCACCTGAACCACGACCGGGCCCGACATCATGAATTCGACCAGCTCGCCGAAGAAAGGACGCTCCTTGTGGACGGCGTAAAAACCTTCCGCCTGCTCGCGGGCCATGCGGATGCGCTTGGAGGCGACGACCCGAAGCCCGCCCTCCTCGAATTTCGAGATGATCTTGCCCGTGATGTTCCGGCGGGTCGCGTCCGGCTTGATGATCGAGAAGGTGCGTTCGCGCGCCATCGGTCTCTTCCTTGCAGACTTGTGGAAAACTTGAGGATTGGGCGCGGTTCCTAGCAACGCTTTCGCACTGCGGCAAGGTCGGCGGCGCCGCAGCCTTGAAAATCGGACCGGAAATCGGCCGATCGGCCGGTTTTTGCGACGGACGGGCTTGCCGCCGAAGCTGGCGGCCTTTCCGATGATCGGGCGTAATGCGGTCCGGAAGGGTATCCAATGCGACTGGCCTGCGCCGCAGCGGCGATTTCGGTTTATCTCTCCTGTCCGCCGGCGATCGCCGCCGGGTATGCGGACGATGCCTGCGCGACCCGTCTGATCGAAACCGCCGCCGATGTGTCGGTGTCCAACGGCCGACGCTACGCCACGCGCACTGTCTACAGGTCTAAGCACGAAGCGGCGATCGACTTCATCGACGGCGGGACCACGACGCTCGCCGTCGAAGGCCCCTTCGGCTGGACCCGGAATGATTCGGGCGCAACGCCAGGCGGCGAGCAGGAAAAAGGCTTCGCTCTCGGGCACCAGTTCCATGCCCTGCTACTGCATTTCGACGACATCATCGACGACGCTCACCACGCCGATGCGATTGCGTTTCGCGGCGGCCTGGCGGGCGGCCGGTCCGGCGTCTCGCCGTACGGGGGAACAGCGCATCTTATTCTCGGCCCAGAGCCCGAGAGACCGCTCGGCATGAAATTCGAGCCGCCCGGTCACGGTCCGGTGGAGATCGTATTCTCGGACTGGCGGCGGCGCGGCGGGCGGGATCTGCCATGGCTCGTCACGATCCATGACGGCGACGATGTTTATACATACAAATATTCAAGCATATCCGTACGCGAACGATCGCCCTTGCGGTTTTATGAGGAGGCCGGCGATACGGGGCTCGACGCCGTCGATATTTACCGCCTGCACCGGCGCATCCTCGCCGCCCATTGTCTTGGCGACGCGGAAATGATGGCGCGGCTGATGACGCCGGAAGGGATCGTCGCCAATCGCGGCGAGCTGTTGCTCAGCACGAGAAATGAACTGCTCTCCAACATGACCGGCCTGTTCGAGCGCCTCGACTATCGCAGTTACGAGGATACCGCCGCTCCTCTCGTCGAAGTCTCCCCCGCCGGGGATTTCGGCTGGATTGGCGTCAAGGTGCGCGCCTCCGGGATCGAAAAGACCAATGGCGAGCCGTTCCGGTCAGAGTGGGCATGGATCCTGCTGGCGCGAAAAATCGACGGCGAATGGCTCGGCGCCGGCAACGCCTCCAACCAGCCGCCGACCTGAGCTTAATAAAAACAGCGCCGCTTGCGCGGCGCTGTCTGTGGCGCTTTTTGATTACTCTTACGGCTGCTGGCCGGTTGAGGCCTGCTCTCCGGCGGTGAGCGCAGCGAAGGTCTGCTGCTCCTCGTCGCTGAGCTGAGCGTCGCCGTCAGCGTCAGCCTCGTCGAAGCGGGCGAGGAACGCCGCGCGCAGTTCGTCCTTCGACATCACGCTATCGTCGCCCGCGGCTTCAGCAAAAGCGGTGTCTACCGCAGCGGCGTCGGCTTCGGCCGTCTGGGCCGCGCCCGGCGCCGTCGCCGAAGGCGCGGTCATTTGATCCGCCGTCTCGCCCGGCATGCCCGGCGCGGCCGCGACATTGGGATCGGCGCTCATCATGACGGTCAGATATTCGCTGCGGTCGAGCATGCCGTCGCCGTTTGCGTCAGCCTGATCGAAAGCGGTCGAGGCGGCCTCTTCGGCGTCGCTCTTCACTCGCACGTCGGCGATAGCGATCATCGGACCTTCGCGCATACGGTCGACGCCGCCGGTGTTCGGCACGCCGGTTTCCTGCGCCAGACGCTCGCGGTCAGCGTCGGTCGGTTCGCCGGCGAGCGAGCCGTCTTCGGAAGGATAGGCGTCTTCGCTCTGCGAGTACTGCGTCGCGCCGCTATCGTCGGAATCGTAATCGGCGGTCCGGCTTTCCTGCCCGCAGGCGGCGAGCCCGAGGGCGGCGATAGCGGCGATCGACGCCGCACCGAGAAATTTCCTGTTCATGTCGTGCTCCTCTGTTTCGGCGCTCGTTTTCGAGGAGCGCCCGAAAGCGGAACACAGCTTACGCCGCATCGTTGCAGGGGGTTTAATGAACTCCGGGAAAGAAGCCGGCCCCTCCATGTTGCCCCCGCGCGGCGCCTGCGGCAGATAGAGCGCCCGACATTCCCCCGCCAGCGCTTCAACCATGCTTCACATCAACGACGTCACGTACCGGATCGAAGGCCGCCCCCTGCTCGAACAGGCGACGGCGGCTATTTCAGACGGCTGGAAAGTAGGCTTTGTCGGGCGTAACGGATCCGGCAAATCGACGCTTCTAAAGCTCATCCGCGGCGAGCTGCATCCCGACGCGGGTGAAATTTCGGTTCGTAAAGGGCGGCGAATCGGCGGCGTCGAGCAGGAGGCGCCGGCGAGCGCCATGAGCCTTCTGGACACCGTCCTCGCTTCCGACACCGAACGGACGGCCCTGCTTGAGGAGGCCGAGACGTCCGACGATCCTCACCGCATCGCCGAGATTCATATGCGGCTCGCCGACATCGACGCGCACTCGGCGGAGGCGCGGGCTGCGTCGATCCTCGCCGGCCTCGGCTTCGACGCAGCGGCGCAGGCGCGGGCCTGTTCGGAGTTTTCCGGCGGCTGGCGGATGCGCGTCGCGCTGGCCGGCGTTCTATTCTCGGCGCCGGACCTTTTGCTCCTGGACGAACCGACCAACTATCTCGACATCGAAGGCGCGATGTGGCTGGAGACTTATCTCAAGCGCTATCCGTACACGGTGCTGATCGTCAGCCACGACCGCGACTTCCTCAATCGAGCCGCGACGCATATTCTCGCGCTCGAAGGCAGAAAGCTAACCGTCTCGCCCGGCGACTACGACACCTATGAGCGTCGCCGCGCCGAACAGCGCGCCCTCGCCGTTTCGTTCCGCGCACGGCAGGAAGCCCAGCGACGGCACATGCAGGACTTCATCGACCGGTTTCGCGCCAAGGCGTCGAAGGCCAAGCAGGCGCAAAGCCGCATCAAGGCGCTCGAGAAGATGCAACTCGTCGCCCTGCCCGTCGACGAACGCGTGACGCCCTTCACGTTCAAGAATCCGCGCCCGCCGATGGCCCCGCCCATCGTCCGCATCGTCGACGCCGATCTCGGCTACGAGGAAGGAAAGCCGGTGCTCAGGGGCGCCAACCTGCGTCTCGACAGCGACGACCGGATCGCCATTCTCGGGCCCAACGGCGAGGGCAAATCGACGCTCGTAAAATCAATCGCCGGACGCCTCGCCCCGCTCGCCGGCAATATCTACAAGCACAAGAAGCTCGACATCGCCTATTTCGCGCAGCACCAGCTCGACGAACTGAAACCGAAACTCTCCGCTTACGATCATGTGCGCGAGCTGATGCCGGACGGAACGGAAGCTCAGGTGCGCTCGGCGACAGCGCAGCTCGGCTTCAATTTCGAAAAAGCGGATACGGCGGTCGAGAAACTGTCCGGCGGCGAGAAGGCGCGTCTGCTGCTCGGCCTCATCACCTTTCGCGGCCCGCACATCATTATTCTCGACGAGCCGACTAATCACCTCGATATCGACGCGCGCGAGGCGCTCGCCGAAGCGCTGAACGATTACGCCGGCGCGGTGTTGCTCATCACTCATGACGCCCATCTCGCGGAAGCGGTCGCGGATCGCCTGTGGCTGGTTAAGGGCGGCAAGGTCGAGCCTTATGACGGCGACATCGACGATTATCGCGCGCTGGTTCTCGACGCCGGCAAGACCGCCCCGAAGAAACCGCCCGCCAAACGCGAGGACGAGCGCGCGATTTCCCGTAAGGGCGGCGCGGCCGCCCGCGACTCGATCAGCCCGCTCAAGAAGAAGGCGGACAGCGAGGAAGCGAGACTGGCGGAACTCAGCGCTATTCTCGTCAGGCTCGACGCCGCCCTCGCCGAACCGGGAATTTACGAACGCAATGTTCCGCGCGTCCTCAAACTCCAACGCGAACGCGCGGCGCTCACGGCGGCGATCGCGCGGACAGAAGAAAACTGGCTCGCTGCGCTCGACGCCTACGAGAAGGCGAAGGCGGAACTTTCAACTTAGGCAAAATTATCGGTGATAAACGAACGCCCCCGTTCCCGGGGGCGTTCGAGAAGCGATGATTTGAAAACGCCTTAGCGCTTCGAGAACTGGAAGCTGCGGCGGGCTTTCTTGCGGCCGTACTTCTTGCGTTCGACGACGCGGCTGTCGCGGGTCAGGAAGCCGCCTTTTTTCAGCACCGGACGAAGCTCCGGTTCGTAGAAGGTCAGAGCCCGCGCTATGCCGTGACGGACGGCGCCGGCCTGGCCGGAGGGGCCCGATCCGGCCACCGTGCAGACGATGTCGAACTGGTCGTTGCGCTCGGCGGCGACCAGCGGCTGCTTGATGATCATCTGCAGCACGGCGCGGCCGAAATACTCGGCGTGGTCCTTGTTGTTGACGGTAATCTTGCCTGCGCCCGGCTTGATCCAGACGCGCGCCACGGCCGTCTTGCGCTTGCCGGTGGCGTAGGCGCGGCCCTGCGCGTCGATCTTCGGCTGCGGCAGCTCCGCTTCCGGCTCGATCATGCCAGCGCCTTGCGCGACGGTTTTCAGGTCTTCGAGAGTGGTCGTGCTCATGGATTAGGCGACCTTCTGGTTCTTGCGGTTCATCGCGGCGACGTCGAGCGGCTCAGGCGTTTGCGCCGCATGCGGATGGTCGGGGCCGGCGTAGACCTTGAGATGTGTCATCTGCGAGCGGGCGAGCGGAGAATCTTTCGGCATCATGCGCTCGACGGCGTTCATGATGACGCGCTCGGGGTGCTTGCCGCCGAGCAGCTTGTCCATGGTGCGTTCCTTGATGCCGCCCGGAAACCCGGTGTGCCAGAAGAACTTCTTGTTCTGCAGCTTGCGGCCCGTGAACACCACTTTCTCGGCGTTGACGACGACGACGTGATCGCCGCAATCGATATGCGGCGTGTACATCGGCTTGTGCTTGCCGCGCAGACGCATGGCGATGATGGAGGCGAGACGGCCGACGACGAGACCCTCGGCGTCGATCAGCACCCATTTCTTCTCCACGTCCGCAGGCTTGGCGGAATAGGTTTTCATGTCGGTTATCCTGAGCGTTCGATTGCGCCCGGCCGCAGCCAAGGCCGCCTCCCGGGAAAGAGCCGCGCTAGTAGCGAAGCCGCGAAGCTGCGTCAACAACTTTCGAAATAGCCTTATAAAATCGGCGATTTATATATGCGGTATTATTATACCGCATAATTGAACCTTCCGGCGAGACCGGTGTGCATCGGCGACGGCATCGGCTAAAAGCGCCCGGGAAACCCCAAGGAAGACTTCCGATGCGTAAACTGACCGCTGCCCTCACCCTCATCGCCCTGGCCGCCTGCGGCCGCGAGGAAGCGCCCCGAAGCGGCGAGACGCCCGCCCCCGTCGACGCCGTGGAAGTCGCCGCCGTCGACCAGTTCGGACCGGTCCAAGGGACGGTCACGGGGCTCGCTCTCTGGACGCACCCGACCCTGCCGTTCAACGGCCTTGTCATCGCCGCCGGAGAGGCGGGCCTCGTCGCCTACAATATCGAGGACGGCGCTGAAGTCGTCCGCGACGACCGTGCGCCGCTCGACGGCGTTTCCATCGCGTATCTGGGACGTGGACCGACGGCGCAGGGCTTTGCGGCAACGCGCACCGCATCCGGCGACGCCCGCTTCCGGTTCTACGTCATCGACAATGTGTCCCGCGAATTCAGCCTGCTGACGATGACCGCAGGGGGACAAAGACACGGGGCCCGCGGCTTTTGCCTTGGACGTCCGAAGGATGGCGACGGCCTCGCCCTCTATGAAATGACCGGGAGCGGCTGGCGCGCCACGGCGCTGACAGTCGGCGACGGCGGCGTTTCGACGGGCGCGGCGACGGAAGGAAAGCACAAGGGCGGCTTCAATCGCTGCGTCGTCGATGAACTCGACGGCGCGGTCTTCGCTATCGATGCGACGGGAGATGTCTACCGCATAGAAGCCGGCGCGGCGCCGGCGGCGCCGCTGACCTCGACCGGCGTAAAAAACCCGTCTGCAATCGCCCTCGCTCTCAACGGCCTGACGGAAGGCGGCGCGACGGACGAATGCTGCGGCCAAATCGCGGTGCTCGACGGCGCCAATGGCGTCGTCAGCCTCTATGACCACGAGGATGGCCATGCGCTCGGCGCGATCCGCATGAAGGCCTCCTTCGACGTCGAAGGCGTCGCGGCGGCGAGCGCGCTCGGTTTCGGCTACGGCAATTTCGGGGCGATCTACCGCGATGGCATTGTGGCGCTGGCGACGTCGGAGCCGCAGTCCGCCGTGCGGCTCGCGCCGCTTAACGGCGTCATGGATGCGCTGAAACAGCCGCTCGGCGAGACGGCGAACCCGCGCGATCTCGCGCCTCAGGAAGAGGATGACCGCGTTATCGACATCGACGTCGTCAAGCCATGAGCCGCATACAGGGTCGCCAGCAGCACCGCGAGCGCGCAAGCCTGATGCGCGAGGCCTAGCCCGATCGGCGTCGCGGCGAGCAGCGTCCACACGCCGAGGCAGATCTGCGCGCCAATGGCAGCGAGAACGAACATGGCGCGATCGCGCGCCGCTGTCCGGCGCGCCGCGAGGAAAAACCACAGCGCGCCCGCGGCGACGAGATAGGCGCCGATGCGATGATTGAATTGCACGGCCGCGGCCTGCTCGAACATGTCGGAGACGCGCGGCGGCATTCCGAAATAGGCGCGGGGAAAGAACTCTCCGTCCATCAGCGGCCAGGTGTTGTAGGTGCGGCCGGCGCGGAGTCCGGCGACGAAAGCGCCGAGGATCATCTGCGCATAAACGCCGGCGGCGAGCGCCGCCGCGCCGAAGAACAGCTTCGGCCGCCGCGCTTTTACGGACGGATTGAGCAGGTCGACGGCGATCCAGAACATTGCGGCGATGAGCAGCACGGCGAGCGCCAGATGCGCCGCGAGGCGATACTGGCTGACGTCGATGCGTTCCGTAAGGCCGCTCGTCACCATGTACCAGCCGAGCGCTCCCTGCGCCCCGCCTAGAAGAAATATTCCTGTCAGCCGGGCGCCGAGGCTGCGATCGATGCGCTTCGTCGCGGCGAAATAGATCAGCGGCAGGAGGAAAGCCAGCCCGAGCAGCCGCCCGAGAAAACGATGCCCCCACTCCCACCAATAGATCTGCTTGAACTCATCGAGGCTCATGCCCTTGTTGACGATCTCGTATTCGGGAATGCGCTGGTATTTCTCGAATTCGGAAAGCCAGTCCGCCTCGCTCAGCGGCGGGACGGCGCCGGTGACAGGCCGCCATTCGGTGATCGACAGGCCGGAATCGGTTAGCCGCGTCGCCCCGCCGACGATCACCATCAGCGCGACGAGCGCGCACATCGCAAACAGCCAGATCGCCACCGGTCGGACTGATCGGCGGCGCGCCGTGGCGCTCGGCCGGGCGTCGGACGGGGCGGGCGCGGTTGTCTCGGTCATGGGCTTCCTCTACAGCAACCGCTTCCCCGCCGCCTGTGGCGGGCGGTCGCGCCTTAAGCGGAAGAGAGGGATCGCCATGCCCCCGAGGCTGAAGAAGCTCATCGGCCTGTTCATCCTGCTGCCGGGCCTCCTCGCCTACATTTTCGCGGCCATCGTAGTCGCCGACTATGTGCCCGACTTCTGGCTGATCGAACTCGCCTATTTCATCGTCGCCGGCGTCCTGTGGGCGTTGCCGATGAAATACCTGGTGGACTGGATGAACAAGGATCCGTCCCAAAACGGCTCAAAAAGCTGATCGGCCCCCGAAACCGCTTCTTAAGCCGGACTTGCGATTCTTGAGGCGGCCCCGAAGGCGGGCTGGCTTCGAGGCGTATGTTCGACCGTTCATCCCAGCCCCGTCACAAGAACCTGATGCGGGTGCGGCTCGCCCTCGCCGGGTCGGAACCGTTCGAAGCGGCTGTGTTCCTGAAGCTCGAGGAACGGCTGATCGATCTTCTCAACGATCCGCGCGCCTTCATCCCGGTTCGCCGCCACGACGGCATGACAATGATGATCGCCAAGGCGAATATAGTCTCTGTCACCGAAATTCCCGATCTCTCAGCGGCAGGTCCCGAAGTCTTCTCGGGCGACGACGAGGCGGTCGCGGAACGTCGCCAAAGGCGCACTTCCGATGAGATGAGCGGGCGCGGCGAGCGCCGTCCCCGTCCCCGCCGCGTCGATCCTTATGAGGTGCTGCGGGTGGCGCGCGACGCGTCCACGGATGAAGTCAAGCGCGCCTACAAGGCGCGCATCAAGGCGGTGCACCCCGACGCCATCGCCTCGCTCGACCTCGACGAGGACCTCGCGCGCGCCGCCAATCTCACGACACAAAAGGTCAATCAGGCCTACGACATGATCATGCGCGAGCGTCAGCAGACGGAAGAACCTAAAGCTTCCGAGGCTGCTGCGGATCAGGCTTGAAACGAAACTATTGCGGCCCCTGACGGCCGGTTTCGGGGTCGATGCCCTGGCTCGACGCCGGCAGCTTGCCGACGTTCCCGAGAAGCTGCTCCCAGAACGAAAGCTCCTTGCCGCGCGTCGGCGTTGTGCGCGAGGCGATCTTCACGTCCATTCCGTCGGAAAGATCGAGGTTTTCAACTTCCTTGACGACGCCTTCATCGTCGAAATGGAAGGCGACGATGGCGCGATAGGTCGCTTTCGGTTTGAAGAAGGCGCGCGCCGCATCAGCGCTCGTCATGTAATACCAGGAGTCCGGATCGAAAGTGCCGATCATAGACGGTTCGCCATAACGCGCGAGGACGCTGTCCTTGGTGTCGAAGCCCGGCTCCGCCGTCAGCTTTGTTTCGCCCCGCTCCAGAAGGTAGCCGTGGCTGGTGCGCACGGAGACGCAGCCGTCGAGCAGCAGGCCGCCGGCGACGGCGAGAGCGATGGCTAGGCGGAATCGGGACATTTACTTGATCCTGGACCGGAAGGGACTTACCTCAGCGCGACCCTGTAACAGAAACCGCGCCCTCGCGCCTAGCCTATGATCCTATCGCTTCTCAGGAAAGACCCGGTTCAGGAGGCCGCGACGGCGCTGTTTACGGCGGCTGTCGACCAGGCCCGCGCCCCTCTTTTCTATGAGAAGTTCGGCGTGGCGGACACAGCCGAAGGGCGATTCGAGATGCTGGCCATGCACGTCTATCTGGTGCTGCGCCGCCTGAAAGACGCCAGCGAACCCGCAGAGCGGCTATCGCAACGCGTTCTCGACGCTTTTTTCGCCAATCTCGATGCGTCGCTGCGCGAAATGGGCGTCGGCGATCTCTCTGTCGGCAAAAAGATCCGAGCGCTGGCTGAAAGCTTTTACGGCCGCATCAGCGCATACGAAGCCGCGATGAAGCCCTCCGCCGACGTATCGGCGCTTGAGGCGGCGGTCAGCCGCAACGTTTACGAGCATGCCGCGTCGCCGTTCGCCCCCGCGCTCGCGCGATATTTCCGCGCCGCTGCAGCTTATCTCGGCGCTCAGCCGGTTTCGCGAATAGCGAACGGCGTTGTCCGTTTTCCCGACGCCGCCGAGAGCCTCACGGAGTAACGCCGTTCCATGCCAGCATCCGAACCGGGCAAAGAGTTTTCCAGGCCTGTGGCCGTCAGCGCCCTGCCGCCGCAAGGGCGCGCATTCGATCTATCGCCGACTGAGGCAGAGCGAGCCGCCATTGCGCGCCGGCTCGACATCCCTCGCGTCGAACGGCTCGCCGGACATATAGACGTCAAGCCAGCGCGAGGCGGGGCGACTCTTTCAGGAAAGCTCAACGCCAGCCTGACGCGCCAGTGCGTCGTCACGCTTGAGCCGATGACCGAGGAGATCGCCGAAAGTTTCGATCTCCGCTTCGTCCGAGCAGAGCCGCAGACAGAAGCTGGAGAAGCCGAACTGCTGGTCGATGAAGACACGCCTGAGCCTCTTGACGGGGATGTGATCGACATTGGCGAGACGCTGGTGCAGCAGCTGGCGCTCGCCATGAGCCCCTATCCGCGCCGCCCCGACGCCGACTTTACGAAGGCGGAATTCGGTCAAACCCTTGAAAAATCGCCGTTTGACGTGCTCAAGGGCGCGATTGCGGAGCGTCGTGACCAAGAGTAGGAACCTTATCGGGGAACTAGATCGACTGGCCCGCCGTCGGCGGTGTCGTTGCGCGGAGCCGACAAGGACCACTGTCGCCGCCGCCGAGGGAGAGCGTTGACGTGAATCTAACGCAACCGGATCGGGCGCAGCTAACGCTGGCTCTCGACGCCATGGGCGGGGATGCCGGACCTGCCGCCGTCGTGGCCGGAGCTGCACGCGCCGTGGAGGCCGGACTGACCGCGCGCCTCATTTTCTTCGGCGATGAAAAGACCATCGCGCCTCTCGTAAAAGCCGAATCCGCTCTCTCCGGGGTCGAGATCCGCCATGCCGACGGCGTCGTGTCGATGACCGACAAGCCTTCCCAAGTGCTCCGCCGAGGACAGAATACCTCCATGTGGGCGGCGATAGGAGCCGTGAAGGATGGTTCGGCCGGAGCGATCGTTTCGTGCGGCAACACCGGCGGACTGATGGCTTTGTCCATCAAGCAGCTCGGCATCATCGACGGCGTCGACCGCCCGGCGATGACCGCCCTGTGGCCGACGCCGCACGGCCGCACTGTGGTGCTCGATGTCGGCGCGAATGTCGAGGCGACTGACACGCAGCTCGTGCAGTTTGCGATAATGGGCGAGGCGTTTTTCCGATCGCTCACAGGAAACGAGAAGCCGACCATCGGACTGCTGAATGTCGGCGCTGAAGAACTGAAGGGCCATGAGCTTGTCCGTTCCGCCGCTCGCATCCTGCGCGAAGCCGATCCCGAGATGGCTTTCACGGGCTTCATCGAAGGCAACGACATTTCAAAAGGCACGGTGGATGTCGTCGTCACGGACGGCTTCACCGGCAACGTCGCGCTGAAGACTGCGGAAGGCGCCGCACGGCTGGTCGGGAGCTGGCTGAAGCAGGCGCTGACCGCTTCACTCATCACTCGCGTCGGCGCGCTCCTCCTGCGCGTCCAGCTAATGCGCCTCAAAGAACGCATGGATCCCTCTTCGGTAAACGGCGCAGTGTTTCTCGGTCTCAACGGACTTGTCGTAAAAAGTCATGGCGGCGCCGATGCGGCCGGCGTTAAAAGCGCTATAGAAATGGCGGCGAGCCTTGCAAGCAGACCCTTCCGGGACGAAGTCGCCGAAACCATCGCCCGCGTGGGCAAGCGGGCGGCGGAAACAAAAACACAAGAGGGCGCCAGCGACGTCAAAGCCGCGGCGATATGAGTTTGAGAGCAGTAGTAGCGGGCTGCGGGGCGTATCTTCCCGAGAAAATCCTAACCAACAATGACCTCTCGAAGATCGTCGACACGACGGATGAATGGATTCGTGAGCGCACCGGCATTCGCGAACGCCACGTCGCCGCAGACGGTCAGTATACGTCCGATCTCGCCGTCGCCGCGGCGCGCCGCGCCCTGGACGATGCGGGACTGACCCCCGCCGATATCGATCTCATCATTGTCGCCACGACGACGCCCGATCTCACCTTCCCGGCGACGGCGGCGATCGTTCAGGCCAAACTCGGCGTCGAACGCGGCGCTGCGTTCGATATCCAGGCGGTGTGCACGGGGTTTGTGTACGCTTTGTCGACTGCGGAAAAATTTCTCGTGTCCGGCCAGCACAAACGCGCCCTCGTCATCGGCGCGGAAACGTTTTCGCGCATCCTAGACTGGGAAGACCGGGCGACATGCGTGCTGTTCGGCGACGGCGCGGGAGCCTTCGTTCTGGAAGCGACGGAAGAGAAGGCCGCGGAAGGGCGAGGCGTTCTCGGAACCTATCTGCGCTCCGACGGCCGTCTGGTCGATCTCCTTTATGTCGACGGCGGCGTCTCCTCGACGCGCACGACCGGCCATGTGCGCATGCAGGGAAACAAGGTTTTCCGCGAGGCCGTGACGCGCATCTCCGAAGCGATGGAGACGGTCGCCGCGCAGGTCGGCATTTCGCCGAGCGACATCGACTGGTTCGTGCCGCATCAGGCCAACGAACGCATCATCCAGGGCGTGGTCAAAAAACTCGATCTGCGTCCTAATCAGGTAATTTCCACAATCGCGCAGCAGGGGAACACATCCGCTGCATCAATTCCCCTCGCCTACCGTCAAGGCGTTGAGGATGGACGCATTAAAAAAGGCGATCTCGTCATGCTTGAGGCCATGGGCGGCGGCCTTACCTGGGGCGCCGCCCTGCTGCGAGCTTGAGCACGGAGCGCGCTCGTGTCGGTTGCGGCAAATTAAGAACAGCCAAGTAATATCAATCGGTTGTTGACCAGCCTCGCTTGGACGGCTTAACATTTGCCTTTCACGGGAAGATGCGAGGTCGATGATAATGCCTGGCAAGACGACCACACGCGCGGACCTGACCGACGCCGTTCACCGCCAGCTCGGCGTCTCCCGAAACGAATCGGCGATGTTCGTCGAGCGCATCCTTGAGGAAGTGGCGCAAGCGCTTGAGAAGGGTGAGACGGTCAAGATCTCATCGTTCGGCACTTTCTCCGTGCGCTCCAAAAAGCTCCGTATGGGTCGCAATCCGAAGACCGGCGAAGAAGTGCCGATCACGCCGCGCCGGGTGATCACCTTCCGCGCCTCGCACGTCCTCAAGGACCAGATCAATTCATCGCTGGCGCGGGATAGCGCGACGGCCGCGGAATAGCGGCGCAAGGGCGAACCGATGGCTGTGGCCAAATCCGCGGAAGCGTTCCGCACCATTAGCGAAGCGGCGGCCGAACTGGACGTGCCCCAACACGTATTGCGCCATTGGGAGGAAGTCTTCGGGCAGATCAGGCCGATGCGCAGGGCTGGTGGCCGGCGCTACTATCGTCCCATCGATATCGACATCCTGCGCGGCGTTAGAGTGCTGCTCTATGATGAACGCTATACAACGCGCGGCGTGCAGAAAATCTTCAAGGAGAACGGCGTCAAATATATCGCCGAACTCGGCCGGCTCGCGGCGGCGGGCCAGACCATCGAACTGCGTCCCTTGCTCGATGAAGACAGCGGCGATCGCCTCGCCGACGGCGCCGATCCCGAAACAGGCTCAGCGACTGGCGAGGCGGCGTCCATGTCGCCGGAAGTCAGGAAGCAGCTTTCCGGTCTGCTCGCGCGGCTTGAGAAGGTTCAGGAACTGATCGACGAGGCGACCCTCGCCATCGAGGCGATTGACGCCGAAATAGAGGAAAAGAACGGCTGAATCCTCGTTCTTCCCGCAAATAATTTTCCCGCCTCTCACGCATTGCGGCGCGTCGAGGCGCCCCCTATAGTCCGCGCCTCTCGAGGGGGCCGTCCGGCCCGCCGGGCAGGTCGGAGCGTGGCGCAGCCTGGTAGCGCACTTGACTGGGGGTCAAGGGGTCGCTGGTTCGAATCCAGTCGCTCCGACCATTACCGTCTCAACCGAAATGATCGTAGCCGCCCGGCCCGATGTCGATATCGTGGCCGTCGAGGTCGTGCAGCGTGACCCCGCTGCCCTTCGTAAGCTGGCCGATACGCCGTACGCGGGTCTTGGAGACTTTCGACGCCATGTCGACGGCGCGGCGCATGGAAGGCGGCGCCGCGAAGAGGATTTCGTAGTCGTCGCCGAACGTTGCGAGAGCCCCTAGCGCGGCGTTGCGATCATCCTGCTTTGCGAGCCACAGGCCGGCGGCCTCCGACAGGGGGATGCGCTCGGCGTCGATCACCGCCGCCACCCCGCTCTCCCGCGCCAGATGGCCGGCGTCGGCGATCAGCCCGTCCGAAACGTCGAGCGCGGCGGAAACGTGCCCGGCGAGGGCTCCGCCCATGGTCAGGCGAGGCTCCGGCAGACGGTAGCGGGCCACGAGAAAATCCCTGTCGAGCTTGGAAAAAGTCTCGCGCTTTTCGAGCGCGGCGAGCCCCAGCCCGGCGTCGCCGATCGTGCCGGTCACATAGAGATCGTCGCCGACGCTGGCGCCCCCGCGCGCCATCATGCCTTGGCGCGGCGGCGTCCCGAAAAGCGTGGCGGAGAGGGTTAGGGGCGCACCCGCCGCCCGGTGTTTGGTTGTGTCGCCGCCAAACAGCGCGATGCGATAAAGCTCCTGGTCGACCGCGAGCCCCTGCGCGAAGCGGGCGATCGCCTCCTCCTTGATTGCTTTCGGCCAGACGCAGCCGAGGAAATAGCCGACGGCGCGCGCGCCCTTGGCGGCGAGGTCGGAGAGATTGACCCGCAGCAGCTTGCGCGCCACCAGATCGAGCGGATCCTTTTCAAGAAAATGGACGCCGGCGACGATCAGGTCCTTAGTGACCACATACTCGCCCGTAGCGAGCAACGCCGCATCGTCTTTCAGATTGAAACTGCCGACCGCGTCTTTGGCGAGGGGCGCGAAGAGCGTTCGGATGATGTCGAATTCGCCGTTCAAGCCGCGCCTCACGCGCCCTGCGCGAACTCGTCGCTGCGAGTCTCCCGCGCAGCGGCGTCGAGCACGGCGTTAATGAATTGAGGCTCGGGCCCGCCGAAGAATGCATTGGCGATCTCGACATATTCGTCGATCACCACCTTGAAAGGAGTCTCGGGACGCATCGTCATCTCATAGACGCCGGCGCGCAGGATCGCCCGCGCCGTCGCGTCGAGCCGCGATAGCGTCCATTTCTCGGCGAGCTGCCGCTCGATGAAGGGGTCGATGCGGCGCTGCGCGCCTACGACGCCGCGCACCAGCTCCCCGAACAGCGTCGAGTCGGCCTCGTGAATGCCGACGCCGTCGAGATCGCCGCCGAGACGGTGCGCCTCGAATTCGAGAATGACAGTTTCGACGCCGGCCGAGGTCGCTTCCATTTGATAGAGCGCCTGCACCGCAGCGAGGCGAGCGAGCGAACGCGCGCGATTATCTTTCTGCGCCATGCCGACCCTTTCGCCTACCGACCTTCGCGTTCCTGCTCTTCAAGTCCGTCCAGGAACTGCTCGAAATCCCGCGCCTCGCGGAAATTCTTGTAGACCGAGGCATAGCGCACATAAGCCACATCATCGAGATTGGCGAGGCCTTCCATCACCATCTCGCCGATTTTTTTGGACGGGATTTCCGCCTCACCCGAAGCTTCGAGCTGCCTGATAATGCCCGATACCATTTGCTCGACGCGCTCCGGATCGACGTCGCGTTTGCGCAAGGCGATGCCGACGGACCTCATTAACTTGTCCCGGTCGAACAGCGCTTTCCGACCCGAGCTTTTGATCACCATCAGTTCGCGGAGCTGCACCCGTTCGAAAGTCGTGAAACGGCCGCCGCAGGCCGAACACTGACGCCGGCGGCGGATCGACGATCCGTCCTCCGCCGAGCGCGAGTCCTTGACTTGCGTTTCTTCATTTCCACAGAAGGGGCAGCGCATGCAGTCCGGGTTCTTTCGTCTTGCTACTGATAAATCGGAAATCGGCTCGTCAGCGCCTTGACGCGGCCAAGCACGTCTTTCTCGGTCGCCGTGTTGTCGCCGCCGCGGGCCAGACCGTCGAGCACTTCAGTCATCAGCTCGCCGACTTCGCGGAATTCAGCCTCGCCGAAGCCGCGCGTCGTGCAGGCTGGCGAACCGATGCGGATGCCCGAGGTGATCGTCGGCTTTTCGGAATCGAAAGGCACGCCGTTCTTGTTGCAGGTGACGCCGGCCCGCTCGAGGCTCTGTTCCGCGGCGTTTCCCTTGACGCCTTTCGGCCGCATGTCGATCAGCGCCAGATGCGTGTCGGTGCCGCCGGAAACGACCGCGTAGCCGGCTTTCACCAGGCTTGCCGCCAAGACTTCAGCGTTGCGGACAACGTCGCGCGCATACTGTTTGAACGACGGTTGTAGAGCTTCTCCGAAGGCGACCGCCTTGGCGGCGATCACGTGCATCAGCGGACCGCCCTGGATGCCGGGAAACAGGGCTGACCGGACTTTTTTGGCGATATCCTCGTCGTTCGTCAGAACCATCCCGCCCCGCGGGCCGCGCAACGTCTTGTGGGTTGTGGTCGTCACCACATGGGCGTGATCCAGCGGATTCGGGTAAACGCCCCCGGCGACGAGACCGGCGAAGTGCGCCATATCGACCATCAGGAACGCGCCGACCGCGTCGGCGATTTCCCGGAAGCGCTTGAAGTCAATAATTCGCGAATAGGCGCTGCCGCCAGCAATGATAACCTTGGGACGGTGCTCGTCGGCGAGTTGCGCGACCGACTCGAAATCGATGCGCTGGTCGTCCTCCCGGACGCCGTAATGCACCGCGTTGAACCATTTGCCGGACTGATTCGCCTTGCCGCCATGGGTCAGGTGCCCGCCCGCGGCCAGATCCATGCCGAGGAAGCAGTCGCCCGGCTGCATCAGGGCCATGAACACCGACTGGTTCGCCTGGCTGCCGGAATGAGGCTGCACGACCGCCTCGCCGCACTGGAACAGCTGGCGGGCGCGGGCGATAGCCAACTCCTCCGCCTGATCGACGAATTCGCAGCCGCCATAGTAGCGCCGGCCCGGATACCCTTCGGCATATTTATTCGTTAAAACAGAGCCTTGGGCTTCCAGAACCGCCCGTGAGACGATGTTTTCGGAGGCGATGAGTTCGATCTGTTCCTGCTGCCGTCCAAGCTCGCGGCCGACCGCCGCGTAAAGTTCCGGGTCGGCCTGCTTCAGCCCTTCTTCAAAGAAGCCCCTGCTCCGGCCTGCGACAGCTGTGCTCATCCATTTCTCCTGAAGACAAATACTTCCTTCTTCGAGACGCGGCGAACGCCGTCGAAGCGTTCGCCGGTATACGCGCGGGGGAGTCTGGCCGCAATGCAACGCCGACCGTCCTGCCCGTTTTAGCTGTCACGCCCGTTTTCGCACAACTGGCATGGCCACACCCGCCTTTCACGCCAGTGAACACAGCGCAGGCTGACAGGAAGCAACATTACAGTTCTGCATTCTGCCTATGTGAAAGAGCTATTCAGCTTGCAATTTCTTTGCACTCTCACTACTCGAAGGATGTGCTTTTCTCCCGTCATTTTCTTTAGGGCTCGCCGTCTCCGGACGGTGAAGAAAAGACGAGACGAACAAGCATTCGAAGAGACTACGCCCAGCGCATATTGCGTTGGACAGCTACTTGAAAAGGAGCCTTAACAACATGGCGGACGATACAAATGGGTTGGATGCCGGCGAGACCCTGCATCTGGCGACCGACATCGTAGCAGCCTACGTCAGCAACAACAGCGTCACCGCAGACAAATTGCCTGCGCTGCTTCAGGAAGTGCACGACGCAGTACGCGCATTGGCGAAAGGCGGCACGGCGAGCGCCGGCAGCCAGGAGCCTGCCGTTCCGGTGAAAAAGTCGATCAACGCCGACTACATCATTTGCCTTGAGGACGGAAAGAAACTGAAGATGCTCAAACGGTATCTTCGCACCCAATATAATCTGTCCCCTGAAGATTATCGCCGCAAGTGGGGTCTGCCGGCAGACTATCCGATGGTGGCGCCGAACTACGCTAAACGCCGTTCGGATTTCGCAAAGAAGATCGGACTTGGCACGGCTCGCACGGGCTCAGGCCGGCGACCGGCGGGAGGCGCTAAAACGAAAACTGCAAAGAAGCGCGGACGCCCTCGGAAGGCCGCTTAACAAAGCCAGCCGCCGCAGGGCGAAAAAATTAAAGGGCGGTCTGCTTCGCAGCACCGCCCTTTTAATTTCCGCAGCGTCCTCGTTTTAGAGACGGAAGCGAACCTGATCGGCCCAAAAACGTTCCAGCCTTTGCAGCGTCTTGTTGGTCGTTTCAACGAGGTTGATATCCACTCCCCCAACCTGTTCGACGGAGCCGAGCTGTCGATCGAACAACGCCACCAAACGCTCGCGGATTTCAACACCTGTGGGCGTCAGCGACACCCGCTTCGAACGGCGATCGACATTCGACCGCTGATCGCGGATGTAGCCCTTATCGATAAGCTGCTTGAGATTGTAAGAGACGTTCGAACCGAGATAATGCCCTCGCGAACGCAGTTCGCCAGGGGTCAGTTCAGCGTCGCCAATATTGTAGAGCAGCAGCGCCTGAACCGAGTTGATATCAGTCTGCCCGAGCCTTTCCAGCTCGTCCTTGATCACGTCCAGCAGCTGCCTGTGAAGGCGCTCGACCAGATGCAAAAGCTGCAGATAGGCGCTTTTCATCCCCTGAGGGTCAGCGCCGGCCGCCGCTCCGTTCGCCGCATGCCCGATAACCGGGGATTTTCTCGCCGCCTCAAACGCCGCCATCGCGCCTCACTCCACTTGTCCCATCGGTAACCTACGGCCCAACCGCTAAAGCGCCGTTAAGCGAGGCCGTTCAATTTGAAATCAAATTCTATTCAGCGCGCTAACAGTGCGTGTAGAATTGCCTCGCCTTTTACGGAGAACAGGTTGCTGATGTCTTACCCGCCGTCCCAACGCTTTCCACAGACGCGCCTGCGCCGGCCAAGGCTTAACGATTGGTCACGCAGACTTATGGCGGAGACGGCTCTTGCCCCTTCAGACCTCATCTGGGCGATAGTGCTCAGGGAGGGCCGGAACGTACGCGAGCCGGTTTCTTCAATGCCGGGCGTGGAGCGGCTTTCCGTGGATCACGCGGTTGCGGCGGCGCAGGAAGCCAAGACGCTCGGCATACCCTGCCTCGCGCTTTTTCCGCACACCGGCGCGGCGGACCGGACCCCTGACGCAAGACTGGCCGTAGACGCAGACAATCTTATGTGCAGGGCTGCGCGAGCGATAAAAGACGCGGTTCCCGACATCGGCCTGATATGCGACGTCGCACTCGATCCCTACACAGATCATGGCCATGACGGTCTGATGAAAGACGGCGAAATTCTTAACGACGAGACGATCGAGCTGCTGGTCAGGCAGGCGATCGTCGAGGCCAAGGCAGGCTACGACATCATCGCTCCGTCCGACATGATGGACGGGCGCGTTGGCTCGATCCGGGCCGCTCTCGAGCGCGAAGGGCTGAAGCACACCCAAATCATGTCGTACGCCGCGAAATACGCCTCCGCATTCTATGGCCCCTATCGCGATGCGATCGGTTCGTCAGGCGTCCTCAAAGGCGACAAACGCACCTATCAGATGGATCCCGCCAACTCGGACGAGGCGTTGCGCGAAGTCGCCATGGACATAGCCGAAGGCGCGGACAGCGTAATGGTGAAGCCAGCGGGCGCCTACCTCGACATTATCTACCGCGTCAAAAAGGCTTTCGCCATGCCGACCTTCGCGTTTCAGGTTTCCGGGGAATACGCGATGATTATGGCGGCTGCGCAGAATGGCTGGATCGACGAGGAGAAAGCGATTCTGGAGAGCCTGCTCGCAATCCGACGCGCCGGGGCGGACGGGATCATAACCTATTTTGCGCCCAAGGCGGCGCGTCTGCTTGGCGCTTGATCCCACCGGCGAAGGCGGGCTTCGGCGAGCATGAGGACGAGAGCCGGGGCAATCCAACCAATCTGGATCCCTGCTCTGCCAAGACCGACAACCAAGATCGGAATCATGGCGATGAAAAGCCCGACGCTTTGATCCATCGGCGTCGCATGCCGCCTGTCGTTCGTTCCAAACAGCAGAACGCCAGCTGCGGCGAGTACCGCAAGATCGTAATCCATCACGTAAGGCGAAACGAGGAGCGAAGCCGCGACGAGCATCGCAAGCGTTTCCTTCGTCGCGCCGTAATTGTAAATCCGCGCGATGACAAATCCGGAAACGCTTATGGCGACAACAACATGAAGCGCCAAAGCCGCCGCATGCGGCGCGCCAGCGAGCTGCGCGGCGACGTATAGGCTAGAGATCGTTGCCCAGTGGCGCTCGTCCGCCAAAAGCGACGAAGCAAGACTCTCCCCATGCGCTACATATGCTTCAAGGTATTCCCAGCCGAACGCTGCGATTGAAACAGATGAAAAAACCAGCAGCGTTGCTGTTGCGGCCCCGAAAGCGCGCCATCTGCTGCACGCCGCAAGAGCGAAAGGAAACAGCACCGCAAGATGCGGCTTAAACGCAAGGAGCCCGATCGCAATGCCGGCGAGAACTTCTTTTCGTTTTAGCAGAAAGGATGTCGCGGCGATGAACAGCGCCGCAGAATAAAATGCATTCTGCCCATGATAGGCGGTGACCCAAGTCGCCGTAAAGCCAAGGCACGCCAGCACTGCCGTCTTATCGCGGGTCGCGAGCCATACAGATCCACCGTATACGGATAGGCCGGCGATCGTCCACACCCAAAATGCGGCTCCATACGAAAGTAGGGCCAACGGCGCCAGCATGAGCGCGAATGTCGGGGGATAGAGCCAGAAGTAGCCATAACCGACGCCTGGAAGTTGCTGCTCCAGCGTCGCCGTAAAGACATAAGGGTCGAACCCGGCGGCAAGTTCGCCGTCAGCCGCAAGCCGCGCGGCTCCATGAAAAGCCAGAAAATCAAAGCCCAGCGGGATGCCCAACGCGTCGAAACCGCCATGCGCGGTAGCGATCACGACGACCGCGCCGACGCAATAGGCCAGGATCGCGGCGATCGAGAGGCGGTTGACGCGCTCGCGCGTCAACCAGCCGGTTTCTCGGTAAAGGATCGCCTCCTGCATGCCGAATTTCTAGAGCCGGCGTCTTAATGACGCCTTAGCTCTCGCCGGGCGGCCATATCCCCGAATCTGCCTGTGGACGGTTCGCCGCCGGCCTATTATGGAAAGCCTTCCTGAACGAGGACATCCCATGAAAGCGCTTGTAAAAGCCAAGCCCGAAGAAGGTATCTGGCTCGCCGACATCGCCCGCCCGGAAATCGGCCCGAACGATGTTCTGGTGAAGGTCAAGAAATCTGCAATCTGCGGCACGGACGTCCACATCTACAACTGGGACGAATGGGCCAGAAAGACCATTCCTGTACCTATGGCGGTCGGACATGAATTCATGGGCGAGATCGTTGAAATCGGCTCCGAGGTTCATCCCGAACACTCGAAATTCCGCATCGGCGACCGGGTCTCGGTCGAAGGGCACGTCACCTGCGGCTATTGCCGCAACTGTCGGGCCGGCCAGCGGCACCTCTGCCGCAACACGCTTGGCATCGGCGTCAACCGGCCTGGCGCTTTCGCCGAGTATGTTTCAGTTCCCGCCTTCAACATTTACCGCCTTCCTGACGACGTGCCGGACGAGCTGGCCGCCATTTTTGATCCGTTCGGCAATGCGGTTCACACCGCCCTCGCCTTCGATCTCGTCGGCGAGGACGTGCTGATTACCGGCGCCGGTCCTATCGGCATCATGGCGGCGGCGGTCGCGCGTTTCGTCGGCGCCCGGAACGTTGTCGTCACCGACGTCAACGAATTCCGTCTCGGCCTTGCGAGGACAATGGGCGCGACGCGCGCCGTCAATGTAAGCCGGGACAATCTGCGCGAGGTCATGGCCGAGCTGAAGATGACCGAAGGGTTTGACGTGGGTCTCGAAATGTCCGGCGTCCCGCAAGCCTTCGCCTCAATGCTCGACACTATGAATCACGGCGGCAAGATCGCCATGCTCGGCATCATGCCCAACGGCGCCGGGATCGACTGGGACAAGGTGATTTTCAAGGGGCTGGAGATCAAAGGCATCTACGGCCGGCGCATGTTCGAGACCTGGTACAAGATGGGCGCGCTGCTCCAGGCGGGCCTGAACCTTGCGCCGATCATCACGCATCGCTATCCCGCGACGGAGTTCCAGAAGGGCTTCGACGTGATGCGCTCCGGCCAGTCGGGCAAGGTGGTTCTGGACTGGTAGCAGGCGAGAGATAATGATCCCGAGATATACACGAGAAGAAATGGCGTCGATCTGGGCACCTGAGACAAAGTTCCGTATCTGGTTCGAGATTGAGGCCCATGCCGCCGACAAGATGGCCGAGCTTGGGGTCATACCGAAAGAGGCGGCGAAAAAAGTCTGGGAAAAGGGCGGGCCCGCCGTGTTCGATATCGAGCGTATCGACGCGATTGAGCGCGAGGTGAAGCACGACGTCATCGCGTTCCTGACTCACCTGTCTGAGATCGTCGGTCCTGAAGCGCGCTTCGTGCATCAGGGCATGACATCGTCCGACGTGCTCGACACCTGCCTCTCAGTGCAACTTGCGCGCGCCGCGGATCTGCTTCTTGCCGGGCTCGACCGCGTACTGGCGGCGCTCAGGAAGCGCGCCTACGAACACAAGACGACCTTGTGCGTCGGACGCAGCCACGGCATTCACGCCGAACCGACGACATTCGGGCTGAAACTTGCGACCTTCTATGCGGAATTCACGCGCTGCCGCGCCAGGCTTGTCGCGGCGCGCGAGGAAATAGCCACGTGCGCGATTTCGGGCGCCGTCGGGACGTTCGCCAATATCGATCCCGCCGTCGAGGCTCATGTGGCTGAAAAACTCCGCCTTTCGGTTGAGCCTGTTTCGACGCAGGTAATACCGCGCGACAGGCACGCGGCGTATTTCGCCGCGCTAGGCGTCATCGCCTCTTCTGTCGAGCATCTTGCCATTGAAATTAGGCACCTTCAGCGCACGGAGGTGCTGGAAGCGGAGGAGTATTTCTCCGAGGGTCAGAAAGGCTCCTCGGCGATGCCGCACAAGCGAAATCCCGTTCTCACCGAAAACCTGACTGGCCTCGCCAGGCTCGTCCGCATGTGCGTGATACCCGCAATGGAGAACGTGGCGCTCTGGCACGAGCGCGACATTTCCCACTCCTCGGTCGAGCGCGGCATAGGCCCCGACGCCACCGTACATCTCGACTTCGCCTTGCAGCGGCTCGCCGGAGTGATTGAAAAACTCGTCGTCTATCCCGAACGAATGCGGGAGAACCTCGACAGGCTAGGCGGCCTCGTTCACTCGCAGTCGGTGCTGCTGGCGCTGACTCAAGCGGGCGTATCGCGCGAAGACGCGTACCGGCTCGTTCAGCGGAACGCCATGCCTGCTTGGCGCGGCGAAGGCGCGTTCCTGGATAATCTCAAGGCCGACAAGGATGTGGCCGCCCGCCTGAAGCCGGAAAAGCTCGACGCGCTATTCGATCTCGGCGCCCATACGCGCCATGTCGACCTGATCTTCGAGCGGGTTTTCGGCGCGCGCTAGCCTCATAAGGGCTCCGCGTCCTCCAGACCGACGCATTTCAGCGCGAACGAATAAAGATGCGCGCGTTCGTCGAGCCGTTCGAAACGCGCCGCGGCGCCGCCGTGGCCGGCTTCCATATTCATGCGCAGCACGAACGGCCCGCCCTTCGCCACGGCGCGCAGCCGCGCGATCCATTTCGCCGGCTCCCAGTAGGTGACGCGGTAATCAGCGAGCCCGCCAGTCGCCATGATCGGGGGATAGCTCTTCGCGCGAATGTTCTCGTAAGGGGAATAGGCGCGGATCCAGCCGTACTGTTCCTTGCTCCTGATCGGATCGCCCCACTCGTTCCACTCCGGCGGCGTCAAAGGCAATGTCTCATCCGACACTGTGTTGAGCACATCAACGAACGGCACCGCGGCTAGAACGCCAGCGAACAAGTCCGGTCTTTGGTTGACGCTCGCGCCGACCAGCAGGCCCCCGGCGCTGCCGCCGTAGATGACGATCTTGCCGGCCTTTGTATAGTGGCGTTCGATGAGTCCTTCGGCGGCGGCGATGAAATCGTCGAACGTGTTCTGTTTCTTCTCCATCTTGCCGTCGAGATACCATTGGCGACCGCGCGCCGAGCCGCCCCGCATGTGAACGATCGCATAGCTCATGCCGCGATCGACGAGAGGCAGCACGCTGGTGAAGAAGTCGGCGGGAATAGTGAGGCCGTAGGAGCCGTAGCCATAGAGCAGCACCGGCGCCCCGCCTTTGATCGGCGTTTCTCGGCGATGCAACAGCGTGACCGGAATGAGCGCGCCATCCGCAGCCGGAATATCGAGGCGCTCGACGACATAGCGTGACTTGTCGTGCCCGCTCGGCACTTCCTGCGTCTTCAGCAGCACGCGCGTGCGGGCCGCCATGTCGTAATCGTAGGTCTCCGCCGGCGTCGAAGGCGAATCGTAAATATAGCGGATGACACCAGTATCGAACTCATAGCCTTCGATCAGATGCAGTTCGAAAGCCGGCTCGTCGAAAGTGATTTCATGGCTTTTCCCGCTCTTGTCAGTGACGACGATATGCGGCAGCGCATCCCTCCGTTCGAGTCGGACCATGTAATCGGCGAAGACGATCACATAGAGAATGTGATTGCCCGCGACGTGCGGCACCAGATCACGCCAGCGCTCGCGTTTTGGCGAGGCTGCGGGCGCAGCGACGATCTTGAAATCGACCGCGCCGTCGGCGTTCGTAAGAATGATGAACTCGTCGCCGCGATGGTCGACAGAATATTCAACCCCCTGCTCCCGCGGTGCGATCAGAAGAGGCTCGCTTTCAGGGGCGCGCGCAGGGACGGTGCGCACTTCGCTCGTCGTGTGATCGCCGCACGAAATCAGGACATAGTCGCCGCTTAGCGTCTTGCCGATATGCAAGAAGAAACCGTCGTCCGGCTCTTCGTAAACGATGCGATCGCCCGCAGGTGCAGTGCGCAGCTTGTGATATTTCACCCGCTTCGGCCGCTGGTGTGCGTCGCGCTCCACGTAAAAGAAGCCGGAACTGTCGGCGGCCCACACCGCCCCTTCGCCGCTCGCAAGCTCGATGGCTTCGGGCAAATCCTCGCCCGTCTCCAGATCCCGCACACGGATGGCGTAGTTTTCCGACCCGACCCGGTCGAGCGCGTAGGCGAGCAACTTGTGGTCAGGGCTGTGCGATACGTCACCGATGTTGAAAAAAACGCTGTCGCCACGCTCAATGTCGCCGTCCAGCAACGTTTCCGTTTCGCCGCCCGTACGCGGCGCGCGCTTGTAGACCGGATACTCGCCGCCCTCGCGATACTCGCGCCAGTATTTCCACGGACCGTGCGGAAGCGGAACGCTCGAATCGTCCTCCTTGATCTTGCCGCGCATCTCCGCGAACAGCTTCTCGCGCAAAGGCGCAAGATTTTCCGTCACTTGCGCGTAATAGGCGTTTTCGGCTTCCAGCATGGCGCGGATGTCCGCGCGCAAAAGCGAAGGGTCGTGCAGCACCTCGCGCCAGTTTTCGTCCCGGAGCCACGCATAATCGTCCGTCCGCGTCTCCCCATGCTGGGTCACCGTCACCGGCCGGCGCTCGACCTTAGGCGGCGAAATTTTTCTGGCCTTGGCGAACGGATCGCGACGAAACATCGGGCTGGATCTCCATGGAAAGGCGGCAGGACCGTCAACGCTGGTTACCGGCAATCGCACGGCCTGACAATTCTTCACGGCGGCGGGTTCTCCCCTGACGCTATCGTGACCCCTGCTTTTCCCCGGCTTGCGTATACTCTCGGAAACCATCAGGAGACCGTATGTTCCGTTCCCGTATTGTCCTGAAGCTTTCCGCTCTCGGCGCCGCCTTGGCCGTACTGCTTGCGCTCGCCGCGCCGACGCGAGCCGCCGAACCCGCCACGGCCGTCTTCGCGGGGGGGTGCTTCTGGTGCGTGGAAGCGGATTTCGAAAAGCTTGAAGGTGTAGAGAAAGCCGTCTCAGGCTATTCGGGCGGCGAGCTTCAAAATCCTACCTACCGCAACCACAGGGGACATCTCGAAGCGGTCGAGGTCACTTACGATCCCGCCATCGTCAGTTATCGACAGCTTGTCGACTATTTTCTCCGCCATATCGACCCGCTCGACGACGGCGGGCAGTTCTGCGACCGAGGCCATTCCTACACGTCGGCCATCTTCGTGTTGGGCGGCAGCGAGCGCGCCGAAGCGGAAGCAGCCGTCGCCGAGGCGGAGAAGGAGATCAGCGCAAAGATCGTCACGCCGATCCGCGAACGTCTGCAGTTCTGGGAAGCGGAAGACTATCACCAGGACTACTACAAGAAGAACAAGGCGAAATACGCTTACTATCGTTCCGGGTGCGGACGGGATAGACGCATCAAGCAGGTGTGGGGCGATTAGGCCTCAGCGCGGCTGCTGCTGGCTGATGCAGTGGAACGACCCGCCGCCCGACAGCAGCGCCGAGGAATCGATCGCATAGAAATGCTTGCGATCGACTTCCTTCTCTAAAATCTCCAGCGCTTCCGCCGCCTCTTCCTCGCGGCCCGTCAGTCCCGCATAGGACGGCATGACGAGCGCATGGTTCGAGATGTAAAAGTTCATATGGCTGGCCGGGGCTGGCTCCTCATCGAGCAGCGCAAGACCCGGCGACGGAATAGTAATGACTTCCAGACGCCGGCCCGCAGCATCGGTCGCCGATTCTAGCGCGCGCCGTATGGCGTTCAGAATGTCCTTGTTCGGATCGTCATTGCCGCTCGCACGCATGCAGACGACCTTTCCGGGCGCGATGAAGCGGGCGAGGTTGTCCACATGTCCGTCCGTGTGATCGCCAAGGAGCCCATCGTCGAGCCAGATGACTTTTTCCGCGCCGACGGCGAGACGTAGAACGTCCTCAATGTCGCGCTCCGACAGAGAAGGGTTCCTGTTCGCATTAAGCAGGCACTGGCGCGTGGTGATGACGGTCCCCTCGCCGTCCGGCTCAAGCGCCCCGCCCTCGGCGACGAGGCCGTCGAAGCGGCGCAGGCGGACGTTCGCCTCCCCGGCGATTATGTCCGCAATACGACCATCGTCGGGAAGCTCGTATTTTCCGCCCCAGCCGTTGAAACGGAAGGCGCTGGCGACGCGCTCCCCGCCTTCGCCCACCGTGAAGATCGGCCCCGTGTCGCGCAGCCACACGTCGCCGATGGGCGCTTCCACCAGCCGCATCATGCGCGGATCCGGCAAGCCGAGCCGCAACGCCTCAGCGGCGACGCGCGCCTCATCTCCCCGGTAGACCAGGTTGACCTTTTCGCCGCGCGTCTGCGCGCCGATCTCGTCGTCCGGATCCGGGAGCAGGATGGACCGGATGAATTCGCCCACCTCCTCCTGCGCCGGTCCCAGATCCTCTTCCCAAAGGTCGGCGGCGCTCGGCCAGCCGATCCACACCGCCTCGTGAGGCGTCCATTCGGCGGGCTGGCGACGGGGCGTGAGCATCGAAAGAGGTCCTTTCCGGAGGAGGCGCCGAGCGATGTTGAACGGCCCTTGACCGCGCGCTATATAGCAATTGCGGAATAATCCGCGAGATAGGATCTTCGGGGCGGGGTGAAAGTCCCCACCGGCGGTAATGCGGCCAGTATCCTTCGGGACGGCGCCGACAAGCCCGCGAGCCGAGCAAAGGGCGTTTCGCCCGGCGCGGAGCAGGAGCTGGTGAGATTCCAGGGCCGACGGTTACAGTCCGGATGAGAGAAGGTCCGGCAGGCTGCAAAGTCTGCGCGATCGCCAAGGCGCTTGTGCGTCCGGGTTCGCGTAGGCGATGAGCAGAATGTCCACGCCCCGAGTCCGTTCGTGACCGGGGTTTTTTCATGGGCGAAGACGCCCGCCATATGAGCCGCGCTCTAGAGCTTGCCCGAAAGGGCGAAGGCTTCGCCTCGCCCAATCCGCTGGTGGGCTCCGTCGTCGTCAGGGACGGCGCGGTTGTCGGCGAAGGCTGGCATATGGGGCCTGGAACCTCGCATGCCGAAACGATGGCGCTCGCCGCTGCTGGCGAAAAGGCGCGCGGCGCGACGGTCTACGTCACCCTGGAGCCCTGTAATCACTTCGGCCGCACACCGCCCTGCGTCGACGCCATCCTCGCCAGCGGCGCGGCTAAGGTCGTCTACGCTCTCGCCGATCCGAACCCGATCGCCGCGGGCGGCGCGGCGCGGCTCAAGACGGCGGGAATCACAGTCCGCAGCGGCGTGCTGGAAGCGGAAGCGCGCCATCTGAATCGCTTCTGGCTTCACGGCCTTGTTTCCCACCGGCCCTATGTGATCGCCAAATTCGCCATTAGCCTCGACGGCAAGATCGCCACGGCCTCCGGCGAAAGCAAATGGATCACCTCGTCTCTCGCCCGCGAGCGCGGCCACCGTCTGCGCCAGAAGGTCGATGCGGTCATTGTCGGCGCCGGCACCGTTATCGCCGATGATCCGGCGCTTACGGTCCGCACGCCCGAGGTCGAGCCGGCCCATCCGTTGCGGGTGGTGATCGACACGGCGGGGCGGACGCCCCCCGGCGCCCATGTCTATGACCGCGTCGGCAAGGGCGCGCTGATCGCAACGACGGCCGCCGCCTCCGCCGACCGGCTGGATGTATACCGCGCGCTCGGAGTCGAAGCGCTTGTTCTGCCGGCAGACCATGACGGGCGGGTCGATCTCGCGGAATTGCTGCGCGCCCTGAAAGCGCGCGGCGTCTTGAGCGTTCTCGTCGAAGGCGGCGCTGGAGCGCATGGCGGGTTCTTCGACGCCGGACTCGTCGATGAAATTCAGGCCTTTATCGCGCCGGTCATTATCGGGGGCGGCGGGAATTCGCCGGTCGGCGGTTCGGGCGCGATGAGGCTGGCTGATGCTCTGGCGCTTGAGGATGTCGCGACGGAACAGATCGGCCCCGACATTCTGGTGACCGGCCGCATCCGTCGGAAGGGAGCGCGCTGATGTTCACCGGGCTCGTTGAAGAAATCGGCAAGATTGCTGCTGTAACCCGCAAGGACGGCGGCTATCAGCTCGCCATCGCAGCGAAGGCGGCGCTGGACGGAATGGCGCTCGGCGATTCGATTGCGGTGAATGGCGTCTGCCTGACCGTGACTGCTTTCGGCGCTTCGTCCTTCAGCGTCGGCCTAGCGCCGGAAACGCTCGCAAAGACTAGTCTCGGAATGCTGAAAGAAGGCGACGGCGTCAACCTTGAGCGCGCCGTGCTGCCGACAACGCGGCTCGGCGGACACTATGTGCAGGGCCATGTGGACGCGACCGGCGCTATCAAGTCGTTCCGGCCGGACGCCGACGCGCTGTGGCTGACCGTCGAAGCGCCACGCGATCTCATGCGCTATATCGTGCCGAAAGGCTTCATCGCCATCGACGGCGCCTCGCTGACGGTCGTCCATGCCGGCC
This sequence comes from Pseudomonadota bacterium, assembly GCA_036337175.1. Lineage (GTDB taxonomy): Bacteria > Pseudomonadota > Alphaproteobacteria > Caulobacterales > Parvularculaceae > Amphiplicatus. The sequence continues at coordinate 64,022 of JAYZEQ010000005.1, forward strand.
CTGACTGGTTCGATGTGACGTTGATCGCCTACAGCCAGGAAAAGCTGGTCCTGCCGCGCAAGAAGCCCGGCGACCGCGTAAACCTCGAAGTCGATATCCTCGCCAAATATGTCGAACGGCTGCTGAAGCCCGACGCGGCGACCGGCCTGTCGAAACATTTTCTCTCCGAACACGGATTCATCAGGGAAGGAGCGCGTTGATGCCAATTGCGACAGTTTCGGAGGCGCTCGCCGCCTTCAAGACCGGCGAAATCGTCATCATCGTTGACGATGAGGACCGCGAAAACGAAGGCGACCTCGCTCTCGCTGCTGATTTCATCACGCCGGAAAAGGTCAACTTCTTTGCAAAGGAAGGCCGAGGCCTGATTTGCCTCTCTATGACGGGGGCTCTCATCGACCGTTTCCGCCTGCCCCTGATGGTGCGACAGGAAGAGAACCGCTCCGGATTCGGCACAGCGTTCACGGTTTCGGTCGAGGCGGCGGCAGGCGTCACGACCGGCATTTCAGCTTATGACCGCGCTCATACGATGCGCACGCTGATCGATCCGAAGGCGGGCCCCGCCGATATCGTCACGCCCGGCCACGTGTTTCCCTTGCGCGCGGCCGAGGACGGCGTTCTCGCCCGCGGCGGCCAGACCGAGGCGAGCGTCGATCTTGCAAATCTCGCGGGTCTGACTCCCGCCGCCATGATCTGCGAAGTGATGCGCGACGACGGAGAGATGGCTCGTCTGCCCGATCTTGAAATTTTCGCTGAGAAACACGGCTTAAAAATCATCACCGTCAAAGCGCTTCAGGATTATCGCCGCGCTCATGAGCGCGCGCGGGATCCGCTGCGGGCGACCGGATAAGGAGCGATAGATGACCAGAACTTACGAAGGCGCGATGAGCGGCGCGGGGCTGCGCCTCGCCATCGTCTCGACGCGCTGGAACGATTTCATCGTCGAGCGCCTGCTCGCCGGCGCGAAGGACGCGCTCGTCCGCAGCGGCGTAGACAGCAAGGCGATCGACGTCGCTGTAGCGCCCGGCGCCTTTGAGGTTCCCTTCATTGCTAGGAAGCTCGCTGAGACAGGTCGTTACGACGCCATTGTAGCTCTCGGGTGCGTCATCCGGGGCGCGACCGCGCATTTCGATTATGTCGCCGGCGAAGCCGCCAAAGGGATCGCCGCCGTTGCGCATGATACGGGCGTGCCGGTGACATTCGGCGTGCTCACGGTCGACACGATCGAACAAGCCATTGAGCGCGCCGGAACCAAGGCCGGCAACAAGGGCGCGGAGGCTGCGCTCTCCGCCATCGAACTCGCCAATCTCGTCCGTACGATCAAGGAGTCCTGAGATGTCCGCTGAAACCGTCGCGTTGAAAACCGTTTCCGCGAACCCGCGCCCCGCCCGCAAGGACGCCGAAGAGGCGGTGAGGACCCTCCTCGCCTATTTCGGCGAGAATCCTGCCCGCGAAGGCCTCATCGACACGCCCAAACGCTTCGTCGACGCCTATGAGGAATTCCTTTCAGGTTACGCCGAAGATCCGGTGGATATCCTCTCCCGCACCTTCGAGGAGGTGGCCGGCTATGACGATATCGTCCTCCTCAAGAATATCCGCGTCGAAAGCCATTGCGAGCACCACATCCAGCCGTTGATCGGTATGGCCCATGTGGCGTACCTGCCTTCCACGAAAGTCGTCGGCATTTCCAAGCTCGCCCGCGTCGTCGACGCCTACGCGCACCGGCTGCAAAGTCAGGAGACGCTGACCAACCAGATCGCAGACGCCATCGAGAAAGCGCTGGAGCCGCGCGGCGTCGCCGTCCTCATCGACGCCGAACATCAGTGCATCTCGACGAGAGGCGTCCATAAAACGGAAGTCTCCTGCGTCACCCAGGCGATGACCGGCGCTTTCCGCGACGATCCGAAGATGGAGGCTCGATTCTTTCGCCTGATCGGCCAGCCGGCCTGAGCGTCGAGCTCTCTGTGTAATGAAAAAGGGCGGCCCGAAGGCCGCCCTTTCTTATGATTGGTGAAAATCCTGTTCGCTAGAACGAGTAGCGAACGCCGAAGCGTATCTCCCATACGGAGGCGTTTGTGATCGGAGACTGGATAGTATCCGGGCTGATATTGTTGAAGCCGGTGAAGATATACTCCCCATTCGGGCCGAAGCGCGAACCGGCCGCGCACTGAGCGCAACTCGCAGCCTCGTTGATGTTTGCAACTTGGACGTTGCCCGGGAACCCCGCCTGATTGATGACGCCCCACTTGTCGTTGATCAGGTTGCCGACGTTGTCGAGAACCACGAAGATCGACCCTCTGTGGCCGCCGAGAATGCCCGGAATTTCTTGTTCGATCCGGATATCCCATTGCGAATACCAGTCGGACTGGAATTCGTTACGCGGCACGATCCCTCCGGCATACTTGTCGAGTCCGAGATCGTTGATGACATTGAAGAATGTCGCGGTATCAAAACCCGGAACGAAGATCACGTTCGGGTCGCTCGGTCCAGTCGGCACGTAAAGCAGATGACGATTGTCGAGCGTGTCGCCGAAAGCGTCACCGGAGGCGCCGAACACAAAGCTGTACGGGCGCGACTGCGAGATGACGCCCGTCAGATTGATTTTCGTTTCGTAGTCTCCAAAGAACATTTTGCCTGCCCCGGCGCGAAGCGTAATCCGGTGTGGCACTTCATAGTTTGAATTGGCCAGTTCCGGATGGTTCGGGTCAGTCGTCGAGAAGTTGGCGAAGTTGGAGAAAGCCACCGACGACGTCATCGGGTTTCGGTCCTTCGCGTCGACGAACGCATACGCGAGCGTCCAGTTCGCGCGCCAGTTGTTGTCAAAGTCATAGCGTTTCGAGAGAGCCGCCGAGAGGACTTTCTGCTCGCCGCCATCATTATTAGTCAGGATGAAATCCTGATTGAAAGCACGCGTATCGCAAGCAGCGGCGGCGGGCGTAACGCAATCCGGATCAGCCCGGTCTATCGACTTGTAAATCGGACGCCCATCAGGCGCGGTCCCGATCTGTTCGAGCGTGGCGTCGACGACAGCCGCCGCAGCGCGATCTTTCGTGTAAAGGAAATCAACCATCAGCGTATAATCTTGGCCGAGTGGGCCCGCGCTGAAGTCATAGACAGCGCCGATAGCAGCCTTCCACTGCGACGGGATATCGAAATCCGGATCGACAGCGTTGACGCCGCCATTCGCGGCCGTGCCGTTCGCTACATCATTGTACAGGTTCTGCGGCACGCCCCAGAACGGCCGGCCCATTCCGCCCTCGTCTTCAACCCAGGTAAGCGAGCTGGCGAGCACGTCGAACTGGGTGCGCTGAAGAGTGGTGATAGAGTCATTCTGATAGCTGTTCGACAACCAGACGTTCGGATTTCCGCCCGAGAAGATGCCGCCGCCGCCATGAATGCGAAGATTGTCCAGCGCTTCCCATTCAAAGCCGAAGCGCGGTTGAATAATTCCGCGCCCGTCGAACGTTTCCGTGTTGGCGTACCCGTTGCGCGCCTCAAAGTTGGCGTTGTAAGCGGGAACGTCCTTCGAGGAATACCAGTCGTAGCGCAACCCGGCGGTCAGCGTGAGCCCGTACTGGTCGAGGCTCCACTGATCCTGGATATACGCAGAATTGGTGGTGAAGGCGAAGTTCGCAGCACCGTCATCTGGATTGTTGCTGCCAACTGCGTTGCCATAGAAAATGTCGTCGATTAGGCCGATGGCGAAATCATCGATGTTCGAGTTCGGGTTCATACCCACCGAGCTAAACCGGTCGAAACGGTATTCGCCCTCAGTGTGTTGGATAAACAGATTGAATACTTCAACCCGCTCGCGCTCATACCCAAACTTGATGTGGTGCTCATTCAAATCGTAGTCGCCGACGAATTTGATGTTCAGGGTTTTTGTGTCGAGCTTGTTCGAGTGACGCGAGTCGTCTGCGCCGAGATAGACGGTCGCAGACTGACCATTGTTGAACGTGCGGATTTGAATTTCGCCAACATCGGTCCCGTTGACGGAATTCTGCCCCGTATCGTTAGTGGTTTGCGAAACGCGCAGCTCGGTCGAGAAATTGTCAGTCCAGTCCGAGAATATCTGGCCTGAGTAGGAGACCAGCTTGGTGCTCCTGAGATAGTAATGATCGAAGAACTCATATTCGGTCGGACCGGTATCCGAACCCGTCAGATTGAACCCATTATTGTGGTTATAGGTGAACGACGCCCGGTGATTGTCGGTGATGTTCAGGTCAAGCTTGACGAGGATTTTTTCATCGTCTTCGCCATATGAAGCCGGGAGCGGCGTCGGCGTGATGCCGTACAGGGACTGGGCAAGGCTGGCGATCAGATCAAGCTGAGCCTGGCTGACGCCTTGGACGCCGATGGCGCCGGCGTCCGCAGGACCGCGCGCCAGCACTTCTGTTTCATTGATTTTTTCGTATGCCGCGAAGAAGAACAGACGGTCCTTCAGGATCGGGCCGGCGATAGTGGCGCCGAAGCGGAATTCATCATAGTCGCCCTTATCGAAGGAAGATCCTTCGATCGATCCGCCGCGCAGGGAGTTGCTGGTCCAGTCACCCCAGGCGGAGCCATGAAACTCATTGGAGCCGGAACGGGTGACGGCGTTAATGTTACAGCCTGTGAACCCGCCATACTCAACATCAAATGGAGCCAGCTCGACGGCGACTTGGTTGATCGCATCGTACGGGAATGGCAGGCGCTCCGTCGGGTAGCCGTTGGCGTTAAGCCCGAAGTTGTCGTTGAGACGGATGCCGTCGACAGTGAGGCTGTTGAAGCGCGGGCTGGCGCCGGCGCACTGCAGGCCGTTGCCGAATGATTCGTCGATGAAGATGCGCGGGTCGGTCCTCAGAATATCTTTGATATCCCGATCGATTGCGGGCGATTCCTGAAGGTCGGCGAGATCGAAGCTGGCCGCCGGTCCCGTCGCAAGCTGTCCAGTCGTGGAGCGCGTCGCAACAACAACGATCTCGTCGCTGCCCGCCGAGCCTTCAAGGTCGAAGTTTACGACCGTCGTATCGCCGAGCGAGAGCCGAATGCCGGAAACGGTCTCGTCCGCATACTGGTCTGTATCGACCTTCACGGAGTAGTCGCCTGAAACATCAAGCCCGCGGACGGCGTACCCGCCGTTTGATCCGGTCCGCACGGTTCTGGTCGTGCCCGTGCGCATGTCGGTAATCGTAACGACAGCGCCGCTGACCGGCGCCCCGGCCGTATCTGTGACAGCGCCGCGAATATCAGCGGTCGTCGACTGCGCGAAAGCGGCGCCCGAAAGCCCCGTCGCGATCGCGATCGCGGCCGCGCTGGCGGCCGCCATCTTCATCTTTTTCATCATGCTTATCCCCAAGCCGGTTACAGGTGAAAGACGCCAAGCCCCAACACGCCATGCGCCTCAATGAACACGCCCACTATGCGCGAAAGGTAACAGCGCTGTGACAGGCGTCTTGCAGAAATCAGAAGTTCTCAAGACACGTTGCCGCAGCGCAACATGCTCACCGCAGTTTTCAAGAATTTCTAGCTTTTTCAATAGTTTATGCGTGGCGCACGCGCGGATTTTTCAGCCGGTTCAGAAAAACGCCTGCACGCTGTGGAAAAATACTGGAAAACTTACATCCGTACGGGAACGTCTATGCCCAGAACGCCCAGAGCGAGATCCAGCTGGCGCCCCGTAACAGCGGCTAAGGCCAGTCTCGAAGCCCGCAACTCGGCCCGCGGCTCATCGACGATCCGGCAGCTCGCATAAAATTTTGAAAACGCTTGGGCGAGCAGGAAAGCGTGCTCGCAGAGGAAATGCGGCATTCGCTTCTCGTAGGCCAGGCGGACGGCGTCGCCGAAGCTCAGGAGCCGTAGAGCGAGATCGCGCTCCTCTCCAGCGTCGATGACGAGCGAGCCTGGCTCGCCGACGCCGGCCTCTTTCGCCTTTCGCAGGACAGAACGCACTCTGACGCTGGCGTAAAGGAGATAAGGGCCGGTCCTGCCTTCGAAAGCGGTGAACCGGTCGAGGTCGAAAACATAATCGGTGGTGCGAGGGTTCGATAGGTCCGCGAATTTCAGGGCCGAAACCCCGACTTTCCGCGCGACGTCGGCGAGCTCCTCTGCGTCATAGCCTTCTGCGAGGCCGCCTTCCGCAAGACGCTCGCGCGCTTTCGCGTCGACCATGTCGATCAGATCGCGAAGTTTGACGACGTCGCCGGCGCGCGTCTTGAACGGCTTTCCGTCCTTGCCGTTCATCGTGCCGAAGCCGAGATGCTCGAGGCGCCCTTCCGGGAAATAGCCGGCAAGTTCCGAGGCCCGGAACACCTGCTCAAAATGCAGCGCTTGCCGATTATCGACGACGTAGAGCATGCGGTCGGGCGAGAACTGGCGCACCCGGTCGATGATTGTCGCGATATCGGTCGCATGGTAGCCGACAGCCCCCTCGGAATTGACGAGGATGATCGGCGGCACCGTTTTCTTGTCGTCGTCGCGAGCCACGCGGATGATCTGCGCGCCGTCAGATCGCTCGACCAATCCCTTAGCTTCGAGATCGGCTGTCATCTCAGCGATAAGCGGGTCGACAGCCGCTTCCCCGTTCCACAGATCGAAATCGACGCCGAGGTCACGATAGTCGGCCTTGAGCGCTTTCACGGAGAGATCGACGAAATGCCGCCACAGCGCGCGGTAGCCCGGCCGGCCGTCCTGCAGGGCCTTTGTCGCCTTGCGCGCCAGATCGGCGCGCGCCGGATCGGCTTTGCAGGCGGCCGAGGCCACAGGATACATCTCCTCTAGATCGGAGAGAGAAATCGGCGACTCGACAGGGAACGGACCGACCTTTTTTTCGTCGAAATACGGAAGATCAGGCCGGCGCAACTCCAGCTCGGAGAGCAGCTGCCCCATCTGCAGACCCCAGTCGCCGAGGTGAACGTCGGCGTGCACCGTATCTCCCGCGAGCCGGAATAGCCGCTTCAGCGACTCGCCAATGATCGCCGAGCGGAGGTGGCCGACATGCAGCGGCTTGGCGACGTTCGGCCCGCCATAATCCAGGACGATCTCTTCAGGGGCCGGGTTGGCCCAAGCGCCGAGCTTACCATCGGCGCCAAGAGCTTCCAGGCGTGATGCGATGAAACTGTCTTCAAGCGTAATGTTGATGAAGCCGGGGCCTGCAATAGACGCCGCCGAGAACCTGCGGTCGGCGCTCAACCGCTTCACAATTGCCTCGGCGATTTCGCGTGGATTTCGTTTCGACGCTTTCGCAGCAGCCAATGGGCCGTTGCATTGAAATTGCGCCAGATCAGGGCGGTCGGACGCCTTCACCCTGCCCAATGACGGGGCGAGGTCTTCGTCGGCGAACGCGGCGCCGACGATTGCTGAAAGCTCATCAGTTAGCGTCATCAAAGGTTCGGAAACTTCAGACTCTTGCCTGAGCGATTGTAGATCGCCTGCTGCGGCGTCAGAACAAGACCGACGACAACTTCGAAATTGGTGCCCGACGTACTCTCACCTGCCCGCGGAATAATGATCTCGTTGATCTTCTCGTGGGTCAGACGGACTGAGTCTGAGTCATCGGAATCAAATTTGACGGGGACCGTAAACACGGCCTTTTCGATGACTTCTAGGTTGGTCCGCGTGACGGCGACGAAATATTTGAACTCGCGATTGCCAGCGACGCCTTTCGGACCCTTGCCGAAGGCGAGATCGACCTTGAGGCTGGCGTCGATCGGCTTGTCCGCATAGTAGCGGCAGTTCAGCTCTACATTAACGATCTCACCGGAATAGGCGACGTTTTCGAGCGTCGGCTCCCCGTCGAATTCAATGATCCTGTCCGCATCGGACAACACAACGACATTGGGGCACGGGGCCGGGTTGGCCTTGCGGGCTGCGCGGGCTTCCTTGCTCGCTCCGCTGGCGCACCCCGCCGAGGCGGCGGCTGCGGCGAAAAGCGCGACCGCTAACGCTTTTTTCATCAACGCAAACCCCTATATCATCTTGAAAATCCCCGGAGATCGCCGGGTTTGCGCCGCATGCGCGCCAGTTTTCCGAGGTTCAACGTCCTAGCGTCTCAGCGCTGGCAGCGCAACGGGGCGGGCTCCGGAAGGGGCGACTTGCCGGTCTCACGGGCTGGCGGCGAAAAGGTTGAACGGAAATGGCGATGGCCGCAAATCGGCGCCTGACAGTAAGACTGGCCTCTCCGAGAGGTTTCTGCGCAGGGGTCGAACGGGCGATCCGCACCGTGGAGGATGCTCTCGCCTCGTACGGGCGGCCGGTCTATGTGCGCCACGAGATCGTCCACAACACCCATGTCGTCGGCCGGCTTAGGGCCATGGGCGCCGTGTTCATCGAAGATATCGCTGCGGCGCCCGCCGACCGGCCTCTGATTTTTTCCGCCCATGGGGCTCCTAAGGCCGTACATGAGGCCGCCGCCGCCCGCGCGCTCCTGACCATCGACGCCACCTGCCCGCTCGTCCAGAAAGTGCACGCCGAAACGCGCAGACATGTGTCACGCGGGCGGCACGTTCTTCTAATCGGCCATGCCGGCCATCCCGAGGTCGAAGGGACTATGGGGCAGGTCCCGCCCGGCTCCGTCACGCTCATCGAAACGGCGGAGAAAGCAAAAAGCGTCCCGGCGCCCTCGCGCCTCCTCGCCTACGTCACCCAGACGACGCTCTCGGTCGACGATGCGGAGGAAATTATCGTGGCGCTGAAGACGCGTTTTCCCTGGATAGAAGGGCCCCGCACAGCCGACATCTGTTATGCGACGACAAACCGTCAGACTTCGGTGAAACGCATCGCGCCAGGAGCCGATCTTGTTGTTGTCATCGGTTCTGCAGCGTCTTCCAATTCGAACAGGCTAGTCGACACGGCTCTCGCGGCTGGCGCCGACCGGGCGCTCCTTGTCGACGACCCTGCAAAATGTGACCTCGACCTCTTCGAAAACGTCAGGACCGTAGGCGTTACGGCCGGCGCCTCCGCGCCAGAGGAGCTGGTTGAATCCCTGCTGGCGCGCCTCGCATCGCGATTTGAGCTTTGCATTGAAACTGTGGAGACAGCTGTTGAGAATGTGGTGTTTAAAACGCCGATGATGATGGCCGGGTAGGTCTTGTGGCCGTTTATACGCACGTCGACAGAGCAACACTCGCAGGGTTTCTCGACAAATACGCCATCGGAAGCCTCACGTCTTTCGAGGGCGTTCGCGAAGGCGTCGAAAACACCAACTATTCCCTCGTTACCGATCAGGGCCGCTACTTCCTGACGCTGTTCGAAAAGCGCGTCGCCGAATCGGATCTTCCCTATTTTCTCGACTTGATGGCGAATGCGTCACGAAACGGAGTGCCCGCTCCGGCGCCTATTCCGGACAAGCGGGGCGTCGTTCTCCAGCGCATGCTCGACAGACCGGCGGTGATTATCTCTTTCCTTGAGGGAAAGGCGAGAATGAAACCGTCTGTAGAAGACTGCCGGGCGGCCGGCGCCATGCTCGCCAGGCTTCACAACGCAACGGCGGATTTCAAATCCAGTCGCGCCAACGCGCTCGGCCCCAAAGGATGGAACGCTCTCGCCGTCGCTTGCGCAGAAGGCGCCGACCGCTGCGCGCACGGGCTGCAACGGCTGATAGGAGACAGCCTTGCCAATCTGGATTTGCATTGGCCAAAAGCGCTGCCCGTCGGGCAAATTCACGCGGATCTTTTCCCCGACAACGTATTCTTCAGCGGCGACGAAGTGTCGGGCGTTATCGATTTCTATTTTGCGTGCACGGACTTTCTCGCCTACGACCTCGCCATCACGCTCAATTCTTGGTGCTTTGTCGACCGGGCATGGCGCCCACGCAGCGCTGCGGCGATGATTGAAGGCTACAAGTCAATCCGTCCTCTCCGCCGCGAAGAAGTTGAGGCTCTTCCCACGCTGATGCGCGGCGGTGCAATCCGTTTCCTGCTGACCCGGCTTTACGACTGGCTCAATCAGGACGCTTCTGCCCTAGTCACCGTAAAAGACCCGCTTGAATATCGCGACCTATTGCTGTTCCTTGAGGACGCCGCCCCTGAATCGCTCTACGCAGCCGGCTCATGATAGAAATTTACACAGACGGCGCCTGCGCCGGAAACCCCGGGCCCGGGGGCTGGGGCGTGCTCATCCTTAACGGAAGCGAGCGAGTCGAGCTGAGCGGCGGCGCTTCGGCGACAACCAACAACCGAATGGAGATGATGGCCGCCATCGAAGCCCTGCGCGCGACGACAGGGCCGATCCGGCTGCACACCGACAGCCAGTACCTCAAGAACGGCGTCACGCAGTGGATGAAAAACTGGAAGCGCAACGGCTGGCGCACCGCTGACCGCAAGGCGGTCAAAAACAAGGACCTCTGGGAAACGCTGGACGCCCTCTCCGCAGGCCGCGCTATCGAGTGGCGCTGGGTCCGGGGACATGACGGCGACCCAGGCAACGAGCGCGCCGATGAACTCGCGCGACACGGTCTCGCGAGCGTCGCCGCCTGAGTCGACGTCAAGCAGCCTGACTTACAGCTGGCCCAGCATATGCTCGGCGCTTGAAACTTTGAAAGCGCCGGGCTCCTCAACATTCAGCGTGCGGACTACGCCGTTTTCTATGATGGCTGAAAATCTTTGCGAGCGCTCGCCCATGCCGAAGCCTCGACCGTCAAGAGAAAGACCGAGCGAGCGCGTGAACTCACCATTTCCGTCGGCGAGCATCTCGATTTTTCCCAGCGCATCCTGAGACGCGCCCCAGGCTTTCATGACAAACGCATCGTTGACAGACATGCAAACGATCTTGTCGACGCCCTTGCTCTTGAGCGCTTGCGCATTTTCGATGAAGCCCGGCAGATGCTTCGCGGAACAGGTCGGCGTGAAGGCCCCGGGAACGGCGAATAACGCAATTTTGCCTTTGCCCAGCACGTCGCCTGTCTCTGCTTTCTGCGGCCCCTCAGAGGTCGCAAGCATGACGTTCACATTCGGCACTTTGTCGCCAACGGATATGGACATAGCGGCTCCTCGCGGGTTGATCCGGCGGGCGTGCGGCGGCGCCCACTCCCTTGTCATCCTAGCTGACGCGGCATAGCCTTTCATCATGGGCAGGTCAAAGAAAGCTTCCAGCGGCGCACGCGAGCGTGATTTTCTGACCGGACGGCTGCTTATCGCCATGCCTAACATGACCGATCCCCGTTTTGAGCGTTCTATCGTAGCGATATGCGCCCATGACGAGGAGCACGCGATGGGCGTCATCGTCAACAAACCGCTCGCCGATATCGAATTCGGAGAATTGCTTGAGCAGCTCCACATCGATCCCCGCGAAGGCAAGGGCGGCGATCCGGTATATTTCGGCGGCCCCGTGCAGACTGACCGCGGCGTCGTGCTGCACACGCTCGACTACCGCCTGGAGACGACCTTGGTTGTGGCGCCCGGCGTTGGCCTCACTGCGAGCCGCGAGATCCTCGTTGACATTGGCGGACGGCGGTACCAGCGCGAAGCTCCCGCTCACTACATGCTCGCCATCGGCTATGCCGGATGGGGCGCAGGGCAACTTGAAGACGAGCTGTCGATGAACGCCTGGGCGCATTGCGACGCCGATGAAGCGATTATCTTCGCCAAGGATGCGTCGCAATCGTGGAGCAAAGCGCTTCGGAAGCTCGGCGTCACAGAGGCCATGTTGTCGCGCGAGTGGATGACCGTAAGACCGGATGATGCGCCGTTGAACTAGCGCAGCCCGCCGCCAAAGAAGGCGCGCTTGCTCTGTTCCTTCGAGGCATCGCCCGTTCCAGTCTCATTCGCGCCGCTTGCGGCGGGAACGCCCAGGGCGAAGCCCTGACCCAAAACGCAGCCCAGATCTCGCGCCGCATCTACGAGCTCCGGCGTCTCGACGCCTTCTGCTATTACGGTGAGACCCATATCGCGTCCGAGCGCCGCCATGGCTCGGACGATCTTCGCCTGTCCTCCGCCCGCAGCGGCCCCCGCGACGAAGGACTTGTCTATCTTGAGATAGTCGAACTCGAAACGGCCAAGATTAGCGAGCGACGAGAAACCCGCGCCAAAATCGTCGAAAGCGAGCGCCGCGCCTGCGGCCTTCATTTCCCCGAATATTTTCTCGGCCGCGACGAGATCGGTAAGCGCCTCGGTTTCCGTAAGCTCAAGAACAAGCGCGCGCGACGGAAGCTGCTTTTTCGCGATCAGCGCCCGGATGTCGTGACTGAAGCCAGTCTCGCTGATCTGCGCGACGCTGAGGTTGACTGCGACGAAGAGGTCAGCACGATCCGTCAGTTTCATCTGCTCGGAAAGATAGTCCGCGGCCGCGTTCAGGATCAGCATCGCCAGCGCGCGCCCTTTTCCGGACGCCTGCGCCGCGCGCACAAGCTCCTCGGCGGTCGCGCGATCGGCGCCCTCTTTCTCTCCTCGCCACCGCGCCAGCGCCTCGTATCCAACGACTACGCCCGTCTCGAATTGGACGATCGGCTGGAATACGGCCTGAATATCTCCCTTCTCAAGGGCCTGCGCGAATACGCCGGCGAGGGGATGAAGCGATGCAGCAGATTTTTCCGGCTCCTTGGCGGGCGACGCGGCGGCGACGGCTTTCGCGAACTTGCCGTTCGACGCGGGCTCGACAAAGGCGACTAGCCTTTCGAGTTCACCCTCCACCGAAACCGCCCTAGCCCCGCGCATTCTGACCGCGCGGCCGTCATGCAATTTCAACGTCAGATCGAACGACCCGTCGCCGAGCGACGGCGCCAGGATCTGCTTTTCGAACCGGTCGACGTCGTCTTTGTGAATAAAGGCGCGCATCGACTCCGGGGTGAACGTCCCATGACAATCCGCGCCCATCAGCGCAAACAGCCCCTCCGTCTGATGGGCGGCTTCCGGGCTCCAGTCCCACACAGTGACCCCGGTATAGTCCAGCACCTGCGCAAGCTGATTTTCGGAAACGCGAAGCGCGCGTTCGGGATCCGGCGCCGCCAGAGATGCGGGCTGCGGCGTCAAAGCGGCGCTGGGCTCGACGGGATGGAGTCCAAGCTCCCTGACCCGCGGCAACGACACTTCTGTAAGAGCGACAAGGCTGGCGGCGAGAATGCCGAAAGTGAACAAGGCATGCGGCAGGAGCGAAAAAGACGTTCCGGACAGCGCCACGCCCGCCGCCGCAAGGGCGGTGATCGCACCCGGCACAATCAGTCGGGCGCTGCTATCGCGCAGAGATTGGCTGAGCGTCAGCAGGACCGCGAACCCGCCCACGCAACCGAGCGCCGCGCGCATCAGCCCGCTCACATCAGAGCGTCCGATCAGGTTGATGATCCCGATCCCCACCAGAGAAAGCGCGGCTGCAAACATCACACCGCCCAACAGGGCGTTGTTGCGGGCGGTTCTGATGGTAGATGAAAGGAAAACAATCGCTGCGGCGCCGAACATCCCCTGAAGAAGCACCATGACTTGCGCGGGCGGGGTCCGAATGAGACCGAGCCATGAAAATTCAAGGGCTGCAGCCGCGAGCACCATGACCAACCCGCAGACGGCCGCCGATGCTCGGCGAAATACGGCGTAACCGGCCAAAAACGCGGCCCCGATCACAAATGCGCCCGCAATCGCTCCCCGACCGAGGTCGATCGCGCCGTCCACGCCGATCTCAGGCGCTGCGCTAAAGCCCGCAGAAATCAAGGAAAACATGCCGCCCCGACGACCCCTTTAACACTCACCGTCCCATTCATCCCGCCGTAGCAGATGCGTGCAACAGCAATCCTGCGCGCAATACGCCCACGTGCCGCAGATATCTTGCCCCACCGTGATACTGTCTCGCCCAAGAGGTTCTCCGCAAGTCCTTGACGCAAGAATAGCGCCGGCCGCAAACGATTCCCGCTCATGAACCCTCGACAGCATCTCCCCGAAGGAATTCTCCGGCCGTAATCGCGTAAAGACTGTGATCGCGCCACGCCCCGTTAATCTTAAGATAGTCGCGAGCGAGCCCCTCGCGCGTAAACCGGCAGCTTTCCAACAACCTGACCGAAGCGACATTCCCAGGCTGACAGGCTGCTTCGACGCGATTGAGCGAGAGGGACCGGAAGGCGTGAGCCAGCATCGCCTCCAGGGCCGCACGGGCGTAACCGCGCCGGACATACGGCGCGCCCGTCCAGTACCCGACGACTGCGGTCCGCGACGCGCCATATCTGATGTTCGAAAGGGTGATGCCCCCGACAAGCGCATTATCTATCTGACGAAACACAAGCATCGGCAATGCGGCGCCTCTTCGGATGTCGCGCCATTGTTGCCTAACCCGCATGCGATAAGCGTCACGGGTCAACTCCCCTTCCCGCCATGCCGGCTCCCACAAGACCAGATGTTCCCTGCTACGTTTCCGCAAATCGGCCCACTGGTCGAAATCGGTCAATCCGGGTGCGCGCAGGCAAACCTCGCCGAACACAAAAGTCGGTACGGACGGCGGTCTAGGGCTGAAATCGAGAAACAGCATGGAGGGAAAATCGACAAGCGGGCTTGCTAATAGGGCCCTCCAGTGTCCGCCAGGTCAACTGTTGTTACGCGCGAAGCTCGCCGGAGAGGGCGGCGAACTCAGCCGGACCGACAACGGCGAGACTGGCGGGCCCAGCGGTCAGCGCTCGTTCGGCGCAGCGGCGAACGTCTTCCACGGTCACTGACTCCAGCCGTTGCAGCAGATGCGCGGTCGGGACGAGGTCGCCATAGGTGAAAATCTGCGCTGCGGCCGTCTCAATCCGGTTATGCGGACTCTCGAGACTCATCAGCATGTTGGATCTCAGCAAGGCGCGGGCGCGGTCGATTTCCGCATCGGTCATGTCTGATGCGGATGAGGTCAGTTCTTCGCGGATCATGCGCACGCAATCGCGCGCGTTCTCCTCGTCGGTTCCGACATAGGCTCCGATCACGCCGGTTTCGTCGTAGCAATCTGCGTAAGCGTACACCGAATAGGCCAGCCCCCGATCTTCCCGGATCTTCTGAAACAGGCGCGAGGACATGCCGCCGCCAAGAGCTTCGGCGAAAACACGCGTCGCAAAATAATCGGCGTCGCGCGCTGAAACTGCCGGAAAGGCGAGCGAGATATGCGTCTGCTCGATATCGCGGCCGTCATGTTTCGCGCCGCCGACATAGATCGGCTTCGGCCTGGACTGTTCTTCGCCGGTCGGCGCCCTAGCGCCGAAATACGCAAGCGCCAACTCCTCGATTTTATCCGGATCGATGGCGCCGGCTGCGGCGACGATTAGTTGTTGCGGCCGATACAGACGCCCAACGAAAGCGCGGAGACGTGAAGGCGTATGGCCGCGCACGCTCTCGACATCGCCGAGTATAGGTCGACCCAGCGACTGCTCTCTGAAAGCCAGGGTTTGCAAGAGCTCCGCAACAGCGTCGTCGGGGGCGTCATTCGCCTCGCCTATTTCTTGAACGACGACTTCCTGTTCCTTTGCGAGATCGGCAGGATCGAAAAGGGGATCGGTCAGAATGTCCGCAAGAATATCGAAAGCGAGCGTGACATCATCCTTGAGAATGCGTGCGTAATAGCCGGTTCGCTGATATCCCGTCGCAGCGTTCAGGTAGCCGCCGACCGCTTCGATTTCTTCTGCGATAGCTCGCGCCGAACGGCGTTCCGTGCCCTTGAACGCCATATGTTCCAGAAGATGGGCAACGCCATTTTCTTCCGGCGCCTCGTCTATGGCGCCGGCCTGCGCCCAGACGCCGACGGCCGCCGTTTCCAGCCCCGGCATCGGATCGAGAAAAATCCGCATGCCGTTCGCCAGCGTTCTGACTTCGCCCATCAGGAGCGCCTTCCGCTTTCAATCGCCGCTTTGACGCGCTCGACATCCGCCGGCGACGTGTCGAATCTTTCCTGGAGAGAAAACAGGTCGCCGACATGCGACGAAATTTCTGGCCGTACTCCTGTCGCTCCTTCTACCGTATCCGGAAACTTTGCCGGATGCGCCGTTGACAGAGTGACAGTCGGCCCCTTCAGGTCGCCTTTCGCCCTCGCCTTTTCCTGCACGGCGAGCGCGACCGCCGTATGCGGATCGATAAGCAGACCGAAATCTCCGTAAACCCGTGCGATAGCCGCTTCACATTCGGCCTGACCGGCGCGCCCGGAAACAAAATCACGCCGAATTTCTTCCAGCCAGCGAGATGGTATCGAGTATTTTCCATCGCGCGAAAACTCAGCCATCAGGTCGCGCACAGCACCAGATCTGCGACCCGACGCTTCGTACAGCAATCGTTCGAAATTGCTGGCCACCTGAATATCCATCGACGGCGAGCTTGTGGGAACGACGCTGCGAGGTTCGTAAGAACCTGTGGAGAGCGCCCGGTGCATGATGTCGTTGTCGTTGACAGCGACGCAAAGTTTACCGACCGATGCGCCCATTTTTTTTGCCGCGTATCCGGCGAATACATCGCCGAAATTTCCGGTGGGCACGCAAAAGTCGGGCGTACGCATTTCGCCGCGCGCCCGCAGCGCAGCAGCAGCCGTAAAGTAATAGACAGTCTGGATCGCCAAGCGCGCCCAGTTGATGGAATTGACGCCGCTGATCGAATGCCGGACGCAGAAAGCGCGGTCGCTGAAAATCTCTTTCACAATCGACTGGCAGTCGTCAAACGAACCTTCGACGGCGAGGTTGTGGATATTACCTTCAGGCGGCGTCGTCATAAAGCGGCGTTGCACTTCGGAGATGCGCCCATTCGGATGCAGGATGAAGACGTCAACGCCGCTTTTTCCTCTAAAAGCCTCAACGGCGGCGCCGCCGGTATCGCCCGAAGTGGCCCCAATGATCGTCGCACGCGCGCTCGTTTCCTCAAGGGCGCGTTCGAACAGCAGCCCCAGAAGCTGCATCGCCACGTCCTTGAAAGCGAGCGTCGGCCCGTGAAACAGTTCGAGAATGTAATTGTTCTCGCCGAGCGGAATTAGCGGCGCGACATCTTCATGCGCGAAACTCGCATAAGCCTTGCGGCAGAGCGGGAGCAGTTCGGACTGGCTCAGCCACGGTGCTGTAAACGGCGCGAGCAGTAGGCTCGCTGTCTCGGCGAAAGTCAGCCTGCCGATCTCTTCGATCTGAGAAGCATCGAATCGCGGCCAGGACTGCGGCAGGTAGAGCCCGCCGTCCGGAGCCAGTCCCGCCAGCAGGGCGGAACGAAAGCCGACGGCCGGTGCGTCGCCTCTGGTGGAGATATAGTCTGACAAATCCTTGTCCTTCAGCGATGGCGCGAGACGGCGACCTGATCTAGGCAGGCAAATGACAGATTAGGAACTTCTTCTCAAGCAGCGCGCCGATAAGCAAAGTCGAGCCAAATCGCGCCGCTGCGCTGGAGCCCGAAATCTCTTCGCCGCCATTGGAGTATACGGTATCGGGCGTAGGAGCCATGCCAGCGATATCGTCGTATCTGATAACCAGCGACGGCGCTTTCGCCGTTTCATTCCGCCTGGAGCGAGCGAGAGCCAGCGGTCTAGGATGGGCGGCGATCCACAGCGATCCGGCATAGTCTACATTGATGTTGTCGATAGCGGCCGGCATCGGCGCCGTCCGGCTCCAGCGCAGACCGCCAGTTTCGGGATTGCGCTCGTATATCCTCAACGCCGCCGCCGAGGTTTCAGCGACATAGAGTCTTTCACCGGACGGGCTCACCGCGACGCCATTGGCAAAACGCAGGCCGTCGGCGGCGACGCGCCAGACCGTTCCATCAAAATACAGAAGCCGGCCCGACCCAGCTCGGGTCAGGAAGTGGAGTTTCCCGAGAAGGCTATCCCGCCCGGGATCGACATCGTTTGTCACATAGAAAGCCAGCGGACCGACGCCGACTACGTCGTTTGGACTGGTGAGCCTTCTTTCAGTGACGGAATCGAGATGCGTCAGATCGCCGTTCCCGGCGACTTCATAGATTTCAACTGCGTTGGTTGCTGAATTGACCACAAACAGCCGGCGAACGTCGCCCGCCTGATAGAAATGAAGGCCAAGCGGCTGAAAGGCCTCGGGCACGCCGCCCGTCCGATCCCGCCAAGCGTCCTCCGCCAGCGGATCATCGAGAGAAAAAGCGTAAATAGCGCCCCTTTCGCTCCCGGACTTCGGCTGATGCCTGTCCAGCGAAGAGATAAAAGCGATCCGGGTCGCAGGATCAATCTGCAGATCCTCCGGCCCTGGGATGCCGGACACCGGCGAACATGCCCCCGCAAACTGCATCTCTATAGGGCTTGTGTAATCGAAGGAACTCAGCGTCAGAAAAACTGCGGCTGCCGCCGCCCCCGCCAGCACGCCGCCGGCGGAAATCCACCCGATAAGCCGCTTCATCCCTGAAACTACTCGCTCACAACGCCGCCGCCCCAAGGACTTTCGTATAGCAACCGCCTTAACCTTTCGCCACCCGCGGTTCGGGGCCCGGCTGGGGGTTGCGTTTCAAAGCCCCGCGGCGTATACGCCCGCGTTCCGCCCCACCGTCAGGTTCGGGCGTCGTATCTCCATGAGCATAGAGAAACAGGTCGCCGCCATGAAAAAGGACGTCCATCCCGACTATCACATGATTAAGGTCGTCATGACCGATGGGACCTCTTTCATGACCCGCTCCAGCTATGCTGAGGAAGGGGCGACCTTGAACCTCGATATCGACCCGCTCAGCCATCCGGCCTGGACCGGCGGGCCGCAACAGGTCACCGAAAAAGGCCGGGTTTCGAAGTTCAACGCCAAATTCGGCGCCTTCGGCATCAAGAAGTAGGCTTCTACTGCCTATTCCTTCCTGGCGATCATTTGGGCTGCTGTTCGAATCAGCGGCCGGACCCTGTTAAAAATCAGCGGCTGGACCCAAAGGCTTCAAGCAGCGCTCGCTGCTGGGCGACCGCATCGCGTTCGCTTGGGCTCGAACGCTGGTCCGTGAAGAGATCGGCGTCGAGACGGGCGATGCGCGCATAGAGCTGCGCGCTTGCTTCCGCAAGTTCGATCAAGGCCGGCGGCAGGCCTTCCTCATGCATGTCGCCAAGAACGGTCTCCCGCGGCTTAACCCGAAATTTTTCGTCCCGCGCTTCATCGACGGTCATTTCGCCTTCCCGAACGGCGCGCAGAACCAGAAGCCATGAAGCGATCTGCATGAGTTGCGTGGTCAGCCGCATCGATGCGCCGGCATAGGCAAGCGCCGCCGACCGCGACAGGCCTTTGGAAGAATCCCTGCCGGCGCCGTCGAGATAGTTTGCGGTTTCCTCGACCAGAGACATGCCCTCGCGAAAGGTGCGCGTGAACAGTTCCGACTGGACAAAACTCGCCGCGCCCTGTTCGCTCCCCTCAGATTCCGTGATTGAAGTCACTCTCGCCCTCGCCTTTTGTTCAGGATGCCGCTCCGCCCTCTCGCTGACAACCGAAATTGGGTTAACAGCATCTGCGCGGCTCCCGCCTCACTCGGATCAGGCTTGAGCAATGCACATGCCAGCAACTCATGGGCGAAAACCGTCTCAAAATAGCGTGCTGGGCGTAGATGGCTGCCGGGGCGGCTGGGTCGTCGCTCGGCGGGATATTCCAACGGGTAATCTGGCCCTGTCGGTGGAGCCTGACTTTCGAGCCGTCCTGAAGGCCGGCGAGAAGGCGAGAGCAATCATTGTCGATATGCCAATCGGACTCGCCCAGTCCGGCAGACGAGACTGTGAGCAACAAACGCGCGCCTTTTTGCGGCCAAGCCGTTCGTCGAGCGTATTCGCGGCGCCAAGACGCCCCATGCTCGCTTTCGCCAATTACGCCGATGCGAACAGCTGGGGCAAACGGCTCGGCCCGGGTGGCGGCGGCGGCCTCTCCAAGCAGGCCTGGCATCTGATCCCGAAAATCAGGGAGGTCGATGAGGCTATCTCTGTCGAGCATCAAGGCTGGCTCGGCGAAGGCCATCCGGAAGCGGCGTTCGCGCGCCTGAGTGGGGGCGCCTGTGTTTATTCAAAGCGAACGCGCGAAGGCAGGGAAGAACGAACAAGCATTCTCAGGCGGCATGGCGTAGCCGATCCCGACGGCCTTATCGCGGCTGCGGGCCGCTTGGCGAAAGCTGACGACGTTCTCGACGCCATCGCTCTGTCGCTGACGGCCGAGGCCCGCCTTCAGGGCAAAGCTACGCGCTTCACCGATGAGGCCCGCGACGCTCGCGGCCTTGTCATGGAGATCTGGGCCTAGGGCGCTATGTCAGCGGACGGAAGCGATGGCGGCTTTCGTCGCCTCGGCGAAGATAGCAAGGCCTTCGTCAAGCAGCGCGTCGGTGATCGTCAGCGGCGTCAAACAGCGAAGGCATTGCGCATAGGCGCCCGCCGTCGTCAGAATAAGACCGCGGTCGCGCGCCTCAGCCTGGATTTTTGACGCCATGTCGGCGAAGGGCTTCGACGGATCGCCGTCCTTTACACATTCGACGGCGATCATGCCTCCGACCTGGCGAACGTCGCCGAATACGCCTTTGGCGACGCCGTTCTGAAGCTCTCTCCAGCTCGCGGCGACTTTCTTGCCGACATGTTCCGCTCGTTCGAGCAGCCGCTCTTCCTCGAAAATATCGAGCACGGCGAGAGCGGCGGCGCACGCGACCGGGTTTCCGCCATACGTCGAGCCCATGCCGCCGGCGGCGATCTTGTCCATCAGGTCCGCTTTACCTACGAGCGCCGAGAGGGGCAGCCCGGCGGCGATCGACTTGGCGACGCACATCAGATCCGGCTCGACGCCCGCATGTTCGAAGGCGAACATCTTGCCGGTGCGGCCCATGCCGGACTGGATCTCGTCGGCGATCAGCACGATCCCGTTGTCGTCGGCGATCTTGCGCAGGCCCTTCAGAAACTCCGCCGGCGCGGCGTTGAACCCGCCCTCGCCCTGCACGGGCTCGACGATGATCGCTGCGACCTCTTCGACCGGAATGGCCGTCTTGAACAGATGATCGAGGGCGGCGAGGCAGTCGGCGGTTTTGACACCATGATATTCGTCCGGATACGGCGCATGGAAGACGGCTGGGACGAGCGGCCCGAAACCGATCTTATAGGGCTTCGCCTTGCCGGTCAGAGTCGTCGCCAGCAACGTGCGGCCATGGAACGCCCCTTCGAATGCGACCACGCCAGGACGGCCGGTAATGCGGCGGGCGAACTTCACCGAATTCTCGACTGCTTCGGCGCCGGAGTTGAAGAGCGCGGTTTTCTTCTTGGTTGGCCCCGGCGCAAGCTTGTTCAGCCGTTCCGCGAGTTCGACATAAACCTCGTACTGGGCGATGCCGAAACTTGTATGAATAAAAGCGTCCGCCTGCTTCTTGATCGCAGCGACGACTTTCGGGTGGCGGTGGCCGACATTCAGGACGCCGATGCCGCCGATGAAATCGATATAACGCTTGCCTTCAACGTCCCAGAGTTCCGCGCCTTCAGCTCGCGCGGCGTAAACGCCCGACTTTGACGGCAGGCCGACAGGCAGCGCCGCGTCCCGCCGCGCCTTGAGGGTTTCGTTCGTGACGAATTCGTTCTTTCCGTGATCCATGGAAGCATTCTCGGGGGTAATCAGTGAGTGGCGGAGCTTGGGAAAGCGGGCCGCCGGTCCCGCGTTATCAGGGGCTCTAGCACGCCTTGCAGGCCATTTGCAGGGGTCAGCCTCGTCGCAGCCCCTCAATCGTCCGCCCTGGCGCGATTTCGTTGGCGGCGGTCTTGAGTTCGATCAGGGCAGGCTTGCCGCTGGCTTTCGCTTGCGCGAAGGCGGCGGGAAAATCTTCCGTCTTTGTCACGGTAACGCCGTGTGCCCCGAAGGAGCGGGCGAACGCGGCGAAGTCCGGGTTGACGAGATCGGTGCCGGAGATGCGGGCGGGGTATTCCCGCTCCTGATGCATGCGGATCGTGCCGTAAGTTCCGTTGTTGGCGACGAGCACGATCACAGGCAGGTTATACTGCACGCAGGTGGCGAACTCAGGCGCGGCCATCATGAAACAGCCGTCGCCGGCGGCGCAGACGACGTCGCGCTGCGGATACACCGCCTTCGCCGCGATCGCCGCCGGAAAGCCGTAACCCATGGCGCCCGAGGTCGGCGCGAGCTGCGTCTTGAATGACTTGTGGCGGTAGAAGCGGTGCAGCCAGGCGGCGTAATTGCCGGCGCCGTTGGTCACGATGGAGTCAGGCGCGAGGTTTTTGTCGAGCCACGAGAAAACCTCCGCAAGGTTGACGCCTTCCCTCACCTCGACAGGCTTCGAGAAACTCTCGAATTCCGAATGCGCCTCATAGGCCTGTTGCAGCCATCCCTCGTCATGCGTCCAGGTTTCAGCGGCGAGAGCGCGCGCCATTGTTTCTGGCGCGGCGTTGATCGCCAGCATCGGCGTGTAGACCCGTCCCAGCTCCTCCGCACCCGAATGAATATGAATCAGCGGCTGCCTGGCCAGCGGCGCTTCAAGGAGCGTGTAGCCCGAGGTCGTCATCTCCCCGAGACGCGGGCCGAAGGCGATAATGAGATCGCTGTTCCTGATGCGCTCAGAGAGCTTCGGGTTCGGACCGATGCCGACATCGCCGGCGTATTGAGGATGGAGATTGTCGAAAAGATCCTTGGCGCGGAAAGACGCACCGACCGGCAGGCCAGTCGCCTCGACGAACGTTTGCAGATCCGCCACAGCCTGCGGCGTCCAGCCGCCGCCGCCGACCAGCAGGAAGGGCCGCTCGGCGCCGCCGAGCATTTCGCGAAACGTTTCCAGCGCCCGTTCGTCAGGCGCGGCCTTGGCGACCGGCGCGGGCGGCAGCGGTTCCGCCTCCGCCTCTTCTGTCAGCATATCCTCAGGCAGCGCCAGAACGACCGGGCCGGGCCGGCCGTTCATCGCCGTCGCGAAGGCGCGATTCACATATTCGCCGGCCCGGGCGGGAACGTCGATCTGGCCCGCCCATTTCACGACCGAAGAAAACATCCGCCGGTAGTCGATTTCCTGAAACGCCTCGCGGTCGATCTGGTCGCGGGCGACCTGGCCGATGAACATGATCATCGGCGTCGAGTCCTGAAACGCCGTATGCAGACCGACCGCTCCCTGCGTAGCGCCCGGCCCGCGGGTCACCATGACGACGCCGGGGCGCCCAGTGAGCTTGCCAAACGCCTCCGCCATGTTGGAAGCCGCGGCCTCATGACGGCAGGCGATCAGCCTGATGCGGTCGCGAACATCGTAAAGCGCGTCGAGAACGGCGAGATAGCTCTCGCCCGGCACGCAGAAAACATGAGTGACCCCGTTCATCAGAAGGGCGTCGACAAGATGGCGGGCGGCGGTCTGTTTCATGGCCGCGAGGCTTAGCGCTTCCCGCCGGCAATCTCAATCGCCGCCCGGCCGGGCTAAAAGCTACGCCTTGTCGTCGACGACCAGCCCCGCCAGGGCTTCGCCTTCAGGGCCCATGGACTTGACCAGGGCCGCGAACTTCTCGGGCGGCCATTGCAGGACCACTTCCCCGGTCTCCACGTCTATCGCCTTGAAAACGAACCCGCCCGACTCTTCGCTTTTCGAGATCGAAAGCCGCGTATTGGCGCCGACCGCGCGGGAAATCACCTCGCGGCTGGCGGCAAGAAGCTCGTCCTGCCGCGCCGAAGCCTCGGCGGCGTTCTGGCGCGCCTCGGCGCCGGTGCGGCGGCGGGCCTCTGCGAGCGCGGCAGTGCGTTCCTGACCCTTCTCCAGCAGTTTCGCGGCCGCCTGACTGTCGTTGATCCGTGTAATGTCCATCATTCGTCTCCTCTCCGCCTCACGGCCATCAAGACCGCAAGGCGGGTCCGAGAAGCATTACGCGAACAGCGCCAGGATAGAATTCGGCGCCGCGTTGGCGATCGAGAGCACCTGGATCGCAAGTTGCTGCTGCACCTGCAGGGCCTGCAGACGCGAGGATTCCTTGGCGAGATCCGCATCGACAAGGTTGCCGATGGAAATTTCGAGGGAATCCGCAACCCGCGACAGAATCTTGTTCTGCAGCGTGAGCGCCTTGCCGCCTGCACCCATCTGAGCGAGCGCATTGGTGACATTGGCGATGGACTCGTCGATGGCGGCGATCTCGAGCTGCGCGGCGTAACCGGGCGCGCTTTCATCGACGCCGGCCGTGCCTGGATCGTCAGCCATCGCCGCAAAGGGCGTCGCCGATGCGGAGATCGTCACATTGCCCCCGCCGACCGAAAGGTCCTGCGCCGCAACGGTGATCGTGCTCGAACCGTCGTCCGAAGCGACGACGACTAGGTCGTTAGCGCCGTTGGCGATGAGGTTCCGGCCTCCGATCGAAGCGCTGTCGACAAGCCGTTCAAGCTGCTCGCGCAACGCCACGTACTGTTGGCCCAGCGCGTCGCGGTCGGCCTGGGATTTGGACGGATCGGCCGCCTGAGAAGCGATGGCGCGCATCTCGACGAGCACGTCGGAAATCGACTCGCCGGCGGCGAGCGCCACGTCGACGGTGGAAACGCCGACTCGCAGGCCCTGCCGAACGGATTCGAGCGAGCCGAGCTGGGCGCGCTGCTGCTGCGCCAGCGTGTAAAGCGTCGGGTTATCCTTGGCGGATGATACTTCAAGGCCGGTGGAGACGCGGCGCTGGACCTCTTCGAGTCTCGCGGAGATGGAGTTGAGGTTCTGCAGGGCGACGAGCGCGCCCGGATTCGTATTGATGCTGGTCATGTCATGGTCCCTGTTCTGGGGTCGCGAGCGAGTTATTCGCCCGGCCGGACGCATCTCCGGCGCATGATTGCAAGCAAATCCCGCGCCCAGGCGCAGCGCTCTCGCAGAAGTTAACGGAGCGCCTGCGGAGGCCGGATTTCAACGGCGGAACGGGTAAGCCTAACCGTTCGTAAACTGATAGAGCGGCTCTGACGGCAAATTCTGCCCGGCATAAATTGCCCGCCCGGCAGAAACGGCCTGGTCTTTCAGGCCGCCGGCGCCCGAACGGCAAGGCCTTCCATGATGATGCGATTTATGTCGATGAGCGGCTCGACGGTCTCACCGCGCCGCATCACATCGCTCGAATAGGCCTCCACCCAGCGCGAGAGAGCTATAATCTGGGCGCGGGTGGTTTCGGGCAGACGGTTGCGCGCATCAGCGCAATCGCTGGCGAGCGCCCCCCACAATTCGCGGTTGGCGTGGATCGCGGCGATCAGCTTTTTCAGGTCGCTGTGGCCCGTTTCCTTCGCGCTCAGAAGCAGCCCCGTGGCGTCTGCGAAGGCTCTGTATTCGGCGTCGCGCGGGTCGGCGCCGGCGGCGCGCCGGTAGGCCTCATGCGACATGAGCAAGCCTCGTCTTCTCGAAGTCTATAAGCGTGCGGCACAATGTCAGCGCGCGGTAGAAATCACCGTTGGCGACCTGTGCGGCGAGTTTCGCGCAGGTTTTCAGCGCGTCCCCATCGCTTACGGCGGCGACGAACTGGGTTAGGCGCAATTCGAATTCCGGAAAGAATTCGCCTCGGGCATCGGGGTCGAGATACATGAACATGATCGGCACGTAGATCCGTTTGGCGGGCGTGTCGGCGTTCTCAGGCTTTATGATGTCGCGCTCGCGCAACACGCGGGCCTGATTCTCGATAACGAAGCTTGAGCGCCTGTCGCCGTTGACGACGACCGCGCCATTGATCGCAACTCGTTCGCCGGGCTTCAGGGTGAGTTTGAGGGCCATAAGGCCAGTAGAGCCCGGCTTGGTTAAGGAAAGTTTGTAAACGGCGGCGCGCCTCGCCCACAGCACCCCTTCAATCCTCCGCCGACACCCGCCATACTCGGCCGAAAGGACTCCCAATGACAGACGCCGTCAAACCGCCGAAAGCCTGCCAGTCGATGAACGAGGTCCGGGTCGAGATCGACCGGGTCGACCGCGCCTTGGTCGACCTTCTGGCCCAGAGATGGGGCTATGTGGATCGGATGTGGGAATTCAAGCGTCAGCACGGGGCCGAGGCGAATGTGCCGTGGCGCAACCGGGAAGTCATCGAGAAGATCCGCTCCCGGGCCGCCGATATGGGCCTCCCCGCGGAAATGGCGGAGGCCCTGTGGCGTCAGATCATCGGCTGGGGCATCCAGTACCAGGACGAAAAGCTGCGCGACCAGCAGACGTAAGATTACGATAAAGCGACTTGGCGGAAGCCCCGGCCATCATTAACTCCCTCCCGCTCTGCAGGAGAGAGAAAATATGACCAAACAGCCAAAACGCCTTTACGCCTACAAAAACCATCACATGGACTCCGCACGCTGGGACGCCTTCGCTCCCCGGCCGGACGATATCGTCATCGCCACGTCCTACAAATCCGGAACGACCTGGATGCAGACGATCGTCGCCAACCTCATCTTCGAGGGCGGCGCGATTCCGGGCGCGCCGATGATGATGTCGCCGTGGCTCGATATGCGCCTTTCGCCTATCGAGGAAGTGACGGCCATGCTCGACGCGCAGCAGCATCGCCGGTTCATCAAGACGCATCTGCCTCTCGACGCGCTGCCTTTTCATGCGCACGTGAAATACATCATGGTCGGGCGCGACCCGCGCGATGTCGCCATGTCGATGCTCAATCATCATAATAACTTTACCGATGAAGCGCGGGCGCTGTTCGATCAGCTTGCGGAAAGCGAAGACGACAGGCTACCGCCGCCTTTCGCCAGCGCGCAGGAGTTCTGGCGCGCTCATATGTCGAAAGGCACAGTGGCATGGGAAAACGACGGCTGGCCGTTCTGGTCAAGCATCCGTTACGCCCAGAGCTGGTGGGAGCATCGCGATCAGGCCAATATCCTCCTGGTTCATTACAACGACCTGTTGGAAGATCTCGAAGGCGAGATCCGCCGCATCGCTGCGTTCCTCGACATTGAAAGATCAGACGCCGAGTTCGCCCGGGTCGCCGCCGCCACCACCTTCTCCTCGATGAAGAAGCGCGCCGAAGAAGTCACCGGCGAGATCGCCAACATGATCTGGAAGGGCGGCGCCAAGACGTTCATCAACCAGGGAACGAACGGGCGGTGGCGGGAGCATTTCGACGCCACGGACCTGGCACTTTATGAAACCGCCGTATCGCGAACGCTTTCACCCGATTGTCGCGATTGGCTTGAGAACGGCCGGTTAGCAGCCTGCGCTTCCGTCGCTGCATAGGAGCGTTTGCTTCCCCGGCGGGCGGGCTTAACCTCGGCTCATGACCGAAAGCCCTCCCGCCGACAATTCGCCCGAAATCAACCCCGCAATCCGCGCTATGATGCGCGCGGCGCGGGATATGTTGCGGCACGAACATTCCCTTCTTGGTTCGCTCGGTCTCAAGCCGCTGCTGCTCGGCGCCGGCAAAACGAGCTTCTCACTCGCTCTGCCGGAACGTTTCGGCGATGGATCGGGGAATGTCGATAGCGGATTCCTCACGGTCGTGCTCGATTCGCTTTTCGGCCTGACCGTGTTCACCGCCATGAAAGAGTTCAAGCCGATCGCCACTATCAATCTGCGAGCTGACTACCTTCGCGAAGCCGCATGCGGGACGCTGGCTGTCTGCGACTGCATTTGCGAGGGGATCAGGAATGAGATCGCCTATGTGAGCGGGCGGCTTACTGTCGAGTCGGACAAGTCGCTGATCGCCATCGGCTCGGGCGCCTTCATGGTCGGCACGCGAGGCCCCTCGAAAGGATCGCGCCTGTGAGCGCGCCTTTCGACCTTTCCCGCATCGCCGCCCTCGCCGCTTCGCCGATGGGACAGTGGCTGGGGTTTACGGCCGTCCTCGACGGCGACGGCGCGGTTTACCGCCTCTCTTTCAGCGAGGAACATATCGGCAATCCGATGATCCGCGCGCTGCATGGCGGCGTCATTGCGGCCTTTCTTGAAACCGCCATGCGCGCCGATCTGACGGCGCGGCTCGAAACCACCGCAGCCGTCAGCGTCGTTAACATGGCGATCGACTATCTCGCGTCTTCCCGGGCCGAGGACATGCAGGGGAGAGTACGCCTTCTTCGCCTCGGACGTCGCGTCGCTTTCCTGGAGGCGACGGGATGGCAGCAGGCCGAAAACGCGCCCGTGGCGGTTGGTCGCGCCTGCCTGAGAATCGCCTGAGCTTGCCAATCGACCGCCGCGCTCCCAGTTGCTCTCGGGGCGCTTCTGCCGACCTCCCGGGGATTTTCGCATGATGGACTGGGCGTATATCGTCGTCGGCCTTGTCGTGCTGACGGGAGGCGCCGAATTGTTGATCCGCGGCGCAACGGCGCTCGCCCGCCGTTTCGGTCTTTCGGAGCTGCTGATCGGGCTGACGCTCGTCGGGTTCGGGACGTCGACGCCGGAACTCGTTTCCAGCATCCAGGCGGCGATGATGGGCTCCCCCGGCGTCGCAGTCGGCAACGTGGTCGGCTCGAACATAGCCAACATTTTGCTGATCCTCGGTCTCTCCGCGCTCATCGCGCCGATCGTCGTCGAATCGAAAGCCTTCAAGCGCGACGCGCCGACGCTGGCCATCGCCACGCTCATGATGATCGGCGTGTCGATGACCGGCGGATTCGGACGGATTTCCGGTCTGCTCTTTCTCGTGGCTCTCGGCCTTTATATCGCGCTCGCCTATCTCACAGAACGCGCAAAGCCTGGCGAGGCGGAAGCCGAACGCCACGAGGCGGAAGCGGCCGAGCTGCCAACAGGGCCGCGGTCGCCGCTTCTCGACGCAGTGCTCGTCGCAATCGGTCTCGGCCTCCTGATGTTCGGCGCGAAACTGTTAGTCGGCGGCGCGATCAACATCGCCTCGACTCTCGGCGTTTCGGAAACCGTCATCGGCCTCACCATCGTCGCCGTCGGCACGTCGCTGCCCGAACTCGTCACGTCGATGATGGCGGCGCTGCGCGGCAAGAGCGCGCTGGCGCTCGGTAATGTCGTCGGCTCCAACCTCTACAACATTCTGGGCATCATCGGCGTCACCGCGGCCATGCACCCGCTCGAAGCGCCGCAGGAAATCGTCGTTTTCGACAACTGGGTGATGCTCGGCGCGACGGCCGCGCTCATTGTATTCGCGTTCAGCCGCAACCGTATCGGACGGATCGAAGGGTTCGCCTTAACAGCGGGTTACGCCCTTTATCTGATCTGGCTTGTGGTCAAGGCCTGAAAACAAAAGGACCCCTCAGGGTCCTTCAGAAGAAACTGACGCAACTTTGTCCTTGTAGATACTAACGCCCTTTAGCGGCGATTCTCCCTATTGAAGCAAGGCCAGCGGATCGACCGATTTCAGGTTCTGTCTAATCTCGAAGTGAAGTTGCGGTTCAGTGACGGCGCCAGTCTGGCCGACTTTGGCGATGATCTGGCCTTTGCGGACTTTCTCGCCCTTACGTACAGCCATCGAGTCGTTATGCGCGTACGCCGTGACGAAGCCGTCGGCGTGTTTGACGAGTAAGAGGTTACCGTAGCCGTCGAGTTCGGAACCGCGATACACGACTTCGCCGTCTGCGGCCGCACGCACCGGCGTGCCGACAGGCGCCGCGATGTTGACGCCATCGTTGCGTCGGCCAACTCCTGCCGAACCAAACTCGGCGATGATCGCGCCCTTCACCGGCCAGTCGAACATCTTGCCGGACGAAGACGGCACCGGCTTGGTGTACGAAACCGTACGCGCCAGATCGCCGACATCGGCGCTCGCTTCGCGTTGACGCGGAACAGGCGTGGTCACGCCGCCCTGAGCGCCGGGAATGACGAGTTGCTGGCCGACGGACAGTGTGTACGGGGCGCGCAGATTGTTCGCCTGTGCGATCGCCGGCACGGGAGCGCCGGTGGCGCGCGAAATAGAATACAGCGTGTCGCCGGGACGGACCACGCGCACGCCCGCCTGCGGCGCCGAAGCGTAAGTCGGTTGCGGCGCGGACTGGGTCAGTTCGTTGACTATCTTCGCGGACGGGTCGGGAATCCGCAGCGTTTCGCCGACATTCAGCGTATAAGGAGGACGCAGGCGGTTCTCGGCGATGATCGCCTGCGGGCTCGCGCCGGTGCGGCGCGATATCGCGTAAACCGTGTCGCCGGGACGCACGGTGACGAGCAGCGCGCCGGACGGCGGCGACTTCACCGTCTCATACGACGAAACATAGGTCGGTTGCGGCGCAGGCTGCAGCGTTTCCGCGGTGACCGGCGTCAATCGCGCCGGCTGGGCTCCCGCCGAAGCCTGCCGCGGCGGCTGATAGGACGGCGCCTGATAGGCGGGGGCCTGTGATGACTGGGCGTATAGGGGGGCCGGAGCGCGACTTTCCGTAGGCGAATTATAAATGCGTCCCGGCGCCGCGGGGTTGGTGCCGTAGACGATCGGCGCCGAATTGCGGCTCGACCCGCACGCCGCAAGCGCGGCCGCCGACGCGGCGAACAACAACGCAGTTGAAAACTTCAAAGCCATAGCGGCGCTGTCCCCTCCAGCTTCCTGAACGCCCCGTTAAGGAATCTTAAGGAAATTCGAATCATTCGGTTAAGAATGAGTTAACGCCGCCCCACGTGGAAATGATACCCCGATTCTTTCATTTCGCGCGCGTCAGCGGACCGTCGAATTTCGCCGCCAGCTCGCGGCGGCTGTCCTCATGGGTCAGGGCGAGGTGCAGCGGGGTGATCGAGATCTTGCCGTCGTAGATCGCCTTGAGGTCGGTTCCCTCGGGCGGGTCGGAAAGCTTTCCGGAAAAGCCGAACCAGTAATATTTGCCGCCGCGCAGGTCCTCGCGCTCTTCCGCATACAGAGAAAAAGCGTCGCGCTGACCCTGCTTCGTCACCTCGATGGCGGCGATGTCGTCCGGATCGCGGTCGGGAAAGTTGACGTTGACGACGACGTCGGCCGGCCAGCCGGTCTCCAGCAGGCGGCGGACAATGGACGCGCCGTGCGTCTCCGGCGTCGACCAGCGGGCGCTGTCCCGAGAAAACCGCGCCAGCGACAGGGCGACGGAGGGGATGCCAAGCGTCATGCCCTGCAACGCCCCGGCGATGGTGCCTGAGAAGGTGACGTCCTCGGCGATGTTCTGGCCATTGTTGACGCCGGAGAGCACGAGATCAGGCCGCTTCTCGCCGAGCAACTTGGTCACGGCGATCATAACAGCGTCTGTCGGCGTGCCGGAGATGGAGAAACGCCGGTCATCGTATTTCCTGACGCGCAGCGGGTTCGCCAGCGTCAGCGAGCGCGCCGCGCCGGATTGCTCCTCGTGCGGGGCGACCACCCAGACGTCGTCGGTCAGGTCGCGGGCGATCTTGACGAGGCTTTCGAGACCGCGGGCGTGGATGCCGTCGTCGTTGGTGCAGAGAATGCGCACTAGGCTTTCTCGATCTTTTTGAGGCCGCCCATATAGGGCTGCAACGCTTCCGGCACGCTCACCGATCCATCCCCTTCCTGATAATTTTCGAGCACCGCGACGAGCGTGCGCCCCACCGCGAGGCCGGAGCCGTTGAGCGTGTGCACGAACTGGCCGCCCTTCTCACCCTTGGCGCGGAAGCGCGCCTTCATGCGGCGGGCCTGGAAGTCACCGCAGTTGGAACAGGAGGAAATCTCGCGGTAGCGGTTCTGGCCCGGCAGCCACACCTCGATGTCGTAAGTCTTTCTCGCCGAAAAGCCCATGTCGCCGGTGCAGAGCAGCATTGTGCGGAACGGCAGGCCGAGCCGCTTCAGCACTTCCTCCGCCGCGCCGGTCATGCGCTCGTGTTCTTCGTTCGACTGCTCGGGCCTTGTGATCGACACAAGCTCGACCTTGGAAAACTGGTGCATGCGGATCATGCCGCGCGTGTCGCGCCCCGCAGCGCCGGCCTCCGAGCGGAAACACGGCGTCCAGGCGGTGAAGCGCAGCGGCAGTTCGTCGGCGTCGAGAATTTTGTCGCGGACGATATTGGTGAGCGAGACTTCGGCGGTTGGTATCAGCCAGTGATCGCCCGTCGTCCTGAACAAATCTTCAGCAAACTTCGGCAACTGCCCCGTCCCGAACAGGGCCTCGTCTTTCACCAGCAGCGGCGGCGCGGCCTCGGTATAGCCGAACTCGGTCGTGTGCAGGTCGAGCATGAAACTGGCGAGGGCGCGTTCGAGCCGCGCGAGCTGGCCTTTCAACAATACGAACCGCGCGCCGGACATGGCGGCGGCGGTCTCGAAATCCATGCCGCCGAGCGCTTCGCCGATGTCGAAATGCTCTTTGGCCGAATTGAGCTTCTTCGGCTCGCCGACGCGGCGCACTTCCTCGTTGCTAGTCTCGTCCCTCCCTTGCGGAACATCCCTGTCGGGCAGGTTAGGCAGGCCGGCGAGAATATCGTTGACCTGGTCGAGGTAGCGCTTCTGCTCAGCCTCCGCGGCCGGCATCTGGCCCTTGATCTCCTCGACCTCCTTCATCAGCCGCGCGGCTTCCGTCTCGTCGCCCTTGCCCTTGGCGGCGCCGATGCCCTTGGAAGCGGCGTTGCGCCGGTTTTGAAGCTCGTTGAGCACGGTTGTGAAGCGGCGCGCCTCGGCGTCGAGAGCGAGGATTTCGCCGGCCTTCGGCGGCAGGCCCCGGCGGGCGAGGCCGGCGTCGAAAGCGTCGGGATTGTCGCGGATTTCTTTCAGGTCATGCATGGCGCGAGCCTATACGGGGTTCGTCTTTGAGGGTCCAGCGGCGGGGGCAATGACGCCTCATCCGGAGGACGCGCAAAGACTAGCGCCGCCGCGCGCTCCCGAGGATAACATTCCCCGCCCCCGCGAAAGCGGCGAAAAATCAGCGTCCTGCCGGGCTTCCGCATTCCAATGGCGAAAAAATTTCAAGAAGGATGGCGATTTTTCCCGGCGGGTCTTTCCGCTAGGCCGCCGCTTCTTCCCGCGCCTGCTTCACCTTCTTTTCGGCCATGCGCACGGAGATCACCGACGTTTCGTAGAGGGCGATGATGCAGCCCCCGAGCACGATCTGGCTGAACGGATCGGGCGGCGTCAGGAACGCCGCGATGATGAAGATCACGACGATGGCGATACGACGGTTCTTGACCAGAAAGCCGCTGTCGATGATGCCGGCCCGCGCGAGCAGCGTCAGAAACACCGGCAACTGGAAGGCGAAGCCGAAGGCGAGGATCAGCGTCGTCACCAGCGACAGGTAATCGCCGACGCGCGTCAGCAGCTCGTAATTGGCGGGCGATCCTTCCCCGGTATGCGCCTCGAAACCCACCGCGAAGCGCATCACGAACGGCATCATAATGAAATAGACGAGGCTGGCGCCGAGCGCGAACAGCACCGGCATGGCGGCGAGGAACGGCGCGGCGGCCTTTTTCTCGCGACGGTAGAGTCCCGGCGCGACGAATGCGTAGGCCTGATAGGCCAGAACCGGAAACGCCAGAACGATGGCGGCGAACACCGACAGGCGCACCCGCGTGAAGAAAAATTCCAGCGGCGCGAAATAAAGCGTCGGGTCGCGGCCCTGCGAAACCTTCCCCACCGCCTCGACGAACGGAATGATGAGGAAATCGAAGATCTGCTTCGAGAAGACGAAACAGATCCCGAATGCGACGGCGATGGCGGCGATGCAGATGATGAGGCGCTGGCGCAATTCGACAAGATGGTCGAGCAGCGGCGCCGACGAGGCTTTCAGCTCCTCCTCCTCGTCGATCAGATCCGGCGCGGCGACGGAGCGGTTCTCGCTCTTGTTCATGACGCCTTCTCGCCGGCTTCGGCTTTTGGCGCATTCGGATCAGGCGTCGGCGCGATCGGCTTCGTCACCGCGTCCCGCAGTTCGCCCGCTTCATCCCGCATTATCGTTTCGACGGGCTTCAGCGCCGCCTCGACTTCGCGCTTCGTCTCTGCGAGCGGATTGGCGCGCTTCAGCGCGTCGATCTCCTTGCGCATTTCCTCCATCTCGCTCTCGCGCGCCATCTGGTCGAAGGCGGCGGTGAATTCAGACGCCATGCGACGGGCTTGCGCGAACATCTTCCCGGCCATGCGCATGAGGCGCGGCAGTTCTTTCGGCCCGACCACGACGAGCGCCACGATGGCGATCACCACGAGCTCGAAAAAACCGAATTGGGGAACGAGATTCATGACGCCATCGGTCGGTTGCGCGCGAGAGCCGGGAAAGGTCGGCGGCGCCTGGCGGCGCGTGCTACTGGCCGGCCTTGTGAGCCTCGGCGTCTTTGGCCGGCGTCACGTCCTTGGCGGCGTCAGCGCGCTCTTCGAGCTTCTTGTCCTCGTCCTGAAGCCCCTTGCGGAAAGCTTTGATGCCTTTGGCGAAATCGCCCATCAGCGAGGAAATCTTC
This sequence comes from Pseudomonadota bacterium, assembly GCA_036337175.1. Lineage (GTDB taxonomy): Bacteria > Pseudomonadota > Alphaproteobacteria > Caulobacterales > Parvularculaceae > Amphiplicatus. The sequence goes on from JAYZEQ010000005.1 coordinate 98,068, forward strand.
CCGCCGCCGCCGAACAACAGCACGGCGAGCAGAAGAATGATCACGATCTGCCAGGGTCCGATTGAGCCCATGGATGCGCCTCTTTCAGAAAAACCACGCCCTTTCGGGCCATATGGGTTGTAACGCCCGCCATTGCGAGGCGCAAACGCCATCCGCGACGGCGCTTAGGCGCGTTCGGGCGGCCCCTCAAGCAAAACGGCGGCCGCATAGGGCCGGCCGCCGCTTCAAAAAGGTCGCTATCGCCTAGTGTTTGTGCTCGGCGCTCGCGGCCATTGTTTCGTCCATCGGCATCACGGCGCCGACATGGCTATGCTTGAACTTCCAGCCGTCCTTCGCTTTCACCAGAACGTCTGTGAAGGTGTAGTCGCTGTCGATGGAGACCTTCCCGTCCGGTTCGGTTCGCTTGTAATGGCCGTCGCCGTAGGCGATCGCCACGTCGCCGTATACCTGCACGTTCTTGATCGCGTAGGTCATCTCATGCTTGCCGCCGTTGGCGCAGAAGTCAGCCTCTTCCTTGCGGTTGGCTTCAGTGTTCATCTGCACTTCCGACGAGTCCGGATAATAGCCGGTGCGGCCGTCGGCGTCGTATTTCATCGCCGCATCGAGTTCACAGTTCAGCCATGCTGAGGATGCCGCGTCGATAGCCGCCTTCACGGCCACGGCCGCTTTGTCGGCGTCCGGACTCGCGTAAGCCGGCGTCGATAGCGCGACCGCGCATACGCCTACAAATACCGATGCTTTCAGGATGTTTTTCATGTGCGTTTCTCCCACCATATCGGCCTTCGGCCGTGGGAGAATGTTAGCCAATCGACGCCGAGGCAGGAATGGCGGGCGAAACCAACGCCGCCCGTCAATGCTGACAGGCGCGCGCATTACCAACTTGTAACCGCTGCAATCGGCGCGCTTATTCGGCCGTTTCTTCCACTTCGACATCTTCGGCGGTGAAGTCCTGAACGAATTCGGCTTCTTCCGCGTCGTCGTCGATGTCTTCCTCGTCGCCAATGTCGGCCGGCGTCGGGACCGCGAAGCCGGGGGGCAGTCGCGCGTCGAGAAGACCGGCCGCTTTGAGGTCGGCGAGGCCCGGCAGGTCGTTGACGCTCTCAAGACCGAAATGTTCGAGGAAGGCGGGCGTCGTCGCATACAGCACAGGGCGGCCGGGAACGTCCCGACGGCGGCCCTTCAACTTCACCCAGCCGATTTCAAGAAGCTGATCGAGCGAGCCTTTCGAGACCATGACGCCGCGCACATCCTCGATGTCTGCGCGCGTGCAGGGCTGGTGATAGGCGATGATGGCGAGCGTCTCGAGCGCGGCCCGCGACAGTTTGCGCTGCTCGACCCGTTCCGTCTCGAGCACGTGCGCGACGTCCGGCGCGGTGGCGAAGCGCCACTTGCCGGCGACTTTCGAGAGCGTGACGCCGCGCCCTTCATATTGCTGCGACAGCCCTTCGAGAATGCCGGGAACGTCTGCGCCAAAGGGAAGGCGCGCCGCGATCGTCGCCTCGTCAAGGGGCTCGGCGGCGGCGAACAGAAGCGCCTCCGCCATCCGCGTCTGCGCCGCCCGCTCTGCGGCGGAATAAACCGGGTCTGCCGCCGGCGTTTCTTCGGCGGCGGGCTTTTCCTCCGTATCCGCACTTTCCGTTTCGGCTGTCGGCGTCATCAGTTCCTCTGCGAGCGCTCTTTGCACTTCGTGCGCGTTCAGCTCGGCGAAATTGCGCCCTGAATCGTCGTCGAATGCGTCGTTCATGGATCAGTCCTTTCCGCCGCCGCGCCGTTTTCGCGGCGACGCACATAGATCGGTTCGAAATGCCTGAGCTGGCGGATATCGAGCAGGCCGTTCTTGGCGAATTCAAGCGCCGCGTTGAAAGCGCTCGCCGTCACCGACGCGGCCGGCGCGTCGAGCTCGCGCGGCGGCACCAGCGTCCGGAGCTCGGTCCATTCGGGAATCGCCCCGAGAATACGCTCGAGCCGGGCCCGCGCCTCCTCGATCGAAAACACTTTCGGCGGATCGATCGTGTAAGTGCGGTCCACCGAAGCGATGCGCTGGCGCGTGTAGGCCTGCAACAGTTCGAACAGACTCGCCTGCCAGTCCGACTTGCGCCTGACCCGCACCCCCTCCGGCGCGCCGCGCGGAAAGACATTGATCCCGAGCTGCGGGGCGTTCATCAGGGCTTCGGCCGCCTTGCGCATGGCTTCGAGGCGCTGGAGCTGGAAGGCGAGACGCGCCGCCATCTCGTCGGCGGTCGGCTCCTCCCCGTCCCCTTCGATGGCGGGCAGCAGCAACTTCGACTTGAGGAAGGCGAGCCACGCCGCCATGACGAGATAGTCGGCGGCGAGTTCGAGGTCCCTCAGACGCGCCGCCTCGACGAAGGCGAGATACTGCTCGACCAGCGCCAGCATCGAAATCTTGCGGATGTCGACCCGCTGGGTGCGGGCGAGATCAAGAAGGACGTCGAGCGGGCCTTCATAGCCGTCGAGGTTGACGATGAGGGCGTCGATCGCATCGTCCGCCGCCGTCGGGTCCGTGCGGACCGGCGCGTCGAACGGCTCTTCCGGTCTGTCTTGCGACTCTGCGATCAAAGCTTCCTCAGTCATTCCGGCACTCTAGGGGCGATTCTGGGCTCCGCCTATCGCAAAGCCGGGGCTGTTGAAAGTCAGAGATATGATTCAGGCTAGCGCCGGCTTTATGAGCGCTGCGAGCCGCTCATAGCCCGCCGCAGCATCCTCCGGCTTGCCCGGCTTGAGGAGGGCGAGCGCCCTCTCCGCGCGGTCTTTCGCCTTGCCCGCGAGCGGGCGCGCCGATTTAGCCGTTTCGACTTTGTCCGCCAGCGAATAATTGCAGCACAGGGCGATGTCGCAGCCCGCTTCAAGCGCCGCCTCGGCGCGCGATGCGAGCGGCCCGCCCAGCGCCTTCATCTTCAGGTCGTCGCTGAGCAGAAGCCCGTCGAACCCGATTTCGCCCCGGACCGCCTCTGCGATGACAGTCGGCGACAGGGTGGCGGGACGATCGCCGTCGTAAGCCTCGTAGACAATGTGCGCGGTCATGCCGATGGGCGCGTCTTTCAGCGCCTGAAATGGTTTGAAATCGTAGGCGCGCAGATCAGATTTCGATGCGGCGACGCGCGGCAGGTCGTGATGGCTGTCCACCAGCGACCTGCCATGCCCCGGCAGATGCTTGATGACCGGAAGCGCGCCGCCCTCAATCAGGCCCTCGACTATTTCGCGCCCCAGCGCCGCGATGGTGTCAGCGTGAACGGCGAGCGCCCGGTCGCCAATAACCTGGGGATCGGAATCTGATTGCGGTACGTCGAGCATCGGCACGCAGTCGACGGTGACGCCGAGATCGGCGACCATTCGCCCCAGAAGATAGGCGTTGAGTCGAGCGGCTTCCTTCGCCTTCTCGCGATCGAGTTTCCAGAGCGCGCCGAACACGGCGGGCGCCGGATGGGCGGGGAAAACAGGCGGCTTCATGCGGGCGACCCGCCCGCCCTCCTGATCGATCAGGATGGGCGCATCGCGCCCCACCGCCTCGCGCAGCTCTGCGCAGTGGGCGCGCACCGCTTCAGCGTTTTCGCAATGGCGAGCGAAAAGGATGAACCCCCAAGGGTCCGCATCGCGGAAAAAGGCGCGCTCGTCTTTCGACAGGCGCGCCCCTTCGCAATCGTAAATAGCCGCGCTCGGCATGTAGCTGCTGCTTGGCCCCGTTACTTGGCTTTGACGAGGCAGTCCTGTCCGCGGCTCTTCAAACCTTCGCAATAGGTCGCCGCTTCGTCTCTTGAGGCGAACGGCCCGATGCGGACGCGATGGAACACGCCTTTGGCGCCGAGATCGGCGACTTCGACGTCCATTGACTTGCCGTTGAGATAATCGCCCAGCTTCGATTGCAGGCGCGACCACATCACCGCCGCTTCCTCATCGGAGCCGACGGCGCCGACCTGCACCAGATGCGTTCCCGAGAGAGCGCCGGCGGACGGCGAAGACGGCGCAGGCTTGGTCGCAGCGGTCGGAGTCGGCGACGTGGCGGCGCGCGACGGCGCCTTCGGCACCACAGGCTCGGTCTCGATGGGTTGTTCGTCGAGCGCCTCATCGGCGGCGGCGAGGGTGGCGATGCGGTCGGCGACAGCATCGTCGGTGACGGTCGGAGACGATCCGGCCGTCTGTGAAGCGATATCGCCGATCGGGTCCTCGCTATCGCGCCTTACCGGCTCTTCCGGCCCCTGCGCCAGCACTTCCACCGGTTCGGCCTCGTCGCCGTTAAGGCGGTCATAGACCTCGCGCTCATTCGAGGGCGCGGCGCCGGCCGTCTGGTTTTCGATTTTCAACGGCTCGGGATCAGCCGCCACATAGGGCGGTCCGGCGCCCGGCCCGTTGGCTGTCGCTGTCTTGATGCCCTGCTGGTAGGCGATCCATACGACGGACGCAAAGGCGCCCAGCATGACCACGCCCATCAACAGAACGACGAGGCCGGAAAGGCCGCGTTCGCTATCTTCCTCGTCGTCGAACTCGTCGTACTCTTCGTATTCGTCCTCGAAGGAATCGGCTTCCGCCGGTTGGGCGTTCATATCTGTCTCCTTTCGTCGGCCGTCCCGAAGCAGCTGCGTCCGGAAAGGCCGCGGGCGACGGTCTCAGTCACGTTCGAATGCGCGAATCGCACAGGCGCTACAAGCATAACATCGCGCAAGGGTTGATGAGAAATGCGCAACTTTCCCCAGTCCCATAGCCTGTCTACAGGCTCGGCGCCGCGCCGAAAAGGCGTTCATGCTCACGCATCGCGTAGCGGTCAGTCATGCCGGCGATATAGTCGCACACCACGCGCGCGCGCCGCCTGTCGTCGCCGCCCCTGAGCCGCGCAGACCATTCCGGCGGCAAAGTCTCTGGTTCCGCGAAGAAAAGGTCGAACAGCGCACGGACGATGCGCTTCGCTTGGCTGCGGGCTCTGTTAACCTTGTAGTGGCGGTACATATTCTCATGGAGAAAACGGCGCAGGCCTGAGACCTTGGCTTGCATCTCCGGGGAGAAATCGACGATCTGCATTCCCGCATGACGGATATCGTCGGCGTGCGCCGGTCGGAGCGCCGACAGACGACGGCCGGTTTCGGCTGTCACGTCTTCGATCATCGCGCCGATCAGGCCTGAGACCGCCTCAGCGATGAGGATCTCGCGCGGCGCGCCCGGATGGGCCTCGCTGACCTTCCGCAGCGCGGGGCCGACCAGCGGCAGGTCACGGGCTTCCTCGAAGGAGAAAAGCCCGGCCCGGAGCCCGTCGTCCACGTCATGATTGTTATAGGCGATATCGTCGGCGATGGCGGCTACCTGCGCTTCCAGCCCTGCATGGGTTCCGAGCCATAAGTCATGGACTTTGGCGTACTCGGCGATGGCCATGGGCAGAGGTTTCGCCCCCTCGCCGGTCAGCGGGCCGTTGTGCTTCACCACCCCTTCGAGGGTCTCCCAGCATAGGTTCAGGCCCTCGAACGCCGCATGCCGTCGCTCCAGCTTCGTAAGAAGTCTTAGCGTCTGGGCGTTATGGTCAAATCCGTCAAAGGCTTGCATGCATTCCTTGAGGACGTCCTCGCCCGTGTGACCGAACGGCGGGTGGCCGAGATCGTGGGCCAGCGCCACGCATTCGGCGAGGTCCTCGTCAAGCTTGAGGGTGCGGGCGATGGACCGCGAGATCTGGGCGACTTCGAGGGAATGCGTCAGCCGCGTCCGGTAATGGTCGCCCTCGTGATAAATGAACACCTGCGTTTTGTGCTTCAGGCGGCGGAAGGCGATCGAGTGCACCACACGGTCGCGGTCGCGCTGGAACGGGGTGCGGGTGGCGCTTTCAGGCTCGGCGTAGAGCCGCCCGCGCGTCTCCTCCGCCTTCGCCGCATAGGGGGCGAGCGGGGCCGGAAAGGCCATCGGCTTCGCCAGTTTCAGGGGTTTTGCCGGTTCAGCGCCCATCGACCTTCTCCCCAAATGCCGGCGCGGCGTTTTTCGCGAGGCGGCCGCGTGAGGCCCTGCAAGGGGTTGCGGCGGCATTCGCGCGATTTGACCGTCCCGATGGCGATCGATTCTGCATGGGTTTCTCTTTCACTCTGGCCATAGCGTCGCCCGGACGCGCAAGCTTTACCTGTCATGCGCCAAATATAAGACCGCCCGGAAAGCCGAGGATAAGTTTACCCGGCCTTTCGAGGTCTCATATCGAGGCCTCACGATGCCGGGACCAAGACCGGGCGCCCTTTGGTCCGGGAAAAAAAGCGCCTATTTAGAAGCCGCACCCTGTTTCAGTAGCCGGATTCGCAACCCCATGTCCGTAGAGACCGCCCTTCCCGTCGCCGTTTCGGATCGCGCCGCCAGACGCATAGCCGCCATTCTGTCAAAGGAGCCGGCGGGCTCGATGCTGCGCGTCGCGGTGAACGGCGGAGGCTGCTCCGGCTTCCAGTACGATTTTTCGATCACGCAGGCGCGCGAGGCGGACGATGTCGCCATTGAGAAAAACGGCGTCACCGTTCTGGTCGATCAGGTCTCGCTCGACTTCCTCAAAGGCGCGGAGATCGACTTCGCCGACGAGATCATCGGAGCCGCGTTCCGGATCAACAACCCGAACGCTACGTCGAGCTGCGGCTGCGGAACGAGTTTTTCGGTCTGAGATCGAAGCCTAATCAAGCTCCGTCACGATTCCCGAACCTTCCTCGACCAGCTCCCTGCCGGTCTTCCAAACGTCCTTGCCTTCCCATTCGGCCTTGAGCCTTTCGCCCCACTCGGCGTTCATCGGCGAGTTCTCAAGATAGCGGCGGAAGAAGCGCTCGGCTTCCATCCGCTGCTCGAAGGCGGGACGGTGGATCTTCTGCTCGGTGAAATAGTCGTAAGCGGTCGGTTGGTGGAACATGAAGCGCGACGACGGCGCGGCGACCCGGCGCTCGCCCTGAAGGAAGATCGGCACGCACATGGACAGGCAGACGGCGTACGGGGCGACTTTCGTCTCCACCTCGTGGGTGCGCTTCATGTAGCCGATGGCGTCGATCACCGCATGGCCTTCGGCGAGACTGCCGCCGGGCGAATTAAGCTCCACGATGATGCGCGCCGCCTCGCGGCCATTCTCGGCGAACGCATCCTCGAACAGCCGGGCCATCGGCGCCCTTACCTCGCCGCGCCAGGCGAATATGAGCGCGTCTCCTTCGCGTCGCACGGTGACGGCGTCAGCCTCCAGAAACGCCCGGCGGTCGCCGTCCCAGGCTAGCCAGGCGACAACCGCAAAGATCGCCAGCGTCGCCGCCAGCATCAGTTTCGCCCGCATTTCCGCCTGCATTCACTCCGCCCGCAACTGCGCCCGCTTGAAGCGAAGCTACGAAAACTGTGCGAGGATTTCGACCATGAACGTTTCCGACGCCGTCATGGCCCGCATTTCGACCCGCGCCTTTCTAGACCGGCCGGTCAAAGCGGAAACCGTCCGCGAGATTCTTGATGTTGCGAAGTTCTCTCCTTCAGGCGGCAACCTGCAGCCATGGAAGGCATATGTCGTTATGGGCGCGGCGCGACAGCGCCTGATCGAAACCGTCAAGCGCGCCGTCGCCGTCAATCCGTTCGCCAATGAAGGCGAACTGGCGATCTATCCGGAAAAATTGTGGGAGCCCTATCGCACGCGTCGCTTTGAGGTCGGTGAAGCGCTGTATGCGCTTCTTGGAATTCCGCGGGACGACAAACCGGCGCGGCTTCGCCATCTCGCCAGCAACTTCGCATTTTTCGGCGCGCCGGTCGGTCTCTTCTTCTCGCTGGACCGCCGCTTCGACAAGGGCCAGTGGGCGCATCTCGGCATGTTCATGCAGACAATCGCTCTCCTCGCCGTCGAGAGGGGTCTCTCCACCTGCATGCAGGAAGCATGGGCGACCCGGGCGAAAACCGTTTCGGACTTCCTCGGTCTCGGCGACGGCGAGCAGCTTTATTGCGGCATGGCCCTCGGCTACGCCGATCCCGAAGCGCCGGCGAACCGGTTGCGCTCGGAGCGCGTCCCGCTCGACGATTTCGTCCGATTCTTCACAGACTAACCGCATGCGTGCGGGAACCCATCGCAACGAACCGCGTTCCTTTCCAAGGAAAGGAGGCGCGCCATGGGCGTCTGCGCCACATGCGGCAATGATTACGACAAATCCTTCGACGTGACGAAAGGCGGCGAAACCCTGACCTTCGATAGTTTTGAATGCGCTATCGAGAAACTGGCCCCGCGCTGCCGGCATTGCGACTGCCGGATTATCGGCCACGGGCTGGAAGCCGAGGACGCATATTTCTGTTGCGATCACTGCGCCGAAAAAAGCGGTGTTACTAGATTGCGCGACCGCGTTTGAGGGCAGCTTGACGCGGGGCCGCCGGCGCGGTCAGGTCTCCCGCATGAAAGATATCGTGTGCGTCGAGGCCGCGACGGTCGAAACATCCGCGGGCGAGGCGTTCGCCGTCGCTTCGGGCGCTGAAGTCACGAGCCTCTTCAGAAAGCAGGGCGTCATACCCGGCGTTATCGGCGTCAGCGGGCATGTGGCCGCGTGGAGCGCGCCCGGCGAAGTGCGCGAACTGACCCTCAATGACGGCGGCTCGGTTCGGGAGGAACTGCTGGCCTTCGCGCTCAACGAATCGTTTGCCTACAAGGTCACGGGATTTACAGGCCTGTTCGGAATGCTGGTTAAGGAAGCCGAAGGGCGCTGGCGCTTTCTCGAAACGGCGCCCAACCGCACGCAGGTCGAGTGGACCTACATATTCAAACCGACGTCGGCGCTGGTTGAACCGGTCAGCGGTTTGATTGTCAGGGCGCTGTGGCCCGGTTATATGCAGGCCGCGCTTGCGCGTATAAAGGAAGCCGCCGAAAGCCCGCCGTCATGACAGCTCCTTCCAACGCCGTCGGCATCGCGCCCTATCTGCTGGTCGCCGACATTCGCCGTTCTGTCGCTTGGTACACGGAGAAACTCGGTTTCAAGGTCGACAAGATCTGGGGCGCGCCCCCCGTATTCACCATCGCCAGGCTCGACGACGTATCCTTGATGCTGAAGCAAAGCCCCGACGCGCCGAGCGTCGCCGCCAAAAACCCTGACGACGTCTGGAACGCCTATATCTGGGTGCGCGACATCCAAGCCGTCGAGACGCGCCTGCGCGAACAGGGAGTCGCTCTGCGCCGCGGACCGGAAAAAACGCCTTACGACTGCGAGGAAATCGAAGTCGCCGACCCCGACGGCCACGTCATTTGTTTCGGAGCCTGCTGGTAGACGATGAAAATCGCCACATTCAACGTCAACTCGATCGGCGTGCGGCTCCCGCGCGTGACTGACTGGATCGACCGCACCAAGCCCGACGTCGTCGTGCTTCAGGAGATCAAGTGCGTCGACGAAAAGTTCCCGGCGAGCGAGTTCGAGGATCGCGGCTACAATGTCGCCGTGCACGGGCAGAAAACCTATAATGGCGTCGCCCTGCTCTCAAAGTTCCCGATCGAAGACGTCCTCAAGGGACTTCCCGGAGACGATGAAGACGATCACGCTCGTTATATCGAGGCGGTCGTCTCGCCAGATGACAGACCGCCAGTGCGAATCTGCGGCATTTACCTGCCTAACGGCAACCCGGCGCCCGGCCCTAAATATGACTACAAGCTGAAATGGATGAAGCGCCTCAAAGCTCGCGTCGAGAACCTGCTGACTTGGGAAGAGGCCTTTGTCGTGGCTGGCGATTTCAACGTCATTCCGCAGGCTGAGGATGTGCACGACCCGAAAGCGTGGGCCGATGACGCGCTGTTTCTGCCGACGACGCGCGCCGCTTTCCGCGAGATCGTCAATCTCGGGCTCACAGACGCTATCCGCCAGATCAACCCGACCGGCGTTTGCTACACTTATTGGGACTTTCAGCGCGGCGCCTGGGAGAAAGACTGGGGCATCCGCATCGATCATCTCCTGCTCAGCCCGCAGGCGGCCGACCGCCTCAGGAACGCCGGCGTCGACCGCGCCGAACGCGGCAAGGAAAAGCCCTCGGACCATGTGCCGGTCTGGATCGAGCTTGAGTAGGTGAACTGGTCTCCCGAACAGGACGCCGCGCTCGTCGCGGTCGATCGCTGGCTAAAGGCGCCGTCGCAACAGGTGTTCCGCCTGTTCGGTTACGCCGGCGCCGGAAAAACGACGCTCGCCCGGCACCTGGCGGAGAACGCCGGCGGCGAAGTCGCCTTCGCGGCGTTCACCGGCAAGGCCGCGCATGTGATGCGCCAGAAAGGTTGCGCAGGGGCCTCGACCATCCACGCCCTGATCTACCGGCCCGCCCATGATGAAGAGACGGCGGAGGGGGATCTCGTCTTCACGTTGCGCCATGACGCACCCGCTTCCACCGCCGATCTCATCATCATCGACGAGTGCTCGATGGTCGACGAGGACCTGGGGCGCGACCTTCTTTCTTTCGGCAAGCCGGTGCTGGTGCTCGGCGATCCGGCGCAGCTGCCGCCGGTGAAGGGCGGCGGCTATTTCACCGAAGCCGAACCGGATTTCATGCTGACGGAAATCCATCGTCAGGCGGCGGACAATCCGATCATCCGGCTTTCCATGGACATCCGAGAGGGCCGCGAGCTGGATAATTCCGGAAGCGAGAGGCTGCGTCTCCTCTCACGCCGGGATATAACGAGCGAGGACATACTCGCCGCCGATCAGGTGCTGGTCGGGACCAATCGCACGCGCCGGCGCTACAACGACCGCATCCGCGAGCTGAAAGGCCACTCCGGCGACGCGCCCGAGGCCGGGGAGAAGCTCGTGTGCCTCCGCAACAACAAGCAGAAAGGTCTCCTGAACGGCGGCATCTGGCAGGTTGTCCTGAAGAAGGCGCCGAAGGCGGGCCGCGCGCGCATGCTGGTCGCGCCGGAAGACGGGGGAAAGAACGTCAACATTTCGGTGCCGAAGGAGTTCTTCACCGTCGGGCCTGAAGCCGTACCGTTCCCGCTCCGCCGCGGCGCCGATGAGTTCGACTACGGCTACGCCCTTACCGTTCATAAGGCGCAGGGCTCGCAGTGGGACGATGTGGTGCTCTTCGACGAAAGCTTCGCCTTCCGAGAGCACCGGGCCCGCTGGCTCTATACGGGCGTGACGCGCGCCGCCGAACGGCTGACGCTGGTGCGCTAGGCGCCGCCCCGCACGTGCTGCACTGAAAAAGCCGTATCGAGCTTTCCCTCCGCGCGTTTCAGCAGCACGTCGATCAGGTCGAACACGGCGTCGAATTCTTTCAGCACGGTCTCGACGCGGCTCCGGTCTTCCAGCGATTTGAACATCGATCCCATGTTGAGTCTGTCGCCTGTTTCGAGGGCGATGATGAGATTGCCGTTCGTGAAAGCAGCGCGGAGCTTTTTCCCGCCATACAGTCTTTCAAGCTCCTGAAAGCGTTCGAGAACGATCGGGTCGAGCAGATCGCGCGCCTCAACCTGGTCGGTCGACCACGCCTCGTAAGCTTTCTCGAACTCCGGCGAGGCGAGCCCGACCCGGCTGAAGCTTTTGCCGGGTTTTGTCAGCGCATTGAATATGCCCTGATCGCGTTTCAGCACCGTCGTTCCCAGAAACCGTTTCGGATAGTCGATCAGGAACAACTGTCCGTGGAACACCGTACGCGTGCTGCTGCTCTTGCCGTTCGACGTTCTCATCTTAAGGCAGGCCTCGCAGAGCGTGAACGGAGCGCCCGCGTAAACTCCCGTCACCTCGTCTTCCCACGCCTCGCGATTATGGCCGGGCAGAAGGCCGAGCGACTTGAACATGTCGTAGTAGTCGGGGCGCTCCAGTTTCAGGCGATAAGTGAAGCCGAGCTTGGAGCAGATGCGTTCGAGCAGCCCGTGGGCGATGTCCGTCCGGGTGCGGTTCAGAAGCCAAGTGGCGCCGGCGAAACCTAGCATCCCTGTGATGAAGGCTATCTGGACGTTCGCCTCGCCTAACGGCGCGAAAAAACCGATGGCGGCGGCCAGCGCCCCGATCGAACCGATTAGGATGAAATAGTTGGTCACCGCGGCGCGCCGCGGCCCCTCCTTGCTTTTAAGGTAGGGGGCTATTTCGGTTTCGAAAAAAGCCGGGAAACCCTCGAATTCCGGCCTTCCTGAAGGCGGAACGATGCTCAAATGCCCTCTCCCCGCTTGCGCCGCGCCGGCTCCTGCATGAACCGGACTTTAACATTGATCCTCCAGATTTAGTTAAGAGGGAATTAGAGGAAACGACCTGAATGGCGGCTCTCCAACCGACCGCTCCGCAAGCGCCGGCGCGATCGGCGTCGCCCGAAGTCATGCGGGAGCAGTTCCGCGAAATGGCGGGACACATTCCGGTCCTTTACCTGTCGATCATGCTCGGCGCCGCTCTCGGCGCGCTGTACCTCGCCATAGAGACCCGCTCGCCTCTCGTCGCCCTGCTCCTGCCGATGATCGTCGTGCCGGCCATTCGCCAGCGGCACTGGCGCCGTCTCGACGTCGACGCCATGAGCGACGCAGAGATCAGCCGTCACGTTTCGCAGACATTCTGGCTCAGCATTTTCATCGGCGTATACGCCACCTTCTGTTGCCTGCAGTTCTTCGGCGAAACCGATAACGAAGGGCGCTTCCTGCTGTCTTCGTGGCTCGGCATTCTCGGCGTTTCCGGCGCCATCGCCACTGGCGCCGTGCCGCGCATCGCCAAAGGCGTGGCCGCGTCGACGATCTTTCCAATCAACGCCCTGCTGATCTTGCAGGGAGAGGTCGCGTCCGCCTCTTTCGCCTCGCTGATGATCATTATCGGCGTTTTGATGATCGCATTTTCATCGCGCCAGAGCGCCTTCATCCGCGACCTGACGCTACAGCGTATGCAGAGGGAAGCCGCGCGCCGACAGATGGACGCGTCGCTGCGCGTATTTATGGAGATGGCGTCCGACTGGGCGTGGGAGACGGACGCGGAACACCGCCTCACCTACGTCTCCCCGCACATCGTCGATCTGATCGGCGAGCCGCAGCACCGCCTTGTCGGCCGTCACATGAGCGAGGTCTTCAACGAGCGTTTTCACGCTGGCGATGAACAGCTTCGCCAGGCTTTGCGCGACGCGCTGATCAATGGCCGCGACCTGCGCGCCTTCGAATACCAGGTGCGCGACGTCAAGGGCGACATCCGCACGATTTCGACGACGATGCGTCACTACTACGACGACGACACCGGCGCCTATCTCGGCGTTCGCGGCTGGACGTCAGACATGACCGCCGCCGTGGACGCTCGCAAGGCGCTTGAGGCCAGCGAAAAGCGCTTCCGCGATTTCGCCGAAGCGGCTTCCGACTGGACGTGGGAAGCCGACGCGAACCTCGTTTATACTTATTTTTCCGACCGCGCTTCGGAATCGACCGGCGTCGATTGCCGTGACTATATCGGCGCCCGCATGACCGCGCCGATGGGCGGGATTGATAAGGATAACCAGGCCCGCCATGATATGGCGGTCGCGGCCCGGCTGCCGTTTCGCGATATCGTCAGCGAATTGAAGACGAAATCGGGCGCTTCCATATGGATCAGCCGCAGCGGCACGCCGGTCTATGGGGCGAATGGAGATTTCCTCGGCTATCGCGGCGTCGGCCGCAACGTCACTTCCGAAATCGCCGCGCGCGAGGAAGCCGAACAGGCCCGTCGGGCCCTCGAAGAGACGAATGCGAGGCTCGAACAGACGATCGCCGAACGCACCCAGGCTTTGCGCGAGAGAACGGCGCTTCTCGATGAAGTCTTCGAGACGATGGCGGAAGGGCTTCTGGTTCTCGACGACGATCTGAAAATCGTCGCCAGAAACTCCAAAGCATGGCGGATGTCGGGTCTGCCGGAATCGTTCTGGGAAGTTGGTGCGAGCATCGTACCGACGCTGGAGCTCGGAATTCGCCACGGCATGTACGAGGCGGCTACTGTCGAGGAATTTATCGGCAGAATAAGACAGGACATGGCCGCCGGGCGCGTCGCGCGCATGACCCGACGCCAGGGTGACGGCGCTATCATTCGCGAGGATGCGCGCCCCCGCGCCAACGGCGGCATCGTCATGACCTATGGCGACATCACCGAACTGACGAAGCGCCAACAGGAGCTTGAGCAGCTTTCGGACGAGCTTCGCGCCGCGAAGGAAGCGGCTGAGGCGGCGAGCCGCGCCAAGTCCGACTTCCTCGCCAACATGAGCCACGAAATCCGCACGCCTATGAACGGCGTCGTCGGCATGGCGTCGTTGCTGCTCGATACTTCGCTCAATCCTCGCCAGCGCGAGATGGCGCAGGTGATCGTTTCTTCGGGCGACAACTTGCTGAAGATCATTAACGACGTTCTGGACTTCTCGAGGCTGGAAGCCGGAAAGTTGAAAATCGTGTCCGAGCCGTTCGATCTCCGCAACGCCGTCGAAGACGTCGCCAGCCTTCTCAACTTACGCATGCGCGAAAAGGGTCTCGAGCTGATCTTGCGCTACCAGCCAGATCTCGGCGAACATTTTATCGGCGACGCCGGCAGGCTGCGCCAGGTGGTCACCAACCTGCTGGGCAACGCCGTCAAGTTCACCGAGGAAGGGCACATCACTATCGACATCGGCGGCCGCCGTCGCGGCGAAGTCGCCGACATCGAAATCGCCGTCAAGGACACGGGCTGCGGTATTCCTGAAGACAAGCTGCAAGCAATTTTCGAAGAGTTTGAACAGGTCGATACTTCTGCGGCGCGGCGCTTTGACGGCGCCGGGCTCGGCCTCGCGATTTCCAAGGGCATCATCGACGCTATGGGCGGAACAATCGTCGCCGAAAGCGAACTGGGCGTCGGCTCCGTCTTTCGCGTTCGCCTGACTCTCCCTGTAGACGAAGCGGCGCAGCCGCGTCTCGACGCCCGCAAGACAATTTTCGAAAAGATTCGTATTTTGATCGTTGACGATATCGCCGTAAACCGCATGATCCTGACCGAACAGGTCGCGGCCTGGGGCATGAAATCGGAAGCCGTTGAAGGAGCCGCCGCAGCGTTGACGGCGGCGCGCGCGGCGGCGGCCCGAGGCGAGCCTTTCGAAGTAGCGATCCTCGACTTTCAGATGCCGGGCATGAACGGCGCCGACCTCGCCCGCGCCATGCGGGCCGACCCCGCGCTTTCGAAAGTGCCGCTAATCCTGCTCACTTCCGCAGGCAAGAAGGGCGATCCGGAAGGGCTGGAAGGCGACCTGTTCGACGCCTATCTGGTGAAGCCGGCGCGCGGCTCCATGCTGCTCGACGCCATTGCTTCCTGCCTCAAGCGCAAATCCATCGAACAGATAGCAGCGACAGCGGCGACGCTCGCCGCTGTGGAAACTCCGCACGCCGGCGCGCGGATAGACGTGCTCGTCGCCGAGGACAATATGGTCAACCAGATGGTCATTCGCGCCATGCTGGAAAAGCTCGGCGCGCAAGTCCGCATCGTCGGCGATGGACGGGCGGCGGTCGACGAATACGACAAAGCGAAGCCAGATCTCATCCTGATGGATATCTCGATGCCGGATGTCGACGGCGTGCAGGCGACGGCGATGATCCGCGCTCGCGACAAGAAGACCAAGCGCCACACCCCGATCGTCGGCGTCACGGCGCACGCCCTGCGCGAGGACAGGCAACGTTGCCTCGACGCCGGTATGGACGACTATCTGCCGAAGCCGGTTCGTCAGGACGCGCTTCTGGAAAAACTGAAGCGCTGGGGTCCTACCGACAGGAAAAAAGCGACGAAAGCCTAGATCAGGCGGTTATAAAATCGCTCTGAGGCTGGTGAGGCGTGAGCGCTTCGCTTTCATTCGCAGTTTGCCGCCGCCACAGCGCTGCGTAGAGCCCGTTACGGGCGATCAATTCGTCATGACGGCCCTGCTCGACGATGCGGCCTTCGTCCAGCACAAGAATGAGATCGGCGCCGGCGATGGTCGAGAGACGGTGCGCGACGGCGATAGTGGTGCGCCCCTTCGCCGCTTCCGCAAGCGCCGCCTGCACCTCTTTTTCGGTTTCGGAATCGAGCGACGAGGTCGCTTCGTCGAGAACCAGAATCCACGGGTCGAGCAGGATGGCGCGCGCGACGCCGACGCGCTGCTTCTCGCCGCCCGAGAGTTTCAGCCCGCGCTCGCCGACCCGCGTGTCGAGCCCTTTGGGGAGGCCGGCGATGAACTCGCCAAGCTGCGCCCGCCGCGCCGCATCCATGATCTCGGCTTCGCTTGCGTCGGGCCGTGCGTAGGACAGATTGAAGCGCAGCGTATCGTTGAATAGCACCACCTCCTGCGGCACGAGGCCTAGCGCTGTGCGCAACGACGTCTGCCTGACGTCTTTAAGGTCTTGCCCGTCGATGAGGATGCGGCCGGAGGCAGGATCGTAGAAACGGAACAACAGTTTGAGGATTGTCGACTTGCCGGCGCCTGAAGGGCCTGCAAGGCCGACAAAAGCGCCGCCTCGAACATTGAAGCTCACGTCTTTCAACCCGCTTTGGCGTCCGTCGTGAACGAAAGACACGTTCTCGAAACGAATTTCGCCGTTCTTCGGCGAAATATCGCGCGCGTCCGGCGCATCCTGAATTTCAGGCTTTAGATCGAGCAGGTCGAACAGTTTCTCGATATCGACTGCGCCCTGTTTGATCTCGCGCCAGGCGAAACCCAGAATATTTAGCGGGCGATAGATGTTCGTCAGCATCAAGATGACGGCGGTGATGTCGCCCGGCTTCATCGCGCCGCCGGCGACCGCAAAACTGGCGATCAGCACGGCGGCGAGCAGCCCCGCCGTCATCACGAATTCCTGCCCGGCGTTGAGCAGCGACAGTGACTGCATCGTGCGAACGTAACGGTCGTTATAGACCTGCATGGCGTTGTCGTAGCGCTTCGCCTCGCGCATTTCGGCGCCGAAGGCTTTGACCGTTTCGAAATTGGTCAACGTGTCCATCGAAATGGCGCGCAGTTCCGTATCGGCCTCATTCATCAGGCGCCGAAGCGAGTTTCGCCATTCGGTGACGACGACGGTGAATCCTGTATAGACGACGATGGTGGCGACGGCGGCGAGCGCGATCTTCCATGAATAGAGCGTCGCCATGACCGCAGCGGCGAGCGCCAGTTCGACCAGCGTAGGCCCGATGTTGAACGCGAGAAAGCGCAGCATAAATTCCATGGCGCCGGCGCCGCGTTCGATGATGCGGTTGAGCGCGCCGGCGCGCCGTGTCAGGTGAAACTGAAGCGACTGCGCCTGAGCATGAGCGAACGCCTCTACGGCGATTAACCGGTTGGCGTCCTGCGTGACGCGGGTGAAGAACGCGTCGCGGATCTGCGGAAGGCCGTTCGACAGAAAGCGGGACCCGGCGAACAGGAGAAAGAACATTACGAATGAGGACCCAGCCGCCGCAACGCTCTCGCCAGCCGCGACTTTGTTGATGCCGTCGCCGAGCCACACGGGCGAAATGACTGCGAGCCCTTTCGAAGCGAGCGTAATGAGCAGCGCGAGCCCCATCCGGAGCCGCCAGCGCTTCATCTGCGGACGCCAGAGGACGCCCATCATTCGCACAAAGGAAAGCGCGAAGCTCTGGGGCTTGGTCTGGATCTCGTCGAAGGCGGCTTCTGTCATTGTCCGCGAAGATGGGGCCGAACGGCGGAGATTACCAGTCGCCGGTCGTCACGCGGTTCCGTAAATCCGGTCGCCGGCGTCGCCGAGGCCGGGGAGAATATAACCCTTGTTATTCAATTCGCGGTCCAGCGCTGCAGTGAAAACCGGCACGTCGGAGTGGGCTTTCGCCAGAAACGCCGCCCCCTCCGGCGCTGCAAGAAGACACATGAATTTGATCCGTTTCGCGCCCGCCCGCTTGATCCTGTCGAGCGCCGCCGAGGCGGAGTGGCCGGTCGCCAGCATGGGGTCGACGACGATCACCTGCCGTTCGTCGAGGCTTTCCGGCATTTTGAAATAGTATTCGATGGCTTCGAGAGTCTCGTGGTCGCGATACAGGCCGATATGGCCGACGCGCGCATCGGGCACGAGATCGAGCATGCCTTCCAAGAGGCCGTTGCCGGCCCGGAGAATCGACACGAAACACAGCCTTCGCCCTTCCAGAACCGGGAACCGGGCTTTCTCGAGCGGCGTTTCGATTTCGGCCGTTGCAAGATCAAGATCCTTGGTCACCTCGTAGGCGAGCAGGAGGCTGATCTCGCGGAGCACTCGGCGGAAGTCGCCGGTCGGTGTCCGCCTGTCGCGCAACAGGGTCAGTTTGTGCTGGACGAGCGGATGGTCGATGATGGTCAATGTGCCGGTCATGAGCGGCCTCCCTTCCCGCGCCGTTATGACATTCCGTGGAGAGAATACAAATGCCCAAACCTTCCGAAACGGATCTTCGCTTCGCCGAGATCGCCTTTCAGGAAGCCAGACGAAGCTACGATGCGGGCGGACTGCCCATCGGGTCAGTTCTGGCGCGAGGCGCGACGCTGGTTTCTTCCGGCCATAATCAACGGGTCCAGCAGGGCGATCCCGTCGCTCACGGCGAGATGGACTGTCTCAGGAAGGCCGGCCGCCAGAAAACCTATCGCGACGCCACTCTCTACACTTCTCTGTCGCCCTGCATGATGTGCTCGGGAACCATCGTGCAGTTCAAGATCCCGCGCGTCGTCATCAACGATACTCAAAATTTCGGTGGAAACGAAAACTTCTTGCGCGCGCACGGCGTCGAAGTCGTCGACCTCGCTCATGCCGCTTCCATCGAGCTGATGGCGCGGTTTATCCGTGAGAAGCCCGAACTCTGGATTGAAGATATAATGGAATGATCGGAAGGAGGGACTGACATGAGCGAGATCAACAAACGTCAACTTATCGCCGGCATGGCTGTGACGCCGCTGGCGTCATCCGCCGTCTCCGCCGCTGCAATCTCTCGCAAGCCGTGGGATGTCATCGTCGTGGGCGCCGGCGTTTTCGGCGCATGGACGGCGGAAATGCTGCGGCGCGCTGGTAAAAAAGTTCTTCTTGTCGACGCCTGGGCGCCGGCGCATGCGCGCGCTTCATCCGGGGGCGAGTCACGGTTGACGCGCGGCGGCTACGGCCAGGATGCGGTCTATACGCAAATGGCGAGCGACTCCCTCGCCGAATGGGTCCGCCTGTCTCGCGATGCGGGACTGCCGTTATTTCACCAGGCGGGCGTTCTGGCTTTCTTCGACAAAGAGACTGACTACGCAGCTGGCAGCCTTGCGACGATGCAGGAGTTGAACCTGCCTGTAGAGAGGATAGAGCCGGAGGCGCTCGCCCAGCGATGGCCGCAATTCGACTGGTCCGGCGTGGCGTTCGGCCTTTACGAACCCGGCTTCGGTGCGTTGATGGCGCGGCGCGGGGTCGCAACGCTGGTCGCAAATTTCGTAAATCGGGGCGGCGTTTACCGTCAGGCCGCTATCGAACCGCCGACGAACGATTCACCACTCACGTCGCTGAAGACCCGCTCAGGCGACACGCTGGAAGCTGAACAATATGTATTCGCCTGCGGACCGTGGCTGGCGAAGCTTTTTCCCGAACTTCTCGGGGAGCGTTTGTTCGCTACGCGGCAGGAGATATTCTTTTTCCGCCCGCCGCCGGGCGATACGCGATTCACGGCGTCGGCCATGCCCGGGTGGATCGACTTTCAGGGCGGCGACGCGTTTTACGGCTTTCCTGACCTTGAGGGACGCGGTTTCAAAATCGCCGACGACAAGCACGGCCCGCCGGCGGATTTCGACGCGAACGACCGCGCGCCGTCGGCGGAAGGGCTGGCGGCGATACGCGCGTACATGGCCCGCCGGTTCCCGGCCATGGCCGATGCGCCTCTGTCGGAAACGCGAGTCTGCCAATACGAGAACAGCGCCAACGGAGACTTCCTGATCGACCGTCATCCGGACTGGTCGAACACGGCGCTGGTCGGCATGGGGTCGGGACACGGTTTCAAGCACGGGCCCTCCGTCGGCAAGCTCGCCGCGCAGCTTGTCACAGGCGGCGGCGCGCCGAACCCACGTTTCTCCCTGACGAGCAAGACCACACGACAGGACAGGTCCGTGCATTGATCGCCGACCGTCTTCTTAACGGTCAAGCGCCTTGTGCGCAGCAATCTCCTCATCGCTAAGACGAAGAAAGCGCGCGGCGTTATTGTAGAATATGTCGCGTTTCTGCGCCTTTGTGAGCGGCGCCTTCTCGATGGCCCTAATCGCTTCCTCGATAATGTCCGGCCAGATCATCTGATCGGAGCCGAACATGACACGGTCGCCCAAACCGGCGCGGGTGAGCCGCGTGAGATAGTCGTAAAACTGCGCTCGTGGCATAACGAGCGGCAGCACGCCGAGCTCCACGTAAAGCTGCGGATACTGGTCGAGCATGGCGATCATATTGTCGGCGAACGGATAGCCGGCGTGCATGACGTAAACGCGCAGTTTCGGGTGCTTCGCCAGAACTTCCTCGAGCAGCAGCGGATTCCCGAGCGCGATGCGCGCCCGCCCGCCGAAAAGATACGTGGAACCCGGCGGCATCGGCCCCATGTGAACGCCGACCGGAAAATCCTCTTCTTCCGCCAGCGCCCAGTAGGGTTCGAATTCCGGCGCGTCCGGACCGAAGCCCGCATACTGGTTAGTGACTTCCGCCAGAACCCTAAAGACGCCCTGCCGATAGAGTCCGCGCAGTTCTTCGACGCTCACCGCAGAATCGCCAGCAAGATTGAAGTTGCGGGCGGCGATAATGCGTTCAGGCGCAGCTTCTTTCCACCGACTGACAACGTCCGTAGGTCCGCCGGCGACGGCGATGACATTCCGCCGACGCATCGCACTGAGCGTTTCCCGCATCAACGCCTCGTCGCTGTCAGCCGCTGGAAGCCAGCGCTCACAGGCGCCGTCATGGGTGCGGCGGTCCCACTCTTCAGGCCAGCTCGCGCCGCGGCCCGGATCGAACGGACGCGTCACGTCGGGAACGCAAAACTTCTGACCGGGCGGCCCGAAGTCCGAGACCGGCTGCGCATGAATGTGCATGTCGATGATCGGCTCCGCGGCGTCCGCCGCGCTGAACAACGCGAAAGCCGCCGCCAATAGCGCGCCAAAGCGAACCATATAGACTCCCCCATTTTACGCCGACGATGCGCCGCCTTCCCGCCGAGAAGTCAGAGATCGCCGCGAATCAGCTTCATGACGCCGGAGAAATCAAGACCGTCCTTGCCCGCCGCCTCCATCAGCGCGTAAAGCGCCTCGGCCTGCGCGCCGAGCGGCGTCGCGGCTTTCGCCTTGTGCGCGGCCTCCTGCGCGAGCCTCATGTCCTTCAGCATCATCGCGGCGGCGAAGCCAGGGGCATAATCGCGGTTCGACGGCGCTGACGGCACCGGTCCAGGCGCCGGACAGTAGCTTGTCATCGACCATGACTGACCCGATGCGGTCTTCGAGATGTCGAAGAATGTCTGCGCGTCGAGCCCCAGCTTCTCGGCGAGGTTGAACGCCTCGCAGGTTGCGATCATCGTTATGCCAAGCAGCATATTATTGGCGATCTTCGCCGCTTGCCCATTGCCGGCGGCGCCGGCGTGAAAAATGTTCTTCCCCATCTTCTCGAGGACGGGCTTCGCGCGATCGAAAGCTTCTTTCTCGCCGCCGACCATGAACGTCAGCGTGCCCGCCGTCGCGCCGCCGACGCCGCCGGAGACCGGCGCATCGACCATCTGGAAGCCAGCCTTCGTCGCCGCCGCAATCACCGCGCGAGCGCTGTCGACGTCGATGGTTGAAGAGTCGATGAACAGGGCGCCTTTCTTCGCATTGGCGATGACGCCGCCCTCCTCCGCATATACTCTCCTGACATGCGCGCCAGCCGGCAGCATGGTGACGACGACATCGGCGTCTTTCACAGCGGAGGGAACGCTGTCCGCTTTCATGCAGCCCGCCTCCGCCGCTTTCGCAAGAGCCGCCGGCGAAAGATCGAACGCCGAAACTGCGTAACCGGCTTTCGCAAGATTGGCGGCCATCGGCCCGCCCATATTGCCGAGACCGATGAAAGCAATCGAAGTCATGCGGTTTTCCTCCGTCTATTTATCCTTGAAGCCGCCCATTTTGCGGACACTCTTCCATTCCGCCGCCGACACCGGCTGCACCGAAAGCCGCGCGTTCTTGACGAGAACCATCTCCCCGAGCTTCGGATCGGCTTTGACAGATGCGAGCGTCACGGCTTTGGGGAAATCCTCGACAGCGGCGACGTCAACCAGCGGCCACGCTTCGTCGGCGGGATCTGGATAAGGCTCGCGCGTCACCTTGACGACGCCAACCACGGCCTTCTCGTCGCCCGTATGATAGAAGAAGGCGAGATCGCCTTTCTTCATCGCCTTCATGTGAACGCGCGCGCCCGGATTGCGCACGCCGGTCCACGGCTCGCCTTTGGCGCCTGCTTTTTTCTGCTGCGCCCAGCTCCAGCTGTCCGGTTCAGTCTTCAAAAGCCAGTAGGCCATGCGTTTCCTCACCCGCCGTAAGAGAGCTACGGCAATTCCAGTTCTTCATCACCGAGAGGAGCGAAATATTTCTCAATTTCCGCGTCGCTTACATCCGAAAGACCCGCCGGACTCCAACGCGGGCTCTTGTCCTTGTCGACGATCTGCGCGCGCACGCCTTCGAAGAAGTCATGCCCCTCCATGACCCGTCGCACGATGCGGAATTCCATCTGCATCACACGGTCGAAATCCATGTTATGGCCGCGCTTCATCTGCTCGAAGGCGATCTTCATCGAGGTCGGCGACATTCTCGCTAGCGTCGCGAGCGTATCCTTTGCAAACTGTCCCCCATCCTTTTCCAGCGCCGCGATCAGCTCTTCGATCCGCGTATGTCCCTGAAATAACGCGCTGATCTGCTGGCGGACGAGATTAATCGACGCCTCGCCGGGATCGCCGGCGAAGCGGTCGAGCACCGCCTCGATATCGGCATGGCCGCGGCTGTTGGGACTGAGCTCCATCAGCGCCGCTTCGAGCGCCGCCATCTGGTCGGTCGGGGCGTAATGCGTCGCAATCCCCGCCGCCATGCAGTCGGCCGCCTTCGCCCGCGCGCCGGTCAGAGCATAGTAGAGCCCGAGCCCATCATGCAGATGCGGCAAGAAATGCCCGCCGCCAACATCCGGGAAAAGACCGATGCCGGTCTCGGGCATGGCGAACAGCGTGCGATCACCAGCAACGCGGAAGTCTCCGTGTACGGACACGCCGACGCCGCCGCCCATGACCACGCCGTCGATCAGCGACACATAGGGTTTGGGAAAATGATGAATCGCCGCGTTGTTGCGGTACTCCTCGCGGAAAAAACCGCTGGCGTGCTTCGGATCTTTTTTCGCCTCGTCGTAGAGCCAGCGAATATCGCCGCCTGCGCAGAACGCTTTGTCCCCCGCGCCCTTGACGAGAACGGCGCCGACCGCCGGGTCGAGCTCCCACTTGCGCAGCTCGCGGCGAAACGCCTCGACCATGCCCCAGGTCAGCGCGTTCAGCGCGTGCGGCCGATTGAGCGTGACCACGCCCCACCCGCCTTTGCGTTCGAAAATGATTTCGCCAGTCGATGAGGCTCCGCTCACGCCTGATACTCCTTCAGCATATCGCGCGCGACGATGACGCGCATGATCTCGTTGGTTCCTTCGAGGATCTGGTGCACGCGCACGTCGCGCAGCATCCGCTCCAGCGGGTAGTCGCGCAGATAACCGTAGCCGCCATGGATCTGCAGCGCGTTGTTGACCAGATCGAAGCCCATGTCGGTGACCTTGCGCTTGGCCATGGCGCAGAATTTCGTGGCGTCCGGCGTCTTCCGATCGAGCTTCCACGCCGCCTGGTAGAGAAACACCCGCGCCGCTTCGAGTTCGGTCGCCATGTCGGCGAGCTTGAACTGCAGCGCCTGTTGCTCGTTGAGACGCTTGCCGAAGGCGCGGCGCTGGTTGGCGTAGTCGAGAGCGATTTTCATCGCCGCGTTCGAAGCGCCGAGAGAACAGGCGGCGATGTTGAGACGGCCGCCGTCAAGCCCCATCATGGCGAAACGGAAACCCTCGCCTTCCTCGCCGACGCGGTTAGCAACCGGAATTCGGCAGTCCTCGAAATTGACGATGGCCGTCGGCTGCGAATTCCAGCCCATCTTACGTTCGTTGGCGCCGAAGGAGAGGCCGGGAGTTCCTTTCTCTACGACGACGGCGGAAACGCCTTTCGGACCCTCGCCGCCCGTCCGCACCATTACGACGTAGAGGTCGGAGACGCCCGCCGCAGATATAAACGCCTTCGAACCGTTCAGCACATACTCGCCGCCATCGCGCACCGCTTTCGTTCGAAGCGCCGCCGCGTCGGAACCGGAACCCGGCTCGGTCAGGCAGTAGCTCGACAGCAACTCCATCGTCGTCAGCCGAGGGCAATATTTTCGCCGCAACTCTTCCGACCCGAAGCGGTCGATCATCCAAGTGCACATGTTGTGAATGGAGATATAGGCGGCGGTCGATACGCAGCCCTCCGACAAGGCCTCAAAGATCAGCGCCGCGTCGAGCCGGCCGAGTCCGGAGCCGCCCACGTCCTCGCGCGTGTAGATGCCGGCGAATCCAAGCTCCGCCGTCTTGCGGATAACATCGACGGGAAAGTGCTTCTTCTCGTCCCACTCTGCCGCATGCGACGCCAGTTCGTCCGTCGCAAAACGCCGCGCCATTTCCTGAATCGCCTGTTGCTCTTCGGAGAGTGAAAAGTCCATGATCCTATGCTTTCTCTTCTTTTCGTTCCGCCTCGAGAGGATTGCCCTCGAATCCCGGCATGTCGGGCATCGGATGGTCGAATTCTCCGGACAGCGGCGTCATCGGACCGAGCCTGTTATTGCGGTGCTTCAGCCAGCGGTAAAAAATGTAACACGCGATGACCGTTACGGCGATCAGAGGCAGCCAGTACTTGGCGTGCTCGCCAGCGACCACCCCCACCGTGTGAAACAACGCGAAACTGACCGACACGTAGGTGAAAGCGGTCAGTACGACGATGCCCACGAATTTCGCATACGGCACGCGAAAGAACCCGCAGGCGATATAGGTAGGAATGCGCGTGCCGGGGACGAAACGGGCCATGTATAGCGTTTTCGCCAGCTCGCTTTTGACCAGATCGCCGGCCACTGAAACGCCGGGCTTCTCGGCGAACTTGTGCGCCCAGGCGTTGCGGCGCGCAGCGGCGCCAAGCCAGTATTTCCAGACATCGCTGGCGGTGAGCCCGGCAAGGATCGTCGCGAAAATCGGCGCGAGCGGACCAAGACCCATGATCGACGCAGTCGAGGCCGCGATGACGGCGGCGTCTTCCTGCAGAAACGGAAGCAGGAAAATGCCGAGATAGAGCGTCCAGCCGGACATCCTCATTACAGACTCGGCGTCGAGACCGAACATGCGCTTCTCCGCCTCTAATAAGTCTCGAACTGCTGGACGCCGTCGGCGAGATCGTAATAGTCGCCTTTGTCGGCGACGAAGATGTGCCGCTCAAGCTTTGCGCCGGTTGGGGCCGCGAGCGCGCCGACCGCGACGGCGATACGGTGTTTGTGGTCGTCGAGCTTATCGGCGTGCCAGAACAACGCCGAGCCGCACTTGCTGCAGAAGCCGCGGCGCGCATAATCGGACGAACGGTACCAGATGAGACTGTCGTCGCCGGTCTTGATCTTCAACGCTTCGAACGGGACGTTGATCGACGCCCAGTAATGGCCGCTCCAGGCGCGGCACTGGCCGCAATGGCAGGCCGCAACATCCGGTTTGTCGGCGATGCCCTCGAAAACCACAGCGCCGCATAGGCACTTTCCGGAAATGCGATTGGGCTTGCCGACCTCGGGATGCATGATTTTCCTCTATCCATGACGCGGCTGGCCTCGTGGCCCGCCGAACGAAACATTCGATCACAGGGCGTTGAAACGGCCAAGCAGCCAGATCATCCAGTTGCGGTAGCCTTCGCCATCGAACCCGGCGTCGCAGGCGGAAACCACGATGGCCCGTACTTCCTCCTCGCTCTCATTCTCGGCGAGAAGACGGACGATTTCCGCCTTCACTTCCTCGCGGCGCGGCGTCCAGTCGGCGATCATTTCCTTGACCGCGCCTTCGAGCCCGCCGGCGTCCTGAATGGTATGGGCGTTGAGATAGCCGCCGAGCATGCCGAACACAGCCGGATATTCGGCCCGCAGCGTCGCCTGATCGTTTTCGAGCGCCTTCAGCCTGTCTGCTACTCGCTTGGCCGGAGACTGATCGGTGACGGCGGCCTGCGACCGCTGACCGATCGCGCCGCGTCCCTTGAAGAGACCGACGCCGAACAGGAATTGCGCGACAAGGACGAGCAGAACGATAATGGCGAGGAGTTCAAGGAGGGCTGGCATTTAGTCGTCCCGCCTCGCCGTTACTGCATCGTCGGGATGACAAACTCCGCGCCCTGAATATCGTCGGGCCAGCGTTGGGTGATGGTCTTGATCTTGGTCCAGAAGCGAACGCCTTCCGGCCCGTGCTGATTGGTGTCGCCGAAGCCGGAGCGCTTCCAGCCGCCGAACGTGTGATATGCGACCGGCACCGGGATGGGCACGTTGACGCCGACCATGCCGACATTGACCCGACGCGCGAACTCGCGGGCCGCATCGCCGTTGCGGGTGAAGATGGCGACGCCGTTGCCGTACTGGTGATCGGAAGGTAGCGCCGTCGCCTCGTCGAAATTTTTCGCACGGACGACCTGCAGGACCGGCCCGAAGATCTCGTCATTATAGGACTTGTGGCCGGGCTTCGCTCGATCGAGCAGCGTGCCGCCCATGAAGAAGCCGTTCTCGTATCCCTGCAGCGAGAACTCGCGCCCGTCGACCACAAGCTCCTGGCCTTCCTCAACCGCCATGTCGATATACTTGCGCACCCGCGTCCGGTGGACGGCGGTGACCAGAGGCCCGAGATCGGAATCTTCCGACAGCGACGGGCCGATGCGCAGAGATTCGACACGCGGCTTCAGCATCTCGACGAGCGTGTTCGCTGTCTTGTCCCCGACCGGCACGGCGACTGGCGTCGCCATGCAGCGTTCTCCCGCCGAACCGTAAGCCGAGCCGATGAGCTGATTGACGACATTGTCCATGTCGGCGTCGGGCAGGATCACCATGTGGTTTTTGGCGCCGCCGAACGCCTGCACGCGTTTGTTATGCTTCGCGCCGTTCTCATAGATGTAGTGGGCGATGTCGGACGAACCGACGAACGAGATCGCCTTGACCCGCGGGTCCTCGATGATCGCGTCAACCGCCTCCTTGTCGCCGTTGACGACGTTGAGCACGCCTTCCGGAAGCCCCGCCTCCATCATCAGCTCGGCGAGACGCAGCGGCACCGACGGATCCTTCTCCGACGGCTTGTTGATGAATGCGTTGCCGCAGGCGATGGCGACGCCGAACATCCACATCGGGATCATCGCCGGGAAGTTGAACGGCGTGATCCCGGCGACGACGCCGAGCGGCTGGCGCATCGAATAAACGTCGATGCCGGGGCCTGCTCCGTCCGTATAGTCGCCCTTCATCAGATGCGGGATGCCGCAGGCGAACTCGATCACTTCGAGCCCGCGCTGCACGTCGCCGCGCGCGTCGGGCAGGATCTTGCCGTGCTCCGACGATAGCATCCTCGCCAGATTGTCCATGTCCTTCTCGACAAGTTCCTTGAAGCGGAACATCACCCGCGCCCGGCGCTGCGGATTGACCGCCGCCCAGTCGGGGAACGCCTTTTCGGCGGCCGAGATCGCCGCTTCCACTTCTTTCCGGGAGGCCAGCGCCACTTTCGCTTGAACCTCGCCGGTGGTCGGGTTCCAGACGTCCCCAAACCGTCCCGACGTTCCGGATATGCGTTTCCCGCTGATGAAATGGCCGAGTTCGGCGCCCATGACTTGCCTCGCGACTAGGGGTGAATTTTGGGGCGGACCCTAGTCGCGGGGCCGGGCTTGGGCAAGGACGGGCGGGCGTCCGCGACCTGTGCTGCGGCGCCAAAAGCGTGAGCCTGGTTTTCCGGACGGCTACTCGGCGAAACGTCCGCTGACGACGCCGGCGACGTGGGTGATGGTTTGCCCGTTATCGGCCAGCGGCGCGGTAATGCTGCGGAAAAGGATGCGCCGGCCGTTGCACAAGGTCAGCTCGTCCTCGCGAAACGCCGGCCCCTCGGCGGCGACGGCGCTGTCGATTTCCGAGGTCGCCTTGTCGAGCAGCGACAGGGTCCAGTCGGCGTCGCCCGAAAGATAAACATCTGACAGCTTGGCGAGATGCGCGCCGAGATAGATGAAATACGGAAAGCCGGCGCTCTGCTTCAGATCGACCGCAAACACCCAGTTCCAGTCCTCGCCGAGATCGGCGGCGCGCAGGGCCCGCCAGCTAGGAAAGGCGCCGCGCGCGGCGCGTGTCCAGGCGTCAAGGAAGCGGCGCGTCAGCCGCCGGTCGGCGGGCGGCGCGGCCACCGCCTGGTCGAATAAAGTATGGACTTCGCTCAGCATCCTTGCCCCGGCGCCGGTTGTATTTCCGGAGCCTATTCGCCGATCCTCACTCGCCGATTTCCGAATGACGGGGAATTCATCTAAAATTGCAACGAATCCGGGATCGCGGGCCCGGCGGGTGACTTGCGCCGCCCCCGCCCCTATAAGCTCGATTCACCATGGAGTCCGGCCATATCCGGGCGCATCGAGAGGGGTCTTTACATGACAGCCGTTTATCTGATCGCAGCCTTCGTCATCGTCATGGCCAGCCTCAATATCCTCGAAAAAGGCCGACTGGACTAACCGGCCCCGACTGTCCGGCGCATCGGGGCGGCATGGTTTTTCAGATTGTCATGATCGTACTGGGGCTCGCGGTGCTGCTCATCGCCGGCGATCTCCTCGTACGCGGCGCCGTGGGCGTCGCGACGGCGCTGAAAATTCCGACGCTCATCGTCAGCCTCACGATCGTCGCCTTCGGAACGTCGGCGCCGGAGCTGTTCGTATCGGTGCAGGCGGTGCTCGCCGGCGAAAGCGGCATCGCCATCGGTAACATCATCGGCTCTAACATCGCCAACGTGCTATTGGTGCTTGGTCTGCCGGCCATCGTCTACCCGATTTCCGCGCATGTCGTCGGGCTGCGCCGCCACGGCGTCATCATGCTTGCGGCGACCGCCGCCTTTGCGGCTTTCGCCTACGCCACCCGCACGATTGACCATACCGCCGGCCTCGTATTCATCGCCGGCATCATTTTCTACGTCGTTTTCATGTGGATCGTCGCCGCTCGCGGCAAGGGCGACGATCCGGTGATTGGCGATCCCGCCGAATACGCCGAATCGACCGGGCTTTCGGCGAAAACGCTGTTGTTCCTCCTGGCCGGGCTCGCCGGCCTTCCGTTCGGGGCGAGCCTGCTGGTCAGCTATGGCGGAGCGCTGGCGAGCGATCTTGGAGTTCGCCACGAACTGATCGGATTGACCATCGTCGCCTTCGGCACCTCGCTGCCTGAACTCGCGACGGTGATGGCCGCGGCCCTGCACAGAAAATCCGACGTGGCGATCGGCGGCATTGTGGGGTCGAACATTTTCAATATTTTCGCTGTCGGCGGCGCCGCGGGGCTTTCGGGCGCGTCCTATTTCACGCCGGCTTCGCTGACCCTCGACGTGCCGGTGATGATCACGGCGGCGCTGCTTATCTGCTTTGCAATTTTCACCCGCCGCGACATCGGCCGCGTCTCTGGCGTTTTGATGATCGCTGCTTATATCGGCTTCATCGCCGTGGCCGCCGTCACGGCCGGAGCCTGAGCCATGACCGCTTCGCCCGCCACAAGAGCGGCGCTCGTAACTGGCGCCGGACTGCGCCTCGGTCGCGCCATGGCGCTGGCGCTCGCCGGCAATGGCTTCGCCGTCGCGGTTCACTACAACCGGTCGGAAGGGCCGGCGCGAGAAGTGGTCAATGAGATCGCCACGAAGGGCGGCGCGGCCGTCGCTGTCGGCGCCGACCTTTCGCGCGAGGAAGAAACCGCCTCGCTGATCGCCCGCTGCAACGCGGCGCTTGGCCCCCTGTCGCTACTCGTCAATTCGGCGTCGGTGTTCGAGGCCGACGATATCGGTTCCATGTCGCGTCAAAGCTGGGACCGTCATCTCGAAACCAACCTGCGGGCGCCAGCCAAACTGGCGCAGGATTTCGCAGCGCAAGCGACGGGCGGCGGCGACAAGCTGATCGTCAACATCATCGACCAGCGGGTTCTGAAGCCGACGCCGCAGTTCCTCTCCTACACCGTCTCCAAGGCCGCATTGCGCGCCCTGACGACGACGCTGGCGCAGGCTCTGGGCCCCAGGGGCGTCCGGGTAAACGCCATCGGGCCCGGCCCGACCATCCGCAATACGCGCCAGTCGGAGGAGGATTTCCGCCGCCAGAACGAGGCGACGATCCTCAGGCGCGGCGCGAAACCTGAAGATATCGTCGGCGCCCTTCTCTACCTGATTGACGCCGAAGCGGTCACAGGTCAGATGATCGCCGTCGACGGCGGCCAGCACCTGACGTGGAAGACCGCCGACGTCCTGGTGAGCGAATAATATGGCGAAATCGAAGCCGACCGGCGTTTCTCCTTTGCCGCGCACCGCCACTGCTCCGCGCCGTAAAGTGTTCGTCAACGGTCTCGCGCTCAACGCTGAGATCGGCGCCTACGAGCACGAGCAGGGACGCGCCCAGCCTGTGCGTATCGACATCGAGCTGGAGGTCGTCGAACCCTCCGACCCGACCGGCGACAGGCTTGAAGATGTGGTTTGCTACAATCGGCTCACGCAAGGCGTTAAAGCGATCATCGCCGAAGGCCATATCAAGCTGGTGGAAACTCTCGCCGAACGCATCGCCGAACTCGCCATGGCGCACCCGATGGTGCTGACCGTCCGGGTGCGAATTGAAAAGCCGCAGGCGATACCGGAAGCGGCCGCGGCGGGCGTCGAAATCTGGCGGTCGAAAGGCCCGGTTCAGGCTTCCTGATAGACGGCGTCGCCGCTCCCGGTCTGTTCGAGACTCGCCGCTTCGGCGATGGTGCGAATCAGACCGCCGAGACCGACGAAAACCAGAACGCCGGCGACAGCCGCCACTATGGCGAACACGACGCCCGATCCGCCTGGCGCGAGCACCGCGACTGCAGGATCACTTGGATCGACCGAAACGCCAACCCTATCGCCCGGCTCCTGCGCTGCGATAGGAGGGGCCTTGCCGAAGGCGGCGGTGAAGAAACGCACTCGCCTCGATTCATAATTGCGGCCGTTGAAGGAATAGGCGTACCGCAGGCCCCGCTCGCCCGCTTTCTCGCTGAGTACGACGCCCTCCGAGACCGGCCATACGAGGCTTGCCCGAGCCCGTGCAAAATCGTGAACCCCGAGGCCGCCTATGACGATTCCGAGAACGGTCAACGCCGAGAAAAGGGCGATTGCGAGCCCCATTTCCAGCCTGAGTTTGGCCTCTTCCGGCATTTGACCCTGCCCTTCGGGAGGATTAGCTCCAAGGACGCTATGTCGCGGTAGTGAAAGCTCGGTTAACAACACGCCAATGTCAGAGATCGAAGAAAAGCCGGCGGCGGAATCTGCGGCGGCGCTGAAAGGCGCCGATCTTATCGCCGACCATGTTAAAAGGCTGCCTGGCAAGCCCGGCGTTTATCGCATGATAGGCGAAGACGGCGCCGTCCTCTATGTGGGCAAGGCGCGCAACCTGAAGGCGCGGGTGTCGAGTTACGCCAAGACGGGCGGGCATTCGAACCGCATCATGAGGATGATCGCCGAGACGCGGACAATGGAGTTCGTCGTCACCGGCACCGAGACAGAGGCGCTGCTGCTTGAGGCGAACCTCATCAAGCAGTTGAAGCCGCGTTACAATATCATCTTCCGCGACGACAAATCCTTCGCCTTTATCCTGATTGCGGAAGATCACATAGCGCCGCAAATCCTCAAACATCGCGGCGCGCGGAAACGGAAGGGCAGTTACTACGGGCCTTTCGCTTCGGCCGGCGCCGTCAATCGCACGCTTAATACCCTGCAGAAAGCTTTCCTGCTGCGGAGCTGCTCCGACAGCGTTTACGAGTCGCGCACCCGTCCCTGCCTGCTGCATCAGATCAAACGCTGCTCGGCGCCGTGCGTGAACCTCATCTCGGCCGAGGACTACGGCGCGCTAGTGAAAGATGCGAAAGACTTTCTCGGCGGCGACAACACCGCCGTGCAGAAAACCCTTTCGCGGCAAATGGAGGAAGCGGCGGCGGCGCTGGACTTCGAACGCGCCGCAAGCCTGCGCGACCGCATTCGCGCCCTCACCTATATTCAAGGAGGGCAAGACATCAACGCAAGCGGCGTTTCAGAAGCCGACGTCTTCGCCATTCATGCCGAAGGCGCACAGACCTGCGTGCAGGTGTTCTTTTTCCGCGCCGGACAAAATTGGGGCAATCACGCCTTCTTCCCGAAACATGACCGCGACGAGGAGCCGTCAGCAATTCTCGACGCTTTCATCGCGCAATTCTACGATGGGCGGGAATCGCCGGCGCTCATTCTTGTCAATGTAGAGCCGCCGCAGGCGGACCTTCTCGCGGAAGCCCTTTCCCTCCGCGCCGGCCGCAAGGTGTCTATTCACTGCCCGCAACGCGGCGAGAAGCGCGACATTGTCGACGCCGCCGCCATGAACGCTCGCGAGGCGTTGTCGCGGCGCATGGCGGAGTCGGCGAGCCAGACGAAGAGTCTCGAACGGCTGGCCGAAGTCCTCTCCCTCTCATCGCCGCCGCAACGCATAGAGGTCTACGACAACTCGCATGTACAGGGTGCGAACGCTGTCGGCGGAATGATCGTCGCGGGGCCGGAAGGTTTCATCAAAAACCAGTACCGCAAATTCAACATCAAATCCGAAACTCTGACGCCAGGCGATGATTTCGGCATGATGCGCGAAGTGTTGACCCGGCGTCTCGCCCGCCTGCGAAAAGAAGAAGGTGAAAATGAAGGCGTCGAAACCCCCGACCTCATCATCCTCGACGGCGGCGCAGGACAGCTTTCAGTAGCGCTGGACGTCATGAAAGAAGCCGGCATCGATCCCGAGACTGACGGGATCGCAATCGCGGCTGTCGCCAAGGGGCGGCGAGAGAACGAACAGGGCGAACGCCGCGCTGATCGCACCGCCGGCGCTATCGGCGAACAGATCTTCATGCCCGGCCGCGCGCCGTTCCTGCTGCCGCCGCGTGATCCGGCGCTTTTCTTCATCCAGCGCCTCAGGGATGAAGCGCACCGCTTCGCCATCGGCGCCCACCGCGCCAAACGTAGGAAAGCCGTCAGCGCCAACCCTGTCGATGACATTCCCGGCGTCGGCGCGGCGCGAAAACGCGCTCTTCTGCACCATTTTGGTTCCGCGAAAGCAGTCGCTCGCGCCAAGCCCGAGGACCTGATGGCGGTTGAAGGCGTCTCGAAAGCGCTTGCGCAAAGGATTTACGATTACTTCCACGGGGGATGATCGCTCAGGAGACTTCCATGCCGATTTCGCTTCTCGGATTCTGCTGGGACGCTTCGTCGTCGCATGCGCGCGGCCCGGCTCTCGCGCCGCCGTTGGTCATGGCGATGCTCGATACCGACATATCGAGCGACTACAGCCTTTCAGGCTTGCGGCTCAGCGATGTTCTCGCTGATCGCGTGACGCCGAAACTGTCGCGCGAAGGAGAGGCGGCGCGCGGGCAGATCGCCGAAACCGTCGCGGCCGCCATCGACGCCGGTAACCGGCCGCTCAGCCTCGGGGGCGATCACTCGGTGACGTTCCCAATCCTGCGCTCGATTTTCGCCGCGCACGGACCCGTCAACCTCCTGCATATCGACGCGCATCAGGACATGTACGACGCCTACGAGGGGGATCCGTTTTCTCACGCCTCGCCTTTCGCGCGCGCAATGGAAGCCGGCTTCATCGGCGAATTCGTACAGGTAGGCATTCGCAGCACCGTCCCCTCGATCCGCGACAGTGCGCGCGAAAGGGGGATCATCGTGCTCGGCGCCGAGGAGTGGCGCGAAATTCCCTATGACAGGTTGAAGGCGCCGCTCTATGTATCGATCGACCTGGACGGGCTCGATCCGGCTTTCGCGCCCGGCGTATCGCATCCGGAACCCGGCGGGCTTTCGACACGTGAAGTTCTTTCGATTCTGACGAAACTCGAAACGCCTCCGGTTGGCGCCGATATTGTCGAACTCAATCCGGAGAAAGACGTCAATCTGCTGACAGCGCATGTCGCCGTGC
Organism: Pseudomonadota bacterium; assembly: GCA_036337175.1. Taxonomy (GTDB): domain Bacteria; phylum Pseudomonadota; class Alphaproteobacteria; order Caulobacterales; family Parvularculaceae; genus Amphiplicatus. The sequence continues at coordinate 132,174 of JAYZEQ010000005.1, forward strand.
GGCTCATAAAAGAACTGGCCGCTCTGATGACGTCGGGCGGGTGATTACCGTCTGTAAACGGTGCGCCCGCGCGCAATCGTCTCGATCACCGGAATGTCCTTCAACGCCTCAGAGGCGACGATCAGCGGATTTTCTCCGAGAATGACAAGATCGGCGCGCTTGCCCGGCGTGATCGACCCTTTCTCGTTCTCCTCGAAATACTGATACGCGGCGCCCTGCGTCATCGCGTACAGCGCTTCCATGACGCTTGCGCGCTGTTCCGGACCAAGAACATAACCGTTTCTGGTCTCACGGTTCACCGTCACCCACAGCAGCCGCATCATGTTCGGCGGTATGATCGGCGAATCGTTGTGAATGGTGAGAGAGAGACCGTTATCTATCGCAGTGCGGATCGGGCTGATACGCGCCGCGCGCTTCTCTCCCAGAATCCGTCTGTGCCAGTCGCCCCAGAAAAACGGGTGGGCGGAGAAGAAAGAGGGGACGACGCCAAGACCCTTCGCGCGCTCGATCTGATCGTCGCGCATCATCTGCGCATGAATGATCACCGTGCGATGATCAGGCAGGCTTTCCCCCGCAAATGCCGCGTCGACGCCATCCAGCATCATGTCGATCGCAGCATCGCCATTAGCGTGAACAAGCAGCGGAACGCCTTTGTCGAAAAACGGACGCGACAGCTTCTGAAATATCTCCGCCGACATCGCCGGATAACCGCGATAGAGGTCGCTCTCCCCTTCGGGCGGCTCTGCATAGGGTTCGCCAAGATAGCCGGTCTTTCCCTGTATCGACCCGTCGAGAACGAACTTGCCGCCGCCGACACGAAAGCCGCCGGTATAATCTTCAGCGCGCAGCTCCTTCCGCTGTTCCTCTGTCATCGCCAGCACAAACGGATAGGCGACAAGGTCGATAGTTAGCGGCTCTTCCGCCGCCGCAACGCGCATGGCGGCGATATCGGTCATCATCGCGCCGCCGTCCTGCGCCGTGGTGACGCCATAACTGGCGTAGAGGTTGAGCGTCTTGCGCAATTCGTCCTCGAAACCCTCATTGACGAGAATGCGCTCCAGCATCATTCGTTGCGCCGCCGACTCCTCAAGCACGCCGTTCGGCTCTCGCGACGCCTGCTTGCGTTGGATGCGGCCTCCAGCCGGATCAGGAGATGAAGCATCGACGCCGTAAGCGGCGAGCGCCGCTGAATTCGTTGTCGCCAGATGGAACGACACATGCGCCAGCAGAATCGGATTGTCGGTGGACACCGCGTCGAGATCGTCGCGCGTCGGATGCCGTCCGTCGGAGAGTAGCGATTCGTCATATCCATAGCCGATGACCCATTCTCCGGGCAGGATGTTTTTCGCCGCAATAGCGGCCCGCAGAAGGGCCTGGATATCGGCGATGCTTGTCGCCGTTCCCACCGGCGGCGGCGATAGATTGACGAGATTGATCAACCTCGCCTGAACTGCAACATGCCCATGCGCGTCGATCAGTCCCGGCAGCAGCGCCTGATCGCCGAGCTCGACGACTCGGGTGGCTTGGCCCTTGCGCCTGAGAATGGCCGCCGCCTCCCCGACTGCGACGATACGATCGCCTTTAACCGCAACGCCTGTCGCCGCCTTTCCGTCCATGGTGATGATGTTGTCGCCGACAAAGATGATGTCTACGGGATCGGCCGCCTCTACGGGCGCGCGGTCGCATGCGGACGACAAGGCGCTCAGGCCTGCAAAGATCGCTGCAATAGCGGCTGGCCTTGCGCTCATCGAAGCCTCCGTGAAGCAGGAAAAGCTACGCCGCCACCACGAAGCTTGCGACCGTGGTGCCGCTGCCGCCGATATTGAGGATGCCGAAACGCTTTGCGCCTTCGACCTGATACTCCCCTGCCTTTCCAGTCACCTGCTTGGCGCAGTCGAGCATCATACGGACGCCGGTTGCGCCGACCGGATGGCCGAGGCCGATAAGACCGCCGCTCGGATTGACCGGAATGCGCCCGCCGAAAGCGATGTCGCCATTCTCCACCGCCTTCCAGCTCTCGCCCGGCGCAGCAATACCGAAATGGTCGATCGCCATGTACTCGGTCGTCGAGAAGCAATCGTGCGTTTCAACCCCGCTCAGGTCGTTCACCGTCACGCCAGCTCGCGCATAGGCGTCTTCGATGGCGCGGCGCACATTCGGCATGACATAGGGCTTGCCGCGGCTCGCCTCGATCTTGTCCTTGTAGGAAATATGCGAGGTGCGGTGACCCCAGCCGTCGATACGTGCGATATTGTCGAGCGACGTTCCATGTTTTGACGCGTAGGCGCGCGCCGCCTTTTCGCTGGCGAGAAAAACTATCGCTGCGCCGTCCGTCACCTGCCCGCAATCCGAGCGACGGATACGCCCGGAGATACGCGGATTTGCGTTATCGTCCTCGGAGAAACTTTCATTCGTAAACGTCCAGTTTCGCGACTGCGCATTTGGATTGCGTTTAGCGTTGGCGAAATTGATTTTCGAAATCTCGGCGAGATGCTCGAATTTCAGCCCGTAACGACGGTCGTATTCGTCGCCGAGTTCGGAGAAGATGTGCGGCCAGGGATATTTGACGTCGAGGCACTCGCGGTCGGCCCACATCGCCGGGCCGCCTATGTTCTTCGCCGCCTGATCCCCCGGCACATTGCGCATCATCTCGATGCCGAGCACGGCGATGAGATCGTAACGGCCCGCTTCTATCTCCGCCATCGCCGACAGCATCGCCATGCTGCCGGAGGCGCAGGCCGCTTCATGGCGCTGCGCGGGCATACCGTCGAAGCGCTTGTCTGCGGCGGTAAAAAAGCCGCCCAGGTGACCCTGATTGCAGAATATCTCGGCGGTGAAGTTTCCGACATGAGCGGCGTCGATATCGTCCGGTTCAAGACCAGTCGCCGCCAGCCCTCCGTCGAGAGTCGCCTTGAACATGTCGAAGAGCGATTCTTCCTGACGCGCCCAGTTGCGGCTGAAGTCCGTCTGGTGCCCGCCGAGCACGAAAGTTTTTGCACCCATCGGACTTGCTCCTTCGGCTGTCGCGCCTGCTTATTGGGGGTGGCGAAGACTCTCAGACTTTGATACGTCTTATAGTTCGATAATGCAAGTAACGTACGCAACGACCACCACTGGGTAAGGGTTTCCCGCCATGACGGAAAAGTCCAGCGCTCTCCTCTCGCGCTTCAAGGACAGGCTGGCGCTGCCTGTGATCGCCGCTCCGATGTTTCTCGTTTCAAGCCCGGAACTCGTTCGAGCCGTAAGGCGGGAAGGCGTGATGGGTTCGTTCCCGTTCCCCCTCGCCCGCACGACCGAAATGCTCGACGACTGGCTGTCGCAGACTTTAACCGGCGATCAGGATTCTCTTGCACCCTTCGCCGCGAACATGGTCACGCATACTTCCTACGACCGGCTAGGCGCGGAGATCGCACTGCTCGAAAAGTACCGGCCCGAAATTGTCATTACGGCGCTCGGCGGACCCAAACCGGTGATGCCGGCCGTGCACGGCTATGGCGGCCTCGTCTTCGCCGACGTCAACTCGCTCGACTATGCGCGCAAGGCGACGGACGCGGGCGTCGATGGCCTCGTTCTCGTAAGCGCCGGCGCGGGCGGTCATACAGGAGAAATGACAGGTTTCGCCTTCGTTTCGGCGGTGCGCGAGTTTTTTGACGGCGTCATCGTTCTCGGCGGCGGCATCAATACGGGCCGCGCGGTTCGCGCCGCCGAGGTGCTCGGCGCCGACCTCGCCTATGTCGGCACGCATTTCCTGGGCGCGGAAGAAACCATGGCGCACCCCGACTATCGCAAGTTCGTCGTCGCCGCTGAGTTTCGCGACCTCATCCTGTCGAGCGCCATCACCGGCGCCAACGCATACTATCTCAAGGCGAGTCTTGAACGCGCAGGGATCGATCTCTCCGCGGTCGCGGGGCGCGGCAAACCTGACTTCGCTAATTCGCAGAAAGATATCAAGGCGTGGCGCGACCTGTGGTCCGCGGGGCATGGCGTTGGCGCAGTGCGCGCCATTCGAGCCGCCCGCGATATCATCGCCGATCTCGCAAGGGAATATGACGAAGCCGCCTCGCGCGCCCCATCCAGCTTTCTGCGGAACAAGCGCTGGAACAGTTCCTAGATAGGCTTGCGCCAGGGAGTCGACAACGGCGCAGCCACCGGGCCGGGCTCAGCCTCTGCCACATAGGGAATAGCGTTGAGTACGGCGCCGGCGACCGCAAGCTGCTCAAGAGACGTGCGCGCGCTATAGCCTTGAGGCGCTTCCAGCCCGAGCGCAATAGTGACGGTCGGCGTTCCTTCCACCCGGATACGCCAGAGATTTTCCGCGCCCGCTTCAAGATGAGCGTCATCCATCGCCCAGGCAATTTCAAGATTGATGGCGGGCTCGCCGCTCGCGACGCCGCGCCACCGCCAGTCGAGGTGGCTAATCGTTCCCTTGGCGATCTTGCCGGCGCCGATTTCAAGATCCTGCTTCGCAGGCAGCATTCGGTGGTCGCGCCTGATCTCGTCCAGCTTGATGTTCAGGCGATCGGCGAGGCAGGCGACGACTTCCTCGAACATGTCGTTGAGCACGAGACCGGGCGCCCAGTCGGCGCCATTCGGGTCGATAGCGCCCGGCGCTGACCCGAAACCGAGAAGATCGAACACATACTCCGGGCTGCGCATTTCGTGGCAGAGAACGGCTTCCGACAGCGTCACGCGCGTAACGTCGAGGCATATGCCCGATGCGACGGAGGCGAGTTTCTCGGCGGCGAACCCCGGATTGAGCCCTGCGCCCATAAAGCTGGAACGTCCCGCCGCGCAAGCCTCTTCCATGCGCCTGCGTCGCTCCTCGCTCCAATACGCTGGAAAGGTGTTGCCGTTAATGCTTATGACGTTCTTGCCGGAAGCGAGAAGCCGGCAAATGTCGCCGTCGTGACTATCGTAAGGCGGTTGCAACCGCGCTGCGTGAATGACCACATCGGCGTCGAGCGCGAGAATATCCTCAATCCGGTTCGTCGCTTTGACGCCGACAGGATCGCGGCGAACGAGATCGCCAGCGTCGAGTCCTGTCTTCCTGTCGCCGTAAACGTACACGCCTACAAGTTCAAGATCGGACCTGTCGAGCACGCCTCTGAGACAAGTGCGACCCATAGCGCCGGTCGCCCATTGAACGATCCTGTACGTCATGCGGCTCACACTTTCCCGCCGCGATATTCGGCGGAGACTTCCGCGAAAATGTCCTGAAACGCTTCCTGCGCCCCCGGAAATGTTCTGGCGCCGTTCATGTCGGATAATGCGCCAGCGTTTGCAGCCAACCATTCAGGCGTATTCTCGCCCCGGCCGCCCTTCGTTTCGACAGTGACGGCGCGGCGATAGCGACCGCCGCATGCGACCCAGATCTGTCCTGTGACATCGCAATCCGCGCTCGCCATCCACGCGACCGCCGGCGCTGTCGCTTCCGGCGTCGCCATTGCGCCGTCCGCCTGCATCGCTTCCGCTGTCATTTGCGATAACGCAAACGGGGTCAGTACGTTCACGCACACGCCGTAGCGTTTCAGTTCGTCGCCGAGAGTTAGCGCGAAAGATGTCAGCGCACCTTTCGTCGCGGCGTAAGGCGCGAGCCCCCTTGCGCCGTAGAGACCTGCTGCAGACGAAACGAAAACCAGCCTGCCAGCGTCCGATTCTTTAAGGTGGGGCAGCGCCGCCAGCGAAAGCGAAACGTTTGCGAAGAAGTTGGTCTCCATCGCCGCGCGAAAACTGTCCAAGCCGAACTTGCCGAACCACCCTGTATCGCCGACGACGCCCGCATTGCAGACAACAGCGTCGAGCCTGCCGAACGCACCAATAGCTTCACTCACGAGCGCTTCCGCCGCACCGGGCTCCGCCACATCGGAATATTCCGGCACCGCTTCGACGCCGCCATCTCTCAGCCTGCGAACCATTGCATCGGCAGACGACGGTTCGCCGGCGCGTCGGCGGTTATTAACGACGATTTTGAAACCTCGAGCCCCAAGCGCCAGCGCAAACGCCGCTCCGAGGCTCTTTCCGGCGCCAGTGACGATGGCGACGCGCCCCTTGTCGGGGTGCGCCAGCCGGCTGGATTGAGAGTGCTCCATTCGCTCCGCCCTTTCCGGAGCAGTCTAGCGATGTTAGTATTATAATGAAAGTATCTTTCAGGCGGATTTGCGAGTCTTGCGCTTTTTCGATTCGACGATCTCGAATTCGACCTCTTCCGCCGCAATCGGCTTTTTACAGTGCGAACAGGCGACGATCGGCTCGAGCTCCTTGTTGCAGGCCTTGTGAGTCAGCAACAAAGGCGGGCCTTCAGGAGAAACATAATACTTGTCGCCCCACTGCAGCAGCATCAGCAACGCCGGATAGTAGTCGAGCCCCTTCTCGCTGAGCCGGTATTCGTAGCGCGGCGGCACGTCGGAATATTGATGCTGTGTGATCACTCCCGTCTCGATCAGCCACGCAAGACGCTCGGAGAGAATATTGGTGGCGATCGCCGTATCCTTGCGAATCTCCTCGAAGCGGCGAAGTCCGGTGAAAATCGAGCGCAGGATCAAGCCCGCCCAGCGGTCGCCCATCAGCTGCGCCGATTCCTCAAGAAGCGTCGTCGCCTCCTCTTCGCTGCCGATTTCGCGATGCTGACGGCGGCGGCTGTAGTGCGGAGCCATCCATCCGACGCCGGGGCCTTCTTTCCACGAAACGTAGGGCGCTTCTGCGGGTCCCTTACAATGACCGCATAACGGCGCCGGCTCGAACTCCTCGCCGCACAGCTTGTGACGCAGCACGACGCTGATCTTACCCGCCGGATTGCCCCAATGCCTCTCCCAGCGAAGCAGCATGAGCGCTGTCCAGTACAGATCACGCCCTTTCTGCGTCGTGACATACTCGTAGCGGGGAGGGTTTTTGTTGTAGAGACGTTTGTCGAGCACGCCCGCGGCGACGAGCCGTTTCAACCGGTCACTGAGCAGCGCCTTCAACAGGCCGGTCCGTGACCGGATTTCATCGAACCGGTGCGATCCGAGCCAGATCGACTCGAGAATCAGCAGTACGGACGTATCTCCGACCACTTCCAGGGCGCGCCAGATAGAACAGGTGCGTATGAGTTTTTGTTGATTCATTCTCTTTCCGGCGAACTGCGGCTATCCGAATTTTACCGCAATCTTTCCGATACTTAGTCTATTCTCTCTCATAACTCAAACAACGCCTGCTTTTTTCGCGCCGACCTCAAGAAACGGCCCCGCAATAACCGGTTTCTGGGCGTCACTAGCCGTCTCCACGCGTGACTTAAGCGCTTTAGCGGTCAAAAAGAACAAGCTCACGGCGACGACGAACCCAAGCCCGGCGACAATGGACATCGCGTAGCGTATGCCGCCTTCCTGGGGAAAGAAACTATCGCCGATCATCGCGGTGGCCGTCGGGCCGAAGGCCATGCCGACGAAATTCACGATAAAAAGATAGGCGGCGGACAGCGTCGCCCGCATCGTGTTCGGTGAGATTTGCTGCAGCGCTGACACTGCCGCACCGACAGGCGTCGTGCAGGCGATAAAAAATATGATAAACAGCGCCGTCGCGCCGACCGGACCCGGCATCAGCGGAAAGGCGAAGCCGCCAATAATCCCCCCGATCCCTGCGACGGCGGACACAAGCAGGCGATGATGCGGGGCGCCGCCGAGACGATCGCAGATCCATCCGCCTCCGAGCAATCCGACAAATCCTGCGAACACCATTGCACCGCCGGCTACATAGCCCGCGTCGGCCAGCTCGAATTCGTAGGCTCTCATATAGAGCACAGGCAGCCACGACACCGCGGCGAACACTGAGAGATTGACGAAACCCACTCCAAAGAAAATGCCGCAAAGCACGCCTGCCCTTTTTCGTGCGAAAGCCATGACTTCGCTGGTTGCGGCGACGACCGCAGGTTCGCCCGCACTCGATCGCCGGACAGGCTCCGGAAGCAACAAAAACAGCGCTGCGACGATGAACCCCGGCGCGCCGACGATCAGAAAAGCCGCCTGCCAGGCGCGCACTTCTCCGACAAGCGGCCAGGTAACCGCCCCGGCGCTCGCCACCAGCGAAATCACTGCCGCGCCGATCATGAAGGCGAGACCGGCGCCGATGGCGGAGCCGAGCCCGTAAACGCCCATCGCCATGCCAAGACGCTTCGGGGGAAAGCTGTCGGTGATAATCGAATACGCCGCCGGCGACAGGGTCGCCTCTCCAACGCCGACGCCGATGCGCGCCAGGAAAAGCTGCCAATACTGGCCGGCGAAGCCGCATAGCATCGTCATGAAGCTCCAGAGCGCGATGCCGACCGTGATTATCCTGATGCGCTTCGAGCGATCGATCAGCCTGCCGATGGGAATTCCTGCGACAGTATAGAACACCGCGAAGGCCATCCCCTGCAGCAGGCTGATTTCTGTGTCGGAAATACGGAGGTCCGCCTTCATCGGTTCGACCAGCAAACCGATGATCATTCGGTCGATGAACGAGAAAATATAGGCTACGAAAAGAACGGCGACCGTAAACCAGGCCACCGTCGCTTTCGGATACGGATCATCCTGGGTATCCGGTGATCGCGAAATATCTTCCGCCATCAACGCGCCTCAGCGTCGAAATCCACCTTGACGCCCATCGCCTCCAGAAGCTCATTCCGGTCATAGTATTCGCGCCACACCTGAACATGGCCATCCTTGATCTCGATTACGCCCGCCACCGGCACTGCTCCCGCGTGCCCCTTGTAAACGAATTCGTCCACCCGCTCTATAAACACGACGTTTCCACCAACGCCGATATTCTTCACGTTGAGCGTGATCGATTCCAATCCATCGCCCATATGGTTAATTCGTGTACGAATCGATTCCTTGCCGACGATCGGCTCTATCATCATTGAATGCAGCACTCCGTCATCGGCGAAGAGGTCGACGACTTTCGTCCAATCTTTCGCGTTCCACGCATCCACCATCTCCATAACGACGGCGATCTCGGCTTCGCCGGCGCCAGTCTTCGGCGCCGATTTCGCCTCGACCGAAGGCGCGAAAACGGCCGCAGACGCCGCGGCGGCGAACGCAAAACCCCCAAGGGCGCGGCGCGCCAGTGATCGCCTTTTCATGCTTTGTTTCCTCCTTGATAGGTATGACAATGCAAGCTATACGATAGACAAAGGCGTTCCCGGTCAAGCCTTGCGCGCTTTTTATAAGGCAAGGCCGGCGAATAAAACGCCGATCGCGCAGTCGCGTCTTGCCTGCGACGCAGCATTGCCGATCGATCGCAGAAAAGTAAGCACAGGCGGGGCGCGGCTGGCGATGGAAGTATACGTTTTCGACGCGGTGCGCAGTCCGCGCGGCAAAGGCCGCCCGGATGGTTCGCTCGCGAACGTCGCGCCGCCGCTTCTCGTCAGCCGTTTGATCGACGCTCTTCGAATGCGCTGCGGCGAGGAAGCTGTAAACGCCGTACAAACGCTGATTCTCGGTTGCGTGACGCAGGTGAACGCCCAGGGCGGACACGTCGCTATCGCATCGCGCATTCTTGCGGGCCTGCCGGATACCGTCGCGCCCCTTACCCTCAACAACTTCTGCGTTTCGGGCCTCAGCGCCATCGCAGCAGCCTCGCGCCGTGTATCGACAGGGGAGGCTGACCTTGCGCTCGCCGGCGGCGTCGAGTGCATGTCGCAGGTCGGCTTTATGACGGATGATGCGACCTACTACACCGACATGAAGCTGGCCGCGCGCATGGGGTGGGCGCCGGTCGGCGTCGGCGCCGACGTGCTGGCCGCCGTCGAAAACATCGGCCGCTTCGACCTCGACCGTTTCACCCTGCGATCGAACAGGCTGGCGGCGGCTGCATGGGCGGAAGGCCGCTATGCAAAACGCGTCATTCCAATTCGCGACGAGGAGGGCGCGATTGCGCTCGCGACCGACGAAAATATTAGAGACCATGGCGATGGCGCGAAACTCGCCGGCCTGCCTCCGGTGTTCGAGAAACCCGGCGCTGAAGGGTTCGACGATATCGTTCGTTCGCGTCTGACTGATCTCGGCGCCTTTGAGCACACGCATACCGTGGCGCATTGCCCCCCGATCGCCGACGGCGGGGGGCTTGTATTCCTGGGAACGCGGGAGGCCGGCGCACGCTACGGGCTGACGCCAGTCGCCAAGGTCGTTTCGCTTGCCGAAACCGCTTCAGACCATGCATTGCAACTCACCGCAGGTTTCAGCGCCATGGAGCTCGCTCTATCGCGCGCCAGAGCCGGTCTCGACGATATGGATGCAATCGAATTCATGGAGGCGTTCGCCGTAACGCCGGTGAAATTCGAGCGCGATTATGCGCCGGACATGGATCGCGTGAATATTCACGGCGGCCATCTGGCGATGGGGCATCCTATGGGGGCGACGGGAGCGATCCTTTTCGGAGCGCTTCTCGACGCGCTGGATCGCGTCGAAGGCGCGCGCGGGCTGGTTGTCGCGACGGGCGGCGTCGGGGTGGGCGCCGCCGCCGTCGTTGAACGGCTTTAACGCCTACTCGCGAGTCTCATGATCGAAATCGCCTTGCAGACCCATTTCGCGCAGCAGACTGGCGCGATCGTAATATTCGCGCCACTCGCTGACGAGGCCGTCGTCATTGTAGGAAAGCACGCCGACTACGGGCACCGCGCCTTGATGGCCGTTATAAACGAACCGGTCCACTCGCTCCATGTAAACGCGGCCGTCGATGACGCCGATATGCGAAATGTCGAGAAGAATTTTCTCGACGCCCTTCCCCATCGCCGCGATACGCGCGTAAATCTGCTCCCGCCCCGCCACCGGTTCGACCATCATCGAGTGGAGCACGCCATCTTCCGCAAACAGATCGCCAACCTTGCGCCAGTCGAGATCCCGCCAAGCATCAGCCATTTCCTTCGCGGCGGCGAGTTTCGCCGCATCGCTCATCGGTTTTCCCGCCATGCCTGATGCTCCTCCCGTTTTCCTTAATTTCTCTTTGCGATGCTCGAAGTTCTGATCGTTCATCGTCTAGTTACGCAAGTAATGTGACTGGATGGCGGCGAATCTGTCAAGCCGGATGCGTCCTTTTCCAGCTGTAACAGTCGTGCCTGATTGACAAACTAGGCGATGCCGTTTTTAACTTGCGTAATTGGACCTACTAAAGGGTCCGGGGGCATAAACATAGGGTAGGGAAACATGGCCGGCACGTCATTCGCCAAATATTCGCTGCTGCAGGCGACCGCGTTAGCGACGCTTTTTTCAGGCGCCGTTTATGCGCAGGACCAGGACGAGGCGCAGCAGACGGAACAACGGGCTCGAGCGGGGCTCGATACGGTCGTGGTCAGCGCCCGCAAGGTCGAGGAAAATCTTCAGGATGTTCCGATTGCTGTCACAGCGCTTGGCGGCAAGCAACTCGAAGAAAGTCAGATTACCGATATTTCGCAGATCGCCGGCCGAGTGCCGAGCTTCACCTATCAATCGCAGAACAGCCTCGAATCCGAGATCTTCATTCGCGGCGTCGGTTCGGTGCGGCTCAACGGGGCGACAGCCGACGCCTCGGTCGGCACGTTTCTTGACGAAGTCTATATCGGCCGGCGCGGCTCAGCGACTCCGCCGATCTTCGATCTCGAGCGCCTCGAAGTGCTGCGCGGCCCGCAGGGCACATTGTTCGGCAAGAACGTCGTCGGCGGCGCGCTCAGTCTGATCACCGCCAAGCCCCAATTCGACTTCGGCGGCTCCGGCTATGTGTCTTACGGCAAGTACGACACGATCACCGCTGCTGGCCATGTCACCGGGCCGATCAACGACAAGATGGCGGTGCGCCTCGCCCTCTACAAGAACCGGCATGACGGCTATGCGCAGAATATCGTCCGCGACGAAGAGCTGGAAGATCTTGAAGCCTATGCGGCGCGCCTGTCGCTGCTTTGGAACATCAACGACGCGATGACGCTGAATCTCACCGCCGACGCCAGCACTGAAGAAGGGGGCGGTCCGTCGCGACATGCGGTTGATAATCCCTTTTCCGCAGGCGTCGGTCCCGTGACGTCAAACCTGATCTCTCAAGACCCGAGAACCAACGAGTCTCCCTACAAACAGTACGCTGAAAAAGAAACTTCCGGTTTCACCGCCCGTTTCGAATGGGATCTCGGCCCTGTCACCGCGACCTATCTCGGCGCCTATCGCAAGGGCGTCGGCGATGCGCGCTGGACGCAGGCGGGGGCCGGCTCGCCGCCTTCCCTCACCGATTCGACTTTAACCCAGGCCGAACGACACAGCGGCATTACGCAGGAACTGCGCTTCGCCTCGGCGCAGGATCAGCGGCTGAGATGGCTGGTCGGCCTCTACTATCTCGACGACGACACCCGCCGGCGCTCGCGCAATACCGCGACGTCGTATTTGCCCGGCGGCGCCGGCAGCACGCGCGACGTGCTCGACGGGGACAACGAGTATTTCCAGCGCGGGGTTTCCAAAAACTACGCCGTGTTCGGCGAGGCCGGATTCGATATCACCGAAGACCTGACGCTGACCGTCGGCGGACGCTACACGATCGACCGCAAGACCTGGGACATCGAAGCGCGCGAATACAGCTTCGGTCCGGACGGCATGGACAATATATTGTCGACCGCGCCGCTGCAGGGGCCGTTCCATGTCATAACGGACGATAAATGGTCAGAGTTTACGCCGAAAGCCACGCTCGACTGGCGATTCGGTGACGGCCAGCTCGTTTACGCCTCAGTCGCCAAGGGGTTCAAAGGCGGCGGCTGGCAGGGAGGAGCGGCGAATGCGATCGCCGCCGAAACGCCCTACTCGCCCGAAACCGCTTGGACGTATGAAGTCGGTCTCAAAACCGATCTCTTCGACAATACAATCCGCTTCAATCTTGCGGCCTTCTATACCGACTTCAAAGATCTGCAGGTGGAGCTGCTCGACGACGTCAACCTGGTGCTCGTGGTCGCCAATGCGGCTGACGCCACAATCAAGGGCGTAGAAGCGGAATTCCAGGCGAAACCGCACGACTATGTGACCTTCTTCGCTTCGGGCTCGTATCTCGACGCAACTTACAAAGACTATATCGATCCGTTGCGCGGCATCGACTACAGCGGCAACCGCATCCAGCGTACGCCGGAATTCCAGTTTAACGTCGGCGCCGATTTCAATGCTCCGGCCTCGAATGGAATCAATCTCGTCGCCAACATCGAGTATGGCTATCAGGACGACATGTTCTACGGTCCCGATAACACCAATATGGAGCCCGGATACGGCCTTCTCGATCTTCGTGCGGGCATCGCAGCGGCCGACGGCGCATGGTCTCTGCAATTCTATGGTCGCAACATGACTGACAAACTCTATCGGATAAGCGTCATCCCATTTGCGGGAGACGAGTTCTCCGTGTACGGCGCGCCTCGGACCTACGGCGTGAAGTTCTCAAGAAGCTTCTGAGCCCTATCGGAAGCGGATTGAGCGCCCTCCGCATGGCTTGCGAGGAGTCTCCCTCCCTCGCCGGATTAGCGGGCGGGCGAAGAACGGCAAACCGGGCTTGCGTCCGGTTTGCCGTTGTCGTTTACAGCGAGGTTCGGCGTGCGGCCACATATCACTTGTTTATTCATACCTTCATGCCTACGCTTGGCGATAACAACGAAAGCAAGCTGGAGCCTTGCGCATGAAAATTGAGAAACTGGCCCCGATCAGGTCATCTCTGAAGCCGACCAATCACCCTTATCTCACGGGTGCATGGACTCCGCTGTTCGAAGAGGTGAACGCGGACGATCTCGAAGTCATAGAGGGCGTTATTCCCGTCGATATCGACGGCGTCTATGTGCGCAACACCGAGAACCAGATTCACGCTCCGCTCGGCCGCTATCATCCGTTTGACGGCGACGGCATGATTCACCAGATCAGCTTTTCGGGCGGGCGCGCCAGCTACCGCAATCGTTTCGTCCGCACCCGCTGCTTCACGGCGGAGCAGGAAGCCAATGCATCGCTGTGGGGCGGTCTTGCAGACCCGCCGGTGATTTCAAAGCGGCCAGGTTTCGGCGCGCACGGCGCGCTCAAGGATTCGTCGAGCACCGACGTCGTCATCCATAACGGCCAGATCCTCTCGACCTTCTATCAATGCGGCGAAGCCTACATGCTCGATGCGGAGACTCTTGAGCAGAACGGCGTCGCCCCTTGGGCGCCTCTCGACGGCGTTTCAGCGCACTGCAAGGTCGATGAGCGCAGCGGCGAGCTGCTGTTTTTCAACTACTCGAAGCATCCGCCTTACATGCATTACGGCGTGGTCGACCGCAAAGGACGGCTCGTTCATTATACGCCCATCCCGCTTCCCGGCCCGCGTCTCCCGCACGACATGGCGTTCTCGCAGAATTATTCCATTCTCAACGACTTGCCAGTGTTCTGGGACGAAGAGCTACTGAAGCGTAACATTCACGCAGTACGGGCGCATAACCTCCCGTCGCGTTTCGCTGTCCTTCCGCGATACGGCTCTGCGCAGGATATACGCTGGTTTGAAGCCGAACCCTGTTATGTTTTGCATTTTCTCAACGCCTATGAAACCGGCGACGAGATCGTTATGGACGGGTACTTCCAGCGCAATCCTACGCCCGAGCCCCTGAAGCGCGGACCGGAAGGTTTCGAACAGATGATGGCGTTCCTCGACGAACATAGTTTCCGCCCGGAGCTGCGTCGCTGGCGGTTCAATCTGAGGACCGGCCGCACCGCGGAAGAAACGCTCGATCCTAGCGTCGTTGAGTTCGGCACCATAAATCAGCGTTTCGCCGCGCGGCCCTACCGTTACGCTTACAGCACGACCTCCAAACCCGGATGGTTCCTGTTCAACGGTTTCGTTAAACACGACCTCAAAACAGGCGAGTCGGAGAAGTTCGAGCTGCCCGAAGGCGTTTACGCCAGCGAGGCGCCGTTCGCGCCGCGCCTCAACGCAACCGATGAAGACGACGGCTATCTGGTAAGCTTCCTCATAGACGAAAACCGCGGCGCTTCCGAATGCGTTCTCATCGATTGCAAGCGCTTCGATCAGGGACCCGTGGCGCGCATCGCCCTACCGCACAAGATTTCCAGCGGCACGCATGCCTGCTGGGCGGACCGCGAGCTCATCCGCACCGGCGCCATCGCCAGTGCTTAACATTTCACATTAAGCGCCGAGAATTTTCAGAACCTGCTCGCGCAGCTCCTTGCGCATCACCTTGTTCATCGGGTTGCGCGGCAACGCGTCGACGACGACCATGCTTTCGGGAAGCTTGAACACGGCGACGCCGCGCTCTTTCAACCAGGCGGAGAGCGCCTTGATGTCAGGCACGTCGTGATCCTTCGGCACGACCGCGGCGCACATGCGCTCACCGAGCGCGTCGTCAGGGACGCCGACGACAGCAGCCTCTCGGAAAGCAGGATGACCGGCGAGGAGATCGTCGATCTCGGCGGGGGAAATATTCATGCCGCCGCGTACGATGATGTCCTTGCAGCGGCCGACGAACCGGTAAAAGCGCGGCGTCTCGCCGTCTCCGGCGATTTCGAACAGATCGCCGGAACGGTAATAACCCTTGTCGTCAAAGGCGTTCCTTGTGACTTCTGGCAGCTTGTAATAGCCCGTAAACGTAGCCGCGCCCTGGAACCGCAGCTCGCCGGGCCTCCCCGGCTCGTTGATTTCCTCTTCCGTTTCCGGGTCGACGAGCCGCGATAGAATCATCCCGGCCGTATCGCCTTCCCATTCGATGCCCTCGACCCCGAGGCGCGGAAAATAGCGGGCGCGCTCTTCATGGTCCGGCACATGGCGCTGGTTGCTAAACAGCGTCGCCCCTTCGTTCGATCCGTAAATATTACAAATCTCTATGCCGAACTCGCGCGCGAACCCCTCAATCATCCATGGCGACAAAGGCGCCGATCCGGATCCGATAGCCCGCACCGATGACAGATCAATAGTCTTGAGTATCTCATCTGACTTCAGGATCGAATTGAGGATCGCCGGCGCGACAATGGTGTAGTTCACGCGCTCCTCTGCGATCTGCTTTAGGAACACGCCAAGATCGAATGGGTGATGCAGCACCAGCGTCCCGCAGCGCCACAGCCACGGCATCACCATGCCGAACGAAGCGATGTTGACCAGGGGAAAAGGGTTTAGCAGCGTTTCTGCTTCGCGAAGGTCGGCCAGCTCGCTGACCATGCGCGCGTTGACGATCCACAGATTATGATCGCGTGGCACGCCTTTCGGCCGCGCCTCCGTTCCTGACGTCCAGAAGATCGTGAAAACCTCGCCCGGCGCGACCGGATTGGCCTTGCGATAGGCGGCGGCTTTCGCCGGGTCGGCTTTGCCGAGCGCTGCGTCGAGGTCGATGGCGCCTGCAGGCGCGTCGCCGCCGAGCACCAGCACTTTCTTCTCACGGCCGCGCCAGTCGAGATCGAGCGCCATCTGCGCATGATCGTGTTTGGCGAAGCGCGAGACGGTGATCACCGCCTTGGGTTCAACAATGCCGAGAATGTAGTCGAGTTCATGCTTGCGGTACGGCATGACGACGGGGCTGATGATGAGCCCGATGCGCGCCGCCGCAAGCGCCACGATCACGGTCTCGATCGTGTTCGGCGTCTGATAGGTGACGATGTCGTCCTTGACGAGACCAAGATCGAGGAACGCCGCCGCCATGCGATCGACTTCCACGCCGAGTTCAGACCAAGTAAGTCGCCTCGGCTTCTTGCCGTCGAGCGTTTCCCGGTTCGAGGGATCAACCAGCGCCATGCGAGAGGGTTGAGCTGAGCAATTACGCTGCAACAGGTCGTCGACGACGAGGTCGCCCCACCAGCCCTTGGCGGTGAATTCCTCTATGCGTTCTTTCGGCGTCAGGAACATCTCGTCATCCTCTCGGAAAGCGGGCCAGTCAGGCCTTTTTCGGCGGCCACGGGAAGAAGCCGGAAGTCCGCTCAATATACTCGACATAGCCTGGCTTAGTTTTGCGCATCCGATATTCCAGCGTCGGCGCACCGCTCCATTTCACCAGCGTCCATGTGAGCAGCAATGGGCCGATGACGGAGAAGAGGCCGATCGCCGTTTCTGCTGCGATGAGATAAAGCCCCCACCATACGCAGGCGTCGCCGAAATAGTTCGGGTGCCGCGTATAGGCCCAAAGCCCCGTGCTCAGCACTTTGCCTGCATTGTCTGGATTCTTGCGGAACGCCGTCAACTGCATGTCGGCGGTCGATTCGAAAGCGATTCCAAACAACGCCAGCCCAGCGCCCGCCCAAGACAGCAGCCCGAGCGCTGCCGGCTCGGCAGAAATCTGGCCGAGCTGCACTGGCAGCGCCACGACGAATTGCAACGGCGCCTGGGTCACGAAGACGAGCAAAAGAGACGCCTTGGCGAAGCCCCACCCGCGTTGCTCTTGCGCTTTCTCCATCATCCGCACGTAACGCCGGTCGGGACCGTGATCGCGCCAGCGCCAGAACAGATATCCGCCAAGACGGACCGCCCATAGTGCGCACAGCGACAGCAGAAGCCAGCGCCGCGGCGACGGATCGAACTGAAGGAACGTCGAGAGCGCGAGAATGCCCATGCCAACCGCCCAGTAGGAATCGACGATGGTGACGTCTTTCCATTTCAGGCACAGCCCCCACAACGCCAGAAAGACGGCGCATACAACCGCAATGTTGACGGCAAGCACCTGAACGATCTGCATCTGTATAAGTCCCTTCCCTGTTCCCCGCCGTCTCTGCAAAGGCGCCGAAGCCTATTTCAGTCTCTCATCCTGCAGGCGCGTACAGCGCGTCTTCCGGCTTTTTCCTGCCGCGGACAAGTTTTGAAGGATCCGGCGTCATCAGTCCTCTTCCCCATGTCTCGGCGAAAGGCATGTCATGGTTCCATTCCCAGACCAGCCGGCGGTGCGCGATCTTCCATACGCCGTCCCGTTTCTCAAAACGGTCTAAGGCCCGCGCCAGAGTCATGCTGTCGAATTTCTCGCCATCTTTTTTCATGCGCGCATAGGCGAGAATGTAAGACTCGACTTCAGCGACGTCGCCCTTGATGTCGATCACCACATTCGTACACAGATGGTTCATGATCTTGGCGTGCGGCAACTGCTCCGCCATCATCGCCACATAGGCTTCAGCCGGGCCCATGAAGAGGCCGCCGTGATCTTCGACAGCGCCCGGATGGTAGGCGGCGGCGATAAGATCGATATCGGCGCGGTCTGCGCCGCGGAGATACAGGTTGAGCACTTCAGTGATGGCCTGCTTGTCGAGCAAGGCCTGGATTTCCGGATCGCGTTGCTGTGTCATGGCTCCTGCTCGATGATAATGACGTTTTCGTCGGGCGCGTCGGCGAAAAGCCGTTCGACATCGGCGCTGCGACGCTCGATGACGGCGCGGCGGTTAACCGTGCCTTTGTCCGACATTTCGTGGGCGTTGGGATCGGGCGGCGCCTTCAGAACCAGCGCTCGGCGGATGCGGGATGCGCCGCCGTGCTGTGTCCTGTTGAAGGCGGCGAGTCGCGCGCGAATGCTTTCTTTCGTTGTTTCGTGCGCCGTCCACAGCAGCAGCGCAAGATAGGGCCGGTTTTCATCGCACAGGACAATGTCCATCGCATCCGGCGCCAGTGCTTTCAGTATCTGGTCGCGCAGCGCGCCGCCATAGACCCAGGCGCCGCTCGACAACTTGAACTCCTCGGCGGCGCGTCCCGCGAAAGCGAGCCCTTTCTCGGGATGCTGTTCGTCGTGGAAACGCACGAGGTCGCCTGTTTTATAGTATCCTTCCTCGTCGAATGACGCCGCCGTTTTTTCCGGCTCGTCGAGATAGCCGGCCGTGACGTTCGGGCCTTTGGCGCGCAATTCGTAGCGATCGCCTTGCGGCACGAGCTTGACTTCAGCGCCCGGCGTCGGCAGCCCGATGCCCACCTTGTCCGTCTCGAAATGAATGACCATGAAGGCAGAGACTGTCTCGGTGGCGCCATAGCCGCTGGTGAAAACGATACGACAACCCGTTTCTTCGATCGCCGCTTGCTGGATGCGGTCGTAAACCGGTTGCGAAAGCCCTGCGCCGCCATACAGCATCAACCGCATGCGTTTGAAAAATGTACGGCGAAGCTCGGGGTCGGACTCCAGCGCATCGGCGAGCATGCCGTAACCGAGCGGCACATTGTTGTAGTAGCAGACGCCGACTTCCCGAAGATTGCGAAGCGATTCCTTGAACAGGGCGGGCGTCGGCTTTCCATCGTCTATGTAAAGCGTACCGCCTTCGAGCAGCACGGCGCGCATGACGAAGGCGCCGGCGGCGTGATGCCACGGGAGCCAGTCGAGCATTACGTCGTCCCAGCCGGCCGCCTCGCCCACCGCCTGCTGGCACTGGGCGCTGTTGGCGGCGAGATTGTCGAAGGTTATGACGACGATCTTGGGAAGCCCCGTCGAACCCGAGGTCAGCATGTAGGCGGCGACGTCATCCGGTTTCAGCGCGGCGATGCTGCTTTCGACGGCGCTTGTCGGAACTGTCGCCAGAACGTCCGCGTAGCGAATTGCGGACTTGGCAAGTCTTTCCGGCTCACGGGTGACAATGTGCGCATCGCCCAGGTCGAGCGCCTCCAGAGCAGCCTTCGCCGCTTCGGCGTTCTCAGTGAAGACGACGCCCGGATTGATCTTGCCAATGACGTGTTTCAGTCGTCCGAAATCACCGCCGAGCGCACCGTAGACCACGCTGACAGGACACACCGTCAGCCCTGCCGACCAAGCGGCGAGGCTCATCACCGCGAAGGCCGGCGAGTTGTCGGACATCAGCAACAGCGGACGGCCTTTCGGCGCATGGTCGATCAACCATTGCGCGGCCGCATCGACCTGCGTCTTCAATTCGCGATATGTCGTCGCGATCCAGTCGCCGTCGCCGAGCGAAGCGCGCTTCATCAGCGCCGGCTTGTCGTCCATGGCCTGTGCCCGGCGCGCAAAGGCAGCCGGAATGTTGGTCTCATAGGCGCGCAGCGGAATGCGCGAGCGGATGAGTATGGAACCGTCCCCGCGTCTGCGCACGTCGAGCTCGACGGGCATGAGTCTGGCGTCGCGGAAAGGCGCGCGTCTTTCAACCTCGCCTGCTTTAGTGGCTGCCGCTGTCATCGCCAGCCTCAGGCGGCCGGACGGTCGATCATGGCTTCAACTTCGGCGGAAACGCCTTCGCCGGCGAGCATCTGCTCCTGCAGACGACCGTCGAAATATTCGCGCCATTTGCGAACCACGGGCCCCTCAAACTCAAGCACGCCGGCGTAAGGGACCGCGATGCGGATGCCGTCCTTGCGAATAAACTCATCGACGCCTTCCATCCACACCGTGTCTCCAACCTCGGCCCAGTCGAAGAGGCGCCATTTCGACTCTTCAATCTTACCTTTCATGGCCTGGAGCGCTGCACGCATCGCCTCTTTGCCTTGAATGGGCTTTCTAAGGCCGCCGGAATTGTTCCAGGTGATATCGTCGTGCAGGTGCTCAAGCACAGCCTCGACGTCGAGCCGCCCCCATGCTTCGATAATCGCGCGCAGGGTTTCGATATGTTTGGCCATCGTGGATTTCCTCCTCACTGTCGTTTCCCGGCAGCTTGCGAACCCGCCGAAGGCATCGCCGACGCCTTAATTCTTGTTGGTTCGGTTATACAAGTCACTTGACGGTCGCGCAATACGAAAGTGCAGCAGCCCTCGCAGCGCCTGTAAACTTCCCGTGCGCTCGCTGGCGCCCTTGAACATGACGCGTTAGAGCCTCGGCTTGCTTCCAAGCCGCCCGTTTCATGCCCCTCGCCCCTTCATTCTCCGTTTTCCGGCACCGCGCCTACGCCCATTACTGGGCGATGCGCCAGCTCATCTCCGCCACCCGACAGATGGAGGCGGTCGCCATCGGCTGGCAGGTCTACGATCTCGCCCGAAAAACCCGAACTATCGAGGAAGCGGCGCTGTTTCTCGGTTTCACCGGTCTCGCGCAGTTTCTTCCAGTGCTGTTCCTGTCGCTGGTCGGCGGTCAGGCGGCGGACCGCTTCGATCGCAAGACGATTCTCCTCGTCTCCTACGCGGCGCGCATCTGCGCGACGCTGCTGTTGCTGGCGACGACGGCTATGCCGACAGGCTGGGCGCTCGCATCGATCTATACTGCCGCGACGATGTTCGGCGCCGTTAATGCGTTCACGCCCGCCGCTTCTAATTCGCTCTATCCGACGTTGGTGCCAAGAAGCGAACTTGCGTCGGCGATCGCCTGGAACTCGCTGGGCTTTCAGGCGGCCGCCATTTTAGGGCCAGCGCTCGGCGGTTTCCTTTATATCGGCGGGCCGAACGTCGTCTATGCAACTGCGCTGGTGATGACGACCGCGGCGATTGTCATTCTCGTCACGGCCAAGATGCCGAAGCAAGCGCCGGTCGCAAACGCGCGCGGCGTCGGAATGGTGCTCGAAGGCTTGCGGTTCGTGCGCGACAACAAGACGGTTCTCGGCGCGATCTCGCTCGATCTCATCGTCGTGCTGTTCGGCGGCGCGACGGCGCTGCTGCCAATTTTCGCCAGGGAAATCCTTCATGTGGGCACGGAAGGTTTGGGTGCGCTCCGGGCGGCGCCCGCCGCCGGCGCCGGCCTTGTCGCATTCGCGCTCGCCGTACGGCCGCTTACCCGGATGGTCGGCCCGTGGATGCTCGGCGCGGTGGCGATCTACGGGGTCGCGATGCTGGCCTTCGCCTGGTCGACGCTATTCTGGCTGTCACTCGGAGCGCTCGCACTCTCGGGCGCGGCAGACATGATCTCCGTCTATGTCCGCCAGTCGCTGATACAGTTCGCGACGCCTGACGGCATGCGCGGCCGGGTCTCATCTGTTTCCTTCATCTTCATTTCAGCCTCTAACGAGCTTGGAGAGTTCGAATCCGGTTTCGCCGCGCGCCTTCTGGGGCCGGTCGGAGCGGTCGTGCTCGGCGGGACCGTGGCGCTGGCGACGGCAGCAGCATGGCTGAAACTGTTTCCTGCGCTCAGCCGGGCCGATCGCTTCGAGGACACCGGCGACAGCCCGGACCTCGAAACGCCGGTTCTGGCGTCGGAACCCGCCCGTCTCGAACCGAGACTCCCAGAAAATGACGCCGAACGGAGCGTGAGCGCCCAAAAACTCTCCTGAACACGCCGGAATTGCGCCCCATTCATGGGTTCTTTTTCGAACGGGCGAATGCCGCCGCGTCCGGCTGGACGCCACGGCAGGGAGAAGGGAAGGCGCCGTGCTCAGCACGATCAGGCCACCGCAACTGCGCGACGCCCGCTATTTTCAGATCGCCGGACAGGCCGCGATTCTGGCGATCGGCATTTTTTTTCGCGAATTCGAAATCACGCTGGCGCAGATCGGCGCTGTGCTCGTCACCTGTTTCGCCGTGCAATGGCTCGGCTCGACGCTCAACGCCATGCGGTTCGACTGGAAGAGCCCGCTTATCACCACCCTGTCTCTTTCTCTTCTGCTGCGTGCGGACGGCGTCTGGCCCTTGATGCTGGCGGCGATGATCGCCATCGGATCAAAATTCGCCCTGCGGCTATACGGCAAGCATATCTTCAATCCGGCGAACGCCGGGATCGTCGCCATGTTGCTGTTTTCCGGCGCGGCATGGACAACGACCGGTCAATGGGGAACGGCGCTGTGGTTCGCGATCTTCATCGCCGTCGCAGGCTCGATCGTCACCTGGCGCGCCTCGCGCCTAGATATTCCAGTGATTTTTCTGGCGACCTATGCGGCTTTGCTGCTCGGGCGCGCGATCTATCTGGGCGATCCTTTATCGATCCCTCTGCTGCGCCTTGAGAACGGCGCTCTCATTCTCTTCGCCTTTTTCATGATCTCCGACCCGAAGACGACGCCAGACGGAGCGGCGGGACGACTTGTCTTCGCGGCTGCGGCGGCCGCGCTCGCCTATGTGCTGCAGGTCCATTTCTTCATCGCCGACGGGCTTTTCTACGCTCTGTTCGCGCTGACGCTCGTCCGTCCACTGATCGACCGGCTCAACCCGGCGAACCGATACGAATGGGGAACGCCGCCCGCGCCCTTACACGCCTCCGTTCCGTCGCACGCTGCGCCGCTGCCGCGTCCCGCACCCGCCGAATAAGCTTTGGAGAGGAAGCTCATGAACCGGAAACTTCGCAACGCCCTGTTCGCCGCTACGGCGGTTGTCGCCGCTACTGGTCTCGCTGGCGCCGCAGTCGCCTTCTGCGGCTTCTATGTCGCCAAGGCCGACACCAAACTATTCAACAAAGCCTCGAAAGTGGCGATCATGCGCGATGGCGATCGAACCGTCATCACAATGGCCAACGACTATAAGGGCGACCTCAAGGAGTTCGCCATCGTCGTGCCAGTGCCGGTGGTGCTTGAAGAGGGACAGATACACGTCACCGACATCGCTATTCTAGACCATCTCGACGCCTATACGGCGCCCCGGCTTGTCGAATATTTCGACGAGGACCCTTGCGCCCGTTACGAATACGACCGCATGGTCATGGCGGCCCCTGCCGCCGAGTCTGTAACCGTCACGGCGCGCAAACGCGACGCGGCGAGCCTAGGCGTCACGATTGAGGCGGAATACACGGTCGGAGAGTACGACATTCAGATTCTTTCGGCGAAAGAATCGGGCGGGCTGACGACATACCTCAAGCAGAACGGCTACAAATTGCCCGCAGGAGCCGAGGAAACGCTGCAAAGCTACATCAAGCAAAACATCAAATTCTTCGTCGCAAAGGTTAATCTTGAAGAACAGGCGGCGACCGGGCTCAAATATCTCCGTCCGCTGCAGGTCGCCTTCGAGGACAAACGCTTCATGCTGCCGATCCGGCTCGGCACGGTGAACGCCGACGGGAAACAGGAGCTGTTCGCGTTTATGCTGACTCGCAAGGGCCGCGTCGAAACCACCAACTACCGCACCGTGAAACTTCCCTCCGACATGAACGTGCCGCTTTATGTGAAGGACGATTTCGGAACTTTCTACAAGGCGATGTTCCAGCGCTCGGTCGAACGGGAAGACGAACGTGCGGTATTCCTTGAATACGCTTGGGACATGAGTTGGTGCGACCCATGTGCAGCCGATCCGCTCTCTGATGAAGAGTTGAAGGAGTTGGGCGTCTACTGGATCGGGAACACGAGCGAACCTGGCGGACGCATCGCGCCCGGCAATCCGGCACGGGATGTGTTCGTCACACGGCTTCACGTCAGTTACGACGCCGAGCACTTCCCCGAGGACCTGATGTTCAAGGAAACGGGCGACCGCACTAACTTCCAGGGGCGTTATGTTCTCCGCCACCCTTATAAGGGCGACGCCCAATGCGAGGCGGCGGATCAGTACCGCGCGTCTCTGCCCGAACGCTACGAGCAGGAGGCGCAGACGCTCGCCCGTCTGACGGGCTGGGAAATCGACAAGATCAGGGCGCGCATGGCTGAGGAAGGCCAGTCATTCAAGCCGCCGAAGAAAGACTCGTGGTGGAAGCGTCTCTGGAGCAATAGCGACAAGGAGGGTTGATCCCCCATCACATCTAGGGCCGTTGCTGTCAAAGGCCATTGCGGCGGAGACGTTTGACCAATATGCATCCATTGGATACATATTGGAGCCGTCAATGACCATATTTGAAACGATCCGGGCCCAGCTCGGCGAAGCCGTACCGTTCGCGAAACATGCCGGCGTCATCCTGAAGAGCGTCGCGGCGGGAGAAGCTTCGGCCGAACTCCCGCAGACGCCTGCGTCGATCAATCATATCGGCACGCAACACGCCGGAGCCCTTTTCACGCTCGGCGAAGCCGCGTCCGGCGGCGCTATGGCAGGCGCCTTCGCAGACCAGCTTCTCGGGATTCGTCCCGTCGCGGCTGAGGCCTCGATCGCTTACAAAAAAATCGCCAAGGGGACGATCGCAGCACACGCCCACATTGCCGCGCCAGTCGACACTCTGCGAGTGATGCTTGCGGAAACAGGCCGAGTCGGATTCGACGTTGACGTTTCGCTCTTCAATAATGAAGGCGTCGAAGTCGCCACGATGAAGGTGAAGTGGGACGTACGCAAAATCTGAGGGCATGGTCAACCGCAAACGCGATACCTACCGGCACGGCGATCTTCATGCAGCGGCGGTCGCCGCCGCTATTGTTATTGTTCGCGAAGAAGGGGTTGAAGCGCTGACGGTGCGCCGCATCGCCGAGCGGGTCGGCGTCGCGCACCGCTCGCTCTATCGTCATTTCCGTGACCGCGAAGCGCTTTTAGATGCAGTGGCGTCGGACGGTTATCGCCGGCTCGCCGCATCTGCGCAGAAGGCGCGCACGCCGAAAGACTTCGCCTCGCGCTATGCAAATTTTGCGCTCGGCGAGCCGTATCTTTACGATGTGATGATGACTCGCGCCAGCTCCACGATCTCGCTAGATCCCGACCTGAAGGAAGCCACGGACCGTCTTATCGCCGCCTCGCTCGCCGTCCTGTCTGACCCGGCTGCGGACGGTGAAACCCGCCGCCGGCAGGTTATGAGACTGTGGATGGGCCTGCATGGCGGCGTCAGCCTGCACCGAGCGGGCCTGCTCCGGGCGCGGTCCAACCGCGCTTTCATCGGAGAACTATTGCGGATTCTCGAACTCGCCTAAACTCCTCCCATGGCCAATTTTCTCACCGCCGGTCGCATTTTCCTCATTCTTCCGTTCGCGGCGCTGTTTCTCGCCGATGCAGCGTGGAATATGAAGGCGGCGTTGACCGTTTTCGTTCTC
This sequence comes from Pseudomonadota bacterium, assembly GCA_036337175.1. Lineage (GTDB taxonomy): Bacteria > Pseudomonadota > Alphaproteobacteria > Caulobacterales > Parvularculaceae > Amphiplicatus. Next base: position 157,829 of record JAYZEQ010000005.1, read on the forward strand.
GCCGCCGTCACGGATTTCTTCGACGGTCGCGTCGCCCGCAAGCGCGGCGAGGTCACTGCGCTCGGCGCGGCGCTCGATCCCCTCGCCGACAAGCTTCTGATCGTCGCCGCGCTTTTCCTGCTGACGCGAAATGGCGTCATCCGCGATTTCGGCGTCGTCGCTTCGCTGATCATCGTGCTACGCGAAATCTTCATCGGGGGCCTCCGCGAGGCCCTTGCGCAGGCGGGAAAAACCCTGCCGGTCACCCCCCTCGCAAAATGGAAAACAGCGACGCAAACCGTCGCGGTTGGCCTGCTTCTGGCGGCATCGCCGGGAGGGCTGATCGGCGAAGACCTGCGTCCGTTCGCATCCGGCGCGCTGTGGCTGGCCGCCATTCTTACTTTATGGACCGGCTCGGACTATGCTGTAAGAGGCGTCAGTGCGTTGAGGAAACCCGCGCCGTGAGGATTGGTCATGGGCGGCCCCCAGCAGATCGGACAAGAACCCGCGCATATTCTGGTCGTCGATGACGATGACCGCATTCGCTCGCTTTTAAAACGCTATCTAGGCGAAAACGGTTATCGCGCGTCAGTAGCGTCGAACGGAGATGAGGCGAAGCGGCTGCTCGGCACGGTCAACTTCGATCTTCTTATTCTCGACGTGATGATGCCTGGCATATCGGGTTTTGAACTCACCGAGAAAGTGCGCGCCGCATCGAATGTCCCTATCCTGCTGCTGACGGCTCGAGGCCTGCCGGAAGATCGCATTGAAGGACTTGAGCGCGGCGCCGACGATTATCTCTCCAAACCCTTCGAACCAAGGGAACTACTATTGCGCGTCGGATCGCTGCTTCGCCGCGCCAGTCCCGCCGTGCGGGAGCGCCAGACCCTTAATTTCGGGCGCTGCTCATTTTCTCCGGGCCGCGGCGAGTTGCGCAATGGGGACGACCTCGTCAAACTGACGTCGGGCGAGCTCGCGCTGCTGCGAGCGCTGGCGCAAAAGCCGGGCGAAGCTATTTCGCGGGCTGCCCTTGCGGAGCAAACTTCCGCCGCGATGGAACGTTCGATAGACGTGCAGGTGACGCGGCTTCGAAAAAAAATCGAACTGGATCCGCGCACGCCTATTTACCTTCAGACCGTGCGCGGCGTCGGTTACGCATTGATGCCGGACTAGAGCGCGATGCTGAGACGCTACCTTCCCAAGAGTCTTTACGCACGCGTTCTCTTGATCGTCATTCTGCCGATCTTTCTGATGCAGTCGGTCGTCACCTACGTGTTCTTCGACCGGCACTGGGAGCTTGTCAGCGCCAATCTTTCAGCGAACGTAGCCGGCCAGATTGCGTTGGTAACGAAACAGTTCAAGGAAGCAGCTGACCCAACGCAACGGCGGGCCATAGAGGAAGAATCGACGAACCAGTTGCAGATCAATGTGCGCTTCGAACCAGGCAAGCTCATCCCGCAGAACGACAAGCTCTCTTTTTTCGCTTTTCACAATGCGACGCTGCGCCGGCAGCTTGAAGATCGTCTCGACGAGGATTTCTGGTTCAATACGTCGAGCTGGCCGGCCTATGTCGAGATCCGTGTGCAGCTTGACGACGGCTATCTTGTGTTTCTGCCACGCCGCGACAGGGTATTCGCGACGACAGGCCCGATTTTCGTTCTGTGGCTGATCGGCGCGACCCTACTGCTCGGGTGGATCGCCGTCGTATTCATGCGCAATCAGGTGCGCTCGATCCTGCGTCTGGCGAAAGCAGCAGAAGCGTTCGGCCGGGGCCGCGACGCGCCTGACTTCCGTCCTACCGGCGCAACCGAAGTCCGTCGCGCAGGTCTCGCTTTCATCGCCATGCGCGAGCGCATCAAGCGACATCTTCACCAGCGCACGGCGATGCTAGCCGGGGTCAGCCATGACCTGCGCACGCCGCTCACCCGCATGAAGCTGGCCCTCGCAATGCAACCGGATACGCCAGACATAGAAGCGCTCCGCTCGGACGTTCTCGAAATGGAGCGGATGGTGGAAGCCTACCTCAATTTCGCCCGCGACCTCGCCTCGGACGAGGAAGCCCGGCCCTTCGACCTCGCCGTGCTGGTGCGCGAGATCGGCGAGGAAACGCGTCGGGCGGGGGGTGAAATAGAAGTCGAGACCTCGGGCGACCTCACGGTGACGGGCCAACGAGCCGCCATAAAGCGGGCAGTCAACAATCTAGTCGAAAACGCTCTCAAGTACGCCGGCCGGGCCTGGCTCTCTGCTGCCGCCAGCGGCGCCTATGTAGAGGTTACGGTCGATGACGACGGCCCTGGCGTTCCGCCAGAAAGCGTCGAGGAGGTATTCAGGCCCTTCACCCGTCTCGACGATGCGCGAAACCTCAATCGCAGCGGGGTTGGACTAGGCCTTTCCGTGGTCCGCGACGTTGCCAGAAGCCATGGCGGAGACGCCCAACTCGGCCCCTCCCCTAAAGGCGGCCTTAGAGCTGCGCTCAGGCTGCCGGCCTGAGGTTTCACAGAAAGTTGATCGGCCCGTTTTATCCTCTGCGAGCCCGGGTCCTTTAAGGCTTTGTCCGGGCGCGCCGGAAATTTACACTTGGGACGTATTATAAGGGGGCGGTCCCCCTGTTTTGCTCTCAGAAAGGTTGTCATGACGGCTACGCCTGAACGTCCGCGCTCCTCTCCCAAAGTGATCGGCGTCGTGCTCGTAGTCGCTGTTGCGGTCGGCGTGGGGGCTTTCGCGTTGTCGGGCCGGACGCCCTCGGACGGATCCAATGCAGCCCCAAGCGGCTTCGGCCAGCGTTCGGCGGCCGTGACCCTCGCCAAAGTCGAATTCGCGCCAATCGAACAGAGCTTGACCGCCATCGGCACGGGGCGGGCCTTGCAAAGCCTTACCCTTACGGCTGAAGTCTCCGGCATTATTGAAAAAGTCAGCATTACGCCGGGCGCCAAAGTCGAGAAGGGCTTCGCGCTTGTGGAACTGGAAAAGGACCAGCAGGAAATCGCCGTCGCCAAGGCGCGGGCCGACTATGCCATCGCCCGCACCAACGCCCAGCGCTTCGCAGGGCTAGTGGACGACAACGCCGCCTCGGCCCTCGAGAGCGAGTCGGCGCAAAATGCCCTCACCGCCGCACAAGCCGAACTGCGCCGCACCGAGTACGAACTTTCCCAACGCACAATCCGGGCGCCTTTCGCCGGCATCGTCGGTCTCGACGATCTCGACGTCGGTGACTTCATCAGCGTCGGCGCGCGCATCACTACGATCGACGATGTCTCGTCACTGCTCGTGGATTTCGTTATTCCGGAAACCGCGTCGGCCTATGTACGCGAAGGACTCGAGATTTCTGCGACCGCCGCATCGGCGGGCGGCCGCGCCTTTAAGGGCGTGATCCGCGCCGTCGACAGCCGCATCGATCCGGCCTCCAGAACGCGCCGTATTGAAGCTGTGCTCGCCAACGAGGACCTTTTGCTGCTTCCCGGGGCGACTTTCTCGATCAACCTCGCCGTGCCGGGACGACGCGCGGTCGCCGCCCCTGGCCTCGCCGTGCAGTGGGACCGCGCCGGCGCCTATGTCTGGAAACGCAGCATCAATGGCGTCGCCGAGCGCACGCCCGTTGTGATCCTGCAGCGAACCGCCGACGCCGTGCTGCTCGACGCGACGCTGACGGAATCCGACTATATCGTCGCTGAAGGCGCTGACCTGGTTCGCGCCGGCGCGCCCCTCCCTGATCCGCTGGAACGCGGCGCGGCCAGCCTTTCTTCCGCGGGCTCGGCGGCGGCGAGCCAATAGCGCGACCGCTGAAATGACACACGCCGCCCTTCCCCCAGATCCAGCCAGTCAGGCGAACGGTTTTATCGCCATTTTCATCAGGCGGCCGATCCTCGCGTCGGTTTTCAGCCTGCTTATCGTCATTGCAGGCCTCGCCGCTCTGTTCGGCGTCGAGGTGCGCGAACTGCCGGATGTCGATCAGCCAGTCGTCACCATCCGCACATCCTATCCGGGCGCCACGCCCGAATCGATTGATGCGGAAGTCACAGCGATCATTGAAAATGCGGTTTCCCAAGTAGACGGCGTCAAATCGATATCATCGAGCTCAGAGTACGCTGAAAGCCGTGTCGTTATCGAATTCTCGCCGAGCGTCGATATCAATATCGCGGCGACCGATGTAAAGAACGCCGTCTCCGCCGTGCAGCGCGACCTTCCTGAAGAGGTCGAGGAACCGGTGGTCGTCAAAGCCGATTCCGACGGTTCGCCGATCATGCGTCTGGCCGTCATCGCACCAGGCATGGACGAAGGCGTACTCGGCGACCTAGTGGACCGCATCATCGTTCCGAGAATTCAGGCTGTGGAAGGCGTCGCATCGGTCGACCCCTATGGCGTCAGAAATCGCGTGATCCGGGTGCGTCTCAATCCGGTGCAGCTTGCGGCGCGCGGCGTGTCCGTCGACGACGTCGCCTCGCTTGTGGCGCGCTCGACTGTCAGCGCGCCGTCCGGCACCTTGAAAAGCGGTCGACAGGAACTGCTGATCCGCGCCGAAGCCCCTTCGGTGACTCCAGAGCAAATCGGCGCGCTTCGCCTTGATCCGCAGACCCTGCTTTCCGATGTCGCGCTGGTCGAATGGGATCTCGAACGTGAAAACCGGCGAGCTCGGGCCGACGGCGCGCAAGCTGCCGGCATGGGCATTCTCCGGCAGGCGCAATCAAACACTGTCGCCGTAGCCGACGGCGTGCGCGCCGCCCTCAAGGAACTCCAGAACACTCTGCCGCCGAACGTGCAGATGGATGTCTCTTCCGACGACTCGATATTCATCAAACGTGCGATTGAAGAGGTGATTTTCACGCTGATGGTGTCGATAGGCATCGTCATTTGCGTTATTTTCCTGTTCCTGCGCTCAGCGCGCGCCACCCTTATCCCGACAGTCGCCATCCCTATTTCGCTGATCGGAGTTATCGCAGCGATCTATCTCGCCGGCTTCTCAGTCAACATTCTGACTCTGCTCGCTCTCGTGATGGCGACAGGTCTTGTCGTCGATGACGCCATCGTCGTCACCGAGAATGTCGAGCGCTGGCGCAGCATGGGCTACGGTAAACGGGCGGCAGCCCTTCTTGGCACGCGCGAAATTGTTTTTGCGGTTATCGCCACGACAGCGACCCTAGCCGCCGTATTCGTGCCGATTTCGTTTCTTCCCGGCCAGGCGGGCCGGCTTTTTTCCGAGTTCGGTTTCGTCATGGCCTTCTCGGTTCTGATTTCCTCTTTCGTCGCTCTGACGCTATGCCCGATGCTGACAGCAAAACTCGGCCGCAGCGACGAAACGCTCGCGCGCGACGCCGCAAAGAGAAAAGACGGTCTCGTGGACCGCTTCGGAAGAGCTGCAGCAAAGATCTACCGATCCCTGCTCGTGTTTTCCCTGCGGACGCCTATCATTCCATTTGCGGCGTCGATCCTTTTCGCGGTCGGCGCCGTCGCAGCATTCCATCTCATCCCTAAAGAACTTACACCGCCGGAAGACCGTGGGCGCATTTTCATGCAGGTGCGCGTGCAGCAGAGCGCCAATTTCGACTACCTTGCGGAAAAAGTCCTTGAGGTCGAGCGGCGCATAAAACCACTCATCGATAGCGGTGAAGCGACCGGGATCCTCTCTTTTTCCGGTGCCGGCGGATCGAATAGCGGTTTTATCATCGTCCAGCTCAAAGACTGGAACCAGCGCAAACGCACGCAACAGGAAATCCAGGCGCAGCTGATGCCGCTCGTCGCTTCCATTCCCGGTACGCAAATATCCATACGCGGCGGCAACAGTCTTGGCATTCGCGGCGCAGGCCAGGGGCTGCAGTTCGCTGTCGCCGCCGACGACTATGAAGCGGCCGCTGATGCCGCCGAGGAGATCGCCGCGAAACTGGAGCAGAATCCAAACATCACCCGAGCTGCGCTGAACTTCGAGACATCGCAGCCGCAGCTTAACGTCGAGATCGACCGCGACGCGGCGACCCGCCTCGGTGTCGACGTGCGGACGATAACAACGCTGATCAGCGCCATGTCGGACGAATACAAGGCGGCGGAGATTTTCGTCGGCGACCGCATCGTCGATGTGCTCCTTTCGCCCGGCGGCGACCCGATCGATGATCCCAATGATCTCGCAAACCTGTTTGTGAAAACGAACAACGGGCAGTTCGTCCCATTGTCTTTGATGGCAAAAGTCGAAGAAGTCGCGGTCGCCGCGAGACTGTCGCGCGAAGAACGCCGCCGCGCTGTGCCCGTGACAGCGCAATTGCAGCAAGGTTTTCCGCTCGGCGACGCTATTGCCGAGTTGCAGCGCGTTTCAGCGCAAACCCTGCCTCCAAACATGTCGATCATCCTGCTTGGCGAAGCCAACCTGCTGCAGGAGTCGAGCGATACGTCTGGCGTTGTTTTCGCGTTCGCCGGACTGATCGTCCTGCTTGTCCTCGCAGCCCAGTTTGAAAGCGTCATCAGCGCTTTCGTCATCATGGTGACAGTTCCGTTCGGGCTTGCAGCCGCGGTCTTCGCAATTGTGCTGACCGGCGGCTCCCTCAATTACTACAGCCAGATCGGCCTCGTTCTTCTGATAGGCATCATGGCGAAAAACGGCATCCTGATCGTCGAATTCGCCAATCAACTGCGCGACCGCGGCTATTCGATCCGCGAAGCCATAGAAGAGGCCGCGACCGTCCGCCTGCGGCCCGTGCTGATGACAGCGCTCTCGACAGTGCTAGGCGGCCTGCCGCTGATCCTCGGCAGCGGCGCGGGTGCAGAATCGCGCGCCGCCCTGGGGTGGATCGTCGTCGGCGGCCTCGGCTTCGCGACAATCTTCACCCTATTCCTCACGCCCGCCGCTTATCTGTTGCTAGCGCGCTTCGCCTCGACCAGAGCCAAGGAAGGGATGCTGGTCGAACGCGAATTGCAGGAAGCGACCATGATCAACAAGGCGAAGCCGGCGGAATAGGCTATTCTGTCAGTTCCGCAGCACGGCGGGCGGCAGCGGCGATCGCCTCTTTCATCAGCTTGCGGAGAGCTTTTGCGTCGCCGTCAAGAACGCCGAGCGCTGCCGCCGTAGTGCCGCCGGGCGACGTCACCGCCTTGCGCATATCCGCAGGACTTCGCGGATCGGACATCAGCAAGGCTCCTGAGCCGGAAGCTGTGGCGCGCGCCAACCGCAGCGCAGCCTCCCGGTCGAGTCCCAGAGCCGCCCCCGCCTCCGCAATCGCTTCGGTCAGGAGAAAATAATACGCCGGGCCGCTTCCCGACACTGCGGTTACAAAATCGATTTCTTTCTCGCTTCCGACCCAGACCGTTTCGCCCGCCGCCGCCATGAGGCGATCGACCATGTCCCGAGCCCGCGCATTCACTGTCGCCGGCGCATAAAGCCCCGTCACGCCGGCGCCGACACTGGCGGGAAGATTGGGCATTGCACGGGCGACGCGCGGCGGATTGGCGAGGGCGCGCCCGATGGATTCGAGGCTCGTCCCGGCCATAACCGAAATCACGAGTGCGCTGCGAGCAATACGCGCGTAGGAGGGCAGTACGCTCGCTGCGGCTTGCGGCTTCACGGCAAACACAATGGCGTCGACCGAAATATCCCCCAGCGAAGGATTAAGCGAAAGCCCGGTCTCGCGCGTCAGTTTCCTGATCGATGCGTCAGCCGCTGGATCGAACACCGCCGAAGAAGGGAACTCGATTGTCTGTGCGTTCAGCCAGCCGCGCAACAGCGCGCCGCCCATGGAGCCGGCGCCGACCAGCGCCACAGAAATCCGGTTCGTCATGAACCCAGCTTAGGCGTTCCCGACTGTTTCGAACAGGGACGCCTCAAGCGCCTCGTCGGGCGTCTTGCCGCCCCAGATGAAATAATTGAACGCTGGAAAGAACCGGTCGATGGCTTCGCTGGCGCCGGCAATGATGCGCTGCGCCTGCCCGCCTTCAAGAGCACCAGAGTCCGGAAGTACGATCGAGTTGCGGAAGACAATCGCATGATCATCCGACCATAGATCGAAATGACCGATCCACAGCCGCTCGTTGATCATGGCGATCAGCCGGCTGGCTTCCAGCATTCGAGTTGGCGGCACCTTAAGATCCAGCGGAGCGCCCATCTGCAGGGTGGAAAGTTCGGGCCGCCAAGTGAACCACACGCCGGCGTCGCGCCAGGCGCCGGGCATGGCGAGATGCAGTTCGGCCTCGTCTATGCGTTCCGCGTCGATGTCGAGGGCCATCGCAACCGCCTCGAGCGAATCGAGCGGATCGGCGGAGGCGGTCAGCTCATGGCGAGGCTCAATCGACATGCAGTCCCCTTTTCGCAAGCACCGAACGCCATGACGGGGCGAGTCGGGGGAGAGCCGCAATGATTCGCCCTAGGAAGTTTTCCCAACCTCCGATTCGAGCGCTGACAAGCGGACTTTGAGCGCTTCATTCTCTTCCCGGGCGGTGCGGAGCATATCCTTGACGGCCTCGAATTCCTCCCGGGAGACGAAATCCATATCGGCGATGAGACGCTGGAGGTGGCCCCGCATGACGGTTTCCGCCTCGCGCCGCACGCCGTCCGCAGCGCCGGCAGCCTCTGACATCAGGCGCGCGACTTCGTCAAAAAACGGACTTTGGGTCTGCATGAGAAATCCTTTCTGGCCTATTGTAGGGGCTTGAGGCGTCAATGGCGACAGCGGCGAAAAACCGCGTTACACCCCTGCTCGCCGATAGTTTGCCGCGAGCCCCGAGCTGATGAGCCTGCCTTATCCCGACATCGACCCGGTCGCGATCCATATAGGACCGATCCCAATCCGCTGGTATTCGCTCGCCTATATCGGCGGCCTAGCGGCCGGCTGGTTTTATCTGACCCGCCTTTTGAAGAATCCTCGATTATGGCGGGCGTCCGGCGAGCCGCCCCTCACCCGCGCTCAGCTCGATGACGTAATTTTCTGGGTGGCGATCGGCGTCATGGCCGGCGGCCGTCTCGGCTATCTCTTCTTTTACGAGCCTAGCCTGCTGATAGAGCCGTGGGTGTTCGTCGGCGCCGGCATGGAGCCCGGCCTGTTGAAAACTCTGGTGGGTTGGATACCCATTCCGCCGGCGCTGATGCTGTGGCGCGGCGGCATGTCGTTCCACGGGGGGCTTATCGGCGTCACGCTCGCCGGCTGGCTGTTCGCCAGGCGCAACAAACTGAACGCGCTGAGCATAGGCGACCTGTTCGCCTGCGCGACGCCTATCGGCCTGTTTTTTGGACGTCTCGCCAACTTCATCAACGGCGAGCTTTACGGCCGGCCCTGGGACGGACCGTGGTCGATTGTTTTCCCGGCCGATCCGCTGCAAGTGGCGCGGCATCCGAGCCAGCTCTACGAGGCGGCGCTCGAAGGAGTTGTCCTGTTCACTGTTATCCGGATCGCAACGCACATATTAGGATTACTAAAGCGACCGGGAGCGACGACGGGATTATTTCTCGCCGGTTACGCCGCCTCGCGCATCATCGTCGAGAACTTCCGCGAGCCCGATGCGCAAATGCCGGATTTCCCGCTCGGCCTCACCATGGGAATGATTCTCTCGTCGCCGATGCTGCTGCTCGGCTTCTGGCTGATATGGCGCACCCGGGCCATTAACAAGGCGTCGCAAGGCTCCGAAGGATGACCGCAGAGGCCGCCGCAGAGACGCCTGAAAAAACGCCCCTTGAGGAGCGGCTGATCGGGCTGATTAAGGCGAACGGTCCGATTACGGTTGCTGACTTCATGGCAGATGCGCTCGGCCACCCCCATGAAGGCTACTACATGACTGGCGCGCCCATCGGCGCCGACGGCGACTTCACGACAGCGCCGGAAGTCAGCCAGATTTTCGGCGAGCTGATCGGCCTATGGCTCGTGCAGTCGTGGATCGATATGGGGGAGCCCCCGCAGGTGAACCTTATCGAACTCGGTCCCGGGCGCGGCGTACTTATGGCTGACATCCTGCGCGCCGCAAGAGTCCGCCCGGGCTTTCTCAAGGCGGCCGACCTCTGGCTCGTCGAAACGAGCGGGAGACTACGCCATGAACAGCAACGCCGCCTGCGCGCCGTCGGCGCGAAACCGCTCTGGGCTGATGAATTCACCGATGCGCCGGAAGGTCCGAGCCTCATCGTCGCTAACGAAATGTTCGACTGCCTGCCGATACGTCAGTTCGAACGCCTGAAAGCCGGCTGGCGCGAGCGTCTGGTCGGCGTTGCTCCGGACGGCGCTTCGTTAGCATTCACGCACGCTAAAACGCCGCCGCTTCCAGACATAGCCCTTCCGCCTGCGGAGGAAACGCCAGAGGGGGCGATATTCGAAATATGCTCGCCTGCCGAGGCGCTCGCGGGCGACATCGCCAAGGCCCTTGTAGAACATGGCGGCAGAGCGCTAATCATCGATTACGGTCATCTTTCGTCCGGTTTGGGCGATACGTTGCAGGCGGTTCGCCGGCATAAATTCTGGCCGGTGCTCGCTTCCCCGGGAAAAGCCGATATAACCGCGCATGTGAATTTCGAGGCGTTGGCGCGCGCGGCCATCGAAGCCGGCGCCGCCGCATGGGGCGCTTTGCCGCAAGGCGTTTTCCTGCAACGGCTTGGCCTTCAGGCGAGGCTCGAAAAGCTCTGTGAAGGAAAAAGCGAGATCGAGGCCGGCACGCTTCGCGCCGGCGCACGGCGGATAGCGGACGCAGAGCAAATGGGAGAAGTGTTCAAGGCGATTTGCATCTCTGCGCCGAACCTGCCGCCGCCAGCGGGATTTGAGTCGGTATGAGGCACCCGCCGTTTCTTGAGTCTGCTCTGCTTTCGCAGGCTGGCGCTCGTCACGGATTTTTCGGCCGCGCGGGCGGCGTATCCCTCGGCGCATTCGCCAGCCTCAATACCGGGCTCGGATCCGGCGATAATCCGCAGCAGGTAGAAATCAATCGCTCGCGCTGCGCCATTGCTCTGGGGACAGCGCCAGATCATCTGCTCACTCTTCGCCAGGTCCATTCTCCACGCGCGGTGCTTGTAAACGAGCCGTGGAGCGGACAGGGACCTGAAGCGGACGGTATGGTGACCAAACGGAAAGGCGTTGCGCTCGGAGTTTTGGCTGCCGACTGCATGCCGTTCCTCTTCGTCGACTCCGAAGCAGGCGTCATTGGCGCCGCCCACGCCGGTTGGCGCGGCGCGCTCGCCGGCGTCCTCGAAGCAACGATCGACCTGATGCGAGCTGAAGGCGCCGAACCCTCTCGCATCGTCGCCGGACTGGGTCCCTGCCTCCGCCAGCCCAACTTTGAAGTCGGCCTCGACCTTGTCGAAGCCTTCGTGTCGAAACATTCCGCTTCGGAACGCTTCTTCGCCGCCTCGCCTGCGCCGGAAAAGCGCCAACTGGACCTTGCCGGATTCGGACGCTGGCGTCTGGCTGTGTGCGGCGTCACCCGATTTGACGACACAGGCGTCTGCACGCTCGCCCGACCTGACGACTATTTCAGCTACCGAGCGAGCCGCCGCGCCGGAGCGACCGACTACGGCCGCAACCTGTCGGCGATCGCGCTTGCCTGATCAAGGAACCGAATCGCCATGAACCCTGTGAAGATCGTCGACCCGATGCTCATCGCTCAGAAGACCAAGGAAGGCGGCGTCAGCGTCCGTCTTGACCCGGCTCAGATCGGCTCCGGGGCGGCGGGCGGCATCATTCTCGCTGACCTCGCCCGGCATTTCGCCCGGGCCTTGGCGGCGGCGCGCCTCGAACGCTCGGAGGAACGCGCCCTTGAGGAAATTCTCCGCCTGTTTCAGGCGGAAATTGAGCGCCCGACCGACGTCGGCGAAGGCGGGCTGGCGCACTAGCAGCCGGGACTTGATTGAAGGTCAAGAAAGCGTCACAAACCGCCGCGTACCAGTCAGGGCTACGGACAAGGGGCCGCCATGAAGCTTATCGCCGGGAATTCCAACAGACCCCTGAGCGAAGAGATCGGCGCGCGGCTCTCTACGGCGTTGTCCGCAGCCGAGATCCGGACCTTCAAGGACGGTGAAGTCTTCGTCGAAATCCAGGAAAACGTCCGCGGCGAGGATGTGTTCGTCATCCAGTCGACGTCGTTCCCGGCCAACGACAATCTGATGGAACTGCTGATCATCATGGACGCGCTGACGCGCGCCTCGGCGAGCCGCATCACCGCCGTTATCCCCTATTTCGGCTACGCAAGACAGGACCGCAAGGCTGGGCCGCGCACGCCGATATCGGCGAAGCTCGTCGCCAACCTCATCACAACCGCCGGAGCGGACCGCGTGCTGACGGTCGACCTCCACGCCGGGCAGATTCAGGGCTTTTTCGACATCCCCACCGATAATCTCTTCGCCGTGAAAGCTTTCGAAAAGCGCATTCGCGAAATCCACCGCGACGAAGTCGACGATATTACGATTGTATCGCCGGACGTAGGCGGCGTAGTCCGGGCCCGGTCGCTCGCCAAGCGGCTCAATGACCGGCCGCTCGCCATCGTGGACAAGCGGCGCGAACACGCAGGCGTCTCCGAAGTGATGAACATCATTGGCGACGTGAAGGGGCGCCACTGCCTGCTGTTCGACGATATCGTCGATTCCGGCGGCACGCTTTGCAATGCAGCCGACGCCATCATGCAAAAGGGAGCAAAAAGCGTCTCCGCTTTCGTAACGCACGGCGTGTTGTCCAGCGGCGCCGTCGACCGGATCGCCAAGGCCGGCGCGATGACGCGTCTCGTGACCACCAATTCGATTCACACGACAAAAGAAGTCGCCGGTTGCCCCAAAATCGAGACGGTCTCCATCGCAGACTTGCTCGCCGAAGCGATCCGACGCATCGCCAACGAGGAATCGGTGTCGAGTCTGTTTGATTAAATCCGCCGCTCTGCGCAGAGAAACTTTATGGCGAAAGCAGTCTGGAAGGGCGAAACGATTGCGGAAAGCGACGACTTCGAAGTCGTCGAGGGCAATGTTTATTTTCCGCCGGACACGGTGCGCGCGGAATTCCTGCGGCCATCAGAGCACCACACCCATTGCGGCTGGAAGGGCGACGCCAGCTATTATCACCTTGTCGTAAACGACGAGACGAACGAGAACGCCGCCTGGTATTATCCAGAACCCTACGCCAAAGCCGCGAATATCAAAGGCTATATCGCGTTCTGGAAAGGCGTCGAAGTCGACTGACGCCGCCGTCTATCCGTCTTCTTCATTCGTCGGCTGCCATAGCTGGATCGGATTGCCCTCCGGATCGTAAAGCTTGGCGAAGAAGCCGTTCGGATACTCTTCCTGATCGATTTCTACTTCGACACCGTTGGCGCGAAGCTGTTTCGCCATTGCATTGAGGTCGCGCACACGGAAATTGATCATCCACTGCAGGCGCCAGTCGCCGAAATACTCCGTATCCTGCTTGAATGGCGCAAACACCGTCGTCCCTGCGCCCGTACGCCAGGCCGGCGTATCATAGTCGCTGGGAACGACATTGATTCCGAGGTTGTCCTGATACCATTTGGCGAGCTTTTTCGGGTCTTTCGCGCGAAAGAAAAACCCGCCGACGCCTGTGACCTTTTCCATCCGCTTTCTCCCTCTTCCAGTTCGCAGTGAAGCAGACCGCAAACACGTTGGAAACCCCGTCAGAGGCGCGGCTTATCCCTTGCCTTTCGTCGCCGTCTTGTTGGGTTCGGCGTTCTTCTCGATGAACTCGACGATCTTGCCAGCGACATCGACGCCGGTCGCTTTCTCGACCCCTTCAAGGCCGGGCGACGAATTCACTTCCATGACGACCGGGCCATGGTTCGAACGCAGCATGTCGACGCCGCAGACATTGAGCCCCATCGCCTTGGCCGCAGAAATAGCCGTCGACCGCTCTGCTGGCGTTATCGCCACTTTGTCCGCCGATCCGCCGCGGTGAAGATTGGAGCGAAACTCGCCTTCCTTGCCCTTGCGGCGCATCGAGGCCACGACCTTGCCGCCGACGACAAGGCAACGGATGTCCTCGCCCTTCGCTTCCTTGATATACTCCTGAACGAGAATGTTCACGTTGGCTCCGCCGAATGCCTGAATGATCGACTCGGCCGCCATTTCCGTTTCGCCGAGCACCACTCCTATGCCTTGCGTGCCTTCAAGCAGCTTGATGACGACGGGCGCGCCGCCGATCAGCTCGATAATTTCATGCGGCTGGCTCGTCTTGTGAGCGAACACGGTGACCGGAAGACCGACGCCCTTGCGGGCGAGAAGCTGCATCGAGCGAAGCTTGTCGCGGGACCGCGAAATCGCCACCGACTCGTTGACGGGATAAACGCCCATCACTTCGAATTGCCTCAGCACGGCTGCGCCGTAAAACGTTACTGACGCCCCAATGCGCGGAATGACGGCGTCGTATTTCGGCAGGTCGCGACCCTGATACCGCACTGACGCCCGCAGCGACGTGATGTTGATATAGCATTTCAGATGGTCGATCACCTCAATCTCGTGCCCGCGCGACTCCGCCGCTTCGACAAGCCGCCGGTGCGAATAAAGGCTGGGATTGCGGCACATCAGCGCCAGTTTCATAGAATTCTCCGAGAAGAGCGTTATCGTCCGAGTAGAAAAGACGCGGCCGGATCAATAATGAATTTTTTACGAATTGCGTCGCGACCGAGCAGCAGGCGAAAACCCATTTCGTCGCGCCTTGCAAGGGAAAGCTGGATTCTCCACTCCCGTCCGCCCATGCGCAAGGTCGTCTCGATAATATTGCGCACCTCTTCAACACCATTCGAAGAGCGGATTTTCCGTCTTGCTATTACGGGAGCTGAACATTTGATTTCAGGAATTCTTTTTTTCTGCACAGGATGCAAATAAAATTCCGCCCACAGAACGCCGCCTCTCATTTCTGTCCTGATCCGATAGGCGTGAACTGCCGAGGTTTTGGCGCCTGTGTCGATCTTTGCCTTTATGCGCTCGGCGCCGAGATCCGGGAACGCCGCCCACTCGCGCCAGCCGATAAGCGTCGGCGGCGCTTTTTTCCCGCCCTTCGCCCGCTTTTTTACGTCGGGCTTAAATGTGGAGCGCGTGTCCAAGGGTCCTGAGGCTCGCTTCGTGGAACGCCTCGCTCTGCGTCGGGTGAGCATGGATCGTTCCGGCGATATCCTCAAGCCGCGCGCCCATCTCAAGGGCCAGCGCGAAAGAGGCCGAAAGCTCGGCGACGCCTTTACCGACCGCCTGCACGCCAAGGATCAGGTGATTGTCGGCGCGCGCGACGACCCGAATGAATCCGTCTTCTCCCTCCATGGTCATGGCCCGGCCGTTCGCCGTGAAGGGGAAAAGCTGCGACCTGGTCTCAAACCCCGAATCTTTCGCTTCCTGGGGCGATAGGCCGACCGAGACGATTTCAGGATCAGTGAAACACACCGCCGCAATCGCTTTCTTGTCCCAGCGGCGATTTTCCCCGGCGATGATCTCGGCGACCATCTCTCCCTGCGCCATGGCCCGGTGCGCCAGCATGGGCTCTCCGGTGACGTCGCCGATAGCGTAAACGCCCGCCATCGAGGTGCGGCACTGATCGTCGATCCTGATATGCCGTCCAGTCATGTCGAGCACCAGCTCCTCGCGGCCCCAGCCTTCGATCAACGGTTTCCTGCCGACAGTCACGAGGATCTTATCCGCCGCGAGCGTTTCCTCTTTACCGTCGGCGGTCTCGATCAGCAGTCCCTTGCCGCCCCTGCCCCGTCCCTTCGCCTTGGCGCCGAGATAGGTTTCTACTCCAAGCGATTTCAGCCGCTTGGCGACAGGGCGCGTCAGCTCGTTGTCGTAAAGGGGCAGAACGCGGTCGAGCGCCTCGACGACGGCGACTTTCGACCCCAGCTTGGCGAAGGCGATGCCGAGTTCGAGCCCGATATAGCCGGCACCGACAACGACAAGATTTTTTGGGGGAGCATCTAATGACAGCGCTTCAGTAGAAGAAATCACATCGCCGCCAAACGGCATGAACGGCAGTTCCACCGGTATGGAACCGGTGGCGATGATGACGTTTTCGGCGCGAACGATCTGCTCGCCTTCCTCCGTCTTCACCGTGACGGTCTTGCCGTCGATGAATGTCGCCCAGCCTTTTATGTGTCTTACTTTCGCTTTCTTCAAAAGGCCGCCGACGCCGCCGGTCAGTCGGCTAACGATGCCATCCTTCCACTGAACGGTTTTTCCAAGATCAAGCTTCGGCTTCGCCGCCGAAATACCGAGCGGAGAATCGCCGCCGAAATGGACCGCTTTCTCGAACTCATCGGCGGCGTGGATCAGCGCTTTCGACGGGATACAGCCGACATTCAGGCAGGTGCCGCCGTCGTATTTCGACTCGACGATGACCGTATCGAGCCCGAGCTGCCCGGCCCGGATCGCCGCGACATAGCCGCCCGGTCCGGCGCCGATGACGAGGACCTTGCAAGCAATCTCTTTAGTCATGCGTCAGTCCTCGATAAAGATTGCTGCAGGGTTCTCCAGGAGCCCTTTGATCCTCTGCACGAAAACCGCGCAGTCCCAGCCGTCGATGATGCGGTGATCGAAGCTGGAGGAGAGGTTCATGATCTTGCGCGGAGCGAACGCCGCGCCGTCCCATTTCGGCAGGATCTGCATCTTGTTGACGCCGATGATTGCGACTTCCGGGTAGTTGATGACCGGCGTCGTGACGATGCCGCCGAGCGCGCCGAGCGAAGTGATGGTGATGGTCGAGCCCGTAAGCTCCTCGCGCGAGAGCGACCCCTTGCGCGCGCCTTCCGACAGCCGCGCGACTTCCGCCGCGCAGTCCCACAGGCCCCGCGACTCCACATGCTTCACCACGGGCACGACGAGACCTGAATCGGTCTGCGCCGCGACGCCCATGTGCATGCCGCCATACTGATGCACGACGCCCGCCTCGTCGTCGAAGCGCGCGTTCATTTGCGGCTGCTCGGCGATCGCTTTCGCCATGGCGCGCATCAGAAATGGCAGCATGGTCAGCTTCGGCTGGTCGTCGCGCTTTTCCTTGTTGAGCTTGGCGCGCAGTTCTTCGAGCGATGTGACGTCGACCTCATCCACATAGGTGATATGCGGAATGCGCGACTTCGCCGTCGCCATCTTCTCGGCGATCTTCCTGCGCAGGCCGATGATCTGGATGTCCTTGACCGACGTGTCGACGACGCGCCCGCGCCCCGACTTCGCCGGCGCGCCCCCGCTTTCGAAGTACGCGTCGAGATCCTCATGAGTGATCCGGCCGGCGGGGCCTGAGCCGGCGACCCGTCGCAGATCCACGCCTGCTTCAAGCGCACGCTTCCTCACGGCGGGCGAAGCGAGCGGTTTGTCGCCCTCCGCGCGCGGCGCGGCGGAACGGACGAACGCGCCCGGCGTCGATTTCTCCGTTGGCTTCAGCGCAGGCCCTGATTTCGCCGTCGCGCCGTTCGCCTTTGACACTACGGGTTTCTTTTCTTTTTTTTCCGGTGCCGGCTTCACTACCGGCGCTTCAGTTTTGTCGGTCTTTGTTTCGCTGGCGGAAGCGCCCGGCTTCACATTGCCATCGCCGTCGACTTCAAGCCGGATGATCGGCGAACCCACTGCAACCGTTTCGCCGACCTTTGCGCCGAGCCATTTGACCTTGCCTTCGACCGGCGAAGGGATCTCCACCGTCGCCTTGTCGGTCATGACGGCGGCGAGTACTTCGTCCTCTCGGACATTCGCGCCCTCTTTCACCAGCCATTCGACCAGTTCAGCTTCGGCTACGCCTTCCCCCACATCGGGGAGTTTGATGACGTATTCGCCCATCAGGCGGCCTCCATCACTTTCTTCAGCGCCGCGCCGACCCGCGATGGGCCCGGAAAGTACATCCACTCATGCGCGTGCGGATAAGGCGTATCCCAGCCCGTGACACGGACAATCGGCGCTTCAAGATAATAAAAACAACTTTCCTGTACGACAGACATCAATTCGGCGCCGAAACCGCAAGTCTTCGTCGCCTCATGCACGATCACGCAGCGTCCGGTCTTCTTCACCGACTTTTCTATCGTTTCGAGGTCGAGCGGCAGGATGGTTCTAAGGTCGATAATCTCTGCGTCCACCCCGGCTTCCTGCGCCGCCGTTTCGGCGACATAAACCATTGTGCCGTATGCGAGGACAGTGACCTCGCTTCCCTCACGCCTGACAGCGGCCTTGCCGAGAGGAACAGTGTAATGCTCGTCAGGCACTTCGCCGAGCGGATGATTCTTCCAAGGCGTCACCGGCTGATCGTGATGGCCGTCGAAGGGGCCGTTATAGAGGCGCTTCGGCTCAAGGAAGATGACGGGATCGTCGTCTTCTATAGAGGCGATGAGCAAGCCCTTCGCATCGTATGGGTTGGAGGGAATGACCGTTTTCAACCCTGATACGTGTGCGAATAGCGCTTCCGGGCTTTGCGAGTGCGTCTGGCCGCCGAAAATGCCGCCGCCTGTCGGCATCCGCACCGTCAACGGCACGGTAAAATCGCCATTGGAGCGATAGCGGATGCGCGCCGCTTCCGAAACAATCTGATCGTAAGCGGGGTAAACATAATCCGCAAACTGAATTTCTACGCAGGGCCGCAATCCGTACACCGCCATGCCGATGGCCGCACCCACTATCCCGCTTTCGTTGATTGGAGAATCAAAGCAGCGCTGTTTTCCATACTTCTTTTGAAGTCCCTGCGTGCAACGGAACACGCCGCCGAAATAACCGACATCCTCGCCGAACACGACTACATTGTCGTCGCGCCCCATTGAAACGTCCATGGCGCTGCGGATCGCCTCGATCATCGTCATTCGAGCCATGATCAGATCCCCGCTTCCTGCCGCTGACGAACGAGATGCAGCGGCGTCTCCTTGTAGACGTCCTCGAACATTTCCCGCGCCGAAGGCTTCGCCCCGGAATGCAAAGTGCCGTTCTTTTCAGCTTCCTTCTGGGTCTGGGCGATCATGCTTTCGATTTCAGCCTTCGCCTGCGCATGACGCTCTTCGGACCATACGCCGCGCTTGATGAGATAATTCTTCAGACGTTCGACCGGATCGCCGAGCGGCCAGGCGTCCGATTCTGTTTTCGGTCTGTAAGCGGAAGGGTCGTCAGACGTCGAATGCGGGCCGGCGCGGTAGGTGACGTATTCCACAAGTGTCGGCCCCAGCCCGGCGCGCGCACGCTCCACCGCCCATCTGGCGACGGCGTAGACCGCAAGATAGTCGTTGCCGTCGACACGCAACGCCGGAATTCCAAAACCAAGCCCGCGCGCTGCGAAGGTCGCCGCGCGGCCGCGCGCGATTCCCTGAAAGGTCGAGATCGCCCACTGATTGTTGACAACGTTCAAAACCACCGGCGCGCGGAATGTCGAAGCGAACACCAGCGCCGAGTGAAAATCCGATTCCGCAGTCGAACCGTCTCCGATCCAGCCTGCAGCGATCTTGCTGTCGCCCTTGATGGCCGACGCCATCGCCCAGCCCACCGCCTGCACGAACTGCGTCGCGAGATTGCCTGAAATCGTGAAGAAGCCGTGCTCCTTCGAGGAATACATCACCGGCAGCTGACGTCCGCGCATCGGGTCTTTCGAATTCGAATAGACCTGATTCATCATGTCGACGACAGGATAACCTGACGTCATCAGCAGGCCCTGCTGGCGATAGGTTGGAAAGTTCATATCGCCTTTCTGGAGCGTTTTCTGGAACGCGCAGGCGATCGCCTCCTCGCCGAGCGACAACATGTAGAACGACGTCTTCCCCTGCCGCTGCGCCATCAGCATGCGGGCGTCGTAGGCGCGCACGGTGAGCATGTCGCGCAAACCCTGCAGCGCCTGTTCATCGGTGAGCATGCCAGCCCACGGCCCGACCGCCTCGCCATTGCGGTTCATCACCCTGATGATCGAATAGGCGAGGTCCTGAATATCTTCGGCCTTCACATCAATGGGAGGCCGCCGCGCGGCGCCGGCCTTCGGTATCTCGACATTGGAAAAGTCGGGCGTGTCGCCGGGACGGAATTCCGGTTCCGGTACGAACAGGCTGAGCGGATTTTCCTCAGACATGTCTCACTCCCATACGCCGCAGGAAGCGCGGCGGCTTTTTCTTCGCTCTAACCAAAGCTCTGTTCGCGATTGCGAAATGCGAACAAAATCAGACGCTTTGAAGGCAGGGCAAGGGTCTAATCCGAGCGGTGCGGAGAAGGCAATGGCGGGATGATACGCGCCGGCGCTCGCCTGTAGAAAGCGGAAATCACCGGGTTGGCGCAATCCTCCAATCGCGCACGAGGCTCCGCCCGAAATTAGCGCAAGCGGTCATAAAACGGTTCACTTATCGCCGATCTTCAATCCGTAAATTTGCCTTGCGGCGTCCGCCGATATGAACCCGGCGCGTAAGTCTTCCTCAACCAAGCTTCGATCCCGGGCGCGGGGATCACCCTGTCCGCCGCCGCCCGGCGTTTCCATGATGAGCCGCCTGCCCGCCGGAATGTCGTCGCGCCCCATGCCTCGCAACACAGTTCCATCATCGAGTCTGACGGCGCCGGCGGCGCCGTCCGCGCCCTCGTCGCGACCGCGAGGCGGGTTATGAATGCGGTCAAACATTTTCGACGCCGCCATGGCCCGCCCTTCGGCGTGTTCGAATTCCATCACCTGCCCAAGTCCGCCGCGCAGGCGACCTGCGCCGCCTGAGTCAGGCCGATATTCTTTCTTCCATATAACAATAGGCGCAGTCGCTTCATTGATTTCGACTGGCGTATTTTTGACGCCAGATGGAAAAGCCGTGCACGATAGACCGTCTTTCTTCGGACGCGCGCCCGTCCCCCCTGTGTAGAACGGATTGACGACAAAGCTTTCACCGGCCATTTCGTTCGCAACGCCCTGCCCGCCGAGGAGTACGGGCAGATAGAGACAAGACGTTCCTTCACAGGGAACGCGGTCGGGAATGGCTTTCGACAATGCTCCGAGAACGACGTCCGGCAGCATCTGCCCTATGACGTGTCGCGCCGAGACGGCGCAAGGTCGAGGCGCATTCAGTATCGATCCTTCGGGTGCAGAGACAATCACGGCGCTGAGCGAGCCGGCGTTGTTGGGAACACCGTTGCCGATAACGCAGCGCACGCCGAAGGATGCATAAGCTTGAGTATATGTAAGCGGCACGTTGACACCGCGCGCCGAAAGGCCGGACGAGCCTCTGAAATCGACAGAAACCGTCTCACCGTCGATAGTAACAGCGCACCTCAGATCGACCGGCGCATCGTAACCATCAATGCGCATTTCATTCGTAAAAGTTCCGTGGGGCAACCTGGCGATTTCGGCGCGCATCGCTCTGGCCGAGTTATCGATAATCATCCGCCCGACCAGATCGAGATCCGCAAGTCCGAACTCATCGAGCGTTTCGAGCAACCGCTTCGCTCCCGCGCCATTACAGCCGGCCAGTGAAAAAAGATCGCCCTCGGCCGCCTTGGGATCGCGTACGTTGGCGCGGATCATTTCCAGAAGGGTTATGTTGGGTTCTCCGCGACGGAACAGGAAGGTGATGGGAACGAGCAGTCCTTCCTCATAAATCTGCCGGGCATCCGGACCGAAACCAAGTCCGCCAACATCCGCCACATGCGACGTCGCGGCGAATAAGGCGATCGGAACACCTTCCCTGAATACAGGCGTCACGACTGTGAAATCGTTGAGGTGGCCGGTTCCGTCCCACGGATCGTTTGTAAGCAGGACATCACCGTTTTGGAGATGCGAAAGAGGATACTTCCTCAAAAACGCACCGACCGAAGCAGCCATTGCGTTCACGTGCCCGGGCGTACCGGTAACCGCCTGCGCCAGCATTCGTCCTTGCGTATCGAACACGCCTGCTGACAGATCCCCCGCCTCTCTTACGGTCGTCGAAAAAGCCGTGCGGATAAGAGTCTGCGCTTGCTCTTCCACAACTGCGATGAGCCGGCTCCAGAGCAACTGCAGTTTAAGATTATTAAGCGCGTTCATCCTCCGCCTTTCCGTTCAAGGATCAAGTTTCCTGCTCCGTCGACGTGAAATTCGAAGGCGGCCGTGACGACTGTCGTCGTCTGATCCTCAACAACAAGCGCAGGGCCGACAATTTTAGCGCCCGGCCGCAACTCGCTGCGATCGTAAACACGGTACGTCGATATAACGCCGAGGTGGGCGTCGAAAACATCGCGCGACATTTTACTCTTTACTGCATGCGTCTGTGGCGCGGCGCTTATTGCGATTGGTTGCGGCTTTGGCCCTGACAGGACCAACGCCCAGGTTAGCGCTTCAGGCGCCATGCTGGGTATGATTCGTCCGTAAAGCGCTGCATAGCGTTCTTCGAAGGCGGCCAAGAGCTTCTCGGCGGCATCTGGCTGCGCCAACGAGCCTTTCTTAAGCGGAACGGAGATTTCGTGTCCCTGTCCGCGATAGCGCATATAGGCGATGCGCGTTTCAGTAAGGGGCGCTTCGCCTACCGCGGCTCGAACAACGCTTTCCGCTTCCCAGCGCATTTCCTGAAACAATGCGTCGATGTTTGCGCCTTCGAAGGCGTCGAGACGCACGGGACGCGAGCGGACCACTTCGTAGGATGCAGGCGCGAGCAGAAAGCCGACCGCCGACCCAACACCGGCGGCTGCCGGCACGACGATTTTGGAAGCACCGAGTTTCTCCGCAAGCCGGGCGGCGTGAAGCGGCGCGGCGCCGCCAAATGCGACCATGGCGCGCTCGGCAAGATCCTTCCCCCATTCGATAGCGTGCGCGCGCGCAGCGCCAGCCATGTTCTCGTCGACGATCTCGTTGATCGCATGCGCCGCTATAGTGGCTTCGAATTTCATCGGCGCTGCGACATGGTTTGCGATAGCCGTAATCGCTCTGCCGATGTCGAGCGTGACTGCCCCTCCGGCGAAGCGGTTTGTGCCGATTTTACCAAGCGCCGCGTCAGCATCGGTGACGGCAGGGCGCGCGCCGCCCCTCCCATAGCAAGCGGGACCCGGTTCAGAACCTGCGCTTTCCGGCCCGACCTGCAAACGGCCGAGCCCATCGACATGCGCTATGGAACCGCCGCCAGCGCCTATTTCCACCATCTCAATCACCGGAATGCGGATCGGAAGACCGGACCCTTTCTTAAACCGGTAGGAGCGGTCCACTTCGAAAGCCCGCGCGGATTGCGGATAGAAGTCGTCGATCAGGCAAAGCTTCGCTGTTGTGCCTCCCATATCGAAAGAAATAACGCGGTTTAGATCGAGATCACGGGCGATTGACGCGGCCAGCACGACGCCCCCGGCTGGTCCGGACTCAACCAGACGTATCGGAAAACGCGCCGCCGTCTCCAGCGTCGTCACCCCGCCGCCGGAAGTAATAAGCAACAACGTGCTATCGAAGCCGCTTTCCCGCAACCCGCTCTCTAGCCGGCGAAGATAGGATTCCATCAGGGGTCGGACATAGGCGTTGGCGACCGCTGTCGACAGCCGTTCGAATTCGCGAATTTCCGGGGCGACTTCGCTGGCGAGCGTAATCGAAAGATGAGGCGCCGCCTTGGAAACGAGTTCAGCCGTCCGCTCTTCATGGGCTGGATTGGCGTAAGCATGCAAATAGCCGATAGCAAGGCTTTCAACGCCTTCCTTTTCAAAAGTCGGCAGATGCTCAAGAACACTCATCTCATCCAGAGGGATAAGCGCGCGTCCATCCCGATTCATACGCTCGCGTACTGGAAGACGGAGCCAACGCGGCACGAGCGGCTTGGGGCGATCGATATTGATGTCATACTGTTCGAAACGGTTCTCATAGGCCATTTCGAGCGCGTCGCGATGACCCTCTGTTGTGAGCAACGCGGTTTTGGCGCCGCGGCGCTCGATAAGGGCGTTAGTAGCGAGCGTCGTGCCGTGAATGACGGCGCCGATGTCGGATGCGGACAGTCCAGCTTTATTCATAATCTCGCGAATGCCGACAAACACCGCTTCTTCCGGCGCCTTAGGCGTCGTCAGGATCTTCGCCGACAGGCGCGCGCCTTCATGCTCAATCACAACGTCGGTGAAGGTTCCGCCGATATCGATGGCGAGACGCGCCTTACGCATCGTCGACAGGCACAAGATAGTTGAGCGCCAGGCGGCCGCCATCTGGGTAGATTGTCTGACCGGTAATGTAAGACGCCATGTCGCTGGCGAGAAACAGCGCCACAGCGGCTACCTCTCCCGGCTCGCCGACGCGGCCAAGGGGCGTTCGCGAGAGAATCATCTGGCGCGCCGCCTCATCGGTCATCACCTGCCGCAATATATCGGTCATGATAGACCCGGGACCAATGGCGTTGACGCGGACGCCGTGTGGCGCGAGACCGAGCGCCGCAACTTTGGTGAGCTGGCCAAGTCCGCCTTTCGATGTGACATAAGCGAGCTGGTTGGGGATCGCGAGTTCGGCGTTGACCGACGACATGTTGACGATTGCGCCGCGTATGCCCGCGTCGACCATGCGGCGCGCAGCGAGCTGGGTCAAAACAAATGCGGCGCGCAGATTGACGCCGATCACCCGATCGAAATCGTCCAAGTCGAGATCAAGAACATCGCCCTTGGCGACGACGCCCGCATTATTGATGAGAACATCGATGCGCCCGAAGCGTTCGAGCGTCTCGGCGATAAGACGCGCGCAATCTCCGTCGTTGGCGACATTGCACGCCACGGCGAGCGTTTGCGAACCCGCCTTGCCGGCGATGTCTGCGGCGGCCGTAGCGTTCTTTTCAGCATCGATATCGGCGAGAACCACCATCGCCCCTCTCTGGGCGAACGCCAGCGCACAGGCACGCCCGATGCCGGCCGCCGCGCCAGTGACCACAACCGCTTTCCCAGCAAAATCAAGGAGATCGTCCGCCACCTTAGCCCTCCATCGCGAGCCCCCAAACCATAGGCCGTCGCCGCCGCATGCGGCAACGCGCGAGGCTTGTCCCAATATCGCACAAAGGCTGTGCGCTGGGTCACACCCGTTTTCCGGAGATTCCGCCAGTATGCCTTTGTCTGGAACGCGGATCCGCCCATCCGCACCGGGCGCAAGGCCGGAAAGGCCGAACATGGGACCCCGCGCAATCGCCCCTCCACAGCGCCCCATGTTCGGCCTTCCGATCCGGACGAGACGGCGCAAGCGCCGCGCTCGTTCGCACCGAACCAGCGGCCGCCCAACCGCTGGAACGGGGTGTCTCCTGGGGAGAGACGGCAAAGCGCACGCGCACCCGCCGCTATGCCGTCACTAAGTCGCCGATCCTGGGGGCGGCGGCCAAGGAGGCCATTACAGGGGGAGAAAAAGCGGCCGATCTCGCTGCAAAGCGATTTCGGCCGCTTTCATTTTCATCCGAAGCTCGTCGGCGTTCAGTTGCTGTCCGCTTGCGTGGAAGTTTGCAAATAGAGAGGTGGACGATCTCGTGTCGGCGGGGTCGGTAAAAGCTTTCGAGTAGCTACGGCGCCTCCGCGTGCGCGATTCATCGCCTGTTGCAGAAACCGAAGACTGACGCGAGCGTAATCGAAGTATGCGAGCTGCGCAGTCAGCAGGTCGAGATTGGTGTCGCGCCACTTTAGACGCGCTTTCCCTTCCGGAGCGAGAGCTTGCTCTTCCATATTCAGGAATCGAATTCTGCCGTTGCGCGCCGACCAATGACAGCAGTCATATTGCGCGTGAAGCGCCTGACAATGCTCCACAGCTTCCATCGCATGAGCATATTTCACCGCCAGCCCCATTTCTTCCGCCTTGGGCCGAATGAGCGCGTCAAAGACTTCCAGCCGAGCCGCACGGCTGGTGAGCTTGAAGACGCCCGCCAAGTGCACTGACGAGTTTTTCGAAAGCCCAGCTACAAGTTCGCTAAGTCTATATTCAAGCTCGCCATAACCGGCCAGCATTTGCCCGATCAGCACGCTCTCCGAGTTAAAAGCGGCGTCAATCGTTTCAGTCGCGGTCATGTAGCTCATTTGCTTTTTGACCCGTTAACAGCGCAGACAATACGAACCGGTTAACAGAATATTTTGAAGAACCGTTGTTCTCGAAATAAGCCGGAACACAACGCATCCGGGCGATACATCCTAGATGTCAGTATACATCTCACATTTTTTGAGCCTCGTTATATTTCGTCAATGTATTAAAGAAACCCAGCCCTTTCTCATTCGTGGAACATTCAACCGCCGGCGCTCAAGTGGTTCGCCTTGAGCGGGCGAAATGTGTCTGCATCGCCGATGAGCAGGCCGATTGGCCGCAACGGTTCGGTATGATCGCATATCGTTTTGAAGATCAGCAGCGCCGGTATGGAAATCACTGCGCCGGCCGGACCCCATAGCCACGTCCAGAACGCTACAGCCAGAATGATCGCAAGCGGACTAACCGTCATTCGTACACCGATCAGTGTAGGCGTGACGAAATTCGATTCGATGAAGTTCAGAGCTGCGTATATTCCGACTGGCGCTAAGAACATGACGTAGTCATCGAATGCGACGAGCCCCGTCAAACCGAGCAGAACAGTCATCACCGTAGGACCGATATAGGGCACAAAATTGAGGATCGCCGCGAGACCGCCCCAAACCAGCGGGGACGGCATGCCGATCGCCCACATGGCCAGGCCAGTCGCGACGCCCAATCCAACATTAATAGCCGCCATGGTCAGCATGTAGGACGCCATATCCCGCTCTATGGCGCGCAGCATACGCGCCGAACGCCTCATTCCTCGGCGCGAAGACCGCAGCAGGATGAACTTCCGCCGCATATCGAGACGGCTGGCGAGAAAGAAATAAGTCAGGACTGTCGTGAGACCGACCTGAACGATAAAGGTGCGCGCCGAACCGAAAATCGCATCGCCAAGTTCGACTCCTTTCACCGACACCACATTTTCGGATTTGGCCTCCTGGCCAAGGTCGGTAAGTTCCGTGACCTTGTCAGAAACCTCCCGCATCGTCGTGAAGGCTTCGCGGATCGCGACGAGCTTGTCTTGCGCCTGCTCGATCACATCCGGGAGTTTCTGAACCCATTCCGCCCCAGGCTGGATCACAAGATACAGACCGTACGCAAAAAAGCCGAAGGTCAGGCTCACGACGATGATCGGGCGGACGCCTTGCGCAACGCCGCGCCTTTTCAGCCATACGGTGGCCGGAACAAGCAATATGCTGATTATAAACGCGGTGGCGACCGGAATAAGAATTGGCCTCGCGAAATATAAAGCTGCTCCCAAGGCTACAATCGCGAGAATCCAGACCGCAAGCGCCGTTAAATGCAGGGTTTTTTTCACGCCCAACTCGGCGAACAGTTTTTGAGGAAGAAAAACCGGCGCAGCGGCTCTGTTCCCGAATCTTCCGCTCAAAACACCAGTTTCGGGCGCGATTTTCGAATCCGGGCCGATCATGGCTCTCTCCCTTCGCCGCCAGCTAACAGCCAGGCGCGTGGGAGGTTCCCCTCGACTAGTCCGCGCCGATCGCCGAAAAAAGCAGCGCGGAATAAATCGCGAAAGTGACAAGCGCCACGACCAGCGCTGTGGCTATCCGCCAGCGCGCTCGCCGCAAGCTGGTTGTGCGGGCGATGTCAGACACCGCCTCCGCCACCTCGACTGATATGCTGTGTGCAGAGTAATTTGACAGCGCAATCCAGAAACGATTGGGCCCGGTCTGGGAAGCGAGAAGCGCATTCGCATACGCGCGCTCGAAGGCGACGCCCGCTACAAGCTTCTTTAGCGCCTGTTTTGGGTTCCATCCGTTGCGGCGGATATGGCGCAGAGCAGGCGCGACATAGGGAATGGTTTTCAAGCCGTCGCGAATGACAAACATCGCAAGCATGACGGAAATAACGAGCTTCAGGCCGGTGGCTGTTAAGTGCTCATAGGCGTGCAAAAGATAAAAGGCGCCGACGAACCCAGCCTTGATGCTGATCGAGACCAAGAATGAAAGCAGCCGCTCCCCGATAAAGGCGCCGATCTGCTTGTCCAGTTCAGCGCTGGCTATGGTCTTCGCCGCCTCAATCTCGGCGGGCAGGCGCTGCTTGATAAGCTTGCTGACCGTGCGTCGTCCCAGAGCCAGGCCGCCGGCCAGCGCAGCGGCGGCGACAAGCCACGTCCCGATCACCGTCGCCCGATTTCGCAATACTTCACCTTCGTCTTCTGAAAGGTCCGTCGCCGCACTCGCCTCGTATTCTATAAATGTCCTACCGCGCAGAGGGTTCCGCCGTACAGGCCGGATGGGGAACTTCTGTACGACTAATGTGTTACGGAATGGCGTTTAAGCGATATGGAGAGTTTAATGGGTTTTTCTCAGGAGAGCGTGATGAGCAAGCATAGCGATAAAGGCTCTGCATCCGCGGAATCGAAAGAAGCCCTCCGGGAGCTTAAAGATGACTTCGCGCAACTGCGCGAGGATATCAGCACACTGCGCAAGGATTTCGCTTCGCTGGGCGCGACCGGGGCCAGCGATCTGAAAAGCGCCGTCAAATCGGGACTTTCCAAAGCTGAAGACAAAGCGAGCGACATTGCCGAGTACGCCTCGTCCGAACTATACGAAATCCAGAAACAGGCCCAGCGAGCCGTTCGGAAGAATCCGCTTTCCGCCGTGGCCGCCGCTTTAGCGGTCGGCTATTTCCTGAGCGGCATCACGCGCCGCTAGTTCGACGAAGGGTTATGTTCAACGCGATCGTCAACAAGGCGGAAAACGCCGCCCACGGCCTTGCGCGCGACGCGGGCATAACCCTGCTTGTCGTCGTGATGCAATTCGGCGCCGTTCTGTTCATCTTCGGCGGCGTCGCTTGGGCGCTCGCCTCTGTCATTCCGCCGCCAGTGGCGCTCATAGCGACCGGCGCCGCATTGGGGTTGACTGCTGCCGTCACGCTCGCCGTGAAACGTAATGGCGGTCCTGAGCCCTCTCCAAAGGAAGAGAAATCCCCCAAGCACGGATCGCCTTCCGCATTGATAGAATCCGTCGCATCGGTCGCCGGGGCTTTCGATGTCGCGGCCGCCGGCCTTTTTACGCGCCAGCTTCAGCGCCGGCCGGTTTCAACCATCGCTGCTACGGTCGCCGCCGGCGTGCTGCTCGGAATGCTGACGGACGCGGGCGAGGAAGAGGACTGAGCCGATCCGGCTCAAATCGCGACCGCTCAGCCGGAAAGAAACTGGCGACAAAATTTCGGCAAAATTTGGTAGCGGGGGGCGGAATTGAACCGCCGACCTCAGGGTTATGAATCCTGCGCTCTTACCAACTGAGCTACCCCGCCGCGCGGCGCGAGGGCCTGCGAGGGAGCGTCTATATAAGCCTTGCCCGGCCCCTGCAAGACCGGGCTATTCGGAGGCGGAGCCCCGGGCCGGCTCGGGCGGAATGATGCGGGAAATGGGCCCGCTCTTGGGGAACGGCGCTACAAGAAGCCTTCTTACCGCATGCCAGCCGCCCCCGAGCAGCACCATCGCGCCGCCGAGCAGAAGCAGGGTCAGCGCCGCTGTCCAGGCCCCGTCGAGGCCGGTTTTCGAGACCAGCACGCCGATCGCCACGGCCGCCGAGAGGAGCCCGGAGACCAGGAGCGCCCGGCGGTTGATCAGGAGCGAAACGAGGGCGAAGACCACGACGACGATCAGCGTCGCCATCGCCGGATAAGTTCCGCCCGCAAAGACGCCCTTTTCGCCGGCGACCATGACGATCACCGATCCGAAGATCAGCGGCGCAGCGAAAAAGTGCAGCCAGAAAGCATTGTCCGAGTAGCGCGTCAGCCGCTGCGGGTCGCGCGCATCGAACGCGACGCCAAGCGCGAAAAGGAACACACCGGCGGCGAGTTCAATGCCGAGATAGTTCTGCGCGATGAGTTTCGGGTCATGCCAGAACAGCGCCGCCACGGCCGTTCCGGCCAGCGACGCCGCGCCGAGGCCCATAGCGAACGGCAGCCGCATACGCAGGTAGTAGGCGAAAATGCCTGCGGTTACGCCGGCGCTGAGGAACAAAGGCAGCGTCTTGAGTTCGCCGAGCCCCTTGTCGAGACTTTCAATGCCCGCATCGAGAAATAGCAGCGCGTAGATCGCCGCCAGCGCGCCGAACCAGAATCCGATGAACGCCAGCAGAATGACTATCGCCGGCAGAAACAGCCGGCGCGTGCGCGCGAAAACTTCGGCCAAGGCCCACATGATCGCCGCGTCGATCAGTAACACGCCGGCGACGGTCATCGTCACGCGCCGCCACTCGGCCTCGTCTATTCCGGCCGTGAGGTTCTTCAGCACGAGAGAAGAGACGATGCCCAATCCCACCGCGAACATGGCGAGTCCGATGGACAGGAACACGTCATGGAAGTTGCGGATGAAGCGCAGTTCTTCTTCGCCTGAAGGCGATGGAACGGGCGAAGGAGTCGCTGCGGCCTGCATGTCGGTCATTGTCGCCCCCCTGGTGCGTCCCCATGCCAAGACTATCGGGGCGCGCGCCTGCTGACAATTAAGCCGGCCTGCCGATCAGCCGAGCCGCGCCATTTCCGCGACCAGTTCGGCGATGGCGAGACAGGCGGTCAGTCCCGGCGATTCAATGGCGTAAAGACCGATATAGCCGGGCGTTCCATGATCCTTCGGACCGAGAATTCGAAAATCGCCCTCCTCGCCCGGCCCTGTCGCTTTCGGACGCTGGCCGGCGTAACCGGGCTGAAGGCGCGCGGGATCGAGATCAGGCCAGAAACGCCGGGCTTGCTCTGCGAAAGATTGGCGCCTGCGCTCGTCGACGCTGTAGTCGCCGAGGGGCGCATCCCAGCTGATGTCCGGGCCAAGCCGCCCCTGCCCGCCGAGGTCGCGCGTATAGTGAACGCCCTGACTGTCGGGAGTATGCAGCGGATAGATCAGCCGTGAAAAAGGCGCCTTCCCGGAATAGGTGAAATACTGGCCTTTCGCGGGACGGATCGCCGGAATGAACGCCGGGTTCAGTCCGGCGATCGACCGCGCGACTTGGTCCGCGTACAGACCGGCGCTGTTGATCACCAGCTTCGCCGACAGATCGACCGGATCCGCGCCGCCGACTGAAAGCGTATGGCCGTTCAACCCAACCTTGCCTGACGTAAGCGGGCTTGAAAGCGCCAGCGAACCGCCCGCGTCTTCGAGATCGCCGATCATCGCCAGCATCAGTCCGTGACTGTCGACGATGCCGGTCGACGGCGAGAGCAGCGCCGCGTCGCAGCGCAGTCCGTTCTCAAGCCTCGACGCCTCCTCGCCGCTGATCTTTTTCAGGTCGAGAACGCCGTTCGCTTCCGCCGTCGCCCTGATGGCGTCGAGACGGCGGATTTCCTCCTCGCCGTGCGCGACGATCAGCTTTCCGCAATTGAGGTGCGCGACGTTCTTCTCGGCGCAGTAGCGGTAGAGAAGCCGCTTTCCGGGGGCGCAGAGGCGGGCCCGAAAGCCGCCGGGCCGGTAGTAAATGCCGGCGTGAATGACTTCGGAGTTGCGCGAGGAGGTTTCGGTTCCGAAGGCGTCATGCCGCTCGACGACAATGACCTCGCGCCCGTCCAGCGCCAGGGCCCGCGCGATCGCCAGCCCGACGACGCCGGCGCCGATGACGACGACGTCGACCGCTTCAGCCATGCCGGCTCAGTCCGTGGTTGCAACCCATTCCGGATCGTCCTGCGTCTCGCGCTCGAACTTCAGGAACTCATAGTAGCCGCAGCGCTTCTGGGTCGGGAACTCGCGGCAGATCTTCGGGCGCGCATGATAGATCGTGCAGTTGCGCGTCTCCTTGTTGAGGAACATGCAGCTCGTCGCAAAATGCTCGTCGTCGGTATGACGCAGCACGCGCGGATTCTGTTTGTCGCCCTTCTTGGTGAACTTCTTCTCGGCCTTCGCCTCGCTGACGCCGAAATGCTTGGCGAGCCGTTTGATGTCGGATTTGGTGGCCGGGATGTGCGTATAGGAACAGCAATAGGCCGGGCATTTAAGGCAATCGTACAATTTCTTCGCGGCCATATGACAAGGTCCCAAACTGCAAGGCAGACGCTGAAAGGGGCGCTCCGATCGAATCGAAGCGCGCCCTACAGGGTGTTAAGCGCTGACTCGGTTCCGGAAATCCACCCCCCACCGAGCACGCGGTCATGCCGGGCGTCAATGGAGTAGAATACGCAGGCCTGGCCGGGCGCCACGCCTTCTTCCGGCGTTTCAAGCTCGACCGCCGCGCCGCCGCCTTTCCAGATCAGCCTCGCCGGCGCCGGCGGGCGGGTCGAGCGGACCTTCACGGCGACGGGCGTTTCGGCCCTCGCGGCGGTTTCGAGCGGGCCGTCGCCGATCCACGAGACATCCTTCAAGGCGATGGTGCGAACCGTCAGCGCTTCGCGCGGACCGACGATCACGCGCCGGGCGTCCGCATCGAGGCGGACGACGAACAGCGGATCGCCGGTGGCGACGCCCAGCCCGCGCCGCTGGCCGACCGTGTAATGAATGACGCCGGGATGACGGCCCATGACGGTTCCATCGACATGCACGATCTCGCCGGCTTCAGCCGCGCCGGGGCGAAGCCGTTCGACGACCGACGCGTATTTGCCTTCCGGCACGAAGCAGATGTCCTGGCTGTCCGGCTTGTCGGCGACGACAAGGCCGAGATCGGCGGCGATCGCCCGCACGTCGTCTTTCGGCAGGTCGCCGAGCGGGAAGCGCAGGTACGCGAGCTGTTCGCGCGTCGTCGAGAACAGGAAATAGCTTTGATCGCGCGCAGGGTCGGCGGCGCGGCGAAGCTCCGGTCCGTTCGGCCCATCGGTGCGGCGAATGTAATGGCCGGTGGCCATGACGACGCCGCCGAGATCGCGCGCCGTGCCGAGCAGATCGCGGAACTTCACCCGCTCATTGCACCGCACGCACGGGATCGGCGTCGCGCCGGCGAGATAGGTGTCGGCGAAATCCTCCATCACCGCATCGGAGAAGCGATCTTCATAGTCGAGCACGTAATGGGGGATGCCGAGCCGGTCGGCGACGTTGCGCGCGTCCGCGATGTCCTGTCCGGCGCAGCAGGCGCCTTTTTTCTGAATGGCGACGCCGTGATCGTAGAGCTGCAAGGTCACGCCGACGACGTCGTACCCGGACAGTTTGCAGAGAGCGGCGGTCACCGAGGAGTCCACGCCGCCCGACATGGCGACGACCACGCGCGATCCCCTCGGAACCCCGAGGTCGATCCGCGGCGCGGCGATGGTCGTTATGTCTGCGGCATGGCTCATAAGCGGCGGAACATAGGGATTTGAGGGGGATTTATCCAGTGGCGGACTTGCGCGTCATGCCGCGCCTTTTCCCGCCCTTTTTTCAACTCCAGTTCACAAGACGCGGCTTCCCGGCTCCGCGATCCGGCCGGACCCGGGAGGTTGAAAGATGGAGCGGGCGCGCGGGACGTCCGGCTTCAGCTCAATTTTTAAGGGGACGACGAAGGCCCCGCGCAGCGGCGTTAGACAGCATCGCCGACAAGGCGTCGCGCCTCGGGCGCCCGAAAGCGCCTTCGGCCGAATGGCCCGACGGATCGACCGGCCGGAATGCGGAGAAGTCCGTAACGCCTTCTCCTCTTCCGCTCGCCGCATCCTTCGCCGCCATAGAACGGTAGCTACAACGCCTCTCCGGCGCGAAGGACGGGAGCATCATAAAGGGGCCCGCAAAGGGGGCGGATAAGATTCATCTCCGGGTTGAACGGACCGGACTCTCAAAAGGATGAATGGTTAACATCCGTCATATTCCGTAGCAGGATCGTGTTTTTTTCGATCCGGACGCGGAGGTTTTTCGGCGGCGTGGCTCGAAGGACAGGAAGGCGGGATCAGGCTTTCTTCGCCGCCTTTTTCTTCTTCGGCTTCAGCTTCGCCTTTCTCCGGGCCGCGTCGAGAGCCAGCGTGACCCAGCGGCGCAGCTCGTCCTCGTCGTCGAACATGCCCTCTGGCGCGGCGTAATAGGATGTGCTGGTCAGCGTTCCATCCTTCATCTCGAAGGAGAACGGCTCAAGCCCGGCGCTTTCGAACGCGCCGCGCGTCACATCGTCGGTCTTGAGATAGACCGTC
The DNA here is from genome assembly GCA_036337175.1 of Pseudomonadota bacterium. GTDB lineage: Bacteria > Pseudomonadota > Alphaproteobacteria > Caulobacterales > Parvularculaceae > Amphiplicatus. Next base: position 191,647 of record JAYZEQ010000005.1, read on the forward strand.
TCGTCATCGAGAACCGCGAAGAACAGGCCGTCGCAATAGGCGCCCGCGCCGCCGAACATCCGTCGTATGGAGATATCGCCGAAAACGGAGAACGTTTCCTTCGCAAACTCCAGGAATGACGAAGAGACAGCCATAAGCGGCCTCCGGATCAGGCGTCCATCTGCGCCGGGGCGATGGTGACGCTTTCCCCGCAACCGCAGGCGTCGGTCTGGTTGGGATTGCGGAAAGTGAAGCGTTGCGAAAGTTTTTCCGTAACGAAGTCGATCTCGGTGCCGATGAGGAACAGGATCGCCTTCGGGTCGATGAGGATCTTCACGTCCTTGTCCTCGACCACCTCGTCGAGCGGGCCCGCCTCGCGGGCGTATTCCATCGTGTATTCCATGCCCGCGCAGCCGCCGTTCTTGACGCCCACCTTGAGGCCGATGGCGCCGGCTTCGGCGCCCTGCATGATTTCCTTCACGCGCTCTGCGGCGGCGTCCGTCAGGGTCACGACTTTAGGTCTTGGTCTGCGCGTCATGTCGTTCCTCTTTAGTACGTCGTCCGTAGTTCGTAGTTCGTAGAAAAAGCGCCGCAATCGCTACGCACGACGCACTACGGACGACGCGCTCATTACATCATCCCGAGTTCGAGCTTGGCTTCGTCGGACATTTTCGACTGATCCCAGGGCGGGTCGAACACCATGTTCACTTTCACGTCATCGACGCCCTCGACGCCGCGCACCGCGCCTTCCACCCAGCCCGGCATTTCGCCCGCCACCGGGCAGCCCGGCGCCGTCAGCGTCATGTCGATTGTGAGAAGACGATCGTCGGAGAGATCGACCTTGTAGATGAGGCCGAGCTCGTAAATATCGACGGGTATCTCCGGATCGTAGACGGTCTTGAGCGCCCGCACGATGTCGGCGGTGATGCGCGAAAGTTCGTCGGCCGGAATGGCGGCCCCCGCCGACACCGGCGGCGCCGGCTCCTCCGGGGCCTTCAGATCGATGAAATCGTGACTGTCGTCCATAAAACTATCCCAGCATCATATGGGTCTTGTGGAGCGCCCGGATCAAGGCCTCCACCTCTTCATGAGTGTTGTAGGCGGCGAAGGAGGCGCGCGCGGTGGCGGTCACGCCGAGCCTTTTCATCAGCGGTTGCGCGCAATGGTGCCCGGCGCGGACGGCGACGCCCTGCCGGTCGAGGATCGCCGAAACGTCGTGAGGGTGCGCGCCCTCGACCGAAAAGGCGATGATCGGCGCCTTGTCGGGCGCTTGGCCGTGCACTTTCACGAAATTCAGCTTGCGAAGTTCTTCCATGGCGTGATCGCGCAGGGCGGCTTCGTGCGCCGCGATGGCGGCGACGCCTTTCGCCGTCATCCAGTCGAGCGCCGCGCCGAGACCGATCGCCTCGACAATGGCCGGCGTCCCGGCTTCGAACCGGTGCGGCGGATCGTTGTAGGTGACGACGTCCGTCGTCACCGTGTCGATCATCTCTCCGCCGCCGCGGAAGGGCGGCATCTGCGCGAGTACGGATTTTTTCCCGTACAGCACGCCGACGCCGGACGGGCCGTAGAGTTTATGGCCGGTCATCACATAGAAGTCGCAGCCGATGTCCTGCACGTCGACCGGCCCGTGCACGCCATGCTGGCAGCCGTCGAACAGGATTTTCGCGCCGTTCGCGTGGGCGATTTCCGTCATCGCCTTCGCCGGCGTCGGCGCGCCGAGCACGTTCGACATATGCGAGACGGCGACGAGCTTGGTGCGCTTTGAAAACAGTTTGGCGAAAGCGTCGAGATCGATCGCCCCGTCTTCGGAAACGTCGAGCCATTTGAGGACGGCGCCTTTCCGCTCGCGAAGAAGGTGCCAGGGCACGATGTTCGAATGATGCTCCATGAGCGAGAGGATGATCTCGTCGCCCTCGCCTATCTCCGAGGCGCCGAGAGAATAGGAGACAAGATTGAAGGCGTCGGTGCCGCCGGAAGTAAAAACGATTTCGTCCGGCGAGGCGGCGTTCAGGAACGCCGCGACTTTCTTGCGCGCTTCTTCAAACGCAGACGTCGCTTCATTGGAAAGGAGATGCAACCCGCGATGCACGTTGGCGTAGGAATATTCCATGGCGCGCGTCATCGCGCCGATCACCGCGCGCGGCTTCTGCGCCGAGGCGGCGTTGTCGAGATAGACGAGCGGCTTGCCGTAAGCCTCGCGCGCCAGAATAGGAAACTCCGCGCGCACGGCGGCGACATCGTATCCGGGTGCGGCTTTGATCGCTGGATCGCTCATGCGGCGCTCTCCAGCCAGGCGTGCATGCGCTGGCGCAGCACTTCGGCGATGTTGATGCGCTCGGCGCGGTCGAACGTTTCGGCGAGGAACGCCTCGATCAGCAGCGCCCGCGCCTGATGTTCGTCGAGACCGCGCTGGCGCATGTAGAACAGCGCCTCCTCGTCGATGGCGCCCGCCGTCGAGCCGTGGGCGCACTGCACGTCGTCGGCGTAAATCTCGAGCTCCGGCTTGTGGTTCGCCTCGGCAAGATCGGAAAGGAGGAGCGCCTTCGCCTGCATTTCGGCGTCGGTCTTCTGCGCGCCGCGCGCCACGTAGAACTTGCCCTGGAAGACGCCGCGGCCGCGATCCTTGAGCGCGGCGCGGTGCGCCTGCCGCGTCGCGCAGCCGGGCGCATTGTGCGCCACATGCGTCGTCAGGTCGGAGTGACGGGCGGCGGAAAGGATGGAGGCGCTTTTCAGATCGACGCGCGCCCCCGCGCCCTCGATCGCCAGCCGCGTCTCCATGCGCGCCAGCTTGCCGCCGAGCAGCAGCGCGACTTGCCGGAACTCGGCGTCGCGCGAAAGGCTCGCCGCGAACAGCGCCGTTTCAACGCCGTCATCCGATCCGTCCTGCAAGACATCGCGCGTAAAAGTCGCGCCCTCGCCCACTTCGACTTCCGTAAGGCTGTCGGCGAAATACGCGCCGGCGCCGTCGAAGCTCTCGATCACCGTGGCGCAGGCGCCTTTGCCGAGCGCGATCCGGACGCGATTGTAACTCGCGCCGGCGCCGGCGATGCGCCGGAGATGAATCGGCCTTGGAATGCGGGCGGATATGCGAATGTCGAGCACCCTCCCGGCGAACGCCGCCGCAAGATTTGCCAGCGGGTGACCGGCGGAAAGCGGCGACAGCGCCGCGTCGTTACCGGCCAGCTCGACGCTCACCCCTTCCGGCGGCGTTTCGCTCCATTCCGCCGCGCCGTTCATCATGGTGATTTCGAACGCATCGACGCCGGCGAACGACGACGGCGCGATGACCTCGCCCCCCGCGGCCGCCGGCGCAAGCTCGGCGCGAAGCGCGCCGCGCACGTCGGTCCACTTCCACGCTTCCATCCGCCGGTGCGGCAGGCCGGTCTTCGCGAAGGCGTCGAAAGCGGGCGAGCGCCCGCGCGCCTCGGCCGCCGCGAGAAGCCCGGCCTCCATCGCCGTCGGATTGATGAGCAGCGTCTGGCTCATGCCTTACGCGGCCTCCGTGAACCGGTCGTAGCCGGAACGTTCGAGTTCTTCGGCGAGTTCGGGCCCGCCGGATTTGACGATGCGGCCGCCGGCGAGCACGTGCACGCGGTCCGGGCGGATATGTTCGAGCAGCCGCTGGTAATGCGTGATGACGAGAAAGCCGCGCCCCGGCCCGCGCAGCGCGTTGACCACGTCGCCGACCATTTTCAGCGCGTCGATGTCGAGACCCGAATCGGTTTCGTCCATGATCGCGAAGCGCGGCTCGAAGATCGCCATCTGCAGCATCTCCATGCGCTTCTTCTCGCCGCCGGAAAAGCCGACATTGAACGGCCGCTTGAGTTTCTCGTCGCTCAAACCGACGAGCCGCGCCTTGTCGCGGATCAGGCGGAGGAAGTCGGCGGAAGACATTTCGTCATCTCCGCGCGCGCGGCGCTGGGCGTTGAGCGCCGTGCGGATGAAATTCATGGTCGCGACGCCGGGGATCTCCATCGGGTGCTGGAAGGAAAGGAAAATCCCTTTCGCCGCCCGCTCGTTCGGATCGAGCGCCAGCAGATCCTCGCCGTCGAGCGTCGCCGACCCCGCCGTCACTTCATAGGCGTCGCGCCCGGCGAGCGCATAGGAAAGGGTCGACTTGCCCGAGCCGTTCGGCCCCATGATGGCGTGCACTTCGCCCGCCGGAACTTTCAGCGTCAGTCCGCGGAGAATTTCAGCGCCGTCGACGGCCACATGCAGTTTGTCGATCTTTAGCATCTCAGTCTTTTTTCAGTTTCTCGCGCAGGAAAGCGAGCAGCGCCTCACGCGCCGTGTTGAAGCGCTTGTGCGCCAGTTCTTCCTCGTAGAGATCGTTGTCGAGGCTGTCCTTGTCGTAATGACGGGCGAGTTCGGAAAAGGCGCCGTGCAGATGCGTCTGCATCGTCTGGTAAGCGCCCCTCGCCTCCTCGTAAACTTTGTAGAGCTTGTCGAACTGTTTCCAGTCGTCTTCGGTCATGGGGACTCCTTCACGGTTGTCGCCCCCTTCGGCTCGACGATAATGTAGACTGTCGTCGTCTCGCCGATATTCACGGTTTCGTGCCATTCGACGCCGTCGCTCCACCAGGTGGAGCCGGCGGGCGTCGGAACCGTGCGCACGCCGTTCTTGTCGGTGATCCGCATCACGCCGCCTTCGATTATGTAGCCGAAATGCGGCGGGTGATAGTGACGCTCATGGCCGACGCCCGGCGCGAACGTGCAGCGCGCGGCGCGCACCTGTTCGTTCTCGAACAGCGGCTCGCAGACTTTCTCGCCCTTCCAGCCGGCTTCGAGGGGACCGGGCAGCGGCGCCTCGGCGATCTGCAGCGCAAGCAAGACGAACAACATTACGCCGCCCTCCGCGCGTCATCCCGGACGCGCTGCAATACGCAGTATCGCGGCGCAGATCCTGGATCGGACAGACACAAGCCGAAAACGATCCCGTGTCTGCGCGTCCGATGGCTTCGCCATCGAACCGTTTCACGCCGCAGCGCGCACGGGATGACGGTTTTACGAGCGATTTTCATCAGCCCACGCTCCCCTCAAGGCTGACGCTCACAAGCTTCTGCGCTTCCACCGCGAATTCCATCGGCAGCTCCTGCAGCACGTCCTTGCAGAAGCCGTTGACGAGGAGCGCGACGGCTTCTTCCTCGGAGAGGCCGCGCTGCTGGCAGTAGAAGAGCTGGTCTTCGGCGAGCCGCGAGGTCGTCGCCTCGTGTTCGAGGATCGCAGCCGGATTCTTGCTCTCGATGTAGGGAATCGTGTGCGCGCCGCATTGGTCGCCGATGAGGAGCGAGTCGCACTGGGTGAAATTGCGCGCGCCTGTCGCGTTCCTGTGGATCGAGACGAGCCCGCGATAGGTCGAGTTCGATTTACCCGCCGAAATGCCCTTGGCGATGATCCGCGACTTCGTGTTCTTGCCCAGGTGGATCATCTTGGTGCCGGTGTCGGCCTGCTGATGATTGTTGGTGATGGCGATCGAATAGAACTCGCCTGACGAGTTGTCGCCCTTCAGCACGCAGCTCGGATATTTCCAGGTGATCGCCGAGCCCGTCTCCACCTGCGTCCACGAGACCTTGGAGTTTTTCCCGCGGCAGTCGGCGCGCTTCGTCACGAAATTGTAGATGCCGCCGTTCCCGTCCTTGTCGCCCGGATACCAGTTCTGCACCGTCGAGTATTTGATCTCTGCGTCGTCCTCGGCGACGAGTTCGACCACCGCCGCGTGAAGCTGGTTCTCGTCGCGCATCGGCGCCGTGCAGCCTTCGAGATAGCTCACATAGCTGTCGGGCGCCGCGACGATCAGCGTGCGCTCGAACTGACCGGTGTTCGCCTCGTTGATACGGAAATAGGTCGACAGCTCCATCGGGCATCTGACGCCCTCGGGCACGTAAACGAACGTCCCGTCGGAAAAGACGGCGGCGTTGAGGGTCGCGAAGAAATTGTCCGAGGTGGGGACGACCGTGCCGAGATATTTCCGCACGAGGTCGGGATGCTCGCGGATCGCCTCCGAAATCGACATGAAGATGACGCCGGCCTTGGCCAGTTCCTCGCGGAACGTCGTCGCGACGGAAACAGAGTCGAACACCGCGTCGACCGCGACCTTCGGCGCGCCCTCGACGCCGAGCAGCACTTCGGTTTCCTTCAGCGAGATGCCGAGCTTTTCGAAGTCCGCGAGAATTTCCGGCGGCACTTCGTCGAGCGACTTGTACTTCGAGCCAGTTTTCGGCGCCGAATAATAGTAGGCGTCCTGATAGTCGATGGCGGGATACTTCACCATCGCCCAGGTCGGCTCCTCCATCTTCAGCCAGCGGCGGAAGGCTTCGAGCCGCCATTCCAGCATCCATTCCGGCTCTTCCTTCCTGGCCGAGATGTAGCGGATCGTGTCTTCGGTCAGGCCCTTCGGGGCTTTTTCCGACTCGACGTTCGTCGTGAAGCCGTACTTGTAGGTTTCGAGCGCCTTGGCGGCGTCGACGGTGGCGCGGTCGATGGTTTCCTTCACCTGGCTCATGGCCTCGCCCTTCCGGGCTCGAACCCGTTCGCCAACAGGATGACGGCGGACGATCCGGCCGTGCGATCCTTCGAGATATCCTTGTAGGCGGGCGATTGCGCCCAATCGAGAAACGCCTGTTTGTCCGGGAACGACATCAGCACGACCTTGTCGCGATCCCACACGCCCTCGACCACGTCGGGGTTCTCGTCCGCTGCGAGCAGCCGGCCCTTGAACTGGCTGAACACGTCGAAAAACCTCGACTGATAGCGGTCGTACGACGCGCGATCGTGGATCGTCAGTTGCGCGATGGCGTAAACGGTCATGCAGCCCTCGCTTTCACGCGCGCATAGGCCTGCGGCCATTCGCGGATGAAGGCATCGGCGTCTTCGTCTTTCGAGTTCCAGCCGAGCGACACGCGGATGCCGCAGCTCGCGAGATCCTCGCTGGCGCCCATCGCCGAGAGAACGTGGCTCGGCTTGGTCTTGCCCGACGAGCAGGCGGAACCGGAAGAGATCGCGATGCCGGCGAGGTCCATCGCCATCAGCTGCGTCTGCGAGGTGAATCCGGGCGCGGACAAGGAGAGCGTGCCGGGCAAGCGCTTCTCGGTTTTGCCCCAGACGGTCGCGCCCGCCTCTTCCGCCGCCGCCTGCATGCGGTCGCGCATGGCGGCGATTTTCGGCGCCTTGGCGAGACAGTCGCCCGCAAGCTCGCACGCCTTGCCGAGTCCGGCGAGCGCCGGAACATTGTGCGTGCCGGCGCGGCGGTTCGACTCATGACCGCCGCCGCGCATCACCGGCTCAAGCGGCAGGTTCGGCCCGGCGATCAGCGCGCCGACGCCGATGGGGCCGCCGAACTTGTGCGCCGTCACGGCCATGAGGTCGGCGCCGGACATGACGAAGTTGACCGGCACCTTGCCGGCGGCCTGAGCGGCGTCGGCGAACAGGAGGCCGCCTTTCTCGTGGGCGATCTCCGCCGCCTCGGCGACCGGCTGAATGACGCCGGTCTCATTGTTGGCGTACATCAGACAGACGAGGAAACCGCCCTCGCGCTTCGCGTCGTAATTTTTCAACCGTTCGCGCAGCCAGTCGAGATCGGCGACGCCCGACGGCTTCGCCGGAATGGTTTCGACCGGAACGCCGGTGGTCGCGGCGTTGCCGGGCACGGCGGCGTGCTCGATGGCGGACACGAAAATGCGCTTCACCGATCCGGCGCGCACCGCGCCGTGCTGCGCGTAGTGGATCGCCTCCGTGCCGCCGCCGGTGAAGATGACGCCGTTCACCGGCGCATTGACCATGGCGCGCAATTTTTCGCGCGCGTCCTCGACGATGGCGCGCGCGCCGCGGCCTTCGGCGTGGACGGAGGATGAATTGCCGATGGTCCGCATCGCCTCGCAGACGGCGTCGATCACCTCCGGCCGCACCGGCGTCGTCGCGTTGTAGTCGAGATAGTGCCTGCTCTTTCCTTCCGTCATTCCGCCGCCCCTGCAATTGCCATTCGTGAAGGTTGATTGACCGCGGCCATCCCGAGCACGCGGCGCGCGATGACATCCTCAAGAGTCACCGCGTTCAGAAAGATCTCGATCTGCCGGCCGAGTTCGTCCCAGAGATCGTGGGTGAGGCACCGGGCAGATGTTCCCTGACAGCCGACGCTCGACCCTTTCTCGCAGGCCGTGGTTTTGATCTCCTCGTCGGCGGCCGCGACAATGTCGGCGATGCGAATGTCCGCCGGATCGCGGGTCAGGCTGTAGCCGCCGGCGACGCCGCGCGCGCTTTCTATCAGTCCTTCGCGTCTCAGCCGCGCGAAGATCTGCTCCAGATAAGACACCGATATGCCCTGTCTGAGGGCGATCTCGGCCAGCGCCACCGGAGCGCCCGCCGCGTTGGCCGCGAGATCGGCCATCGCCGTAACCGCGTACCTGCCTTTTGTGGTCAGCTTCATGATCCGCCTGCCGGAATTGCTGCCGCTTTCGAAAAAACCGTGTTATAGGCCGCGCCTTCGGGCGGCCTCTCACAGGGCCGAGATATGAAATCCGAGTAAATTCGTCAACTATTGGCGGCTTGAAAAGCGAATATTTCTGCGGCTTAGAGGCCGCGCTTCGCGGGCCGGTCGAGCTGAGAATACGGATTTCAAGCAGTTGAGAATGGGAACTGGACCAGAATGCCGGAAGTGATTTTCGCCGGGCCGGAAGGCCGTCTTGAGGGTCGTTATCAAAAAGGCAAAGGCGAAAACCCGCCTGTGGCGCTGATCCTTCATCCTCACCCGCTGTTCGGCGGGACGATGAACAACCGGGTCTGCTACGAGCTTTACAATCTTTTCGCCCGCAAGGGCTTCGCGGTGCTGCGGTTCAACTTCCGAGGCGTCGGGCGCAGCCAGGGCGAGTACGATCAGGGACAGGGCGAACTCGCCGACGCCGCCACGGCGCTCGACTATCTGCAACAGATGAATCCCAACGCGCCGTTCGCCTGGGTCGCCGGCTTCTCATTCGGCGCGTGGATCGGCATGCAGCTTCTGATGCGCCGTCCCGAGATCGCCGGCTTCGTGTCGGTTTCCGCGCCGGCCAATCTGTACGACTTCACCTTCCTCGCCCCCTGTCCTTCGTCGGGCGTGGTCATACACGGCGAACTCGACAAGGTGACTCCCGCCGAAGACACGCGCATCATGGTCGAACGCACGCGCACGCAGAAAGGCCGCAAGGTCGAGTTTCAGGTGATCGAAGGCGGCGACCATTTCTTCGAGGCGAAGCTTGAAGAACTGATGGCGGCGACCGAAGCCTATCTCGACAGGCGCCTCGCCCATGACGAGCCGGAAGGGCCGTATATCGACTGACGCGCCGCTACTTGCCGGCGCCGGTCAGCTCTTCGAGCTCGCCGGCGTCGTCGGCGGTTTCGTGTTCGAGCTCGAGCCAGTCTTCGTCCTCAAGCCCCAGCTCGGCGTCGAGGAAGGCGGGAAGAATCCGCCAGACCCGCTTGGCGCGCGTATTCGACAGGATGACGACGCCGATATCCTGCTTCGGCAGGAAGGCGATCTGCGCGCCATACCCTTCGACGCCGCCCGAATGATTGACGACCGTTTCGCCGGCGTAGTCGTAGATGCGCCAGCCCATGCCATAGCTGGTGGCCGTCAATCGCGAGGCGAGCGAACGCCAGCGGCGGGTCTCGGCCTTCGTCTCGACCAGCGGCGCGTGGATGCGGTCGAGCGCGACGGGCGGCAACACGTCCGGCGCCGCGCCCATCTGCGCCGCGAGCCAGCGCGCCATGTCTGCGATGCTCGCATTGACGCCGCCGGCGGCCGGAACATGGTAATAGGCGTCGCTCATATCGACGGCGCGCCACGGCGTGAACGAGAGCGGATCGTCGGGCAGGCGCTCGCGCGCGTGCGGACGGGCCCAGTCGCCGCGCGCCGAAAGGCCGGCCCTGCCCAATGAGGCGTCCCTCATGCCGAGCGGCTCGAAAATCCGTTCGCGGACTATCTCTTCGTAAGGCTTGCCGTAGACCGTCGCCAGCACGTCGCCGATGATGTTGTAAGAGACGTTCTGGTAGGCGTAGCAGGTCCCGACCCTGCAGATCGGCGCGACCGATCGATAGCGGCGCAGGATATCGGCGACAGGAACGCCGGCCTCCAGCAAGTTGTCGTAGGCGTTGGGCGGCAGGCCGACGCGATGGCTCAATAGCTCCTCGACGGTCACCAGCTTCTGCGCGTCGCCTTTCAGCGCGTAGGCGGGGACATAGGGAGAGACCGGCGTGTCGGGCGCGAGCAAGCCCTCCTCCATCGCCATGCCGGCGAGCGTCGCGGCGAATCCTTTGGAGAGCGAGGCGATCCGAAAGGTCGTGTGCGGCGTCACCGGCGACGATCCGCCGATTTCGGTCACGCCGTACGTGCGCAGCATCTCGACCTGGCCATGGCGCACGACGGCGACGGCGAGGCCGACGAAATCGTCCGTCCGGGCGGCCTTGTCGAGCTGCGCCTCAAACTTCCTGAGACGCGCTTCCGCCAGTCCGTCCGGCGAAAAGGCGGTCGACAGCATGGTCGGACCGGCGGGCCGGGCGGGCTCCTCCTGCGCTTGGGCCGAAGGGATGAGATGGATGAGGAAAGCGGCGGAAGCGGCGAACAGAATACGATGCGTCATGGATCCTGAAACGAATAGGAAATGAAGAAAGCGCGGCGTCGGAAACGCGGCCGGAACCGAACCGCTCAGGCGCCGATTTTCAGGCGGCGATAGACGATGGCGGGGATCGCGTACTGGACCGCCATCATGAAAAATTGAAACCACAATGCGGCGACGGAAACGGCGAGCGCCAAAATCGCGCCGACGAAAGCGAGCGCCCCGCCCTGCGCGGCGCCGAATTCGGCGATCAGGGACACGATGGCGCCCACAAGCTGGAAGATGATCCCCATGATGACGGCGGCGAGGAAAAACAGCACGTACACGCCGAAAATCGACCAGAAGTGGCCGAAGGTCATACGGAAGGCGCCGAACAGCAGCAGCCTGTTCTCCGCCGCAGATCCGGCGGGAAAGGGCGTCAGCTTGACGTTCAGATAGATGAGAGGAACGGCGCCGATAAGGCCGCCGAGCATCACCGGCTTGAGAGCGACGCTCAGGCTTTCGAGCATGTTCGCAGGCGGCTGCTGGCCGGGCTGCGCGTTCATGGCGAAGGCGAACAGATGCCCGATCGCCTGCAGCCCCTGGGCGGGAGACTGTCCGGCCAGCAGGCCGCCGATGCACATAGCGAGGCCCATCACGACGAAACTCAGCACGCCGAGGATCAGATAGGCCAGAAACACGCGCATGGCGGGCCCATCGACCCGCAGGTGGAAGAGGCCTGGACGCTCCTCGCCGAGCGCGACGAGGCGAAACAGCGACGCGATGACGCCCGAGATCAACAGCACCGTAACGACGTAGAGAACGGCGGTCCCGGCGAAAAACACGGGCAGAGGCGCCCTGACGATGTCCTTGAGCCCCTGCGGTTCGGCCCCGCCGGATTCGAGCGCAAGAAACGCCTCGGTTTTGAAAGCGGTCGCAAAGAAAGCGACGAAGAGAATGCTGATGACCACGACCGGCAGCCATCCGAAGCGGACCGCGGTGATCCAGCGGTTGAGCCCGAACTGAAACGCCTCGTTGATCGTCGGGCCGACAGGAAGTTTTGCAGACATGCGGGTCGCTTCCTTCTCGCTCTAGACCGTCATACGCCTAGGCCCGCAGCCAGGCAGGCGCAAGATCGCCGTCCTCACCAGTCCGCTCGCTGTCGCGATAGAGCCGGCCGAGCAATCCTGCGCTGACTCCATAGGTGAAGAACAGCCAGAAGATATTGTAAGCGATCTTCACGCCGTTCCAGATCGAGACGAACAGCGGCCGCACCCACTCAGAGCCCTCTCCCCCATTCACGAACCGCGTGTAAACGTCGGTCGCCGCGAACAGATAGTTAACCGTCGCGCCGATCGCGGGGAACGCGATGGAGTTGATGAGAATCTGAACGCCGAGCGTGACGGCGAAGATCATCACGAGCAGCGCGAACAGCCTGAAAATATTGAACCCGCTCGTGACGCGCAGCGTCTTGCCGGGCCCTAGCGACTTTCTGCACACGGCGACGCCGACATAGGGAAACAGGCGCAGGTTGAAATAATAGGCGATCATCGCGCCGAGAGCGGCGATAGCGAAAAGATGACTCATGTTCGAGGCCGGATCGACATTGCCGGCCCAGACGAGGAAGCCGAGCCAGAACGCGCCGCCGACGGCGGCCGCGCCCGCGAGCGTCGCCAGCGCCCGCGCCAGAATGTTCGGCGCGCCCGCTCCCGCCGCGCGGTTCTTCGGATGGAAGTGCGCGATCAGCAGCAGCCAGAATCCGACGGCGAACGGCGCGGCGATGAGCAGCGGCAGCCCCCGGCTCAGCGGACGAAGGCCGGCGGCGTCGAAAAACACATCCCCCGCCGAGATCACGTTGATCGTGTGAAGACTGTCCGGGTTGGGAAACTGCGCGTAGCGGATCTCGGCGATCGCCTGCAGGATATATTTGATGGTGTAAAACGCCGCCGCCATCATCGGGCCGAAAATGAACAGGGCCATGATGAGAATAGCGAGAAGGCTAGCGCCGATATATCGCACCTGATCGGGGCCGAAAGGGAGCCGGACGACGCCCGGGCGCGGCGCCTCTCCGAGACCGGCGAGACGGATCAGCGGCGCCATGAACGAGGCGACGAGGATCGACTGGATGACGAGGCTCGCGCCGAGCACCGCGTAAATCTGCCAGCGGATCGCCAGCGGCCCGTTGATGATGATTGCAGCGATGATCTGCTGAATGACGTTCGAGAACGCTTTCTGCGCCTGCGCCCAGGTGTGCGCGTCCTCGAAGGTGATCAGGCGGTTATAGACGACCGAAAGCAGCGAGAACGCCGTCGCCATTTCGAGGATGAGCAGAAGAACGACCGGCAGCCACGCCACCCGCATGATCGTCTCCATCCGGCGCGCGCTGAAATGCAACGCCTCGCCGACGACGGAAAACATCCGCAATCTCATTATGCCGCCCCTCTGAACCCCGACGCCTTCCCCGGTCGATCCTAACCGCAAGCCGGGGCGGGCGGCAAAGTGATTTTATATCGGCCCGCCGGGCGGACGCCTGCGGGCTCTTAACGGCGGGCGCGCGGGCCTCTAAAGAGACGCCATGACACGCACTGACGACGCTATTATCCATATTATCGGGGGCGGGCTGGCCGGCTCGGAAGCGGCCTGGCAGGCCGCCGAAGCCGGGGCCCGCGTCGTGATCCACGAAATGCGCCCCGTACGCGAGACCGAAGCGCACAAGACGGACGGTCTGGCGGAGCTGGTCTGCTCCAACTCGTTCAGATCCGATGATGCGGAGACGAACGCCGTCGGCGTGCTGCATGCGGAGATGCGCAAGGCCGGCTCGTTAATCATGTCTTGCGCCGATGCGCATCAGGTGCCGGCGGGCGGCGCGCTCGCCGTCGACCGGGAGGGATTTTCAGCGGCGGTGACCGCCAAAATCGAAGCGCATCCGAATATCGAGATAGCGCGCGAGGAGATCGCGGGATTGCCGCCGGAAAACTGGCGGAACGTCATCGTCGCCACCGGCCCGCTCACTTCGCCCCGGCTCGCGGAGGCGATCCATGCGCTGACGGGCGAAGACGCCCTCGCCTTCTTCGACGCCATCGCGCCTATCGTCCACAAGGATTCCATCAATTTCGACGTCGCCTGGTTCCAGTCGCGCTACGACAAGAAGGGGCCCGGCGGCGACGGCGCCGACTACATCAACTGCCCGATGGACGAAGCGCAGTACGACGCCTTTCTTACGGCGCTGCTCGCCGGCGAAAAAACCGATTTCAAGGAGTGGGAAAAATCGACGCCATACTTCGAAGCGTGCCTTCCCATCGAAGTGATGGCCGAACGCGGCCGCGACACGCTGCGCTTCGGCCCCATGAAGCCGGTCGGCCTTTCCGATCCCCGCACCGGTCGGCGTCCGCACGCCGTCGTGCAATTGCGTCAGGACAACAGTCTGGGCACGCTCTACAACATGGTCGGCTTCCAGACGAAACTGAAATACGGCGCGCAGTCGGAAGTGTTTCGTCTTATCCCCGGTCTTGAGAACGCCGAGTTCGCGCGGCTCGGGGGCATCCACCGCAACACCTTCATCAACTCGCCGAAACTGCTCGATGAAAGGCTGCGCCTGAAAGTCCGCCCGTCCCTGCGTTTCGCCGGCCAGATCACCGGGGTCGAGGGCTATCTGGAGAGCGCCGCGATCGGGCTTCTCGCCGGCCGCTTCGCCGCCGCCGACGCGACGGGCTCCGTGACGGATGCGCCGCCGGCGACGACGGCGCTCGGGGCTCTCTTGCGTCACATCACCGGCGGACACCTGTCGGACGGCGCAGGTTCGCGCGGAACGTTCCAGCCGATGAACGTCAACTTCGGCCTCTTTCCGGATATCGACGCGCCGACGGTCGACAGCGATGGAAAGCGCATCAAGGGGAAGGAAAAGGGCCGTAACCGAAAGCGCGCTCTGTCTGCCCGCGCGCTGAGAGATATCGAAGTCTGGCTTGGCGCCGCGCGCATCGCCGCCGAGTGACCCGGAGTCGGGTCGCGGCGGCGAACCGCCGCGACCCGCCCCAACGGCGCAACCTGGGGGAGACTGGCCGCCCCGCGGGGATCCTGCCTGCAACGAAGATACGGGAGTCTTCGGCTAGCTTGATTTCTGCTGCAAAACTCGTTTAGGTCAAACGTCCGAATATGAGGTGCGGATTTAGGCGCGTGTCCTAAATAAAATCAAGAGTGAAATTCCATAATTTTGGGAGCGGTAGCAGGGGGAGTGCGCCGTGGATGCAAGAATCCAACGCGACAAAGGGCGAGGAATATCCACGATCCGGGCTTATCTTGAAGAGCTTCGCAGGAATCGTCCAAGCGTCGTGCTCGCGGAGAAACGATCCGCTAAAGGCGGCCAGACCACCGCGACCATACTAAAAGCGGCGCGGAATGTTTTCATTCGCGAGGGGCATGCAGGCCTGTCGTTGCGAAAGGTCGCCGAGGAAGCGGACGTCGCCGTCGGCAACATCAACTACTATTTCGCCACCAAGCGCGAACTTCTCGAAGCCATGCTGCGCGAGGAACTGGCCGACTATGTCGAGGAGCATATTCAGCAGTTCGAGGCGGACCGCGACTCGCCGATGGAGATCCTGCTCAATGTCGTCTCCTATTACGTTTCGAACGCCCGCGTATCGCATCGCTTTTTCTATCAGATGTGGGGATACGCCGGCAGCGACGACAAGGCGCGGGAGCTGATCCGGGACCTCTATCATCCTATCGGGCGCTTCATTTACTACATGGTGAAGGCGACGAAGCCCGATCTATCGGACCGGCGCGTGCGCCAGATCGTGCTGCAGATTTTCAGCCTCGAAGAAGGATTGAAGCTGTTCATGGGGATGGGCCCCGACGACGACACCGCGCTGAAGACCGCCGAGCGCGACATGCGCGACCTGACCCGTCGCATCGTCGAAGCCGGCTGATTTCCTTCATGTGGGCGAACGTGCTGCTGTCCGCCGCAATCTTCGCCGCCGGATGCTGCATCCTCGCTTCGATAGTCCGTCTCAGGGTTTGGCCGTTCAGCGTCGCCGCCGAGCTGCTTGAGCCGGCGCTTCTCGGCCTCGCCGGCTGTATGCTGGCCGCCTGCTTTGCCGGAACGTTTTTAGCCGCCGGCGCCGCCTTCGCGCTATTCGTGGTCGGCGCCGTTGCGCTTGTCGTTGCGATCCGCGCGGGAACGGCGCCGCGCATCGACGAAAATGCGGCCCTCTTGCGCATCGCGCACGCCAATCTTCTCGACTCGCCCAAGGCGGCCGCGCGGTTCGCGGACTGGGCGCGAAACAACGGCGCCGAACTCATCGCCATCACCGAGCCGCCGCCAGGGGAAACGGAGAAACTGCGGCCGCTGTTTCCCAACCACCCTTTCAGCCTGCAGAGCGATGATACCGGCCGGCGCAGGGTCGTCGTCTTCTCAAAGCATGCGCTCGATCCGCATGAGTCTCCGGATATCAACGTGCTCGCCTTCAGCCTGCGCCGGCGCGACTGCGTCTTCGAAATCGTCTGCGCGCATCCGACGATCCCGATTTCGCCGGCATTCGAAGCGCGCCGCGACGAGGTGATCGGGCGCGCATTCGCCGCCGCGCATTCGGCGCAAACCGCGGCTGTCGTAATCGGCGACCTGAATACGACGCCGACGGGACCGGTCCTCGCCGCCATGCGGCGCGCCCACGGTTTTCGCCGCGCCGGCGTCAGCGCTTTCTCTCCGACCTGGATGGCGCCGTTCTTCGGGCTTGGATTGACGCTCGATCATATCTGCGTGTCTATTCATTGCGCCGTGCGGTCATACAAGGTCGGGCCTTTTATCGGCTCCGACCATAGGCCGATCTTCGCTGAGATCGGCGCCTGCGCCGCTGGCGGCTGAAGGAGCGCGCAATGTCGGTCGAGTCCCGGAACACGCCTGAAACGGAGAACGGCGCGGCGTTCGACGTCTGCCCCGACGTCGAAATCATCATAGAAAAGCGCAAGCGGGACCTTGGCGGATTTTCTGTCGGGCGCGTGCTGCCGTTTGCGAAGCGGCGAATGGTGGGCCCCTTCATTTTCCTCGATGAAATGGGGCCGGCGACATTTTCTCCCGGCTCTGGAATAGACGTTCGTCCGCATCCGCACATCGGGCTTGCGACCGTCACCTATCTTTTCGAGGGCGAGATCCGGCACAAGGACAATCTCGGCGTCGATCAACTGATCCGCCCCGGCGACGTCAACTGGATGACGTCGGGACGCGGCATCGTGCATTCCGAGCGCACCGATGCGGCGCTGCGGGCGAAAGGGCATACGCTCCACGGCATTCAGAGCTGGGTGGCGCTTCCCGTCTCCCATGAGGATACGGCGCCTTCATTCCAGCATCATCCGCGCCTCACTCTGCCGATGATCGAAAGGCCGGGCTTGCAGATGCGCCTGATCGCCGGACGCGCCTACGGCGCGGAGTCGCCGGTGAAGACCTTCTCGGAAATGTTCTATCTTGGCGTCGAAGCGCAGAAAGACGCGCGGATCGCCCTTCCCTCCGATCACGAGGAACGGGCGCTGTATCTGGTTTCCGGCTCTTTATCCGTTAACGGAATAGCTCTCGCGCCGGGACGCTTGCTTGTTTTTGCGAAAGGGGCCGATCCGAAAATCGTCGTATCGGAGCCGTCGCGGCTGATGTTGCTCGGCGGCGCCAATATCGGGCCCCGCCTGATCTGGTGGAATCTCGTCGCCTCCTCGTCCGACCGCATCGAGGCCGGCAAGAAGGGCTGGCGCGATGCGGCGGCGACGGGATTCGCCCCTGGCGTCTTCACCCTGCCGCCGGGCGAGACAGAACACATTCCCCTGCCGCCCGAATGAACCGTTGCGCCCGGATCAGGGCCGGCGTAGCTACGGAATATGTCCGATACGACTTCAATTCCTGACCTTTCCGGCAAGGTCGCGCTCGTCACCGGCGCCTCGCGCGGGATCGGCCGCGCCATGGCTCTTTCCCTCGCCCGGGCGGGGGCGCACGTTCTCGCCCTCGCTCGCACGGTCGGCGGTCTCGAAGAACTGGACGATGAAATCAAGGACGCGGGCGGAAAGGCGTCTCTCATTCCGGCCGACGTCACCGACGCCGAGGCGATGAGTCAAATCGGCGCGGCCCTCGCCGCGCGCTTCCGCAAGCTCGACATTTTTGTCGCCAACGCGGGCGTGCTGGGCGAACTCGCCCCGCTTCCGGACATCGCCGAGAAAGTCTGGCGCCAGACCATCGACGTCAACGTCACCGCCAACTGGCGGCTGATCAAAAGCCTCGACCCGTTGTTGCGCGCCTCCGGTTCGGGCCGCGCGGTGTTCGTCTCGTCGCGCGTCGGGGGACAGGATGCGCGCGCCTTCTGGGGCGCTTACGCTGTCTCCAAGGCGGCGCTCGACATGCTCGCAGAGACCTACGCCATAGAATCAAAACTGTTCGGCGTGCGCGTGGCGGTCATCGTTCCCGGCGCCATGCGCACCAAGATGCGCGAACAGGCGATGCCGGGAGAAAATCCCGAGACTCTGCCCGATCCGTCGGCGCTCGCCCCGCTTCTCTACTACGCCGTTTCCCCGGAATATGACGGCATGGCCGAACGCATCAATTTCTGCGACTGGCAGGCCGCCGGTCGGGCGTGAGCCTTATCCGTCCGAATAGGGATTATCGGGCTGTTTCAGGATCAGCCTGATCGGCACGGCGGGAATATCGAAAGCCTCGCGGATGCCGTTGACGAGATAACGCTTGTAGCTGGCGGGCAGCTCCGAAGCGTTGGTGCATTGCGCGACGAAAGTCGGCGGGCGGGTCTTCACCTGAGCGATATATTTGATCTTGATGCGCCGGCCGGAAACCGCGGGCGTCGGATGACGATCCAGCGCCGCTCGCAGCCACTCGTTGAGGTCCGGCGTTTTCACGCGCGCGTTCCAGTCGACATAGACCTTGGTGACGGCCGGCATCAGGCGCTCGATATTGCGGCCCGTAAGCGCCGACAAAAACACCAGCGGCGCGCCGGGCGCCTGCGGCAGCAGACGATCGGCCTGCTCGCGCAGCGACCTGGCGGCGGCGTCCTTGTCCTCGATCAAGTCCCATTTGTTGACGCCGATGACGAGCGCCCGTCCTTCGCGCAGGATGAGATCGGCGATCTGCAGATCCTGTTTTTCGAAGGGCTGTTCCGCATCGATGAGCAGAACGGCTACTTCGGCGAACTTGGCGGCGCGCAGCGCGTCGGCGACCGACAGTTTTTCAAGCTTCGACTGAACCTTCGCCTTCTTGCGCAGGCCCGCCGTGTCGAACAGCTTCACGGGCCAGTCGCGGGTCTCTCCCCTCCACGTCCATTCGACTGATATGGAATCGCGAGTGATGCCGGCTTCCGGTCCGGTCAGCATCCTGTCCTCGCCGAGAAGCCGATTGACGAGAGTCGATTTGCCTGCGTTCGGCCGCCCGACGATGGCGACGCGAAGCGGCTTCAGCGGACTGTCCCAGCCTTCTTCTTCATCGGCGTCCGCTTCGCCCTGCTGTTCCTCGGCGGGCTCGTCGCCCGACGCCAGAATGGCCTCGAGAGCGGTATAAAGTTCGGACATGCCGTGACCGTGCTCTGCGGAAAAAGCGATCGGTTCGCCGAGACCGAGCGACCAGGCGTCAAGAACGCCGGCTTCGCCGGCGGCGCCTTCCGCCTTGTTGGCCAGCAGGATGACCGGTTTGCCGCTCGATCGCAGAATCTCCGCGAACACTTCATCGCGCGGCGTCACCCCGGCGCGGGCGTCGACCAGAAATACGCACGCAACGGCCTCGTCCACGGCGACGTCCGTCTGGCGCCGCATGCGCCCTTCGAGCGCTCGCTCAGGCGCGACTTCAAGCCCCGGCGTGTCCACGACGATGAATTCGAGATCGCCGAGACGCGCATCGCCCTCACGCCTGTCGCGCGTGACGCCCGGCGTGTCGTCCACCAGCGCCAGGCGCTTGCCGACGAGGCGGTTGAAAAGGGTCGATTTGCCGACGTTCGGCCGACCCACGATCGCGACTTTCTGCAGCGTCATGGGCGATGCGCCCTGCGCCTTCACGCTAAATCAGCGCAGGGCGTAGAGCTTTCCTTCTTCGCTGAGGAGAAAGATCGTATCGTCGGCGACGATCGGCGAAATAGTGAACCCGTCGCCGATGCGCTTCGTGTCGACGACGACGCCCCCCTGGGGCGAAACCTTGGCTACTTCACCGTGCGAGGAGACGAGGATCAGATTGTCTCCCGCGAGCACCGGTCCGGCCCACATGATGCGGCCCTTCTTTTTCTTTTCTTTCTTGTAACGGCGCAGCTGCGACAGCCAGACGATCGCCCCGTCCTCGCGATTGACGCAGACGAGTTCGCCGTCGACGGAAATCAGAAAAATGTAATCGCCTGCGACCCAGGGCATCTGCAGGCTGGCGACCGGCACTTCCCAGACCCGGTTGCCTGTGCGGATGTCGATGGCGGCGAGCCGGCCCGCATGGCTGACGACATAGATCAGTCCACGGTCGATCACCGGGCTTCCGGCGATGTCGTTCAGCGTGGCAAGCGCGGTGAGCTGCGTGTTCTGCGCAAGCGTGTCGTTCCAGACCGCGCGTCCTGAATCGGCGAGAAACGCTACGATCTCGCCCGATGAAAAGGGCGCGACGACCAGATCGCCGGCGGCGGCGGGGCTGGCGGCGGAAAGAATGCGCGCGGTCTCTTCGAATGACTGATAGCTCCATGCGCGCGCGCCGGTGCTCTCGTTGAGCGCGATCAGTTCGTTGGAATTGGTGACGAAATAGACGACCCCGCGATAGGCGGTGGGCGGCGTACGGACCGGCGCGCCGGCCTGAAAGCGCCAGATCTCCTCGCCGGACTCCGCGTCGAGCGCGGCGACAAACCCGAATCCGGATGTTACGAAAACCCGGCCGGAGTCGAAGGCGACGCCGCCGCCGAACCCGATCTGCGCCGGATCAGGCCGCGAAAAAATCTCCCGGATACGGAACTTTTCGTCGATGTCGGGCGTCAGCTCGCTCCGCCACAAGCGCTTGCCGGTCTGCATGTCGAACGCCGACACGCGCGCTTCGGTATCGATGACATAGAGCTTGCCGTCGGCGGCCACGGGCGGCGACGTCAGCTTTGCGCGGCGTCCCGCGTCGGCGTGAATGTCTTCGCTCCAGGCCACCTTTAGAGAGCCGCCCGCGCTGAGATGGTGCAGCGTATGGTCGGCTTCGCCGCCGGGCTGCGGCCACGAGATGTTCTTGTAGGAAGGAGGAAGGTCGATCGTCGCGCCGGCGAACCGCGGATCGGCCTCAAGGGTCTGTTCGAGCGCGAGGATTGAAATGCGGTCGTCTTCCTCGGGCGCGTTTTCGTCTTTCTTGTCGTCGCCCCCGCCGAAAACCCCGCCGACGGCGCGCGTCACCGGATTGCCGCCGCACGCGGCCAAGGCGAGCGCCGCCGCGACAGAGGCGACTGCGAGCGCGGTCCGCCGCCACAGATTTTCTTGTCTCATGGGGTTACTGATCCTCGTGGTCGAGTTCGCTGCCGTCTTCCGTCACCGGCGCTTCCTGGCCCGGCGTCGCAGCATCGGCGGAAGGCGCCTCTTCGCTCGCCTGCGCGGGCGAGGCGGCGTCCAGCGCATTGAGAAGATCCTCGACGCGGGCCTGGCCCTTGATGTTGACGCCGGCGGCGCCGGCGGCGGCGAGCGCTGCGAACTCCTCGGCGCGCTGGCGCACCGGCAAAGGGGTCGCGACATCCGCGACCGCTCGCTCGAACATCGCCTGCGCATCGGCGTAGTCGCCAGCTTCGAGCGCCGCGATGGCGGCGATTTCGCGCGCATAGGCGCCGAAAATCGTCGCCTGGTCGATCAGGCCGCCGAGATCCGCCGTCGTCGCCTGCCGGCCGTCGCCGATCGAAAGATAAGCCGCCCTGAGCCGCGCCATATCGCGAAAATGAGCAGAGGCGCCGACGTCGTCGTAAATCGCCCGATAGGCGCCGAGGGCGGCTTCCCGATCTCCGCTCGACGCGAGCGAGGCGGCGCGGCGGAACCGGGCGAGAACCGCATAACCTTCCGGCGCTTCTTCAGCGACAGCCGCCAGCGCCTCGCGGCCCTCGTCAGGATTCCCGGAGAGCTGTTTCAAAGCGGCGGCGTAGTCGACGGCGGCGACGGAAGCGCGCGCGTCCTGCCGGGCCGACCAGATCTGCCAGCCGGCCACGCCGGCCACGATCGCCGCAGCGCCGCCGATCAATATGGGCCCGTACTGCCTGAAAAACGCCCACTGGCGATCCGCGGCAAGTTCCTGCTCAACTTCGCGGAGTACGCTTTCGTCTTCAGCCACGCGGCGCCCTTTGCTGCCAAGAATGGCGTCGCCGAGGCCCCCTCGCGACGCATTGGTGCGGGGTTTCTACCGACCTTTAGGCGCAGGCGCAACGCGGCGACATAAGCCCGGCGCGGAGCGGGTTTATTTGGCGCGGGCCTTGGCCGGGTTTTTTCCGGGGCCTTTGGGGTTGAAACGATAGACCTGCGCCGCCTCGGGAAAGGTTCTGTTCCGCACCTCGCGCGCGAACTGGCCGGCGGCGCGGTCGATTTCAGCTTTCAGGTTTGCATAGCGTTTGACGAATTTCGGCGTCCATTCGAACAGGCCGAGCATGTCCTGGGTCACCAGCACCTGCCCGTCGCACGACGAGGAGGCGCCGATGCCGATTGTCGGTATGGCCACGATGCGGGTGAGTTCGTCGGCGAGTTCTTCGGCGACGCCTTCGATCACCATGGCGAAGGCGCCCGCCGCTTCGGCGGCGCGGGCCTCGGCGATGACTTCGTCGCGCTCCGCGGCCGTGCGGCCCTTGGTCTTGAAGCCGCCCGTGACGTTGACCGCCTGCGGCCGCAGCCCGACATGCGCCATCACCGGCACGCCGCGCTCGACAAGGAAGCGGATGATGTCGCCCGCATAGCGCCCGCTTTCGAGCTTCACGGCCTGGGCGCCGGTTTCGGACAGGATCCGCGAGGCGTTGCGGAAAGCAAGCTCCGGCGACTCCTCGTAAGAGCCGAACGGCATGTCGACGACGACCATGGCGCGGCCGGCGCCGCGCATCACCGCCTTGCCGTGCAGGATCATCATGTCGACGGTGACGCCGACCGTAGACGGCAGGCCGTGCACCACCATCCCGACCGTGTCGCCGACGAGAAGAATATCGCAATGCGCGTCGAGAATGGCGGCCGTCGGCGCGTCATAGGCCGTCAGACAGACGATCGGCTCGCCTCCCTTGCGGCCGGCGATGTCGGCGGCGGTGATGCGTTTGGTCTGAACGTGCGTAGACATTCCTCGCCCTTTCCGGGAACACAAATCCAGACGCGACTATACCGTCTTATTGCGCCGCACACAAAACCGGCCCGCAGCGGGCGGACCCCTCACCCGCCGGGAAACCGGATGACCGCGTTCGGCGCAGGCCGCGTCAGCGCCTCCCCGGCCGGGCCCGAAGCGCGCGGGGTCCAGGGCTGATTGCGCCCGAAAACCTCTATCGACGGGTAGCCGCCCGCGACCTCGAACCCGTCGAACACGAAAGCCAAGCCTTCGGCGGCGAGCGGCGAATTCGCATCGCCGACGTGGAAATGCAGATGCGGCTCGGTTCCCTCTCCCGTGAAGCCCAGCCGCGCGATGACATCTCCCTTCCTGACTTTCTGACCCTGCTTCGCCAGCAAGCCGGGACTGAGATGCTCGTAGAAAGCATAGCGCCCCTCGCCGAGATCGAGCGCGATATAATTGCCGGCCGCGTCGCCGAGCGATGTCGGCCGCCCGCCGACGGACTGAGGTTCCGCCATGTCGTCCCGGGCCGCCGCGATGACGCCGTCGCCGACCGCGAGCACTTCGGCGCCGCGCCCGTAAAAATCGGCGGGCCGCGTCGCCCCCGCCGGCGCCCTGGCGCCGCTGTCGTCCACCCTGAAGAAGTCGATCGCGAACCGGCCAGGGATGCGGGCCTCACCGTCGACGGCGTAGAAAACCCGCCGGTGGCCGCGCTCCATCATGGGATCATAGACCGCCGCCCACGGACCGCCCTTGAGCGGCGGACCGAGTCGCAGCGGCTTGTCAGTGTCGACTGCGGTTTCCCCCGTCAAAATCGAGGCGGGCGCGTCTCCCTCCTTGCGCATCACCCGGAAATCGATCCGATGCCTGACCGACACCGGGAGGCGTTTGTCCGGCAGCGGAAGATTGACATAGAGAACGACGCGGTCGCCCGGCGCGACAAGGGAAATATCCTCTCCGCGCGCCGCTCCTGCCGGTCCCAGCATTACTCGCAAGATTTCGCCCCTGAATTCGCCAAGCGGCCTGTCCGCGGCGTCGATAATCGAAACCCCATCCAACGACAGAGGCAGCGAGGAGAAATTCGTCAGATGAATCTCATAAGAAAGCTCGGGGACGCCGGCGACGCTGACGATGGTCGGCGGGAACGGCGCGCTGACGTCGAACGCCTGCGTGACTTGCGCTTGCGTCGGCGTCGCCGCAACTATCAACGCCGCAGACAGGAACGTCAGAAAACTTCCTCGAAACACTGCGCAGTCCCGCCAACTCTCAACCGGCGCAAGTATTTCCATCACGCCGGCGACGCGGCCAATCACAATCGGGTCAGACGCGCCGCCGTTCAGCGCGGTATCGGCGCGCCGGCGATGTAGGGATGAAGCCAGAAAAAGATCGCCGCCCATGCGGCAGCCCCGACGCCGACCGCGATTGCATCGTTCATGACGGGCCCGGACGCCGGAACGGGCTCGCCCCGCCGTTTCACGGCGATGCGGTCGAAAACCGCATAGGCGAGAAACGCTCCGAACAGGAGAAGCGACCGCACCTCGCCGTTCACCAGAAGATGAGCGAAGGCCCAGATCTTTACGGCCGCGAGCATCGGGTGCTTCGCCGCGTGGGCGATCCTGCCCTTCGGCAGGTACGCCGCCGCCAGCAGCGTCAGCGCGATGAGCATCAGCAGATAGACGACATGCACCAGCCAGTACGGCGATACGTAAACGACCGTCGCATCCGCTTTCGGCCAGCCGATGACGATCAGCGCGAAACCGGCGATGGAAACCAGCGAATACAGCCCCTTGTACGGGCCTGCGCCGAGCCGGTTGACGAGCGCTTCGCGCTGACCGCGCGCCGCCGCCGTGAACAGGTGGGTCCCGAAAAAAATAATCAGGCCCAGGATGAACAGGATCATCGCCCCTCCCTAGTGTCCCTCGAAAGCGACTAGCGCGGCGACCTCCTTGCCCATCGCTCTCAGCTTGTCGGCGCCGCCGAGCTCGGGCAGATCGACGACGAAGGAGCACAGCACGACGTCCGCGCCCGCCCGCTCCAGCAACCGTATCGCCGCCGAGGCGGTGCCGCCAGTCGCGATCAGATCGTCCACCAGCAATACCTTGTCGCCCTCTGCGACCGCGTCGATGTGAATCTCGACCTCGTCGACACCGTACTCGAGTTCGTAGCTCTCGCCGATGGTCTTGTAAGGAAGCTTGCCCTTCTTGCGGATCGGCACGAACCCGACCGACAACTGGTGCGCGATGGCGCCGCCCAGAATGAATCCGCGCGCCTCGATGCCCGCCACCTTGTGGATCTTGCCGCCGGCCAGCGGCTGGACCAGTTCGTCGACCGTCCGGCGAAAAGCCCGCGCATCGGCGAGGAGAGTCGTGATATCGCGGAACATGATCCCCGGCTTGGGATAATCGGGGATCGTGCGAATGGCTGTTTTCAGGTCCATGACTTCCTCGGTCGGCTCGAACAAAGACCGGAATCATGGCGCAATTGCTGCGGCGCCACAAGCAGCAGGGCTGAACGAGCGGGCGTTTCCATTCGTCGCGAATCCCGAACGTCTCGCCGCTTGAGAGTTCCCCGCCGCCGCCTGGCGCCGAAAGGGATGAGCGGGGAATTTTCGCAGGAAATTGCTGCGCATACAGGAGGGACGTTGTGAAGAAACTGATGCTTTGCGGTGCGGCGGCGCTGGCGCTGGCGGCCTGCGGTCAAAAACAGGCTTCAACCGAGGGAGCGGAAAAGACGGCCGTCGCCAAAGAAACGCCGAAAGCCGAGCTCGGCTCCTTCGGCGTGGCGACAGACGATATTGATGAATCCGTCCGCCCGGGAGACGACTTCTTCGAACACGTCAACGGGCGCTGGCTTGACACATTCGAGATCCCTGACGAATTCGCCAGCTACGGCTCCTTCACAGTTCTGTTCGAACGCTCTGAAGCCCGCGTGAAGCAGATCATTGAGAACGCCGCCAAGGCGCGCTCCGCCGCCGGCTCCATCGAGCAGAAGATCGGCGATCTTTATTCAACATTCATCGACGTCGATGCGATCAACGCCAAGGGGTTGGCGCCGGTCGCCGACGATCTCGCCTATATCGACTCGCTGGCGAGCCATGAAGACGTCGCCCACGCTTTCGCAACCTCGCAGATCATCGCCAATTCGCCGTTCGGTTTTTTTGTCGATGTCGATTCGAAGCGCCCCGATCAATACGGGGTGTATGTCACGCAAGCGGGGCTCGGACTACCCAATCGTGACTACTATCTCGACGACAAGTTCGCGGAGAAAAGAACCAAGTACAAAGCCTATATCGAGCAGCTGCTGACCATCGCCGGCGTCGACGGCGCCGCCGACAAGGCGGCGGCGATTTTCGATGTCGAGCGCCGCATGGCGGAAGCGCACTGGGAGCCGGCCAAACGCCGCAATCGCGACCTCACCTACAACCTGAAAACGCGCGAGGAGTTGAAGGCTTTCGCGCCGGAAGCGCAGTGGGATGCGATGCTCGACGCGGCCGGGATCGGCGACCAGGCCGAGATCATCGTGCGCGAAGACGACGCCATAGCGAAGCTGGCAAGAATATTTTCGGAAACGCCGGTCGAAACCTGGCGGGCATACCTTAAGTTCCACCTGCTCAACGCCAACGCGGCTGTCCTGCCTGCTGAGATCGACGCCGCGAATTTCGCTTTCTTCGGCACCGAGCTCAACGGCACGCCGAAGCAACGCGAACGCTGGAAACGCGGCGTCGCCGCTGTCAACGGCGCGATGGGCGAGGCGGTCGGTAAAATATACGTCGAGAAGTATTTTCCGCCGGAATCGAAAGCGCAGATGCAGGCGCTTGTCGCCAATCTGCGCGCCACGCTCGACGAACGCCTCGACACGCTGCCGTGGATGAGCGACGCGACGAAGGCGGAAGCTCACAGAAAGCTCGAAAAGTTCACGCCGAAGATCGCCTATCCCGATAAATGGCGCGATTACTCCAAACTCGAAATGGTCGCGGGCGACGCCTACGGCAACGCCAAGCGGGCCAATCAGTTCGCCTGGGACTATTCGCGCTCGCGCCTCGGCGGGCCGATCGACAAGACGGAATGGGGCATGACCCCGCAAACGGTGAACGCCTATTATTCGCCGCCCCGCAACGAAATCGTGTTTCCGGCGGCGATCCTGCAGGCGCCGTTCTTCGATCCGAACGCCGACCCGGCCGTCAACTATGGCGGCATCGGCGCCGTGATCGGTCACGAGATCGGACACGGCTTCGACGATCAGGGGCGCAAGTCCGACGGCGACGGCGCGCTGCGCGACTGGTGGACGTCGGAAGACGCGGCCAATTTCCAGAAGCTCGCCGACAGGCTGGGCGCTCAGTATGCGACCTATGAGCCCTACCCCGGCTTCAAGGTGAATCCCGGCCTCACGATGGGCGAGAACATCGGCGATCTCGGCGGCCTCGCCATGGCCTATCACGCCTACAAGCTGTCGCTGAACGGCGCCGAGGCGCCGATCATCGACGGCTACACCGGCGACCAGCGCTTCTTCATGGCGTGGGCGCAGGTGTGGAAGAGCCTGTACCGCGAGGACGCGATGAAGAACCTCGTCGCCACCAACCCGCACTCGCCGCCGCAGTACCGGGTGAACGGCGTGGTGCGCAACATGGACGCCTGGTACGAAGCGTTCGGCGTGACGCCCGACGACGCGCTCTATCTGGCGCCCGAAGATCGCGTGCAGATCTGGTGATGCGAATGCGGCCCGCCTTCGGCGGGCCGTTCATTATCTGGAGATCCTGGAGGGAGCGATGGTGCAGCGGCGTGCTGTTTTGCAGATGAGCCTCGCGTGCGCGGCGCTGGCGCCGGGCGCGGCGAGAGCCGCCCCTTCCGCTCCCTCCTTTCCTCCCGTCGACGAACGCTCGGTATGGCTCGTCGGCGACTCGGCGCCGCCGGACCCGGCCCGGACAGCAGCGCTTTATGCGCGGCTCGCCGCCGCAGGCGACATGCGCGACTCTTATCTGCACGAGGGCGCTGTCGCCTCTCTCGAAAAAATGTTTGCCGATTTTCTCGGGAAGGAGGATTGCGCTTTCTTCGGCACAGGGACGCTGGCGAACAATGTCGCCGTTCGGGCTCTGTGCGGCGACAACAGACGCGCCGTCGTGCAGCATGAAAGCCATCTCTATCGCGACGAGGCGGATGCGGCGCAAATCCTCGGAGGCATAAACCTTGTTGCGCTCGCGCCGGGACGCGCGGACATCTCTCTCGAAGAGATAAAGGCTGACGTTGAAGCCGCCGAAAACGGTCCGTATCCGGTCAAAATAGGCGCCATAGCGCTCGAAAGCCCCGTGCGCCGCAAGGACGGAGAGCTCGTTTCCTTCGAAGCGGCGCGGGCGATTTCCGCCTATGCGCGTGAAAAGAAAATCGGCCTGCATCTCGACGGCGCGCGCCTCCTGCTCGCGCCGCCCGATTTCAGGACGAAGAGCTACGCCGCGCTGTTCGATACGGTCTACATCTCTCTCTACAAGTATCTCGACGCGCCGTTCGGCGCCGTGCTGGCCGGACCGAAAGACGTCATCGAAAAGGCGCGCCATCTGCGCCATCTTTACGGCGGCCTCATCTATCAGGGATGGGTCGCCGCGGCGCCGGCGCTGGAATCGATGAAGACGTTTCCGACGGAGATTGCGCGCGCCCACCTTCACGCCGAGAAGCTGTTCGCCGCTCTCGAAAGCTCCGGCAGGGCGCGGCTGCGCCGCGTCGCCAACGCCTCCAACATCAATTTCATCGAGGTCGACGCCGCCGCAGCCGAGGGGCTCTTCGACCGCTGCCGGCTCGCCGGGGTAAGGGCCGCAAGGCCCAAAGACGGCGCGCTCGTCTTCTTTACCAACGAGACCATCCTGCGCCGGCCGGTTGAGGAATATGTGCAACTGTTCCTTGGTTAAAAGCGCCGGAATTCGCCGCCGGAATTGACTTTTCGGCCGAATGTTCCTACCTACGCCAACGAATGCTGCAGTGCAGCGCGCGCATACGGCCCGTCCCGCTCGCCGGGAAGGCCAGAAATAAGACGACGCAGCCACGCACGCCGCATCGACCGAACGACGCATCGCTTCTTTCTGGCGGAAGGCGGGGCGTTGGAAAAACAACCCCGCCCGAACCCGGTCCCTTGAAGCCGCGAGCGGCCGCCGGACCCCAAGACGAAAGCACTTCATGTCGTTTGAAGACCTCGGCCTCGAGCCGACTATTCTCAAAGCCATTGCGGAAGCCGGCTACGAGACTCCCACCCCGATCCAGAAAGCCGCCGTGCCGGAAGCCCTGAAGGGCCGCGACGTGCTCGGCATCGCCCAGACCGGCACCGGCAAGACCGCCGCCTTCACCCTGCCGATGATCCAGCGGCTGGCGAAGGGCCGCGCCCGCGCCCGCATGCCCCGCACCCTCGTTCTCGAGCCGACGCGAGAACTCGCCGCCCAGGTCGCCGAGAATTTCGAAAAGTACGGCAAGTATCACAAGCTTTCGATGGCGCTCCTCATCGGCGGCGTTTCGTTCGGCGATCAGGACGCCAAGCTGACGCGCGGCGTCGACGTGCTGATCGCGACGCCGGGCCGCCTGCTCGACCATTTCGAGCGCGGACGCCTGCTGCTCACGGGCATCGAGGTCATGGTCGTCGACGAAGCTGACCGCATGCTGGACATGGGCTTCATCCCGGACATCGAGCGCATCTTCAAACTGACGCCGATCACCCGGCAGACGCTATTCTTCTCCGCCACGATGCCGCCCGAGATCCAGCGCATCACCGACGCGTTCCTGCACGAGCCTGCGCGCGTCGAGGTCTCGCGCCCCGCATCGACGGCTTCGACCATCACCCAGAAGATCGTCCGCCTCGACAACAAGGCCGATAACGTGAAGCGCGCGGCGCTCCGTCAGCTTCTCGAGCAGGCGGAGGTGCGCAACGGCATCATCTTCTGCAACCGCAAATCGACGGTCGATATCGTCGCCAAGTCGTTGCAGTCGCACGGCTACAATGCCCGGCCGATCCACGGCGATCTCGCGCAATCCTTCCGCACCGAAACGCTGGACAAATTCCGTTCAGGGGAATTGAAGTTTCTCGTCGCGTCCGATGTGGCGGCGCGCGGGCTGGATATTCCCGACGTCAGCCAT
Organism: Pseudomonadota bacterium; assembly: GCA_036337175.1. Lineage (GTDB taxonomy): Bacteria > Pseudomonadota > Alphaproteobacteria > Caulobacterales > Parvularculaceae > Amphiplicatus. Next base: position 221,550 of record JAYZEQ010000005.1, read on the forward strand.
GTGTTCAATTTCGACGTGCCGATCCACGCGGAAGATTATGTTCACCGCATCGGCCGCACCGGGCGCGCCGGCAAATCGGGCGCGACGTTCATGCTGGTGACCCCGGCCGACGGCAAGCACTACGATTCAATCCTGAAGACGATCGGCTCCGACTCGATCGAAGAACTCTCGATCACTGTCGATGTCGAACCGCGCGAACGCGAGAGAAGCGGCGGAAGAGAACGCGGCGGAAACCGGGACAGAAGCGGCGGACGAGGTCGCGAGCGCGGCCGTCGGAGCGACCGCGAGGCGCGTCCCCGCGTCGAGCGCGCGCCGGCCGAGGCGGCGGAAACCGTCGCCGCTCCGCTTGCGGAGAGCAGCGAGGCGCCCCGTCAGAATCGTCCTTCCGGCGAAGCGCGTCAGCGTCCCGACCGTCCCTCGCGCGACCGCAATCCGCGCCGCCGCGACGAACCGGCGGAAAAAGTCGTCGGTCTCGGCGACCATACGCCAGCCTTTCTGTTGCGTTAAACGCTCCAGAATACTTGTCTCTATCGTTCAAAACGGCGCGAACGCGCCGTTTTTTGTTTAGCCATTCCTTTACAGCGATTTTCCTATGATGGCCGGACGGGCGGGCGGCGTCAGCCGCCGTTACAAGGTCGCCGGATGTCGCTCAGCACGGATACATCGCATCGTCTCGCAACGTTGGCGCTCAGTGCGCTCAAGCAGCTAGGACTGCCCGCCACGCCGCGGAATTTCGAGACATGGTATGCGCATGTCGAAGGCCGCAACCCAGCCTTGTCGCGCGACATACAAAAGTGTCTCGAAGCCGCAGCCGAGATCACGCAAGCGCAAGCCGACGGGCTGTATGAACTTCACATCCTGCGGGCGGACCTGTCGCGCGACGTGATGGACATCGTGTCCAAGTTCGAGGCGGAAGTTAACGACCTGACCCATCTTATCGAAGCGACGGGGGAAAGCGCTCAGGGGCGGAATGAAGAGCTCACCTCGCTTTCATCGCGTCTTCGGCAGACGGCCGAAAATCATCCCGACGTAAGCGCGCTGCTCGAAAGCGTTATCGCCGTGACAAAGTCGGTGAAGGAAGAGAATTTCAAGCTAGAGAAGCGCCTTGCGGAATCCGCCGACGAAGTCGCCGCCCTGCGTCACAACGTGGAGTACATTCAGCAGGAGGCGATGACCGATCCGCTGACCGGCGTGAAGAACCGCAAGACTTTCGACATCGCTATCGATCGTCATCTGCAGCAATCTCGCGAGTCGGGCGCGGCGCTGGCCCTTATTATCGGAGACGTCGATCACTTCAAGGACTTCAACGACAAGTGGGGCCACCAGACCGGGGACCAGGTGTTGCGGCTCGTCGCGGAAGTGATGAACGCCAACGTGAAGGGCCAGGATATTCTAGCGCGCTACGGCGGCGAAGAATTCGCGATACTCCTTCCCGACACGACGCTTGAGAACGCCGCCATGCTCGCCAATCGCATCCGGCGCGCCATCGAATCGCGCCGCCTGAAAAAGCGTCGCACCGAAGAGGATCTCGGGCTCATCACCATGTCGATGGGCGTCTCCGTGCTCGATGCGCGCGACAGCGTCGAATCGTTCATCGAACGCGCGGACGAATGTCTCTACGCCGCCAAACGCGCCGGTCGAAATTGCGTTGTCGACGAATCGTCTCTGCAGGAAGCCTCGGCGCGGCGCGCCAGTTAACTGCTCTCGTTTTGACGCGCGTACAATTTTCGGTAAGCGCTCATCGCGTCGATCGTTTTCGCCTCGTCCGCAAGCGCATCAAACAGCTGCGCGACGGCGCCCGAGCCGATGCGCGCCGACATTTCTGAGCGGAAGCCCGAGAATCCCTTTTCATCTTCAGCGAGAAGGTAGGCCGTTGCGGCGCGGACAGCGACGTCGCGTTCGTCGGCGGCGAACGGCGCGTCGGCCGCAGCGAGCGCTGCGCGATAGGCTTCCGCCGCATGCGGCCAGTCTTTCTCCATCCAGAAGATATCGCCGCGCAACCGCTCGACGCCCGAGGCGCCGTCGAGAAGAGCCAGCGCCCGGCCGGCGTCTCCCTCGCGCAACAGAGCCGTCGCTTCCAGCGTCAGCCGGCGCCTGGTGGTCTTCTCGTCGAGTCCCGCGATACGCGTCGAAGCGATGACGCGCAGCGCTTCCGCGGGTTTGCCGTCATCAAGGTAAAGCGCCGCCAGATCGGAGGCGACGGTCGCCCTTTCCACTCCGCGCAGCCGCTTGAACACCTGATGCTCAAGAAGTTCGGCGGCCTCGCCCAGAAGATCCAGCGTTCTCAAGCGCGAGGCGACGGTGCGGATCAAGGCGTCGCCTTCCGCGCCGGGCGGAGCGTAGTCCGCCATTTCATAGAAAAGACGCGCTTTGCCCGCCGCCGTCATGCCGGCCCCGTCGTCCGCCAGCCGCGCCATCTTTTCAGAAAGCCTGTTCCGAGCGGCGCGGGCCAGATCGGCGTCCGGATGACGCTCAGCGAGCAGACGCAGAGCGGCGAAAGCATCCGGCGTCTCGCCGGCCAAAGCGCCTATGAAATACAGCGCCTCGCGTTCGGTTTCCCCGCCGCGCCAGCGCAATGACAGGGCGCGCGCCTGTTCAAGCGCCGCGGCGGTGGAAATCGCTCCGGAATCGACGCCGCCTTCCAGAACTTTCAATGCAGCGCGCGCGCCGACAGCGTCGTCGGCCCTGGCGAGCGTGACCCACATCGTTTTCACCGCATCGCGGGCGCCGCGCCGTTCCTGCAACTTCGTTTCGTAAAACGCCGCTTCCCGGCGAAGCGCCGATCCGGGCTCAAGCGGGCCCGCCCTTTCGAGCGCAAGCGCGGCGACCTTGGTTTTGCCGACAGCGAGCGCGGCGGCGGCCCTCAGAATCTGATACTCGGAAGCGTACTCCCGGCCCGGCGGTCCGCCCGCTGTTTCGAACGCAACATCCGCCCGTTCAAACGAGCCGAGCCGCGCGAGCGCCATGCCTTCAAGAGCTACACAGCGCGCATTTGACCTGCATTCGTCCTGGTCGAGCGTATGGGCGGCGTCGCTGAAACGGCCGAGAGAATATTCCGCCGAGGCAATGAGCACGCACGCCTCCGCATCGGCGGACTCGACCGCCTTCATCGCCGCCAACGCTTCGACGTCCAGACCGTAGCGCATATAAAATTCGGCAAGGAGGCGCGCCGCCGCTTGCGTCCGTTCCGCATCGGCGGCGGCGGCCAACGCTTGCTTTAACCGCGCTTCCTCAACGGAAAACTCTTCGACGGGCTCCGGTTGACGTTTACGGACAAAATCGGCGGACTCTGTTCGGGGAGCGTTCGCAAGAACCGTCGGCGTCGCAGGAACGCCCTCCGCCTGCGCGCGCGCAGCCGCGAATACCGCCGCAACCAGGTATATCGCCCGCCTTTTCATTATTTCGGACCGGCCGGCGGCTCAGCCGTCGCTTTTCTGCCGCGATCCGCAAGAAGGATGGTGAGGCGGCGAGCCTTGTCAGGCTTCATTTCCGCAAGAACGCCCGACAACGCCTGCGTGCGCATGCCCGCCGCAACGGGAACGAGGATATCCTCCTCCAACGCGTCGAAGATTTGCGCCGCGTCGCGCGCCTTCATGCGTTCATAGGCGTTCGATAGCGCCGCATATTCCTGCGTTTGCCTGTCGAGACGCTGCGCTTCGAGAGCGGCCGCCTCGGCTTCGCGTTCGCCGAGAACGGCAAGCCGCGCCTCGACCCGCTGCTCCATAGCGGCGAGCAGCTGCTCGCGGGTCTCCACTTCGGCTTCACGACGTTCAAGCTCGGCGCGACGCTGCGCGAGCTGCTCGAACAACCGCTGCTCGACGCCGCTGACCGGCGCCGCCGGCGCCGGCGAGGGAACGGGGGCGACCGCAAAATCGGGCTCAGGCGCTTGAGCGGCGTCCGCAGCCGAAAACCCGAGCCGGACATTGTTCGCCTTCAGCAAGGCGAGCAGCGCCAGCGCCACGATGACGACGGGCATGAACTGGGGACGCGCTTCCGGCTTCTTCATCCCCGCTCCTCCGCGCGCATGCGCCGCGCGCCGATCGCCCGCACTTCGTCGATGGCTTCCTCCAGCCGACGGGCGACGCCGTCGCCGGCGTTGACCATCACCGAGAGCTCGGTCACGAGGCCGGCGCCGCGCTCGACGAGCCCGTCGAGATCCCGTCCCATTCCGAGGCCTGTTTTTTCCATTCGGTCGAGGTTCGCAGCGGCGCGGCGCGTCGCTTCATCGAAAGCAAGGAGCGCAGCCTGCAAGGACGCCTGCCCTTCCTTGAGCGCCTTCAGCCTGCGCGTCAGAACGATGCAGTATCCTGTCGTCGCTACAAGAAGCGCCGCAACCACGGCGTCGATCACGGCGAAATCGCTCATGCCGCCTCTCCGCCGATCTTGGGCGGCCGCGCGACGGATGCTTCCAGTCTCACCGCCACCGCTTCGCCGGAACGGCCGATACGGGCCTTGCCGATCACCGCCTCCCCCGCCTTGAGGTCGACGACTCCGCCCGCGGCGGAAGGAAAAATCATGGTTTCGCCGGGCTTCAGAGTGCTGAGCGCGCCGATCGTCACGAGTTTCTCCGCAAGCACGGCGGACAGATCGAGCGACGCCGAGGAGAGCTCAGCCGAAAGATGGCCGCGCCATATTTCATCCGCGCCGATCGCCTCGCCGATAAACTCCTGCCGGAGGGTCTTGCGCACCGGCTCCAGCGCCGCATGGGGAAACAGCACCGACACGCGCCCGCCAAGCTCTTCGACCCGGACGCGGAACTTCGCCTGCGCACAGACGCTGGCCTCCTGCGCGATCGCCGCAAAGCGCGGCGTCGTTTCGAGGCGCTCAAGCGTGAACGCGCCGTCCGCGACCGGACGAAACGCTTCGCCGATATCCTCTACAAGCAAGGCGAGAATACGCTGCGCTAGCCCCAGCTCGATGGCCGTGAACCCGCGTTCGTCGAATGACACGAATCCGGCGCCGCGCCGTCCGCCGAGCAAGAGATCGACAATCGAATAGACCAGGGCGCCATCCGCTGCGATCAGGCAATAGTTGTTCAGCGGAGCCGCACGGACGACGCCGATGACGGCCGGCTGGACGACTCCCTGCATGTAATCGCCGAAACGGGTCGTCGAGATATCGTCGAGCGTCACCTCGATATTGTCGTCGGTAAGCTGGCGCAGGCTCGTCGTCATCAGCCGCGCGGTGCGGTCGAAAACAACATCGAGCATCGGCAGCCTGCGTTGCGATACGAGAGCCGAATTGACCAGCGCTCTCAGGCCCGAGCGATCGACTTCCGCCGCCGCGCTCAGATCGAATCCGAGAAGATCGCTCATGTCTCCGGCTTCAGCGGACTGACTCCACTCGACTTCATCGGGGCCTGAGTCATTTTGCATCGGATCTGACATTGAAACGCCTACTGGATCACGAGGTTGCTGATGACGACGTCGTCCGCCTGCTCCGGCGCAATGACGAGATTGACGCGGCGAAGCATCTCCGCTTTGACGCGCGCCATTCCCTCGGCGCCCTGAAAATCTTCAGGACGCAAATTTCGCAAAAGGAACGTGAGACGTTCGTTGATTTCGGGGCGCATTGCATCGATGCGCTCGGCGGCGCGGCCGGCGGCCGGACCGGACAGCGAGATTGACGCCGAGAGTTTCGCATAGCTTGTCCTCCCCGAATAATCCGGAGAAAGATCGACAAGAAACTCATCCAGCGGCGCGTAGGTGATGGGGCCGACCCGAACCGGCGCCAGCGCGCTGTCGGCGCCGCGCAGAGTCGCCAACGAGTAGTCGGTGGACTTGAGGATGCTCGCCGCGCCAGCGACGACAAGCATTGCGCCCGCGACGAAAGCGACAATGTGCTTGCCGGGCGTACGCACGCGCCGGCGCAAAGGCGTGTCGATTGCAGACGTCACCGACATTAACCCCGGCTAACCATGAAACCTCGCGCCCATTGAGCGCAAACACGGTTAAGACTCTGTTTCCCCGGCGCTTTTTACCCGGCAGAAATTTCCCGCCGGCCGCCAGCCCTCCGTCTAATGCATTGATATTGCTAAGTTATTTCGTGGCACAGGGATTGCGCCTCGACTGGCGAGTTAATGCGCCCGCCGCAAGCCAGAGGATCGTCCCGTGGAGAACGCCGTCACCGCCGGTCTCGCCCGCCAGATCGTCCTGGCGCGCGCGCTCGATGTCACTGCGAACAATATCGCCAATCAGACGACCGCGGGCTTCAAGGCGGACCATATCGAATTCCGCGAGTATCTCGCACGCCTTCAGGACGGGGCGTCCGGCGATCCGTTCGTGTCGCTGGTCTATGATCCCGACAGCTACACCGATTTTTCGTCCGGCGGGTTCGAACCGACCTATAACGATCTCGATTTCGCGATTGAAGGCGGCGGCTTCTTCAGCGTCGAGACGGAATCGGGCGTGCGCTACACTCGCGACGGACGTTTCACCATGAACGACGCGGGCGAACTGGTCACGCGTTCGGGCGCGCGGGTGCTCGACGCGGGCGGCGCGCCCATTCTCGTCGATCCGGAAGCCGGTCCCCTCGTTCTTTCAAACGACGGCGCGCTGCAGCAGCAGGGCTCGGACATCGCGACGCTCGGCGTCTTCCGCTTCGACGATCTGAGCGCGCTGGCGAAACGCGGCGACAACCTGTTCGAAGCGGCGAGCCAGCCCGACAGCGTCGCCCAGCCCCGTATTCGCCAGGGTTTCGTCGAGACATCGAATGTCGTTCCAGTCGTCGCCATCACCGACATGATCGAGATCATGCGCGCCTACGAACAGGCGGCGCAACTCATCGAAACATCCAACGATCTGTCGCGCGAAACAGTGCGAACCTTAAGCGAGCCCGCGTAAGCGAAAGTACGGAGCCTGATATGAAATCCCTCTCGATCGCCGCGACCGGCATGCTGGCGCAGCAGCGCAATGTCGAGGTCATTTCCAACAACATCGCCAACCTCAACACCATCGGCTACAAGCGCCAGCGCGCCGAATTTCAGGACCTTCTCTACCAGACGCTGGAGCGCGCCGGCGCCATCTCGTCCGCCACGGGAACCGTCGTGCCGAACGGCGTGCAGATCGGCGCCGGCGTGAAGACCGGTTCGGTCTATCGCATCGCCGAACAGGGCAACGTCACATCGACCGGCAACGATCTCGACCTCGCCATATCGGGGCGCGGCCTGTTCCGGGTGCTTCTGCCGGACGGAACCGAAGCCTACACCCGCGCCGGAAATTTCTCGATTTCAGCCGACGGACGCATCGTCAATCAGGACGGCTACGAGATCGCCCCCGGCATCTCCGCGCCGGAAGACGCGGTCGACATCTCCATCTCCGAAGACGGGATCGTCGAGGCGCGCATCGCCGGCGAACAGCAAATGCGTCAGCTTGGCCAACTGGAGCTTGCGACCTTCTTCAACGAATCCGGCCTCGAGGCCATCGGCGGCAACCTGCTGCTCGAAACCACCGCCTCGGGCGAACCGGTGATCGGCAATCCGGGCGAGCCCGGCTTCGGCAAGATCCTGCAGGGCTATATCGAAACCTCCAATGTCGATCCCGTACAGGAAATCACCACGCTGATCGCCGCGCAGCGCGCCTATGAAATGAACGCTCGGGTGATCGAGACTTCCGACGAAATGCTGGCGACCAACGCCAACATGCGCCGCTGACAGCTAAACAAACGATAGGCTTACGATGAAACTCGCCAGGGCTCCCGGTTTTCTTGCTTACGCCACTCTGCTGATGTGGTTCCTGCTGACCGTGCTGGCGCCGATGCGCGCCGGCGCGGAGGAGCCCGCCTCTCCCGCCGCGACAGCAGTGAAACTCATCGACCTCTTGCCGGACATCGAGATGGCGCTGGCCGAAAACGGCGCCGCCGAAGACGCCGAGATTGCGCTCGCCCAGCCTGAGGCGACGCTCCTCGTGGCGCAGGGCGCCAAACCGGCGTTCGACAGCGTCAGTTTCAATCCGGGCTCAGGGCGTTTCCTCATCCGGGCGCGCGGCGTGACGGAGACGATTTCAATTGCGGGTTTTGCGCGCCCGCGCGTCAGCCTGCCGGTGCTGGCGAGACCCATCGCGCGCGGGGACGTGATCGCCGAAACCGACATCGCCTGGATCGAAACGACGGACGCGCGCCCGGCGGGCGTCGCTCTCAAGGCCGGGGATCTTGTCGGCATGGAGACGCGCCGCGCCTTGCCGGCAGGAACGCCGATACGCACCCACGATGTCTCCGCGCCCCTTCTGGTTCAGAAGGGCAAACTGGTCACCATCGCCTTCGAAGCGGCGGGCTTGCGGCTGACTCACGCCGGCGTCGCGCTCGGCGACGGCGCGAACGGCGAAGTCGTCGACGTCAGAAACGTGAAAAGCGAGCGCGTGGTGAAGGCTGTCGTCGCCGGCCCCAACCTCGTTTCGGCGATCTCGGCGCGCCGTGCGCCGACAACCGCGGAGCTGGATTGATGAAAGCGCCTTCCACTCTCGCCAGGATCGCTCTCGCGGCGCTTCTGATCGCCGGCGCCGCAGGTTGCTCCACGGCCGGCCGGCTGAAGAATATCGGCGAGGCGCCCGCCCTGTCGCCGACTGAAAATCCCGCGGCCCTCTACGGCGCGCGCGCGCTCTCCATGCCGATGCCGGACGTCGACGATCAGCCGACGCAGCCGAATTCGCTGTGGCGCGCCGGCGCGCGTTCGTTCTTCAAGGATCAACGCGCCAGAAAACGCGGCGACATCGTCACCGTCGTCATCGATATCGACGATCGCGCCCGCCTCAACAACTCGTCCGAACGCAAGCGGTCGAACGGCGAGACGGCGGAACTGCCGGCTTTCGGCGGCTTTGAACAACTTCTCGTCGACCTCCTGCCGGACGGCGCCGACGCCTCGCAGCTTGTCGATCTTTCCTCCGGTTCAAGCTCGCGCGGAGAAGGCAATGTCGACCGCCGCGAGAATGTCGAGCTGACCGTCGCCGCCATCGTCACCGAGGTGCTGCCCAACGGCAATCTGGTGATTGCCGGCAAGCAGGAAGTGCGCGTCAACTATGAAGTGCGCGAACTGACGGTCACCGGCGTCATTCGTCCGGAAGACATCGCCAATTCGAACCGCATCAATCATGACCAGATCGCCGAGGCGCGCATCTCCTATGGCGGGCGCGGCCAGATCACCGACGTCCAGCAGCCGCGCTACGGCCAGCAGCTCTACGACATCCTGTTCCCGTTCTAGACAGCGGCGGAACCTGCGGGCCGTCTGCGTGTTCTCCGGAGTGCGCCAATCCCGGCGCATTCGGATTCGCCCATGCCCGCTCGCGCCTACTGGAAAGGCTATCTGCGCCTGTCGCTCGTCTCTATCGGGATCGAGCTTTACTCCGCCGTCGCCTCGGGCGCGAAACCGTCGCTGCGCCAGATCGACCGCAAGAGCGGCAAACGCATTCGCTACCAGAAAATCGCGCCCGGCGAAGGGCCTGTTGATACGGACGACATCATCAAGGGATACCAGCTCGGCAAGGACGAATATGTGTTGCTCGATCCTGAGGACCTCGACGCCATCAAACTGGAAAGCAAGTCGACGATCGATCTCGTCCAGTTCGTCGACTTCTGCGAAATCGATCCGCGCTACTTCGAAAAGCCATATTATATCGCCCCGAACGACGACGAGGTCGCCTCGGAAGGATTCGCGGTCATCCGCGACGCGCTGAGACAGGCTAAAAAAGTCGGACTCGGACAGATGGCGTCCAGGGGTCGCGATCATCTCGTCGCGGTCAAACCGTGCGGAGACGGGCTGCTGTTGGAAACGCTGCGCTATGCGAACGAGATCAAAGCGAGCGACCGGATTTTCGATGACATCCCCGAGATCAAGGTCGACAAGGAGATGCTGTCGCTCGCCGGTGAACTCATCGAACGCAAATCGGCGCCGTTCAAGCCGGAATCTTTCAAATCGCAATATGCGGCGGCGCTCAAGGAGCTGATCGCCGAAAAGCAGAAGAAGGGCGGCGTTTCCGTCGCCGACGAAGAGCTTCCGCAAAACGGCAATGTCATCGATCTGATGGAAGCCTTGAAGAAAAGCGTCGCAAAAGGCGGGCGCGCGAAAAAATCCCCGTCGCGCGCCGCCAAGCGCCGCAGCCCGGCGAAAAAGACCAAGAGAAAGGCCGGTTAGGCGGCTATGGCGAAGTCACGCGACGCCCTCAGACGGTACCGCGAGATGCGCGACTTCTCCGCCACGCCCGAACCGAAAGGCGATGTCCAGAGCCGTAGAGGCGAACTGTATGTCGTGCAGAAGCATGATGCGCGCAGGCTGCATTTCGATTTCAGACTGGAACTGGACGGTGTTTTGAAAAGCTGGGCGGTGACGAGGGGGCCTAGCATGAATCCAGCCGACAAGCGTCTGGCTGTTCGCACGGAAGATCATCCCGTGACTTATGGGTCTTTCGAGGGCGTCATTCCCAAAGGCTACGGCGCCGGGACGGTCATCGTGTGGGACCGAGGAAGCTGGATTCCGAAAGGTGATCCTCATGACGGCCTGAAGAAAGGCAAACTCGTTTTCGACCTCGCCGGCGAACGTCTCAAGGGCGGTTTCGCCCTAATCAGGATGAAAAAAAAACGCGGCGAAAAACGGGAAAACTGGCTGCTCGTAAAAGAGAGAGATGAGCTGTCTGACGCCAATATAGATCCTGCACAGAAATGGAAGACCAGCGTGAAGTCAGGCCTCGATCTCAGCGGAACGCGGCGCGCTGCGGCAGGAATACGGCGAAACAAACGATCGCCAAAACGAAAGGGCGCGAAGCGAAAACCGCCGGCCTTCACGCCCCCCCAACTGGCTACGTTGCGAGACGCGCCGCCGGAAGGCGACGAGTGGGTGCATGAAATAAAATATGACGGCTACCGGATTCAGGCGCTGATCGCCGATGGACGCGCGCGGCTTGCGACCCGAACCGGCCGCGACTGGACGCGCCGCTTTCCGTCTATCGCCGAAGCGTTAGGCGCCTTACCCATCGAGGATGCGGCGATAGACGGCGAATTGGTGGCTATCGACGACAATGGACACAGCGATTTCAGCGCGTTGCAGCAGGTCGAAGAAAACGGCGGCGCAACCCTCATCTATTACGCCTTCGACCTTCTCGAACTCGACGGCGAGGATATGCGCAAACGCCCTCTGATCGAAAGAAAGGCGGCCCTCAAACGGATCATTGAACCGGCGGTCGACCCGTTGCGCTTCAGCGACCATATAGAAGGCGGCGGCGAGGCGGTCATAGCAATGGCCTGCGCCATGCGCATGGAAGGCGTTATTTCCAAAAAAGCCGCCGCCCCGTACCGTTCCGGACGGGGCTCAAGCTGGATCAAGTCCAAATGCTCCGGACGCGACGAATTCATCGTCGTCGGCTATCGAAAATCGGAGAAGCGGGGCCGCGCCTTCGCATCACTTCTTCTCGGGGAGTACGAAGACGGCGAGCTGCGCTATCGCGGCCGGGTGGGAACTGGATTCGACGAAAGCGCCTTCTCCAGCCTGAAAACACGCATGCGCGGACTGACGCGCAAGACGAGTCCTATCGCATCGACGCCAGCCGAAGCACGGCGCAACGCCGTCTGGCTGGAGCCCAGCCTTGTCGTCGAGATAGCCTACTCTGAGCGGACCCCGGAAGGCCGGCTGCGGCATCCGAGTTATCAGGGACTGCGGGAAGACAAACCGCCGGAACAAGTGACCATGACCACAGACACGACCCCGCAACGCATCGCCGGCGTGACGCTCACTCACCCGGACAAGATACTCTACGAAGAACAGGGCGTAACCAAGCGCGCGCTCGCCGATTATTTCTTTCTGCACGCGGACAGAATCCTGCCTTACCTCAAGGGCCGTCCGATCAGCCTGGTGAGATGCCCGGACGGCAGCGGCGGCGAATGCTTCTTCCAGAAGCATCATAACCGCTCCGCGCCGAAGGAAATCGACTCCGTCGTCATTCAGAGCAAGACCGGAAAGGATGAGCCTTATCTCGTCATCAATGACGAGAAGGGCCTCGTCGCGGCGGCGCAGATCGGCGCGCTGGAGCTGCATCTTTGGGGCGCGCGTAGCGACAATGTCGAGCGGCCTGAGCGCATCATTCTCGATCTCGATCCCGATGAAGGCGTTGGGTTTTCGGAAGTGCGGCGCGCGGCTTTCGACGTGCGCGATACGTTGGCCGCCCTGGGCTTGCAAAGTTACCCGTTGCTCACCGGCGGAAAAGGCGTCCACGTCATTGCGCCGATCTCGCGCCGGCGTTCGTGGGGCGACATCAAGGAATTTTGCCGCGGCGTCGCCCGTTCGCTCGAAGCGGCGGCGCCGGCGAAATATGTCGCCGCCGCCGCCAAGGCGAAACGGAAGAACAGGATATTCATCGATTGGCTGCGCAACGAACGCGGGGCCACGGCCGTAGCGCCCTATTCGACACGGGCGCGCAAAGGCGCGCCGATCGCCACGCCGGTCTCATGGGAAGAGTTGAAGAAAACCGATTCCGCGGCGCGATATACGCTTAAGAATATCGAAAACCGTCTGGCGTCTCTTCAGGGCGATCCATGGGCGGATTATTTCCGCCTCCGGCAATCGGTCACAAACGCAATGCTTGCCGCGGTTGAAAAAAGCTGATCCGCCTCGCCGGCGGGTGCAGGCTTCGGAGAGTTTCTCGCCGGAAGGCTCCGCTCTTTGGCCGGCGGAACAAAAACGGCCTAATCGTCTCTGTGCACTTTTTCCGAGCGCTCATGCCGCTCCTGGGCCTCGAGCGACAGCGTGGCGATTGGCCTTGCTTCAAGGCGACGGAGTCCGATCGGTTCGCCGGTTTCTTCGCAGTAACCGTATTCGCCGGTTTCGATCCGGCGCAACGCTGCGTCGATCTTTGCGATGAGCTTGCGCTGGCGATCGCGCGTCCGCAGTTCAAGCGCTTTTTCGGTTTCGCTGGAAGCCCGATCGGTAAGGTCGGGAAGGTTGTGATTATCTTCCTGAAGCTGCTCAAGCGTATATTTGCTTTCGCGCAGGATATCCTGTTTCCACTCGAGAAGTTTGCGTTTGAAGTATTCTTTCTGGCGGTCATTCATGAAGGGTTCGTCCTCGCTCGGACGATATTCTTCAAGCTCCATCACAGACACCTTCTTCACTCCCATCACTCTACGCTCCCTCGCCTCGACCCGCCTCGCGTCTTCCTGCGCGATGGCGCGGCCTGTATAGCGGCGCTCCCCGGGCTGCTCAAGCAAACTTTGGAGCCCTCTGAAGCCTCGTTTGTCACGAAAATTCAATAAGAAACGATTAGTTGCTTCGAGCTTCGCGAAGCTATGCGGAGGCGTCTGAAGCGCGGCCTGGAGGCGCGCGCGCCTAGCGCCCTAATTTTGCGAGTTCGACGCGCGCCCGCAATGCGATTTCCTCATGCAGTCCCGCAAGGCCGCTGTCAATTCCGCCGGCGTCGGCGCGGCTCGATGCTGCATGCGCGAGAGCCTCGAGGTCGCTCATTGAGATTTGTCCTTCGATGAGCCCCAGACGCAGCCGGTCAAGCAAGTCGAGCGTCAGCCTTGCGGTCGCTACAGCCTTGCCTCGGCCTCCTCGTTCGCCTGCGGCTTCGCTCTGGAGCACGATAAGCGCGCTCAGGGTCTCGACCGGCGCGGCCGGAGCCGTCTCCCCCGCGCCGCCGGGCGATGCGGCGGCGTCGACCCGAAAGCCGGCGCCGGCGCGCGTCGTCTTGCGCGGGCCCGCGGACGCGGCGGCGTTGCCCACTCCGGAAATGCGAATCATGCGGCGGCTCCCATGCGGAGAGACTGCGCGGCGCGCCATAAAGGTTGCGTTAATGGGGGCAGATGCGACCCGGCAGAATTTGCCGCCGCTGATCGCGCGCGGCTGCGCAAGCCTTCGACGGAACCCCGGCATCTCCATCTAAGCGACTGATTCAGCATGGAAATGTCCAGCACCCGCCGGCGCGCAGGAAGTGGCACGGGTTTGGCTTTTCCCTGCGGACTGTCAACGACAACATGAATGGCCGCCGTGCGCTTCACGCTCCGACCTGTTCTCGCCGTCATGCTGCTGTCCTGCGCGCTGTTGGCGGGCGGCGCGGCCAGCGCTGCCTCGCGCATCAAGGACCTCGCCGATGTCGAGGGCGTCCGCGAGAACATGCTGATCGGCTACGGGCTCGTGGTCGGTCTCGACGGCACGGGCGACCGCATCCGCAACACGCCCTTCACCCGCGAGAGCATCGTCTCGATGCTGGAGCGCATGGGCGTCAACATCCGCTCCGAAAACCTCGACACGGACAACATCGCCGCCGTCATGGTGACGGCGCAACTGCCGGCCTTCTCGACGCAAGGCACGCGCATCGACGTGTCGGTCAGCGCGCTCGGAGACGCGGAAAGCCTGCGCGGCGGCGTCCTGCTGGTGACGCCGCTCTACGGCGCCGACGGCGAAGTCTACGCGGTTGCGCAAGGCTCGGTCGCGGTCAGCGGCTTTTCCGCCCGCGGTCAGGGGGCCTCCGTAACTCGCGGCGTGCCCACCAATGGCCGCATCGCCAACGGCGCTGTGGTCGAACGCGAAATCACCTACGACATCGCCGCGCAGGAACAGGTCCGCCTCGCGCTGCGCAATCCTGACTTTACGACGGCGCGGCGCATCATGCGCGCCATCAACGCCAGCCTCGGAGAGGGTTCCGCCTCGGTCGTCGATCCTGGTACGGTGCGGCTGGTGAAGCCGCGCAATTTCGACGGCGACATGGTCGGCCTCATCACCGATATCGAGAGCCTGCGGGTCGACCCCGATTACGCCGCCCGCGTCGTGATCGACGAGGCGTCCGGCGTCATCGTCATGGGCGACGACGTGCGCGTCTCGACCGTCGCCATCGCGCAAGGGTCGCTGACCATTTCGGTCAGCGAAACGCCGCAGGCCAGTCAGCCCAATCCGTTTTCGGACAGGGGAAATACTGTCGTGCTGCCGCGGACCGATGTCAGCGCCAACGAGGAAAACGGCCAGCTCCGCATCGTTTCGGGCGGCGTCCGACTGGCCGAACTGGTCGACGGCCTCAACGCGCTCGGCGTCAGCCCGCGCGACATGATCGCCATCCTGCAGGCGATCAAGGCGGCGGGCGCGCTGCAGGCCGATATCGAGGTGATGTGATGGAAATCGCCGCCGCCTTCGCCTCATCGCAGCCCCCCTCTCCCGCACAGATGCGGATCGACAAAACGGCGCAGGAATTCGAAGCGCTGGTCATCGCGCAATTGCTCGCGCCCGTTTTCTCTTCGGTGGAAACGCCCGGCCTCGCCGGGGGCGGCCCGGGGGAAAAAGCGTTCGCTGGCCTCCTGCAGGAAGAATACGCCAAGTCGATCGCAGCGCGCGGCGGCTTCGGCATAGCCGATCAGGTGAAAGCCGCTCTCATCCGCCTTCAGGGCGAGCGCTCACAAATTTCATCGCTATAAGGAAGAAAGTCATGGCAGCCGTACTAATCGATCCCGCCGTTCGCGTTGAAACGCTGATCGCCATGACCGAAGAGCTTACTGCGATCTTCGTCAAGGAGAACGAAGCGCTCGCTGCGCGCCGGCCGGGCGATCTGGCGCCGCTTCAGGCGGACAAGGCGCGGCTCGCCGCCGCATACGCGCAATCGATCCGCGCCATTGCGGCGGACCGCAGCCTCGTCGTCGGCGCCGGCGACGAGCTGATGAAGCGCCTCAGGGCGATCACCCTCGACTTCGAGACGCGCGCCGGCGAACAGCGCGCCCTTCTCGACGGCGCCCGTCTCGCCGCTGAGGGAGTGCTCAGGGCGGTCGCAGAGGAAGCGGGCGCGAAAGACGCCGCCGTCGGTTATAGCGGACCGAAAACTTCTCGCCCCCTGTCGTCGGCCCCGCTGGCCGTCAATGAAAAGGCCTAGTCGGCGCGAGGATCCTTCACCGAGAAATCGACCGTTCCGGTGTTGGCTATGGCGACGGCGACAATCTGCGAAAGATCATCAAGACCGAACGCGTGGGCCGGCGCCTGACTCCCCGTCGCCCTGTTGATCTTGGAGGCGGGCTCCCTGCCGCGCGAAAACGCCACGGCGGTCGCGCCGGCGTTCTTCTGAACGAACGACGAAACGTCGGTGAGGAACAGGTAGACGGTCGCCTGGAAGAGGTCGCGCGAATGTCCGCCGCTGACCAGTATATTCCTCCCGAACATCACGAGCTGTTCGCTCGGCACGCTTACCGCGACCGTTACGTTCGCCTCGCCGTTGAAATCGTTGATCGCGTCATAGAGCACGCCCGACATGGGCAGGCCCGTCGATACGACAGTGTTGGCGCAGCCGCTCGCCGTCGCAGGATTGTCGCACCCGAAAAAGTAAAACAGGAAGCGGGCGCCGCTAGCCGTCTGGGCGAGGAGGATCGGCTCAGGCAGCCCCTCGACGCGCACTGGCTGCGTCGTGACGCCGATCTCGGTCATCATCGCCGCAACTTCCGCAGCGCTGATCTCCTGCAGCACAGGGCCCGCCTGCGCCAGGCTGTTGGTCCCCTGCGCATTCGCCTGCGCAGCGCCGAACCCGAAGACGGCGGCCAGCATAGCCGCGAATTTCAATGACTTACCCATGATCCCCTCGACTTTGTGACGATTATTTGGCGAGGCTATCACAGATTTGCGCGCCGCCTACCGAAGTCGCCGGCCGCCCTACACTCGCCACGGTTTTGACGGTAAGATTTTCCCGAGCAGGGGAAGAATGGGTCATGAGGGTATCGAATAACGGCGTCGCGCTCTTGAAACGCTTCGAGGGCCTGGAGCTTGAAGCGTATCAGGACATCGCCGGCATCTGGACCATCGGCTACGGCCATACGGGTCCGGATGTTCAGCCCGGCATGAAAATCTCCGAGCGGGAAGCCGAAGAGCTTTTGAAGCGCGACCTCAAACCACGCGAGGAAGCGGTCGCCCGGCTCGTCAGCGTGCCCCTCAACCAGAACGAATTCGATGCGCTCGTTTCCTTCGTCTACAATGTCGGGATCGAAGCCTTCAAAGGCTCGACCGCCCGCCGGAGACTGAACGCAAAGGACCGGGTGGGCGCCGCCGAGGCGCTGACCTGGTGGAACAAGGCGACGGTCGGCGGCGTCCTTCGCGCCGTTACCGGACTCACCCGCCGGCGCGCCGCCGAGCGCGCCCTTTTTCTCGAGCCTGTGGAGCCGCCTCCCGTGAAGGGCGAAGACCGGCTGGCCGAGAACAGCCGGATTACCCCCGTCGAAGATGCGCCGCGCCGGCCCAACCTCGCCGAAAGCCGGTCCGTGCAAGGAGCGACCGTCGCCGGCGGCGCTGGCGTTGCAGCCTCAAGCCTGGGACGCGACAGCGCCAACGATCTCGACAAGCTCGAAACCAACATTCAAAGCGGCAGCGGCCTCACCGAGAGCGGCGGCCCGCTCGTCGATCCGCACGGAACGCCTGCGAACGCCGGCGGCGCTACTGACGCAGGCGATCAACAGCCGGATTCTTCCCCTGATACCGAAACAGCGGCGCCGGGCGATTCCAGCGGCGCGACCGATGCGCCCGTCGTCGTTGACGACGGCTCCGACGTCAAAATCACCGACGGCGTCCGCGAAACGTCTGAAGCGGTGGAGGTGGGCAGCCCGCGGCCCGCGAAACACGAAAAGCACGCAGCAGACGCGCAGATCCAGTTCGCGCTGCAAATCCTGATCATTATCGCCGTGCTCTATATCATTTTCGCACGGATAGACGACTGGTTCCGTTATCGCCGTTGATCCGCCCGGCGCCCGTTACGCCGCTTTCCGCGCCTGAATGCGCAGCACCTGAAGCTGGCCGGCGCGCAGCGCGTCGTAACGCTCCGCCCACAATTGCGCATAGTCGCTGAGCGCGCGCAGCCGCTCGATGCGCAACCGGGAATCCGCCGTACGCGATGCAGCGTCGTAGGCGCGTTTCCAGTGCGCCCAGCCCCGCGCCACCAGTGGAATGTAGCCGCGGGTCTCGTCGGCCGTATCGGACACTGTGAAACCGGCGTCCTTCAGCGCGCGAATATAGTCGCCCGCGATCCGCGGCGCGCCTGGCCACGGATTCGTAAAGCAGCTTTTCAGACGCACGCCTTTTCGAGCGATGGCGAAATCAACAAAAGTGACGGGCGCGCCAGGGCGCACCAATTCCGCCGCGAAACGCCCGAAGGCCGCCGGATCGGCGTCGCGATGCAATTCGAAAAAACAAAGCGCGCCGTCGGCGACGCCCTTGTTCAGGCGCGACACCGCCTCGTCATAGGAACGAAGATCAAGCCCCGGAGCGCGAAACACGGTTCGGCTGAGTCCTGACGTTTTCCATTTCGTTCCGGATTTCAGATCGCGCAGGACGCCTCCGGCGCCGGCCCCCAAGACCGTGACGCGCGCCCTGGCGGCGAGGCCAAGCGTTCGCGCGAGCCGCATCGTGAAGGCGGGCTCTCCGGGTTCGTGCCGCCCGGCGCCCCATATCCATTCGGCGATTTCGTTTTCTGCGGTCGGGCCTGAAGCCAGACCGCCATGCCGGGACGCGACATCTTCGCGTTCGAGAACGGCGTCGAACGCATAGCCTTCCCACCATGCGTGAAAGCGCCGGCCGGCCATAGCAAGCCGGGTGCGCACCCCATCGTTTCTCAGCGGCTCGCCGCCCATCGCAATCCCTCAAGCGCGCTGACAAATCTGCGCCGCGCAGCGGGAAAGTGTTGGCTCGGTAAGGCTGATAAAGCGTTAATCGAAGCGCTCAGCGGGCCCCGGACGGCGTCGCGGGGGTGGATTTGCGCGCGTGGGAAGGCTCGGCTTCCTCGCGCCATTGGCTGCGGGTCGGCCGGAAGAGCAGCGAGAGGAAAAGGAACGACGCGGCGGTCAGCAGCGCGATCGCCGCCCAGCCCCCGCCGTTATCGCCAAGCCAGTTGCCGATGGCGCACACGCAGGCGATCACGAGATACGGCATGATCGGCGGGTCCTGACGGATATAGCGCACGAAAAACACCGTGAGCGAGATCACGAGCAGCACCAGAGAATAAACATCGAAAAACGAAATCATGGCGTCCTCCCCTCCTGACAGGGGTCTCCCGGGGACGCGCCATTGTTGCGCCCGGAATGCTTTCGATTCCGCAAATGCTTTATTTCAAAGGCTTGAGATCGCAGCAGCGAACCGCGGCGACGGTTAAGAAATCCTTTCAAGCAGTTCGCTCGCGAACGTTGACAGCGTATCGTCGCGCGCGCCCATAACGATAATGCGATCGCCCGTTCGCGCTTCATTGAGCAAAAAGTCGCCGCATTGCGCCCTGTTCCTGAAAGCGCTCGCCTTCCGCCCCCGCGCGGCGACGCCCTCCGCTATATCCGCGCTGGAGGTCGTGCGGTCCACCGTGCCGCCGAAATAGACCGGCTCGGGCATCGCAAGAATATCGTCCTTATAAAGATAGCGCGCAAAGCAGTCGATGAACTCGGCCTTCATCTTGTTCAGCGGACCGTATCCGTGCGGCTGGAACATGACCAGCAGGCGGCCCGGAAATTCGTGCAGGGTGCGGAGCGTCGCCGCGATCTTGTCGGGGTTATGACCGAAATCGTCGATGACCGTAACGCCGCCCGCCTCACCGACGACTTCCATGCGGCGCCTGACGCCGGCGAAGGCGCCGAGCGCCGCCGCGGCGTCTTCAAGCGAAACAGCGCAGGCGAGACTCGCGCCGACGGCTGCGAGCGCGTTCGAGACATTATGGCGCCCCGGCATTTTCAGATCGACGCGCGCCGATGCGCCGGATTCGCGGTCGCGGACTGAAAACGAGACGCCATAACGTTCGGGACGGATGTCGCTCGCCAGTAGCCGCGCCGCATCATCCGCAAGACTGTAGGCGATAGGTTTTTTCGCGCGCGCCGCGATGCGCGCCGTTTCCTCGTTGTCGAGATTGACAATGGCGGTTTCGGCTTTGCTTACGAAATCGCCGAAAAGCCGGCGAAGCTCATCCATTGTCTTATGATCGAGCGAGATATTGTTCAGAACAGCGATGCGCGGCGAAAACATTGCGATCGAGCCGTCGCTCTCGTCGATCTCGGACACGAACGGCGCGCCGCCGCCGACGAGGGCGCTTGCGAACAGCACATCGGGGGTGACGAAGTTCTTCATCACCGCGCCGTTCATGACCGTTGGATCCTTCCCTGCGCAATGCAGGATCCAGCCGATCATCGCCGTCGTCGTCGACTTGCCGCTGGTGCCGGCTACGCCGACGCCGAGCGGCGAAGCGTTGAAAAGTTCGGCGAGCAGATCAGCGCGGGAAATTTTCCGCGCGCCGACGCGCCGGGCCGCGACGATATCCGGCACGGTATCCTCAACCGCAGCCGAGGCCACGACGATCTGGCTGGAGCTTGTGACGCCCGTTCCGTCCTGCGGGTGAAGCTTGATCCCCTGGGCGCGCAAATAGTCAAACTTCGGAGCGGTGCGGCCCTGATCGAGCGCCCGATCCGAGCCTTCGACCATATGGCCCTTGGCCCTCAGAATCAGCGCGAGAGGCAGCATGCCGCTGCCGCCGGCGCCGACAAGAAAATAGCTTTGCATTTCATTCATCGCCGGCTCGCTATACAGGAAGTCGGTTGAAAACAAGTGAGCGCCCGGAGACGGGCTTTTTCATGTCCTCAATGACGAACCGTCTGCGCATCGCCGTCGTCGCCCCAGCCTGCGCCATGCGGCGCGAGGCGGCGGATCGGGTGCTCGCCCTCGCGGCAGCCCGTTACGGCGAAGCGGCGCCGGAGATCGTTTTCCACCCGCAATGCTTTCTCTCTGATGGCCATTTCGCCGGCTCCGACGCCGAGCGCAGCGCCGCCTTTCTCGAAGTCGCGAACGATCCCGCCTTCGACGCGATCTGGTTCGCCCGCGGCGGCTATGGCTCCTGCCGGCTCGACGAGGGCCTGTTCGCCAGACTCAGCGAGGCGGCCCGGGCGAAGGTCTATCTCGGCTACAGCGATCTCGGAATGGTGCTCGCCCGCCTTTATCGCGAACGCATCGGCAGGCCCGTACACGGGCCGATGCCGGCCGACATCAACCGCGCCGGCGGCGAGGCGGCCGTGGCGCGGGCGCTCGACTATCTTGTCAAAGGCGACCCGGCGGCGCTCGAACCGTCGGTCATGAAAGGAACACCCGTCGCCGCCTTCAATCTCACCATCCTCAGCCATCTGCTTGGCACGTCCTACGAGCCGGATCTCTCCGGGCACGTCGTTATGGTCGAGGACGTTTCCGAGCACATGTATCGCATCGACCGGGCGTTCTTCCACATCACATCCACGCCGAGCATGCGCCGCATCGCCGGAATCATGCTTGGCCGAGTCAGCGACGTTCTTCCGAACGACCCTGATTTCGGCAAGACCGAAGAGGATGTTGCGCGCTACTGGTGCGGACGCGGCGGCGTCGCGTATTTGGGCCGAGCGGACATCGGGCATGACGTCGGCAACAAGATCGTCCCCTTTGGGACGACGGCGGTCGCCTGAGTTTGCTATTATCCCTATACGGATAAATACACCCAGCCGCATGCTGCGGATGCGAAGACGCGCCCGCCCTCGAATAAAGAAAGACGCATTATTATATCGAGTTTTACTAAACCCATTGGTATACGTCCTTTCCCGCCTTCACAAAACGAACGCCCTCACCGGTCAAGGATTGACACGAATGAGAGCGCTACCATAGTCTCCCTTGCGAGAGGAAACTCTCGCATCGACAAAGCAAACAGAGGCTGATCATCGCGGTTACGATCCGCATGCGGAACGCATGCGGGAAGCGGCGGCCTGCGCCCTGAAAGCGCGGTCACGCCGACTGAAGCGCACGCTCGACTTCGCTTCCGCGCCCGTGCAAGGCGGTCTCGATCTTACGGGGAGGTTACCCAGTGCCTGTTAAAAAATCCGTTGTGCGCGGAGCCCTGCTCGGCTCCCTGACCGTTGCGTTTCTTCCCGCCATGCCGGCTCTCGCGCAAGTATGCGACGGTCTGCCAGACTTTCCGACGAGTTCGGTCACCTCGACGCAGGACCGCGACCGAATGATGTGCCAGCTCGGGCTCTCCTATCCCGCGCTGCCGCCGCGCATCGAGGATCCCACGGCGCCGGTGAACGCCATGCCGCGCGATCCCGCGAACCCTGAGGGCAACTGGACCGATCCGCCCCGTCACACGATCGTGCGAACGGCCTGGGGCCTCTGGCACACATACGACAGCGACGCTGGCGAAGCGGGCGGCGCGCTGAGCGGCGCCGGCGATTACGGGCCGTTCTCAACGCCGCGCTACACCGACATCGATCTTCTGAAGATGAAGAACGGGGCCGCGGTCGCCAACCCGGAAGACTGGTGGATCCGGCGCCGTCCCGAGATCTTCAATCTCGTGCAGCAGGAACTTTACGGGAAGCCCATCGATCCAAGCATCCCCGTCACATGGGTTGAAAGCGCCCAATCGACGGGCACGCAGGTCGTGGGCGGCGTCAGCTATCCGTACATGCAGAAGACGCTGACCGGCACGGTCGACATCTCCGGCTATCCCGCGCTGCGCAATACGCCGCGCATCATCGCCCAGTGCCGTTATCCGGCGGGGGGCGGCAAGAAATATCCCGCCATCATCACCTTTGGCGGCAGCACGACGCAGTTCCAGTACACCGCGCCGTACGACATCGGAATCTGCACGTTCAACCCCGGCAGCGTTCAGCCGGACAGCGGCGGGGCGAACCTGTCGAGCTATATCATCGGCCTGGCCAACAAGGGCGACTGGCGCAAGCCGGACGATCCGGGCGCGCTGGTCGCCTGGGGCTGGGGCATCAGCCGGCTGATCGACCAGCTGGAGACGGATCCCGACATCGACGCCGACAAGATTGGCCTTCAGGGCCATTCGCGGTACGGCAAGGGAACCATGGTCGCCGCCGCCTATGACGACCGCATCGCCGTCGCCTTTCCGAGCTCCGGCGGCGCGCTCGGCAACGCCCTGATTCGCCGGCACTATGGCGAAACGCTGGAGTTCGTCGCCAGTTCGACCTCGGAGTATCACTGGGTCAACGGCAACATCATGAAGTATGGCGGCCGTCTCTATCCGGACCAGCAATATCCGCGCAAAGTCGAGCTGCTCGATGTCGACGCCCACTCCACGATCTCGCTGATCGCCCCTCGCGCGGTGTACGAGAACGGCGGCACCGACACGCCGCCGGGCAACGGCGACGCCTGGCAGGACCCGCGCGGCATGTTCCTTTCCGGCAAGCTCGCTTCGCCGGTGTGGAACCTGCTCGGCTGGCTCGGCCAGATCATCCCGGAAGGAACGGTGTTCACCTCCGGTCCGGACGAATCGATCGGCGGCACGCCGCCTATCGACGTCGCCTTCCTCGACGGCACCATCGCCTGGCGCCGCCACCACGAGGGCCACACGGCGACGCCGAGCTGGCCGACCTTCGCGCAGTTCGCGGCGCGCTATCTCAACGACGGCCGTCCCGTCGTCGATCCCGGCCAGAGCTTCGTGCTCGGCGAGGGGCCGGCGAACGTCGTCGGCACGGCGACCGGCAGCGATCCCGATGAAGGCGACTCCATCGGCGCCTGGCAGATCAAGGGCGGCGACGGCGCGCCGGCCTTCGACATCGACCCGGCGAGCGGCGTCATCAGCATCGGCGACGCC